>NZ_JAESWA010000009.1 GCF_016765615.1 Clostridium paridis | reverse complement strand
GGATCACCTCCTTTCTATGGAGAACATACTTAAACTTACAATAGTAAGTGTTAAGTAAACAAAATAATAAATTGCACTTTAAAGATTACTACCTCTGTTTAATTTTGAACGACCAAAAGTTGTTTAAATTGTTCTTTGAAAATTGCACATAGTACAAATTTCTTTATTATTAAAGAAAGCCAGTTGGCAAAAAAGTAACTATTTAATAGTTACTCATGTAAAGCTGAATTTAAATCTAAGAAATACTCGCATATTACTAGATTTAAAATAAATTACTTTATAGGTTAAGCTATAAAGGGCGCATGGTGAATGCCTTGGCATCGGGAGCCGAAGAAGGACGTGATAAGCTGCGATAAGTTTCGGGTAGGCGCAAATAGCCTGTGATCCGGAAATCTCCGAATGAGGAAACTCACATGGGAAACCCCATGTATCCTTAAGTGAATACATAGCTTAAGGAGGGTACACTCAGGGAACTGAAACATCTAAGTACCTGAAGGAAGAGAAAGAAAAATCGATTTCCCTAGTAGCGGCGAGCGAAAAGGAAAGAGCCCAAACCAGAAATTTATTTCTGGGGTTGCGGACAGAACATAAATACTAAATTGCGTTAATCGAAGAGAACTGGAAAGTTCCACCGTAGGAGGTAATAGTCCTGTAGATAAAAATGCGAAATAGTCAGTTCTGATCCAGAGTACCACGAGACACGTGAAACCTTGTGGGAAGCAGGGAGGACCACCTCCCAAGGCTAAATACTACCCGATGACCGATAGTGAAGCAGTACCGT
>NZ_JAESWA010000008.1 GCF_016765615.1 Clostridium paridis | reverse complement strand
TTTAGGAGGGCGCGGCCGAAGGTAGGGTCAGCGATTGGGGTGAAGTCGTAACAAGGTAGCCGTAGGAGAACCTGCGGCTGGATCACCTCCTTTCTATGGAGAACATACTTAAACTTATAATGAAGAATTTTAGTCCAACTAAAATTCGAGTAAGTGTTAAGTAAACAAAATAATAAATTGCACTTTAAAGATTACTACCTCTGTTTAATTTTGAAAGTACATTTAAAGAACTACTCGAGGGTAGTTCTTTTTTTGCACTAAAATATATAATTATAATGGCGGGGATATTATGAAAGTGCTCTTATTAGTTTGTTCAGGTGAGATAATAGCAAGTATGCTGGCCGATAAAGTTAAGTCTAATGGGGGTTTGTATGGTATAAAGATAGCTACTCAAAGTTTCTCTTCCATTAAGAATAAGAAAAGTATTGAAGATTTTAATTCATATGATTTATTAATTATATGGACAAATGTTAATTTGGATTTTATTAAGTTGTCTAAGAATATAAGTTATTTTGATGGAATATTACTAACACCTACAATTAGATACATATTAAATTCAATAGAGTCAGTTGTGAAGAACACTAATACATTCTGTGAATTTATAGATGTTAGAAATATGGTAACTATGGATGGTGAAGGTATTCTTAAACAAATTATCGTTATGATTGAAAATAAATAGTATATTAGGTATTGACATAATAGCTTAATATTTATATAATACTATATGTCGCTAAAACCTAGTGACAAAGTTCTTTGAAAATTGCACATAGTATAAAATTTGTTTTTAAAAACAAAGCCAGTTGGCAAATGTAACTATTTAATAGTTACTCATGTAAAGCTGAATTTAAATCTAAGAAATACTCGCATATTATTAGATTTAAGATATGAATTACTTTATAGGTTAAGCTATAAAGGGCGCATGGTGAATGCCTTGGCATCGGGAGCCGAAGAAGGACGTGATAAGCTGCGATA
>NZ_JAESWA010000007.1 GCF_016765615.1 Clostridium paridis | reverse complement strand
AATCACAACAGTATTAGCAAACAAGGGATTTGCAGAAGCATTCAACTATGCAGATATAGATAAAGCACCAGAGGAAAAAGAAAGAGGAATTACAATCAACACAGCACACGTAGAGTATGAAACAGAAAACAGACACTACGCACACGTTGACTGTCCAGGACATGCTGACTATGTTAAGAACATGATAACAGGAGCAGCACAAATGGATGGAGCTATCTTAGTTGTATCAGCAGCAGATGGTCCAATGCCTCAAACAAGAGAACATATACTACTAGCATCAAGAGTAGGAGTTGACTATATCGTAGTATTCTTAAACAAAGCAGATATGGTAGATGACGAAGAATTACTTGAATTAGTAGAAATGGAAGTAAGAGAACTATTAAGCGAATACAACTTCCCAGGAGACGATATTCCAATAGTTAAAGGATCTGCATTACAAGCATTAGAAAACCCAACAGATCCAGAAAAGATTCAACCAATCTTAGACTTAATGGATGCAGTAGATAGCTACATTCCAACACCAGAAAGAGCAACAGATAAGCCATTCTTAATGCCAGTAGAAGATGTATTCACAATCACTGGTAGAGGAACAGTTGCAACTGGAAGAGTTGAAAGTGGAATTCTACATGTAGGAGACGAAGTAGAAGTAGTTGGATTAAGTGAAGAAAGAAGAAAGACAGTAGTAACAGGAATAGAAATGTTCAGAAAGTTACTAGACGAAGCACAAGCTGGAGATAACATCGGAGCATTATTAAGAGGTGTTCAAAGAACTGATATCGAAAGAGGTCAAGTTTTAGCTAAAAGTGGATCA
>NZ_JAESWA010000005.1 GCF_016765615.1 Clostridium paridis | reverse complement strand
ATCTAACTCAAAAGATTACGTTGACTTAAGTTTATTTCTAAATCTTACTTCATTTCCTCTGTTTAATTTTCAAAGACCAGTTTGTTTGTTTATCCCCGTGTCTCTTAGGGACAAGTAATATCTTACCACATATATTTCGTCATTTTTCTACAAAAAGCCTATTTTTCCAACCTCACTATCCAAATACTCTAAATTCCTATTACTTTCTAAGTTTTCTTACTATTGATACACCAGGTAATGTATACCGTAATTTATAATGATTTATTATCTAATTAATGAATTTTGTGTAATTTCTCCTATAAATCAATCTATTATTACGACAATAAAAAAGAACTCCAACTGTAGTTAGAGTTCTTTTTATTTATATGACTTGTTTTAAAGTCTCCCCAATCTTCTCATTAATTACAACCTCTGCTGCTCCATCATATTGAGTAGATGTTTTATTAATTAATATTAGATGCTTTCCATTAAAATATTTAATTAGCCCTGCTGCAGGATATACTGTAAGAGAAGTACCTCCAATAATTAAAGTATCTGCTTTAGCTATAGCTGAAACTGCTCCATTAATAGTATCTTCGTCTAAACCTTCTTCATATAAAACTACGTCCGGTTTAACAGTTCCTCCACACTTAGTGCAAGTAGGTACCCCTTTTGAATTAACAATAAAGTCTGCATCATAAAATGAATGACACTTCATACAATAATTTCTATGAACTGATCCATGAAGTTCAAAAACATTCTTACTTCCTGCCATTTGATGAAGTCCATCTATATTTTGAGTAATAACAGCTTTTAGCTTCCCCATTTCCTCTAATTTTGCTAAAGCTTTATGTGCATCATTAGGTTTAGCATCTTGATATATTAGTTTCGCTTTATAAAAAGCAAAAAATTCTTCAGGGTATCTCATGAAAAAGGTATGTGACACTAATTGTTCTGGAGTAAATGTTCTATTTAATTTTTGGTTAAACAAACCATTAGCACTTCTAAAATCAGGTATACCAGACTCTGTAGATACTCCAGCACCTCCAAAGAATACTATGTTATTTGAATCTTTAATTATTTCTTTTAATCTTTCTATACTCATAGTCTCACCTCAAGTTTTATATACTATTTAAATTATACCACTTAGTAGTATTAGTATCACAAAACTTCACATCTTTTAAAATAAAAACCTTTGTAATTCATTTATATGAACTACAAAGGCTTTAAAACTCCTGAGTTTATGCTCGAAGTTTAGTCGCTTTATCCTTAAAGCTTATTCCATTATTATTAAATAGTGCTGAAGTTCCTAATACATATATATCTACATTTCTATTCTTTAAGTGTTCCATTGTTATGCTATTTATACATCCATCTACTTCAATCTCTGGCCTCTTCGCACCTTTTTTTAACATTTCATTTAATTTATCAATTTTATCTAAAACTTCATATCTAAATTTTTGACCCGCAAAGCCTGGATCAACTGTCATCATTAATATCATATCAACCATGGATAAATACTTTTCTATTTTTTCGACAGGTGTTTCTGGGCTAATTGCTAATGCAGGCTTTATTCCGTATTCTCTTAATAATGATATATCTCTTTCAACATTTTCACTTGCTTCGATATGAAAAGATATATACTCAGGTTTTAAGTATCCATACATTTTTATATATTTTTCAGGATTCACTGTTGCTAAATGTATGTCTAGAGGTATATTTGTATACTTTTTTATAGCTTCTAAAACATAAGGTCCCATAGCTAAATTATTTACGAATATGCCATCCATTACATCACAATGTAGTAAATCTATTTTTGCTTCTTCTAATTTCTTTAGTTCATTATATAACTCTATCTGATTTGCACACATTATTGATGCTGCTAATTTCAATATAGTACACCTCCCTATAGATTTTATCTAATAATCCTTTGCTATCTACCTAATTCTTCAAGCTCATACCCATCTTTATTGAACTTATCAACACTAGCTACTACTAATTGTTTATTTAACATCTGATTTAATATATCATAAGGTATTGTTACTGTATGTGCTCCTGAAAAAATTGCATCATTTACTTGATTTGGATTCTTAAAACTTGCTGCAACAATTTTTGTGTCTACCTTATTCTCGTCAATATACTTTCTTATTTTGTTAATTACCTCATAAGGATTAATATTGTTACTCTCCATTCTATTTACATAAGGAGCAATATAATCACAACCTGCAAGCACACTAATTATTCCTTGCTCAACTGAACATACAGCAGTTGCCAAAATAGGAGTATACCTATTTTCTCTTTTTATAGAAGTTATTACTTTCATACCTTCAACTGTTGCAGGAATTTTTAGGACAATTCGAGTTGAATCAATCTGTAGAATTCTTTTACAGTCATTATAAATTTCATCATGAGTTTCTCCTACCGCTTGTACAAAAAGCATTTTAGAGTAAGCTTCAAATATTTCATTTATAATAACTTCCCTGTTCTTTTTTTCCTTTAGTAGTAATGTGGGATTAGTCGTAACCCCTTTAAAAAATCCTAAAGCTGATATCTCCTTTATCTCGCTAATATTTGCTGTATCTAAGAACATTTTTTTCTTCTCCTTATATCAGTGTTATATTCTAGCCTATATTTTTCATGTCTGATGAATCTAACATCTCATACTTTTCTATGAAAGGATTCAATACTTTAAGTATTTCTTTAATACCACCTTTAGAATCAGATTCAATATTTAAAGGTAATACGGGTTCATGTAATGAAAGTCTTAATAATAGCCATCCATCTCCATTATTCTTATCACAATTAACCTTTAATCCTTCGTAATTCTTTTCTTCAATACTCCATCCATCTATTGATGTTGCATACTCTTTTAACTCATCAATAATTTTCTGTCCATAAGCTTTAAAGTCTTCTGTTTTTATTTTCAATCTAACATCGGAGCTTTCCAATGGATTTTTAAGCCTATCAATTAACGCTGCTATGCTTTCTCCTTCTTCTTTCAGTTTAGCCATTTTAATCAATATTTTAGCTATTAGATATGCTCCATCATCGAGGAAATAATTTTCTTTTAATGCAGCATGTCCTGAAGTTTCGATAGCTAATTGACTATCTTTCCCCTCATCATTTAGTCTTTTAGACTCATTTATTACGTTTCTATATCCTCTTTTAAATCTGTGATGAACTCCACCGAGATCTGTTATAAAATCTCTTAATCCATTAGATGTTACTGAATCTGTAACTATAATTGACTTTGGATGCTCTTCTAAAACTATTGCTGATATTAGTGCAATTAGCGCATTTCTATTAATCTCAGTTCCATCTGCACTAACAATTGCAGCTCTATCAACATCAGCATCAAATATTATCCCAAGATCTGCCTTACTTCTTAAAACAGCTTCCTTAATTGCTTTCATAGCATCATTATTCTCTGGATTAGGAATATGATTCGGGAACATCCCATCAGGATTTAAGAATTGACTTCCCTCGATATCCGCTCCTAATTCTTCTAATACTTTATTTGCAAAAAATCCGCCTGCTCCATTTCCAGCATCAACAATTATTTTAAAATCTTGTAGTGGCTTGTTATAATTATTTTTTGATTTCACATCACTTCTTATTTTATTTACTAATATATTTGCATATTCATCTATAAAGCGGACAATTCTTAATACTCCTCTTGTTGTATACATCATTTCAGAATCACATGCTATTTCTAATATTTCACTGATATCTTCCTTTTCACATCCACCTTTAGGAGTAAAGAACTTAAGCCCATTATAGAAATAAGGCAAGTGACTTGCAGTAATCATTATAGCCCCATCACATTTATAGTCATCTAAAATTGTTGTCATGAACATAGCTGGCGTGGTACTCATTCCGCAATCATACACATCACATCCAACATTAATTAATAAATCAATTAAAGCTTCTCTGATTTCTGGTCCTGATAATCTTGAATCCATTCCTATAGCAATCTTAATCTTCTCATCATTATTCTTATTTTTCTTAATCCATTTAACAAATCCATTCCCAATAAATCTTACAGTTGTAGGTGTAAGGTTTACTTTATGTTCTGAAGTTTCAATAGCTATTCCTCTAATATCAGTACCATTTTGAAGCCTCTTAAGCTCTTCCATCATAATAATTCCTCCTAGCTATTAATTAAAATTCACCTTGTTCTATTTTTTCTACTAAAGCTAATCTTTCGCTATGACGTCCACCTTGAAATTCTGCATTTATCCATGTATCTACTATATCTAAAGCTAGACCTTCCCCGGTTACTCTTTCTCCTAAACATAAAATATTAGTATTATTATGTTCTCTTGTTGCTTTAGCTGAGAATGTATCCCCAACAACTGCTGCTCTTATACCTTTAAATTTATTTGCAGCTATTGACATTCCTATTCCAGTACCACAACATAATATACCAAGATCACATTCCTTTGATATTACTGATTTTGATACCTTTATAGCATATTCAGGATAATTAACACTTTGTGCATTATTAGTTCCAAAATCTTCTACTTCAATATTTTTTCCTGCTAAATATTCCTTTATAGCATTTTTCAATCTAAATCCGCCGTGATCGCAGCCAATAGCAATTTTCATATATATCAACCTTCCTATTCTTACTAAGTTATTTTTCATTGTAAATACTATTTTCACGTAGTATAATTTATAAAAGAATAGGAGAATACTCGCAATATTCTCCTACCTTTATATTTTCTGATGTGGGGGCTATGGGATATTCTTAATTTCACTTATTACATTTTCAAACAAGTCTATATTTTGAGACAAGTCTTGTTTAAATAATGATGACCCTATAACAATGTCTCTAGCTCCACAATCTATAACCTCTTTAATGTTATCTAATGTTATTCCCCCATCTACTTGAATAGTAAAATCAAAATTTCCTTTTTTCTTAATTTCATTAAGTTCTTTAATTTTATCTAAAGCTATTGGGATGAATGATTGTCCGCCAAAACCTGGTTCAACTGACATTATTAATACTCTATTTACTAGAGGATAAATATGTTCTAAACAACTTATTGGTGTTGCTGGATTTACTGCTACTCCTGCTTTAATACCAAAACTTTTTAGGTAATGAATACTTTTATACATATGAGTTGCAACTTCAGCATGTATTGTTATGCTATTTGCTCCAGCTTCCACAAGTGGCTCAACAAATTTATCAGGATCTGTTACCATCAAGTGAACATCAAATTCAATATCTGTTAACTTTCTTAATGCAGCTACTTGATCTAATCCAAAGGATAGATTTGGAACATAATGTCCATCCATAATATCTATGTGTATTGCTTTGATATTTTTTTCATTAAAAACTTTAAAATCTTCTCCATAATTACATACGTTTGCTGACAATAATGATGGTGAAATTATTACTTCCATAACTTACTCCCCCGTTTTATATTTTATATCTCTATATTTTTAATTAACCTAAAACTATCTTTTTAACTTCATCTATTAAATGTTCTTTTGTAAGTCCATAGAATTCCATTAAATCTTTTGGTTTTCCTGATTGACCGAATGTATCATTCATTCCAAGTCTTTTTACAGTTGCTAAGTTTTCTTCACTTACTACTTCACATACTGCAGATCCAAGTCCACCAATTATGCTGTGTTCTTCTATAGTTATTATTTTTCCAGTCTTTTTAGCTTCTGCTACAATTAGTTCCTTATCTATAGGTTTAATTGTTGCCATGTTAACTACTGATACATCAATACCTTCCGCTTCAAGTTCATTACTAGCTTCAAGTGCCATTTCTACAGTAATTCCAGTTGCTATAATAGTAGCCTTGCTTCCTTCTTTTAGTAATTCACCTTTACCAATTTTGAAGTTGCAACCATTTGGATGAACATCCTCAACAGCCATTCTACCAACTCTAATATATACAGGTCCGTAATATTCAGCAGCTGCTTTTATAGCTTCTTTTGTTTCTGCTCCATCACTAGGATTTATAACTACCATTCCAGGTATACTTCTCATTAATGATAAATCTTCTATAGCTTGATGTGATGCTCCATCTTCTCCAACTGTTATACCAGCATGACTTGCAACCACCTTAACATTTAACTTAGGATAAGCTACTGAATTTCTTATTTGTTCAAAAGCTCTTCCTGCAGCAAACATTGCAAATGTTGATGCAAATGGTATTAATCCAGTAGTTGCTAAACCAGCAGCTGTTCCAATCATATTAGCTTCAGCTATTCCCATATTAAAGAATCTTTCTGGTGCAACCTTTTTGAAATCTGCACTTTTAGTTGACTTTGACAAATCCGCATCTAGTACTACTATATTTTCATTAGTCTTTCCTAATTCTGATATAGCTTGGCCATATGCTTCTCTTGTTGCCATTTTCATATTAATTACCTCCCTTGATTTCCTTTAATGCTACAACTAATTCTTCCTTGCTTGGTGCAACTCCATGCCATCCTGCATTGTTCTCCATAAATGATACGCCTTTACCTTTTACAGTCTTAGCAATAATCATAGTTGGTTTTCCTTTAACTGTCTTTGCTTCATCTATTGCTTTTCCTATTTGCTCAAAGTCATGTCCATCTATAACTATTACATTCCATCCAAAAGCTTTAAACTTTTCATCTATTGGATTAATATTCATTACGTCTGAGTTTTTACCATCAATTTGTAGTCCATTGAAATCAAGAAATGCAGTTAGGTTGTCTAATTTGTAATGAGCTGCTGCCATTGCTGCTTCCCATACTTGTCCTTCTTGACATTCTCCATCACCTAAAATTGTGTAAACTCTATATTCTTTATTCTTAACTTTTCCAGCTAAAGCCATTCCATTTGCAGCAGATAATCCTTGGCCTAAAGAACCAGTTGACATATCTATTCCAGGAATTGCTTTCATGTCTGGATGTCCTTGTAATATAGAATTTATTTGTCTTAGTTTACCAAGCCATTCTTCTCCGATAACACCTTTTTCCATTAATGTTGCATATAATCCAGGAGCTGCATGTCCTTTTGCTAGAACAAATCTATCTCTATTAGGATCCCTTAAATCATCAACATTTATATTCATTTTTTCAAAATACAATACTGTTAATATATCAGCTATTGATAGAGATCCACCTGGATGTCCTGATTGAGCTTCTGTTATCATCACTAATATTTTTTCTCTTATTTTTTGCGAATGTATTTTCAATAAATCAGCATTCATAACAACACTTCCTTCTATAAATTAAGATCTAATAACTACTTTTATTTCATTGCCTTGCATTGCTGCATCTATTCCGTCTCTCCAGTTATCTAGGTCTACTATCTTTGTAACTAAAGTTTCTGTATCAACCTTTTTATTCTTTAAAAGATCTAAAGAAATTTCCCATGAGCTTGGTTTTTGTGACCTACAACCAATATATCTAATTTCCCTTTGAATAATTAATTCTTGGTTCATTTCATTTAGAGTTTTAGCAAATATTCCAACTTGTACGAAATCTCCTTTTTTCTTAACAAGCTTTAATCCTTGATTTACTGCATGTATAACACCTGAGCAATCAAAAACCTTATTAACTCCGTAATTGTTTGTTTTCTCCATTACGATTTGCTCTAAATCTTCTTGTTGTAAATCTACAGCTCTGTCTATTCCTAATTTAGTTGCTAAATTTAATCTTTCTTTATCCTTTGTAACTCCTGCTATGATTACATAAGCTCCTTGAGACTTTGCTACTTGGCTTAAAAGTAATCCTATTGGTCCAGGACCAAATACTAAAACTACATCTTCTTTAACTACAGTTGTCTTCTCTAAAGCGGCATGTACACAACAAGCAAGAGGTTCTGTTAACGCTGCAGAAAGTGATGTTACATTGTCTGGAAGAACATGTACACTTTCTTCTCTTGAGATAACATATTCTGCAAAACTTCCGTTAACTTGAGTTCCAATTCCTTTTCTTGATGAGCATAGATTATAGTCTTTGCTCTTACAGAAATCACATGTTCCACAAGTTTCGAATGTTGTTTCGCTAGTAACTCTGTCACCTACTTTAACGCTACTTACATCTTCTCCAACTTCTACTACTACTCCTGCGAATTCATGACCTAATACTACTGGAGTTTTTATATTTCCATATTCACCTTTGAAGGAGTGAAGATCTGATCCGCATATACCACTATACTCAACCTTAATCTTTACTAAGTTCTTCTCAGCCTTTGGTTCTTCTATATCTAATAACTCCATGTTGTCATATCCTGGTTTAGTTTTTGTTAGTGCTTTCACTTAAATTCCCCCTTTAGCTTTGTACTATCATTATCTTGTTATATTCTTCTTTTCTTTCTTTAATCATTTCGAAAGCTTTTGCTGTATCTTCTAAAGAGAATCTATGTGATATAAGCTCCTTAAGTTTTATTTTCTTTTGTTTTACATATTCTATACTCTTAACCCATTCTTGACCTGGGAATGGAGCTGAATATGAATTCCAGAAACCTTGTAATGTTAATTCTTTTCTAAATATTCCTTCAAAAGCCTTTTCTGATAATTCTATACCAGCATGTCCAATGCCTTGAAATCCTATTTTTCCTTTTTTCTTAGTTACTAGTAAACATTGTTCTTGAGTGATTTTGGAACCTGCACTCTCAATACAAATATCTACCCCTAAACCATTAGTTAATTCCAATATTTTATCTACAGGATTTTCTTTTAATGCATTTATTCCAATATCTGCACCTAGACTAATTGCTTCTGATATCTTTTTATCTGAAATATCTACTGCAATTATCTTTTCAACTCCTGTAACCTTAAGCCATTGTATTGTAAGTTGTCCTATTGTACCCGCCCCTAATACTGCAACTACATCACCTAGTTGAGGTTTAATATTAAGTACTCCATGTAGTGCTACTGCTAGTGGCTCTATCATAGCTGCTTCTTCATAATCAATGTCACCAATCTTTAGTACATTTGCTGCCTTAACATTTGCATATTCAGCAAAACCTCCAAAAGATTGAGCTCCTAACATACCATGATTTTCACAAAGTGAGAAGTGTCCTTTTTTACAATATTCACATTCATAACAAGGCTCGAATGGAATAGCGACTACTCTATCGCCAACTTCAACATTTGTAACATTTTTACCCTTTTCCACTACATATCCTGAGAACTCATGTCCTAAGATTGCAGGTAGAGGATATTTCCAACTCTTTAGTGCTCTTGGAGGATCTGACCCGCATATTCCTGCCGCCATAACCTTTATTTTAACTTCATCATCTCCATAAGGCTTTATGTCAATGTCTTCATACCTTATATCTCCTACTGAGTGCAATACTGCTGCCTTCATAATTTCCTCCTCCTAAATTTATATTATTTTATATATTTAAAATTCTAGAATATAGCTTTAGCTACTTCAGCAAATTTTAATATTAACCAGTTAAATAAGTTACCACCCATATCTAAACTTGATATTTGAGTTGCTCCATTTGGCATATGGAAGTTTGCATTTGCCATCATTGAAGTGTGAACATCTGCAAAGTTTGTTGCCATGAATAATGATATAGCTATCAATATAGTTCCTGTTATTACAGAGTGAACAATATTTCCTTTTCTAAATCCAACGATAAATGCCATATAGAAAGGTATAGTTGCTAAGTCTCCGAAAGGTAATACTTTATTTCCTGGTAATACTACTGCTAATAATAAAGTAATAGGAACTAGTATTAATGCTGTAGCCATAACTGATGGATGACCAACTGATACAGCTGCATCTATACCGATATATAATTCTCTACCAGCATATTTCTTTTGAAGCATATTTTTAACTGCTTCTGATATTGGAATTAAACCTTCCATTAATATCTTTACCATTCTTGGCATTAAAAGCATAACTGCTGCCATTGATATACCTGTTTTAAATATTGCTCCACCATCTTGACCTGCAAGTGCTCCAAGTATACATCCTAATATTAAACCCATCATCATAGGTTCTCCGAATATACCAAATCTCTTTTGAATTGATTCAGGATCTGCATGTAATTTGTTTATTCCAGGTATTTTTTCTACTACTTTTCCGATTAAGTATCCTAAAGGTGCAAAAGCTGCAGTAGATCCAGTTGGAAGTGATATACCTTCAAGTTCATAGAAATCTCTAACCATTGGTGCAGTTTTATCTGCTACTACTAAAACAATAACTTCATATAATACTGCACAAAGTATTGCAAACCACCAGCTACCAGTTACTATATATCCAGTTGCTCCTGCTGCAACAAAGTGCCAATAGTTCCAGATATCAATATCAAGAGTATTTGTAAGTTTAAAGAAAATCATTATTAAGTTTACTACTAAACATATTGGTATAAGAATAGCTGCAACTGGTGAAGCCCAAGCTGCCGCAGCTGCTGCTGGCCATCCAGCATCTATTACTGTTAGGTTCAAGCCAAATCTTGCAACCATGTCTTGTGCTACAGGTCCTAATGTTCCTGTTAAAAGTCCAGCTACTAAATTAATTCCTACGAAACCAATACCAATTATTATTCCTGATTTAAATGCTTTTTTGAAACCTGTTCCAAATATTAATCCGATAATTAAGATTGCGATTGGCAATATTGCCGTTGGTCCAATTCCTAAAATGTACTGAACAATTCCCATAAGTTTATCCATTATAATTTACCTCCTAAATTTTTTTATTTTTATTTAAACTGTCTTTCTACTTTTATATAAAAAGACAGATTTAAATCGTTTTACTTTAGTTGATCTAATATTTGTTGATCTAACTTTTCAGTACCAATACCAGTTATATATGCTGTTGCTTTAATAGCTGGTATTTTATAAGTTGTTGGTAAAATTGTAGTAGAAACTATTAAATCTGCCTCGTCTTGTAATGAAACTACTTCAGCTATTTTACATTGTCTTACTTCTGCATCAACTTTATTATCTTTTACCAATCTTTCTACTCTGTCACAAACTACTGTTGAAGTTGCAATACCTGCTCCACAAGCTACTAAAATACGTTTTTTCATAATTAATTCCTCCTAAAATTTTATTTATACGTTTTCTAAAGTGATGTTAGTTAATAACTCTTTTACTTGTTCCTCATCCTTTGCAGATATTATTTCCTTTACAACATCCTCCTTTTGAATTAAACTCATTAATTCTTTTAATACTTCTAGTTGACTATGCGGTTTATTTAAACCCAACATGAATATTAAACTTACTTCAGTTTCCAATGTCTCATCATCCATTTGCTTAAATCTTATTGGATTTTCTGGTACAACCACTGATATAAATTGATTTTTAACATACTCTGCTTCAGTATGAGGAATGGCTACACTGTAGTTAGATAATTTAATTCCTGTTGGGAAAACTTCTTCTCTTGACAATAATCCTTCTAAGAAATCTTCTTCAACGTATCCATACTTATAAGCTTCTTGATGCATCATCTGAAACATTTCATTTCTGCTTTTACATGGTAGATTTAGTTTTATCAATTCTTTCTTAATATAATTGCTTATTTCCATCTCTATTCTCCTTTCTAATCCAGTCACTATATTATTTAGCAATCTCCGTGCCAAGTTTTTGGCATCTTTTGATTTTATGAAAACATTTTCTTTATTTCTTTATTTGAATCCTTTGAAGCCAGCTCAATTAAAAGGTTTTCATCTCTAATCATAGAAAATAATTTTCTTATTTCATCTCTGTTATTTTCTTTAAGTGCCAACATAAAAACTAAATCTACCATTACATCCTTATCCCACTGTATTGGATTTTTTAGTTTTGCAATTGATATGGCAGGTTTTATAACATTCTCAGGCAATCCATGTGGAATAGCTACCTTATTATTAAATATTCCACTTCCCATGGCTTCTCTTTTGTAAATGCTTAATGCAAATTTCCCATTAACATATCCCTTGTTTTCTAGTGCTTGTGTCATTGTATCTATTACATCTTCCTTAGATAATGCATCTAAATCCAAGTAGATAAGTTCTTCATTAATTAACTCTCCTAAACTTTCTGCCTTCTCTTCTTCTTTTTCTTCTTCAATATATAGATCCATTAATTTTTCAATTCTACTGATTCCCTTACCACTTAATAAGCTTTCGTATGAAATAAATGGTACATTTGAAACTTTAGGATTAATGGTTCCGCAAACTGCTACTATTTCATATTCATCAGATAGTCTACTTACTTCCTCTTCTATATCGTGTTGATCTATAAAGCCTATTGGGAATATTTTTATTCCTGTATTTTTTCTATCAAGATGATTCTCAATAAACTTTTTAATATTCAATGCATTTCCTTGCCCAGTTAAGCAAACTGTCACCAATGCTTTTTTCTTATTCTTTAAGAACTCTTTATTTGCAATCTCATTTTTGAAGGTTCCTTTATATATTTTTGCTTCATTTAATTCTTTAACTATATTATCTAAATTGTCTCCTTCAATTGATGCCTTTCTTACTGCTTCTAATGCTATAAGTGTATCCACTCTTCCAATAGTTTTTGTTCTTATTCCTGTCACTTCTTGTACTACAGATGCAAACCCCCCAAGTGAACCCATATCAACAAGCAATAAACATCCTTTTCCTTCATCCACCTGCTTTACTACCTTTATAGTTCTTTCTAAAGCATCCTCTGGTGATTCATCTAGTTCAATCTCAATACCAATAGCATCATCTACACCTAGTAACTGGTTTGCAACTTCAGCCATACCTTCAGCCACATGTCCATGAGTAATTATTATGACCCTAACCTTAGGTTCTAAAATTAGTTCATCTGAGCAGAATTTCTTAATATATAATGCAATGTATCCGCATTCATCCTCTGGAATTTTAAGTTTTGTTGCTTTTTCTATCATTCTTCTAATTTTTTCTGCTATCTCAAATTCCTGAACCAATTCATTTCTACTTTTATTGATGTTTGATTTAATAATTTTTTTACCAGTTAGAATTCTTTCAATGGTGAAATTAATGTGTATTGCGAGTGCGATAAAGAAACTCTTGTTTATTACCTGATACTTTTCCCTTACTATCTTAAGTATCCCTTCAGTTATATCTATAACTTCTGGTCTAACAATTGTCTTTAACTCATTTATATTTAAAAGTTTTGCTATATTTTTATTATTCATTATCTTTCCAAGCTTATTTTCAACTTTCTCATGGAGTATCTCATCAATTTCCTCCACCTTAAGCCCCTGCTTTTCAAGTGTCTGATATTCATTTTCTATATATTGATAGATTTCATTTTCATTTATATATTGATTTATTTCATTTCTATAACCTTCCATGTTTTTTATATCAATATATAAATCATCTGTAACCAAATTCATTACTGTCTTATTCGCAGTTCCACCTTTTAAGAATGAGCTTTTAATGAAATTACTTAAATCCTCTAAATCTATAACTACCTCATCAGTATTTTTGGACATATACTTAACATAACTTTTAGCACATATTACTTGTACATCACTTTTTAATTGTCCAATATTTCCTTGACAGTTATATAACATAAGACTCATTAAAACATCTCTACAAACTAAAAGATTCTTATTAATTCTATTTGCCTCTCTTACTAAAAACATTATTAATATTTCTAATCTTTCTGATAAAGGCCTATCTATTAATTTAGGCAATTCTATAAGCATTGGAATTCTACGTCTAAATGTTAATAATAGATTTGATTCAGGGTTTTCTGTTGTTGCTCCTAATATAAGAACGTTTACTTTTCTTTCTGTATTAGTTTCTCCTAATCTTCTATACTTGCCCTTATCTATTAAATAGAATAGTATTTCCTGCCCTTCTGGTGGAAGTCTATGAATTTCATCTAAGAATAATATTCCACCGTTAGCCTTTTCAACCAATCCATCTCTATCAGCATTAGCACCTGTATACGCACCTTTAACTACACCAAACAATTGAGAAATTAATAGGTTAGGATTTTCAGCATAATCTGCACAGTTAAATATTATAAATGGTGCATCTTTTGACTTTACATTATTACTGACTGCAAACTCATACATACATTCAGCTAATTCACTCTTACCTACTCCTGTTCCTCCATAAATTAATGTATGAAGTCCATTTGGTGGATATAGTATAGCCGCCTTAGCTAAATCTATTTTGTTTTTTAAACTTCCATTAGATCCAATTAATTTATTGAAACCTGTATCTTGCGTATGCATTTTAGGTAGTAAACTTTCTTCAAGCTGATAAATTTCTTTTTCCTTTGGAAAAAAGTCTCCCTCAAATTCCTTTAATACTCTAGAAATAATATTCCTAGAAATTTTATATCCTCTATCTATCATTAATTCTGTTAATTTTCTTTCTGACACATTGGGATTTAATGATAGTATCTCTTTCAAGTCTTTTAGTAAGATATCTTTTCTTCTATCCCTTGAGTCTGGAATATTTAGTTTATTTCTTTCATTTATAACCTTTATCCTAGGCATTGATAACATATCAGCAAGTTCTTGATCTGTATAAGGATTTTTCTTGTCCTCGCTGCTAATGATCTCACTTATTTCCCTCATTTATTACCCCTCCTCTATTCTTAATCTATAGGGAACTTAAAATTAACCCTCCTCTAACTTATAATATTCGACCGATTACGACATTTTTCTGGCGTACTATAATTTTATCAGTTTTTACGATTTTTGCATTAACTTTTTGTTCATTTCTTGTTCATATTTTTACCATGTACTATGATTCGCATAACAATTTATGCCACACTAAAAAATCAAGCAACATTTATGCCAATGTTATACAAGTTATTAATTTATCAATAATTTCTTTTGAACACTTTATTCCACTATCGCTCTTTTATACTTATTTTAATATATCCATGGTTTGTTTTTCCAATATATTGAAAATATTCGAGGGGGGTTCTCATAATGTTAGTTATATTACTAACATAAGTGTTAAATCTTAAAGAATGCTCATATTAAAGGGGACATATCAATGAAGGTAACTATTAATATAGGTGCTTTGAAAGGAATAATTGGCTTATTAAGTTAATACTCTTTAAATAAAAGAACCAGCATAACAATTAAAAACTGTTATGCTGGTTCCCTGATTTATGAATGAATCTCTTAGTTTACAGACCCTCTTCAATCTTAATTATATAATTATCTTTATTTATATCACCTAAAAGTTTATTTATTCTATTACCTACTTTTATTCTTTCTTCTTTTATCCATTCATTATCAATTTCTATGTTGAAATTCTTACCAAAGGAATAATATATGCCAATTTTTTGATAATATATTTCCCAATCTGTTAGTTCATTTATAAAATTTCTAGGCTTACTTAGTTCTTTCTTTTTCCCTATAAATATTTCATCTATATAGTTTAAAAAGGTTACCATAAGCTCTCTTTCACTAACATCAAATGGAATCTTCATCAATTTCCACTCATCCATTTGAGATAACTTATAATATTTTATATTTTCTAGCTTAATAATATACTCGCTAATATCCATCTTTCTGTAGATCTTACCTTCTACATCTCTGATGCTCCAAAGTGCAAGTTTATCTTTAAGTGGAATATTTTTAATATTGATTATAGCTTCACTTGGACCTAAAACCACTTCCCAAATATCTTCATCTTTAGTTTCAATATTATATCTAATAAAATCTATGTTATCACCATATGCTGATACATACCCTTCATTATATATTCCCTTTCTTCCTGCTCTCCCTGCAATTTGCTTTATTTCCTGAGAAGTCAGATTTCTAACTTGATTACCATCAAATTTCCTTATATCCATAAATACAATTCTTTTTAACGGCAAGTTTACTCCCATTCCTATGGCATCAGTAGTTACAAGCACTTTATTATCTCCATCTATAAATGCCTTATATTGCTTTTTTCTAACTTCTGGAGGCAAATCTCCATAAATAACGCTAGCATTTACCCTATTATCTACTAAATACTTAGCTAACTCTAAAACCTTCTTCTTAGAAAATACTACTAAACCATCTCCAGCTTTAACGTTCTTAAGCTTAAATGATTTGTCTTCTACAATTAGTGGTATATCTCTTTTATATTCATAAAGTTCATATTCATCTCCACAGGATTTAATTATTTTTATTAATATATCTTTTGCATTTAATGCCCCACAAACATGAACCTCTCTGGCCTTTACTCCTAATATAGCTCTAGTCCAAGCAAATCCCCTAAAATCATCAGCAATCATTTGAATTTCATCTATCACTGCCAAATCATATTCTTCATCTATATTAAGTTTCTCAATAGTACAAGATAGATGGGTAGCTTCATCAATTATTTCTTCTTCCTCTCCAGTAACTAGATTAGTTTTGACTCCTTCAATATTTAATCTTGTGAAATTTTCCAAGGCTAAAATTCTAAGTGGCGAAAGATATACTCCTTTTGTAGAACTTTTCAACGATTGTAATGCATTATAGGTTTTACCAGTATTAGTTTCACCCAAATGCAAATAAAACTTTCTCTTTAATTTCCTAGTTTCTTTATATTCATCTTTAGGATCCTTAGGGAAAGCTTTATCAAATTCTCTTTCTAATATCCTCGGGATATGTTTAGTTAAAAGAACACTTAATATTCCTGACTTTATAAATCCATCATAATCTTCACTTACAGTCTTTTCAAAGCTAAAATCCGTTCCATTTTTCCTATTATAATCTTCTATTATCCTTTTTGACACATATTTATATATTTCCATGTAATCATAATATACATCTTTATAACCTCTAAAGCCGTTATCTTTCATTGATTTTAATTGCTTAATTTTTTTCCTTAAAGTAACTTCTTGTTCCATTAGACTATTATTATTTGAGTTTTTTACTAGTTCTTCTATATGAACAATTTGGTCTTTTAACCTTCTGAATTCCCTATCCTTACTTTTTTTCAAAATTAAGCCCCCTTTTACGCAAAATTAGTACTCTTCTTTAGTTATAGATGTACATCAAATTAATCAGATTCCTTTCAATAGTTTAGTTAGGTAGTTTACAATTGATGCTATACTCGTATTTCCTATAATATTACTATACACATTATAAGCCAATATAATTATGAATAGTGTTAAAAGAATATATATTATAATTAAGTATATTAACTCTCTCATGCTATTATATCTATTTTTAGCTTTATAGCTCCCCATAATAATCCCCCATAGATCTTTATTAATCATTACAATAAACCTATTATAAGTTTATTTATAACTCTTAACAAATTTGTATTTAATCTATTATGGGTTATCGTTAACCATTTATTGTCTGTTTGTACTTATTTCCTATAAAATCCTTTGTTTTTCTTTCATTATTAGTAATTATTAAGCAATAACAAAAAAGTCCAACTATAATATTGGACTTTTTTGTTATATTATTCTTAATATTAATTTGTGTACATTATAAATCATTTAATAAATTAATGCTACTTTTCTTTATTAATGGTCTTAGTACTATTGATACCGGTATAGTTATTATAATCGCAATTGATGTAGTAATTAATGAACTACCTAATCTCATAATTGCTCCGCCATATCCGTATAGAAATAGATTTAATATAAAATATCCACCTAATGATACCGCTCCTCCTAAAATAAATCCAACTACATTTATTAAATGATTGTTACCTTTTCTCCCCCCTGAAAAAGCAATAGCTCCTGCTAATAATCCTGTTAATCCTTTAATAATAAACGTAAATATTGATATGCTTGCATATGCTGGATCTAATAAATCAAAAAGTCCTGAGCCAATTCCTCCTGCGAGTCCCGCACCCTTCCCTAAAAAGATTGCTCCGATAAAAATAGCGGTGGTTCCTAAATGTATCATGGTCTTTCCACCTGGATAATAAATTGGAATATTAATATATGTGCCAACAAATACTAATGCTGCAAACATTCCTACTAAAACGATTCTTCTTGTTTTGCTTTTCATTAAAATACCCCCTTTTTATTAATATACATTATATTCCAATCAAGTATAAACGCAAATGTATGGATACAATTTTAGTAGTCTCTTATATTATAAAAAAAGATGAATCTTTCGATTCATCTTCTATCTTGTATGATCATATTCTGTATCAATACTTATGTCAAAGCTACCATCTTCATTGAAATTGTTAATCTTGACCAATATTTCTCTATTTTCCCCAGCGAATAATCTTTCATATATTTTGTATTCATGTTTATTTCCACTTTCATCTACGTGATACATTACTAAAGCAGTCTTCTCTTCTATACCTGAAGTATTTATACCTGTACTATTTCCAAACCCTGCAACAATTTTTTTAATTCTAGGATCTTTCCACTTATATCCCGCATATGTGAAATATAAATCCTTCACAACACTTTTTGTATTATTATCTACAAATACTCTGATTTCTCCAACCTTCAAAAACACTTTAACCCCTCCATCTTTACACCTTTGTATACTTAATTATATATCATCTAATATATTCTGCATATAAATCAGTTAACATTTCATATGCCCTATTAACTTCTTCTGGTATATCTACATGACCTATAAAGCCACTTCCTTTCGGGCCATATCCTTTTTCATCATCTCTTAACCTTGGTATTTCTCCCATAATAAGAGATATGAATCTCTCCATATCCCAAATCCCATAAATATTATTATCTACAAATTCAAGATTTCCTTGAGTTTCCCTTAATTGAGGTACAAAAGCTGCATAATTTATTAAAACTACCTCTTCACCTTTCCATGTTTCTTTAAAACATTCACAGGTTCTTAACTGCATTGTTGGGTCTTGCATTAGCAAAATAGTTTTAGGATTCAATCTCTTTCTTTTTAAAACTTCATAAGCTTCATCAGCATTAGCCCCGCAATTAGTTGATCTATTTTCAATAATTATCTTTTCTTCTTCAACTTCTTCATATTTAATAATTATATCCTTTAATATGTCTGCCTCTGCCCTATTTTCGCTGTGTATATCTTTATATTTTTCGCTGTTTTTTATATTGTTTACTAAATACTTAGTAGAATGCCCCACTCCCCCTACTATCATTATTTCATCTGCTAAATTATTTTTAAATGCTCTTGCACCCTCTTCTGCTATAAATGGAATCGCATTTCCTAAAATAATTAGTAAATCAACTTTTTTAATCCCATACTTTTTTATCAGTTCGTCAGCTGATAATTCCTCTATGTCTTTCGCAGCTAAAAACTTTATTATGGTATTAAATGCTTCGGCTATTTCTCTAACATCTTTACTGGACATACTTTCACCTTCCATTATTATTTAAGCTTCTAGAGATAATTCACTAATTCGTTCATTAACATTTTTTTCATAAAGCCCTCCATGATAGCATATCACTTTTTCAATATCATACTTTTTAAGTTTCTCCAATGATTTATCACTTAGATTTGTATCATAATTTATATTTGGAGATGCCTTAGATAAAACCCCATCATTCACAGTCAGCAAATCTCCTGCAATAAGAACCTTACTTTTTTTGATATATAAACAAATATGTCCTGGTGTATGACCTGGTGTATAGATTACTTCAGTACCTCCTGCAAATGTAAGTTCTTCTCCATCTTTTAACATTTCGTCTATCTTTACTTTACTTAATCCAAATCCTACCTTAAGTTTTTCATACATATCTTTCATCTCATTTGGTAATGAATTTAAATTTTTCTCTAATTTAGCTAATTTAACTGGAGTTTCATCTCCCTGAATATACTTTTTCTCTTCTTCATGGCATAAAACCTTTATTTCATTTTCCGAACTTTTAACAAAGCTTAAAGCATTTCCAACATGATCAATATCTTGGTGAGTAAGTATTATCGTATCTAATTTATTAACATCAATTCCTGCTGCTTCAATGGCTTCATTTATTTCCTTCATCTGACCTGGAAATCCAGTATCAACTAATATAACATTTTTTTCATCCCATAGTATTACTGGATTAATACTACTTTCTCTTCCCATAACATTTGCTTTTATTTCTAGCATCTCAATTCCATTTGCTATTTTCATTTAATTACCTCCATTTTCTCTTAAGCTACAAAGTGAAATAATCTTAATACTTCATAGTAATCATTTGTAGTAAATTCAATAGCCTTTGGGCTAATTAATTTTACTCCTGGGTAAAAAGAGTTTCTATATGCTGTTTCATGCTTCTGATATTCTATTTCGACCTTAAAGTCATTTGGTAAACTTACTTTACAAGAATTATAATCCTCTTTTAATGCTTTATTAACTAATGATTTAGTATCTTCTATTGACTTCTTCGGATGAATACTTATGGTACTTCCTCCTATACCTTCTTTAACAGCTAAAGTTTTAATATTTCCATTAGTTAAAATTACTTCTTCAATTAATCCTTTATCTCCACTGACAAAAACTACTGGAACATTATATAATGCAGCTGCATATGCATTAATTAAAAATTCACTTACATAATTATCATTTATTTTTATATGTGATATTGAAGTATTTAATGTATGTGCTAGGGGACTAGTCCCACTGCCTGCTTTTGAATGATATCCAATAAATAAAGCTGCATCGAAACTTCTATCTATTCCACTCACCATGCACATAGGATCCCCAGTCCAACCACTAGAAAGCTTTACATACTCGGGGAGTTCATTAATATCAATATTTCTAGCACTATCATGTGCATCCTTTACATATATTTCACTAGCTCCAGCTTCAAAAGCTCCTTCACATGCTGCCTTAACTTCTTTAGTCATTTGATTTGCAAATCTATCAAAATCACTATGATTTTTTTCTGTTTC
Organism: Clostridium paridis; assembly: GCF_016765615.1. Classification (GTDB taxonomy): domain Bacteria; phylum Bacillota; class Clostridia; order Clostridiales; family Clostridiaceae; genus Clostridium_T; species Clostridium_T paridis. The sequence goes on along the minus strand of NZ_JAESWA010000005.1, from coordinate 45,278 downwards.
ACTCCAGCTTGTAACTCCTGTTATACCTTCGATATCTACACTTATATAAACTTTCATATTTTACCTTCCTTATGAAATCAAATTTATAATTCCTCTTTCAAAATAGAGTAGTATTTGCAGTCTACGAGTTCTCCCTTGCTGTTTTTATTTATCTTTCTTAAAACACCTTCATATTGCAAGCCGCATTTCTCCATAACTTTTCCCGATGCTATATTTTCTATTGCATGTCTTCCGGTTATTCTTTCAAAACCTACTTCATTAAATGCAAAATTAATTATTGCTTTAAAGGCTTCTGTCGCTATTCCCTGTCCCCATAATTTTCTACTTATACAATAACCAACTTCACAATTTTCATTGCGATTATCTATATTCATAAGACTCATAGATCCTATTACCTTACAAGTTTCCTTTAATTCTATTGCCCAGTTATAATTTTGATTATTACTATATTCATTTACCCAATTCTCTATAGTCCTTTTCGTAGTTTCTATAGTTTTATGAGTTGGCCAAGTTAAATACCTAGTAACCTCCTCATCAGATGCCCAATTATTATGCATATCTTCAGCATCCCATACCTTAAAAGGCCTAAGTCTCAACCTTTCAGTTTCTATTACCTTGGTCCCTACGTGATTTAACAAAACACACATCCCCCACTTTTTAAAGTAACTTAATCTTTGAAATTATTTTTGAATATACTTTTTTCATATGTGGTTCATTACTAGCATCCACTACCTCATCAAGTGGAATCCACTTAACGCCACTATTTTCATCTTCCTTAATTACTAGTTCCTCTTCTTCATCTGCTTCAAGTAGGAATGTTACTGATAAGTGCAGATGGGCAGACACATAATTACCATTTTTCACATGGCCTACTACAGGTAATATATCTATAGAAAATATTTCAGTAGTTATAGGATTAGCTATCCTTATTCCGGTTTCCTCTCTTGCTTCCCTTATAGCTACTGCTAATAGATCCTTCTCACCATCTGAATGTCCTCCTGTCCATCCCCAAGAATCATATATATTATGATAAATCATAAGAACCTTATCTCTTTCCTTATTTAATACAAAAGCTGAACTAGTCATATGGGCAATTTCATTCTCTCTTGTTAGGACATTTTCAAATGCATTTATATAATATAGCATCATTTCCTTGTCTTTTTTTTCTTGCTCATTATAAGGATTATATCTTTCGATATCATTTACCCAACTCATATTTTCCCCTTCTTTCTGGCTAGGTTAATAATTATTATAAATTCCTAAAGAGTAAAAAAACACTTATCGTTATATATTAAACGTAAGTGCTTTCTTGTAATATGTTTATTATACTTCGTAATCTGCCACAACTCTTTCACTTACAACACTTCTTACAAATCCAGCAACTTTTAAGTGTTCAGGATGATTTTGATAAACATCTAGTCCTTCTACTGTATCAAATTCTGAATAAAGCACTATATCAAAAGCTTGTGCAGTTTCATTTATGTTTATGCCTACTTCTATGGCTTTTAATGTATCTATTTTATTTATTAAGCTTTCTAATCCTTCTTTAATCACTTTAGCATTTTCTTCTTTACTTTTTCCTTCTGCAAACTCTTGTAGCTTCCACATTACTATATGTTTAATCATAAACTCACCTCTATATAAGATTATTTTATTGAATATTTTACCACACTTTAAACATTTTATATATATTCTTTATGTTAAATTAAAAGAGAAGGTAATAAAATATAACTATTCCCTTCTCTTTACTAACTTAAATATTATTTTACTTATAAAACTAATCTTTTTTATGTGTTTTCTTGCTATGTTTAGTACCCTTATTATTAGCCTTCTTTTCTTTTTGTTGTTGACTAGAGACAGATGCATCCTTTTTTTCTCCCATAACATTTTTTCCTCCTAGATAGTAAGTTTATATTATTATTTTCTTCAAAATAGGAATTATAATGTTATGAAATTTATAGTAAAATTTTTTATTTCTTTATTCCAAACAAAAATCTTGTAACAGATATTCTTTTTAAAATTTCATAAGCTAATATTGTTAGTAAAAAACTCCCTCCTATTATAGTAACCACTTGTACACTAATTGAAGATATATTCTTTAATGCATAATACCCTACTAATACTACAAATGATTGGTGGAAAACATAAAAAGGAAATGATGCCTTAGTGAAATAACTTGTAATTCCATTTGTAAAGTTTAAATAATGTTTTCCCATACCAAGAATTGCTAGAATGCCAATCCAAGATAAAAATCCTTCAAAAATATCGTATATAGTTCCATAAGAGCACTTTAATACATTATGAAATATCAAGTTCAAAGCTGTTAAGAGTATTAATGCTATAAATAACATCCATCTATTTTTTTCAAGTTTCTCTTGAACCCTATCTTCTGAAAGAATGAAATACCCGAGCATAAACAAAGCAAAATATTCACCTAAGCTCTTTCCACTTATATCTAAAACAAGTTTCATAATTAGAAAGATTATAAACATTGGAAGTATCTTTACTAAAGAAAACTTGTCTATCGGTATCTTTTTATTACTTTTTCGATATCTTATTATAATTGGTAGTGATATTAAAGAAATAACATACAAATACAAAATAAACCATAGATGTGCTGGTGTTAAACCTCCTGTATACCCGGTTAAATCATTTATTTTTGTTAAAAATAATATATATTGATGAAAATAGCCTCCACTATATCCGTTATGAAACTTTTCGGCATAAAAAGTTTGTATCGGAACTAATACTAAAATTCCGGATATTAATGGAATTAATAATTTTGATTTTCTTTCATCAATGTATTCCTTCGGAGATCTTTTGGTGAGTGCATAACAAGAACTCATTCCTGCTATAACGAATAATATAGGCATAAACCATGGAGATGTTATTTGTATAAATCCAGTAAGTAAAGGGATACCATCACTTTTCACATAGAAGTTCTCTCCAAAGTTATTATAAATCATACAAGTATGGAAAGGTATGAGAAGCAAGATGCTCATCCATCTAATATTATCTAAAAAATATTTTCTCATCGATTAATTCCTTTCATGCCATTATTATTTCAATTATATACCAAATTCCATTATTTTGAAACGTTCTTGAACCAAGCTATCTATATAAAAAGAAGATGCATTTACTTTGCATCTTCATAATTATTCCTTTAAGTTCCTTAATATTAATTCATCCTCATTTATATTATCAAGGCCCTTAGGTATCTTAGTATTAGGATCATCTGTAGTTCCTTCCATACTAGTGATTATTTTCTTTGCATCCTCTATATTTTTATCACTTACTTCTGCAACTACCTTGCAATTTATACTAGCTATCTCATCAAAGCCGCCCATTCCACTTGCCATAGGACTTGCTGCTGCAAGAGGAGAATTTGCCCCCTCCTCTCTATTACCTATTCCACCAGAAACAGCCTGTGATAAACTTGGTGTCTCATCTGAACCTACAAGACCACTTTGTGAATATGCATCATTCCTATGTTCATTTATATCTACGAATGCACCTTTAAACCCTGCATTTCTTAGCTTTTGAGCCGCTTCATTTGCTTTTTTTATGCTTTCAAAGTAACCTTCTATTTTCATTAGCCCACTTCCTTTATTAATTTATAAGCTTATCGCTTATTTTATTATCCCAAAGGAAGTAGAAATTTATCCTTAAATCTCTATAGTTGCGCCTGCTTCTATTTTAATAAATTTCTCTGAGTATTCAAACCAAACTGTTATACTTGATGGATTTTTTACTCTTTTACCATCAACGCTAAATTGTAATCTGTTATAAGCATCAATATAGTCATAAATCTCTATATTGGTTGCATACCAAATATCATTTCTATTTCCTACATACTTAGCAAAATCCTCGATTAAGTCCCAATTGTCATTAGCTTCAAATTCATAACTATGACCCCATAAATAAAATAAATATGGCCCTTGAGTTACTTTATCCTCAATAAACTTCTTTGTAATCACTTCAAAATCAGGTGCTGTATGATGACAGGTTGCAGATAACCTAAGCCAATCCCTAGGAATCTTGAAGTCTTTTGATGGAATTACAGTTCTTGCATATGCTAAACCACATAGTCTAAGTGCTTCTACCACATCATCACTAAAAGTACCATATGGATATGCCATTCCGCGTACAATTGTTCCAAATTGCTTTTCTAGATTCTCTCTATCTTTTATTATTTCATTTACAGCCATATGAACAGGTAATTGTTCAAGGAATGGATGTGTTAAAGAATGTACTGCAATCTCATGACCTGAATTCATAAAAGTTTCTTTAATTTGTTTTTCTGTCATCCTACGATGAACTTGTCCTTCTGGATAAACTGTTCCTTCTTCAGCATATATTCCGCTATTTAAGTTAAATGTTCCTTTTAACCCATACTTATTCATAATCTCAACTAGCTTTATATCTTGCTCAACTCCATCATCATAACTTAAGGTAAGTGCCTTTTTTCTACCTTCTGGAAACCTTAAAAAAATATTTGCCATAATACCTCTCCTTTACACACTCTTAATTAATTGCATAAGACATGTCACTCAATTTCTTTATTTTCAATGGATTTAATATACTTATCTCCCCAGATTCTAAACTGTTCTAGTACAGGCTTAAATTCATGTCCTAAATCTGTAAGTGAATACTCTACCTTCGGTGGTATTTCAGAATAAATATATCGGCTGACTAGTCCAAAGTCTTCAAGCATTCTCAATTGCTTTGTTAATGTAGCTTGTGTGATATCTCCAATTTTTCTTTGTAATTCTCCATAGCGAATGGCTCCTTCACTCAAATGATACATAATAAGAATCGACCATTTCCCTGAAAATACTTTCTGAGCTGTAGTATATGGGCACTTTCCAAAAAGACATTTTGAGTTTTCCATCTTCTCTCCCCTTCTAGTATCTTTTAGATACTAACATTATATAAAAATCGTACTTGTTATTTCGTTTGTACATGCTATTATTATTCCATAACTAATTTTAACACATATAAATAGGGGGAACAATAATATGGAAAAAGCATTAGAATTTTTAAAGGAATGTGGTACTTTTTACATCGCCACAACTGAAGGAGACCAACCAAGAGTTAGACCTTTTGGTGCTGTATTTGAACATGAAGGAAAGTTATACATTGTTACAAACAATACAAAAAAATGTTTTAATCAAATGTTAGAAAATCCTAAGGTTGAAATATCAGGTATGAGTAAAGGTAAATGGATTCGTTTGGCTGGAGAAGTTAAGCATGATGATAGACGTGAAGTTAAAGAGCTTGCGCTTGAAACTATCCCATCTTTAAAAAATATGTACAGCGTTGATGATGGAGTTTTTGCAGTTTTATACTTCACTAAAGGAACTGCTACTATTTACTCATTTAAAGGTGAACCTGAAACTTTTTCACTATAATATAGTTTTATTTTAGAATTTTTCTTATAGTAAAAAGGGATAGAAAAACCTATCCCTTTTCATATTTGAAAGAATGCTATATATTTTTCTTACATAGTTCTTCTACTTCTTTTATAATTCCTGATAATTGATCTATCAGGATTTCTATATCTTCTGGTTCAGATGTTAATGAGCAAAATATTTTTTCAACTCTACTCTCAAAGTTTTTAGGTATAATCTTAAAGGCACATACATTTGCTATTGCACCTTTTTCATTCATAATGTAAGTTTCATTTAGTGCATATATAACCTGAGTAAGGCATGAAATTGCACGATAAAAGCATCCAGAAGCATATACTATATCTTTTTTTGCTATACTTTTGCTAGCTATAGCACATGAAAAACCAGCTTCCCATAAAAACTTCTCCACTATTCCTCTTTTTATAGCTTGAGGGTATGGAGTAATCTTATCTTTTAGTTTAGCTATATTATTACTTTCATCTAAAAGTATTTTACAGTAGAAAACTTCTGCTACATAAATAGTGTTTACAAATCCATGAGGGTGACCAGCTTGATAATCAATTGTAATCTTACCATTTAAACATTCATCTATAACAGATGATACCTTGTTTAAATCTCTTAATAAAAAATCTACTGCTATTCCATCAACATTTAGCCATCCTCCACCATTTATCCACGGTCCCCATTCCCCAATTTTTGTTATGATATTTGAACGATTAGTATCATCTAATTCCGTAGCTATTCTACTTAAGCTCTCCAAATCTAATTTTGAGCTATCAGAATAATATATTCCAATATCTATATCTGATTTTTCTGAAAAACTCCCCTTTGCTCTTGATCCTCCAAGAACAATGCTCTCAATACCTCTCACGTTCTTTAGAGCATTCTTTATCTTATCAAGAATCATTTCATTTTCCAAAACAAAAACCTCCTGTTCATATTCATAGCTATTTAAATTTATAACTTATTTTTCAGCCACCCTATTCTTATAAAAAATTGTCATTACACTCTTAATATATTCTCTCTCTTCCTCAGATATCTTATAAACCTCTGGTTTTCTATCATCAGGTATAGAATTAAAGTTTTCCCATGACTTCTTCATTCCTTCTCGTATATCGGAATCATCTTGAATATAGCTATTATTTATGTCATATAATAATTGACCTACAGCTTGTGCTTCTTGACTTGCTGGATCTACTCCGCGTTCAACTATTCTTTTAAGCTCTGAACGAAAATGAGTATATTTGTCATTAAAGTTTTTCTGATTTTCTTCAGTCCATCCCCTCACTGCTAGTTTTTGTAATGCCTCTTTACTATAAGATTTCTTTGCTAAATCTCTCATATATTCACGTTGTTCAGTAGTTAAGTATTGGTTCATCCATATTGGTTTTAATTCCATTTGTACGGCTTCAATAACCTTTGTAATAGATTTATAGTCATACTTATTTACGTTAATTAATTTCTCTGTTTCTTCAATGGCACTAATCACTTTCTCTATCTGCATTTTTTTATCTTGCATCATCAGTTTCTGCTTTAAGAGTACTTTTTCAAACGCCTCTGGACTCTCTTTAATGAATAGTTTAACTTCTATTAATGAAAACCCTAGAAACTTCAATGCTAAAATATACTGTAGTCTTTCCAAATCTTTGTTTGTATACATTCGATAACCTAACTTATTATATTTCGATGGTTTTAATAATCCTATCTTGTCATAGTATCGCAATGTTCTAGTAGACACAGATGCCTCACTTGCAAATTCAGTAATACTATATTCACTCTGGTTCAAGCCATCCCCTCCTCTCTAACCACAATTATAACGGTTGACCTAATGTCAATCTGAATCTATAAATATTGTCATATTTAATCAATATATTAATATACATCCCAGATTTATTTATTTTCTATTTATTACTAAATAATTCTCCAGATTGCTACACTTAAGCATTTTCTGCAAGTCTTACTCCCATTTCAAAAGCTTCCTTACAATCAATAGGGAATTGTTCTGTTTTTTGCTTTGCCTTTGCTTCTTTTGAGAAAATTGAAGATTCATACTTATCATAATCAGTAAATTGATATGTGTCATAGCAGTATAAGAGTTCTAGTTGTCTTCCTAGCATTCTTTCAATATGCTTCTGGTGTGTCCTTAAGACTCCTTTAATTCCAGACTCATCACTTAGTTTTTCGTTTATATTCATAGTATAAATAAAACCTGCTTGAATTTTTCTTGGATAAACTGTTGGTATCTCAGCACTATATATACTATGAGAAAATAAAAAGCGTTCTAAAAGAGCTAGCATTGATGATGTAATATTCATATAGTAAATTGGAGAACCCAAAATAATAGCATCAGCTGTTTCTAACTTTTCAAGAACAGGTGTTAAATCATCTTTCATCGCGCATTTACCATGCACTCCATCTTTTCTTTTACATTCAAAACAACTAATACATCCCTTGTATTCTAAATCATATAAATTTATAAGTTCAGTTTCTGCTCCTTGAGACTCTGCTCCCTCAAGTGCTTTATTTAGCAAAGTCGCTGTATTCCAGTTTCTTCGTGGACTTCCGTTAATCGCAATAATTTTCATAATTATCCTACTCCTTTTCATTTTAGCCACAATGTACTAATATAATTATATAACTAACTATTATAAGTTTTAAAATATAACTTTAAATATATTATTATTTAAAAGGGTAGATTACTTATATAGTCAAATTGTTTTTATGTTAATACTAAATTATTAGTCATAAAAGAGGTGTGCTATGATATCAGAAAAGAAGCTTGCAAGAAAAAGGTTAACGGAAGCTTATAATAATGCTAAAATTGAATACTTTGATAACAGTTCTAAATATATATTTTTTAGTGACTGCCATAGAGGAGATTGTACACCATCTGATGAATTTGCAAAGAATCAAAATATCTTTCTATTCGCATTGGAATACTATTACAATAACGGATATACTTACGTAGAAGTTGGGGATGGAGATGAACTTTGGGAGCACTCTAATTTTAAACATATAAGACTTGCACATGATGAAGTATATAGCCAATTAAAAAAATTCTTTGATTCTGATAGATTTATTATGTTATATGGTAATCACAATATACAATTGCAATATAAAGATTTTGTGGAGAAGAATTTTTATAAATTCTACGACGATTATAATGAGGAAGATATAGAATTATTTCCTGGGATTACTCCACATGAAGCAGTAGTGTTTAAGCATAAAGATACTGGTCAAGAAATATTAACTGTTCATGGTCATCAAGGAGACAGAATGAATGATGAATTCTGGAAATTCACTTTGCTTACTGTTAGATATTTTTGGAGGTTTCTTCACTCCATTGGGTTTATAAATCCTGCGAGTCCTGTAAAAAGCGCTGAAAAGATTCATAAAATTGAACGTATTTATAGTAGTTGGATTGAAATGAACAAAATTATGATCATCTGTGGACATACTCATAGACCGCATTTCCCTAAAATTAATGAATTACCATATTTCAATGACGGGTCATGTGTTAGAGCAAGCGGAATACAGGGAATTGAAATATCTGATGGTAAAATAGCACTTATTGAATGGAGAATACGAACTGATTCATCAGGAGATCTCCATATTAAAAGAAGAATCTTAAGAGGTCCTGAACCAATCGAAACATTTGATTTAAGAGAAAATAAAACAAATGATTTAATATAAATGTAATCAAAAAACAGCAGTAATATTTATCCATATTACTGCTGTTTTTTAGCTTACTTTATTCTATAAGATAACCATCTAAAAAATCTTCCTATATTCCTAAATGAAACTACATCACAAATTAGTTCTGTAAACTTTCCAAACTTTCTATAAAATAAGTTAAATGCTAGAAAAGGAATCCATTGCTTTTTTGATTTTGGTAATCTTTTTATTATATTTTTAAAGGTGTACACCTCTTTATATATCCATAAATAGCCCTCATACAATTCTTCTGCAGTCATATTTTTAGGTTTGTACACTACATGTGCAGTATTATACTTAGATAAGTTAAAGTCTGTAATTCTATTCTGCTCTAACAATGTTGAGTATAACTTTGTACCAGGATATGGTGTAAGTATGTGTGAGGTCACTGTTTCAATCTTATTTTTAACTATCCATTCTAATGTATTCTTAAATACGGAAGTATCATCTTCATCTAATCCAAAAACAAAACTTGCATTTATCATTATTCCTCTTTTATGAATTTCATCCACAAGCTTCTCATATTTCTTCACACTATTTTGCACCTTGTGCACACTATCTATTGATTTACTATTTATACTTTCAAATCCTATAAATAAACTTTGACAACCAGATGCCTTCATTTCATCTAGCAGATCAGGCATGTCCACTATATTAGATGTAATAGCTGCATTCCACTTTAGTTTAAGTGGCTTTATTTTCACTAATAATTCTTTTGTCCATCTAGGATTTCCAATGAAATTATCATCAATAAACATTATGTGCCTTGTTTTTAATGCATTTATATCTCTAGTTACATCTTCTACTGGTCTATTAATATATGTTTTAAGAGACTTTGCGCAGCTATTATAACAGAAATCGCATTGAAATGGGCACCCTCTACTTGTACTGATTATATTAGTATATAAATATTTATTATTATCGATCATATCATATTTAGGTGATACTATTTCTTCTCCTGTGATATTCTCCATGTTGTAATATATCTTCTTAAGTGAATTATTTTCTTTATCCTTGAGGATTTTCTCCCAAACTCTCTCTGCCATTCCTACAGATATTGCATCAAAACTATTAATAGCACTCTCAGGATCTGCTGTAATATGTATACCTCCTGCAATTACAGTTACTCCACGCTTTCTAAACTCCTTTGATATCTCCACTGCTCTATTCATAACATCAACAGTTACAGTTATTGCTACCAAATCTACAGGTTCATCAAAGTTTATTCTTTCAACATTTTCATTTTCAATAATAACTTCATGCTCCTCAGGAGTTAGATTTGCTATTGTTAACAAAGCTAGTGAAGGTGACATTCTTGTTTTTAATTTTGTATCCATAGGTCTTGGTAACATTGCTGGTTGAATTAATTTAATCTTCATAACTTACCTCATAAAATAAATGCTGCTTATTCTTAACCCTTAGCAACAAACTCAAATTCGTCATTCACTACATTCATGTCCACTTCAAGTTAAGAAATATCTTTTAAGCTGAATTTTCTTATTGCCAGAAGAACTAATCCTGGAATGTATGCAAGTATATATATAATCATCCATATGCTTGGAGTTGTACTTGTCATTCCACCTACTGCCATAAAAGGATTCCTAATACTAATACCCTCAAACATTGATGAAAGCATTTGCCTGTATATTATATCAAATGGAGAAATCAAGCTTGAAATGATTCCTAAGTTCACAAGGCTTTGATTTTGTAACATCGATCCGATTACTTCCATGACTCCACCTATAAGTCCCAAGATATATATTGAAATAATAAATATTCCATTGCTTAACGTTTTAAATAAAGCGCTTCCAAGAATAGATAAGGATAGAATTGCTATTGGTTCAAGCGTAAAGAATAAAAGGCCCTTTATTATATTGAGAGGTTCTATTGTATTGACTATCGGAAGCTTAAACATTGTACTGATTAAAATTATGGCTACGAAGAGAAAAATCCCATATACTACTGCCAGAACTCCCAGCCCAATGTATTTTCCAAGTACATAACTAGAACGTTTAATTGGACGGGTTATTATGGAATGTATAACACCACTTTCAACTTCAGAAGAGATTGAACCTACAGAAACCATAATAGTGAGAAACGCTACAAGCATACTTGAAAAGTAGAAACCCAGGAAGGATATTATATTCGAAGCTACATCAATAGCATTTACTGTGTTTAATGTCCCAGATTTGGTAAGGTCTTCTACAGCAAAATGGGTGATTAGTCCGAATAAAGTAAGATAAACAAAAGTAAGGGCTGCTACAAGTATTAATATTTTTTTTCTTAAAGCTTCCTTGAAGGTCGCCGCTGCTATTGCAATCACTTCTTCTCACCGCCTTCTATTAAACTTATAAACACGTCTTCCAACGAGCCCTTCTTTGGTGAAAGCTCAAATAATTTTCCGCCGCCGTTAATGATTATTGATGCTATATGGGGTATGGCTGTATTGTCCTTAATCTCCATTTGTATTCTGTTATTTGAATAGTTAAGGCCACTGTCGAGATCTCTAAGTATATTTAAGACTTCTCTATTTAAGTCTTCCGCATGTATCTCAAGAATTAACTTACTTTGGAGTATATTATCCATTTTTCCATACTTAATTATAGAACCTTTTTTAATTATTGCTGCACTATCACAGACCGTCTCAACCTCACTGAGCAGATGGCTGTTAAGTAAAACTGTTTTACCGCTTGACTTTAAACTAGTCATTATTTCTCTTACTTCTTTCCTGCCTACAGGGTCAAGGGCAGAAGTAGGTTCATCTAAAAAAAGAAGATCAGGGTCTGGTAGAAGGGCACAAGCTAAGCCTATACGCTGTTGCATGCCCTTACTGTATGTGCCCACGCGATACTTCTCATGTCCTTTGAGCTTGACTAATTCTAGCACCTCTTCCATCCTCAATTCAGCATTCTTTTTGTCCAATTTATACAAGGAAGCATGAAAGGACAGTAGGTCTTTTCCTGTCATCCAATACTGGTATTTAAAGTTCTCTGGCAGATATCCTATTTTCTTTCTTACGTCTATATCTCCAACTGGCTTACCTAATACTAATGCCTTGCCACTGGTAGGGAACAAGAGCCCTACTAGCATTTTTATAAATGTGCTTTTACCTGCCCCATTAGGGCCGAGGAATCCAAAAATCTCACCTTGGTCTACAGATACTGTAATATCCTTGCAGCCAATTTTATCTCCATAATTCTTAGTCAGATTTTCAGTCTCTATTACCATTATTACACCTCATCTTTACAGTATTATTATTAATTGTCCTTACCTCATGGACCTTGCAATATTTAAAATTTCTCCATTTTCTATTTCTCCTGATACAACATAAATAACACCTTTACCATACCAGATGACTGCAGATTTATGAGCACCTTCTGAATTAGCAAAATCCTTAGTCATGTATCCCTTTGCACCATTTATATCAACCTGTGTCATTTTCGACTCTACTACAGGGATGTAAAGTGAATTTCTCCAGTCCTTTATGGACTTTAACTGCGACTGTAGATCCTGCGGAATTATAGGCATGTCTACAATAGCATTATATATCTCATCAACATTAACATCCTCAGGAACTGTTATCTCTGGTGACTTTGTCTGTGTAATATTTATGAGCTTATCATTTATTCTGTAGTTCATGGTTACCTGTGAAGTAAAACTTACCTTGAAGGTTTTACCGTCTATATTTTCTGGAAGAAGCTTTGTAGCTCCATATGACTTCATTATTTGATTTACATTCTTCACATTAAGTGTAAAATCGACGGATCTAGGTCCAACTATATTAATGCTTGGAATTACACTGCCAAGAGCAGATGGAAGCGCTACATCAATATCAGGAAGATTCTTTACCTCCTCCTGTGATGCATATCTATTATCGCCTCCCTGCATCTTTATGCTTCCTATTTTGTCAAGGCTTATATCCCCTTGGCCACTTGAAAGCTTCTGTTGTATCTGCTGTATATCTTCAAGCGTTACATTTATTCCTTTTACATTCTCAACTCTAAAAATAGACAACGTACTTGAAATTGCTGCTTTTACGGGTTGGACGGTTATACATGCTGTGACTAACAATGCTGCACAGACTGCAATCACAAGCTTTTTTGTTCTTAACATATTATTAAACACTCCTTTTTTCCATAATAAAATATCTCTATTATTTAACACTATTTGTTTATGTATCACTTCTATATTCTAAAATATCACCAGGTTGGCAGTCCAAAACCTTGCATATAGCTTCTAAAGTTGAAAATCTAATGGCTTTTGCTTTTCCGTTCTTTAGTATAGAGAGGTTCGCCATGGTTATTCCAACTTTCTCCGAAAGTTCAGTTACACTCATTTTTCTTTTAGCCAGCATTACATCAATATTAACTATAATCGCCATGTTATTTCCCTCCTGTATTCCTTACACTGTTAAATCATTTTCTTCTTTTAAGTCTATGGCCTCTTTTAAAAGTCTTTGAAGAACAGCTGCAAAGACCCCAATCACCGCCGAAGCAAAGATAATGATTAGTGGGAAGGCTACAAGTCCTGGTGCATCATCTGCATCTGCTATGGGATATAAGAATGGTACTATTATTGCAAATATAAGACTTATAGTAACTGCACAATATTTTATATTTTTTAAAGCATTTACTGATAGTTCCGAGAAGGCTTTGTTCTTATCAATATAGCTTAAAAGTTTTAAAGCTTGATATAGTGCAATGAAATAAGTTATTGCTGTTACATACACTCCCATTATAATTGCTAAGTTGATATAATTTATAAATCCAGGCACCCAAAATATACAAAGTGCAAGAACTGGAATTCCAATAAGGATAACTGCTATCTTTAAGAAAATTGTTGAATATCGTTTCATCAAAAAAAACCTCCTGTATTCCTTATACTGTACGTAAAAAGTATTAATCCTTGTATATATAATATCACTATATTTATCGTTTATCAATAAATTTTTATTGAATTTAGTTATATTTTTATTGCTTTAGGTTGATTTAAAGGCGAGAATGGGTTAATTGAAGCATGAGATGCCACTTTGTAAAATGAAAAGCTATATTTACTAATGAAGTTGAGACAATGAGCAAGCAAAAAAGACGCCAATGAAAACATATAGCGCCTTTTTATAGCATGAACACTTGTTATTTAATAAGCTTGCTTAATCTATCTCTTAAAGTTATATCCTTCTCTATAAGCCATCCTTCTTCTTCACAGATATTTCCCCATTGAACTATATTGTCTACCTCTTCTTTCGTAAGTTCAACGGATATTTTATCAATAACTTCTAAGTCTTCTTCATAATATCCATTGTACATTTTCAATGCATTAGTTTCACCTTTTAATCCTAAGGAATAAATAGGTTTATCATTTGCATCCTTGTGATGTGCCACTACATAGAGTCTTACACCATGATTCTTTTTGTCAGCTTGCTTTACCTTCACTAGAGTTCCTAACGATATATTATATTTGACCATAAAACCCACATCCTCTCAAATATATGAATTCTACTTAAAAACTTTATATCCTTCTATTTCCATAATATTTAGAATCATTCACTAAAGTTTTCGTAAAACATCTTTTTTCTTCAAACCATTTCTTTTCGCTGCTACATTCCAAAAGAAATGTGTCCCTACAAATTTCCATCCAGCTCTAGGAAAGTTAGGACTAAATAGTATTGTCTCTCCAACACTTTTGGAATTAATACTCATTGCAAGACTTTCCATTGCTTTGCCAAGATTTTTTAGTGGCCCATGCCCTAGTGGAACCTCTTCTATAAAATTCATCATTTCTCCAGCACCTTGTCCGATTCCCTGTCCAAATTTAAGCCCAGAACGCAAGCACCAATTCTTAAGAATTTCAAAGGCTATACGATTTTGCTTCCCCTCATAAAATCCATTATTTATTATTGCATAAACATATATTTCTTTTTCACGTTCTTTTTTCATGTATTCTTCAAGACTAATTAACATCTTAAATAAATGTGATGGTATTGCATCAATATATAATGGGAACGCCAATATCAATACATCCATATGACAAAGTTCTCTATATTGATCATTAGTAAGAGGTTTTTTATTTATATTGTAGTATGATATTTCATTTCCTTCACTTATTATTTTTTCAAACTTCTCTAAAAAGAATGCTGAATTGCTTCTTCCAAGCTTAGGACTTCCATTTATCATTGCAATTCTCATTGTACCCCCCCTTTAATAGCTTGTAGACTTTCATGAAAATACACCTTGCTTACTAGGCTATGAAAGTTTATCCCGTTCGCAGTCACTAAAGCCTTTGCAGTTTCCTGTTCATTCTTTGTTATGTCATTGCCATAAAAATGCACTATCATCTTAATTTTATTATTATATCGTTTTTGATGATTGGTCTCATTGTTTCTAACTTCGAAATATGGAAGCAAATATGAGATACTTCGATCAAATACATTTCGTATAAATGAACTGTAACTACCATAGACACATTTGCTGATTATTATAAGCTCATCACATTTAGAAAGTAATTCTCCCATATTATTATAAGCATCCTTTAAAACACACTTACCAGGTGTTTTAATCCAACATCCAAAACAACCTATACAATTATGAATTTCCCCATTATCTGATATAACAATAGTACTATCTTCCTGCTCCTGATATATTGAAGTAAAGTCCTGATGCATTAAGTCATGAATAATTATTTTCATGATTTTACCCCCTTATACTTAATACTGTTCTTAAAAATCGCCTGCCAATCCCCAGAATACTTAATGCTACTATTAGTAAGCAGCGATGCTATGCCGTGAACAATTGACCATAATGTAATCAAGTTATTTGCAAACTCTTCTTCTGGTATATTAATCTGTTGGAACATCTTATATGCTGTTGTTCGAAATAGAGCAAACGGAGGATAATCATTGGCGCTCTCTTTATTTAAATCAATAGTTATACCTGCGTGATAGAAAATAAACAAAAAATACTGTGGATTTTCAGTAAAAAAATAAATATATGACTGTCCAAGTAGAGAAACAGCTTCAATGTTACTTTCTTTTCCCTCAATAGATCTGCGTAGTTTATCCATAAACTGTTCAGTAACATGTTCTCCCATAGCATGAATCAATGCATCTATATCTTTAAAATGACCGTAGGGTGCTGTATGACTCACATTACATTTGGCTGCCACCTTGCGAAGGGAAAAGCCCTCAAGTCCAGCCTCATTAATAAGTTCAATACCTGCCTCAATAAGTTGATTTCTCAAATTGCCATGATGATATGGTTTTTCATTCAATTTTATACACCTCTTTCCAAAATATTTACACTGTAAAGATTTTAACATATAATCTTACCACTGTAAATATTTGGGTTGAATTTATTTCAAAAAAATAGCAATAATATTTTCTAAATATTATTGCTCTCTTACATCCTTTACTTGGCTTATGCTTAAATTATCTTTTATAAGACTGTTACTATAAACTTACAACATGGTGCACCAGAAAGTATTGATTGAACTAATTCAACCTTTACATTGCCTTCACCTAATATTGTCTCCCAATTATAT
Source organism: Clostridium paridis (assembly GCF_016765615.1). Lineage (GTDB taxonomy): Bacteria > Bacillota > Clostridia > Clostridiales > Clostridiaceae > Clostridium_T > Clostridium_T paridis. Next base: position 28,617 of record NZ_JAESWA010000005.1, on the reverse strand, counting down.
AACAAACTATTTCGTGAGCATTCACAAATATAAGGTGTGTCTATATACTTTTTATTAACTAAATCGCAAGCACAGAATTTATATTTTATATGATATACTTTTTCTTTCTCTATTACATCAATAATAATTTCAGGAAATGCCTTCTTTAACTTTTCAATAAATTCTTCCTCATTATTTGAATTCTTTTTTGCATCGAAATAAATCTGCTTTGTATATGAATTTGAACAAGCTTTTCCACACTCTTTAAATATTCTATTTCTGCTGATCTCATCAATACCATTCAATGATTTTTGAAATCCGTTAAACCAATGCGTTAAAAAATCATCCATTTACTATACCTCAATTATTTAAATAATATTTCCTCACATTATATTCAAACTGTTAAATATTATCATACTGTAATTTTATTTCATATGTAAGCTCATTTAAACAACCTTCATAGTGACTTTTCCCTAACATATTATGTCTCTTTCGGTTAAGTTAACTAATAATGTATAAAGTTTGGTATCTATGCCTTCATTCAACTGGATTCTTTAAGTTCTTTCCGCCAGGCTGCACTCACGTGTGTAACTAAATTCTATTAATAAAAATAGACCCAGTTATACAGCCTTATAACTAACAATATTCTGTGCTTTTACGATTTCCTCTATGATATTGTTGAATATCGAATTAGAAAATTGAAAAATATCATAGCAATACTTTTTTGTTAATTATAGTCTTTTAGCCATTTTAACACCTCAAATAAAAAAGATTACAGGTATCGAACACAGAAGAATTTCTTCCGAATCGAACTTGTAATCTTAATATTCAAAATGTTATAAACCATTGATAACACTATACATTTGGTGGATGTGAAACTTGACCTTCAAAATTCACTATTTAGCAATTATCATCCTAATTTATATTCGTCATTCAACTATACATTCATTATATCCATTACCATAATTAATTGCTTTGCTTCAGCCTTATCAGAATATATTTGCAATGATTTATTACTATATTCACGAGCTAATTTATAATTCCTAACTTTAAAATAACTTTGTCCAATTTCCATAAAATCGTCTGCTGAAAGATTTGAAAAATCTTCATTTTCAAATTCCTCAATTAAAACATCTGCAGCATCAAATTCCTCTTTTTCTATTTTATCCTTAATATTTTCTAACATAGAAATTTTTCCAGAAAACTTTCCTGATCTTATTATTTCATAATGTTCTGATTCCTCATATTGTCCATTATTTTTAAGTAATTCAATAATTCTTGTATATGCATCATACATTTCTCCATTCCTATCAATGTACTTTTTATAATACTCTATAGCTTTTGTAGAATTACCACTTGCTTCATAAATTCCTGCAATCAACGCAAACACCTTAACAGCTCCTGGAAAATTATCACTAAACTTTAACAATATTTTCAGTGCTGACTCAAAATCTTCATTTTCAAAGTACGGATTAATATCAGATATTAGTTGCATTTCTCTTAACTCTAATACTTTTTTACTACTTTCACTATCTATAGTAAATAAATCTGATTGTTCATCTATAATATTTATTAAATCTTTAGCATTACTTCTACCTAATATCTGCTTCTGAATTACAATACTCAATCCCTTACCTATTGATCTGCCTTGTGGAATTACTACTGTATTTTTAGTTTTATTATTTGTAAAAATTGCATGTCTACCATTATCCCTAACGTGAATATATCCATACTTTTCTGCCATTTTTCTTAGTTCTTTATTGTTTTGATATTCAAGTAATTTATTTTTTCTCTCTAATTGATTATTTGTTCTTTCGTCAGGAGTCTTTTTAGCATTACTTCTACCTAATATCTGCTTCTGAATTGCAAAACTCAATCCCTTACCTATTGATCTTCCTTGTGGAATTACTACTATATTTTTAGTTTCATTATTTGTAAAAATTCCATGTCCACCATTATCCCTAACGTGAATATATCCATATTCTTCTGCCATTTTACTTAGTTCTTTATATTTATCTATATATATTAACTGGTTTACATTCCAATTATTAAATATCTTACTTTCATATTTATAATCCACACTTTTTTCTTTCAAACACTTTCTAATCGTGTTAGTTATAATATGACTCTTAGCTATTAATAGCTGTCTTGAAAAAGCATCAAATTCTTCAATGTAAATATCAGAATATCCTTGCATATTTATCCCAGTTTCTTCCATGACCTTTTTTAATGCTTCCCTTGCATAATCTTCATCACCACACTGGTAATATAAATCATAAAATACAGTTTCAACGCCTTCATTTAATGTCATTTTCACATAGCTTATTGTCTTAATTAGAAAACTCTCACCAAATCTATTTATTTCAGACAACCAAGTTTCAGCATGACCTTTAACCAAACGGTCTAACTCATCTTCGCTTATATCTATTAATTTATTAATTGACTCTATTAGTGAATTATTATGAGCATCAAAAGTATCATGAAAATATTCTTCTGATTTTAGTTGTACTTCCATATATACACTATCCATATACTCTAATGCTTTAGTTATGCTTTCTATTTTAAAATTATCTATAATTTCTTTTATGTTGCTGTTTGTATTAAAATTCATAATTCTTCTTGCTTTATCTGCTGTTCTTTTAGGTTTGCTCTTTTTTTTCCTCTTTTTAGATACTGCCATTCTTTCTAGCTCCTTAATAAATTTATTAACTGTGCATTATAAATTGTTATTTTTTCAATTAAAAATGAAGAATTATTTGATTAACTAAATTCATTTACTTAAATAGCTCTATAAAATCCGAAAATGATGATATCTTTTTTCTTAACTCAACTAATTTACCAAACTGAATTCCATCACCATTTTTAACTTGTTCTTCAACAGATTGATACAAATCAATGGATTCCTTAAGGCAAAGTTCTATATTTTTCATGTCATATTTATATCCATCCCCAAGAGCTTTACCATAAAAATCAAGAGCCATCAAAAGGTCCTTTTCTACACCAATTCCTTTAAAATAGCAATCCCCAAGATAGTATGTACCTATAGTTTCACCCATATCATGTACTTTTTTAAAACATTCATAAGCTTTATTATAATCTTTACTTTCCACACCTTTTCCATGCATATATGCAGTCCCCAAACATATACATGCGATAGGGTTTCCATTTTCAGTAGACATCTTAAACAACCTTACTGCCTTATCAAAATCTCGTTCTACCATATTTCCATTGTAATAATACATTCCTAATTCACTTTGAGCATCCATATCTCCATTTTCAGCTGACTTCTCAAGCCACTTTATACCTTTTTCTACATTAACTTCAATACCATCACCATTAAGATACATTTTTGCAATAAAGTATTGTGTTTCTGCATCCTCTTTTTCAATTGCTTCTTCATCATTTTCAAGATCTATTCTTCTTTTAAACTCTATAACATCTGCCATAACTTTTCCTCTCTAACTTCTCAGAATACATAATAAATAATTCTAATTTTATTTTTCTATAGATATCTATTAGGTTTTTTCATTTAGCATATAATCAATATTAGAAAGCGCTCTAATTAAACTTTCAAACTCAAATTCACTCTCAGAAGTTCTATCAATTCCATGTACCTTTGTATTATCATACATAAACCTAATGATTTTCTCATCATTTTCCACTAAATAATTAGCAATATTTAGCTGCATTATATATTCAGTTACCCCACTTATTATATTAAATATGTAATAGTTTGTATTATCCTCAATAACTCCTAACCCCTTGTCCTCATTTGTCATTACTAAAAATTCAGTAACCATTAATCTAATCCATGTTATTTTAAAAGCGGAGGATTCTTGCTTTGGATAGTTATTGACTTCATTTAACATCGTGTTATACATATATAATAAAAAGTTGTTACCTCTGTTGTAATTAGCATCATTGGCTAACTTCATTTTAAATGCTTCTAAATTTTCACCTGTACTCAAGTTATTATTTACATCAAAGTTAAAGTAGGATTTCTTCCAACTACTTAACTCCTGTTCTGAATACAGCGGAATATATGACTCCAATACTTCTTTAAGTTTACCTTCTGGCTCATCTCTAAACTCTCTAACTCCATTTCTAAATTTTTCTCTTTGAATGTCGCTAAAATATTCAATGAAATTCTTCTTATCTAACATCTCTAATCTATCTCTAGATATCCTATGAGTATATAACTTTGTATTTAAGTGTAAGGTTTCAAATTCAAGATGCACTAAATCTAAACCATAATTATCAGTCACTATATAATCACACTTTGTTTTTTCCTTTATATATTTTACAACATGATTAATTCTTAAATATATATCATTTCTACCTGTATCATACAATCCCAAAGCAATATTAGAAACTACTATAAAAAAACCATCAATTCCATTAAAATATATCCTAATATATTCTACTTTTACTTTAAATTCATTTGCTATAAAATCAACAACCCGTATTGTTTCTTCTTTAATATCTAAGAAATCAATAAAGAAATTATCAGTTTTTCCCTTTATTTCAAGAAAAAACTGCATCTTTAAAGTCTTATCCTCTTCTGTAAAACAATTAGTTGTGTATATATAATGATTAGCATACTTAAGCTTTAAAAACTTCTCATTAATTATATTAGTAGATACAAACTCATCGACCATTTTCTGTTCATTGTCATAAATTTTAAACTTTCTCATTTTATCACCTTTCTAAACCAATTAAAAAATTTCATAACCAACTTACTTGAATCATTCTTTCTTCATTTGCGCTTATACACTCTTTATTATCTAAAGCATTAAGCTCAATACGCTTCATCAAAGAACTAATATCATTAGTATCTGAGATAGAAATGGCAACTCCTTCCTCAATCAACTTAATATTACCACTCATACCTGCTTCATTACTAAAATTATCTTTAGGCTCATAGCAAGCTACAATCTTCCCCTGCTTGCATGCAAAATCAACTGTGTGCATTGTCCCACCAACAACCCCCGTAGAAACAACTAAAATTGCTGAACTTAATGCACTTTGTATTCTATCCCTTTCAACAAAGGTATTTTTAGATGGTTTAACCCCCACAGGATACTCACTAACCAAACATCCACCATTTTTAATAATGTCCCGAGCTAAATTCTTGTTGGATTCAGGATAAACATTATCGATTCCTCCTGGTAATACAGCAATACTTCTACCACAAACCTCAATACACCCCTTATGTGCAAATTCATCACAACCCTTTGCTAATCCACTTATAACAATAAAGTTTTCTTTACCAAATACACTACCTAATCTATTAGCGATTCTAATACTATGTGAAGTTACATTCCTAGTTCCAACTATTGCTATCGATTTATTTTCATAAATACATTTGATATCACCTTTGTAGTATAATATATTGGGTGAATGCTCTATTTCCTTAAGTTTTAATGGGAATCCTTTATCTAGCATTGTTATAATACCTATACCCTGCTCTTTTGATTCATTTAATATTTTATCTGCCTTCTTCAATGCAGTATTAATACTTTCTAAAGTTGGCACTATAATTCTCTTATTAACCTTTCTTACATTTACAAATGTTCGTAAAATTTCTTGTTCATCTAATGAATAAATCTTTGTTGTTTTTAATAGACTATTAACTGTTTTTCTACTTACCTTTGGGATATTTAATAATGTAATAATTAATTTATCATTCATCTATTTATCTCCATATCTTCTTACTCTGTTATTTTCTTATTTTTTATTACATAAATGTTTATTTATCCTTTAATCCCTCGGTTATATTAATGTTCCCAAAATTCTTCTTCTGACTCAAACCCTCCTAACCAATCTGGTTCACTTGGCTTGGTATAATAAATATCTTCGTCACCTATTTTACTTTCCAATTGATTCCATTCGTCAATTAAGTTCTTTTTAAATTTATATATATCTCTTCCCTTTTTATCTTTTAAACTACCAGAATGCATATATTGATAATTTTCTTCTGATTTGTTAACTAAATCTTGTTCTGTTTTACTTTTAAATAAATTATCACTTTTTGTACTTGCAAGATGTAAGTATTTTAATATCTCATTTTCAATAGCCGTAAGCTTAATATTATCTTTCTTATTATTTTTGTAATCAAATCTTTTCCTACGTTCAGACCAATATTCAATACCTGTTTCTAATGAATATTCATACATAAACATACCCAAATAATGATTAGTTTCTGCTGAGTTTACTAATTCATTAATTTCTTTTAGCCAACTTATAATTTTATCCTTTCCACCTTGAAACCATAAAGAATTCTCATGTTTTTTCACCATACATAAATTAGCATCTTTTATTGAACTCAATGCATTTTTTAATTCACCCATTTTGATATATATCAACGCTTTATTATAATGTAAAACCCCACAATCAGCTTTTTTTAATATAGCTATATTTATGTATTCTAACGCTTTCTTTAATGAACTTTCTGTGTTCACCACATAAAATGCATTTGCGATATCATTATATCCTCTACTATTGATACCTCTAGCGATTAGCTTATCAAAAGAATAACAGTCTATTGTATATGATCCTATTTCAAAAGATTGACTAAAATCATACTTGTACATTATTTCTGTATAATCATAACAAGTTCCCTTGTAAGTTCTTACATTTATCATTAATTTAAAGAAGTCCACAATATACTGCGTCTGATAGGTTTCAAAAATTAAACTCCTATATAACATTAATTTTAAAATATCTAACTCTTCAGAATCTTGATAATCACAAAAATACTCCAGTCTACTTAAAATATTAACTTGACTAAGTAAGTATCTATATACCTCCACCATTCTTTGTTCCATCAAATTTTTTCTTTCAATTATTCTCCAAAAATGAATAAAACCCCTTCTTGCCCTATTGTATTTAGAGATCAATCCTTCAATCACATTTTTTCCATCAAATTCCTCATTTATTATCACTTTAATACATTTATCAAGTTCAAAAAAATTCCTTGCATCTTCTAATGCCTTCTCATCATGTATCACATCTACCGTTTTACCTAATGAATAGCATTGAATAAGATTTACACCTGCGTTCTTTAAAATTTCTTTACATGCCTGCAGGGAATTACCAGTAGTAGTGACGTCGTCAAAAACAAGTATATTTTTTCCTTTTAAATAGTCTTCATTTTTCACACTTATTGAATCAAAATGAACACTTTTACTTCTATCTCCGCCATGTGCCAATTTTTTAATCTCTTGTGTTCTTGATAGACATTCAATAAATTCTATTTTATTATTAAAGTGCTTACATACAGTGTTTAATACGCTTTCCATCCCTTTACTTTGTGTATCTTTTTTACTTGATGGGACATATGTAATAACTTCTATTTTATCCTTATCATTTACATGTTCAATAAATTCTATAATTTTATCACTATAAAATTTAATGCCATCTATTCTATTGTTTTTTATATCAAGAACTTGTTTCCCTAGTCCTTTAGAAAAATCTGGATTTTCATATTTATTCCCTTGATCATCAAATATCCAATAATTATAATAATCTCCAAAATAGTATATATCTTTATATTTATAAAGTTCCATATTACCCCTCCGCTCTATATTTTATTAATGCCTTAATACATTTGTTTTCATAGAGCTTTTATTTCTCATAAGTTTTAATGTTAAAGTATGTCTTATTTAAAAGGATCTTCAATCTCAATATCATAGTTAGACTTCTCAGAAGTTGATTGCAATTTAGTTACTAGTTTACTTATTTCTTCTCTTACATAATTTAAAATTAAACTGTATTGATATTGATTTTTCAACCTTAATCCCTGGAAGAATTCAAAGTATTCGCTTTCCATTAGCACATCTTCAATTGATGATTCTAGTTTACTAGAATCATCAATGTTAATTTTAACTTTTTGACATATATCATTGATATTATTAATAGCAACTTCTATATCAATATTCTTAATATCACTACTCCAACTTGCCAAAAGCCCACTAATATACTCTAGATACTTATCTCCTTGATAATTCTTATCATCTATTTTTGACAAATGTACATCATATTGAATTTCTTTTAATTCATCTATTAAGCAATTTTTAAAGGATAACAATATTAAAGGTAAAACTTCATCCTTATAATTATCAGAATAAAACCTAGCTAATTCTTCATCGATTAGTTCATTTATATGAAACTCCTTATTTAGAATATTTATTGAATTTTTCCCTGTAGAAAGTGCTTCAATAGACAATTTCATAACATCGGTAACATTATAAAAATCTGTACTTCCTATAGCTTTAATTTTTTCATTAATTACAATTGTAATAATATCGATCATATTTAAGTACTCACTAGGCGCTCTAAACTGAATCATTTTTGCATTTTCTTTTCTCTCAGCTCCTTTAATCATATATACCTCCTTTTAACTTAATCCTCATGATAAATGTATTACATTTTTAATGATTTGTAAATATATTTTCTATTTTTGTAATACATAACTCAAGTCACCCTTGAACACAGTTATATCTTTATTCAAGAATTCATAACACATTCTACATAAATGATAGATAATACTCTAGTACATTCGAACATTAGTTATATTTACTTTTTCATTCAGCAAATATTTTACCAAAAACTTCATACTTTAACTTAACAGCCATTGCACAGTGATTATAATACTGTGTTAATTTTGATATAATGAGAGGAGAAATAATCATGGAGGTAATTATGAACAAAATAATATATTATGGTAGCTACATAGAAAAAGAATTTCCAGCGATTCGTAAGCATAAGTTTACTAAAGATTTTTCCTGGGGCTTCTATTGCACTGAAATTAAAGAACAAGCAGAAAAACGGGCTAGTAAATTTAAGACTCCGATAGTTAATGTTTATGAAATTAAAAATACTGAAACCTTAAATGTAAGAATCTTTGAAGATTATACAAGTGAATGGTTAGAATTTGTAGTCGGCTGTAGAAGTGGTAATACTCATAAATACGATGTAGTTATTGGCCCCATGGCTGATGACACTATATATGATTATATAGACGCATATACTCATGGACAAATGGAAGAACAACAATTTTTTGACTTAATGAAATTTGAATATCCTACCCACCAAATAAGCTTTCATACAATAGATGCATTAGATAACATTGATTTTATTGAAAGCTATGAATTAAAATAACAATTAAGGATTTAGTTAACACTAGGTTCTTTTATTTTTAGTGTATAAAAAGCTCAAGCCCCTGTAAATTAAAGGCTTGAGCTATCTTTGTTCCTAGTAATCTTATTTTGTGAGACTATTATACTATTTTAGTTGTCCAATCTTCACAATTCCATATTTCTGTTACCACATCTCTATAGAATTCTGGTTCATGGGATACTAGTAATATTGAACCTTTATATTCTTTTAAGGCTCTTTTTAATTCCTCTTTAGCTTCTACATCTAAATGGTTTGTAGGCTCGTCTAAGATTAATATATTTGTTTCTGTATTTAAAATCTTACATAGTCTTACTTTTGCAGCTTCTCCTCCAGATAAAACCATGATCTTTGATTCTAACTGTTTTGTTGTTAAGCCACATTTAGCTAAGGCTGCTCTAATTTCATATTGAGTCTTGCTTGGGAACTCCTGCCACACTTCTTCTATACAAGTGTTAGTATTTCCTGATCTATCTTCTTGCTCAAAGTAACCTATATATTGATAATCACCAAGTTCTACTTCTCCACTTAAAGGCTTAACTTTTCCAAGTAAGCTCTTTAGGAGTGTAGATTTACCTAATCCATTTGCTCCAACTAAAGCAATCTTTTGTCCTCTTTCCATATAAAGATTTAATGGTTTAGTTAATGGTGAATCATATCCTATTACTAAATCTCTAGTTTCAAATATTGCTTTTCCTGAAGCTCTAGCTGCTTTGAAGTTAAATTCTGGCTTTGGTTTTTCTTTTGAAAGTTCTATTACTTCCATTTTATCAAGCTTCTTTTGTCTTGATTTAGCCATATTAGCAGTAGCAACATTTGCTTTATTTCTTGCAACAAAGTCTTCTAATCTAGCTATTTCCTTTTGTTGCTTCTCATATGCTGCTTCTAATCTCTTTTTACTTTCTTCATATAATCTTCTAAACTCATCATAGTCTCCTACATATCTAGTTAACTTTCTTTCTTCTACATGATAAATAAGATTAACTACTGAATTTAAAAACGGAATATCATGGGATATTAATATAAACGCATTTTCGTAATTATTTAAATATCTCTTAAGCCACTCTATATGCTCTTCATCTAAGTAGTTAGTAGGCTCGTCTAGAAGTAATATTTCTGAATTTTGTAATAATAGCTTTCCAAGTAAAATTTTTGTCCTTTGTCCACCTGATAAATCATCTACATCTCTATCTAAGCCTAAATCTAAAAGTCCAAGACCTTTAGCAACTTCTTCTACCTTTGCATCTATTACATAAAATCCATTATGATCTAATAAATCTTGAATAGTTGCAGTTCTTTCAAGCATTTTTTCTAATTCTTCTGGTTCAACTTCTCCCATTTTTCCATAAAGAGAATTCATTTCTTCTTCTAAATCAAATAAATATTTAAATGCATCTCTAAGTGCATCTCTTATGGAAATTCCTTTTTCTAATACTGCATGCTGGTCCATGTATCCAACTCTAACATTATTTGACCAAATTACTTTACCTTCATCTGGCATAAGTTTATTGGTAACTATATTCATAAATGTAGATTTTCCTTCTCCATTAGCTCCAATTAAACCTACGTGTTCTCCTTTTAATAATCTAAAAGAAACATCTTCAAATATAGCTCTATCACCAAATCCATGGCTCATATCTTTAACTGTTAAAACACTCATTTTCTTCTCTCCTTAGTAATACTTCGCTAGGATAATTTTAATAGATGGTACGACTTATTACAAGAGTATTTATTCTTATAATTTTATCCAACACTTCAATTCTTTTTATAGAATTTTAAAATTTAATTAGTTAAAAATATAATAGTAGAGTTTTAAAATATTTAATTATATTTTTAGTGCTCTATAAAGAAGGGAGGTTTTGAAGATGAATAAAAAAGAAAAAACAGCTACAGATAACCAATGGGCTTCTACAGCTGGAGACCCTACTCAAAACAGCTGTACTTGCAATGGTGAAAAAAAACAAAAATCTGCAACTGACAATCAATGGACCTCTACCTTAAAAAAATAATTTAGTAAAAAGTGTGCTATCAATTTATTGATGGCACACTTTTTGTTTAATTAACCTACTTTTAATAATTCTTAACAGCTCAAGGCATTAACCTTAATCCTATTACTGCTATGATTTAAATATAAATATTTAGCTAGGAGGCTTTATTATGAAAAAAAATTATAGCATTAAAACTAAGATTGAAGTTGAAGTAGAAACCATATTAGGACATGACTTTATTCCTACTGAAAATATCCTTATGAATTTAATAAATTCCGATCTTTCAAACGCTGAATATGCAGTAAAGAATATAAAGATATTAAACTTCAATGTAGAAAATCATAAAGAAAGAATCTCTGATTAATATTTATTTAGGACTTCCTTTTGAGGTTCTTTTTTTTATTTTAATTGTAAACCAAATTATAAGCTTATAGGTTGACAATTGTATTTTATCTTATTATACTATGGTATATATTTACTATATACATATTTAAAAAGGAGATTAACATGAAAAATACTTTATCAATTAGAGATATAACATTTATAGGTATGGGAGCTGCCATTTTGGCTATTCTTTCTCAATTCTCTATTCCACTACCGTTTTCAGCTGTTCCACTAACTTTACAAGTACCTGCCGTTATATTAATTTCACTTATTTTTAAACCTAAGCAATCATTTTTATCTGTTTTAGTTTTTATTTTATTAGGAGCAGTAGGACTACCTGTTTTCGCAAGTTTCCATGGTGGTTTTAATGTTATTGTTGGTCCTACAGGAGGATACCTTCTTGGATTCCTAATAATGCCACTAATTATTTCTAATGCTTCCTCAAAATGTGGCACTGTTATTATATTTGTATTAACTTATGTAGCTCTTGCATTTGATTATCTAGTAGGAGTTCTTCAATTATCAATAGTTGCTCATTTATCTATTACAAGTGCATTAGCTGCTGGACTTTACCCATTTATATTTAAAGATATTATTGTTGTATTTATTACTATATTTTTAGGTTTAAATATAAAAAGAAGACTTAACATAGGTGCAAGTTCCAATGCTATATCTTAGGCCACATCATTTATTATGCCTAAAATGGTTTGTTGGAGAAGGCTATAGTTCTGATTTTACTAGGAATATGCATGAAATACTTTTTAAGCTTAATAATACTAATCAAGAATTTACACTTACCCTTGAAAATGATAATATTTGTTCAAAATGTCCTAACTTGAATTCATCCCATATCTGCACTAGTGCTGCTAAGGTTTCTATAATGGATGCAAAAGTAATTAAATATTTCTCATTAACTCCAAGTAAAACATATAATTATATTGATATTAAGAAAAAATTTGAAGATTCTATTCCAACAGAAGCAATTAATGATATTTGTGGGAATTGTGAATGGTTTTCCTTAAATCTATGTTGGAGATAGCTTTAGGAAAATTTAATTCTTTACTAAAGTGTGATAAAATAATTAGTATTACTTAGTAAATGAATGGGGGCATGTAGTATGATTTCAGATAAAATGCAGGAACTTGTTTCAACTAGCTCTTTAATACGTGCTATGTTTGAAGAAGGAAAAAGACTATCTGCAATCTATGGAGAAGATAATGTTTTTGATTTCAGCTTAGGAAATCCAAACCTTGAACCTCCTGAAAATATTAAAAATTCCATAATCGAAATATTAAATGATGAGTCGCCAAACTATGTTCACGGCTATATGAACAATTCTGGTTATGAAGATGTTAGAGAAGCTATTGCAAGCTTTCTTAATAAAAAGCACTCATTAAATTTATCTCATGATAATATAGTAATGACTTGTGGGGCAGCAGGCGGACTTAATATCATTTTTAAAACATTATTAAATCCTTGTGATGAAGTTATAGTCTTTGCTCCATACTTTGGGGAATATAATAACTATGTAGAAAACTTTCAAGGAAATCTGGTAGTTGTTTCACCTGACTTGACTACCTTTGAGCCTGATTTGACTGAATTAGAAAAGAAAATAACTCAAAAAACAAAAGCTATTATAATTAATACTCCTAATAATCCAACTGGAGTTGTTTATTCTGAAGACTTAATAAAAAGACTCTCTGATCTTCTAGAAAAAAAGCAGCAGGAATTTAATACAAGCATATACTTAATTTCAGATGAACCTTATAGAGAAATCGTATATGATGGAGTCAATGTACCGTGTATTCTAAATTATTATAAGAATTCTCTTATAGGCTATTCTTATAGTAAATCCCTATCCCTTCCTGGAGAGAGAATAGGATATATAGTAGCAAATAGTGATATGGATGATTTCTCTGATTTTATGGCAGCTCTAAATGTTGCTAACAGAATACTTGGGTTTGTAAATGCTCCTTCTCTTTTCCAAAGAGTTGTTGCTAAAGCACTAGATTCAGAGGTAGATATAAACTTATATAAGAAAAATAGAGACTTATTATACAATCATCTTGTTAAAATAGGTTTTGAATGTATAAAGCCTCAAGGAGCGTTCTATTTATTCCCTAAAGCTTTAATTGAAGATGATGTTAAATTTGCAGATGAAGCTAAAAAATTCAATTTGCTTATAGTACCTGGTTCTTCCTTTGGCTGTCCAGGATACTTTAGACTTTCATATTGTATTTCCTATGATAAAATTGAAAAATCTTTGGATGCATTTACTAAATTAGCTAATATGTATTTAAAATAAATCAAAGAGATCTTTTAAATTATAAAGAGTAACTTTTGAAAAATAATATTTGTAACATAGTATGTTAAGTTAAAAAGTCCAGCAAAATTTGCTGGACTTTATTTTGTATCATATTAAAGTTATGAAATATATATTCTATTTATACTTTTTCTCTATAAACATATTTATTAATCCTATAGAAAATATTAAAGCACCAATTATCTCTATTGATTGTATAAAACCATTTAATAAAGTAGTATACTCACCTACTAAATTTTTATTTGCGTAGATTGTGTTAATCATAAAATAACCCATAGGTGAACTAAATAATATTATTATAATCCCTAATAAAAAGTATTTAAGCTGATTTTTCATAAAATTCCCCCTAATAATTCATAGATTGATACAATTATAAGTTAGTTTCTATGTTCAATTATACCACCACATCCAATATTTTGTAATTCATTGTAAATTTGAGTATAATTGATTTTAATCGCTTTATCTACTTTTTCTTGAGCGATAATATTATATTTGCTTTATTTAATTATTACTATCATTGCAAATAAATAAAATACTATTATTCCAATCATCGGAAGATTTATTACTCTCTCTTTAATAAGCTCAGTCCTTAAAGCCATCTCTGTTTCCATAGAAAGACTTTCATAACAATCGTAAATACCTTTACTCTTGCAATTCTTCTCAATCTTTCTAATTATAATTATTGAAAGTGCACCAAATATTACTGCTAAAGTTCCATAAGATATAAGTGCAGTTATTTTAGCATCTATTCCTAAGGATGCAATGTCTGGAGTTGAGTTATTCTTCACAAATGGTGCAAGTATCTTTTGCAAAGAAACCTGTATTCCATTAATCATAAAATGTAATAGTGAAGAAGCAAATATGCTATTAGTTACTCTAACTAAATATGCTAATACCATTCCAAGTACGGCTGCATAAAGGAATTGCTGTGCATTTAAATGAAAAATTCCAAATAAAATTCCAGTAGTAATCGCTGCTATCCATTTATTTTTAAAATTATAACCTGAAAGTACCACTCCCCTTAATGTAACCTCTTCTGTTATAGCTGGTGTTACGGCTATTAATAGTAGCATTACTGGATATGGAGTGTCACTTATAGAGTTTATAAAATTTGAAATATCATTATTAAAAAAGAAACTTGTTATAAGAGAAAAAAGCATCATAACAGGTTGGATTGCAAAACCTAGACCAATGATTAATAAAACATTCTTAAAACTTATTGGGTTAAGCCTAAAAGTCTTTTTAAAAGATGATTTAGTTACAAATATATATATTGTTGCAGGTACTAAAAATAATAAAATATGATTTGTCTCTAATACAATCCTAACATCTCTAACTCCTATTGATACTAAAAATGGATTTATTACTTCAGGGCCAAAAACACTAAGAACTAATATGATTAAGAAATATAAATTTGCTCTAAAAACTTTTTTCATAAAATTCCCACTTTCTACATGTCATTAAAAAATTACCAATCTATTATTAAAATATTTTTCTTATCTCTAAATATTATGCTGTATAAAAATTTATAAATATGTCTACACTATTATTGAAGCAAAATTGCTTTATACAATTTAGCCTCTCCCCCATTTAAATATAACAATTAACTGCCCTCTAGATCTTGCTACTGCATTCTAGAGGGTATGTTATTTTAATCATAGACAATGTCTCTGTTATTTATTCTTCACTTATAGTTTTTCTAATTATATTTAATGCATTCATTGTAGTTCTTATTCTAACCTTATTTCTATCTCCTTGAAACTCAAATCTTTTTACTATTGTATTTCCCTTATAACTTATACCTACATAAACAAGCCCCACTGGTTTCTCCTTAGTTCCTCCTGTAGGTCCTGCAATACCAGTAGTAGAGACTCCAACATCAGTTCCAGAAGTTTTTGCTATACCTTCAGCCATTTCTTTTGCTGTTTCTTCACTAACTGCTCCATATTTATCTAAGGTTTCCTTTTTAACTCCTAATCTATTTGCTTTTGCATCATTTGAATAAGTTACAGCCCCTTCAAGAAAACATTCACTTATTCCTCCATAATTTATTAGCTTTGAAGCTATCATTCCACCAGTGCAGCTTTCTGCAGTAGAAATAGTTATCTTTTTATCCACCAGCATCTTCGCAACTACTTCTTCTAAAGTGGTCTCACCTTCCCCATAAATAAACTCTCCAAGTTTTTCTCTAACCTTTTTCTCCATAGGGATTATAAGTTTTCTTGCTTCCTCTTCATTTTTCCCTTTTGCTGTAATTCTTAATGTTACATCCACATCTTTTGCATATGGCGCAATAGTTGGATTGGTTTGAGTGTCTATAATATCTTTTATTTCTTCAGCCATATGACTTTCGCCTATTCCAAATAATCTTAGTGTTTTTGAAACTAAGACATTATCAGTTAATTTTTTTAAATATGGAACAACACGCTCATCAAACATAGGCTTCATTTCCTTAGGTGGTCCTGGCAAAATAATTATTTTCTTACCATTCTCACTTTCTAATATTGCTCCTGGAGCAGTTCCATGATTATTCTCTAGAATAATAGCTTCTTTGGGGAAATATGCCTGCTTCTTATTGCTCTCAGTAACACCTCTACCATTATTCTTAAAATAACTTTCTAATTTTTTATAAGATTCTTCATGAAGTACTAATTCTTGCTTAAAATATTTTGCTGCAACTTCCTTTGTTAAATCATCCGGAGTTGGTCCAAGCCCACCAGTTGTAACAATAATATCACTATTTTCAAAAGCTCTCTCAAAGCTTTCTAATATTCTTTCCTCATTATCTCCAACAACAGTCTGCCTATATACATTAATACCTAGACTAGCTAATTCTTTTGATAAGTACTGAGCGTTAGTATTGACTATATCTCCGAGCAATAGTTCTGTACCTACTGATATAATTTCTGCATTCATTTTCTTCACCTTCTTAGAAATAAATTAATTAACTATAATAATAACACTAAATTTTGGTATTTTCTATATGGACTTCATTTCTAAAAATTCAAACTTATAATTTGTCTATAATATTAAAATTTCATAAATCTCTAAAGAGTAAAAAAATCTGTACCAAAGCAAAATATTGCCTTGGACAGATTCTTTATTTAAAAAACTCCTTTACCTCAAAACCTGAACATCTAAAAATAAGTATTCATAAAATTTAGCTTTAAGGTGGGGTAAAAGCTAGATGTGGTTATGTATGAAGCAAAAGAATTTATTGCCCTGATCTCTCTATTGACTGTTTCTTTGCAGTTCTATTTTTATTTTTTTCTTCCTCTGAAGTAATCCTATGATCCCAGTTTGATTTTAATTCTCTAGAAAGCTTATTATCTACTTGGCTATCCTTTGTCATCATTAATTCACTCCCGTCCATTAATTCTTGTCCTTACATTATTTAATCTATGCAGAAACATAATTTTTATGTATGGAAATTTATTTTAATGATTACCAACCTTTTCTTTCATAATCCTCTTCATAATGTTCCGTATCATTCTTTAATTCTATTGAATATTCCCCATCTTCTATAACTATTTTAGTTAAGGATGTTTGCCCCATTATTATACCCTTAATAGCTTCTTCTGGTGATATTCCTTCAAAAAACCCCAAAACTAATTTTAATGTCATTCCATGAGTTAATATTAATATATCCTTACCAACGCTTTCATCAATTATCTCATTTATTGTTTCCATAGTTCTTTCACTAAATTCAGCAAATGATTCTCCACCAAAGGATTTGTATTTAAGGGGTTCATTATAAAGATTATATAATTCCTCAGAATATTCGTCTGACTTTTCTATATCCTCCCATATTAAACCTTCCCATTCACCAAATCCCATTTCTCTTAATCCATCCTTAGGAATAATAGGAATATCCTTATTGCCTCTTATTATTTCAGATGTTTTTATTGCTCTTTTGGATGAGCTTGAATATATCACATCTATATTTACATCTTTAATTCTTTTATTTAAATTTTTTGCATTTTTTATTCCATTCTCTGTTAATTCAGAGTCACCCCATCCTTGTAACCTTTTTTCTAAGTTCCAAATTGTCTCTCCATGCCTCGTTAGATATATTATGCTTTTCATTTTTCCTCCTAGTATAGGTTTTTTATAGAAAACTTAATTTATTCTTGTTTGAATAAGTTATTAGTTGAGCTTAAAACCCTTGTATTTTATTTACTAAACAATATTATAAAATATGAATAGTAAAAAATCATTATTCTTTATATTAATTTAAAATAAAAAGAGGCTACTCATTTAATTATGAGATAGCCTATAATATCTATATTTTATTCACTTTCCATTATTGCTAAAGCTAAAGCACCTATTACCCCTGCTTCTGTTCCTAAGCCTGCTGGTTCAATCTTACAGTTATCTGACATAACCTTAAAACATCTTTCATTAACTACTTCTTGAACCTTTTTAAATACTATGTCTCCACCTTTTGAAACTCCACCACCTATAATAACTTTTTCTGGATCGAAACTTGCTATTATATTTGCTACACCTATTCCTAAATAAGTTAAAGCTTCATCTAAGATCTTTTGAGACACTGCATCTCCTTTTTCAGCTTCCTTAAATACTTCATATGAAGTAACTTTTTCATAATTTCTTAATGAAGTTTCTACTTTAGAGTTTACTGCTTCATTTGCTCTTCTTCCAATTGCAGTTCCAGATGATACAGCCTCTAAACATCCTATATTTCCACAGCCACATCTTGGGCCTCCTGGGAATACTGTAGTATGTCCAACTTCTAAAGCATTGCAAGTGCTTCCTCTAAATATCTTACCATTTAGTATAGCTCCTCCACCAACTCCAGTACTTACAGTAATGTATATCATGTTTTCTGTGCCTTTTCCTGCACCAAACATAAACTCTCCAATTGCTGCAACATTTGCATCATTATCAAGATATACTGGTATTGAGAAATAATCTACTATAGGCTTAACTAAATCAAAATCTTTAAAAGGAAGATTTGGTGTTGTAATTATTATTCCTTTTTTAGAATCTAATGGTCCTGGAGACCCTATACCTATAGCTTTCACCTCATTTGTCTTAACCTTAGCTTCAGTTATTACAGTATCAATAGACTTAATTATTCTATCTAATACTGCATTTTCTCCTTCTTCAGCTAATGTTGGGATTGTAGACTGAGCTATAACTCTACCCTTTAAATCAGAAATAGCACAACTGATTTTTGTTCCTCCTAGGTCTACACCTACAACATAATCCTTCATTTTTTACCTCCTCATCAATAACTTGTCCAACTAAAATATTATAGATAACCATTACACTAATTTTATTCACACTTGTTGATTTTTTAACACTTAAACCCAAAATCAGCCAGTATAAATCCTTAGTGAAGTTGGTTATCTTCAGCTAGTTAATACTAGCTAAACGATATCATCTTTATTATATCATAGAACTACTTATTTTGTTTATTTCTTTTTAAGCGCATTTATATAATAATTTCCTAATGCATCTTGCCCTTGTTCATTTATCATAAAATTGCTTCCTTCAAGCATTGAACAAATTATATCTATATTTTCTTTGCTTGCAGCATTTAATGTTATAGTAAAATTATCTTTGGAATCAACGACTCCTATGTAATCATATATATTACTATAGTCACTCAATCCTATGCTTCCCCTTATTTCCATCTTATAATCTGACATATAAATCCTCCTATTAAGGTTTCTTTTATATATAATTAAGTAATTTTAATATTATTACTTCTAATTCCTAAAAAAATTTTGTAATTATAATCTTCCCTATAGAGCTTGTCTTTATACTCAAATGTACTTATGTAAAAGTTTTAAAATATTTAATTATAAAAAGAGATACTGAATCTTCAGTATCTCTTAAATAAACATATTTTTTATGCATGAACCAATTCATTTTTTAAGTTTTTAGTTTCTTCTATAATAGAATCCACTTCATTTGGAGGAACTTCCTCATATCTCTCAAACTTCATAGAGAAGTTTCCTCTCGCACTAGTTATGCTTCTTAAATCAGTAGCATACTTAAACATTTCTGCTAATGGAACTTCCGCTATAAGTTTTTGAATATTACCATCTGGTTCCATTCCTAAAACTCTACCTCTTCTTTTATTTAAATCTCCAATAACATCTCCCATATTTTCTTCAGGCACTAGAACTTCCACATGCATTATTGGTTCTAATAATATTGCTTTGGCTTGCTCTAATCCTTTTTTAAATGCTAAAGATGCTGCCACTTTAAATGCCATTTCTGATGAGTCTACTGAATGATATGAACCATCATGAAGTGTGGCTCTTAAGCCTATTACTGGATACCCTGCTAGAACTCCATGTTGAATACACTCTTTCAATCCCTTTTCTACAGCTGGGATAAAGTTTCTAGGTACTACACCACCTACAACCTTATCAACAAATTCTAATTCAGTCTCACCATCTGTTCTAGGTTCAAACTTAATCCATACATCTCCATATTGTCCATGTCCACCAGATTGCTTTTTATGCTTTCCTTGAACATCAGCTACCCCTTTTATAGTTTCTCTATATGGAATCTTTGGTGGTTGAAGTAATACATCTACTCCAAACTTATTTTTAATTTTAGATGCAATTACATCTAAATGTGTTTCTCCTATACCAGAAATAATTGTTTCAGCATTTTCTGTATCCCTGTTTATATTAAATGTAGGGTCTTCTTCTAATAATTTATTTAATGCTAATGATATCTTTTCTTCATCACCTTTGCTTTTAGGCACAACTGACATAGACATTATAGGTTCAGGGAAATTCATATTATCATACCTTATCTTAAAAGATTCCTCACATAAGGTATCTCCAGTGCCAGTATACTGTAATTTTGCTACTGCTCCAATATCCCCTGCTATTATCTCCTTAACTGGAGTTTGTTGCTTTCCTCTCATAAAATATAAATTACTTAACTTTTCTGTTTTATCTTTTGACGAATTATATATATTTAAATCGCCCCTAGCTTTACCAGTTATAACTCTAAACAACGATAGCTTTCCAACAAACGGATCAGCTATGCTTTTGAATACAAATGCTGAGAATGGTTTATCTTCATTATACTCCTCAAAAACTTCTTCTCCAGTATCTAATTTAACAGCCTTTTGTGGTACAGCATATTTAGGTGATGGGAAACAATCACATATATCATCTAATAATACTTCCATTCCTATATTTTTTAATGCACTTCCACACATTACAGGTGCTATATCCCCTGAGGTGCATCCAATAATTAATCCTGCATATATCTCCTCATCTGTTAGTTCCCCTTCTGCAAAATACTTATTTAATAATTCCTCATCTGTTTCAGCCACTGATTCCATAACCATGCTTCTACATTCTTCTATTCTCTCTTCCAATTCTGCTGGAACTCCTGTTTCTTGTAATTTACCTTTATCGTATATATACGCTTTTCTTGAAATAACGTTTACTACCCCTTTAAAATCAGCTTCTTTTCCAATTGGATATTGTATTGGAACTACAGGCATACCGAAGGATTCCTTTAATGAAGCAAGCACTTTATCATAATCTGAATTTTCCCTATCTAACTTGTTAATAAAGAAACTTCTGGGCAACTTAATTTTATTACAATAATCCCATGCTTTTTCTGTACCTACCTTAACCCCAGATACACCTGATACTACTATTAAAGCTACATCTGAGGCTCTCATTCCTTCTATTTGCTCACCTAAAAAGTCGAAGTAACCAGGGGTATCTAAAAAGTTAATTTTCTTTTCTTTATATTCTAATGGTAGTATGGATGTTGACAAGGAAATTTTTCTTTTCTTTTCCTCGGGATCATAATCACTAATAGTAGTTCCTTCTTCTATTTTCCCTAGTCTATCAGTTAACTTTGTAGTAAATAATAACGCCTCAACTAATGATGTTTTTCCTGAGGAACCATGACCGACAATTCCTACATTTCTTAAATTAGCTAATTTGTATTCTTTCATACTCTTCATCAAGGTACTTATTTTCCCTTGATTTCACCCACCTTTCCTATAGTTTAGGTATATATATAATGCTGATAATTCAGCTTTATCTATCTATATAAAAAATATTAAAAATTTATATATTTTATTCCTAACCTTATTAAAGTAAGCTATTATATAAATATATATTCTACTATTTAACTGTATTTCCTTTATCTTTTCTAAATATTCTGAATATTCTTTTTTATTATGGTTAGTTTTATCCTATACTACATATTTTTTCCTAAAATATTAAATAAATTCTACTCTTGTTAAATTATTTTTATATGTGATATATATTTTTTATGGCACTAATCTATGTCTATCTCTTGGAAATAAGGATGTTTTCCTTACATTTTCAATACCTAGTAATAACGCCATAAACCTTTCAAGTCCTATTGCAAAACCTCCATGTGGTGGCATACCATATTTAAAGGTTTCGATATAGCTACTAAAGTCTTCTGGGTTTAATCCCTTGTCTTTAAAATTCTGAACTAGCATATTATACTCATGAATTCTCTGGGCACCAGATGTTATCTCAACCCCTCTAAATATAAGGTCAAATGCTTTTGTTCCATTTTCACCTTTAGGCATTGTATACATTGGTCTACACTCTCTGCCATAATCAGTAATAAACACGAAATCAGAATTAAATTTTTCTCTAACATATTTACTAATTAGTCTTTCTCCTTCAGGATCAAGATCATTTTCGTCTATAACTTTTCCATAGTTATTTTTAAGAATTTCTTTTACTTCTCGTAATTCAAATCTAGGAATCTCTTCAACTATAGGAATTTCTATTTTTAGAGCTTCTATATACTTTTCTCCTTTTTCATTTAGTTCTTTCATCATAAATTTTAGTAATTCTTGCTCTAAATCCATTATTGTTGACTCATCTTCTATAAATGCCATCTCAACATCCATACTTGTAAATTGATTTAAATGTCTACTTGTATCATGCTCTTCTGCCCTGAAAAAATTTGCTATTTCAAATACCTTTTCATACCCTGCACCAATCATCATTTGTTTATAAAATTGAGGGCTCTGAGAAAGATATGCTTTTTCTCCAAAATAATCTACTTTAAATAATGCAGTCCCGCCTTCTGCTCCTTCAGCCACTATCTTAGGAGTGAATATTTCAGTAAATCCTTCACTAGATAGAAAACTTCTAAATGCTTGAACTAAAATATGCTGAACTCTAAAAATCGAGTTCTCCTTTTCATTTCTTAAACTAAGAACCCTGTTATTCAAAAGTGTATCTAATGAAACTTGAAGCTCACTTTTATTAATTTCAATAGGCAGCTCCCCTATTACCCCATTTAATACAGATATACTTTCTACAAAAATTTCATAAGGGTTTAATGAATTTTTTCCTTCTTTAACTATTCCTATGACTTCTACAACTGCTTCATTTGAAATTCCATCTAGTGATATTTCCTTTCCAGCTACACATTGTACTAGTCCGCTTTCATCTCTTAATACTATAAATGTTATATTTTTTAGTGTTCTAATTCTATGAATCCACCCTTTTAGCATTATCCTTTCTTCAATCTTCTCACTTAATTCTTTGGCCATTTCCCTTTTCATAATACTTCTCCTTTCTAATGTAAAGAATAATCAATACCATAAACCATGGCATTTTCCTAAAAAACAAAAAAAATCTTCACCCCTTTTAGGAGCGAAGATTAAATTTCACGATACCATCCTAATTAACCTTACTAATAAATCAATAAGTAATAATGCTACTCATAGTTTTGATAAATAAAAAAACCTCTCTCCCTTTGCAAGGAGTGAGGTTATACCCACGGTGCCATCCTTATTAATCTCATTAAATAAGATTATCTCTAAAGCCATATAACGGTGGCTCCCGATTTATCCTACTAAAATTAAAATAAACTTCTCTGAGATGTCTTTCATTAGTATAATCTTATGAAGCTTCCACCACCCTTCACTCGCTAAGAAAATTAATTACCAACTACTTTTTCTCTTCATAGAATTCTATATTTTTTAAAATTATATCTCTACTTTATATCTATGTCAATATAGAATTATAAATTTCTAAAGAGTAAAAAAAACAAAGCTATGAAAGTTTCCTTTCATAGCCTAACATTCAGATTAGTATCTTCTGTTATTTTGTTGTTTCTTTGCTCTTCTGCAATCTACGCATCTTGTTGGTTCGTTATCGAATCCTTTTTCTTTGTAGAACGCTTGTTCTCCTTCTGTGAATACGAATTCTTTACCACAATCTCTGCATACTAATGTTTTATCTGCCATTTCAATTCCTCCATTTTAAAGATCTTCACTGGATTAACAAATTCTCTAAACTGGAGAAAATCATTATCTCATTCAATCTTTATCTTATTTTATTTGTACTATCGTACTTTTTTATAATATCATACTAATATCAAATGTGCAACTCTTATTTTAATTATATCTTACTTTTATTTTGCTATGCCACAGGCTTTTTAATTATTGAAAGAATAATTGCAGTTACTACTGTTCCTGCAACAAGTGCTACAACATATGGTAATAGGTTAGAAACTACATTAGGAATAGCTAACACCCAGATACCACCATGCGGAACTGCTAATCCACAACCAAATGCCATTGACAATCCACCTGCTACTGCTCCTCCTGCCATTACTGAAGGTATAACTCTTAACGGATCAGCTGCTGCAAAAGGTATTGCTCCTTCAGATATGAATGATAATCCTAACGCCCAAGCTGCTTTTCCTGATTCTCTCTCAGCATCTGTAAACTTCTTCTTTGCAATTACAGTTGCTAATGCTATTCCTAATGGAGGAACCATTCCTGCAACCATAGTTGCTGCCATTATAGTTGAAAGTTTTCCTGCTACAAGAGTCGCTGTAGCAAATGTATAGGCTGCTTTGTTTACAGGTCCACCTAAGTCAAATGCCATCATTAATCCTAATATAATTCCTAGTAAAGCTGCATTTGTACCTTTTAATCCGTTTAACCACCATGCAAGTGAATCATTTACATATGCTACCGGCCCACCAACTATAAATAACATTATAAGTCCTACTATAAGGGTTGATAATAAAGGTAAAACAAGTATTGGTATTAGACCTTCCATTGACTTTGGAAGTTTAATGTATTTCTTTAAAAATAACACTATATACCCTGCAATGAATCCTGCTATAATAGCTCCTAAGAAGCTTGAAACTTTTGTGTTTAAGAACTCATAACCAGCAACATTCTGTGCTAAGAATCCACCGACCATACCTGGAACTAATCCTGGTCTGTCTGCTATAGAATATGCTATATACCCAGCTAATGCTGGAATCATTAGTGCAAAAGATGCTTTGCCTGTCCAAAATATAGCTCCTCCGATGCTATTTGGAGAATTATAAACATAAATTCCTCCAAAAGCGAAACCTAATGCAATAAGAAGACCCCCTGCTACAACGAATGGAAGCATAAATGATACACCAGTCATTAAATGTTTATATATTCCTGTTCTTGATTCCTTCTCTTCAGCTTTTATTTTATTAACTTTGCTTGATAAGTTTTCGCTAACCTTTGTATCTAGTGCTCTTTTTATTAAAGCCTTTGAATCTTTAATGGCATCCTTTACAGGAACCTCGATTAATGGGAGACCTACAAATCTACTTTTATCAACATTTGTATCTGCTGCAATAATTACAGCTCTTGCTTCTCTTAAGTCATCATTAGTAATTACATTTTCAGCCCCTACTGACCCTTGAGTTTCAACCTTTATTTCATATCCTAACTCTTTTGCTGCCATTTGAAGTGCTTCTGCTGCCATATAAGTATGGGCAATCCCAGTTGGACATGAAGTGATTGCTACTAGTTTCATTATAATTCCTCCTTTTTTTATTCAATAGTTTACATATAAGTTCGTTATATAGTTAGAAGACCTCTAGAAAATCTTCAAAGCTACCACAATTCATTAGTTGTTCTCTAACTTCTGAATGCATTAATTTTCTTGATATTTCACTTAATACTTTTAAATGAATATTATTAGCTTCTTCTGGTACAGCTATTAAGAAAAATAAATGTGCTGGTTTTCCATCCATTGAATCATACTCAACCCCATCTACACTCTTCCCGAATACAATTGAAGCTTCTATAACAGAGTTACTCTTTCCATGAGGAATTGCTATTCCCATTCCAATCCCAGTTGAATATTCTTCTTCTCTATCTAATACTGCTTTTTTAAATACTGCAGCGTCTTTTACCTTATTATCTTTTATTAACAACTCAATAAGCTCATCTAATGCTTCAGTCTTTGTCTTTGATTTCATGTCAAAACTTACTCTTTCCTTTGAAAACATATCTCTAATTTCCATAATCTACACGCCTCACATTTCTTTCAGATATTTCTAAAAAGCTCTTTACTTCATCTAATGTACAAGCTTCTGTCCCTTCAAGCTGTACAGTCGAAGCTCCACAAGCTTGTGCAAAAGTTAAGGTATCTTTATTGCTTAAATTATTTAAAAGAGAATACACTATTGCTGCTACCATAGAATCACCTGCTCCTACAGTACTATTTACTTCTACCTTCAAGCCTTTTGCTGAATAAATTTCATCATCTGTAACATATATTGCTCCTTTAGAGCCTAATGAAACTAAAATCTTTGATACGCCATTTTTTTGGATTCCAATAGCTTTTTCAATTATTTTACTTTCATCTTCTAGTGTTTCATTAAACAGTAATGATAATTCATGATTATTGGGCTTTATCGCATAAGGTTTTTCCATTATCGCTTTCCTAAACAGTTCTCCTTCTGCATCTAATATTGTATAAGCCCCTCTCTCCTTAGCTATCTTTATTAGTCTTGCATATATGTCATCTGAAATACCCTTAGGTATCCCACCTGATATGACTATAATATTTTCTTTTTTGCAATTTTCTTTATATATCTCTATAAATTTTTGTAACTCTTCTTCTTTTATTGCTGGACCCGCCTCATTAATATCAGTATTAGTAGAATTTTTATTGTCTACTACTTTTATATTAGTTCTTGTTTGAGCCCCTATTTCAACAAATTGATGCTCTATCCCTCTATTATCTAACTCTTCTAGAAAAACACTTTTAACCATACCACCTAAAAAACCAATAGCTTTTGATTCTATCCCTAAGTTTTTTAGCACTTTTGATACATTAATTCCTTTTCCTCCAATATCAAATCTCTCTTTAGATGCCCTATTTACAGTACCTAAAGTAAAATTTTCAATAATCAGTGTTCTATCTAGGGCTGGATTTAAGGTTACGGTAATTACCATAATATCATCCCCTTCGTTCTAAGTAGTTATAACTTCAACGCCTACTTCGTTATATTCTTGCACTTCTTGTTCAGTTATTTCATCACTAGTTATAATCATACTTACAGCTTTTACCGGACAAATTACTGAAAATGATACATTTCTAAATTTACTTCCATCAGCTACTACTATAACTTCTCTAGCATTATTCATCATTACTTTTTTTGTTTGCGCTTCGGTTACATTTGGAGTTGTAACACCATCATCTATGGATATACCATTTGCGCCTATAAATGCTTTATCAACTCTAAAATTTTTTAACATTCTTTCAGTTATAGTTCCAACCATTGCTCTTGTACTAACTCTAATAGATCCTCCCGTAACTATGACTTCTATCTGATCATTTGATGATAATTCACCTGCTATATCTATTGAATTAGTTACTATTGTTACATCTTTAGCTGTTATTCTTTTTGCAATTTCTAGCGTAGTTGTTCCAGAATCTAATATTACAGTGTCTCCATCATTTATCATTTTACTTGCATATTCTGCAATCTTTATTTTTTTATCTTTTCTTTCATCTTTTTTATCTAAAAATGATGGTTCATAGTTGGTTCTATTATCTACTCCTACAGCTCCTCCATGAGTTCTCATCAAAAGACTTTTCTCTTCCATCTCTTGAAGATCTCTTCTAATAGTAGATTCTGAAACCTCTAATGCTTCTGCAATTTCTATAACTTTAATACTACTTTTCTCTTTTAACATATTTGATATTATTTGTTGTCTCTCTTGCGCAAACATGATCATTCAAACTCCTTCATTGAATTTATTTGATTAATTATGATTGTTTTTGATTGCTTAATTGTATTTTAAATGATTACATTTCAATTGTCAATAACATTTCACTCAAAAATAAGAAGTCTTAATCACAAACGTTCAAAAACCTTCAAAAGCATCCACTCTTAATCATAATTTTTATTGAAAAACAAAAAAACTCAGCTTCTGCTGAGTTACTTGTCATAATAAAATGGCTCCGCGAAGAGGGCTCGAACCTCCAACCTATCGGTTAACAGCCGAGTGCTCCACCATTGAGCTATCGCGGAACAACAATTGGCGATTCCCTACTCTCCCACACAGTCTCCCGTGCAGTACCATCGGCATCTCAAAGCTTAACCGTCCTGTTCGAAATGGGAAGGGGTGTTACCTTTGTATCATCATCACCAATTTTTCTCTAAATTTGCTATCTCCTTCGCATTGCGTTGTCGTCTGCATCGCTTTGGTGCTCACGTAACTTGAAGTACGTTCCGCTCCGCGCTCTTTGACTCCTAGCACTGCTCGAATCTATCAAATTTAATGTGAATTTACTATTATGTAAATAAATTCTTTTTTGAAAAAACATATTTTATTAATACTGTTCTTTCAAAATTGCACACAATATCCAGTTGTTTTTATTTGGTCAAGCCCTCGATCTATTAGTATGAGTCAGCTAAATATGTTACCACACTTACACCCCTCACCTATCAACCTTG
>NZ_JAESWA010000004.1 GCF_016765615.1 Clostridium paridis | reverse complement strand
GTAAATATTTTTTTGCTCATATAGTTCATCTCTCCTAATGATATTTATTCTATTATACATAAAAGTACCCCATAGAATAGGCTTTTTTTAATTGTCTATTCTATAGGGTACATTTTATTTATTTATTTAGGCTTTTATTATTAAAAAATTCGGTATATATCAGAATACTCTCCAATAAAATATACAAAAATTAAAAGGAGAGAAGTGCATTGTTTAAGAAAAAGTTTTTAAAAAAGGTGATTTCAACCATTGTAATTACGGGAGTTATGGTTACTGGAGTATCATTAAATGGTGCAACAAAGGCATCAGCAATTACTACAAATAAGCCTCCAAGTCATGTAATAGTAGGATACTGGCATAACTTCAATAATGGTTCAGGAGATTTAAAGCTTAGGGATGTATCTAATAACTTTGATGTTGTTAATATTTCCTTTGGAGAACCAACATCTGTTACTTCAGGAGATATTAGATTTACACCATATAATGCTACAGAGGCTGAATTTAAAAGTGATGTTCAATATCTTCAAAGTAAAGGAAAGAAAGTTTTGCTATCAATTGGTGGACAAAATGGTGAAGTTCAATTAACTACAACTGCTGCAGTTGATACCTTCTATAATTCAGTAAGCACTATAATTGACAAATATGGATTAGATGGTTTAGATGTAGATTTTGAAGGACATTCTTTACATTTAGATTATGGCGATAAAGATTTTAAAAATCCAACAACTCCTGTTATAGTTAATACTATAAGTGCGTTGAAGAAGCTAAAAGCTAAATACGGAGAGAACTTTATGTTAACAATGGCTCCAGAAACCTTCTTTGTTCAATTAGGACATACCTATTATGGTGGATTAAATCAATATGTCGATAATAGAGCAGGGGCATTCTTACCAGTAATATATGGATTAAGAGATTCATTAACTTGGCTTCAAGTTCAATATTATAATTCTGGACCGATTAATGACATAAACGGTAAGTCTCAATCAATGGGAAATGCAGAATTCTATGCTTCTTTAGCAGACATGCTTTTAACTGGATTTACAGTAAATAACGATTCAAATTATTTCTTCCCAGCACTAAGACAAGATCAAGTAGTTATTGGGGTTCCGAGCTGTAATAGCGCTGGTGGTGGTTATGTTTCAAATGCTGAACTTCAAAAGGCATTGGATGGATTAATCTATAGTGGAACAGTTGGAAGTTATAAGATTAATAATAAATACCCTAATCTAAGAGGTCTTATGACTTGGTCAATCAATTGGGATAAGTATACTAACAATGATTGGTCAAACTATTTTAGAAGTTATATTAATAAATTAACTCCACCTACAAATACTCTCAGTCCAGCAGTAGTAAGTGCTTCTTCAGTTACAAATAGAAATTACACAGTATCTGCATTAATTCCAGCTTATAATACAGCAACTTCATATAAGATATATGAGGGAACAGCTGTAGTAGCTTCCGGCAACTTAACACCCGGAACTCAAGCACAAACAATTAATTATAATATTACATCAAAAGCATTAGGGATATATAATTACAAAACTGAATTAAGTGATGGAAGTAAAACCGTGGTTTCAAATATAGTTACAGTTACTGTGTCAGACTCAGTACCTAGTACAGAATGGGCTCCTAATCATGCATACACTGCAGGAGATATAGTAACTTATTACGGTGCTACTTATAAATGTCTTCAATCCCATACATCTTTAGTTGGCTGGGAACCTGATAAAGTAGCAGCTTTATGGCAAAAACAATAATGATATAAAGATAAAGAAGAATCCTTATTTGCTTAGGATTCTTCTTTATTTAAAAGAATCGAGTTATCAAAGAAAATTACTTAAAAGAAATAAAACTAAAAAAGGTACTAATACGATAACATAAGTAGTATTAGTTATTTTTCTATTGCCTTTATTATCTAGTTGATTGCTTAAACAAGGTAGTAACCAATTTATAAAAGATACATTCTCCATATATGAATACATTTTTTTATTAAATATAGTAAAAATTCCAAATGAAAAATATAACAATATAGATATACAATATATTATAAATAGCCAGTATAGGCTGGGAACATCATAAAAATGCTGTAACCAGTTAGTCAAAACTATTTTAGCTGGGAGAATTAGAATAAATCCAACACAAGAGGAGAGTATAACACTTATAACCTTTGAAGGAATAATTCTTTTAATTGAAAATACTGCGTATTGTAATATTCCGAAGTATGGCTGAAAATATTTTTTATATGTTTCAAAAAGTGAGGAATTCCCAATGGGTGGTCCAGTAAAATATGGAGGTTCAGGATAAACTTCAAAGCTATAATATCTTTTTAATATTATTATATATATATAAGCTATAACCATTGAAAATATCCATAAGAAGGACATTGTGTAGTTATAAATTTTATTGTATTTTAAAGTTTGTTTTTCTTTTCTTTGATTTTCTAAAATCTCATCAATTCTATCTATGTCACTTATTATAAGCTTGTACTCCTTTTCGTAATCAAAATCATCATCCATTTTAATTTACTCCTTGAAATAATATTACTATAATAATTATATGGTAAATACTAGGAGAGGTAAAATGAAATTTACAAGCTTATTGATAGTTGTAAAGGATCTAGAAAGTGAAAAGAAGTACTTAATTTATAAAGACTAAGTACTTCTTTGTTTAGTGAAATTATTCTTCTATGAATTTAGCTAATTCCTTATTAAATCTTTCACGTTCATCATAGAAAGTTGCGTGTCCACTAAATTCAAAAGGTATAAGTTTTGAATCTTTAATAGTCTTATTCTGTACTTCACCTAATTCAAAAGGAACAACTTGATCATGTATTCCATGGATTATTAATGTTGGAACATCTATAGCTTCAAGTTCTGAAAATAATACGTCTTTTATCCAAGTCTTTGAAATTGCAGCAGTGGACCATCCAGCAGCTTGTAATCCTAATTGGAAGAACCAATCTGAAAAAGCTTCACTTGTATGTTGGAAGAAAAACATGTCTCCAAAACCTTTAAGCATTTTTGGACGATCTGTATATGTTCCTTCAATAAGTTGTAAGACAGTTTCTTTATCAAGGCCATAGGGAAAATCCTCCCGTTTAATTAGGCTTGGAGCTGCTGCAGCAAAAAGTGCTAATTTTGATACACCGTGACCTTTATGTCTTCCCATATATTTAACTGCTATAGAACCACCAGTTGAGTGACCAGCTAATATAATATCCTCTAATTCAAGTGCATCTATTACACATCTAACATCGTCTGACAACCTTGCATAATCATAACCATGGAAAGGTTTGTCTGAGTTTCCAAAGCCTCTTGTATCAATTCCTATACACCTATATCCCATCTGGGGAAGCATATCAAATTGATATTCAAATAATTTATGGCTTCCTGGCCATCCATGTATGAAGAGTATAGTCTTATTCCCTTTGGGATTAATATCCTCAACGTAAATTTTTACATCAGGTTCTACCTTCACATAATATCCCATGTACAAACTCCTATAAATTAATAATCATCGGGATATTTTATTCTTTAAAAATAAAAATGTGCTTGTATGCTATTGTATAATTTATAAATAGTATATAATTAATTGTAAGTAATTAATTCCATTATTTATGGTGAAAATATATTTTAATATAAGAATTTAAGGGGGAACTTATGCTTACTATAGGGTATATTGGAAATGGAAAAAGTACTAATAGATATCACCTTCCATTTGTACTACAAAAAAAAAATATTAAAGTGAAAACTATATTTCAAAGAAATCCTAAGCATGAAAGCTGGAGTAGAATTGATGGGGTAAATTATATCTCTGATTTGAATGAACTACTGAATGATAAGGAAATACAATTAGTTGTAGTTTGCACCAATCATGATAGTCACTATGATTATGCAAAACTAGTGTTAGAACATAATAAACATTGTTTAGTTGAAAAGCCATTTATGGAAACATCTGAACAAGCTAAAGAAATTTTTTCTCTTGCAAAGGAGAATGGATTGATTGTTCAAGCTTATCAAAACAGGCGCTTTGATAGCGACTTTTTAACAGTTCAAAAGGTGATTGAAGAAGGAAAGCTAGGAGAATTACTTGAATTAGAAATGCATTATGACTATTTTCGCCCAGAAATTCCAGAAGGAATAACTAACTTTAATCCTACAGGATCGTACTTGTATGGACATGGTTGTCATACTTTAGATCAAGTAATTAGTTATCTTGGAAAACCAGATAATATTCACTATGATGTAAGACAGCTATTAGGTTCAGGGAGAATGAATGATTATTTTGATTTAGACTTATATTACGGAACCTTTAAGGTATCCGTAAAATCTAGTTATTTTAGAGTTAAAGAAAGGCCAAGCTTTGTTGTTTATGGCAAAAAAGGGTGTTTTGTAAAAGAGACAAAAGATCGTCAAGAAGAACATTTAAAGTTATTTTATATGCCTGAGAATGCTGATTTTGGTGTTGATACCATAAAGCATTATGGTACATTGACTTATATAGATGAAGAAGGCATAATTCATGAAGAAAAAGTAAAATCTGTTAATGGTGATTATGGAAGAGTGTATGATGACCTATATGAAGCAATTATAAATGGCAAGAGTAAAACAATAGCTGATGAGCAGACAGTATTATTAATGGAAATACTAGAAACAGGAGTAAAAAATTTAAAGTAGAATAAAGTACTTAGTGTTTTTTCACTAAGTACTTTTTAGTTTAATAAAAAAACAAATTTAATTTAAATATTTAAAAAAATATCATAATATGTTATGTTATTTATAGATATATACATTGACTTGAGGGGAGAAAAAAATGAAGTTAGTTCTAACAACAGATAGATTAGTTGGCGAGGTTTTAGCAAATCCAATTTACACCGAATATGGAGTAATGTTTTTAAATAAAGGAAATAAACTAACCAGAAGTGCTATATCAAAGCTTAAGAAAATGGGCATTATTACTGTGTATATTGAAGATGGAAATGATGAAATTTCACTGCAAGAAATATTGCCTACTCCTATAAAACTTGATGTAATAGCTAGGTTAGCAGAAGTATTTGAAGAAGTAAAAAAGAAAGAGCAAGTAAATCATAATAAGGTGTCGGAAATTGTCACTGATATTATGGATAATATAAGTCTATCAGAAAATGCAACGATGATTAGTAATTTAGCACCAAAGGATGAGACCGTAAAATTAATATTACATTCACTGGATGTTACGCTTTTATCTTTGATGGTAGGCGTTAGTAAAAGGTATGATGAAAGAAAGTTGTTAAATCTAGGAGTAGCAGCAATATTACATGATATTGGGAAGTTATTTGTAGAAGGGCAAAACCACGTAAGAAAAGGTAAAGAAATATTAAAAAGAAATCCGTCAATTCCTGTAACAACATATATGGCAGTATTCTACATGTATGAAAGAGAAGATAAATCAGGACTTTTTGGTGCTACTGGTGATAATGTACATGAATATGCAAAGATCTTAGGTATATGTAATGATTATATAAAAGATATTAAAGGAGAAAATCCAATGCTTCCGCATGTTGCAATTGAAAAAATCACCACTGATGCAGTGAATAAATATGATAAGGAAATTTATAAATATTTTCTTCAATCAGTTTACTGCTATCCGAATGGATTACAAGTAAAACTTAATAATGGACAAGAAGGTGTAGTTGTTATGCAAAATAAGGGATCAACTGCAAGACCTATTTTAGCAGTAAAAAGTGAAAAAGGATATGAGTTCTGTAATTTGGTTCAACCAGATAACTTAACGCTTTTCATAGAAGAAGTAATAATGGAATAATTGAATGAGAGGGTTGATTTTCTAAATGGAAAATCAACCCTCTCATAAGTTATGCTAATTGATGTTGTTTTTGAGCCTTTTTCCATAAATAAGTGGAGTAGCAACAAATAATGATAATGATTAATATAATAAATAAGCTATACCATACTGAAGACAGAACACTATTTCCAAGAAAACTGTAGAGTAACATCATTGGCATATTAGAAATTATTATAGTAATAATAAAATTTCTATAACTTAATCCAGTAGAGCTTGCTAAAAAGCATGCTATATCTGAAGGAGCAATTGGACATAAAATACCTATTGAGAGTATCTTGACATTACTTTTTAATAGCAGTTTATAAAGTTTTGGGTATTTTTTTATAAGATAGCATTGCAAAGATGATCCAAGAAATATCTTTGAAATGAAGTATATAGCAGTTTCGCTTAATATAATTGATATAAGTGTAAGTATGAAGCCTTCCCAAGGATTGAAAATTACACCGCCTAATATCATAAATACTGTACTTGGAATTAAAGCTAATATTCTTACAGAGGATAAAATAATTAGATTGTTGACAGTTAGAATTCTAAGTATTATAATGATTTTATCTTATATAAGATTAAGTTATTATTTTTTATTAGGAGATATAGAGTTATGGCAGATAAGAAGAGAGAGCTAGCAGCGCCAATTTCATACCTTTTTAGGGTAATTAGTATTAAACTAAAAAATAAAACAGATAGTAGTATTTCAGAATTAGGGTTAAATGGAGAGCAAGGAAGAACAATTGGTTTTATTAATGAGCATGAAGGAATTATTCAAAGAGACTTAGCAGATTTCTTTCATAAGAAAGGTGCGAGTATAACTAGTATACTTCAGGGGCTTGAAAAGAAAGGGTACATTGAAAGAAGAATTCCTAAAGACAATGAGAGAGAAAAACGATTATATGTTATGCCAAAAGGAAAAGAGTTAATCGAAACCTTTAATAAAAGATTTCAGGAAATAGAAGGAGAAGTTACAGAATGTCTTTCTGAAGAGGAAGCTGAAACATTAATGAGATTACTTACTAAGATTAATGAGAATCTGTAATTATTAAAGGTAATATAAATACATTGCTTTTGCAAAATATTTATATTACTAAAGAGTACTCTGATAGTTAGAATTCTAATAGTTAATAATCAAACAATTCAACGGGAGGTATTTTATTATGGAAAATATTAATGAAAAATCAGATCAATTTTATTTAGAAAAAGCACCAATGAGTAAAGCTATAATGCACCTATCAATACCTATGATGCTAGGAATGTCTATAGGAGCAATTTATAATATTATAAATGCATTTTTTATAGGGTTAACACATGATTCAATTATGCTATCAGCTATAACTTTTGGACTACCAATAATGACTTTATTAATGGCATTAGGAAGCATTTGGGGAGTAGGTGGAGGCACATATATTTCAAGATTATTTGGAGCCAAGGAAACTGAAAAAATTAAAAATGTATCTGCTTTTGTACTCTATGGAAGTATGATATTTGGGGTAGCAGTGGCGCTTTTATGTATGATATTTATAAATCAAATAACAAGCTTTGTTGGTGCTGATGTAAAAGCATTTAGTGCAACAAAAAATTATATATCGTTTCTTTTTCTAGCAACACCTTTTCTAGTAGCTAATTTTACTCTTGAACAAATAGTTAGAGGAGAGGGAGCTGCTAAGGAGTCTATGAATGGTATAATCATAGGGACTATAGCTAATTTAATATTTGATGTGCTTCTAATTTTAGTTCTTAATCTTAATGTTATTGGAGCTGCATTAGCTTTTGCAATATCAAATTTATGTTCATTAATTTATTATATTTGGTACCTTCAAACAAAGAGTCCAAACATAGATTTATCTTTTAAATATTTCTCATTTGATAAAAAAATCATGAAAGAAGTTTTTAGTATTGGAATTTCAGATTTTTTAATGACAAGTTTTTTAATAGTTACTTCACTATTACTAAATAATTTTGCAGTACAATATGGTGATAACGTAATTGCTGCATTTGGAGTTTCTCTTCGTATAGTTCAACTCCCTGAGTTTTTATGCATGGGATTATTTATGGGGATTACACCACTAATAGGATATTCATATGGAGCTAAAAATAAAGAGCGTTTAGAAAGTGCAATGAAACAAACTGCTATTGCAATTGCATTAATTGTAGGTGTTTTCTCATCAGCAGTTTATATTTTTAGAAAAGATGTTTTTTCATTATTTGCATCTGATAAAAGCCTAGTAGGTATTGGAATATATATTTTAAGCGTGATGCTTATATCAACTTTATTTAATGGGTTTACTGGGTTAATTACTAGCTATTTTCAAGCAACAGGAAAAGCTAAAAAGGCACTTGTTATGTCTATTTCGCAAGGAACATTATTTATTCCAACAATTATAATTGCTAACTCTTTATTAGGACTTCACGGAATAATTTTTTCAATGACCATTGCAGAGTTTATTACATTTTTATTAGGGATATTGTTATATTTTTATAAAAAGGATCAAGAAGCTGATTTTAATTTAGTGGTTCAAGAATAAGGAGAAATATTTATTATTTTAAAGTGAATCCTCAAATTATGAGGATTCTAATTTTTTGTGATATACTATAGTTATTTGTATGGATTGTAGTAGAGGTAATTAAAATGAAGAATAATAATGAGAATATAAAAATTGAAGTTGTGAATAATGAAAATCTTAGGGCTGATTGTGAAAAATGTTTTGGTTTTTGCTGCGTTGCTTTATACTTTTCATCTTCAGAAGGGTTTCCTGAAAATAAGGATGCGGGAAAACCCTGTATAAACTTGCAGTCAGATTTTCGCTGCAAAGTTCATAATGATCTTAAGAAAAAAGGATTAAAGGGATGTATGGCATATGATTGCTTTGGGTCTGGTCAAAAGGTTGCTCAAATTACTTATGATGGAAATGATTGGAGAAAGAATCCTGAATCGTCTAAAGAAATGTATGAGTGCTTTTTGATTATGAGACAAATACATGAAATGCTTTGGTATTTAACAGAAGCATCATCCAAAGATATATCTATAAGTCTTAAGCTTGAGTTAAAGTCAATGTTAGTTAAGACTGAAGAGCTTACTTTATTAAAGCCGGATGCACTTCTAAAGCTAGATTTAATTATGTATAGAGTTGATGTGAATAATTTACTTAAGAAGGTAAGTGAACTAGTTAGAAATAAATTCTATTCTGTGAAAAAAATTCCTTTAAAAGGTAAGAAAATTTTTGGCGGAGGCTTAGATCTTATTGGTAAAGATCTAAGAAAAAAGGATTTGCGTGGAGAAAATTTAAGCGGTGCTTTTCTTATAGCTGCAAATCTCAGAGGAGTAGATTTAAGTGGAGCAGATTTAATTGGAGCTGATTTAAGAGATACTGATTTTAGCGATGCTGATTTATCAAAAAGTATTTTTCTTACTCAAGGGCAGATAAATGCAGCTAA
The DNA here is from genome assembly GCF_016765615.1 of Clostridium paridis. Lineage (GTDB taxonomy): Bacteria > Bacillota > Clostridia > Clostridiales > Clostridiaceae > Clostridium_T > Clostridium_T paridis. Next base: position 110,775 of record NZ_JAESWA010000004.1, on the reverse strand, counting down.
AGGGAATAGTAGTACCAGACTTCCTAAATCACTTAATAAACCTTCTCATTGGTAGAAGATGTTTAGGACATTTTACTTATTTTTAGGTGGAATGTCCTTTTATTATGTGTAAAAAATAATATAGAAACATTTTTTATATTGTAAGGGTACTTATTTCAATACTAAAATAAGATAAAGTATTAATGTATCGGATGGTGAAAGTATATGAAAGTAGAATACTTGAGTAATGAGAGAATAGATGAATTTATTGAATATTGTAAGAAACATAAAAATGAAGTAGATGAATCTTTCTTATATGATGAAGATTTGAAGGAATTTAAACCTAATGAAGATAACCCAACTTTTATAATTACAAATGAAGAAAATAATATAGTAGCAACAGCATCTTTAGTAATTACTAGTTATTATAGAAAAGGAAAGAGAGCAGCTTTTAGAATATTCCATTCAGAAATCGATGATATAGAATGCTATAAAATGTTAATGGAAGCTGTTGTAAAGCAGGCAAAGACACTAGAGAAAATATTTGTCTTTGTACCTATAATAAATGAAAAACTCATAGGAGTTATGGAAGAGTTAAAGTTCACTATACAGAGATATTCATATTTTCTAGTAAGAAAAGAAATGGAAGTCCCTGATTTTATATTACCAGAAGACTATGAGATTAGACAATTTAGAATAGGAAAAGATGAAGAAACTTGGTGCGAGGTTAGAAATAGCGGCTTCGCAAAGCTTAAAGGTAGTGAAACACCTATGTCTCCAGAAATGGTTAAAGAAATGACTTCAGGTAATAGTTATTTAGATGGGGGACTAATGATACTATATCACAAAGATAGACCTGTTGGAGTAGTTAGAGGCGGTAATGATATATATGAAGGGGTATCAGTTATGGATATAGGACCACTTGCTTTGATTCCAGAATATCAAGGAAGAGGACTTGGAAGAATACTACTTAGAACTGCAATGAAGCTTGCAAAAGAAAAGAATTTTGAGGGGACAGTGCTTTGTGTAAATGCAGACAATGAAAGAGCAAAGAAATTATATATCAACGAAGGCTTTAAGGAAGTTGAAGCAGTTGCTTGTTATGAATATTACCTATAGAAAATCGTTTAAGGAGAACTAATAATGAATACTAGAAATTTTCTAGAATTAAAAGGAGATTTAATTTATTTAAAAAAATTAGATCCAGAATATATTGAAGAATACTGGGATAGCTTCAAAGATAGTAGTATAGAATCAATGATATTTACAGGTTCTACGCTACAATTTAGTAAAGCTAATATTGAAAGATTTTTAGAAGGCATTGTGAATGATAGAAATAGAATTGACTTCTTAATATGCTTAAAGGAGTCAGATATAATAGTTGGAGAAGTTGTTATAAATGAGATGGACATGGGTAATAGAAGCACAAATTTTAGAATTTTAATTAATAAAAAAGAAGATTTTAACAAAGGGTATGGTAGTGAAGCTATGCTTTTGGCATTAAATTATGGATTTGGCATGCTAAACCTTCATCGTATAGAGTTAGAAGCGTTTCCTTATAATGAAAGAGCAATACATGTTTACGAAAAAATCGGATTTGTACGAGAAGGTATAAGGAGAGATGGTTGCTTTTTTAATCATAAATACTATGATGTAATTACCATGAGTATGCTTGAAGAAGATTTTAGAGAAAAATATGAGCATTCCGGAGATTTATTAATATACGAGTAAAAAGATATAATGAGATATATAACATCATTCAACACTTGCAGATAAAGATCACATATGATAAGCTATAACGATGATAAAAGTAAATAAAAACATTACTATATACGAAAAGGCGGTGAAAATTTAGTGGAACTGTATAGAAGTATACAGTGGTTCATTAAATATAATATATGACAAATGATGAAATATATAAACGTATAATGGTTATGCCTAGTGTGAAAAGTGCAATTGCCTTCATAAAAACTAGTGATATAAATAAGGCAGACTTAAGTAAGTTATGCAAGCGATACAATATAGATCTTATTCCAGGAAAAACTACTAAAGAAGATATCATAGATAGATTTGTAAGTGAAACACTTGGTGTTAAATTAAGAAAAAAAGCAATAAATAAATATAATACAAAATAAAAACTGAAGGGATATAAAAATGCTATGAGGAGTTATCTACATAGCATTTTTACATTTGAAAATATCCTTAATTCTCATTGATTATTGGTCTTAATGTTTATTATAAAATTGTAAGTCCCCACCTCTTTAATTCTATGAATACAGATTCCAAGTTTTTTCCCTTTTCTGTTAATTTGTATTCAACCTTTGGAGGCACCTCTGGATAAACTATTCTATTAACTAATCCAAATTTCTCAAGTTCTCTAAGTCTTAGTGATAGGGTCTTAGGACTAATTCCGTCTAAAGAACGCAATAAATCACCAAATCGTATAGTTCCATCCATTAATAAATCTCTTATTATTAGAAAGGTCCACTTACTACCTATAATATCTATTGCCGCTTCTATAGGACATTTCTCAGAAGGGTTTCCACGTTCAAGTTTAATTTCAGACATAAATAAAACTCCTTTCAAGCCTTGATTTATCCATTGCTTACTTTTTTGAAATAATATGAAAAAAATATCACTACTTTTCAAAATATAGTATACAAAATATAATGATATTAATCAAGAAACTTAAATAAAAAGGAGATTAAAATTATGAACACATTTAAAAAATTAACTTTAAAAAATATGGAATTAAAGAACAGAGTTGTTATGCCTCCAATGTGCATGTATTCATCAGATGAGACAGGTAAAGCAGGTGAATTTCACTATAATCATTATGTAACAAGAGCAATTGGAGGAGTAGGACTTATAATACTTGAATCTACAGGAGTAGTTAAAAATGGACGAACTACAGATAAAGATTTAGGAATTTGGAGTGATGAGCATATAGAGAATCTGAAAAAACTTGTGAATGGTGTTAAAAAACATGGTTCTAAGATTGCAATACAACTAAATCATGGAGGAAGAAAATATACTGGAGTTTCAGGTGAAGCGGTAGCACCAAGTGCGATTAAATTTGATAAAGAGAGCATATTGCCGAAAGAGTTAACTAAAGATGAAATTCAAGAAATAATATTAAGCTTTAAAGAAGCAGCTATAAGAGCTGATAAAGCTGGATTTGATGCGATAGAAATTCATGGAGCACATGGATACTTAATCCATCAATTCTTATCTCCATTATCAAACTTAAGAATAGATGAGTACGGTGGAAGTATAAAAAACAGAACTAAATTTTTAAAAGAAATACTAGAAGCAGTAGCAGAAGTTTGGCCAAAAGAAAAAGCAATTTTTCTTAGAGTATCTTCCTATGATTATAAAGAGGGAGGATTAGACTTAAACGCTATGGTTGAGATTATCAATGATGTTAAGGAATATATTGACATAGTGCATGTTAGTACTGGAGGACTAATTCCAGCAGAAATTGAAGTTTATCCAGGATATCAAGTGAATTTTTCAAGTGAGATTAAGGACAGATGTAATATTCCAACAATAGCCGTTGGATTAATTACAGATGTGAAAATGGCAGAGGAAATAATATCAAATAATAGAGCAGATTTAGTTGCGATAGGAAGGGAGCTTTTAAGAAATCCGTATTTTGTATTAAATGAAGCTAAGAGTAGGAATATAAAGGTAGATTATCCAGAGCAATATAAAGGTGCATTTTAAGCAAAATATGCTTAACTTACTTCATAAGTATTTTGGGGGAAAGCTATTTTTAAGCTTTCCCTAAGTCAATATATCAATTGTATGAATTTCTCAAGAAAGGTTTACTATGAACTAATGTTATTACTAGATTTGTTTTTTACATATGAAAGAATCATTATAGTGATAATAATGCAAATGATACCTAACCACTCTATAATTCCTAAAGAAACATGTAACCAAACTACAGATAAAAGTGCAGCTGATAGAGGCTCAACAGAAGACAATATGCTTGCTTCAGTAGGGTCTATATATTTTAAGCTTTCCATATAACAATAAAAAGCAATTAGAGTTCCAAATAAAACTACAAATATAATAGCTAATATAGAATTAACGGACAATGTACCTGAAGTATCCCATGGTTGTTTAACAAAACTAAAGGCAATTCCACCAATTAGCATTCCCCATCCTACAATTACAGTAGAACTATATTTTGCAATTAAAGGTCGAGGTTGTAATGTATAAAATGCAGCTGCAAAGGCAGATAGAATTCCCCAAAACAATGCTAATTTAGAAATTGAAATGTTATGAATATCTCCTTTTGTAATTATAAGAAATGTACCTAACATTGCTAAGGAAATAGCTATGATTTCATGGAGGCTTGGCAACTTTCTACTTCTTATTGCTAAATAGCAGGCAATTACTACTGGAGATAGGTATTGAAGTATAGTAGCAGTTGCTGCATTTCCGTGTTTTATAGCTGCAAAATAAGTATACTGGACAGCTACCATACCCAAAATACTAAAAAGTAGAAGGTTTAATGCTGTATGTTTAGTTTTCCAAACCTTCCATATATCATCAGTACCTTTTAGGAGAGCATATAATAATAAAATTAATCCTGTAACTAATAAACGAATTACAACGAGCCATTCGGGAGTAAATCCTTTTTGTTGAAATAAATATTGCGCAACTGTACCAGATACTCCCCATAGCATTGAACCTATAATTACAAGAATAATTCCCTTTGTTCTCGGCAGAAATTTCACTATGTTTTCACTCACTTTCGTCATTACTAAACTAAAAACTTTTCTATAAAGAATCTCTACTTATTTTATTACTATTTTAACTTTATAGCAATTGTACGATATTGGGTAATATTCCCAAGGGAAAGAAAAAATGATAAAATGTGAGTTAGGTGTATTTATTTATGCTGGGTAAAGGAATAAAAATTTAATATTAAGGAGAATTTATTATGGGAGAAAGAGTAATTAGATTATTTTGGGAGTGCATAAACAATGCGGATTTTGATGGTCTTAGTAAACTATTGCATGATAATGCATATATATGGTTGCCTAACACAAAAGAAGTTTTTAAAGGTAAAAATAAATATATAGAATTTAACAAAAAATATCCTGGCAGATGGTACGTGGATATAGAAAAAATATACGAATGCGGAGAAACTATAATTACAGTAGCTAGAATATTTACTAATGAAAACACTCTAGGACTATACGTAACGTCATTTTTCAAATTGAAAGATGATCTTATAGAAGAAATAACAGAATATTACAGTGAAAATGATGAGCCTCCTAAATGGAGAGTAGAAAAAGCGTTAGCTGAAAGATATTAACATAGAATATGTAATAAAAAACTAAGAGATATAATATCTCTTAGTTTTTTATTATCGTTTCTTTATTGCATTAATAAAAACATCGTAATTAACATTATAAAAATCAGCTAAAGTATTCAAAATTCTTTGGGAAGGAATTTTGTTAGCTTTTGTCTCTAAAATCCATAGATAAGATGCAGATATGCCAGTTAATTCTTCTAAATCGGTAAAAGATAGATTTTTCTTTTCTCTAAGTTCATTCAATAGTGCACTTAATTTATCCATAAATGAAACAACTCCTTTTATAATATATCAGTCACTTTTTATATATTATGTATATTCAGAGTAAAGAAAAAAATGAGAGGTAAAATATAAGCCCTCGAGATATATATGGAAGACTCTATATCTCAAGGGCTGTATATGGGGGTCTTTCTCGTTAAATTTTATTACTATTCTAGATTTTTTGAACAGCTGAACTAACTGTTATTTCTAAAACTCTACTTAAGAATGGAAACTTTTCTTTCATCATATCAAAGTCAGAACCTGACTCAAGATATTTTGCAGTTCCATCAATTACAAATCCGGTACCTTGGTAATCTTTATAACCTAAAACTTCTTTAGTACCTAGTGCTAATTTTACTTTGCTATTTTCATTGATATTTTTTTCAGTTTTACGCATTCCAGCTGCAGGAATTAAAAGCCTTTCATCATCTGTAACAACTATAAATGAGTTCCAAGTGTTAACAATATGTGGTTCATCTGTCCCCCATGATACTATTGAAACCACACCTTCATGTTTTAATACGTCATAAAATTTTTCTGATAGCATTTATAAATCCTCCTAAAAATATATTGAACAACACATAGAAAACAGACAATAGATATATTATAGATAAGTGTTGTCTATAATTATTATATGCGGATATTTTAAAAAAGTCAATATATATTACAGATAAGTATTATCCATGATAAATATTGACTAATAAAAGTTTATGAAGTATTATGTGGGAAGATTATATTTTTATTAGGATGGTGATTTTATTGCAATTTTCAATTGGGGTAGAGTATGCATTACATTGCTTATTATATATGGTTGACATTCCATCAGGTAAATCGGTTGGAATTAAAGATTTAGCGACCTTTCAAGGGGTTTCAGAAACATACTTATCAAAGGTATATACAAAGTTAAGAAAAGCTGGAATTGTAAGATCTATTCCTGGGGTAAATGGAGGATATGAACTTGCACGTAAGGCAGAAGAAATTACATTTTGGGATGTTGTAGAAGCAGTAGAGGGAACATCACATATGTTTCAATGTGCAGAAATAAGGCAAAATGGTATATTGATTGATAAGAATAATATGCCAGATGTAGTTACAAAATGTCCATGTACTATAAAGGTTGTTATGCTTGAAGCAGAAGAACAAATGAGACAATATTTAAAAGGAAAAACAATTGGGTGGTTACATGATCATGTTTTTAGTATCATTCCAGAGGACCAGGGTAAAGCAACGATAGAATGGTTTAATAATCCAGAATCAAGAAAATAGATAAAAGGTAACTCATTTTATTTTGAGTTACCTTTTGCTTTTAAAGGAGAAATTTTAAAATACTATAAAATCCGACAATATATTTCTATATAATCCAAAATATACTTCTTTAAACATTATTTACATGATATAATACTGTAAAATACAGTATTTTCAATATGTTAGTTTTATTAATATTCGGAGATAAATTTGTTTAATTAAAAGATACTACATATAATGCAAAAATCATATTACATTTCATTGTCCAACTCTTGGTTGAAACGTCTAAGAGTTGGACTGTGACGTGTAAATTCTTTAATGCATTATATATGCATAAGGAGTTTTTTATGGGAAAATTAAATTTTTCGGAATTAGTAAATGTAAGAGCATTAGAAAAAATGGCTGAAAGCCTCTATGCCATTTCAGGGATTCCTGTAGGAATTATTGATGTTGATGGAACTATTTATGTTAAAATTGGATGGCAAGATATTTGCACAAAATTTCATAGAGGGCATCAAGAAACAAATGATCGCTGCACTTTAAGTGATAAGAGTATTAATGAAAACCTTGTAAAAGGAAAATATATTGAGTATAAGTGCTTAAATAATATGTGGGACATAGGAGTTCCTATTATAATTGCAGGAGAACATCTAGCTACAATTTTCATGGGTCAATTCTTTTATGATGATGAGGAAATTGACAGAGACTTCTTCTATAATCAAGCATTGCAATTTGGATTCGATGTAGAAGCTTATATGGAAGCACTTGATAGAGTACCTAGGTATTCAAAGAAAAAAGTACAAGATATAATAGGATATTATCAAGGGCTTGTAAATACTTTAGCTGAAAGTGGGCTTAGACAACTTGTATATGAAGGTTCTAAGAAAGAGTTAGCTAAGAATCAAAAATATCTATACACAATTTATAATTCTGTAAACGATGCTATTTTTGTTCATGATTTTTATGGGGAAATTATAGATTGTAATCATACAGCTACAACTATGTTTGGGTATTCAAATGTTGAACTTATTAATATGAATATAAATGATTTAATGTCAGAAAAATCAATACTAACTAAAATTCAATTAATGCAATCATTTCAGAAAGCTAGAAAAAATGACGCAATTGTTTTCGAGTGCATCTTTACTACTAAAGATGGAAATGAGTTTTGGGTAGAATTAAACACTAGTGTTATTAAGTTTGATGAAAATGAAGATATAATAACTACAATTAGGGATATTACAGATAGAAAGTTAGCTGAACTTGCGTCACAAAAGGAAGCCTATGAATTGGAGAACTTAAGAACAGAATTTTTTGGGAATATATCTCATGAGCTAAAAACACCGTTAAACATAATTTTTGGAGTAACACAGATTGTTGAAATGGAAATGCAAAATAAAGACAAGCCGATAGATAGAGAAAAAGTACTAAACAACTTAAAGATTGAAAAGCAAAACTGTTTTAGACTTTTAAGATTAATTAATAACTTAATCGATTCTACGAAATTAGATTCAGGCTATTTTGAACTTAATATGGTTAATTGCAATATTATAAATGTAGTTGAAGAAATCACTCTGTCAGTGGCTGAATATATTAATAGTAATAATATATCATTAACTTTTGATACCGATGTAGAAGAAAAGATCATAGCTTGTGATTTAGATAAAATTGAAAGGATAATTTTAAATCTTCTATCCAATGCTGTAAAATTTACACCAGCAGGAGGAGATATATTTGTAAATATACTTGATGGAAAAGAATATATAACTATAACAGTAGAGGATACAGGGATTGGAATTCCTCCACAAAAGCTGAATATAATATTTGATAGATTTAGACAAGTTGATAAGTCCTTTGCAAGAAATCATGAGGGGAGTGGGATTGGATTATCACTTGTAAAATCTTTAGTTGAAATGCATGGCGGAGATATAGATGTTGAAAGCAAGTATGGGATTGGGACAAAGTTTATAATAAAGATTCCTATAAAGATAGCTGACAATATTACAAGAGAAGAAAGCAACAAACAAGTTAATAGCATGATAGATAATTGTGTAGAAAGAATTAGAATTGAGTTTTCAGATATATATAATATGGATGAGAGGGATATTTAACTATATCCCTCTTTTTTATATTAATAAATAATCTTTTTCTATTTAAAGATATAGTTGAATAAAGGAATATCCTAATTTTATACCGTAAATAATCAATATTGTTCCACAACCTATATTAATCCATTTGATAATATTAGTTAATTTGCTACGAAATATTGTTACGAAAGTTGCAAGAGCATTAAACCAAATAAATGAAGCAAAACAAACTCCAATTATAAAGTATTGAGACATATCAATTGGCATAGAGGCACGAAATCCACCAAGAAGCAATGACCCATCTATTATTGCTTGAGGATTTAACCAAGTAACTGCAAAACAAGATAAAATGATTTTAAAAAGAGAGTTGTCCACTTTTTTCTCATCAGAAATTTGAACCGAGGAACGTATTAATCCAATACCAATATAAGCTACAAGTATACACCCAGATAAAAGTAACAATCCTTTTAATATTGAAAACTTGTCAATAAGAAAACCAATTCCAAAGAAACAAGAAATAGCTAAGGTTATATCAAAGAAAATCGTTATAAGTGCAACTTTATAGGTCTCTAGCCTACTTTTTATAGTGGCAGTATTAATTACATATAAGTTTTGTGTACCAATAGGTGCCACATAGGCAATCCCAAATAAAAATCCTTGAAGCAAATATTTAAACATGTAGTTATTCTCCTAAAAACAATAAATTGAAATGTCTTTTCATATTATAATAATGAGGGTGGATTAAGTCAATTTCTTTAATAAATAGAACACAGGAGTCCTTTTTAGTATACACTAATTGCATAGAATGTTATAATTAGTAAGTAGGGAATTTAAGATTAGTAAGTGCTTAATAATCTGAAGGGGTGTGTTAAATTGAATTGGCTCGGGATGATATTGATAGGTTTAGGATTAATATACTTATTATATTCATTATTAAATAAGAGTAAGATTAATTACTACTTCAAGGGATATATAAAACGAAATGAAATGAAGATTATAAAGCCAATTGAATATTTTAAATTACAATTAAGTTTTTCAATATTTAACGCTCTAGTATTTATAGCTTGTGGGGTATTAATAAGCATTTTTGCTCCTAATGATATATTCTTTATTGTTGCATTAGTACCATTTCATTTTATAAACTTATTGCTTATGATTGAAAGCAAAAAACGAGGATATATAGATTATAAAGCATATAAAACCTATAAATCATGAGAGTATTTTATTGAATACAACTATAATTTTTGTTGTTATTTATAAAAGATAATGGGGGGGAGAATATGAGATCACAACTTTTAGAAAGACAGAATACATTATTGCTCTGTGCAAAGTCTGTAGGTATGACAGATTGCGACAATTTGCATAGAGAGCGTAGATTTAAATACTAGTCGCATAATAATAGTCAGTTATTTACAGGCTTTGCCTCTTAAATTTTAATTATAAATTTAAGGAGCTGAGCTTTGTGAGATATATTAAGGCAGAAACAATTTTACCAGTAGATTTAGTTAAGGAAATCCAAAAATATGTTCAAGGTGGATATATTTATATACCATCTGAAGCAGAGAAAAGAAAAAGATGGGGAGAAAACTCAGGTACTAGAGCTTATATACAATGTAGAAATGAAGAAATTTTTATGAAGTATAGAAGCGGCTATAAAATTAAAGAGCTATCTGAAGAATTTTTTCTATCTGTTGAGAGTATAAAGAAAATTATATATTCTAAAAAATAAATATCACAAAGCTACTACATTTTATAGACTTAAAAGGTAGTAGCTTTTCTTAAGTAAAGAATAATAGAGAAATGTTTATTAACTATTATGTTCACGTATAAGAATATTATAATTAACTGAGAAATTAATATGTATAAAAGGAGTAGCTGTATGGAGTGTGTAGTAAAAGATTTATCTTTAAATTATGAAATAATTGGTGAGGGAAAACCCATACTTATGATACATGGTTATGGTGTAGATCATAGGATAATGACTGGATGTATGGAACCTATTTTTAGTGAGAAGGAAAATTATAAAAGAATATATTTGGATTTACCTGGTATGGGGAAATCCAAGTGTGCAGAGTGGATAATTAATTCAGATAGTATGCTAGAGATTGTAATGGAGTTCATTAATAAAATAATTCCTAATGAAAATTTCTTAGTAGCAGGTGAATCCTACGGCGGGTATATCACAAGAGGACTAGTATATAAAATGCCTGAGAGAATTGAAAGGGTTTTATTAATATGCCCAGTAATATTACCTAAGTATAGCGATAGAAATGTTTCAGAACATATTGTTTTAGTTAAGGATGAGCAAGTTTTATCTAAATTAACTACTGAAGAAGCTAGTTCTTTCAATGATAGCACAGTTGTTCAAAGTGAAAGGATATATGAAAGATATAAGAAAGAAATTATAAGTGGTGTAGAATTGGCAAATGAGGAATTTATAGAAAGGTTTATAAAAACTGGATATAGTTTTACCTTTGAGGTTGATAAGCTAGATAAAAAATTTGATAAGCCAGCTCTTATTTTATTAGGTAGACAAGATGATTGCGTAGGATATAAAGATGCCTGGAACATCCTTGATAATTACCCAAGGGCAACATTTGCAGTTTTAGATAAAGCAGGACATAACCTGCAAATAGAACAAGAAGAACTTTTCAATGTACTAGTTAAAAAATGGCTTTAAGAGTAATAAGTAGGTTATGTTTGCATTATTAATCAAACATAACCTTTTAATTTTAGAAATCAGCTGAGTTTAATTTAAATATACTTTTGTTTATGTGAGAAATGTTAGTCTTATTTTTTATTAGATTAGTTAAAATCCCACAGTAAGATATATCTCCTTGAAGCAAAGCTCCATAAATTATTCCGTCCTTATGAATAATTTTTTTATATACATTTTTTGTTTCATAAATATCAGTAGTGTAAGTGCTATCTGGAGCTTCAATTGTTCCAATTGAAACAGACTCAAGACCTAAGAAATTCATTGAATTTAGGTATGCAAAATTGTCATCACAAGTTGCTTCTTTACCTAACATATTAAGTGCAGCACATTTACCTTGTCTGGCTGCAACTGGCCATATTGGGGATAGGGCAGTCACGTCACCAGCAGAAAATATGTCTTTTATATTTGTTTTGCAAGTATTATCTATTAAAATACCTCTATCTGTTTTAATTTGAGTATCTTTTATAAAATCTATATTAGGTCTAACTCCAGCTGCAACAATAATTAAATCACATGAAATTTCAGTGCCATCACTTAAGGCTAATGCAGCAGCTTCCCCTTTTTCATTTAAAATAACTTCTTTTGCTGAAGAATTAAGATATAACTTAACATTATTTTTAATAAGAAGGTTTTCGTATTTTGAGGAAGCAGTTTTATCTAATTGAAGAGGTAAGATTCTATTAGCCATTTCAACTAAATGAATACTAGCACTTTTGTGAATTAATCCAACCGCCGCATCAATGCCAACAAGTCCTCCACCTATTATAACTACATTATCTCCATATTTATATCTCTTTGCTATAGAGATAGCATCTTCTATATTTCTTAATGGAAATACATTTGTAGCTTCTCTTAGATTTTTAACTGGAGGAATAAAAGCTGAAGCACCAGAAGCAATTAGAAGTTTGTCATAGCTTAAAGTTTGATTATTACTTAATTCTAAAGATTTTAATGTGTCGTTTATTTGCATAACACTTAATCCTTTAAGCCAAATTATTCTATTTTTATCAAAGAAATCATTTTCAATAAAGGAAAGAGAATTTAGGTTTCTTTCACCACTTATATACAGATGAAGCATACATCTAGAATATACATTTTCATCTTTGGAGATTAAGACTATTTCACATTCTGAGTCTGTTTCTCTTAGAGTTTTAGCAGCATTTATACCAGCAGCACTAGCCCCTATAATTACATATCTCATTTTCATGCCTCCTTACTTAAGGAAATAGCTCCAGTTGGACAATTCTCAACACATCTAGGAACTGATCTTCCATTACATAAATCACATTTTAAAATCACTTTTTTTGTATTATCGTCAGCTTTAAGAACTCCATATGGACATGACATCACACACATAAAGCATGAAGCACATTTGTCTTTATTATAGGATACAACACCAGTTATTGAGTCTTTAGTCATAGCTCCACTCATGCAAGCATTCACACATTCAGGTTCATCACAATGTCTGCAAAAAATAGGAGATGCTTTACCGTTAGAATCTAAGGTTATATAACTTCTGCTTTCATTTTTTGTATCTTCAAGGTCTAAGCTGAAAATTGAAGTCCCATTTTCATTGTGTTCAGCCATACAGGCAAGGGTGCAATTTAAACACCCTTGGCATATAGCTTTATCTATTACTATCCTATTCATAAGCTTTATCCTCCTAAAATTTAATTAGGCTAAGCCTAGACTATTTCTTCTATTAAGAATAATCTCTTCAAGACGATCTGCTGCTTTAATTACATCATCTTCAAGAATAAGCTGTCCACCTGTAATATCTTTTAAGTCTTCAGTTAAAACTTTAGTAACAACCTTACTTCCAGTTATAAAAGGTGGAATCGCAAGATGTAGAGGAAGCCCTAAAGCAAGTCCAAATGCCCCATCAGCGAGAGCTTGTTCTTCTAGCCATTGAGGTGCAGATAAAACTAATGGAAGTTCCGGAATATCTATTCCTAAGTATTTAGCAAGCTCAGATGCAACTATTTCAAGTCTACCTATAGCTAAGCATGGACCGAAGTTTAAAACTGGAGGAATTCCCAAGCTTTCACAAACAGCTTTTAAGTTATCACCAGCAAGGGAGGCAGCAGAAGGTGACATTAAGCCAACGTTTTCTAAACCACCACTTGAGCAACCGGCAGATAAAACTATGATATCTCTTTTAATAAGTTCCTTTGTAAGTTCAACTGTAAATACATCATGGCCTTTAGCTGTAAGATTTGAACAACCAACAACACCAGCAACCCCTTTGATTTTTCCACTAGCTATTAAATCAACAAGAGGCTTCCAAGTGCCACCTAAGAATTCTCTAAGTGAATTTTCACTTACTCCAGTGATTACATCATCATAACCATGATCCATTGGAATATTTATACCAACATTTTTTCTTCTATCTGAATAACTTTTAACAGCTTCTTCAATTATTTTTAAAGTTATTTCTTCTCTTTCTTCATAGCTATAGTTTATATAATCTGCATTCGCTTTTTTAGCTACATCATCAAGACAAATCATTTTAACTTGGAATTCATCAGCAATTGGCTCTATACCAGGCAATGTACAGTTAAATTCTGATAGAATTATATCTATACCACCTGTTGTAATAAGAGCTTCACTTGTGAAATTATTTCCTGCATGGCCAGAGAAAACATCTTTGTAATGTTCACCTCTAAGTTGTAAGTCTTGTCCTACACAAGTACATCCTACAAGTTTAAAGCCTTTAGCGCCAATAGCGTTAGCTTTTGCTACAATGTCCTCATCTAAAAGTCTATCTTGCATGTGGGCAAATATTGAATGTTGGTGTCCAGTTATCATTATGTTTATATAATCTGAATCTACAACTTTAAATCCAACCTTTGCAGGACGAATAACTGGTTCTCCAAGCATAACGTCATTAAGTAGATTTGTTAAAGTAAGTCCATAGAGACCAGTGGATATTCCAAGGTTTAAACAGTTAAGTAGCATATCAACGGGGTCACTGTTTAGATTTGTAGATGTTTTTACTACAGCATCAAAAACTTCAGATTTAGCACCGCCAGGAAGTATATTAAGTTCTTGCCATTTTTTAAATCTTGGAGCATAAGCCATTTTTTCTGTTAACTCCATTTTTTCATATCTTGGTTTATATAAATCTTTTAAAACAGCTTCAGAAACTAAGATGGCTTTCTTATGCATATCAGCTTCTTCTATATCAAAAAGTTCTGCAAGGTGATTTAGGGCGTTTACACCTTTTATAGTTCCATTATTTTCTCCTGTTTTCTTTAAGTTAAGTGCAGTTGATTCAACAATATGAAGATAACATCCAGCTCCAGCAGCTACTGCTCTCAAAAAATTGCGGGCAACAATTGTATCAGCATTAGCTCCACATACTCCACGAGGTGATTTTGGAGTTATACGGCATGGTCCATTTGCACAAAGACGGCAACAAACACCTTGCTGGCCAAAGCCACACTTAATGCTTTGAGTTTCCACTCTATGATGAGAGGTTTCAACATCGACCTTTGCAATAAAATTCTCAAGAACTTTATCAGCACTTGAGCATGTTGTACAGTTTCCACAAGTATTCATTTAAAACTCCTCCTTGAAAGTATACCAAAATGGTATAGTATTAATTATAAAAAATGGGGATTAGTATTTCCCCTCTTTTAAATCTTTAAAATTAACCCCCTGAAGCTTAGATACGAGGCTTTCCTGTATACCTCCTAAAGCTCTATGGATTTCACAGCGATTACCTTTATGAGCATTACAGTAGGCAGGATCAATCATGCAACGATTTACGTAAATAGGACCATTTATTGATTCTATAACATCCTTTAGTGTGATTTCTTCAGGAAGTTTGTTAAGAGAATAACCACCATTAACACCACGAAAGGACTTTATAATTCCACTGGCAATAAGTTTCCTTAAAAGCTTAAGTAAAAATCTTAAAGGCAAGCCTTCATGCTCTGATATAGTAGACGCGTCAACTTTAGCCCCTTGCTCTAATTTTGATAAATAGAGTACTACACGTAATCCATAATCTGCTTCTTGTGTTATTTTCATATAATCTCTCCTAATGTATACTAATTTGGTATAGTATTAATGTAATACTTTGAGATATTTTTGTCAAGAGATGGGAAAAAAGTTTTTGCTATTTTTGGAAGGAGAATTTTTTTCATTTTAAATAATATGAATCAATTTCGAAATGTTATTAACAATATATTAAAAAACAGATGGCTACTTTGTTAAATTCAATATATGAAATCATTCTATTGATAAAATGATTTTTAATGTATTTGAAAATGGTTTGCTTTTATTTTATAATCTCTACTTATGTGGAAAAATATCATCAATAGGGGAGTTCAAAATGGAAAATAAGAAAAAGTTAACATTAGTACCGTTAGTATTAATGGTTTTTACATCAGTTTTTGGATTCAATAATATTTCAAAAGCTTTTTATAAGATGGGATACGCGGCAATTCCGTGGTATATATTATCAGGATTAACCTTTTTCATTCTTTATGCATTTATGATGGCAGAGTATGGGACCGCTTTTAGAAAAGAAAAGGGCGGAATATATTCTTGGATGGAGAAGTCCGTTGGAGGTAAGTTTGCGTTTATAGGAACCTTTATGTGGTATTCATCCTATGTAATTTGGATGGTAAGTGTTGCAACGGAGATATGGATACCTCTTTCAAATCTAGTCTTTGGCAGGGATATAACTGATGAACTATCATTTCTAGGTTTAACATCTACGCAAATACTTGGAATACTAGCAATATTATTTGTTATTTTAGTTACGTTTATTGCGTCAAAGGGGTTAAAGAGTGTAAGCAAGGTAACATCAGTAGGGGGAACAGCAATTGCATTACTTAATGTTGTATTACTAATTGGAGCAATTTTAGTTTTTGCATTACATGGTGGAAAACTTGCTGAACCAATTACATCAGTAAGAACATTTATTGATTCACCTAATCCAAATAGTAATTCATTAATAAATATATTATCATTTTTGGTATTTGCAATATTTGCATACGGCGGTATCGAAGCAGTTGGTGGACTAGTTGATGAAACTGAAAAACCAGAAAAAACATTCCCAAAAGGAATGATTATATCTGCGACAATAATTGCTGTTGGATACTCCTTAGGTATATTTATGTGTGGTATGTTCTTAAATTGGAATGATTTAAGTGCAACTAAAGGCATTAACCTTGCTAATATAACTTATATAATAATGAATAATTTAGGTTATACAATAGGTACTAGTTTAGGCTTAGGACAGGCAACAGCAGTTAGCATGGGAGCATTTTTTGCTAGAGTAGTAGGACTATCAATGTTTTTAGCATATACAGGTTCATATTTTACATTAATATATTCTCCTATTAAGCAAATAATAGAAGGAACACCGAAAAAGCTATGGCCAGAAGCCATTAGTAAAATAGATGATGATGGAATTCCAAGAAATGCTATGTGGATGCAATGTGGGTTAGTATGTGCATTTGTAATGCTTACAGCATTTGGCGGAGATGGAGTATCACAGTTTTTCTCATATATAGTACTTATGACTAACGTTGCAATGACGCTGCCATATTTGTTTATAGCAATAGCATTCATTGGATTTAAAAAGAAGACAGAAATAGAAAAACCATTCGTAATATTTAAAAGTTACAGAAGTGGAGTAATTGCAGCAGTAATAGTTACAATTACAGTATTTTTTGCAAACCTATTTACAATAATTGATCCTATATTACAGGACAAGCCAGATTTTAAATCGACTTTGTGGATGATTGTAGGACCAATATTCTTCTCATTAGTAGCATTTATAATGTATAGCAGATATGAGAAGAAAATAAAATAAGGTAAAGGGACATTTTGTTTGTTAAGCAAACAAAATGTCCCTTTGTGCTTTATGGTATAATTAATCTGAAAGAGGTGGTATTTATGGAAAGTATTAGAGAAATATTAAATAAAGAAGAGATGCTAAAAGCATTTAAGGTAATGAAACAATTAAGACCACATCTAGATGAAAAAGAATACTTTAAATTAACTGAAGATATGAAAAAAGAAGGATATAAATTATTTGGACTTTTCATAGAAGAGAAAATAGTTGCTATTACAGGATTTATAAAACTTACAAACTTATATTATGGTAAACATGTATGGGTTTATGATTTGGTTACAGATGAAAATGAGAGATCGAAAAAATATGGAGAGACATTATTGTCCTATGTAGCTAAATGGGCAAAGGAAAATGATTGTAAGGTAGTTGCGCTATCATCTGGATTACAAAGAGTAGAGGCCCATAGATTCTATGAAGAGAAAATGTGTTTTGATAAAACTAGCTACACATTTAAAAAGGATATATAGAAGAGGTAATATAATGAAAGAAAGGTTACAAATTAATGCAGATAGATTTCTTGGCTTTGCGGATATATATGATAGTGCAAGACCAAGATGCCCTGAAAAAGTTACACAAATTATACTGAAATATTTAGGGGAAATGCCATTGCTTGTGGTGGATTTGGGCTGTGGCACAGGACTTTCATCAAGGATTTGGAGTAAAATAAGTAATAAGGTTATTGGAATAGAACCAAGCAAAGATATGATTGAAATAGCAAAAGAGAAAGCTTCTGACTTAGAAAATATTACATTCATTTCTTCATTTTCAGATAAGACTGGATTAGAAGGTAATTCAGCAGATATTGTAACATGTTCACAATCCTTTCATTGGATGAATCCTGAGACTACTTTAAATGAAGTACAAAGAATATTAAAGAAGGGTGGAATTTTTGCAGTTTATGATTGTGATTGGCCACCAATATATAAATTAGAGATAGAACTTGAATATACCAAACTCTTTGAAAAAGTGCGTGAAATAGAATCCAGACATCCTGCTATTAAAGATAAATCTATTAGATGGGATAAAGATAAGCATCTTTCAAATATAAAAAACAGTGGACATTTTCAATATGCAAGAGAAATAGTTTTCTCAAATACTGAAATTTGTAATGCTCAAAGAGTTATTGAGATGGCTTTAAGTCAAGGTGGGTTACAAGCTATTATCAAAGCAGGGATAAATGAAATTAATCCGTATATAGATTCATTTAAAATGAAAGTTTTTGATGTTTATGGAAATGATGAATTTGAGGTGGAATTTTGTTATCGTATGAGATTAGGTATTAAATAAGTATATTTTTACATGGAATAATATCAAAAACTAAGACCTTATTCAATAATAAAGATTCTAACAAAGTATAGTGTCCTTGCAAATTGGTGCATAATATGCAAGGTGATAAATATCATATGCTACTATAATTGTAAATGAAAGGGAGTGAGTGGATGGATTGGCTTAAGAGAATGAATGGCGCAATTAAGTATATTGAACAGAATTTAACAAATGAAATTGATTATAACAATATATCAAAGGTTGCATGCTGTTCAAACTATCATTTTCAAAGAATGTTTTCTTTTATAACAGATGTACCTTTGGCAGAGTACATTAGGAGAAGAAGGCTTACTTTAGCAGCCTTAGAACTGCAAAATAGCAGTATTAAGGTAATAGACCTTGCACTGAAGTATGGCTATGAATCTCCTGAGGCGTTTACTAGAGCATTTAATAAAATGCATGGGGTTTCACCAACTATAGCCAGAGAGATGGGAACACTTTTAAAAGCTTATCCGCCATTATCCTTTCATATTTCAATAAAAGGAGGTGCAGAGATGAATTATAGGATTGTAGAAAAGGGCTCATTTAAGTTTTTTGGTGTAGAAGAGATTATTGACTTAACAAATGGTAATAACTTAATTAGGATACCGAAGTTTTGGGAAGAATGTTATGAGGCTGGTATTCTAGACAAATTAAGCGAGGTACAACAAAAAGTTGAGACTGAAAGTGAATTTAAACTTTGTGATGCGAATGGAATTATGGGATATAGAGATACGGGAAAAGATACTATGCCATATATGATAGGTGTTGTTGATTTCGAAGATGAACTTAAAGTTCCAGATGAATATACCTCAGTTTCAGTTGATCCATTTACATGGGTAGTATTTAGAACAGAAGAGCACTATGAATCAGAAGTTACAGAAAAGATTCAAGAATTATGGAGACGTATATTCCAAGAATGGTTCCCTAGCTCAGGTTACGAGCATGCTGAAGGGCCAGAAATGGAATTATACTACACAGCAGACGATGATAGGTTTTTCTCAGAAGTTTGGATACCGATTATAAAGAAATAAAGGACTACACATTTATACAAAAAACTGTTATTACATTGCTTTACTTTGTAATAACAGTTTTTCTATTATTTCATATATTTCATTCCAGTTATGAACTCTTGTGATATTTTCATTTAAAGTATGTCTATTGTAGTTTGTATCAAGCAGCAGAACTTTGAAGCCAGCAGTTGATAGCTGAATAGCATTTTCATAATTATCCTCTATAAATATATCACAATTTAAATCTTTTGCTTTATCTACCTTATAGTGGCTACCTAAAACAAATAGATCATTATAGGGAATATTATTCTTTCTTAAGTATCTGTGTGTAAGCATACTAAGACTTTTATCTCTTGCAGTAACAAAATATATACTATTATCTTCAGATAGTTTAGCTAATATTTCTTGAACATTTTCTCTTAAGGGCTGATCCTCATGTAGTATAAACTTATTTTTATTATAAAATTCGTTGTATGATTCTTCCTCAATGCCTAGCACGTTATGAATAGAGTATTCAGTTACTTGTTCTTTCGTTATATTAGTATTAAAGTATTCATTACAAAAATCAAGCCAATAATAAGCATCTGTTATTGTACCATCGATATCAATGCAAATATTTAAATTAACCATTCGTTGCACCTCCTTTTATTTTAATAATAACATCTTAATGTTAAGATATAATTAAGTAGAAGTTAAGTCATGATATTATAGTATAATATCATTTATAATAAGGATTACATTCAAAAAGGAATGATAGAATGAAGGAAATATTAGTCAGTTTGTAGAATAGATAAAGATAGGTATAAGTTAAGTGATAAGTTATCGCTTAAGAAAGAAGGAGATAAATAATGGATAAAGATAAGGATAAGAGAATAGCTGTTTTGATAGATGCAGATAATGTGTCAGAAAAATATATAAAGTATATAATAGATGAAATTTCAAATCATGGAGTACCTACTTATAAAAGAATATATGGTGACTGGACTAAGCCACAGCTTGCACCTTGGAAGAATGTGTTATTGAACTATTCAATAACTCCAATTCAACAATATAATTATACAACGGGAAAAAATTCAACTGATGCGGCATTAATAATTGATGCAATGGATATATTATATTCAAAAAATGTTGATGGGTTTTGCATAGTTTCTAGTGATAGTGATTTTACAAGATTAGCATCAAGATTAAGAGAAGCTGGAATGTATGTAATTGGTATGGGGGAGAAGAAAACCCCAACTCCATTTATTGCTGCCTGTGAAAAGTTTAAATATCTTGAGGTGCTTGCATCTATGGCATCTAATATTGAAGAAACAGAAAGTGTTAAGACTGTTCATAAGAATCAAGAGAATAAGGTTGGTACCATAAGTAGAGAAAAACTAATAGAAGCTATTAAAACTATAATTACTGAAATTTCTGATGAAGATGGTTGGGCATTTTTAGGTGAACTTGGTAGTACCCTTAATAAGAGGTATCCAGATTTTGATAGTAGAAACTATGGATATACAAAGCTTACTCCATTTGTAGCATCATTAAATAAGTTTGAAATAAGATCAATTAAAACCAGTAATCCTAGTATAACTTTAAAGTATGTTAGAAATAAAGAATAATTATGTGTTTTCTGTAATTAATATAATGAAATGAAAGAGTTCAACTGAAAAGTTGAACTCTTTCACTTTTTTAACTATTCATATTCAAATGTAGATAGTAATAATATACTAAAGATCAAATTTTGTGACTTGTTTTTCAGTTAATTGTGCGCCGTATTTAGACACATAAGAACCGCTCTTAGTAATAAATATATCTTTAGCAATTATTGTATCCATTAATGCAGAGACTTCTGCTTCAGTTATTGACTCTTTTACTCCAGTAATAGAAAAAGAAGCTTTATCTCCGCCTGAAGTTACGAAGGTCATTGAAAGTACATATTCCATTATTTCACCTACTTTCCATAATAAATTTTAAGTTGAATTTAGTTGTTTGATAGCTTAGAAGTTTCGTTTAAAAATAAATCTCTGGTAGGATTGTTTAAAATACCTTTAATAGCTTGGGCAACATCCAAAACATTTTCTGGTGCTGCAGTTAACTTAATTCCAGAGAAATTCTTTTTTCTAAACACAGGTGCACCAGCTGCATCTGTTCCACTTTGAACTTCTAGACTAAGAGTGGTGGAATTTATAACTTTGTTTATAGCCATTTACATAACCTCCTTTCTGAACTCTACATTAAGGATATATGTCCTTATTGAGAAATTTACCTAAAAGTCAAAAAATTTTTAAACAAGCATACTTATTACTCATTTTCAATAACTACACCTAGTTTAGTTGAAATTATTGTATTGAGTTTATTAATAGATAAGGTCAAGCCAATTATGTTTTTCTCAAGTCTAATTAATAAATAAGCAGAAATAGCAACTGGAAAACCAACATTACCTATTA
Organism: Clostridium paridis; assembly: GCF_016765615.1. Lineage (GTDB taxonomy): Bacteria > Bacillota > Clostridia > Clostridiales > Clostridiaceae > Clostridium_T > Clostridium_T paridis. The sequence continues at coordinate 88,527 of NZ_JAESWA010000004.1, read as the reverse complement.
AATTAATTAGTTCATTTACTTCCATAAAAAATCACCTCCTTTATGAAATATATATGTTATGAAAAAATGTTTTGATTTTTTTAATTTTCATTGAGATGGAATTGCTTTAAATGTAGATAAGTATAATTGAAGCATATATTCATGATGTAATTGATATAAATAAAGGAGGTGATATTTATGACTGAAGCAATTCTATCATCACTTTCATTAGTGATAAAATATAAGGCTGGTATAGATAAAGAAGGACATGATGTTTTTAAAAGACAAGCTTTTTTGAATATATCTGATAATGCATCAGATGATGATTTAAGTATTGTTGGGCATGAAATTGGAGAACTTTTAAATACACAGATTTACAGCATTCTTAAAGAAAATAGATTTGAGCTACTTGGTTAATAGCGCTATGGGATGATTAAACTGAAAATTTGTGAAAAAAGAGCAGTAGAACTTAAGGATAAAAATAATAAAAAATGTAGTTACAAGAAAAATATGTAAACATTGACATTTATTCTTTGTAACTATAAAATTTATATATGTTGTTTTGAGAGGAAGAGGTTTATGGTGAATATACTATTAGTTTGCGCAGGTGGAATGTCTTCAAGTATGTTAGCAGTTAGAATGAAAGAAGCCGCAAAAGAAAGGCAATTAGATATTTCGATTAATGCATTTTCAGAATTTCAAATTGAGAAGCATTTAGATAATATTGATGTGGTTTTAGTTGGTCCACAGATTAGATTTAAGATTAAACAAATAGAGAATGTATGTATTAATAAAGAAATTCCAGTAGCTATTATGGACATGTTTGATTACGGAAGAATGAGAGCTGATAAATTAATAGATCAAGCATTGGCTTTGGTACAAAAAAAATAAAATTTTTAATATAAAATCTTTAGAATTAATTCTAAAGATTTTTTTCTTTTGAAAATTTCCATTTGCTTATGTTTTTTTAAATTTAGGTTAAAATAACATAAATGATTATTTAAAAAGTTAGTTTGAATTGTGGCATCATTAAAGTATTTGGAGGTAATCATATGTTAGATAAGTTTATGGATATATTACTAGGTGAACCTTTATCTAATGAACAAGGTGCGCATGAAAAATATAATGTTCCTTTTGGACTTGCGATTATGGCAAGTGATGCAGTTTCATCTGTAGCATATGCAGCAGAAGAAATTTTGTTTGTTTTGGTGCCGGTCTTAGGAGTTGCCGCATTTAATTGGCTTACATGGACATCTTTAATGATAATAGGGCTACTTTTAATACTTACAATATCATACATACAGATTATTAGAGCTTACCCACACGGTGGTGGAGCTTATATTGTTGCAAAGGAAAACTTAGGAGTTAAGTCTGGACTTGTAGCTGGAGCAGCACTTCTGATAGATTACGTACTTACCGTTGCAGTAAGTGCAAGTGCAAGTGTGGCAGCAATAACTTCAGCTTTTTCTGAACTTAATAGATATAAAGTTCTTATAGTTATCACCTTAATCATTATTTTAACTATTTTAAATTTGAGGGGTATAAGTGAATCCTCAAAAATTTTCAGCGTACCTACTTACATCTTCATCGTTAGTATGATTTTTATGATTTTATATGGATTATTTAAATTTTTAGTTTTGCATATTGAGCCAAATCAATTGGTTCACATACCTAAAAGAATGGATGTCATAGGAAGTGTAAGTGTATTTTTGATTTTAAAGGCTTTTGCATCAGGATGTTCTGCGCTAACTGGATTAGAAGCAGTAAGTAACTCAGTACCTAATTTTAAACAGCCAGCCCAAAAGAATGCAAAAATTGTAATGATATTATTAACTGGGTTAATATTATTTATTTTTGGTGGAAGTTCTTTTCTTGCAAGGTTTTATCAGGTTTTTCCTTTGCATGAAGGACCAACTGTAATTGCTCAGCTTGCATATGGGGTTTTTAACAATGGAATTATGTTCTATGTTATTCAGTTTAGTACAGCAATTATTTTGCTAATGGCATGCAATACTGCTTTTACAGGTTTTCCAATGTTGATGTATGTTGTTGGTAAAGATGGATATGCACCAAGACAGTTTACTATAAGAGGTAAAAGACTAAGCTTTACAGTGGGAATAGTTGCTCTAGCTTTTGTAGCATGTTTCTTAGTTATAGCATTTAATGCAGAGACTCATCTCTTAATCCCTTTATATTCAGTTGGTGTTTTTATGTCATTTACTTTAGCTCAAGCAGGTATGGTAATTTATTGGAGAAAAAGTAAGGAAACTAGATGGAGAATACGTGCATCTATAAATGGATTTGGTGCATTTGTTACACTAGTAACTACTGGCATTATTGCATACGAAAAATTTATTCATGGAGCTTGGATAGTCATTATACTCGTTCCCATGATAGTTTATGTTATGGTTATGATACATAGACATTATAGTAGGGTTGCCTGTAGGTTAAGAGTAACAAAGGCATCTTTAAAAAATACTAATTTAAGGGTTAAGTATAATCATATTGTTGTTGTTCCACTTGCAAGTTTAAATAGTGCTACTATTGGGGCTCTTCAATATGCACAAAGTATTAGCTCGAATGTAATTGCACTAAATATATCGACTAGTAGAGAGGATTTAGAAAAATTAAAGCATAAGTGGGAATTACTTGATACAGATATATTATTAGTAGCAAAGTATTCTGCATTTAGAGCTGTGGTTACACCTATCTTAGATTATATAGATAAAATATCAAATGCAGCAGGTGAAGATGAAAAAATCACAGTTATTTTGCCTGAATTTGAAACCCATGAGTGGTGGGGAAGTTTTTTACATAACCATACAGGTTTCTTTTTAAGAGAAACCTTACTTAGAAAGAATAATATAGTGGTTGCAACATATCCATATCATTTATCTGAGGCAGATGTTTGTGAATTGGAAGATGATTAAAAATAATAGGACTATAAGCGGATTTATGCAAAAAATTCACTTATAGTCCTTATTTTTTACAATATTCATCAAATTTTAATAAATTAAGATAATTTTTAGATATTTTTTTAAAAAAATGTGATAGAATTATGACTATGTCTGCTGTCAGATATAAATGAACAATTTGTAAAACTTATGTTGTTAACATTTAATTTAAAGAAATTATTCAATACTAACGGGGGTAAAATAATATGCTTGAAAAATTTATGAATCTACTGATAGGAGAACCTTTAGCTAATGAACAGGGAAGTAGTGAAAAGTATAACATTCCTTTTGGATTAGCGATTATGGCAAGTGATGCGATTTCTTCAGTAGCATATGCAGCTCAAGAAATTCTTTTTGTATTAATTGTTTTAGGAGCTACAGCTTATCAGTGGTTGACTTGGACATCCTTTATGATTATAGGATTGTTAATTATATTAACAATTTCATATATTCAAATTATTAGGGCTTATCCTCAAGGGGGAGGAGCATACAAGGTTGCAACAGAGAACATAGGTACTAAAGCTGGGTTATCTGCTGGAGCAGGTCTAATAATAAGTTATATACTCACAGTTGCAGTTAGTGCAAGTGCAGGTGCAGATGCTATAATTTCTGCATTTAGTGGGTTATCAGAATATAAGGTATTATTTGTTGTAAGCATTATTATAGTTTTAACTATATTAAATTTAAGAGGTATCAGTGAATCATCAAAAATATTCGCAATACCAACTTACATTTTCATTTTCAGTATGGTTTTTATGATCGTTTATGGATTGTTTAAATATTTTGTACTAAATATTCATCCAGAACCAATGTACACAATTCCAAGTACGGCAACAGAAAATTTATCGTTGTTTCTTATCTTGAGAGCATTTTCTTCAGGATGTTCGGCATTAACAGGAGTAGAGGCAGTAAGTAATTCTGTTCCAAACTTTAAGGAGCCAAGCCAAAAAAGTGCAAAAACAGTAATGATTTTACTTGCAGGATTGATATTCTTTATATTTGGCGGAACTTCAATACTTACAATTTTCTATACTGCAGTACCAATTACTAATGGTCCTACAGTAGTATCACAAATAGCTTCAGCTATATTTCATAATGGATTTATGTATTATGTAATACAATTTAGTACAGCAGTAATTCTACTTATGGCATGCAATACTGCTTACACAGGATTTCCGATGCTAATGTACATAGTTGGAAAGGATGGCTTTGCACCAAGACAATTTACAATAAGAGGAAAAAGGCTTAGCTTTTCTTTTGGAATTGGTGCGTTATCGTTTATCGCATGCCTATTAGTTATTATATTTAAAGCAGATACTCATAGACTAATACCTTTATATGCTATAGGCGTATTTATCTCATTTACTTTAGGTCAATTTGGTATGGTAAATCATTGGAGAAAAGAAAAAAGTGAGGGATGGAAAAAACGTGCTTGCATAAATGGGTTAGGGGCATTAGTTACTTTGCTTACAACAATTATAATATTAGTTGAAAAATTCAGTGAAGGTGCTTTCATAGTCGCTATCTTAATTCCAATTATAATATTAGTTCAATTAAAAATTAAAGCACACTATGACAGAGTTGCATGTCGTTTAAGCATAAGTCAATTAAATTTGAAAAAAGTTGATTTAAAGGTGAAATATACACATATTATAATAGTTCCAATTGCAAGCTTAAATAAAGCAACGATAGGAGCATTACAGTATGCACAGAGTATAAGTGATAATGTTATTGCAATAAATATTTCCACAGATAAAGAAGCTATGGAAAGACTAAAACAAAGATGGAGTGAATTAGATACGGATATTTTACTTGTATCGAAATATTCTCCTTTTAGGGCAGTAGTTACACCTCTATTAAAAAATATAGAACAGATTGTAGATGCGGCTGCTGAGAATGAAAGAATAACAGTAATTGTTCCGGAGTTTGTTACGCATGAGCGTTTTGGAGAAGTTTTACATAATCATACAAGCTTCTTTATTAGAGAAACATTATTAAGAAATAAAAATATTGCAGTTTCTACATTCCCATATCATTTATCAGATGAGGATGTATGCGAAAGAGAAATTAATTAAGAAATAGGACTATAGTATATTTGAAAATATCCAATATACTATAGTCCTTAAATTTTTTATTTAGCAGTTTTTGCAGCTTCAACTAGAGCAGTAACATATCCTTTTGTATCTTGAAGAGTAGCTCCGCTTACTGCATCTACCATTTTCTTAGCATCATTATCATTTAAGGTTTTTTCTAAATCAGCAACAGTTTTTCCAGTTACATATTTTTCAATAGCAGCATAAGATTCATCAAGTGGTTTTGTTGCCTTCGCTTCTTCTTTCATTAAGTCACTATAATATTTTGCATTAGCTTTTTTTGATGCTAAAACCATGTTTGGATCTTTATAACCCTGAAGTCCAAAATCTTTATCAGAATTTGGAACTCCTTTTGCAACATCCTTTCCCATAAATTGATAGTCATCAATAGATGCACCAACTATAGTATCTCCAGATACAGCTACTACTGCAACTGTGAAACATTTTGTCCCATGGGCAGCATACTCAACTCTTCCCATCTTTATGTTGCTTGTGTCTACCTTAGCTGCAGTAGTGGTTTCAGTTTTATTTCCACAACCTACAAGTGAAGCAACAATACCTAAAGTAAGAACGATTCCTAAAAATTTTTTCATTAATATCTCCCCTTTATTTAATTTGATTTATGTATAGGGTTTTTTATAGGAAACTTAATTTACTCTTACATAAATAAATTACTAATTGAACTTAAAACCCTCTAATAAGTATTTTGATATAAAATTAACGGTCTTTCATTCTCAATATATTGTTTGGGAGAGTAGATTATTACTTATGCTTCATTAGAAAAACAGATACAGTATAAGTAAAACATATGAATAAGAATTGTCTATATTAATTAAAAGAACTCAACATAAATGCAAAGAGGGGGAAGTATAACTGCTAAAATGAAGATATTGACACTAGCAAATTTATTCCCATCTTTCCATGTTTTGAATGAAAGTTTAAATGTGTATAATGATATAAAAATATATAAAATCATGATTAATAAGTGCATATATATCATCCTTTATTATTTATTATTTTTTTCTGGAGGATTCATTTGTTTACCAAATCCTAAAAGGTCAATTTTATAATCAATATTTACCTTGGCATTAGGATATTTATCAGACCAATTGTAATTCTTATATTCCTCATATGTGAAAAATTTTGGCCTTAAAACTTGCGATCCCCATAAGAAGGGTTCACCTTTAAATTCTTGCTGAGTTTTTCTTACTAATTTATATGAAGCAACTTTTAATTGATCTTCCATAGAATGTTTTAGTATTTCTTGTTTCTCAAGGTCTTCTACATATTTTGTAAAGCTTGGAATTGCAAGAATTTCTACTTTTAATGGGATTGTTACTTCAACTTCAGGATAAGTACCTTTAATATTAAAATGATATTTGTTTTTTTTATACTGCAAAATTCTTGCTGTAACTTTATAATCTTTATCTAATGGATCTTCAAATGTAAATATCATGCTTCTAACACTTAAAGAAGGTCTTAATATCACGTTGATACGGTTTTCATTTCCAGTTAAAACCCCTATCATTTTACCATCTTTAAAGACAGCTGAACCTATCATTTGAGTCGGGTTACCGCCCTCAATATCAATTTCACCTGGCAGATAATCCGCTTCATTACCTAATGTGTCAGGGGATTTATATATATGCTTTGGAGTGTTTTTTGTAGCTGAAAGATATACCGCTAAATATAAGCTAGACTTTCCTTCTGTTCTTTGCATGAATTTATTTAAGTCAGATTCCGGAACATAACCAGTATCCTTCCACCTATCGTACATAAAATCGAAATATTTACTGGTTCTATTTTCAACTTTAGGATCATTAGCACGCAAAAATTCCGAAGCAGTTTCTTTAGATACAAGTATATTCATACCTCTTTTTAGTTGGTTTTCACGAAGTGCGGCTTCTAATTGGTGAAAAAAGTCAGGGTCACGTGCAAATTCCTCTCCAATAATTAGAATTTTTGCATGAGTTAGTGTTATTCTTCTTGATATAACCGTGTTTGCAAGATGACGAGCTGAAATGAAATCAGGAGCTTCAAATGTAATAGTTTCATTTTTAGGACCTGTATCAGTTTCGGTTTTAGCCCCATGTCTTACATTTGTAATCTGGTAAGTTATGCTTAATCTATCTTCCGTTCCTTTATCTAGACCTATTGCAGATACATAAGCTTGTTCCTCTAATTCTGTTCTATCCACACAACCAGATATAGAAGACAATGTCATAAAAAATAGAAGAAAGATAGATATATATTTCATTTTCATTTATTATAAGCCCCTTTCCATTGTGCAATAATTGATAATGTTATCGGAAGTATAATAATAAAAGTGGATAGTATAGGTAATAAATACATGTGTATTAATAGTGATATTTTTATGGAGTTTTCTGGAATTAAACATAGTATAGCTATTAAAGCGGTAACAGGTAAAATAAAGGGTTCAACTTTTTTTAGTTTAAGTAAATTCGTAAACATTGCAGTTACTAGATAAAGATATACAGAATAATATAAAACTAATATTATTACTGAAGGAAGAAATAGTAGTGCTTCTAAATTACTTAAAAATCTTGTGATATTAATTAGCCTTACAAAAGTAAAAAAAGGAAGTGCGATGATGCTTGTAGCAGGGTAATCAAATGTCATTTGAATAATTATAAATATAACAGCTATAAGAATACAGGATATTAATAATGAAAATAAACTAGATTTTTTAAAGCATTTATGATTTTTAAACATAGGAAAACAGATAGATAACAATATAATAACTTGAAATATAGGTACATTTAAGAGTGAGGCTTTAAAAATGCTTTTTATTCCACCACCAGCTAAAGGAAATAAAAAAGCTGGGATTATAAGATGTTTAGAAAAAATTAAAATTAACAATAAATTTATTACAAAATAAAATAGAAAAAGAAAAGCAGTTCTTGCACTTGCTTTTAGCCCTAAGGATGCTACATAACAACTTGCTCCAATTAGAGTAAAAACTAAAATTTCAGTACTAGTTTTCGGGAAAAATAATGTACTTATGGTACTACAATTATCTCTTATGTTTCCGATTAAAAAGAAAATATTTAATACTATAAGGAGGAGTATCAAAATAAAACCAAAATATTTTCCTGTAAGCATATAAATTATCTCAATTAATCCTTTATCTTTAAATTTTTTTAATAGATTTAATGTGCAAAGTATTGGAATTAGTATGATTACTGCCGAAATAATAGGAACAAGCCACCCAGCATTCTTTGCATCTTTAAATATAAAGGAAGGAGTATTGTCAAAAGTATTTGTAAACAATAAAATAGTGATTAAAGTAATTGTTTCTTTAGTTCCTATTTTGCTATCAGAATTCTTAAACATATAATTTTTCACCCACCAATTATTAGTTATATTGATTAGTCTCTAGGCTATTTGTACTACTCATTTTTACTAGAATCTTGAGGTTCTAGATTCATTGGTTGTTTGTTTAGTTTAAATATTGGCCTTCTTGTAAAGAAGTCCCTTGAAGAGGGGTAGTGGGGAGCTTTTGGTGAAAAATAGGGGACACCAAAGGATTCAACTACACTTGTATATGCAATAGCAGCCGTCAAAACTATTCCTATTCCAAAGAAACCACCTAGAGTTCCTGCAAATAAAAAGATGAATCTACTTATTCTTGCTATAAAGCCTATGGATTGTTCTGGAATAGCAAAAGAGGATAATCCAGTAAGTGCAACGACAATAACTAATATAGGACTTACGATATTGGCTTCAACTGCTGCTTGACCTAATATTAATGCACCAACTATACCTATGGTTGGACCTACAGCAGTAGGAATTCTTACACCAGCTTCTCTAATGAGTTCAAAGCTCATCTCCATTAGAAGTATTTCAACTAAAGCTGGAAAAGGAAGTTTTTCTCTACTTGCAGCTACGGCAATAACTAAATCTGTAGGAATTATATCTGTATGAAAATTAGTTACGGCTATATAAAGTCCAGGAAGCATTATGGCTATAAAAATAGCAACTACTCGTATAATTCTAAGAAAGTTGCCAAAAAGCCACCTTTGATACATATCGTCTGCAGTATGAAAAAAGGTCCAAAAAGTTACTGGGACAATGATGACATTTGAAGAAGAATCCATTAAAAGTGCAATATGACCTTCTTTCAAAAAGTAACATACTCTATCTGGCCGTTCAGTTGTAAAGGTAGTTGGAATTAGTGAATAAGGTCTATCTTCAATCCATTGTTCTAGCATAACAATTCTATCAATGTCTTCATTATTTATGGAGTATATTCTTTCTTTCACCTTACTTAATAGCTCAGAATTAACTAAATTATTTAAATACATTAATGAAACAGCTCTATGTTTATCTTTACCAATTGAAAGCGTCTCTGTAACAAGAGTGGGAGTTTTTAAGGATTTTCTAATTAAGGATCTATTTCCTTCCCCCCATTCTGTAAAGGCTTCCTTAGGACCTTTTAAGGTGTTTTCATTTGTTGGTTTTTCAATTGCACGATGTTGAAAATTATCAGTATTAAGAATTATAGCTGTATTGCATTTATCGATAAGTAAAATCGTATTTCCACTTAATACTTCGTCTATTATAGTATTGATATCATTAGTGTTTTTGGTGTCCTTAAGTGAAAGTACTTGTTCAACTAAAATTGTACCTATATTACCTGAAATGTTATCAAGCATTGTAAATAAAAGAGGAGAAATGATATGATCATTTATTCTTTGTTTATCAACTAATGGATCGATAAATAACACAGCACCTTTTCTCATTAAGGATTTTATTTGGAGATATTTTATTGTAAAGTCATCATTAACATCGGTAGAAAAAATTTGTTTAAATATCTTAATATTATTATCAATGCTACTTGTTAACGTATTATTTTTTTGATTATCTGTCGTAATAATCACCTCCAAAATCTCTAATTTTAAATCTGTTAAACAATATTTAGTATTTTAATATAGCCGTGTAAATATACGAAAAGTTCTTATCCAAGTTATCCCATATAACTAGACAACTTTAACAAAATCTAAAATAGATTTATAATAGAATAATAACAATAGAAAAAAACATAAGAAGGAGAAAAAAGAATGAAAAAGTACTATGGAGATTATCACTTGCATTCAAGCTTTTCCCCAGATTCTAAAGAAGCAATTGAAAATATATATAAAAAGGCAAAGGAAACCTATTTAAGTGAGATATGTCTAACTGAGCATATAAGCATGAATGAAAATGATAGTAGTTATGGTTATTTAAAATATGATGACTATATAGGAGAAATTAATAAGTATAATGGACAAGAAGATTCAGGTTTATCAATGAAAATTGGCTTGGAAATTGGAGAAGGACATAAATATATAAAAGAAGTGGAGGAGTATATAAAAGATAAAGATATAGATTTTATAATAGGTTCTCTACATAGGATTGATAATATTGGAGTTATTGGCTATCTAGAAAAGTATGACGTGAAAAAGGTATATGAAGATTACTTTAAAGAATTATACGAGGTGGCAGATAAAAGCAATTATGATGTTATGGGGCATTTAGATTTAGTACAAAGATATGCATGGAATAAGTATGGAAAATATGAATATAGAAATTATGTTGACTTAATTGATAGTATACTTAAGCGAGTAATCGAAAGGGGGAAGGGGATAGAGATTAATACTTCTATTCTAAAGAACCGAAAAGAATACATGCCTAAACTAGAAATAGTAAGAAGGTATAGAGAGTTAGGTGGAGAGATAATTACGGTTGGATCCGATGCACATAGCTTTGATAGAGTTGGTGAAGGTATAAGCTTGGTTTATGAGCTTTTAAAAGAAAATGGTTTTAAGTATATTTCTAGATATAATAAAAGAAAATGCTATTTTGAATCTTTATAACTATATAATCAATAGATAAAGATAGTTTTTAAAATAAAACCTTCTTGGATAGAAAGAAACAAAGGGAGTTTTATATATTTATTGTGTCATTTGTGAATAAACTTTAAACTTTTGACAACAATGTGAACAAGTACTTTGATTTTAAATAATTTATGTTAAAATAAACTTTGGTAAATTTATATTTATGTTTGATGGTACATAAATTTTAAGAATAACTAAATAAAAGCATATTTTTAAGTAAAATATCAAGTACTAATGGGGGTATTATAAAATGCTTGAAAAATTTATGAACGTACTTATAGGGGAGCCATTGGCCAATGAGCAGAGTGCCCAGGAAAAGTATAATGTTCCTTTTGGACTTGCAATAATGGCAAGTGATGCAGTTTCATCAGTAGCATATGCTGCAGAAGAAATTTTATTGGTTTTGGTACCAATTATTGGAGCGATGGCATATAGCTGGCTTACCTGGACTTCTTTTATGATTGTTGGATTATTGTTAATCTTAACTATATCTTATATACAAATTATAAGAGCTTATCCTCATGGAGGAGGAGCATATATAGTTGCTAAGGAAAATCTCGGATCAAAAGCTGCATTAATTGCTGGAGCTGCACTGCTAATTGACTATATACTTACAGTCGCAGTTAGTGCCAGTGCAAGCGTTGCTGCTATAACCTCAGCATTTTCAGAATTAAATGAACATAAGGTTTTAATTGTAATCTCATTAATTATAGTTTTAACCATCATGAACTTAAGAGGAATTAGTGAATCTTCAAAGATATTTAGTATCCCTACATATATTTTTATTATAAGTATGATTTTCATGATTTTATATGGATTATTTAAATATCTTGTTTTACATATAGAGCCGCATCAATTAGTAATAGATCCTGAGGTTACAAAGGGAATGGGAAGTTTAAGTATATTCCTAATTATGAAGGCCTTTGCTTCAGGATGTTCTGCACTTACAGGATTAGAAGCAGTAAGTAACTCTGTACCAAATTTTAAAGAACCAGCTCAAAAAAATGCTAAGATAGTAATGGTACTACTTACTGGATTGATATTATTTATATTTGGTGGAAGTTCAATACTTGCAAGATTTTATGAAGTTGTACCTAAAGATGGAGGTCCAACTGTAATAGCTCAATTAGCATATGGTGTATTTAACTATGGACCAATGTTTTATGTTATACAATTTAGTACAGCTATAATTTTACTTATGGCTTGTAATACTGCATTTACTGGATTTCCTATGCTTATGTATGTTGTAGGTAAAGATGGATATGCCCCAAGACAATTTACTATTAAAGGAAAAAGATTAAGTTTTTCAGCTGGAATTATTGCACTTTCATTTGTAGCATGTTTCCTTGTTGTAGCTTTTAAAGCTGATGTTCATTTGTTAATTCCGTTGTATTCAGTTGGAGTATTTTTATCATTCACTTTAGCTCAATCAGGAATGGTTATTCACTGGATGAAGAGTAAGGAAGCTGGCTGGCGTTCTCGTGCAATTATTAATGGATTTGGAGCTTTTATTACTTTAGTTACAACTGGTGTTATAGTTTGCGTTAAATTCTTCTTAGGAGCTTGGATAATTATCTTAGCACTACCTATTGTTGTATATGTTATGATAAGCATACATAATCATTATGATCGTGTTGCATGTAGATTAAGATTAAACAATAATTCACTTAAAAATTATGATCTTAAAGTAAAATTCGATCATATAGTTATAGTACCGCTTGCAAGCTTAAATAAAGCAACATTGACAGCACTTCAGTATGCTCAAAGCATAAGTCCACATGTAATAGCTATACATATATCAACTAATAAAGATGCTTTAGAAAAATTGAAAGCTAGATGGGCTTTGTTAGATACTGATATTATTTTGGTTGCGAAGTATTCCCCATATAGAGCAGTAGTTACTCCTTTAATTCAATATATAAATCAAATTGCAGATGCAACTACAGACAATGAAAAAGTTACTGTAATATTGCCTGAGTTTGAAACTCATGAATGGTGGGGAGGAGTACTTCATAATCATACAGGATTCTTCTTAAGAGAAACACTTCTTAGAAAGAAGAAAATAAATGTTTCAACATGCCCATACCATTTAACAGAAGATGATGTTTGTGAATTGGATAATGATAATTAATAATATATTATGTAGAGAGCCTTGCAGTAAATGCGAGGCTCTTATTTTATCATAAGGTTAAATAAATATATCTAAAAATAAGTAATTATATGGTACAATTTACATAAGTTAAAATATAGCTACTATACTTAAATAGGAGGGCAAAATTTGAAAAATATAAAATCGGAAAATATTATTAAATTAATGTATATAGTATTTATAATATGGTCAGTGGCTACTATTGTGGTAATCAGTAAAAATATAGAGAGTAAAAGTGCAATTATAATTGTAATAGGATATTCAGTTTATTTATTTGTTATGGTTTTTTATTTAATTATAAAAACATTAATGAATATTAGGAGTTTAAAATTAAGAGAAATAAGAAAAAGATTTATCAAATTTATAGTTATGGCTGTGATTTTGGGTGGGACATCTTGCGCTATCGATTATTTTTTTAGACCAGAAAAATTTGATAGTTTTAGATCTTTCTCCATATCAATTTCATTAACACTAGGGATATGTTTTTTTGACATTGCATTTAAGAAAAAACTAAACTGAAACTATAAATATAAAGCGGGGTATGGTGAGATATGAATAATAAAATATTAATTATTGAAGATGATAGATCCATTAGTGATATGGTTAAAAATTATTTGACTAAAGAGGGGTTTAATATAGATACTGCTTATGATGGAGAAGAGGGAATAACTAAATTTTTAAGGGATAGTTATGATTTAGTTATTTTGGATTTAATGATGCCTAAATTAGACGGAATGGAAACTATGAAAATAATTAGAGAAAAAAGTTCAGTTCCAATTTTAATTATGTCTGCAAAAGACACAGATGTAGATAAAGCCATAGGATTGGGATTAGGGGCAGATGATTATATAGCAAAACCTTTCTCTATGATTGAGATTTCGGCTAGAATTAAGGCTTCTATTAGACGTGCAACAAAATATTCGTCTACTACAAATAAAGAAGATGACAACATTGTGAAGCTTGGAGAGCTTACAATAAACTTTGAAAACTTTTTAGTTACGAAAAATGGAGAGTCTATTCAGTTAACATCAAAGGAATTTGAGATACTCAAGTTATTTATTAAGAATCCCAATAGAGTTTTTACAAAAGCACAAATATATAGTTTCGTTTGGAATGATGACTATTTTGGTGATGAGAATGTTATTAATGTTCATATGAGAAGGCTTAGAGAAAAAATAGAAGATGATCCATCAAAACCTAAGTATATAAAAACGTTGTGGGGAATAGGGTACAAGTTGGAGGGGAACTAATATGATTATTTTTTTACTTGTAATAATAGGCATACTTATTGGAGTAATTATATTTCAGTACTTGTCCAAAAATGAGAGAAGCAAAAATTTAAAGTATATTGAATATAAGTTGCAAGAGATAACGAGTAAAGGTAAGAATGGAAAAATTTTAGTTGTAAATGATGATGAAAGAATAAAAGGATTATTATTAGAAATTAATAACTTGTTAGATTATAGCCAAAAGGTTCTTATAGATTATAGAAAAAAAGAAATATCAATGAGGAAAATGCTTTCAAATATTTCTCATGACTTAAAAACACCTTTAACAGTAGTGTTAGGGTATATAGAAACAATAAAGCTTGATAATAATATGGAAAGAGAAGAAAGAGAAGAATTGCTTTCTAAGGTTCATAATAAAACTTTAGAAGTTATAGACTTAATGAACAAGTTTTTTGATTTAGCAAAGCTGGAGTCTGGAGATAAGGAGATTCCAATCACTCGAGTTAACATGAATGAACTATGTAGAAAAAATATATTAGATTTCTATGAGATATTAAATAATAAAGGTGTAGAGGTAAATATAAATATACCCGAAGAAATTATTTACTCTCAGGGAAATGATGAGGCTTTAGATAGAATTATAAATAATCTTATTTCAAATGCAATTAGATATGGAATGGATGGAAATTACTTAGAACTTAATCTTAGATTCGATAATGAACATTCATATATTGAAGTTATTGATAAAGGAAAAGGTATAGAAGAGAGTCAAATTGAGAATGTTTTTGAGAGAATGTATACACTTGAAGATTCAAGAAATAAGTTGTTTCAAGGGAGCGGGTTAGGACTTACAATAACTAAAAGATTAGTTGAGAAATTAGGTGGAGAAATTTATCTTAAGAGTATACCTAACTTGAAAACTACATTTACAGTAAAACTAAAAAGAATAACATACTAGTAATTATAAAAAACAAGGTGTTTCAGTATAATGCATCTTGTTTTTCTAATATATGATAACAAACCTTCATTGATGAGAAATCCCTCTACCAGCTAACTTAAGGATTTTGTAAGATTTGATTAATAAAAAAGAGAAGTCTAGATTTTAGAATAGAATTATGGAAGATAAGTAATGAGAGGAGCAAGAACATGAGTTATATATTGAAAACCACAAATTTAACAAAATCCTTTAAGGGTAAGAGTGTAGTTACAAATGTAAATATGAATATTAAAAAAGGTGAAATATATGGTTTCTTAGGACCAAATGGAGCAGGTAAAACAACCATTATGAAGATGATTACTAATCTTGTGAAACCTACTGATGGAGAGATTGAGATATTTGGGGAAAAGTTAATGAATAATTCCTTTGAAATATTAAAGAAGATAGGCACAATAATTGAATATCCTGTATTTTATGAAAAATTAACTGGTCTAGAGAATTTGGAGCTTCATTGTGAATATATGGGTTATTATGACAAAGGAGCTATTAATAAGGCATTAGATTTAGTGGGATTAAATGATATAGAAAAGAAAATGGTCAAGGAATATTCTTTAGGAATGAAGCAAAGGTTAGGAATTGCCAGAGCTATTATAAATAAACCAGAATTATTAATATTAGATGAGCCAATAAATGGGCTTGATCCAATTGGAATTAAAGAGATTAGGAATCTATTTAAAATGCTAAACAAGGAATATGGAATGACTATTTTGGTATCAAGTCATATTTTAAGTGAGATAGAACAAATTGCTGATACAATAGGGGTTATAAATCATGGAAGATTAATAGAAGAGATTTCTATGGAAAGTATTAAAGACGAGAACACTGAATATGTAGAAATAGTTACCAAGGATTGTACTAAAGCAGCTTATATATTAGAAAGTGAGCTTAATATTTCTAATATTAAGGTGGTCAATAATTCATTGATAAGAGTATATGATTTAAAGGTTTCGCAAAATAGTATATCTAAGGCATTGATTTTAAATGGGGTAGAAATAGACGCAATAAACAAGAAAAATACTTCTCTAGAAGATCATTTCTTAAAACTTTTAAATGGAGGGGATTTAAGTGCTTAAATTAATGAAGTTAGAACTAAAAAAGTTTAGAATAGGGGTAAAAGGTGCAGTAATAGCTAATCTAATAATGCTAGCAGCCATAGTTATGACGGTGTTTGTTTCTCAGGATTCTAAGGAGTTTTCAAGTTACAGTCTTGTATTTGAACTAACTGGATTAACCGTAAGAGCAGTTTTCATAATATTTTCATCAAGCATTATAGCAAAATTGATAGTTGGAGAATATAATAATAAAACTATAAATCTTATGTTTATGTACCCAATTAATAGAATGAAAATTATGCTTTCAAAAATATTATTAATAGTAATATTTGCATTTGTTGCAATGCTTACATCAAATATTTTCTTAAATGTAAGTATATATATAATTAATTCATTTACTCATATATTAAATGATACTTTAACAAGCGATATGATATCAAAAACTTTAATAAACTGTGTACTTTATTCATTTATATTTGCATTTGTTAGCTTGATTCCTGTATTTGTAGGAATGAGGAGAAGAACAACTGGCTCAACTATTATTACAAGTGTTATAGTTACAAGTATTTTAAGTAATGGCAGTAATTCACCTTTAAGCTCAATTATATTAATTCCAATTATATTTGCGATGCTTGGAGTAATCGGAACTTATATGGCAATAAGAAATATAGAAAATGTGGATGTTATATAAAATAAGGGAAGTTCAAATGGACTTCCCTTATTTTTATATAAGAAAATTTTCGTAGATGCAATTATAGTATAATAGGAGTATTATAAGATTAAAGATTTCAAAAATAAAAGATTTATAGTAGTTTAATTATATATAATGACAAGGAGAGGATAATATGGACATAGGCAGAAATGATAAATGTTGGTGTGGAAGTGAACTTAAATATAAAAAGTGTCACATGGAATTTGACGAAAGGTTGCAAGAATTAAAGAATCAGGGACATATAATTCCACCAAGAGAAATTATCAAAAACAAAGAACAAATTGAAGGAATTAGAAGAAGTGCTAAAATAAATAATGCTATTCTAGATTTAGTTAGCAGTAATATAAAAGAAGGTATGAGTACAGAGGAACTAGATAAATTAGTTTATGATTATACTATATCTCAAGGGGCTATACCTGCTGACCTTAATTATTATGGCTATCCAAAGAGTATTTGTACTTCAATTAATGATGAGGTATGCCATGGAATACCAAGTGAAGATATAATACTTAAAAATGGAGATATTATTAATGTAGATGTATCTACAATTTTTGAAGGATATTTTTCAGATGCCTCTAGAATGTTTAAAATTGGAGAGGTAAGCGAAAATGCTGAAAAATTAGTTAGAGTATGTAAAGAGTGCTTGGAGAAAGGTATTGAGGCAGTAAAGCCATGGGGATTCTTAGGAGATATAGGAGCAGCAATACAAGATCATGCAGAAAAGAATGGTTACTCAGTTGTTAGAGATTTTGGAGGACATGGAGTTGGTATTAAGTTCCAGGAAGAGCCATTCGTACCTCATTATGGGAAAAAGGGAACTGGGATGGTTCTAGTACCAGGTATGGTTATAACTATTGAGCCAATGATTAATGAAGGAGACTATAGATTATATGTGGATCCTAAAAATGAATGGACAGCACATACAAAAGATGGTTCACTTTCAGCTCAATGGGAGCATACAATTTTAATAACTGAAGATGGTACTGAAATAATATCTAAATAAATAGAGAAACAGAAGCAGTTGCTTCTGTTTTCTTATTTATTTATGTAGTTTTATAAATGGACCATGACCAGAAGCTATGTATTTTATAGGAAGTTCCGATAATACATGTTTTATAATTTCAAGAGCCTTTGGTGAAGGAATTTGCCTTTCAGTAATTGCATTTATTTCTGCTTCTATAGTAGAATTAATTATTTGTTCATCAATATTATCAAAATTTATAATTAAATCGCTACTAAAAAGAATATTGCGTTTAGTATCAAAGACAATAAGTCCTTCCCATAAGTGCATCTCAGAAGGATAGGATATAAATTTAAGAGAATATACATCTTTTTCTAATGTATCATCAGGATTTTTAATTAGTAAATCATAATTAAATCCAAAACCATTAAATTGCATTGAAGTTGTTTTTGAGCAAATTGTGTGAGCATCAGGATATTGCTCAAGTATTAGGTCAATACCTCCGCATTCATCTCCTTCAAAATGAGATACGAAAATATAGCTAAGTTTTTTCTCTCCTAATATTTCTTTAAGTTTAGGAACTAAATCTTTTGCCATATTATGATTTCCTGTATGAATTAACATGGGCTCATTTCCTAAAAATAAAAATTGATTAAAATTAATAGGCACGTTAGGAATTGAGTGATTAAACTTATAAAGATCATCTAAAACTTTTATTACTTCCATATTAAAACCCCCATATCTAATTAATTATCATCAGTATAACATTATTAAGAACAAAGTCAATTTTAATAATGTCAGGATGAAATAAAAATTTTGTAGCAAGTATTGAATACAAACATATAATAAAATCAATGATTAATTATTAAATTAAAAGGGGCAAATATGATATCTAGTTCCAAGTTTATAAATCAGTCACTGGAATTACATCTTTTTTTTTGGAAGAATTATGAAAGAACATGCATTGTTTCTACAATTAAGCTTTACTCCAAAAGATGTGGAGTATATGAAACAGGCAGATATGTTTAGAAGGAGATTTGATAGATTATTTAGTGAAGTACTTAGAATGTCTAGTGGAGTAGTAAGGCCAGAAGTTATGAAATCAGGAGAGCTAGTAACACCATTTACTTTAAAGGCTGAAATTGCTACTCAATATTTTACTGGTGTGGATATTGCTACAGAGCTTACCCAAATTGAATTAGGACAGAGAGCAGATATATTAAAATCAGTTAATTATAATCAAACCAATAGTATGATAAATCAAAATATGATGCAACCTAATATGATAACTCAGCAAAATCCTATGATGCAACAGGATATGACTATGCAGCAAGGAGAAATGGGTGAGCAGAATGCAGCAATGCAGCCAGGAATGGAAATGGGGTCAAAGAAGGATATTAATATGGATGGGGCTGCAATAGAGCGTAGAGTTTTTATACTTAATCAAACGGCTTTAGATTTATTAGAGGAATTTGCAGAATTTAAGGGAGATGTTTTAGGTAATATTAAGGCATGTAAAATTGTTACAACTAATATTTATCCAACTATGCTTAGACATTTAATACATGAAGCTCAAGATTACTATAAAATGATTCAGAAATTACAAAGTAGACAAGATGTTGACCTTGAAAAGGAAGCATATGAAGAAGAGTCAACCTGGAATAATCTTATGGGTGAACATGCAAAATTTATTAGAGGAATGCTTGACCCATCAGAAGAAGATCTTATTAAAAAAGCAAATGAATTTGCAAATGAATTTGATGAACTTACTAAGGCAGCAAAAGATGCAATGGATAATGTAATGCCGCTAGATGATGTTACAAATGAGAGTATAGAGGCAACTACTGAATTAAGAGATTTTAAAGCACAAGGAACTCAAGGAATATTAGAATGTAAAATTAAATCTTTAATACTTCCGTTGCTTTCAGACCACGTTTTGCGCGAGGCAAATCACTATTTAAGATTATTAGATAAATATAAACAATAATTATATAGAAATCCTCCTGAAGACTTTAATGTCCAGGAGGAATTTTAAATTCATATTACAAGATATGGTATAATGTATAGAAAAAGAAAGGGAGTATACCCATGGATAAATCTGAAAGGGAAGGTATCCAATCATTAATTGACAATAAGTACAAACTTATCCCCTTAAATTATGGACATATTGAAACCTTGTACAATTGGAACTTACATGAGAAGGAACTTGAGAATTTTACTTGTAGACCAATAATAAAATATGAATCATTACAGGAGTATTTAAGTAGTACAATAAATAGAATTTCAGAAGGAAAAATAAAAGTATATGTGCTCGTAGAAGAAAAAACAAATAAACCTTTAGGTAGAATATCACTATTTGATTTTAATAAAAGAAATCATAGTGCAGAATTTGGTTATTATCTACCTAAGGTTTATAGAGGAAAAGGGTTAGGGAAAATATTGCTAAGTGATTTATTAAAAACTATTTGGGAACAAGATGAACTTAACTTAAATAAAGTTTATGCTACAACGTCTTCAAATAATATAGCGTCAATAAAGCTGCTAGAAAAATTTGGATTCAAGTTAGATGGAGTATTAAGAGAACATTATTGGATTAATGATGCTAGATATAATCAGCTTATTTATTCAATGCTTAAATATGAATGGACTAAGTAATTAATATATAGTATTTCATAAAAAAGATTTGCTCATATAAATTTGAGAGGGTCTTTTTATTTTTTTATATAAGTAATAATGAAGGGAAATAAAAAGTAACTATAAATATATAAAAAATACGGAGTGATAATATGGGAAAGTCAAAAAGAACTGCTAGGCAAGAAGAAATTATAAATATTGATAAAAGAAAATGTATTGGATGTACAGCGTGCGCATTTACATGTGCAAGGGCTACTGGGACATCAGTATTAAGATCTATAGCAGGGGTAAGAAAAACTGTTGAGCCTAAAAAAGAGAGCTTTGAAGCATCAGCATGCATATTTTGTGGACAATGTACATCAACATGTCCAACTTCCTCAATAAATGCAAGAAATGATATTAATTTAGTAAATGAGGCTTTAACGAGTGGCAAATATCTAATTGCAACAGCAACTCCTGCAGTAAGAGCTACATTAGGAGAAGAGTTCAATCTTCCTATTGGAACAGATACTTATGGAAAGATATCAGCTTCAGCAAGAAAATTAGGCTTTCAAAGAGTCTTTAATTCAGCTTTTTGTGCAGATATGATATCCCTAGAAGTAGGAAATGAATTAATTAAGAGAGTATTAAGCAAGGAAAAACTACCTGTATTTACTTCATGTTGTCCAGCATGGATAAATTATGTGGAAATTTTTCATCCAGAAATAATTAATTATATTTTGCCAACTAAAACGCCTGAACAAATGATGGGAACATTAATAAAAACATATTTTGCTGAGAGCTACAATGTATTGCCAAATAATATTTTTGTTGTTGCTATAAGCACATGCACTTGTGCTAAATATGAGGCTTCAAGAACTAATATGGGAAGAGATGGTTATAAAGACATAGACGTAGTATTAACTATAAGAGAATATGCGGAGTTATTAAGAGAACGAGGAATAAATATTACTGCAATTCCTGATGAAAAACCAGATATTCTTATGGAAGAACATACTGGAGCTGCAGCATTAACAGGAATATCAGGTGGAACTATAAATTCTATACTAAGAGTTGTTCAAAAGTACTTAAATGGAGAAAAAGTAAAGGTTGATGACATAGAATTTACTCAGGTTAATGGATATGAAAATGTTTATGAAGCTACGGTCACAATTGGAACGAGTCAAGGAAAAGTAGCGGTATTAAATGGATTAAAAGATATGGATAAATTCATAAGCAGTTCAAAGTGGAAAGAATATATACTTATTGAGGTTATGGGATGCCCAGGTGGATGTGTGAATGGTGGCGGTACAAGGAAAATCAAGAAAAAATCAAATATTAATGAAAAGCTATGTATAAGATGTAATACCTGTATATTAAATTGTCCTACTGGAGCCATATATCATAAACCCAACGGAAGTGCAGCGAGCTTACCTGATAAGTGTGTTGGATGTACGCTTTGTAGTAAGATTTGTAGGGCAGGGGCAATAAATATGCTGTATTTTGATAGTGCTAATGATAAGCTTTTAACTGAAGATTATATAAAATTAAGAGCAGATGTGCTAAAAGACATTGATAAAACATCTAGTATTAGAATTTCTGATGAAAATTGTACTATGCAAGAGATATATAGAAATTATATTGGTAAACCAGGTGAGGAGAAAGCTAAAAGTTTACTGTATACAGAACACCAAGATAAATCCTCTATACTAGAAGATGAAAAAATAAGAAATAAAAGAAAGAGTTAACTTATTTAGCTTATTTCACATAAAAATTACACAATTGTCACATTATAATAATACATTGGTAAATTAATATTTATTTGTATATTAATTTATAATTAATAGAAGGAGTGTATATTATGAAAGTGAGAAAAGCAGTAATTCCAGCAGCTGGGCTAGGAACAAGGTTTTTACCAGCTACAAAGGCGCAACCTAAAGAAATGCTTCCGATAGTAGATAAGCCTACGATTCAATATATTGTTGAAGAAGCTGTAGCTTCGGGAATAGAAGAAATTTTAATAATTACTGGTAGAAATAAAAGAGCTATTGAAGATCATTTTGATAAATCTGTTGAACTTGAGGATGAACTTGAAAATAATCATAAAGAAGAATTACTAGAACTAGTAAAAAAGATATCAAATATGGTTGACATTCATTACATACGTCAAAAAGAACCTAAAGGATTGGGGCATGCTATAGGCAGAGCTAGAACTTTTGTTGGCAATGAACCATTTGCTGTAATGCTTGGAGATGATATTGTAGATAGCAGAGTTCCATGTCTAAAGCAATTAATCGATTGCTATAATGAGTATAAAACTACTATACTTGGAGTACAACCAGTTAATAAAGAAGATGTGTGTAAGTATGGAATTATAGATGGTTTAAGGGTTGAAGATCGTGTTTATAAAGTTAAGAATATGATTGAGAAGCCAAAGGTTGAAGAAGCGCCTACAAATATAGCTATCCTTGGAAGATATATAATAACTCCAAACATATTTGAAATTCTTGAAAACACAAAACCAGGAAAAGGTGGAGAAATACAATTAACAGATGCATTAAAAGAATTATCTAATACAGAAGCAGTATATTCCTACTGCTTTGAAGGGAAACGATATGATGTTGGTGATAAGTTTGGATTTTTACAAGCAAATATTGATTATGCATTAAAAAGAGAAGACTTAAAAGAAAACTTACTTGCATATTTTAAAACACTTCAGTAATATATTTAAGCCCTTAGAATAATATTTCTAAGGGCTTTTTTATTGAAATTTATAAATATAAGCTTAATACATATTGTAGACCAACAGGTCCCATTCTTCTTAACCCAGTGTCTTTGAAATCAGATTTCTCATATAATTTTTGAGCAGGCATATTTCTTTTATTAACTCCAAGTAGTACTTCATTTATTCCTTTAAAGTTATTTTTTATGAAACTTGGTAAAAGTCTTAGTGCCTTTTTAGCATAGCCTTTTCCTTGATAAGGGTAATTTATAGAGAAATAGCGAAGAAGTATGGCATTAGGGTTATTTTTATATTCTAAAACTTCATCGCCTAAGTGTAATCCAAAAAATCCAATTGGGATACCATTTAGTAAGATGACAACAGGTTTTTTATCTTCATCTAATATAGGTGAAGATAAAATCTTTTTAGGCAGAGAAGTAAATATCTCTATGTCTTCAGGAAGATAAAATTTAAATAAATCATTTTGGTATTTTTCTTTAAAAAAACTTAGTTTTATGTCATCATTCATATTAACTCAATCCTCCTACAAGTGGCAATATATTAAGAAATTATATCATTATGATTTACTTCAGTAAATAATATTAATATATATTTTAACTTTATTGAAACATTAATACAGATAAATTATGATATATTGTATTTTAATAAGCAGTTAAAAACCATATTCATATAATATAATATCAATTATAAAGGGGATTTAATATGGATTTTCTGCTTAAGTTTGACACCAAAGGTAAGTTTAAAATAGTTCAATTTACTGATATTCATGAAGGACCGGAATTAGATGAAGGAATTAGTGTAATGAGAAAGATATTGGATTATGAAAAGCCTAATCTTGTGGTCCTAACAGGAGATAATATAGATGGTAAATGCAAAACTGCTCAAGATGTTAAGATGGCAATTTCTCACATAGCGTCACCTATGGAGAATAGAAAAATACCTTGGACTATAGTTTTTGGAAATCATGATGATGAACATGGTATTATGTCAAAAGAAGAAATGATGAAGTTTTATATGAGTTTCAAATATAATATAAGTCAAATTGGTTATAGGACTTTTGATAGAGTAGGAAATTATAATCTTATTGTGGAAGGAAGTAAAAATAAAACACCTGTTATAAACCTCTACTTTATTGACTCAGGTAAGTATGCCCCATTTTTTGTAGGCGGATATAATTGGATAAAACTAACTCAGATTTTATGGTATAGAAAAATAGCTTTAGGGTTAAAGCAAAGATATAATAAAATAATACCTTCATTAATGTATTTCCACATACCAATACCTGAATATAAAAAGGCGTGGAGACGTGGGAAACCTAAAGGAGAAAAATTAGATTCAATAGATTCACCTTTAATAAACATATGTGGAGGCCTTTTTCGTGTTCTCATCAACACAAAAGATGTAATAGGGGTATTTGTAGGTCATGATCATTTTAATAATTTTGTTGTTAAATATAAGGGAATTTTACTTGGGTATGCAGGGTACACAGGCTATGGAGGGTATGGAGATTCGAAAATTCCTCGTGGGGCAAGAGTAATATTAGTTAATGAAACGAATCCAACTGATATTAAGACTTGGCTAAGAAGAGAAGGCGATGGAGAGCTAAGAAAATTATATAATTGAAAGGTGATTACCTAGGATGAATATTTTTGTAGAATTAATAATTAAAACAATTTTAGAAACATTTTATTTAACGGGAATAGTAATAGTAATTGGATTATTACTAGGTGTATTAAGAAATAATACTTTGAAAAATTTTCAAAGGAGTTTTGGCAGTAAAGCATTAATGATTACTGGTTTTATAGGGGTTCCGATTCATGAGATTAGCCATGCAATCTTAGCAGTACTTTTTAGACATAGAATAAATAGTATAAAGTTACTTCAAAAACCTGATATTAATGGAGTTATGGGATATGTAAATCATAGTTATAGCAAAAACAGTGTATATCAGCAGGTTGGGAATTTTTTTATTGGTATAGCGCCCATTTTTGGAGGAATTTTTTCAATTATTGCATTAATGCATTTTATTATACCTAAGTCTTATAATAAACTAATTCAGATATTAGAGAGTGGACTTAAGGTTACAACATTAAATACTTCCATGGCTCAGGGAACTATAAATTCATATATTGAGTTGTTTAAAAGTATTTTTTCTTTAGAGAATTTTAGAAACCCGTATTTTTATTTATTCTTATTTATTTCAATATGTATTTCTTCCCATATATCATTAAGTTCCGCAGACATAAAAGGAGCATCAAGAGGATTAGGCATTATTTTTGTTATTTTACTTACGTTAAATATTTTTGGATTATCAAAATACATTTCAGAAATAAATGTAATAAGATATAATATTCTATTAACAGGAGTTTTGTTAGTAGCAGTAATTCTTTCAATAATTACTTATATAATTAGTTTGTTTGCAAGGAGTATAAAGATATAGAAGTCTGTTTAATCTTTGAGAATATTCTCATGGATTAAACAGACTTTTTCTTTTGAACTATTTATCATTCTTTTTACAATATAGTTTTAAAAATGTATGACTTGAATATTTTATATTAAAGAAATATTTTTTTGGAGGTAGTTTGTATTGAATGGCGCAACTATTTGATAGTAGCTTTCCATGGGAAAATGCTGCATACACAATAATTGAATATCAAGGCGATATAGAAACACCTTTGAAAAATATGAGTAATGTAAGAATTTTTATAGTAGATGATACTCGAGCAATACTTGCAGTAATTGGTGATTTAAATGAAGTTATAAATAAGTTATACGATCTCATAGTATATGTAAATCCAAATGGATTGTATACACTATGCGATACCACTCCAATTGAAACTTCACAGGCAGATCTATTTCATAATAGTCCCTACTTACAAATAGATGGGAAAGGAGTAATTATAGGGATAATTGACACTGGAATAGATTATTTGAATGAAGAATTTATAAATGATGATGGAACAACAAGGCTTATTTCAATATTCGATCAAACCATTTTTGAAGGAAAAGATGTAGAAGGACAACCGATTGGAAGTGAATTTACAAGAGAAGATATAAATAAAGCTATTAAAGAAAAAATGCAAGGAAGAGATCCTTATAAGATAGTACCATCAAAGGATGAATATGGACATGGAACTGCAATGGCAGGTATTGCTGGAGCTATAGGGAAAAATAAGGAATTAATAGGTGCAGCACCAGGATGTAGCTTTGCAATAGTAAAGCTAATTCCGGCAGAAAAAAAATTATTGGAGGAGTTCGGGGTATATGGAAATCCGTTAGTATATTCAACTGTAGCTTTATTTTTGGGTATGAAATATTTATATACCTTAGCTGGTGAGTTAGAAACACCTATTGTAATTTTATTACCCTTAGGGGGTAATGCTGGACCAAGGAATGGACAATCATTTCTTGAAAGATATATAAGTGAAATCTCAAGAGTTAGAGGTGTAACAGTTGTTGTGCCTATGGGGAATCAAGGAGATTCGGATACACATACATCAGGTTATATTAAGAAAGTAGGAGATACATCGGACATAGAATTGGAAATAGATTCAAAACAAAAAAATATGAGGTTTGAAATATGGATAAACAGTCCAGATAAATTAACTCTTTCAATAATATCACCTACTGGAGAAAAGGTAGAAAGAGTGATGCCACAAAGTAATAAGATTACAGAACTTAAATTCTTATATGAAAATACTACATTATATGTAGGATATTATATCCCAGAACAGGTTACGGGAGAAGAAAGAATTATAATTAATGCACGTAATTTAAAGGAAGGGATTTGGATTTTTAGACTCACTGGAGAGGTAATAATAATAGGAAGATACGATGCTTATTTAATGCAACGTGAATTAATTGCGCCAGGTACTAAGTTTTTAGAAAGTGATCCATACTTAACTTTAATGACCCCAGCAGCTTCAAGAGGGGCCATTTCAGTAGCAACTTATAATCAAAACAATAATACTATCGTGAAGGAATCTAGTAGGGGATATACAAGGGATGGAAGGGTAAAACCAGATATTACAGCTGGAGGGATTAATGTAATAACTACAGCAGTTGGAGGAGGCAGTCAAATAGTTAGTGGAACAAGTGCTTCATCAGCGGTTACAGCTGGTTGTGTAGCATTAATACTAGAGTGGGGAGAAGTTCTTGGAAATGATAAAGCGATGTATTCTGCAAAAGTAAGAACTTATCTAACTAGGGGAGCAACTAAACCCAATGGCGATGTATTTCCAAATCCTGAATGGGGTTATGGCCAGCTAAATATGAAGGGAGTATTTGATGCATTAAGAATCATAGATGAAGATTCAGGAGATGAATATTATATAGGGAACTTATTTGTTAGGTTGCCACAAATCAAGCAATAAATTAGTTATGATTCTGGTGATTACTAAGAGCAAGTAAAAGGAGAGTCGCTAGGGATGTCAAAGAAGGGAAAGGAAAGGAATATTCATAATTATAAAAATTTAGATGCTAACAGAATAAAAGAGGAAGTTGAATACAGCTATATTGAATATGATGGAGATATTGAAAGTTCTATAAGTAAAATCAAAGGAGCTAGAGTTGCTATAATAGATAAAAATAGAGCAATTATAATAGGAGTAGAAAGAGATGTAGACGAAATTATTAAAGAACTAGGAGAACAAGTGATTTACGTTAGTCCAGGGGGAATACATACTTTATGTGATATTACTCCTATTGATGCTTCAGGGGTAGGTGCTCTATATAGTAAAGCAGATTTAAATCTTGATGGTAATGGAGTAATTAT
Source organism: Clostridium paridis (assembly GCF_016765615.1). Classification (GTDB taxonomy): domain Bacteria; phylum Bacillota; class Clostridia; order Clostridiales; family Clostridiaceae; genus Clostridium_T; species Clostridium_T paridis. The sequence goes on along the minus strand of NZ_JAESWA010000004.1, from coordinate 60,374 downwards.
AGGAATTATAGATACTGGAATAGATTATTTAAATAAAGAGTTTATAAATGATGATAAAACAAGTAGGATAATAGCCATTTTTGATCAGACAAACAGTAGTGGTAAATTAATTGAAAATCAACCTATAGGAAGTGAATTTTCAAGAGAAGATATAAACAGAGCTATTTTAGCAAAGGATAAAGGTAAAAATCCTTATGAAATAGTTCCATCAAAGGATGAGATAGGACATGGTACTAGTATGGCTAGTATTATTGGAGCCAAAGGTGTTAATCCTAATTTGAAAGGTGTAGCTGACAAATGTGAATTTATTATTGTTAAGCTAGCAACAATAGATGAAAGGACAAAAGACAAGTTTTGTATTTATGGTGATGTGCCTGCATTTTCATTTCCTTGTATAATGCTAGGAATGAATTATCTTTATAAAATGAAATTTAAACTAGGCAAGCCTATGGTTATTTATATGCCATTTGGAACAAATATGTCTGGACATAATAGCAGTTCAACATCAGAAAGATATATAGAAGAAATATCTAAAATAAGAGGATTGGTTGTGGTTACTCCAACTGGAAATCAAGGTTCAGGAGATACGCATACAAGTGGGGAAATAGTCAAAGAAGGGGACACTAACACTATAGAATTATATGTTGACGATAAACAAAAAAATTTAAGATTTGAGATATGGGTAGGAAAACCAGATAAATATGGATTATCTGTCATTTCTCCTTCAGGGGAAATAATTGAAAGAATCTCTTCTAATATAAACGAAACTAGCGAAATCAATTTTATATTTGAAAAAACAAAAATGTTTGTAAAAATCACTATCCCAGAAGAGGTAAGTGGAGATGAAAAAATTGTAATAATAGCTAGAAATATCAAGAAAGGTATTTGGAGTTTTAAGTTATTAGGAGATATAGTATCAACTGGAAAATATAATGCATGGTTGCCACAAAAAGAATTGCTAGCACCAGAAACAAGATTTCTAAGTCCAGACCCTTATATAACATTAACAACACCATCCACTGCAAAAGAGGCTATATCAGTTGGGTTTTATGGTCAAAATTATAATACTCTAGAAGAAAATTCAGGTAGAGGGTATACAGTGGACAACAATATTAAGCCAGATATAGTAGCAGGAGGAATAAATGCATTAACAGCTTCAACTGATGGAGAGGTGAGGGCAATATCTGGCTCAAGTGTAGCAGGAGCAGTAGTTACAGGGTGTATAGCATTAATACTACAATGGGGAATAATTAAAGAAAATGAAAAAGGATTATACTCAATAATGGTAAAAAGCTACTTGATAAGTAGCACATCAAAAAGAGCTGGAGATGTATATCCTAATCCATTATGGGGTTATGGTGCTATTGATATGAAATCTGTATTTAATAATATAAGAGGACTTCAAGAAAAAGAGAGAGAGGTTGCATCAAAACTCAAACCTAATTATTTCCTAGAAGATAATAACCGTAATTATATAATTGAATATAAAGGAGATATAAATAGCGTTGCCAAAAGATATCCTAATACAGCTGTGTATATAATTGATGATAGACGTGCTGTCATTTCCGCACCCTTTAACATTTCAATAGATGTAGTAAAGAATACTCCAGAAATTATAGCCTTTGATTCAGGATCAATATATGAATTAAGTGATATTTCTCCAATCGATGCATCAGGAGCCCCTTTATTTTATAAAAATGAGTATTTACCATTGGATGGCTCAGGGGTTTTGGTAGGGATTATAGATACAGGTATTGATTATCTAAATCAAGAGTTTATTAATGAAGATGGAAAAACAAAAATACAATCTATTTGGGATTTGAGTATTGAAGGAGATGTAGAAACAACAGGATTGATTCAAGGGACCGTATATTCTAAAGAAGAAATAGATAGGGCAATTGAAGCAAAACGAAATGGTCAGGATCCATACGCAATTGTACCAACTAAGGATGAAATAGGTCATGGTACCAAAATGGCTGGAATAATTGCTGCAGGGGGGGTAAATCCAGTGCTTCAAGGAGCAGCTCCAGGCACTGAACTTGTAATTGTTAAACTAAAACCTGCATCAAAGGCAGTAAGAGAGTATTATGGAGTTTATGGAGATGCAGTTTGTTATAGAAGCACAACTTTTTTATTAGCCATTCGATATTTATATAATTTTGCTTCAAAATTAAACAAACCAATTGTTATTTATTCTCCACTTGGAAGTAATAATGGAGCTCATAATGGAGAGTCTCCAATTGAAAGCTATATTGATGAGGTTTCAAATTATAGTGGCATTGCAGTAGTTGTGCCTACAGGAAATCAAGGAAATAGCAATACACATACCTCGGGATATATAAAGAAAAAAGGAGATATAGGAATAATAGAGTTAATAGTTGGAGAAAAACAAAAAGATATTAGAGTAGAAGTTTGGATATCAACTCCTGATAAGGTTTCCCTTTCGATAACTTCTCCAACAGGAGAAATAATTAGTAAAATTGCACCAAAAAATAATGAAATAACAGATATAGCATTTTTGTATGAAGAAACAAAAATGATAGTTGAGTATTTAATTCCAGAAAATCTAACTGGGGATGAGAAAATAACCATTATTGGCAGAGGAATGAAAGCGGGAATATGGCAATTTAAATTGATTGGTGAATTAATTATTGTTGGAAGATATGATGCATGGATACTTCAAAGGGCATATCTTGCACCAAATACAAGATTTATTAAACCAAGCCCGTATACAACGTTAACAATACCTTCTACATCTGAGCAAGCCATAAGTGTAGCCTATTATAACCAAAACAATAATTCAGTGGTAGTTGATTCTGGAAGAGGTTATACAAGAAATATTATGATTAAACCAGATATTGCAGCAGGCGGAATTAGGCAATTAACAACAACGGCCACCGGAAGAGTAGAATATGTATCTGGTTCTAGTGTTGCAGCGGCAGTAGTAGCAGCTTGTGTAGCATTAATATTTCAATGGGGAATTATAGATGAGAATGACACATCCATGTATGCATCAAAGGTAAAAACTTATCTACTTAGAGGAACAAAAAAAAGACCTGGAGATGATTATCCTAATCCTAATTGGGGTTATGGAATGTTAAATATAAATGGAACTTTTGAAAATATTCGAAGTATAAGAGATGATTTGAAAAGAGAATTGCCTCCAAAGAAGACAAAAAAGACTAACTATTTCGTGAATCCTAATAATAGAGGAATATTGATTGAATATAAAGGAAATATTGTTGAAGCAATAAGTAAATATCCTAATACAGACGTGTATATAATAGATGAAAAGCGAGCAGCAATTACAGTTCCAATAGATCAAATAGATAAAGTGATAAAAGAAACAAAGGAAATAGTATATGCAGATTCTTTAGCTGCATATACTCTCTCAGAAATATCTCCTAAAGATTCAGCAAATACAAATGTATTCCATAAAAATTTATATTTCAATTTAAATGGTAAAGGAGTAATTATTGGAATAGTTGACACTGGAATTGACTATCTAAATGATGAATTTATTAATGAAGACGGCACCTCTAAAATACTAGCCCTTTGGGACCAAACAATAAATTCTGATGAACCATCTGATTTAATTTTAGGAGTAGAGTATACACGAGAAGATATAAATAAAGCAATACAAGCTAAGAAAAATGGACAAGATCCATATTTAATTGTTCCTTCAAAGGATGATATAGGACATGGAACTAATATGGCAGGAATTGTGTCAGCTAAAGGGATAAATCCTACGCTTAAAGGGGTAGCGCCAGAGAGTGAATTATTAATAGTGAAGGTAAGACCTATTCCTGATGAAGGAAGAAGCAGTTATGGTATATATGGCAATGTACCAGCATATAGAAGTGTTGCTGTATTTATGGCCATAAGATACTTGTATAATTACGCTAAGAAAAATGATAAGCCTATAGTGATTTTTGTTCCATTGGGTACTAATAATGGTGCCCATGATGGAGAATCTTACATTGAAAGATATGTACAAGAAATATCTAAATATGCTGGGGTTGTGGTTGTATTTCCAACTGGTAATCAAGGAAATAGCTCCACACATGTATCGGGAAAAATTAAAAACACTGGAGATATTTCAACTTTTCAATTAAAAATAGATAAGAATCAAAAAAATATTAGATTTGAGATATGGGTTGTTAAACCAGATAAAGTTTCTTTAAGTATAACGTCACCTACGGGAGAAGTAATAAAAAAAATAGTCCCTAAAATTAAAGAAAAGGTTAATATTAATTTTATATATGAGAGAACCTCAATGGCTATTGATTATATAATTCCAGAAGAGATAACTGGAAATGAGAAGATTATAATATTTGCAAAGAATATTGTTGAAGGAATATGGCAATTTACATTGACAGGGGACTTAATTACTGTAGGTATATATGATGCTTGGTTATTGCAAAAAGAACTAAATGCACCAGGAACTGTGTTTCTTGATCCAGATTTTAACACAACATTAACGGTGCCAGGAACTTCAGATAAAAGTATCACAGTAGGGTACTATAATCAAAATAATAATACAATTGTTCCATCGTCTGGTAAGGGATATACAAGGAAAAATACAATTAAGCCAGATATAGTAGCAGGAGGAATCAATCAGGCTACAACAGGAATTGGAGGAATTACACAAGTGGTTTCAGGTTCAAGTGTTGCAGCAGCTATTACAGCAGGTTGTTGTGCATTGTTATTTCAATGGGGGATTGTGAATAAAAATGATACAACTATGTATGCAATAAAGATAAAGACATATTTAATAAGAGGTGCAAGCAAGAGAGAAGGAGATATTTATCCAAATCCTAATTGGGGATATGGAATGCTTGATTTAAAAGGAATATTTGATAACGTAAGGTCATTAGAAATGAGAAATATTAAAAAAAGAGATAATGAGTACTATATAGGAAATCTATTTATCAGAATACCTATGAAGTTTTGAATAAAAGATAGTTAAGAGAAAATACGATAAGTGATGAGATAAATAATCAAAATAATTGTATTTAGGTAAAGAATATTTGAATATCCTATAATAATATTGTGAGTATAAGAGGTGTTTAATATAGAACGTAGAGAGAAGATAATTAAACCAGGGAGTTTTGATGAGAAATTTCCTTGGCAGGAAGCATCATCTTTTGTAGTTGAATACCAAGGAGATATAGAAAATAGGGTTAAAGGTATCCCAAATGCAAGAGTAATTATTATGGATGACAGAAGGGCAATATTATTTTCATCAGGAGATATAAACGAAGTTATAAATAAACTTTCAGGAGTGATAGTAAGTGTAAGTTTAAATGCACTTTATACTCTTTGTGATATATCTCCATTAAACGCATCACAAGCAGACTTATTTCATACTAGTCCCTATCTACAGTTAGATGGGACAGGAGTTATAATAGGTATTATAGATACTGGAATTGATTATTTAAATGAAGAATTTATGAATGAGGATGGTACCACTCGAATAATAGGAATTTTTGATGAAATCGTTGGGGCAGAGTATACAAGTGATGAAATAAATGGAGCTATCAATGCAAAAAGACAAGGGAAAGACCCTTATGGAATAGTTCCAAGTAGAGATCTTATAGGTCATGGAACCAGCATAGCCGGAATTGCAGCAGCAAGAGGAAAGAATCCCAATGTAATAGGTGTTGCTCCAAAAGCAATGATAGCTATGGTAACTCTTGCACAGGCGAACAAAAGTTTAAGAGAAGAGCAAGGAGTATATGGAAATGCTCCAGCATACTCAAGTGTAGGATTATTTCTAGGAATAAAATATCTAAATGATCTATCGGTGCAACTTAATAGACCAATAGTAATACTAATACCTTTAGGGGCAAACATAGGTCCAAGAAATGGATTAACTACAACTGAAAGGTATTTAGACGAATTATCTTCAAGAAAAGGAGTTACATTTGTAGTACCAACTGGAAACCAAGGAATTGGTGATAATCATACTTCAGGTGTAATAGGAAGCACTGGAGAAAGTGCTAATATTGAACTTAAAATTGATCCAAACCAAAAAGATATAAGATTTGAAATTTGGGGATCTAAACCAGACAAGTTATCACTTTCAATAGTTTCTCCGTCAGGAGAAGTAATCGATAGAATTCCACCAGCATCAAATAAAGTAACTGAAATTTCATTTTTATATGAAGGAACAAAAATGTCAATCTTATACTTACTTCCAGAAACTCAAACTGGAGATGAGAGAATTCTTATCAATGCAAAAGACATAAAAGAAGGAATTTGGATAATTAAGCTCACAGGAGATTTAGTTGTAGTAGGAAGATACGATTCATATTTGAATTCGAAAGAGTTACTGGCGCCAGAAACAAAATTCTTGAAACCAGATCCATTTATAACACTAACCACACCCTCTTCTTCAAGAGCTGCAATTTCAGTGGCATACTATGACCAAAATGATAATTCTAATGTGGCGGAATCGGGAAAAGGATATACTAGAGATAATAGAATAAAGCCAGAAATTGCAGCAGGAGGAATTAATGCATTAGCTACTGCTGTAGGTGGAGGCACTAGGGTAATTAGTGGATCTAGTGTAGCATCAGCTGTAGTTGCAGGATGTGCTGCTCTTATAACTCAGTGGGGACAAGTTGAAGGAAACGATCCAGCTATGTATTCTACAAAAATTAAAACTTATTTAATTCGTGGAGCAGGTAAGCGAGAAGGAGATACATATCCAAATCAAGACTGGGGATATGGAACTACAGATATGAAAGGTGTTTTTGATAATATTAGAAGTTTGGTTAATGAAAATAGAGGCTTAATAAAAGAAGGTAATGCGTATGTGGAATTTTATAAAGGAAATTTATTTGTTCGTATACCAAATAGTAGTATTCAAAACTAAAAATTTAGAATAATTATAGGTATATAGAGATTATTCGGGGTGTTGTATTATAGATAGTAATAAGCTTGATACTAAAATTAACCTATTAAATAAATTACCAGATCAACTTATATATAAGATTGCATCATTAGCAGAGAATGAAAAGATAAACAAAGGAAATATAGAGGTAGTAGTTTTATATGGTAATAACATAAGGGAATTTTCCGAATCAGTTAATAAGATAGGTGGTACCTTAGAGGATTTGGGTTTTGGATTTGGAATTGTAACGATTAAGGCTTCAGATATTCGTAGAATATCTGAACTTCAAGGAGCTCAGTACATTGAATTACCAAAGGTACTATTTACTTCAGATTTTAATAGTAATAAAGCAGCATGTGTTACAGATGCATGGAGTCAATATGGACTTTCAGGTCAAGGAGTTTTAGTAGGATTTATTGATACAGGAATTGATTATACTCATCCGGCATTTAAAGATGAAGCAGGAAATACTAGAATTGAATTTATATATGATTTAGGAGAAGATAGAAAAGTATATACTAAGGCGCAAATTGATGAGGCATTAAAATCTCCAGATCCCTTATCTATAGTTAATGTAACAGATCCTCTTGAACATGGAACACACGTAGCAGGGATTGCTTGTGCAGGAGGAAGACTTCCAAGACAAAATTGGGGTGTAGCATATAAAAGTTCAATAGCTATGGTAAAGACAACAAGAGGTGGAAATTTAAACTATGCACTAAGCACTCAGATAATGAGAGGAATAAAGTTTTTAATTGATAGAGCGAGTGAATTAAATAGACCACTTGTAATAAACATAAGCCTAAGCAGTAATGATGGAGCACATAATGGAACAAGCCTTTTAGAGCAATATATAGAAACAATATGTAGACTTGAGAGGGTTGCAATGGTTATAGCAGCAGGAAATGAAGGAGATGCTGCTCACCATGTAGGAGGAGAATTAAGTGAAGTAAATAATATTTCATTAAGTGTTTCTGGATTAGAGCCAGCACTAACATTACAGTTATATAAGCCATTATTAACTGATTTATCAATAGAAATAGCAAATCCATTAGGGCAGAGAACTGGCCAAATAAGCTTAAATGAAGGATATAAAGATTTAACTATTGGAGTAGATAGATGTATTATTTATAATACAGGGCCAAAACCATTCGACATAAATGGAGAAATAACAATAAGTTTTTTACCTAATGCAGAAGTATTACCGGGTGGAAACTGGACAATAATTTTAAGAGTGTTAAACAAAAGTTTTGGAATTTTTGATATGTGGCTTCCTATAACTGAAGCAATAAATCCTAGTACTAAATTTTTAAATCCTGATGTGTATAATACCTTAGGGATTCCAGCTACAGTACAAAGTGCTATATCAGTTGGAAGCTATAACTATTTAACAAATGCATTTTCCTCATTTTCAGGAAGAGGGAAAAGATTCAGAATTTCTTTTGATAAGCCAGATATAGTTGCTCCTGGTGAGGGAATAAGATCCACAGTGCCTGGAGGAAATTTTGATCTTAAATCAGGGACGTCAATGGCATCTCCACACGTTGCGGGGATATGTGCACTTCTTTTGGAGTGGGGAATAGTACAAGGAAAAGATCCGTTTTTATATGGAGATAGAATAAAGTACTATCTTTGCAAAGGAGCAAGGAGAGAGCGTACAGAAATTACTTATCCAGATCCAAGTTGGGGATATGGAACAGTTTGTCTTTATAATTCATTAGAGCTTTTAAAGGTAGCTAATGTAAGAATTAATAGTTCAGAAGATGACAATAATGAATTTAATAAAGAAATTCGTCAAAACATAAATATAAATCTACCTAAGAACATAGTACAAGTTCCTCAGGAAAATCAAACCCCTAGTATTCAACAAAGCATACCTCAAGTTCAAGTGCCACAAGCAGGACAAAGTTTACCGCCTAAAACTCAAATATCTAAATCACAACAAAATGCACCTCAAAATCAAGTGTCTAGCAATCAACCAAATGTTCCACAAAATATAGCTCCAATTCTACAAAAGATACCTTCAAAAGCAATACAACCAGTAAATCCTAATTCCAATGATTTTGATTTTAATTATGTACAATATACTGGAGATATAGCAAGTGCAGTAAGTAAAATACCTGATGCAAGAGTTGCTGTTATAGATAGATATAGGGCTATAATAGTCTCCTATGGAAAAAGTGTTAATGAAATATTGGATCAATTGGGTGATATCATAGTTTATAGAAGTCCGGGAGGCATGTTTTCGTTAATGGAAATCTCCCCAAGTGAAGCAGCGGGAGTAGGAAGATTTAGTAGTAATGAATTCTTATCACTTGACGGAGAGGGAGTAGTCGTAGGAATTGTTGATACTGGAATTGATTATTTGAATCAGGAATTTATGAATAAGGATGGTAGTACAAGAATTATTTCTATTTTTGATCAGACAAGTAATAGTGGTAGAAGGGTAGAGAATCAACCAGTTGGAAGTGAATTTACAAGAGATCAGATAAATATGGCCATCAATGAGAAAAGGGCAGGTAGAGACCCATATTCTATAGTTCCGTCCAGAGATGAAGTTGGTCATGGAACAAATATGGCAGGAATTATAGGTGCAAGAGGGATTAGCCCTCAAATAGATGTAATAGCGCCGAAGTGCGATTTTGCTATTGTTAAACTAATTAATATTAGTGAAAGGATAAGAAGAAGATATTGTGTTTATGGAAGTGAACCAACATATCATACGGCATCCTTACTTTTAGCTATAAATTATTTGGTTAGTTTAAGTGAAAGGTTAGGAAGACCAATGGTCATTTACGTACCATTAGGTACCAATATGACAGGCCATAATGGACTTGCACCAGTTGAAAGATATATTGATGAGGTATCTAGAATAAGAGGAGTAATTGTAGTCGCACCTACTGGAAATGAAGGGGAAGGAGATACTCATACTTATGGATTAATAGCAAATAAAGGGGATACTAGTAGTATAGAACTTAATATAGATGCAAAACAAAAGGATATTAGATTTGATATTTGGATACCTAAACCAGATATATACTCCTTGTCAATTATATCTCCTTCTGGTGAAATTGTTGACAGAATACCTCCTAAACTCAATGAATCAACTCAAATTAATTTTATATATGAACAGACTAGAATGTTTGTGCAATATTTTATTCCAGAAGTTATTAGTGGAGATCAGCAAGTAACAATAGTTGCTAGAAATATAAGAGAAGGTATTTGGATTTTTAGACTTACTGGTGAAAATGTATCTATTGGCAAATATGATTCTTGGCTACCTCAAAGAAAAATTATAGCACCTGAAACAAGATTTATTAGGCCGAATCCATATATGACCTTAACAAGTCCATCAACCTCGAGAGAAGCAATTTCAGTAGCTTATTATAACCAAAATTTTGATTCTATAGAGGAAAAGTCAGGTCGAGGATATCCAACTAGTGGAGAAATAAAACCTGATTTAGCTGCAGGAGGAATAAATGCAGTTACAACGTCAGTGGGTGGTGGTTTAGCGACAGTAAGTGGATCAAGTGTAGCTGGAGCTGTAGTTGCAGGGTGTGTAGCACTATTGTTACAGTGGGGGATTTTGAAAGGTAATGATCCCGAGATGTATTCAACCAAGATCAGAACATATTTAACAAGGGGTACTTCAAAAAGAGAAGGAGATATTTATCCAAATCAAGAGTGGGGATATGGCACTATAAATATGAAGTCTGTTTTTGATAATATAAGGGGGTTGGAAGCTAGAGATACAAGGGAAAGTAATGAGGCTAAAAAAATTAATTATCTTACGCTTCCCCAAAATAGAAATTTTGTAATAGAGTATCAAGGAGATATTGTAAATGCATTAAAAAAGTTTCCTAATACAGGTATATATTTAATTGATGATAAAAGAGCAATTGTTTCTGTTCCAGCAGGGCATATTGATGAGGTTGCTAGAGGGACTCCAGAAATAATATATGTTGATACAGGTGGGATGTACACACTATGTGATATATTCCCGGCTGATGCATCTCAAGCTACACAATTTTACAATAATGTATACTTGCCGTTAAATGGATCAGGAGTGATTATAGGTATTATAGACACTGGAATAGATTATTTAAATCCAGAATTTATAAACGAAAATGGTACTTCAAAAGTGCTAGAAATTTGGGACCAGACAATAGATGGTACTACTGAATCACCAGAGGTAGCCCTTGGAACCATATATAGGAATGAAGATATCAATAGAGCAATACAAACACGAAATAACGGGGGAGATCCCTACTCGATTGTACCTTCTAAAGACACCGTAGGACATGGCACAAGTATGGCAAGTATAATTTCAGCAAGAGGAGTAAATCCAGATTTAAGAGGAATAGCCCCCAATAGTAGCTTGTTGGTTGTAAAAATACGTGAAGCTACTCAGGCAGTGAGAGATGATTTTGGGGTTTATGGAAATGTTATAGGATTTAGAAGTACAACTATTTTTTTGGCATTAAGACATATGTATGAATTTTCTTATAAAATTAATAAGCCCATTGTAATTTTTCTTCCATTAGGGAGTAATAATGGAGCTCATAATGGTGAATCAACAATAGAACGGTATATTGATGAAATATCAACATTTAATGGAATAACAGTTGTAGTTCCAACTGGAAATCAAGGGAATAGTAATACGCATACTTCTGGGACAATAAAAAAAACTGGTGATGTTGGAATTATAGAACTTAGAATAGGAAAAGAACAGAATAATATATATCTTGAAATATGGATATCAAAGCCTGATAAGGTGGCACTTTCTATAACTTCTCCTTCAGGAGAAGTTATAAGAAGAATACCGCCTAAGTTAAATGAAATCTTACAAGTTAATTTTGTGTTTGAAGAAACTAAAATGAGTATAGAATACTTAATTCCGGAGGAAGTAACTGGTGAGGAAAAGATAATTATCATCGCAAATAATATGAAAGAAGGTATATGGCGTTTTAGGCTAATAGGAGATTTGATTTTAATAGGAAAATATGATGCGTGGATACTTCCCAAGGAATTCCTTGCACCAGATACAAGATTCCTTAGTCCAGATCCCAATATTACATTAACAATTCCATCAACAGCAACCGCTGCTATAGGTGTAGGATTTTATAATCAAAACAATAACTCAATTGTGGTTGATTCAGGAAGAGGTTATACAAGAAGTGGGGAAATTCAGCCATGTATTGCAGCAGGAGGAATAAATCAAATAACAACAGCAGTTGGAGGTGGAATTAGATATGTTACTGGTTCAAGTGTGGCTGGTGCAGTAGTTGCAGGGTGTTGTGCGTTGTTATTTGAATGGGGGATAATTCATGGAAATGACCCAACAATGTATTCATCTAAAATAAAAACTTATTTAGTAAGGGGAACTGATAAACGACCAGGAGATATATACCCAAATCCAGAGTGGGGATATGGAATGGTTAATCTAAAAGGGGTTTTTGATAATATTAGAGGAATATTTAAAATAAATACTAGAGAAACACCAGCTCCTAAAAAGATTAATTATTTTATACAAGAAGGCAATGAAAATAGAATAGTTGAATATAAAGGCGATATTGTATCAGCAATCTCTAAATATCCTGGGACAGGGGTATTTGTTTTGGACTTTAAACGGGCAGTTATATCCTTGCCATATAATAAAGCTGATGAGATTATTAGGAATACACCTGAAATAGTATATGCTGATGTTGGATCACTTTACACTCTGTGTGATATATCAGCTATAGATGCATCTGCTGCACCAACTTTTCATAATAGCCCATATCTTCAACTTGATGGATCTGGTGTAATTATTGGAATAATCAGCAGTGGGATAGATTATTTAAATGAAGAATTTATAAATGAGGATGGAACATCTAGAATTGTAGATTTATGGGATCAGACAATACAAAGTGATATACCAAATCCAAATCTTATAGCAGGAACCGAATATACAAATGAAGAGATTAATAAGGCTATTCAAGCAAAGAGAAATGGACAGGATCCATATACAATAGTTCCATCAAAGGATACTATAGGGAATGGCACAAATATGGCTGGAATAATTGCAGCAAAAGGAGTAAATCCAGATCTTACAGGAGTGGCTCCATTAAGTAGTCTAGCTATTATAAAGCTAAATCCTGTTACTAAGGCAGGAAGAGAAGCATTTGGAGTTTATGGAGATACTATCGCATATAGAACTTCCGCAGTTTTTCCAGCTATTAGGTATCTATACCAACTATCTAGTAAACTTAAAAAACCCATAGTAATATATGCTCCATTATGTACAAATGTTGGAGCTCATAATGGAGAATCAACTACGGAAAGGTATATAAATGAAATTTCTAAATATAATGGGGTAGTAGTTGTGACTCCAGTAGGAAATCAGGGGAATAGTAGTACTCATACTTCTGGTATAATACAAAATACTGGGGATACATCTTTAATTGAATTAAGAGCAGGGCCTAACCAAAAAAATATTCGCTTTGAAATATGGATATCTAGACCAGATAAGGTTTCACTTTCAATAACATCTCCAACTGGAGAGATCATTCAAAGAATTGTGCCTAAAATTAAAGAAAAGACAGAGATTAATTTTATATATGAAAGAACTAAGATGACGGTAGAATATTCTATACCTGAAGAAATTACAGGAGATGAGAGAATTACTATTTCTGCAACTAATTTAAAAGAGGGTATATGGCAATTTAAGCTTATTGGAGATTTAATAGTGGTAGGAAAATATAATTCGTGGTTATTACAGAGAGAATTACTTGCACCTAATACTAGTTTTTTAAATCCCAAGACTAGTATAACTCTAACGAGCCCTTCCACAGCTGAGGAGACTATTTCAGTTGGATATTATAATCAAAATAATAGAAGTATAGTAGCTGATTCAGGCAAGGGATATACAACAGCCAATGTTATTAAACCAGAAATTGTAGCAGGAGGAATTAATCAGATTACAACGGCGGTAGGTGGAGGGACAAAGACAGTATCAGGGTCCTGTGTAGCAGGGGCTATTATAGCTGGCTGTTCTGCACTTATTTTGCAGTGGGGAATAATTGAAAAAAATGACCCATCTATGTATGCATCTAAAGTTAAGACTTATTTAATTAGAGGAACAGATAAACGCCCAGGAGATGTATATCCTAATCCTAATTGGGGATACGGAATGGTAAACCTAAGAAAAAGTTTTGATAACATTAGGGCATTAGAAGGTATGATGGCAATTCCAGTTATGTCATCAGTCTATATGGGAAAGCAAAAGATATTTAAGGAAGAAGTTGAATATAATTTAGGAAATTTATTTGTAAGAATACCCAAAATGGTTTAATAAAAAAGAAGTCTTTTATAAAAAGACTTCTTTTTATACTATTATAGCTTATCTTTATATCTTTTTAAGTTGATTTTATATTCTTTAAATAGACAGAAAGTTGCGTATGAAATAGCAGATATCATCCCAATAGCTAGAGAAAGTACCAATAGTTGCATCTTTTTCACCTACCTTTATTTTCTAACAAAAATGTATGAATAAAAAAATACTAAAAAATAAGTTTTTTAGTATTGAAGCATCATGTGATTAGTATTTTTATAAATTTGGATAATTAATATTATATTAAAAAATTCTAATTGTGTTACAGGAAACAAATAAGATTAAACTAGCACTATTATAAATAATTTATTATACATATATAATCTTTCGACTATATACAAATAAGTCACTACTCATAATAATGGTTCATTCTACCATATAAGATATTTACACAACCCTATATAACCTCACGGCTATATAACATCATTTCAACACCATATATGATATTCGCTAAACCCTATATGATAAGTTGGAATATTATTATAATAAGAAGTTTTAGTTTCCGACTATAATAACACTTTTCCTAACCATATAGAATTCACGCAATTATAAATAATAATTTATAATTACACTAAACTTAAATAATTATAAATATATTTAAGTCTTGGCTTAATCTTTATTTGTTCCTTGATATTAAGTTATCCAAAAACATAATAAATATTCTGGAAAATAAATACATATTGACAGGCTAAAAATGATAACTTTAATGAAATATCATATACAAATTAATATATATAAGTAATTATGGAAGAAGTATGTAGAAAATGCAAATTATATGTAGTTTTATGTTGTAAAATAAAAACTTATGTGGTAAAATTTATCTCGTAAAACAATAATTTTTACAAATGAATTTGTTTTTTTCATACAATAAAGTGAGAAAGTAACAATAATATTTAGTTATAGGATGGCATGTTATGAATTTATCAACTGATTTATTTAAAGGTTATTTTATTTTTTTGCATTTTTTAGTACTAGTTGTATTTCTAATACTTTTAGGTGTAATAAAAAGAGATAAAAAATCTGGAGTTAAAGTAGAGGATACCAAGAACGAATTAATAGCAACTAAAAAAGAATTAAAAAAACAATATGATGAACTACTAGAAAGAGATGAGAAAATAAAATATTTAGCTAATCATGATAGCTTAACGAAGCTTTGTAATAAATCCTATTTAATAAAAAGGTTATATGAAATAGTAGATTTTGAGAATAAAAACAGAAAATTTGCATTATTATTTTTAGATATTGGAGATTTCAAAAATACTAATGACATTCTAGGTCATCATTATGGAGATCAATTACTTATTTTAATAGCGAAGCAATTGCGTAAAGTAATAGATGATAAATGTAGTATTTATAGATGGGGTGGAGATGATTTTATAGTTCTATTTGATAATTATAAAGAAAAAACTGAGGTAATAGTCTTAGCTGATTCCATAATAAACAATATAAATGATGAATTTAAAATTGAAGAGAAGAAAGTATATGTATCTCTAAATATAGGAATAGCCATATACCCATATGATGGGACTGATATAAATAATATTATTAAAAATTCAGAAGTTGCTATGTACGAGGCTAAAAAGCTTGGAAAAAATAAATATCGTTTTTATGATAAAATGCTTTTCGAAAAAATATACCGAAAGGATATTCTAGAAAAACATTTAAGAAATTCAATTAAAAATAATGAATTATCAATAAAGTATCAACCACAATATAATGTTGAAACTAAAAAGATAATTGGTTATGAAGCTTTGCTTAGATGGAATAGTAAAGAACTAGGTGAAATTTCTCCAGCCGAATTTATTAGTGTAGCAGAGGATTCTGGGCTAATAATATCATTAGGAGAATGGATTCTAAGAGAGGCGTGTATACAAAATAGTAAATGGATAGAAAAAGGAATTAAAAACATTATTGCAATAAATATATCACCAATACAGTTTGAACAAAGTGACTTTATTGAAATTGTTAGTAATGTTTTGGAAGAAAATAACTTGGAACCTGAACAATTAGAATTAGAGATTACAGAAACTGCATTAATTAAGTCCTTAGATAGAAGTATAAAAACCCTAGAGAAACTAAAAAAGTTAGGGGTAAAGGTTTCATTGGATGATTTTGGGACAGGATATTCATCCTTAAATTACTTGAAAAACCTTCCTATAGATAACTTGAAAATAGACAAAAGCTTTATAAATGATATCGCGGTTTCTGATAATAGCAAACATATATTAACAGGTATAATTCAATTAGCCCATACGCTGAACTTAAAAGTAATAGCAGAGGGTATTGAAACAAATGAGCAATACGAGATTTTAAAGAAAATTAATTGTGATATAGCTCAAGGATTTCTTTTTAGTAAGCCAATATCGAATAATGAGATTGAAAAAATATTAATGATTAGTTAGCTAATAAATAAAACACCAACTATGCTTAGTTGGTGTTTTTGTTTATACAGATATTGTATAATATTCATATAGATGGATTTGTATAAATATTGTATAGGGTTTTAAGTTCAACTAATAACTTATTAGGGGGAGTAATTATGAAGAAAGTAGCATTATTCCTAGGTGCAGGAGCTGAATGCTCATATGGTCTGCCTTCTGGTGGAAAATTTGCATTGGATATTTTTAGAATGAACACATCAAAGGATAAAGATAGCTTAAAGAATCAACTAAAAAATGTAGATAAGCAATCACCTTATTCAAGTTGGCTACCTGATGATTTTGAGAACAAAAAGTTAACAGCCTTTACCAAAGGTCAATACGATTCAATAGTAAAAGGAAGCTTGGAAAATAAAAGAGGACTTATAATAAATTACTTAAGACACTTTGATGAAAATGTTAATGTTATAGTAGAAGGATTGTATAAAGAGGGATTAGATATTGATAAGATTTTTGAAGAAGTACTTGGTGTTGAGATAGGTAAGTTTAACTATGGGCAAGAAATAAAGTTAAATCATATGCTGGGCGCAGATATGAACGAAATCTTTAGAACTAATTATTTTTCAGCCTTTTTAAGACTTATACAAATTGATAATGTTAGTAAAGAATTTAATAAAAATATAAAAAATATAACAAGAACAATTTTAGAATTACTAATAGGTTCATTGGGAGAGGAACTTATACATAGGCTAAATGATGGAGTTTTTGAAAAAAGCCCTGATACAATTGATTTGTTTGATGACTTAGGGGCAGTATTCTCATTAGATTACAGTAATACTGGAATGAGAGGCTTAGAATTATTAATAGAAAATGAAGAGAAGAATATATTTGAGATAACAAATAATGAGGAAGTTATCTTACAGTTTGGAATGTTGATTTTAGAAGATATTTTTTCTAGGGCGTTGGATTATCAAACACTGATTGATAGTAATTGGAGATATATATATAATCCTAAAACTGATTGGGGTAAATTCAGTAAGATAATAATATTTCTTTATACAGTTAGAAGATATATAAATTTTCAAGCAGATAAAAATAAAGAGAAAATTGCTCAAGGAAATGGATATTATCATGACATTTTAAAGCTTGAGGATGATTATGAATTGGTTGCGGTTGGTACTACCAATTATAATTCTTTTATAGAAGATATAATTGGAAAAGAAGTTTTTTACCTTAATGGTTCAGTAAAGGATTACTATGATCCTTATCTTAACAAAATAGTTACTGAGAAAGAAAATGAAATGAAAAAACATGTAATTGTACCGTTTCTTTTTACACAAAGTGGAATAAAGCCATTAACCTCAGTAAAAATGTCCGCTAGATACGTAAATTTATTTAATAGACTTATGGAGGCAGATATTATTTGTATAGTCGGATTTGGCTTTAATTCAGACGATGGACATATTAATGGGATGTTCAGAGAATTAATAGAAGATTATAATAAAACAATAGTGATATTACATTATACAGAAGAGAACAATAACAGCATAAGAAATATAAAGAAAGAATATCAAAAAAAGTTAAGACTAGATTCTATAAAAGGTCTAAATATTATTCTAGTTGATAGAAATAGAAATGATGTAATAAGAAATAATATCTGGTATAGATCATTAGAAAATGAAGAAGCGATTGATTTAGAGTAATAATTGGCTTTTGCGAAATGAAAGATGTCTTAAGTTTTGAAAAAGTTATAAATAATTATATTGAAGATAACAATAAAACTGCAGTAAACTAATCGTTTGAAAGAACTAAAATAATCATAAAATTATATTTAGTTCTTTTTTTGTTACAAGTAATTATTAATAAAAATTTAATATAAGAGGAGGATTTTGTAAATATTAGTTGAAATTATAAAATGAGGTAACAAAAATAATCAAACATTTATGAAGGTGGTATATACATGGATTTTGAAGATATGAGTAAGTACTTGAATTCAAATTTAATATTAGAAAATATGTTTAGAAACTCAAATGAAATTATGTTACTTATTTGTCCTTCAACAGGTGAAATTCTTAAAGCAAATGAAGTGGCATTAAGAAGATATGGATATACCAGTGAACAAATTGCTAACTTTTCAATTTATGACATAAGTAAAAAGATTAAGAAAAATGGTGAAGATCAAATACTAAGATTATTAGAAGAAGGAAAGCTTTTTAAAGATATCCATTGCTGTAAGAATGGTGACGAATTTCAAGTTGAAGTCTTCTCTGTAAATATTGGGAGTGAGGAGAATAATATAGTATTAAGTATAATTAAGGAAATAAGTAATGAAAAAAAGAAAGAAGAAAATATAAGAAATGAGTATATAACAAGGGATGCATTAAATAGAAGTATATTTAATGAGATTCAAATAGGTATATTTGTTACTAATCATAATTTGATAGAGGCCCTAAATAAAAAAGCATCAGAATTATTAGGCGAAGTAGATATAAATAACGTTATGAAGAGAAAAATTAGCGAATTTATATCCTTGGATTATCGAGATGAATTTATCAGAAGAGTGGAAAATTTTGAAGTAGATAAGAAACCTTGTTTTTTTGAAACCAATATATTAAGTGAAGGAAATAAAGGAATACAAGTTGAATGCTCCATTAATTCTCTAGGAGAAGATAAAAAAATAGTTGTATTTAAGGATATAACTATAAGAAAAAATATTGAGCAAAAATTAAATGAGAGTGAAAAAAAATATGAAACATTATTAAAAACCTTACCTGACTATATTGGAGTTCACTGTGATGGTAAAATCATATTCGCAAATGAAAACTTAGCAAAATTAAGTGGATTTAAGAGTCCAAAGGATATGATAGGAAGTGAGTTTAAAAAGATAATTGACTCCAAATGGTATGATACTATTGATGCTAGGTTGAAGGATTTAATAACTTATAATAATGTTCTTTCACCTCAAATATATTCTTATTACTATAATGAAGCTGAAATTTTTTTAGAGGTGAATTCAAGAAAGATAATATATGATAATGAAGAATGCGTTATTTCAGTATTAAGAGATGTGACTGATAAGATTAAATTAGAAGAATTAAAGTTAAAGATGCTTGAGGAAAAACTATTACTTGAGAAAACTTTGGAATATGACAAGATAAAAACAGACTTTTTATCAAATATATCACATGAATTAAGGACACCTTTAAATATAATTCTAAGTTCTGTACAGGTTTTAGGGATGTATACTGATGATGAAGGAAAAATAAATATAGCCAAGATAAAAAATTATTTGAAATTGATGAAACAAAATTGCTACAGATTATTAAGATTAGTAAATAATTTTTTAGATATAACAAAAATAGATGCAGGATTCTATAAATTAAATAGAAAAAATAGCGATATTATAAATATAGTGGAAGAAATTTCATCTTCTGTAGTAGAGTACCTTAAAGGTAAGAATATAGAATTAATTTTTGATACTGAAGTCGAAGAAAAAATCATTAGTTGTGATGAGGAGAAAATTGAAAGAATAATCTTAAATTTGCTTTCTAATGCTATAAAATTCACTGAAGCTGATGGTTGTATTAAGGTAAATATATACGATAGAATTTCAGAAATAATTATATCTATAAAGGATACTGGTTGTGGTATACCAGAAGATAAGCTTCAAACTATATTTGATAGGTTTACACAAGTAGAAAGTTCTCTAGCAAGGAAAAAAGAAGGGAGTGGTATTGGATTAAACCTTGTAAAGAGTCTTGTAGAAATGCATGGTGGCACTATTGAAGTAAAAAGTAAGCTCACCAAAGGTACAGAATTCTTAGTTCATTTACCTGTATTAATAGATGGAGGTTTTCATCAAGTTAATGTAGTGAATACTAAAGATTATGAATTTAAGAAAGAAAAAAATATAGAAAAAATGAATATTGAGTTTTCTGATATTTACTCTCTTTAAGACATGGTTGGATTTATTCTGAATGGGTTTTAATATGAAAGAAGGGTTATTATGAGATGTTCTGATGTAAAAGCTAGCATACATGAAAAACCAATTACATTGACTATTACTTCAAATAAAAGACCAGAGATATCTGACTCAATTATGAGCAAATGGCAAGAAATAGTTGATATTATGGCCATAACACTCAACATACCTATAGCACTTATTAAGCATATTAAAGATGAAAAGGTGGAAGTATTTATTACCAATAAAAATGGCGGAAATCCTTATGAAAAAGGAGATGGTAATAGGTTTCTATCAGAGCTTTATTGCAAAACTATTGTTAAGAATAAACAAAGGTTTATAACTCAAGATTTGGAATTTGAGGAATTTAATTTTGAGGTTCCAATCAAGTGGCCAGATGGTGAAATATTCGGAATAATTTGCGCCATTGGAAATAAAGATAGTTTTACAAATGAAAATAATTATAAGCTTATTAAGATACTTAGTGAAAGGTTAGAAGTTGATTTAGAAGTATTAGTGGCAAAAGAAACTCTTCAAAAAGAAATGCAAGAAAGAAGAAATATTGAGGAGGATTTGATAAATCTAAAGAATACCATAGAGGAAAATAATAAGCTAATTTGTGAGAATATGGAATACGAAAATATTAGAAAAGAGTTTTTTTCAAATATTTCACATGAGTTAAGGACTCCTATTAACGTTATTTTATCTGCAATTCAGCTTATTGAAGTAACAAATATACCTGGCAAATCTCAAAACAAATTTGTTGGGAAATATTTAGACACAATGAAAAGGAACTGTTATAGGCTTATGAGAACATTTAATAATATAATTGAAGTTACTAAGGTCGATACAGATTATTATGATATAAATTTTCAAAACATAGATATTGTAGACATAGTAAGAGAGGTCACTGAAGAAGTTGAGGAATATATTAAAGATATAGAGGTTAAAGTGATTTTTAACTCTAAATTAAAAGAAAAGATTATTGCCGCAGATCCAGAAAAAATTGAAAATATTATATTAAATATTCTTTCAAATGCTGTTAAATTCACTAAGTCTGGGGGAGGAGGAAAGATAATAGTTAATGTATTTGAGAAAGAAGAATCTATATTCATTTCAATAGAGGATACAGGTATAGGTATACCAGAAGATAAGCTGGATATGATTTTTGAGAAATTTACGCAGGTAAATAAGTCGTTGACGAGAAATCATGAAGGCAGTGGAATGGGTTTAGCACTTGTTAAATCTTTAGTTGATAAACACAATGGAAGAATTACAGTGAAAAGCAGCTTGGGAGTTGGTAGCGAATTTATTATTGAATTGCCTATTAGAAATATTTCTGATGAAGTAGCAGTTGAAGCTATAAATTACAATACATACAGTAATTTATATGAAAAGATTAAAATAGAATTCTCAGATATATATGGAATATAAGAATGTACAATTAGTATAACATGGTAAAGGATTACTAATAAGATATTTAGTAATCCTTTACCATGTTATATTTATAGCTTAGGAGCTTTATTTTCTGGATAATATTTTTTGAAAGCATCATTATAATCTTCAGGTGTATCAAAATACTGAACTTCACTTACATAAGGTCCTCTTTCACCCATAGCTATTTCTTTTTTAGTTACTTTGTTTAAATCTTTAGATTTTTTAGCTTCACTCATTTAATTCACCACCTTTTACTCAAAGCCCCTTTTTTGAGCTTCAATTGCACTTTCATTTAAAGCAGGTTTTTCTAAAGTAGTGTTTTCACGATTTTTGGACCATTGATCTTGAGTTTTTGAACCATTTCTTAAAAATTCTTTTTTCTCAAAAGTTCTTCTATTATCGTTTTTCATATAAGTACCTCCTTTAATATAGAGCACAAGGACAAAATTTTCATTTAAATATGTATATGCAATTTAATAAATTTAAAGCTCTATAGTTAGTATTTACAATTTAATTCATTATAATTTAGTAGTTTTTTGTTAAAAACTCCTTATTTTCTAAAGTAGGGAAATTAAAGTTATAAATTGATTTGAATCACAGAAAACAAATTTAAAAAATTATATTATAAACTCATAGAAAATAAAATCTCGATTGGAGGAATATAAATGAGTTTTAAGTTAAATGAAAAAGTTACTTGGGTTGGAAAGATTGATTGGGAGCTTAAAAAATTCCATGGTGAAGAATATTCTACACATAAGGGTTCTTCATATAATTCTTATTTAATAAAGGATGAAAAAACAGTACTAATAGATACAGTTTGGAGTCCATTTTCTAAGGAATTTGTTGCAAACTTAAAGAAAGAAGTAGATTTAAAGAAAATAGATTATATAATAGCAAATCACTCAGAGCCAGATCATAGTGGCGGATTACTAGATTTAATGGAGGAGATTCCAGATACTCCAATTTATTGTACAAAAAATGGAGCTAAAATATTGAAGGGGCATTATCACAAGGATTGGAATTTTGTAACTGTTAAAACTGGAGATACATTAGATATTGGAGAAAACAAATTAATATTTATTGAAGCTAAAATGTTACACTGGCCTGACAGTATGTTTACATACATGACTGGCGACAATATATTGTTTAGTAATGATGCATTTGGACAACATTATGCTTCAGAATATATGTACAATGATACTGTAGACCAATTTGAACTATATCAAGAAGCAATTAAATATTATGCTAATATATTAACACCTTTTAGTAAATTTGTAGTTAAGAAGGTTGATGAAATATTAGGATTTAATTTACCTGTAGATATGATATGTCCAAGTCATGGAATAATATGGAGAGATAAACCACTTCAAATTGTAGAAAAATATGTTGAATGGGCAAAAGATTACTCTGAAAATCAAATTACATTAGTTTATGATACAATGTGGGGTGGAACTTCAAAGATGGCAGAGGCTATAGTAGAAGGAATAAAGAGTGTAAATACAAATGTTACAATAAAACAATTAAATTCATCAAAGCTAGATAAGAACGATATAATTACAGAAGTATTTAAGTCAAAAATCGTTTTAGTAGGATCATCCACAATTAATAAGGGTATTTTATCATCAACTGCTTCAATATTAGAAATGATAAAAGGATTAGAATTTAAAGGTAAAAAAGCAGCTGGCTTTGGAAGCTATGGATGGAGTGGTGAATCGGTTAAGATAATAACAGAGGAGTTAACAAAAGCTGGCTTTGAAATGATAAATGATGGTATAAAGGAACTTTGGAATCCTGATGATGAAGCTATGGATAGATGTAAAGAATTTGGAAAAATGATAGCTGAAAAAATATAGATAACTTTCATTAACATGGTAACTAAAGTTACGTATTTTATATAAATATTTTGGTAAAATTTGCTCATAAACTTATATAAAGGAGATGATTAGAATGAAAGCCTGTGTAGATAAAGATACATGTATAGGATGCGGATTGTGTGCTGCCATAAGTCCGGAAGTATTTGATATGGATGATGATGGAAAGGCAAAAGCAATCGAAAATGAACTAGGAGAAGATTTGTTAGCAAGCGCAAATGAGGCTTGTGAACAATGTCCGGTATCTGCCATAACAGTAGAATAGAGAAGAAGCTTAGCATTTATATTTAATATATGCTTAATAAGATTTAATTAATAGGAAACTATTATCGTGAGGGATTGCGATAATAGTTTTTTTGTTGAAATTATTTTTTCTCATATAAGTGTCAGAAAACAGAAAATAGTTTTCGTAAATATGGTATAGAAGGATTTGTATTTTAAAAAATAAATAAAATATTAAAGTGATTTTTTAAGGAGAGTGGCTGTATCATGGAAACAAATAATAAGAGTTACTATGGAATGATTGATGTTTTACGATTGCTATTTGCTGTTGCAGTTGTATCAATTCACACAATGGCTTTTCACTCAATAAATGAAAATTTATGGATTGCAACGAGCATGGGAATTAGTAGACTTGCAGTACCATTTTTTTTTATGGTTTCAGGTTATTTTTTATTTGACCGAATTCAATTAAAAAAAGAGCCTAAAGCAACATTGAAAAGATTACTAATTCTTTATCTTTCTTGGGTAACTATAGAGATTATAGCATTATTTCCGATAGTCTTAAGTAGTTTAGGAGCACCTCCTATAATTCTAATTGAGAGATTATTACTAGTTGGAATAACAGGAAGCCTCTGGTATATATCCTCATTAATCATTACTATTTTTATAATATCACCATTACTAAAAAAAGATAAAATATTTATTTTACTTTTGATTGGATTTGTATTATATCTATTTGGGACAACCGGTGATACTTATTATGGATTATTTCAAGCAACATTGATAAATCCATTGATTAAAGGGTACACATCAATATTTATGATGCCACAAATAGGCGTTACAGAATCAATTCTTTTTGTATCTTTAGGTGCAATTATTAATAAATATAAACTGAATAAAAAGATAAAAAAAGCAGGATTGCTAAGTATAATTTCAATTATACTTTTATTGGTTGAAGCATTTATATTAAATAAAACTGGTGTTGCTAAAGATGCTAATATGTATCTGTCAGCAATAATTGCAGCACCTTTAATATTAATTTGGGCAATTAATTACAGTAAGAATATTTCAACTAAAATTTCTAAAGCTTGTAGAGAGTACAGTATAGGAATCTATTGTTCACATCAAATTATAATGATATGGCTTTCAGTGCTTGCTCCAATATTATTTGCAAATACAATGATTAGATTTATTTGTTCTTTATTAATCTCCGCAGCACTAATTACAGTTTTAAGAAAGACTAGAGTTAAAAAAATACTTTTAAAGTAAGTTAATAGGTGATGTTATAAAAGGATTAACAAATCTTACAGTATAAATATTTCAAATGAACCAAATGTAAAAATTACAAAGAGGCTGAATATAAATAATTTTAGTATATAAACAAGAGAGCAGAAATCGGTGATTTCTGCTCTTCATTTCTTTCAATTTTAGAAACTTAGATCTATAAGCGTTGAACTTTTTGTTAATTACTTTTCAAATGCAGCATATATAGCATTTACGGCCTTTTCAAAATCTGAAGTAGCAACGCCTACTAATATATTCATCTCACTTGATCCTTGGTCAATCATTCTTACGTTTATATTTGCTTTTGCAAGAGCTGAGAATAATACTGCAGCTACTCCAGTAGCCTTGGCCATTCCGCGCCCAACTGTAGCTATAACAGCCATATTTGGATAAACATCAATAGAATCAGGTGAACATTGTCTCTTAATTTCTTCAACTACTTTGTCCTTTTTATTCTTTAACTGAGAATCAGCAATTACTAAAGAAACAGTATCTATCCCTGAAGGCATATTTTCATAGGAAATTCCGTAAGACTCAAGAATTGATAAAATTCTTCTTGTAAAACCAAGCTCAGAATTCATAAGAGCTTTTTCTATAGCAATTACAGTAAAGTCTTTTCTTCCAGCAACTCCAGTAATTTTTCCATGATTTTTTACATCTTGTATATCATCAACTATTAATGTACCAGGATCCTCAGGTCTATTTGTATTTTTTATATTTATATATATTCCAGCCTCTCTAACTGGGAAAATAGCTTCTTCATGTAAAACAGAAGCACCCATGTAAGAAAGCTCTCTTAGTTCTTTATAAGTAATCTTTTCTATTGCCTTAGGATTATCTACTATTCTAGGATCAGCCATTAGAAATCCTGAGACATCAGTCCAGTTTTCGTATAAACTAGCGTTAATGCTGGCAGCGATAATTGAGCCAGTTACATCTGACCCACCTCTAGAAAATGCAACAATTTCACCTTCTTCATTAGCTCCGTAAAATCCAGGAATTACTGCATTTTTAACCTTGGATAATCTTTCTTCAACCTTAATTTTTGTTTTTTCTTGATCATAAGTGCCACCTTCGTTAAATACAATTATTTCAGCAGCATCAATAAACTCATATTCTAAATATTTAGCCAAAATAAGTCCATTTAAATATTCTCCTCTACTGGCAGCATAATCAGCTGAAGCACCATTCTTAATATCTTCTTTAATTTTTTCAAGAGGAATATTGATATCAATATCTATAGATAAGTCTCTAACAATGCTGCAGTATCTTTCTTCTATTAGTTTAAATACATCATCAAAAGGAATAGAAGTTTTAACATGAGCATTACATAGATAAAGTAAATCTGTAATTTTATAGTCCTTGCTATCTCTTTTACCAGGAGCAGATGGAACTACAAATCTTCTATCTTTATTAGAAGTTACAATGGATTTAACTTTTCTAAATTGCTCTGAACTTGCAAGCGAACTCCCCCCAAATTTTGTTACTATTGTGTTTTTCATATGTATAGCCCCCCAATTTTATAATAAAAAATAACAATATTATGATAACAATTTTAAAGCAAATATGCAATTCCAAAGAATAGAAAGATAATTATTTTAGATTCAAAAAATGGGCAAAATTTAAGAGAGGCTTTCACACGGGTAAAATGTGGGCCTCTCTTTTGATGAAGGGTAAAAATCTATACTAAAGCATTGTGTACTACTGTGTGCTGCAATAGTACTGCTTAGTAAGTAAACTGATGTTCCCTAAGGGATTAATTAAAGTTCTTAAGAAATCATTCTCCTTTAGTATATTATATTCTTAGAAAATAATCCACATATTTTTGCGTATGAATAAAAATGAAATAATATTGTAAATATTATGATATTTTTAAAAGTATATAAATAAACATATTATAGAGAAAATAATATTGGAGGATAGTTTCTTGGATATGAAAAAATATTATCATTGTAATATCAATAAAGATATTACTGTTTCCAATGATAAACTAAGATATTTAAGAGCAGATTTATTTAAAGGTAAGATGCATCCCTATAGTATTATAAATTATTTTAAAATAAAAAAATTTAAAAAGTTACTTCAAAGTGGATTTCCTGAACCTGCAATTGTTGTATCATTGAATCCTTTATTAATAGCAGCATATTCAGAGGATTTAGATTGTGTGACAATACTGTCCTATCCTAAAAGTTTAATTAAGGAATATAAACTAACGATAAGTTCAAGATTGTTAACATTAAACACATACAAAACTGGAAATAAGTATGATGAAGACATAATTCCTGGTGAAAATCCAATGGGATTATGGGTAGGATTTACTCCTAATATTGCAGAATTCTTATCAGATGATACGGAGGCTATTGATAAAAAGAAAAAGTCTATTCCAGAAGATTATTGGGGGAGAGTTTTTGAACTTGGTTTAAAATATGTAGACAGATATCCATCTGTAAATAGGGTAGGAGCACCACTATTATCTGAAAAAATTAATATTAAAATATAGAGGGTTTCAAGATCAAATAAAATATAATTTATTTGATCTTTTTTCTTTACAAGTAGTTATATTTGTTATATATTATATATAACAAATATAACTAATATAACTAATAGGATATTAAAAGGAGGGTTAGAATGTTGCTTAGAATTGATTTTCAAAGTGAAACACCTATTTATCTTCAACTTAAAAACCAAATTATTAGTGGTATTGCATGTGGTGAACTTCAGCCAGAGGAAAGTCTTCCATCAGTAAGGCAGATGGCGGAGGATATTGGAATAAATCTTCATACAGTAAACAAAGGATATAATTTATTAAAAGATGAGGGCTTTGTTACAATAGACAGGCGAAAAGGTGCTATCATAAATCCAATTCCAATAAGAAAAAATGATAGATCTCTTAGCATATTAAATGATGAACTAAGCAATATTATTGCGGAAGCCTATTGTTTTGGAATATCTAAGGAAGAATTTATTGGGACATGCAAAAAGTTATATGAAAAATATGAAAAATAAGATTTAAGGAGATAATTGTTATGAGTGAGTTATTAACTGCAAATATAATAAATATTATTATTTTTGGTGTATTATATATTACCTTCATCCTTACCCCAAAATTAACAAGAAAAGATTTAATATTTGGTGTGTTTATTCCATTAGATAGAGCTAAAGATAAAGAAATAGAAAGGATAACTAAACAATATACTATAGAGTTAACTGTCTTCACTATAATAGTATTAGCGGCATACTTTTGTCTATTAAATACTATTAATATGATTCCACGTATTTTTATAATCACTATCTTTCTTTTTATAATTGGATATTTCTTAATATTTTTAAGAGCAAATCATAAAGTTAAAAAATATAAGGGTGAAAATAACTTAATGGAAAATAAGAAGCAAGTGGTTTATGTAAATACTACAATGTCAAAAAAATTAAGAAGTGATGCAGTTTTACCATTTTACTGGTTTTTGATTCCTCTAGGTGTAGCACTTTTGAACTTAATCATACCACTTATGAAATTTGATGAATTGCCAGCTAAAATTGCAATTCATTGGGGGATAGACGGAACAGCAAACAATTTTGTTGAGAAGTCTGTAGGAGCTGTTGTAACAAATGGTTTAGTAATGATGGGGGTTGTGGTTTTGCTTATTTTTACTAACTATTCAATAGCAATTAGTAAAAATAGAATAGATACAGCTAAACCAGTTTCATCATCACAGAAATTATATAAATTTAAAAAGATTAATTCTTTATTTATATATAGTTTAGCAATAATAGTTACCACTTTAATTACTTTACTAAATTTTAATTCATTAAATATAATTTCAGTGAACTTTAAACAATTAACACCAATTCTTATCATACTATTTTTAGTTATAATAATAGCCCCAATTGCCTTAGATATTAAATATGGTCAAGGTGGTAGCAATTTAAAGGATACTACAGAGGAAAAGTCGGAGGATGATGTTACTAATATAGATGATGATGCTTACTGGAAGTTAGGATCAATTTATTATAATCCTAATGATCCTTCTATATTTGTAGAGAAAAGATTTGGAGTAGGCTGGACTTTAAATTTTGGAAATAAAATAGCTATAATTATTTCAATTATTCTTTTAATATTTATAATATCTGTTTTTGTATTTCCTAAGTTTTTTTCATAGGATTTTAATAAAAGAAGTCTAGTAACTCTCTGTACTAGACTTCTTCTATTGGATAAACATCAAATTTTTTTAATTTAAAAATTAAAGTATAAAAATAATCACCAAATGAAGAGGTACAACCGTAATCAATTAATACCATTTTATTACCAATAATGCCCCATGAATCAGTATGGTATAGATCTTCTTCAAAGAGAAAAAACTTGGTTTTCAATTCGTATAGGGGAGTGTTTATCCAATTAAGTCCGTCTAACTTGGGAACATCTATTGAATTTTGACGACGAAATTTTGTAAGAGGAATAGCTCTTTTCATTATAAGATATCTAGGAGAGTAATATAAAATAGGGCATAATATGGTTTTAGTTAAAGACGATGCTTTTGAGAATACATAGTACTCAACAGCATTTTGGTAAAATCCATCTTCTCCTTTAGATACTTTAAGGACGGTATCTTCATCAATGGCAAAGACTTTACGTGCAATACCCTCGCCTAAAAACTCAAAATTATCTTTTATATCTTTTCTTGACATGTTTTCTAAATCATTAATTAGCTTTTCCAATTTTTTAACCTCGTAAAAGTCAATCTAGTCTATATTACTCATAATTTTTAATATTTGACACACTATAAGGATATATTTATATCAATAAAAATGGTGGTGGATTTTATGAGCTATATTAATTTAAATGAAGTAAATAAAATTTCAGAGGAGGAACTAAAAGAAATATTTAAAGAACATTATAATAAAGGGCTTTATAAAGTTATGAAATCGATAGGTATAGATAAGATATTTCATAAAGCAAAAGGAGCTCTAGTTTATGATGAAAATGGTAAGGGATATTTGGACTTCATAGCAGGCTTCGGATCATTAAATATAGGACATAATGATGAAAGAATTCTAAATACTATAATTGAACATTCTAATACTCCGAATTTTATTGAACAAAGTGTAAATATCTACGATGGAATTCTAGCAAATAATATCAATTATCTTACTAAAGGAGAATTAGGAAATTGTCATTTCACAAACTCAGGAACAGAAGCTGTTGAAGAAGCTATAAAATTATCAATGATGAAAAATAAGAAAGGTAAGATAATTTATTTCAAGAATGCCTACCATGGTAAAACTTTAGGTTCGATAGCAGCCATGGGAAATAAACTAAAGAAAAATTATAATTATGTAAAGGGAACTTTTTTAGAAGCTCCATTTGGAGATATTAAGAAAGTTAAGAGTTTAGTAGATTCATATGATGTAACATCAATATTAATAGAGCCAATACAAGCTGAAGCAGGAATCATATTGCCACCAGAAGGATTTTTAGAAGAACTAAGAGAGCTTTGCAACAAGGAAGATATATTGTTAATCTTTGATGAAATTCAAACAGGAATAGGAAGATGTGGAAGTATGTTTATGTATGAACAAGTGGGAGTAGTACCAGATGTACTATTGCTTGCAAAATCATTAAGTGGAGGATACATACCAATTGGATGCATTGCTATGAAAAAGAAGATATGGGATTCGGTTTATGGTAGTGCAAAAAATTCAACTCTTCTAGAAACCACTTTTGGAGGAAATAGTATGGCGTGTATAAGTGCCCTCAAAACATTGGAGATTATAAGAGATGATAAGTTAAGTGAGAATGCAAAAGAAATAGGTACTTATACTGTCTTAAAATTAAGAGAACTTATGATGGAATATCATCAAATATCAGCAGTAAGAGGGCAAGGTTTATTAATAGGGGTTGAATTTGAGTTTTTAAAGAAGCTTAAAAGTAAAACAACTATGGAATTTTTTGTGGGAAAAATAATTGGAAGATTATTTAAGGAGCACGCTATATTAATTTC
Source organism: Clostridium paridis (assembly GCF_016765615.1). Taxonomy (GTDB): domain Bacteria; phylum Bacillota; class Clostridia; order Clostridiales; family Clostridiaceae; genus Clostridium_T; species Clostridium_T paridis. The sequence goes on along the minus strand of NZ_JAESWA010000004.1, from coordinate 28,955 downwards.
TATTGCAAGCAATAATCCAGCTGTCCTAAAAGTGGAGCCACCTTTAACAATTACTAAAGATGAAATAGATTATTTCATAAATGCCTTGAGAGAAACATTAAGTGATGATAAGTTATTTAGTACAATTCATGCGATTTTGGAGTAATTAAGATAGATCTTTTCTTAATACTATATGATATTATTATGTCGTTAATATATTAACAATATAATGGGGATTCGAGTTGTTTTAATTGTAATTAAATGGAAAGGTGGAGAGCTCAAAATTCAAAAAGTAAAAATTGTACTTGAGATAATATTTGAAGATATAATGTTTTGGAACGTTTAGTTTAAAATATATAAACTAAACGTTTTTCCATAAATTACATTGTATACTCTTGTCAAGTTTGTAGAAAAAATATCGAGAATATGAGTATTACTGTATAAGGGAGGAAAAATATATGCTGAAAAATATTAAAGTAATTAACAGTATTATCTTAATGGTTATTTTATCTACAATTGTATCACTATCTATAGCAATAGTTGGATACAGTAATATGAAAACGATTAACAAGAATTCCACACAAATGTATGAGGGGGCATTAGTGAGGATAGTAAAGACAGAAGAAATTAGACAAACATTCGCTAAAATAAGGCTAAATGTTAATAGAATATCTATTGCAGATTTTAATAATGATGATGTTGCTGCAGTTGATACTGATTATGATGCCATGAATAAAATGGTTGTGGAATATGAAAAGTTTTCCTTAAGTACCATAGAGAAAAACAATTTAGAAGAATTTAAAAAAGATTATACTCAATATTATGCTCAGGTAAAAGAGCTTGAAAAAGGGAATAAGCTTTATGGAATTGACTTAGAGAAGTTCAATCAATTAGGAAATGAGATACAGCTTTTCCTTGATAACTTAGTTAAATATAGTTCAAATATGGCAAACACCTTAAATACTGATAATTCTAATTTATATGCAAGAAGTACTGTGATTTTCTTTGCAACTTTTGTAATTGGCTTCATTTTGATGATGGGTGTTTCTTATCAAATAATTAAGGTAATTAGAAAGTCTATGAAGGAAATAATACAGGAATTAAATAAGGTTGCACAAGGTGATTTTAGTATAAAAATTGATTCTGATATGAAGAATGAATTTGGCATGATGAAGGCATCACTTAGTAAGACAATTTTAAATACTTCACAAATGCTTGAAACTGTAAAGAACTCAACTAATGTTGTAAATATACAAGCTGGTAATTTGCTAGAGGCATCTGATGAAATGGCATCTTCAGCAGAAGAAATAAATGCAGCGGTTCAAGAGGTAGCTACGGCTGCTAATGACCAATCTAGTGATTTAATGAAAGTTAAAGATTCTTTAGATAATTTCGCAGACTCATTAAATGAAATGATTTCATCAATTAATGAAGTTAATACTAATATCCTTAATATAAGTACAATGTCTGAAGAAAGTAATTCAAAGTTAAAATTTCTATCTGATTCGATTGGTACAGTAAATGCTTCCTTTGATACAGTAAGAAATAAAGTAGTAGAGCTAGATGACCGAATTGGACAAGTAAGTGAAATTACAAACATGATTAATTCTATTGCGGAACAAACTGATTTATTAGCATTAAATGCTGCAATTGAATCTGCGCGTGCAGGAGAGGTCGGAAAAGGATTCTCAGTAGTTGCTGAAGAAATAAGAAAATTAGCGGAACAATCTAAAGAATCAGCAAAAAGCATAAGTGGGTTAATTTCTAGCATTAATAGTGAAGCACAGGTAGCAGTTAAATCTACTGATTTAGGTAAAGACAACTTAGTAAAACAATCAGCACTTATAGAAGAATCAATAAAATCCTTTGCTTTAATTTTTAAAGCAATTAATACCATATTGCCTAGAGTTGAAAACATTAAAAGTTCTATTGATAGTATTAATATTGAAAAAGATAATATTATCTCAAAGACATTAAATGTTTCAGGAATATCAGAAGAAAATGCAGCTTCAGCAGAGGAAATAGCAGCTTCTGTAGAGCAAATACATGCATCCTTTAGTGAAGTGGCATCTTCAGCTCAGACTTTATCAGAGTTAACAAACTCTATGATGAATGAAGTAAGTAGATTTAAATTGTAATATTTACAAAGTTTGCAATTTAATTAAGGTATTTAATTGTTTGAATGATTTTAGTAGTAAAAACTATGATTAAAACGGAGGATGATTATGAAAAAATTTAAAATTTTAAATATTGTGATTGTAATAGCATTTGTGGTTACACTTTTTACTGGTTGTGGTGTTAAAAATACTACAAAAACTAAAAAACCAATTACTTTAAATATAATTGATATATCTGGAAGTATGCAGTTAGTTGGTGATGCTATCGATCAATTTAAAGCAGCGAACCCAGGCTTGATAGGAGACGTTGTTGTAAAAAAATCAACAGCATTAGAGGCACCATCTTTATTAAAGGCACAGCTGTTAGCTGAAGATATGCAGACAGATTTAATTTTTACAGGTATTGATGGACTTGCATCATGTATTGATAGAGATGTTATAGAACAGCTTATGCCAAAATATAATAACAATTTTCCTAATTTAGAAAGCAATTATCAAAGTGGAGCAAAAGCTGCATATGACTTAGTAAAAGGATATGGAATACCATATGTTTATTCTCCTAGTGGACCTATGTTCACTTATAATCCAGATGCTGTGTCCAATGTGCCAAAAACTCCAGAAGAGTTAATCGCGTATGCAAAAGCAAATCCAGGAAAATTTACGTATGCAAGACCTGCTAGTTCAGGGCCAGGAAGAAATTTTCTACAAGGCTTACCATATATCTTAGGAGACTCAAATCCTAAGGATCCAAAGACTTGGGATAAAACTTGGGCATTTTTAAGTGAGCTAAATAATTACATAGATTATTATCCATCTAAAACTGGAACTACTTTTGCAGAATTAAAAAATGGAAAAAGATCGATTGTATCAAGTCAGCTCGGATGGGATATGAATCAAAGAATTACTGATGGAATTCCGAAAAGTTATCAAGGATTTATGTTAAATAATACGACCTTAGTTGGAGATACTCAATATATGGTTCTTCCAAAAGGATTAAGTGATGAACAAAAGGAAGTTACATTAAAGCTTATGCAATGGTTAATGACGCCAAAGATGCAAGCTATAACATATGATAGTGGATATTTTTATCCAGGTCCTTCTATAAAAGATGTTCCACTTTCTATGGCGCCTCAGGCAAGTCAAGATAAAATAAAGCCAGCTATTAGAGAGTCATATGAAGATTCCATAAAAACTCTGCCAAGTACGACTCAATTAGATACTACTAATTTTAATGAAGCACTTGCAATGTGGGATAAGTTATTTGGAACAAAAGTAAAAAGATAAAATTAAGAACACTTTATTTACCATGTACGGTAAATGAAGTGTTCTTTTAAGATAGAATAAATTTTACTTTATGGTTTAAACTATATATGAAAATAAACTTTGAGGAGGAAATTGTCATGAATCAAAATAGAAGCATAGGCTGTATAGTTACTGAATGCAAATTTCACAGTGAAGAGGAACAATTTTGTTCATTAGACAAGATTCAAATTGTAAAACACAATAATAAAGCAAATAATATTCAACAAACAGATTGCGGAAGTTTTAAAGTAAAATAATATATAGAAAAAGTGCAGCTTAATAGGATTAGGCTGCACTTACTATTTGTTATGATAAAGTTTTTAAATCATGTATAAAGTCCTTAACGGCCTGTTCATTAGTAGCCCAAGAAGTTACAAGTCTAATAGAAGAAAAGTTGTCATCTACTTTTGACCATACTATGAAAGAGTAGTTTCCTTTAAGCTTTTCAATAACTGAGTTAGGGAATATAGGGAATATTTGATTCGATGGTGAAGCAATCAGATACTTATAGCCCATAGAATCTATTCCTTCTTTTAATAAATCAGCCATTTTATTAGCATGGCTTGCTAATTCAAAGTATAAATCATCTTTAAATAACTCAAGGAATTGTATTCCTAAGACTTTGCCTTTAGCAAGCATAGCCCCTTTTTGTTTAATATGAAATCTAAAATCCTCCTTTAAAGAGTCATTACATATAACTAATGCTTCTCCTAAAAGTGCTCCATTTTTTGTGCCGCCAATGTAAAAAGCATCTGTTAATCTAGCTAAATCAGATAAACTTAAATCATTATCTGTTGAACATAAAGCTGAGCCAAGTCTAGCGCCATCTAAAAATAAAATTAGTTTCTTCTCTTTACAAAAATTACTTAAGTCTTCAAGTTCTGTTTTAGAATATATGGTACCTATTTCTGTTGAATTTGATATATAAACAAGTTTAGGTTTTACCATATGTTCGTCCGTATGTTCATCTAAGGCTAATTGAACGTCGCAAGGCCTTAGCTTCCCATCTGGTACAGTTACAGAAATTGCCTTATGACCAGTAGCTTCAATTGCACCAGTTTCATGAACAAGGATGTGGCCAGTATTTGCTGCTATTGCTGCTTCATGAGGTCTTAGAAATGCGGAAATAGCAGTTAAGTTAGTTTGAGTACCACCTACAAAAAAGTGGATATCTATATTATCATTTTGAATCTTACTTTTCAATATCTCTATGGCTTTTAGCGAATATTTATCCTCACCATAACCCTCTGTTTGTTCAAGATTAGATTCTAAAAGAGTATTTAATATTCTTGGATGAGCTCCTTCGCTATAATCATTTTTAAAACTATACATTTATTTGCCCCCTTATTATGTGATTAAGAAAATTTCTTATTATAACTATAAATAACATTTTAGACTATTTTTTAGTAAATTCAAGTAATTTTCAGTTAAACATAATGAAGAGTACTAATTTTACAAATATAATGATTTTTTGTATGCTAAATAATATATTTAATGGAACATGGAACCTTTTAGTGTGCTTATTTATCTAAATAGTGTAGGAGGTGAAGAGATGTGGGAATGACAGAAGGTATTATTAACATATATAATACGAATTTTAAAAGAGAACGAGTTAAAGAGATAACTAGAGAGGTATTCGTTGAATTAGTTTTTGAGCAAAAAATTTCTTTATATAGAGTAGCAAAAGGAATACTAAAACATGAGCAGGATGTAGAAGATGTAGTAAGTGAAACGATATTTAAGGCATTTAAAAACTTAAGCAAACTACAAGATAAAAAGAATTTTAAAGCTTGGATTATGAGAATCCTTATAAATGAATGCTATAGAACTTACAATAAGAGTAAGAGAGTAGAACTACAAGAGAATATGGAGAAATATAACCTATCCTATGAAGATGCGTATGAAGGTTATATGATAAATTATATAAATAAGTTGGACAAGGATTCCCAAATAATATTGACACTATTTTACTATGAAGATATGAGTATAAGTGAAATAAGTAAAATTCTGAATGTTTCTGAAGGTACGGTAAAATCACGGCTTAGTAGATCAAAAAAGAAGTTGAAAATTATATTGGAAGATTCTGATTGGAGTGATTTAAATGAGTGATTTTGACGAGATAATTAAGAAGAATATAAACAATGAAAAGTGGGCAGTTCCTAAAAATTTCGATAATAAGATATGTACATTAATGCAAAATTTACCTGATGGTTCTGTGAAAATGAAGAGAAAAGTAAATACACAAAAGTTTATAGCAGTAGCGTGTGTTTTATTAATTTTCATAATAGGTATTTCGTTTAATTCACCTAGCGTAAAAGCTGCAGTTAATAATGTTATAGGATATTTCAAGGGAAATAATGATTCGAAGTTTTCTGGAGATGAAGTAAGGTTTGAAGCATTGAACAATCCTATAGGAATAGCAGTTAAAGATAAAGGAATTAAGTTTACTGTTGATAATATAGCTGTAGATGATAATTTTATATATGTTTTTTATACAGTGGAAAGTGATAAGGAGATTGAAAAAAAAGATTCTACAGATGAGTTGTCAGCATTTTTCAATCAAGCAAATATAAAATATAAAGTAGATGGTAGAGCTTTAGAGTTTGGTGCAAATGATGATTGTGAAGCATATTTTGAATCTGATAGAGTTCTTAAAGGAATGGAAAAAGTAAATATATCTTCCGTGAACTTAAAGGATAAATTTAAGCTTGAGATATTAGCTGAGAGTATATTAGGTACAAAAGGGACCTGGAAGATAGAGACAGATGTAGATAAAAGTAAAGTGGCTATAGATAGTAAAATAATTAAACCAAATATTAAGACTAGTATTAATTTAGGAGATAATATAAATAGAGAAATAACAATAGACAAGGTAATTATATCTCCTTTAGGAAATCAAATAGTAATAACAAGTGACTCAAATATTAAAGATTATTTATTATATTATTTTGCAATAACTGATGATAAAGGAAATTATTCTACAATATTTAATCGTAATATAAATGAAACCTCGAATGGAAAGACTATTATTACTTTTGAGTTTTTGGGTATTAATAAGAATAGTGAATATTTTAATATTGTACCTATTCATTTTAAGTTCAATTCAAAAGACACTCAAAGTGAACATTTAAATATAAGCAAGTTACCTGAGACAATAAAATTAAGTGAACATGGTAGTTTGACTATAGAAAATGTTAAATTTTATAAAACACAAATTAAAATCAGTTATCGCAAAAATGGGGTAGTAACACCATATAATTTCTTTAAGTTCTTTGATAAAAATGATAAGGAATTAGAGAAACCTTCGGGGTATAATGAAGAACATCTAGATAGAAGCACAGGTATATATACTTCAACTTTTTATTTAAACAAAGATGATAATAATGACTATTCAGATTATGTTAAGCTTTATAGAGCTAAGGATACAGATTTAAATGTTTTTAAAGATCAAGCAATAAAGATAAATTTAAGATAGAAGATAAAAAATAGTAGCATTATAAAAATAGAATGCTACTATTTTTACGTTTATTACTCAAGTCTATAGACAACACTAATCAGGTAATTTATAGTAATATTTATAAAGAACTACAAAATTTTAGAAGTAATTAGGCAGAAAGTTGAATAGAAAGGGTGTAAGTTAATGTCTCATATTTCGAATAAAAATGCCTATAAAAGGCTAGAGGAAAGGCTTAATAGATTCCCTCAGGGGGCACCACCATCTCAAACGTTATATAAAATACTTAGTATGCTTTTTACAGAAAAAGAAGCAGAATTAGTTGCAATGCTACCTATTAAACCTTTTACAGTTAAAACAGCAAGTTATATTTGGAAAATGAATGAAGTTCAGACTGAAAATATTCTTCAAAAATTAGCTTCAAAAGCTATTATTTTAGATATTGATTATGATGGGAAAAAAGAGTATTGTCTTCCTCCTCCAATGTTAGGTTTTTTTGAATTCTCGCTTATGAGAACTAGAGGTGATATTGATCAGAAGACATTATCAGAACTTTACTATCAGTATTTAAATGTGGAAGAGGATTTTATTAAAGATTTATTTCTTGGAACAGAAACAAAGTTTGGAAAAGCATTTGTGCAAGAAGGAGTTCTTTCCAGAGAAAATGAACTTGAAATAATGGATTATGATAGAGCTAGTAATGTGATAAAAAATGCAAGATTCATTACTGTAAGTATGTGTTTTTGCAGACATAAAATGCAGCACTTAGGAAAAGAGTGTGATGCTCCCATGGAAACTTGTATCACCCTTGGCAATCCAGCTTATTCATTGAGTAAAAACGGCTATGGAAGAGCTATAGATGCTGCAGAAGGACTGGACATATTAAATATGGCGTACGAGCATAATTTAGTTCAGTGTGGTGAAAACGTGAGAGAGGGCTCCTTATTTATGTGTAATTGCTGTGGTTGCTGCTGTGAGGGGATGTTAGCTGTTAAAAAGTTTGGTTATGCAAATCCAATTCAAACAACAGCCTTTTTGCCTAAAGTTGATGACGAAAGCTGTGTAGGTTGTGGAAAGTGTTCAAAGGTTTGCCCTATTGAAGCTATAAAGGTAGATTCTATATCTAAGAAGGCAAAAGTGGATGAGAATATATGCCTTGGCTGCGGAGTTTGTGTAAGGAACTGTCCTAAAAAGAGTATTAGTTTAAAAAGTAGAGAAAAAAAGATAATAACACCAGTAAATACAACTCATAGAATAGTATTACAAGCTATTGAAAAAGGTCAGCTTCAAGAGCTTCTTTTTGATAATAAAGCATTAGCAAGTCATAGAGCGATGGCAGCAGTTTTTTCTTCTATCTTAAAGCTTCCACCAATTAATAGAGCTATGGCGAGTAAACAATTAAAATCAGTATATTTAGATAAATTATTAAGCAATCAAAAATAGGAGAATAGTTATGGATAAATGTGCTATTCATTATTTTTCAGGAACTGGTAACACGCATAATATGATTATGTTATTAGCTGATGAGTTAGGTAGAAACGGATATGAAGTTCATATAATTAATATTGAAAAAGAAAATGATAGGAAATTAGATAATTATAAATTGCATATATTTTGTTATCCTATATATGGATTCGGAACTCCTGAAATAATGCTTAAATACATTTCAAAAGTAAGAACACCTAGTAATAGTAATGCAGCAATTGTGTGTACATCGGCGGGATTCGAAGGACAATCTTTATTCCATATAAAAAGAGTTTTAGCTAAAAAAGGTTTCGAAGTAATATTAACTGATATGGTTACTTATAATTATAATTGGACTCAAATATTCAATCCTAAAACAAAAGAAAAGCAAAAAGAGATATTTAGAGAAGCTGAAGTAGAGTCACGGAAAATTGCAAAAAAGCTTATAAATAATGTAACTGGATTTAAGAATAGAAATATCATGATATTAGCTATCTCATGGATTATCTTTATTATATTTAATAAGCTTGGACGTAAATTTTTAGGGAGAACATATATTGCAGATGATTCATGCATTAACTGCTCAAAATGTAAAAATATTTGTCCAGCAGAAGTTATTGAAATATATAAAGGTAAACCAAAATGGAATTGGAAATGTGAGAGTTGTCAAAGATGTATTAATATGTGTCCTAAGAAATCAATTCAATTATCAATTATAAAATTAACTATATATGCTCTTTTTCAATTAATTCCACTCTTTATAATTTTTAATATGGATAAAAAATACGGTTTATCATGGATATTAAATATATTTCTTTTCTGCGCCATGTTCGGAATAAATAGCATTCTAGCAAATTTGTTAATAAATATTATGGAAAGGTTCAGCCTAACTAGAAAAATCCTTCAGATAAGTTATACTAAAAGTTATAGAAGAAATGTAGCGAAAGATTTTTATATAAGTTTATAGTAGCTGTAAATAAAAGAAGAGGCAATGCCTCTTCTTTTTTAGAAAGCCCAGTTTCCGTTTTTAAATATTTGAATTTTTTCTCCTGAATTCGTTATACCAACGATATCTAAGTCTTTAGTTCCAACCATAAAATCTACGTGAGCTAAAGAATCATTTGCCCCTTTCATCATTAGGTCATCTTTTGATAATCCATCAGAATCTTTTAGACAGAATGGATATGCCTTACCTATAGCAAGATGGCAAGAAGCATTTTCATCATATAGTGTATTGAAGAATATTACACCAGAATTTGATATTGGAGAATCATATGGTACTAGAGCAACCTCCCCTAAGTAATGGGAGCCTTCATCTGTTTCTATTAAGTGCTTTAATGTTTCATAGCCTTCCTTAGCTTCAAAATCAACAATTCTTCCATCCTTAAAGGTTAGAGAGAAGTTATTAATTAAGTTTCCACTATAGTTTAATGGCATTGAGGAAACGACTTTACCATTTATTCCAGTCTTTAATGGAAGAGTAAAGACTTCTTCTGTAGGCATGTTTGCAACAAAGCTTCTTCCATCAGACATTTTATCTGCACCACCACACCATAAATGATCTTTAGGAAGTTCAATTTTTAAATCAGTTCCTAAAGAATTTGTATAGTGTAGTAGCTTAAAATTCTTTTCATTGAGATAATTCATCTTTTCATCTAGATTAGCTAAATGTTCGTCCCAAGCTTTATCAGGATCATCTTTATCTATGCGGACAATTTTAAAAATTTGTTCCCATAGCTTGGAAACAGCTTCTTCTTCAGATACATTTGAAAAAACTTTTTTAGCCCATGCTGTAGTTGGGATTGAAACTATGCTCCAAGGACACTTATTGCTCATAAGCAAGTCAGAGTATTCCCTTAAAGCTATTTGTCTTGCTTTCATTGAAGCAGAAATCTTATTTGCATCTATCCCTTTTAAGTTTTCAGGGTCAGAAGCAGAAATGCTTAGGAATGCAGCCCCCTTTTTTGCATAGGATAGATACGAATCAACTATCCAATTTGGTATATCCTCTAGTGTTTCTATTGAGGCATAGGTATAGTTTATTCTTGCGAATTTTTCATCATTCCAATGTATTATTACTTGCTTTGCACCTAACTTATACGCTTCTTCAGCTATTTGTCTTGCAAAGAAAGCACATTCAATTGGAGAATTGATTACTAAGTACTGATCTTTCTTAATATTTACTCCGGTCTTTACAGCTAACAAAGCATATTTTTTTAATAAATTTTCCATGTTTATACTCCTTAAATGTAAAATATATTTTTCTATATGGTTATATTATAATCTATATGTGTTAAAATTAATAATACTAAGGTGAAGTTTTCCAAGAAAAATAGTATAATTATAATGAAAAAGTGTTTATATAATATGGAGGAAGTTATGGAAAGAGTATTACTTATAGATTCTAATTCAATCATGAATAGAGCTTTTTATGCACTACCACCACTAACTAATAGTGAAGGGCTACATACTAATGCGATCTATGGATTTGCAAATATGATTTTTAAGATAGAAGATGAAATTCAGCCTGATTACATAATAGCGACTTTTGATAGAAAAGCGCCTACATTTAGACATGAAGAATACACTGATTATAAAGCAGGTAGAAAAAGAATGCCAGATGAATTAGCAGAGCAATTTCCAGTTGTGAAGGACATGTTGGCTCTTCTTGGCATACCTGTTTTTGAATTAGATGGTTTTGAAGCAGATGACCTGCTTGGAACTATTTCAAAACTAGGAGAAGAAAGTGATAAGGAAGTTTATATTTTGACAGGAGATAGAGATGCACTGCAACTAGCTTCTGATTCAACAAAGATAATTATCACTAAAAAGGGTGTTTCAGAAAAAGAAATATATGATTATAAAAAAATGATAGAGGATTTTGGAGTAACTCCAACTCAATTTATTGATGTAAAAGGATTAATGGGAGATAAATCAGATAACATTCCAGGGGTTCCAGGTATAGGTGAAAAGACTGCTTATAAATTGATTCAAACCTATGGAACTTTAGAAAATGTTTTAGATAATATAGAAGAAATTAGTGGTAAGAAGATTAAAGAAAACCTAGAAAATCATAGAGAAGATGCAGTGTTTAGCAAGAGACTTGCCACAATTATAAGAAATGTTCCAGTTGAATTCACTTGGGAAGATAAAAAATATAAAGAGCATATTAATAATGTTGAAGTAAGAAACTTATTCCTAAGACTTGGCATGAAATCCTTATTGGGAAGATTTGAACTTGCTGAAGAAAAAGAGGAAGTTGAGAAAATTCCAGTTAAAAATATAGATAGTTTAAAAGGCTTTAAGGAACTTGTTTCAAGTATCAAAAAAGAAGTATATATAGTATCTCAACTTGTAGATTCAGAATTATATTCAAAAATTAATATAGAGAAATTATTTATAAGTACAGAGCTTGGAGATTATGAAGTAAAAGCATTAGATATTGAAAAAGAAAATAGAGATGATTATATTAAACTACTTAAGGAAATATTTGAAAATGATACTATAATTAAATACTCATATGGAATAAAGAATACACTAACTGTCTTAAGAAAGTTTAATATAGAACCTAAATCAATAGAATTTGACGTGGAATTAGCAGCATATATAATAGATTCCTCAAAAGGAAAGTATCCATTAGAAGTTTTAATTGGGGAATATTTAGGTAAGGAACTAAAAGGTTCACAAGAAGAAATAAAAGCTGATGGAGTTCATTATCTAAAAGAACTTTCTAATATATTTATAGAAAGGTTAAAGGCTGATGATATGGAGGAACTTTACTATAAGGTAGAGCTTCCATTAGCAGATGTTCTATCAGCTATGGAATGTGAGGGCTTTAAAGTAAATAAAAATATGTTAGAAGAGCTTTCAGTCACATTTAAAAAGGAGATAGAAGAGACAGGAGCTAAGATATATGAATTAGCTGGTGAAGAATTTAATATAAATTCACCTAAGCAGCTAGGTAAAATATTATTTGAAAAATTAGATTTACCGCCAGTTAAAAAGACTAAAACTGGTTACTCAACTAATGCTGAGGTGTTAGAGAAACTAGTAGATAAACACCCTATAATTAAGGAAATTACTTATTTTAGACAAATATCTAAAATATATTCAACATATATTGAAGGGTTAAAGAATGTTATAGATGCAGATGGACATATACATTCAAGTTTTAACCAAACAGTTACAACAACTGGTAGATTAAGTTCAACAGAGCCTAATCTTCAGAATATACCTATAAAGTATGAAATGGGTAGAGCAATAAGAAAAGTATTCATACCAAATAATGATGATGATTTAATTCTATCTGCAGATTATTCTCAAATTGAGTTAAGAGTGCTAGCTCATATGTCTGGAGATGATAATATGATAAATGCCTTTAAAGAGGATATAGATATCCATACAAAAACTGCATCAGAAGTCTTTAAAGTACCATTAGAAGAAGTAACTTCTTTAATGAGAGGGAGAGCAAAGGCAGTTAATTTTGGAATAGTATATGGTATTTCTGATTTTTCGCTTGCACAAGATTTAGGTATTACCAAAAAAGAAGCAGGCGAATATATGAGTATATACTTTGATAGATACCCTAAAATAAAAGGATATTTAAATGGAGTGATAGAAAAAGCAAACGAAGATGGGTATGTTCATACAATATTAAATCGTAGAAGATTTATACCTGAAATAAAAGCTTCAAATAAGATATTGAAGGCGTTAGGGGAAAGATTAGCTATGAATGCACCTATTCAAGGAAGTGCTGCAGATATTATAAAAATAGCTATGATAAAAGTTTATGACAAACTTAGAGAAAAGAATTTAAAGAGTACATTAATATTACAAGTTCATGATGAACTTATATTAAACGTTAAGCCTAATGAGCTAGAGGAAGTTAAAAAACTAGTAAAAACAGAAATGGAAAATGTTTTAGAGTTAAGTGTTCCTTTAGAAGTTGACTTGAATGTTGGTCACAATTGGTATGACGCAAAATAGGAGTGAGTAAAATGTTAAAGGTCGGACTAACTGGAGGAATTGCATCAGGAAAAAGTACAGTTTCAGGATTCTTAAGAGAATCAGGATTTAAGATAATAGATGCAGATACAATAGCTAAGGATGTACTTAAAAAATATCCCGAAATATTAAAAAGAGTAAGAGTAGAATTTGGGGAAGGTTTTTTTGACTGGAGAGGAGAATTTAGAAGAAAAGAATTTGGTAATCATATTTTTAGGTTTCCAAGACTAAGAATAAAGTATGAAGAGATAATTCTACCATATATATTAAAAGAAATTGATTTAGCATTTCTTGAAAAAGAAAAAAAAGGTGAGAAAATAGTTATTTTGGATGCTCCAACATTAATAGAAAATAAACTTCATGAGTCAATGGACCTAGTAATTCTAGTATGGGTAGACCATAATACTCAAATTGCAAGGCTTAAGGAGAGAGATAAGCTAAATCAAAGTGAAGCTCTTCAAAGAATAAATTCACAGATGAATTTAGACAAGAAAAAGGATTTTTCAAACATAATTGTTGATAATTCAAAAGATATAGCATCAACTGCAGTACAGGTAAAAGATTTAGTTGAAATATTAAATAGTTATAAATAATTCTATGGGAGACAATAATGAAAGTAAAGAGAGTATTTATAGTAGTTTTGACTCTAATAGCTATTGTATTGATTTCAAGAGAAATTATATATAATACTTTATATCCACTTAAATATAAGGATTATATTTTGAAATATTCAAAAGAAAATGGCTTAGATCCATATTTAGTGATGTCTGTAATTAATACTGAAAGTAAGTTTAACAAAGACGTTGCTTCTAAGAAACAGGCCATTGGGTTAATGCAATTGACTGAACCAACAGCTGAATGGATTGCAAAGTCAATGAATGATATTAACTTTAAAAGTGAAGATTTATTTGATCCAGAAAAGAATATACAAATGGGTTGCTGGTATTTAAAGAACTTACAAGAGGAGTTTGGTACAACTGAATTAGTTTTGGCAGCATATAATGCAGGAAGAGGTAATGTAAGTAAATGGCTAAATAACTCCGACATATCAAAGGATGGGAAGAATCTGCATAACATTCCCTATGGTGAAACAGATAAATATATTAAGAAGGTTAAGGTAAATTATAATATATATAAACTTTTATATAAAACATAGTTTATAATTAATTAAAAGTAATATAAGTAAGTATGACAGAAGGGAAGTTATAATGACTTCCCTTTTTATATTGCTTAAAAGGATAAACTTTTTGTAACATGGGAAACTATATATTAATTCTTCAATAGCATTTGGAGGTTTATATGAAAAAGTATTTTTTAACGGTTACACTAATCATAGTTTTTATTGTTATAGGAATAAAAATAGCGCCAGTAATTAGAGATAAGACTTCTCTATTCAAAAATGATGTTGCTTATATTGCAAAAGCAGATAATAAGAGTTTTTATATCTATAAATATGGAAGATGGAAAAAAGAATTTATTAAAGGGGTAAATCTTGGACTTGGAAAGCCAGGACACTTCCCAGGTGAACTAGCATTAACAAAAGAAGAATACCTTGATTGGTTTAAGGAAATAAGTAACATGAATTCAAATACTATAAGAGTCTATACAACTCTTAAACCTGAATTTTATGAGGCCTTATATGAATATAACAAGAAAAATTTTAATCCTATATATGTTATGCAGGGAGTTTGGGTTAATGAAGAAGATATGGCCTCAATTGGAGATGCCTTTGATAAAAAAATATTAGATACGGTTAAGGAAGACACTAAAAATTTAATTGATATAATTCATGGAAATGCTGAACTTAAAGAACAAAGAGGTTTTGCCAGCGGAAAGTACACACACGATGTCTCAAATTATATCTCTGCTTGGATACTTGGTATAGAGTGGGATCCCGCGTTTGTAATTAGTACAAATGAAAAGAATGCTGCTAAGAAATCTTATGATGGTAATTATATTTATACAAAGGGCGCTTCACCTTTTGAAAATTGGCTAGCAGAAATTCAGGATTATGCAATTAAATATGAAACAGATAAATATAAAATGCAAAGACCTACGAGCTTTACCAATTGGGTAACTACAGATTTGTTAAGTCATCCCAATGAACCTTTACCCAAAGAGGACTTGGTTCCAGTAAATCCAATGCATATTTTAAGTAAAGAAAATTTTAAGCCGGGGCTTTTTGCATCTTATCACATTTATCCCTATTACCCAGACTTTATGAATTATCAAAAAGAATATATACAAAATAAAAGTGGAGAAGTTAATACCTACAAAGCTTATTTGGAGGATTTAATAAAGGAACATAGCATTCCGGTATTAGTAGCTGAGTTCGGAATTCCAGCATCAAGAGGAAAGGCACATGAGAATATTCATACAGGCTTTAATCAAGGAGAGATTGACGAAAAATCTCAAGGAGAGATGGAAGTATCAATGCTACAAGATATTTATAATACTGGTTATGCAGGTGGACTCATTTTTACATGGCAAGATGAATGGTTTAAGAGAACCTGGAATACCATGGATTTAGATATACCTGATAGAAGACCCTTTTGGTCAAATCCTCAAACAAATGAACAGGAGTTTGGAGTATTGGCTTTTGATCCAGGAGAAAAGGAAAGCATTTGTTATGTTGATGGAAATACTAAAGAGTGGATTAATAGTAATAATGTTTCTAAAACTAATAGTGCAGAACTTTATGTAAAGTCTGATGAAAAATATATATATTTTTGGATAAAGAAAAAAGATTTACAGCTATTTAAGGATAAAATTATTATTTCAATAGATACTCTAAAAAATAGTGGTAATAGTTACTATAAAGATTTTAATTTAAACTTAAATATGGGATCAGAATTCTTGCTTTTTATAAATGGAAAAGATAATTCTAGAGTACTTGTAGATAGCTATTATGACTCATTTTATTATATATATTCAAAACTTGGAATGATTGATATAAATCCAAACTTTGATGCTAAAAACAGTGGAACATTTAATCCAATTTATCTGTGTTTAAATAGACAACTTAAGTTGCCACAGGATAAGAGAGTTATTCCATTTACCAAATATGAAACAGGCAAATTATTTTACGGAAATGGGAACCCTAAAAATAAGGATTTTAATTCCTTAAGTGATTTTTACACTAACGGAGATAATATAGAAATAAGAATCCCTTGGCAATTATTTAATGTGATGGACCCATCTGAGAAGATGATTATGAATGACTTACATATAGAAGGTATAAAGCCTATAAAAGCACAAAATTTTCAAATTGGTTTAAGTATTTTTAATGCAGATGGAACAATAGAGAGTGGAAATATAGGAACATTTAATTGGGATGAGTGGGAAATGCCCAAATATCATGAAAGATTAAAACCATCTTACTATATTTTAAAAGATGCATTTAAAAGAATTGGAGCGAGTTAAATGTTGGTAAATGTTAATGAAGCTAAAGGAAGCATACTATTTTTTACTCATAATGAAAAAAAACTTCCTAACTGGGTTGTAGAATGCAATACCTATGGATTTGGGGTTCTCATAGAAAGTATTAAAGACTTTATGGAGGAAAAAGAAGACGTTTTTTTAGATTTATTAGAAGAAAGTATTAGCTTAATAATTATTGAAGATGACCTTGAAAGAATATCCTTTGAATTATATAAAAACCTAAGGAAAGAAGATAAATTTAAAAAGATGCCAATATTATTTCTTGGGGAATTTTATAATGAAGTTAAATTAGAAGCAATGGAAATGGGAGCAATAGATTACCTCAAGGAAACAATAAATTCAAAAGAGCTAGTCTTAAAACTAAAGAACATTATAAGTATTTATAATGAATATGTTAATTCCTTAATATATGATTCTCTAACAGGCACGTATACAGCTACTTACGGAGAGAAATTGCTTAAAAAAGAGATAGATATATCTAAGAAAGATAAATCAAAGTTATCAATTTTGATAGTAGATATAGATGATTTATCCGCTATTAATAAGAACATTGGGAAATTAGCAGGAAATGAAGTTATTAGAAAAATAACAAGTATACTAAAAGATAAATTAGAACTAAGAGATTTCATATTCAGAGTAGCTGGAGGAAAGTTTTTAATGGTATTTCCCAATAAAACCTCATTATATGTGCTTAAGCTTGGTGAGGAAATTGCAAATGAAATTAGTAAGTTATCTAATGAATTTAAAGTGGAAATAAGTATAACTGGAAATGTTAGAGAATTTCAAGAAGAGGAAGATATTTTAAAGATAGCATTAATTGAATTATTGAAATTTAAGAGAAAGGAAAGAGGAAAAGTATATTTAAGTGATAAGAATATTGAAATAAATTCAAAGAGCATTCTTATTATAAACGAAGACAAAGAATTTTTAAAGATAATTAAAAAAAGATATAAGAATAAAGATTTTAAGGTATACACAGCTAATGAAGTGGAGACTTTAAGTAAAATTTTATCATTATATTTAATAGATATTGTCATAACAGAATTTATACTCCCTGGAATGACAGGCGTTGAAATAATAAGAGAAGTTAAAAAAGCAAATAAAGATACTAAAATCATAGTATTTACATTGCAAAAAAGTGAAACATTAATTGAGAGAGCATTTAACGAAGGAGCAGATGATTTTTTAAGCAGACCTGCCTCACCAATTGAATTAGATGCAAGGATTAATAAGTTATTACAGAAGAGGTAATATGGAGAGATTAGTTTATTATTCAATTGTATTTTTTATAGGATTTATACTTATTTTATACATTTACCTAGTTTATCAAAAATTTTTGGAAAAATATATTCATAAAAAGTCAAAAAGCTATTATAAGGATATAGTGGATTTTTTTGATGAATTTATGATTAATTTAGAGAAAAGAGAGGGTACTTTTGAAGAAATTCAAAAACTAAGTAAGCTAGCAAAAAATAAGCTTAAACGCAGAATTATAATTGATAGAATTGCATTTTATAGTAATATTTACACTGGAATAGTATCAAAAAGAATGAGTGAAGTATGCTATAATATAGGACTTCTAGAATATGAATTTAAAAATTTAAAAAGCAGAGATTATTTTAAAGTGGCCCATTCATGTAAAAACCTCGGAATATTTAAAAATGAAGCTGCCACAGAATATCTATTAAAAGTCCTTAGAATAAGGTCCATTGATATAAGATATAACGTATTAATGGCATTAACAAAAATAGGCAATAAAGAAGCTTTAATAGAGGCATTTAATATTTTAGGCAATAAATTTAACTTAAGTGAGAGAGCATTAACTGAAATAATAGATAGCTTTGAAGGTGATAAGCTAGGATTATTTAATAAAATGCTGGATTTCCCTAATGTATTTGTATCTACTGTATTTATAAAAACCACAGGAGGATATATGGTACCTACATTAAATGAGAATATAGCAAGATTTATTAATAATGAAAACAAGGAAAAAAGAATAGCAGCAATAAAAGCAATTGGTAAAACTGGTGATACTAGATTTTTAGATCAAATATTAAATAAATTAAAAGATAGAAATTGGGAGGTGAGGTCTGCAGCTGCAAAAGCTCTTGGAGCAATGCAAGATGAAAGAGCACTGGATTCTTTAATTAATGCACTTTCTGATAGTGAATGGTGGGTTAGATATAATTCTGCTAATTCAATTATAAATATAAAAGCAGGGATTAATAAGCTTAGAGAAATATTTATGAGTGATGATGAATTTGCAAAAGATAGTATTGTTTCAGCACTTGAAGGAAGCGGTTTGACTCAAGATATATTTGTATTCCAATATTCAAGGGAACCAAATAAGAAAGAACTATACGAGTTATTTTCAGATTATTTATCAATGAAAGAAAGTTAGGTGGAATATGAGCTGGAATGTTATTGGAAGAATTATTTACAATTTTAATAATTTTATTTTATATTATGTTTTATTAATTAATTCTATATATTTCATTCAATTAATACTATCTGCCTTTAGTTTATCGGATTATATTAAAAAGATAATATATTCTGACTATAAAAAATACAGTTCATCGGAAAATATGCTTCCTATCTCCGTGTTAGTTCCTGCATATAATGAAGAAGAAACCATTGTGGACAATATTAAGTCCTTGTTATCCCTTAACTATTCTAATTTTGAAATTATAGTAATAAATGACGGTTCAAAAGATGAAACCTTAAAAAAAGTAATTGAGGCATTTGATTTAGTTATGCTAAAACAACCAATACGATATAGAGTTAAAACTCAAAACATAAAAGGAATTTACAAAAATATAGATATACCCAACTTAGTTTTGGTTGATAAAGAAAATGGAGGGAAAGCTGATGCGCTAAATGCAGGGATAAATGTATCAAAGTATCCTATTTTCGCTGCAATAGATGCTGACTCTATAATTGAAAGTGACTCTTTGATAAGAGTTACAATGCCATTTATCGAAAATAAAGCAACTATTGCAGTTGGAGGAATTGTTAGAATTGCAAATGGAAGTTCTATAAGAGATGGAATTATAAAGAAAATAGATCTTCCTAAAAATAGAATAGCAATGTTTCAGATTATTGAATATTTAAGAGCCTTTCTAACTGGAAGAATGGGATGGGATGCCATGGGATCTCTGCTTATAATATCTGGAGCCTTTGGTGCATTTAGCAAGGCGGAAGTTATAGAAGTAGGGGGGTATAGTGTAGGAACTATAGGAGAAGATATGGAGCTTGTAATGAAAATACATGAATATATGCTTGCCAACAAGAGGGAATATAAGGTAAAATTTATACCAGATCCTGTATGTTGGACACAAGCACCGGAAAGGATAAAAGATTTGAAAAGTCAGAGAGTAAGGTGGCAAATAGGACTTATGGACAGCTTGTTTAGGCACAAGAAAGTTTTATTTAATCCTAAATATGGTTCAATAGGGCTTATTGCAGCTCCATATTTTTGGATTTTTGAAATGACAGGTCCATTAATTGAGGTCATTGGTTATTTCTTAATTCCTCTTTCTTTTATTTTTGGATTTTTAGACTTAAGGTTTTTTATTCTTTTTCTTACTTCATCAATACTTTATGGAATCATTTTGTCAATAGGAGCAATTTTGCTTGAAGAATACACATTTAATAAATATCCAAGTTTAAGGCAATTACTTCGTTTAAGTTTTTTTGGAGTTTTAGAGAACTTTGGATATAGACAGCTTACAGTATTATTTAGATTAGAAGGAATTATTAAATTTAGAAAGAAAAGAAATAGTTGGGGGAAGATTAAGAGAAAAGCATTTTCTTAATTGGTGAGGGTATATGAAGAAACATAAAATTATAAAAATTATATTAATCATCATGATAATTATATTATCAGTGACTTTTGTTATTGTTAAGCCATATATTTTTAAGCAGAATTTAAATGTATCATGGAAAACAGAAGAAAAGTCAAAAGAGGAAGTTTTAAATTATAACTTTTTAATTAGTAAAATGTATAAGGATGGGTATGGAGTATATACTAATTATCTAGATGGACCTAATGAGGGAGACATAACAAAAGGGCATACGGTTTTATCTGAATCAGAAGGTTTATTGATGTTGTATTTAGTTAACTCAGGAGAAAAAGTTGAGTTTGATAGCAATTATGACATAATTAAGAATAAAATGAGATTAAAGAATGGATTGCTTGCATGGAGATACAATAATAGTGAAACCAATAAAAGTTCATCTACTATTGATGATTTAAGAATAGTAAGAAGCTTGCTTTATGCATATGATAGATGGGGGGACTTTAAATATAAGTATCTTGCAATTAGCATATCACAAGATACTTTGAAGAAGGTGTCAAAAGAAGGTTATCTATATGATTCTAATGATGGTACGACATCAAGTAATTTAGTTGTTTTGTGCTATTTAGACCTTAAAACCATGGAGTTATTAGAAAAATCAAATTCCAAGTGGAAAAAGATTTATAGTAATTCCTTAGATATCTTGAAAAATGGACAACCTATAAAAGGAGTGCCCTTATTTAAGAAGAGTTATTTACCAAAAGAAAATAAGTATTCAGATGAAAAAGACGTAGAGATAGTATACTCACTTAATGTATTAAAAAATCTTCAATTAGCAGGTGTTGATATTTCAAAAGAACTTGATTGGTTATGGAAAGAATTCAGTAAAGAAAATAAGTTATATATAAAATATGATTTTAACGGAAACAGGACAAGCGAATTTGAGTCTACTTCAGTGTATGCAATATGTGGAGAGATATTCGAAAATGCAAATAGGCAAACTGAGGCTGATGCGCTAAAGAAAAGAATGTTAGAATTCCAAGCTAAAAATAAAGATAGTGAAATCTACGGTTCTTTTGGAAATGAGCAAACTAAAGTTGTGTATTCCTATGACAATTTAAACGCACTAATTTTTTTAGCTAAAAAGAATGCAGATTTATAGTATCACAATTGACAAAAGCTTATAATAAATTTATTATATATAAGTAACAGTGTATAAGCAGGTGTGCTGGAACTGGCAGACAGGCACGTTTGAGGGGCGTGTGTTCTACGAACGTACGGGTTCAAGTCCCGTCACCTGCACCATAAGTAATTAAACACATGATGTACTAATAAGAGTACCTCATGTGTTTATTTTTTATTATAAAAATTTGAGGTGAGTCATGGTTCTATTTCCACAAATAAAGAGGTGTAGTTAATTAATATATACAAATAATAGTAATGATTAATTTTATGACTATATTAAGGAGGAACTGAAATGGCTCGTAGAAGTAATAAAATATTAGTACCTGAAGCAAAAGAAGGGTTACATAAGGTTAAAGTAGAAACATCAAAAGAAGTAGGAGTGGATTTAAATAAAGAATATAGTGGAGATATAACAACTAAGGAAGCTGGGAAAATTGGAGGACCATTAGGTGGGCAGATGGTTAAAAAAATGATTGAAGATTTTGAGAAAAAACTATAAAAATACTTTTCAAGTAGAGGCAATATTTTTAAATACTGCCCCTATTAGGTATAAAGAAAATTCAATCTAAAATTTGAGATATTCCCATTGCAATCATTAATAAGCCAGCTAGAACAGTAGCAATTCTTTTGTCGATTTTAAATTTGCTTAAAAGTTCTATAGCATAATTACCAGAGAAAAATATAAGAAAACTTACAAAGAAGAAAGTTAAGCCTACTGCAAGCGGATGATAACCAGCTAAACCAACTCCTACCGAACCACCAATGTCGTCAAGTGCTAAAGCAAGTCCAATAGAAATAGATTCTTTATAGCTTAATGTTTTTACTTGCTCAGTAATATCTTTCTTTTTTAGGAATGGCTCAAGCATAATTTTGATACCAGTTCCTGAGATTAGAAGCATGCTAAGGAATGAGGCTACATTATCGCTTAAGAAATTAGATATTAAGCTGCCAGAAAGAGAGGAAGTAAACGCAACAGTAAATGCCATTAATGATATAAGAAAATTTTTCTTGAGCTGAACCTTAATTCCTCCAATGCTATAGGCAATTCTTATTCCAATATTATCAAAACTATTAATAAGGGCTATTAATAGTAAATAAAGAGTAGTTTGCAGCATAGTCTTCACCACCTTATATTTAAGTACCGACTTATTATATAGAGTTATAAAATTTAATGGTGGTAAGTTATTCTTGAATATATGATATGTAAAATATACAGAATTGTGTTATATTTTAGAAAAAAGAATTTTATTTGGTCTGTTTTTGAAGTATTATAAAAGAAATAAATATTTAAAAAGGAGAGGAATAGAATGGAGACAGATAAAAAACCTACAATAACAGTTGAAACTACCATTAATGAACAAGTAGAAAAAGTATGGGAGTACTGGACAGAGCCAGAACATATAAAAAAATGGAATAGTGCTTCTGAGGATTGGCATACTCCTTTTGCAGAAAATGATTTAAGAGTAGGAGGGAAATTCCTTTCTAGAATGGAAGCAAAAGACGGAAGTTTTGGATTTGATTTTGGTGGAGTATATGATGAAGTAAAATTAAACGAATTAATATCTTATACAATGGGAGATGGTAGAAAAGTAAGAATATCATTTGCAAACAATTCAAATAAGACTATAGTTATGGAAAACTTTGAAGCTGAAGACACTAATTCAATTGAGCTCCAACAAAGAGGATGGCAGTCAATCTTAGATAACTTTAAAAAGTATGTAGAAGAAAATAATAACACTCAGTAAAAATAATAAAGGAAAGCTCTGCTTGTAGAATATAACAAAGGGAGCTTTCCTTTAATTTATTTTTCATAAACTTCATTTTGTTTCATTACATTATATATAAGTTTTTATTTCTCTAGATTGAGTAATATTTTTGATTTCTTTACTATAATTTTTATCATTGAGCTGAGTATTATTAAGTATATCATTAGCTTCATTTAAATTAATATTATTCATATTAATAAATTCTTTTATAACCTTGGTACTAGAATTAAGCTCATTCTTAAGTAAATTTTCAGTGCTATCTTGTACCATCGAAATAGCCTCCTTAATAAAAATTATTTCTTTATTAGTATGTCATAATTTATAAAAATAAATCTGGTAAGGTTTTCTTCTAACGAAAAACCTTCTTATTTAAGAATAAGAAGGTCTTCAATGAATTTTATTTTAATTTATTTATATAAGCCAAATCCTGTTATGATTAATTTATCCCAATCAGTTCCTTCATCATGGATCCAATTATATTCGATACTTAGTTCTTTTAACCAAGCATTGAGACCGCTACTTTTCTTACTTACATTTGGTGATTGTCTACCAAACTTTTCTTTTATCATCTCTAGCAATTGAGCCTGTTCTTCTTTTCCTAAAGCTTTCTCCAACATTGATTCTATAACTGCGCGACATTCGAAATAACACTTATGATCTTCAGCATATATTTCATTAGCTAATAATTGTCTTTTAGTGTTTAAGGTTTCAACTACCTGATGTATTTCTTCTACATTTGATAAGTACTTTTTAGCTGTATTCATAGCAGCAATATCACTATCTATTCTATTTATTGCTCTTTCTAATTTTTCATTTTTCATTTTATAATCTCACTTTACTTTTTTTATTTGTCATTACTTTTCGACAATAAATAATTATATCATTAAAGTATACATCATACAAAAGTTTAAGAAATAAATATTAAGTAATGAACATAATATTATTAAATGCCATACTATAGTGAGATAGTATGGCATTATTATTTATTTAAGATTAGTCCATTTTTTATAAGAACATAATCTTTTGAGTATTAATTCTTTTTCTTCTTCATTATAAGAAGGATTTACAGCAGTAATAATTTTAAGCAGTTCATATCTATCTAATTTAAAAGGATTTAATGTCGATTCTTCTAAACTGGATTCATATTTATAGTCTATAGGTTTATCAAATAATAAATTGAACCAATAATTATCCTTTGCAAAGGCTAATTTATAGTAACAGTCCTCATATTTACTTAAAACTTCTTTATTTACATTATGCTTAGTGGTTAAATCTATAACATTTAAAGTATTATTTTTGTCATTTAGAAATTTATTATTATAGATAGTTATATCATTAAGCTTTTCTTCAAATTCTATTTTATACATATGCCAGAATGATTTTTTAGTTATTGTATAATTTAATGATGTATTTATACTATTACAATTATTATTTTTAAGATAAAAGTAAGCCATTGAACTAACTAATTCCTTTAATTTTGTAAGTTTATCATAATCAATATCAAGTGCAACTAGATTTGAATTTAAGTCATCAATAAGATTTTTTAGGAATAATTTATTGTTTAATTCATTATGATTTTCATCAAAAAACTTAACTAGTTTATAATAATTTAAGCCCTCTAACGGACCCGTTTTAATATAAGTCAAAACTGATTTTACTGTATTTATTTTTTCTTTTCCAAGTTCATATATTATCTCAAGTGTATTCATAAAACACATATCAAACATAAGAATATCAATCTGAACACCAATATCTTGATATATCAGATTAATTGCTTTACAAAGATCATATATTCCCATCATATAAGGCCTATCTTGACTTAAGTCTGGCATAGCAGCAATAAATCCACCACCATGATCAGATAAAATTAGTGCATAGTGATTTGAAGGATAATTCTCTATACCCCATTTTATAAATTCATATAAGTTATTAGGATCTGCCATACAGATATTTCCTAAGTCTGATAATAATTTTGAATTAGGATTTTGAATGTAATACCTTCTAACTCCAGTCCAGTATTCATTAATATTATCTACTAAGGTTGCAGGTTTAAGAATACTTAATAACTCCGAGCTTTCTCTAGAAATTTGCATTACTACGTTAACACTTTTTGTAGATCCTATTTTTTCTGCTGATATTTTTGACTTTAACATTATAGAAGATAAGTCATTATTTCCATTTGCATATATAAGAATTGTCCAATCCTTTGTTTCTATCTTGTTCATCGTAAACACCACTTTTGGGCTTTTATTTCATTATATGAATATTAAATTAATAAGTAACTAAAAGAGCTAAATTAGGGTAAAATATAAGTGAAATAATTTATGTACAAATATAAGAAAGAGGAGAATTTTTATGAATAAATCTAAAAGATCTTATATTGCATTATGTATCAGTACTATACTAACTTTTTCATTAATTTCAATGTTTGGTTGTTCAAATTCAAATAAAACTGCTAATAATAATCAAGATAATAACACAAGTCAAAATTCAACAAATGATGAAAAAGAGGATGAAGGAAATACAGCAAATAATAATACTAATAATTCAGAGCAACAAGGGAAGAATACTCAAAATTCATTACTTGAAAGTATAAAAAATTTAGCCAAACAAGGAAAAATAATAAACAGTGATTTTAAGGCTAAGACAACAAATCTTCAAGATGTAGAAAAAGCTTGGGGAAAAGCAGATAAATCTGAGTGGGTTTCTGCAGCAAAAGGCATGTATACCACATATTCAAAGCATAATGTTGTCTTTGGCTCTAATAAAGGAGATCAAGTATTTGAAGTTAGATCCTATGATAAAAAATTAAATGGAGTTACACTTCAAATGGTAAAAAAATATTTTGGAAATCCTGCCTATAATGTCAAGTCGAATGGAGAAGAGATATTAGGTTATGTAGCAAGTACGGATTTTAAAATTTTATTTGTATTTTCAGGTACCTCGGGCAGCGATGATACTAAATTAGATCATTATTCAGTTTTATATCCTAAGGGGACAGTTAATAATATGGCAGATGATCCTGGTAGGGAGTGGTAAAAGAAAAGTTTAAGAGAAGCTTTCATTAGCTTCTCTCATTTTTATTTTAAGGTTTTTATGATAATATATTTGATATTAGAAAAAGCGGTATGGAGGTAATGAAGTGAATATACAGATATTTGGAGTAAAGAAATGTTTTGATACACAAAAGGCAGAAAGATATTTTAAAGAGAGAAAAATAAAATACCAGTTTATTGATTTAAATCAAAAGGCTATAAGTAAAAGAGAGCTAGAAACAATTAAGGCAGCTGTAGGACTTGATAAACTTATAAACGAAAAAGCAAAGGAATATAAAACTTTAAATTTAGATAAGATTAGAGGAGAAGGAGTAAGAGAAGAGCTGCTATTAAATAATCCTAAATTATATAAAACTCCAATAGTTAGAAATGGTAAAAATGCAACTGTAGGATTTGAACCTAGCATATGGAAAGAGTGGGAGTAGTTAAAGCAATAGGAAATATATAATCTCCAGAATTAAATTGATAATATTAGCATCGTGATATATAATATTAATAAATAATCATTATCTATTGATAAATGGAGGATAAACTTATGAAATGGTATAAAAATATGAGAATAAAACAAAAACTAGTTCTTTCCTTTTCTATATTAACGTTTTTTATTGTGGTAGTTGGTGGATTTGGTGTTTATGGACTTAAAAGTATTAATGCTAATGTAGATACTCTTTATAATGATAATTTTATTACACTAAAGAATATTGAAAAAATCAACTCCAATATATTAGTTTCAAGATTAGATATAATTAATTTAGTGGAAAGTAGAGATTCTAATAATGTTCAAAAGACGGTAGACAGTATTAGTCAAATTAGAACTGAAGATAATAGTATTTTAGCTGACTATGAAAAAACAAATCTTTCAGAAAACGAAAAGAGACTGTTATCAAGTCTAAAAGATGGATTAAATAAATATAGAGTAGCTGTTGATGACACAATTAATTTAATGAAAGATAAAAAGTATGATGAAGCAATGGAATTAAGCAAGAATACAGGTTCTATTAGATCAGATATAACATCTTCTGTTGATAAGTTAATATTAGAAATAAATAATCAAGCGGCTACAAATAAAGAGACAAGTAATGGAATTTTTAAGGCAACTCTATATATCATGTTAATACTAGCAGTTGTTGCAACTTTAGCAGGAATAGTTATGGCATTTGCTATATCTCAATCTATTGCTAAAAGTATAAAGAAGGTGTTAAACCTTGCAACGTCTCTTGAAGAAGGGGATTTATCCCATAAAATAGAGGTAGATTCTAAGGATGAATTAGGAGTGTTATCACAAGCTTTAAATAATGCAGCAGAAAATGTAAGAACATTGGTATCTCAAATCTCAGATAGTGCATATAGCATAAGTTCTAGTAGTGAAGAATTATCTGCAACTTCAGAAGAGGTTTCTTCAAGGATGGAAATAGTAAATGAATCTACTGAACAAATAGCTAAGGGATCCCAAGACTTAAGTGCAACAACTGAAGAAGTTAGTGCTTCTACACAAGAGATTAATTCAACAACAAATGAACTTGAACATAAAGCAAATGATTCTTATAAGTCTGTTATTGAAATCAAAAATAGGGCAGTAGATTTAAAAACTAGGGCTACAAAGAATATTGAAGCAAATGAGATTATATACAGAGAAAAGAGTCAGCATATTATAAATGCTATTAAAGAAGGCAAGATTGTAGATGAAGTTAGAATTATGGCAGATTCTATTGGTGAGATAGCATCGCAAACTAATTTATTAGCATTAAATGCAGCTATTGAGGCAGCAAGAGCTGGAGAGCAGGGAAAAGGCTTTGCAGTTGTTGCAGATGAAATAAGAAAACTAGCTGAGCAATCAGCTGAAGCTGTAGCACAAATTCAAAACATGGTGGTACAAGTTCGAAATGCATTTACTAACCTTTCATCAGGTGGTCAGGATATATTAGAGTATTTAGCTAATGATGTTAGACCAAGTTTTGAATTGCTTATGAGTACTGGTATTCAATATGAAAAAGATGCTGAGCTTGTAAATGGCATAATAGAGGATATTGCAAAATCTTCAAAACAAATAAATGAAGTAGTTGGACAAGTTGCGGATGCCATTGAAAATGTTACTGCAACTGCTGAAGAATCAGCTGCTGGTTCAGATGAGATTTTAAGAAGTATTAATGAAATTACTGCCTCAATAAATGATGTTTCAGAGGCATCACAGAGTCAAGCAGAGCTTGCTATGAATCTTAATGAAATGGTTAAGAGGTTTAAAATCTAATAATACATAATTAAAGGAGCTAATATGAAGTGCACCCCAAATGTTAGACAAAAATAATATTTGGAGGTGTATTTTTTATGGCAAAACATTCATTAGAAGTTAAAATCAAAGCAGTGAATGATGTGCTAGAGTTAGGTATGTC
>NZ_JAESWA010000031.1 GCF_016765615.1 Clostridium paridis | reverse complement strand
ACTTGATTGCCGAGATTCAGCGACTTCGAATGGAGAATGAGTATTTAAAAAAATTGAATGCCTTAGTTCAAGCCAGGGAAAAGTCAGCGAAGAAGACAAAGTAATTGTTATTAGAGAATTAAGGCATAAATATAAGCTCGCTGATTTATTGAGGATTGCAGGTATTGCTCGCAGCACATTTTACTATCGTATAAAAAGCATGGGAAAGCTTGATAAATATGAGAATGTTAAGTCTTCTATCATTAAGATTTTCCATGAGAATAAAGGTAGATATGGATACAGAAGAATTACTTTAGAATTAAAAAACAGAGGTTATGGAATAAATCATAAAACCGTCCAAAGGCTGATGAGGCTGTTGGATTTAAAATGTATGGTTCGTATAAAAAAATATAAGTCTTATCGCGGCGAAGTGGGTAAGATTGCACCAAATTTGCTAAATCGTAAATTCAAAGCAACTAAGCCAAATGAGAAATGGGTTACTGACGTAACCGAGTTCGCTATATTGGGAAAGAAGGTCTACCTTTCCCCGATTCTTGATCTGTATAATGGAGAAATTATAAGTTATAACATATCAGAAAGACCTACATTTCATCAAACCATTGACATGCTCAAAAAAGCATTTGATAAAATTCCAGATAATACAGAATTGATACTTCACTCAGATCAGGGGTGGCAATATCAAATGATTAGATATCAAAAAATGTTAAAGCAAAAGGGCATTAAACAAAGTATGTCACGTAAAGGTAACTGTCTTGATAACTCAGTTATGGAAAACTTCTTTGGATTATTGAAGTCAGAGTTGCTATATCTACAAGAGTTTGAAAATATAGACCATTTTATTGAAGAGTTATCAGCTTACATAAATT
>NZ_JAESWA010000030.1 GCF_016765615.1 Clostridium paridis | reverse complement strand
TCAAACTCTCAATTTGAAAGCTTAATCTAACTCAAAAGATTACGTTGACTTAAGTTTATTTCTAAATCTTACTTCATTTCCTCTGTTTAATTTTCAAAGACCAATTTGTTTGTTTCATCTCTGCTCTCTCGCAGCGACAAGTAGTATCTTATCATGGCTAAAAAATAAAGTCAACACTTTTTTCATATATTTTTTCATATATTTTTTTATATATTTATTTTGTTACTTTTTAATAATATTATACGTAATAAATATTATTAAAACTATAATAGGGTAAGACTAAAATAATATATAAGGAATAAATAATATTTATACTTATATTACATTTTATGAACAAAATCTTACCCAATTCATATTTTATTGATATAATATAAAAATAAATTACAATAAATGTTTGGAGGTGTCTTTTTTGGCAAGTATTACACACTATATGACTTACATTATAATGACCTTTAATATTTTGCTTGGTACAACAATTGTTGTATTAGAAAGAAAGCGACCAGAAAAGACTATTGCATGGCTATTAATTCTTTTGCTTCTTCCTCCTGTAGGATTGTTTCTATATATCTTTTTAGGACGCAATTGGAAGCTTCATAAACTTAATGATAGAATGTCCTCCAAAATTAACGCTTTAATAAAACCAATAATTAAAGAATATAAACTAAACGAATATGCTCCATTAATAGAGTTACTGGCAGCCAATAGCGATTCACCTATATTCCCTAATAATCAAGTTCATTTATTTACTAATGGCGCAGATAAGTTTACTGCATTAAAGGAACAATTGCTTAAAGCGAAACACCATATACACTTGGAGTACTACATAGTAAAAAGTGATGAAATAGGAAATGAAATTAAGGATATTCTAGTTAAAAAATCTAGAGAGGGAGTACGAGTACGTTTTATAATAGATAGAGTTGGCGCAAGAATGAAGCGCTCTTTTATAAAAGAATTGAAAGATGCTGGTGTTGATATAGTATTCTATTCATATTTTCTAGCCCCTATACTTAGACCAATAAATACCCAAATCAATTATAGAAATCATAGGAAGATAGTAATTATTGACGGAAATGTTGGTTTCATAGGTGGAATTAATATAGGTGATGAATACTTAGGGAAAAGTAAATATGGTTTTTGGAGAGATACCCATCTCATGGTGAGAGGTGATTTTGTTATGGCTCTACAAGCTGTATTTCTAGATGACTTTCTTACTATTCAAAAAGCTAACAATGTCTATTCATTTTATGATGCTGAATTTAATAAGTATTTCCCAACAACAAAAGTTAAAAATGATACATTAATGCAGCTTGTAAAAAGTGGTCCAGATTCAGAATTCCCCGCAATAATGCAAGCAATGTTAAAAATGATTACAATGGCTAATAACAATATATATATAACCACTCCATACTTTGTCCCTCCCGAGAGTATAATGGATGCTTTGAGAATAGCTGCTTTAGGTGGCGTTGATGTAAAAATCATCTTTCCAGAGCAGGCAGATCACTTTATAGTAAACAAGGCTTCTAGAACTTATTTTGATGAGCTATTGTCTTGCGGAGTTAAAGTTTATTTTTATGATAAGGAATCTTTTGTTCATGCTAAGACCATGACTGTAGATGGAGAACTTTGCACCCTAGGAACTACTAATATGGATATAAGAAGTTTTGACTTAAACTATGAGATAAACTGTGTAATTTATGATGAAGTTATAACAAAACAGTTAGAAGATATATTTTTTGAAGACTTGAAGATGTGTAGAGAATTTACTTTAGACGAATCAAATAATACTAACAAAGCAGAAAAAGTAATTGAAGGTGTAGCACGAGTTTTTTCTTCATTATTGTAAATA
Source organism: Clostridium paridis (assembly GCF_016765615.1). GTDB lineage: Bacteria > Bacillota > Clostridia > Clostridiales > Clostridiaceae > Clostridium_T > Clostridium_T paridis. The sequence goes on along the minus strand of NZ_JAESWA010000030.1, from coordinate 19,021 downwards.
ATAAATATCAAGCTAGCATTCTATTCATTATGAATGTAGGCTTGATATTTTTTTATTCTTTAAGGGGGAGTTTTTTATGATAAGAAAGATATTTTGCATAACTTCAAACATATTAATTTTATTTATATTAATAACTTTATTGAATCCTATTGTTGTAACTAAATTTTCGAAAAGCTCTATCAACTCAAAAACTATAGACTCATTATATAAAATAAATAACATAAACATATTTTACGGTAATAAAAAATTATTTTTCAAACATTCTCTCTATCAAAAATCTCAAAGATACTATATCCCTATCAGTGAGTTTTGTACGAAGATGGGAGCTAAATTAATTGAATCACAGGAATACTTTAAAATCATAAATAAAAAAGACTCTCTATTAATTTCTAAAATCAGTAACTCTATAAAGTATAACAATTTATCAAAACCTCTTAGAGGTGATATATTATCAATTGGTGAGCTTTCATATCTATCCATTTCCGATATCGAGGAAGTTTTTTCATTAATAACTTATTGGGATTTTGAAAATAGCAAAATAATATTTTCTCCAATAGAAAGAGTCTCTACTTCCGACAATAAAACAGGTGAAAATATAGCGCTTATAAGATTAGAGGATGTGGTCTGTGGAGAAGTTTATTTGGATTCAACAAATCTTTATAAGTTAAAGGTATTGGGTAACTATATGCAAAAAAGCAACTTAAAATTTTCAGTAGCATGGATTCCAAGATATAAAGATCCTTCAGAAGATATTGATAATGATCTTTTAACGAACATTAACATGGAGAATTCTGCATTCATTAATACTTTAGATTATTTGATATATAGAGATGGAGTAATTGGCCTTCACGGATATACCCACCAACATGGCAATGAGAGAAGTGTTACCTCCAATGAGTTAACTAGAGATTATAATACTACTGAAGAGGAAGTCACAAATATACTTAAATCGTCTATTAAAACAGCTAACTTACTAAATATTCCTTATAACTTTTTTGAGACACCTCACTATGAAGCTACAGCAAATCAACAAAAAATAATTGAGAAATATTTTGATTATATTTATGAGCCCTACGTAGGTAAGTGGAATAAAACTCCTATCTTGAGTGAGAGGAATCATCATACTTTTTATATCCCAACCCCTCTTAGTTATATTAAAGATTATGATGTTGCTCCTTTAATTAGAGAACTTAATAAAAAAAATACCAATATACTTAATAGTTTTTTTTATCATCCTTGTAAAGAGTTCGATTTTATTGATATATATAGTAACTATCAAGGGTTTATCTTGTTCTATTATTCGACTAAATCTCCTTTAAGCATAATTTCTAAAACATTAGAAGAAAATAACTTTGTTACTATCAAGATAACTGACATAAAATAGCTAAGGTAATATATTAATGCTATAATCCTTAGCTATAGTTTCTTATCTTTTAACTTATTAACTAATATCCTAATAATAATTATTTATGCATTTCTTCAAAAATATGTACTTAAATCAATTAATTGTATAAATACCCAAACATTTTTTTCAATATTCTCTAAAATTTCTACATTTAATACTTTTCCATATATTGCTGAAATTAATTTAATACATTATAATTAAATAAAAATATACATTAAACTTATATATCATGTAGAATATTGTATTAATTTTGTAATTGGATGTGATAATTATATTAGTTAAATTTCTATTTATACAAATATTAATAATTATTATAAATTTAATTATTTATAAGTTCGTGATAAATATTATTAATACCTTTTTACTAAAGAAGAAATATGTATTGAAGCAAAGGTACATTAATATCTTTGCCTTGTTATTTTTTTTAATTTTATCATTTGCTTTAGGACAAACTGTAGTCTACAGATTTATCTAAAATGTAGCTCATATCTATATGAGTGAACATCTACGTATCCTAATTATTACAATATTTAAAAAGAGGAGAATTAAACATGTCAAAATTTATGTCTGTGTTGGAAAAATTAAATGTCATCGAAAAGGTTGACAATGAAGCTTCTATTGATTTTAAATCATCAATTGAAAATATTGAAAATCATAATAACGATGCAGAAATCGATGGAGGAGTTGAAAATATGGTTTTAGAAATGGATGAGAATGTTCCATCTGAAGTTACAAATTACGAAGGTTCACTGGAAAACATATCAGAATCTACAACTAATGCTAGTAATGAAACTATTGATAAAAACTTTATTGTAGATGACATATATTCAATGTATTCTATAAACTCTAGTAATTCAAATACAATCTTTACGCTAGGGAAATTTATAGATGCAATACCTGAAAGCTTACCATCTGATGTAAGAAAAGAATCTGTAATTAATATCATTAATGCTGCTAACTCTAACCTTAATGATCTTTTAAATGATGGGAAAACAAGATTAGATGTATTAAATAAATTTTCAGAGAAATATCAAAAAACAATTAATACAAGTATTGCTGAATATAAAGCAGAAATAGATAAATTAAAAGACTTAATTTCTTCTTACGAAAATCAAATAAAATCTAAAGAAACCATGTTAGATGAACAAAATAATATTATAAAATTTGAAACTCAAAAATTAACTAATATCTTTAATTTCTTTAAATAGAATATTGGGATGTAATTAATTATGAAGCCAAGTTATAAAATTACCTCCCAAGGCAAGTTATTTATTCTCGGATTAGTAATGTGTTCCATTGGAACTTTATGTGGGTTTGGCTATAGAATATACACTGAAAATAAAAAATGGGACTCGCTTATCTATCCAGGCATAAATATTGGGAATATGAATCTAGAAGGCCTTTCTAGAACTGATGCTTTACATAAAATCAACACCAAATACATAAATTCATCTAACAGTACTAATATAAATATTAAATTTAAGGATAAGATTTTTACAATTGAATCCTATAAGCTTATAAAAGATACATCATTGTCTTCTACTATTGATCAAGTACTAGCATATGAAGATAATTTATCACCTTTAGAAAAGCATAGATTAATTTCTAATCAAGATAATCACAAATTTCAAATACCAGTTACTATTAATGAAGACATGCTTTTGAGTTTTATTAATGGGATTGAAAGTCATATTGATACTGCCCCTCAGAATGCCAAAATAAGGCCAGTAGTAGAAAGAAAATTGCAAATAGAAAATGAGGTCCAAGGTTATACCCTTAACAAGGAAGAATTAAAGAAAGTTATAACTAAAAGTTTATCTTATCTTCCAGCTGAAGATGTTACTATAAGTGCACCAGTTAAATTAACAAAACCTAGTATTTCATCTGAAAACCTTTCCGCTATCAATGCTTCTATTTCATCTTTTTCAACCGACTATTCAACCTCTTCTTTTGAGAGAGCAACAAATATTGAGTTGGCAGCTAAACTGATTAATGGCAGAATTCTTTTACCTAACGATATTTTTAGTTTTAATGAAATTGTTGGAGATAGAACAAATGAACGTGGATTCATGGATGCTCCTATTATTGTTGGTAATAAGGTTGAATCCGGCCTTGGAGGTGGTATTTGCCAAGTAACCTCTACCTTGTATAACGCTATACTGAACTGTGGCATTACCCCTATAGAAAGACAAAATCATAATTTACCAGTTTCCTATGTTGCATTAGGAACAGATGCAACTGTTGTATGGAATAGCATTGACTTTAAATTTAAAAATACCCTTGGATATCCTCTATTAATAGAGGCGAACACAACCAATAGAACTTTGTATATAAATATTTATTCAAATTCCAGTCTGTTAAATAAGAAATATGTAATTAAGAATGATGTATACGAACGTATACCTTCAACTACAGAGCTGATTAACGACCCTTCACTTCAAACTGGTAAGCAATATACTATTAACCAAGGTAGTGATGGTTATAGAGTTAGAGTGTTTAGATACACTTATGAAAATGGAACATTAATAAATACAGAAACTTTATCTAGTGATTACTATTCACCAACCCAAACAAAAATAAGGGTAGGAAATAAATAATCATTAATCCTTTCTAAAATACGAAAAGCAAAACTATGTAAAGTATAGTTTTGCTTTTTTTATTGATTTAAATTACTTAATTACTAGCTTGTCTTCTTCTTGAGATAAGTGTGCTTATTAAATATGCTAATAATCCTCCACATGTATCAATTAATACATCTCTAATTGCAGCAGTTCTGCCTGGAATAAATATTTGATGGAATTCATCCGAACATGCATATAGAAATACTATAAGTAAAGCAATATTTCTTGATTTCCATTTGTTAAAATACGTCTTAGTTAGATTTAATGCTAACAGAAATAATATAAAATATTCTGAGAAATGCGATGCTTTTCTAACAGCAAAGTTAGCTAAATCTCCAAAAAAACTATCTAATCTTAATCCTAGCAATTTAAAAATATATATTACTGCGTGACTTTGCTCATCTGATAAATTTCCTGGCAACTGAGAAAATGTAAAAATTATTATCATCCAAATAATTAATAGTGCCCATCTCAATGTTCTCTTGTTATTTTTCATATATTCATCCTTACTTTAGTTTTCTCATTATGTTATATCTATCAATCATGTAATAAGTAAATGCCAAAGATAATAAACCTACACCGATAAACCTTGTAGCATTCTTTATTACTATAATCAAAAGAATACCTATACTCATTACTGCTAAATCTAAATAACAAACTTTATTATCTTTCATTTAAATTACCCCCAAATAAAACTTAAATACATTTCTTCTACTCATTATATAACTTAAAACAAAAAAGTTTTATTAAATTAACCTTAAATAAATCTTATATTGAATAAACATATTAAATCTTTTATATTCTAGGGGTATAAATATAGTTATTCTTATGCTTTTTTATAAAGCTCATAATACTTTTTTGCAGATAAATTCCAGCTATTGTCTTGAAGCATTGCATTTTTTTGAACTAAATTCCATAATTCTTTATCTTTATATATTGTTAATGCCCTATCTAATGCCTCCATCATATCTATTGCTGAATAATTCTTAAATGCAAAACCATTCCCTATGCCAGTTAGATTATTAAACTCTTTTACAGTATCTTTTAACCCACCAGTTTCTCTAACTAATGGCAAAGTACCGTATCTCATAGATATCATCTGCGTAAGCCCACAAGGTTCAAATTTGGATGGAATTAAAAATAAATCTGAAGCTCCATATATTCTACTAGAGATACTAGTATCAAATTTTAATATAACTGCTAATCTCCCCTTATATTTCTCAGATAAGATTCTTAAAGATTCCTCATATATAGTTTCTCCAGTTCCTGCTATCACTAATTGAATATTTCTTCTCATTAATTCATCTATATTTGAAATTAGTAATCCTATTCCCTTTTGTTCCGTTAATCTACTTACTAACGAAACTAACGGAATTTCACAATTTACTTCAAGATTTAATTCCCTTTGCAATTCATTTTTATTTTCTCTCTTTAATTGTATGGAATTAATGTCATATCTCCTAAATAAATTACTATCCTCTTCTGGATTAAAGACACCATAATCAATCCCATTTAATATTCCCTCAAAATTTCCGCCTTTATCCTTAATATATTGGCTTAACCCAAAGCCATTATTCTCTTCCTTTATTTCTTCAGCATACGAAGGACTTACTGTAGTAACTTTGTCAGCATATTTAATTGCCCACTTCATCATATTTATTCCTTCATTATTTTTAAGTTCATCCTCTTTATAATATTTTTCCTCATCTATACCGAGCATCCATAACATATCTTTATGACATTGCCCTTGATACATAATATTATGTATGGTAAATACAGTTTTTATAGATTTATATTTATTATCTTCTTCATAATAAATCTTTTTTAATGGAATAATTAATGATGAATGCCATTCATTACAGTGAATTATATCAGGAGTAAAATCCTCAATATATTTTATGCTTTCTAATACACCCTTTGAAAAAGCAATAAATCGTTCTTCATCATCTCCATACCCATATGCACTTTCTCTATAAAAATAAAAAGGGTTGTCAATAAAATAATACTGAAGTCCATCTTCTATTACGCTCCAAAGAGAGCATTCAATTGTTTTCCACCCGATATAAGTTTTAAACCTTGCAACAAACTTTAATTTCTTTTTCATTTTTTTAGTGAGTTTATATTTAGGCATGATTATCCTAACATCAACTCCTATTCCTTTTAGGGCTTTAGGAAGCCCATGTGCAACATCACCTAAGCCTCCTACTTTCATAAAAGGATATGCCTCTACAGACACAAATAAAACCTTCATACTTCACACACCCAATCTAGAATTTAAAAAATTCTTTCCTTTTCTATCGTTAATGGGAACTTTTTTGAACCCTTTATTTCTTCACCTTTTTCTATAACAACATTTTTATCAACCACTACATTTTCTAAAATCGCCTTAGGTCCTATTTCAGCATTTTGAAGTATTATGCAATCCTTAACCCTTGCACCTTTTTTTATTTTCGCCCTTCTAGATATAATACAATTTTCAACTGCACCCTCAATGTAGCACCCATTTGCAACTATTGAATTAGTTACATTACTATCTTTTGTATATTTAGTTGGGGCTTCATTTTTACTTTTTGTATATATAGGACCATTATCAAAAAATAATTCATTATTAATTCTAGTATTTAAAAGATCCATATTACAATCATAATACATCTTCAAAGAATTAATACAGCTTAAATATCCTTTAAACTCATAAGCTTGTACATTGCATTGATTGACCCTGGAAGTTATTGAATTTTTTATCTTTCTGCAAGCTCCACTTTTTATACAATCATATATTAATTCTATAAATAAGCTTTTTTTAAGTAAATACATCTCCATAAATATATTTGCCTCTTTTTGGGAACCTATATTCTCTCCAATACTCATAACTTTATTATTTTCTGATAAATCAAGTATACTGCAATTAATAAAATTCTTGTCAGCATTATTAACCTTTTTATATATAACTGTTATATCAGAATTATTTTCAATGTGAAAATTCATTACTTCGTTATAATCTATATTACAAATCATATAAGAGGGTGCCATTAGCACATACTCTTGTCTGCTTAATTTAAAGAACTCAATATTGTTAGCAAATATATGAACGTCATCATATATTGGATTTTCATGAGAAAAATTAAATACCCTAAGTCCATCAATTTTTCTATTTAAGTCCCATGGGTTTCCACTATTCACATGATCCACTAATGATCTTGAATTATTTCTGGTAAATACACCTATATTAGAAATTCCTGAGTTTGTCATATTAGATAATATGAAATCAATGATTCTATACCTTCCTGCTATTGGAACTGATGCCAATGGCCTATTTCTTGTTAGTTCTCTTATTCTATCTTCCCTCTCATCTAAATTAATGATTCCGATACAATTCTTCATAAATTCACAGCTCCTTTACTCAATTATAGAACCACTTTTTATATCTTCACTTGGAGAAACTACTTTTACTACCTTTCCATTCCCAATCTTCGAATCCCTTCTTATCACTGCACCATTTCCAATTATAGTTTTATTAATTACAACATTTTCTCCAATCTTTGTGTTCGGAAATATAACTGAATCTTTAACTTTTGCATTCTTCCCTACAGTTACCCCTGGAAATAGCACAGAATTTTCAACTTCTCCATTAATTATGCACCCTTCTACAACTAGTGAAGACTTGATTTTAGCATTTGCTCCTATATATTGTGCCGGTCTTACTGGATTTACTGAATATACCTTCCAATTATCATCATGTAGATTTAATTCATTATCATCCTTTAGCATATCCATATTTGCTTCCCAAAGGCTATCTATAGTCCCTACATCTTTCCAATATCCTTCAAACGGATACGCAAACATCCTTTTTCCATCCTCCAGCATTCTTGGAATTATATTCTTTCCAAAATCATTTGACGAATTCTTATCTTGCTCATCTTCTTTAAGATATTTTTTTAACTCTTTCCATTTAAATATATATATTCCCATGGATGCTTTTGTACTTTTAGGATTCTCAGGTTTCTCTTCAAATTCATATATTGATAAATCCTCATTGGTATTCATAATTCCAAATCTTGAAGCCTCATATAATGGCACATCTATAACTGCTATTGTTACATCTGCTCCTTTATTCTTGTGAAAACTTAGCATTTCATCATAATTCATTTTATAGATATGATCTCCAGATAGTATTAGTACATATTCTGGATCATAAGTATCCACAAATGCTATATTTTGATAAATAGCATTAGCAGTTCCTTTATACCAGTTTGCTCCCCCTTCTCCTTGATATGGTGGTAAAATAAACACTCCACCCTCTCTTCTATCTAAATCCCATGGTTCACCTATTCCTAAATGTGAATTCAAAATAAATGGTTGATACTGAGTTAATACCCCTACAGTATGAATACCTGAATTAGAGCAATTACTTAATGTAAAGTCTATTATTCTATACTTTCCTCCAAAAGGAATCGCAGGCTTTGCAATCTTCTTTGTTAATACTCCAAGTCTCGAACCTTGACCACCTGCTAATATCATGGCTATCATTCCATTTCTAACCATTACTACACCCCTCTCATATTCTAATTCTCAAATTAACCATATCCATTTTATTCCATATTTATATACTTATGATACTATAAATTTAAGTAACTTTACATATATATTTATCTATTTACTCTAAACTTAAAAAGAGTACTATTAATATATAGTTATGGTTTTACCAATTACTTATATATAAATTAGCACTCATAAGAAGTCTTATTGGAAAGATATTATCTTAAATCTTTAATATATATTTCTACAGTTTTCCCAATAATAGAACTAGAAATTATCTAACTAATTTCAGTTAAAAACTTAGACACATAAGCTAATGATTCCTCTATTAACTCTTGGCCATTTTCTACTTCATCAATCTTTTTCTCTAAAGAGAAGATTTTTTGGTCTAATGAGACTATTCTATCTTTTATATTATTTAAAACTCTACTTTCATAATTTATCTGAGTTCCTTCTTCATCTAAATACACAATTTCAGGTGGATTTCCGCACTCAATGCATTTTAAATAAACACCTTCTTTTTCTGTATCTCTAAAAACTTTAAATGTATCATTATTACAATGAGAGCATTGAGATAATATAGTGTAGTCATAATAGCTTACATCTATATCATATATACTTTTACACTCTTTACATGTTAGAAGCAATTTATCATCTTTGCTTTCTATATAAAAGCTATTTCCGCTACAACCTTCTTTTTCACAGACAAAAGTTCTTATCATACAAACACCTCCTAGATATTTAATATGATTCTATAAATAAAAATATGACCAAAAAATATTGTTCGGCATTAAAATAGCAATAATTTTACAAAACAAAAGAGTCAGTAATACTACTGACTCTTTTTATAGGTGAATTTTAATGGAGGATATACTTAATGGATTAACTAATAACTTCTAAAGCATCATCCACAAAGTACGGTAATTGAAAATATTTGTGAGAATTAATCAATATTTCATATTAAATAATAATCTATATTGATTAATATAATTATACTGCTATTGATAATTAATTTCAATTCTTTTTTTTATAATTTACTAATATTTTTTAGACTCATTCTTTAAACTTAATATAAGACCCTCCAACGGATTTATTCTTACTATACCATCACTTGCATTTATATCTTCGCAAGTTAATAAATCAACTACTTTCTTTTCCTCTATAAATTCTTTAATAACTATCTTTTTAGATTCATTATTACTCCTATTTACTATGATAAATAACTTTTCTTCTGCCAAACCTCTTTTATAACAGATGACATCTTCATCAGAAGTAACAAATTCCAAGTCTCCGCATTTTAATATAGAGCTGCCATTTCGAATTTTTATAATATTTTTATAAAAGTTCAAAATATCCTTATCTTCCTTTCCCCAAGGGTATGTTTTTCTATTCAAAGGGTCTTCCTCTCCTTTAAGCCCTACTTCATCTCCATAATAAATTAATGGAACTCCTACCATAGTCATCTGGATGATTACGCACAAATATAATATTTTTTTCTCATTAACTTCAGTTAGTATTCGTTTGGTATCATGGGTTCCTATAAGATTCATGAGAGAATAGAAATTTTCAAGAGGATAATTTTCTTTTAAACTCATAATTCTTCTTTTAAATACTTCTGAATTAATTCTATTTGTAAAGAATTCAATAATATTCTCTCTTAGAGGATAATTTGTAACAGAATCTAATTCATCTCCAAGAAAATACCTTCTCTTATTCCCATAACTTATTTTGTTTGAGGCATCCTCCCATACCTCTCCAATCACAACACTATCTGATTTTTCTTTCCTCGCTCTTTCTTTCAATAGTCTTATAAATTCATCTGGTAACTCATCCGCAACATCTAATCTCCAGCCACTAACACCTATATTCATCCACTTACTTAGTACTGAGTCTTTTGAGTTCACAACATAATCTACATAGTCTGGATATAGTTCATTTACATTGGGTAGATTGCTAAACCCCCACCAGCTATCGTAACTATCAGGAAACGACTTGAAACTATACCAGTTATAATACTTAGAATACTTACTTTGATATGCTCCTAGAGAATTATAGTTACCATACTTATTAAAATAAATACTATCTGCACCAGTATGAGAAAATACTCCATCTAATATTATTTTAATTCCAGAATCTGCAGCCTTTCTGCATAGTTCAGCAAATATGTTTTCGTCTCCATACATCTCATCGATTTTCTTATAATCACCTGTATCATATTTATGATTTGAAGTTGCCTCAAATATGGGATTAAAATATATTGTGTTTATTCCGAGATCTTTCAAATATGGTATTTTATGAATTACACCTTTTAGGTTACCTCCAAAGAAATCCCATCTAGTTATATCTCCTTTTGCATCTCTTATATACATGGGATCATCATCCCATCTCCCATATAGAAAGCTATTTTTTTTAGGATTTGAAATTACACCATAATCATTTCCATTGAAAAATCTATCAACAAAAATCTGATATATTATTCCTTCTTTGAACCAAGCAGGTATCTTATTCTCTTTATACACTGTAATCTGGTATGTCTTAGGATTATCTAAATAGACTTCTCCAACCCCCCCTAGTTGTTGTATATTATTACCATAAAAGTACACGCTATAATCCAAGACTACTGAAAAATAATATTGATAGACTCCTTGTTCTTTTAATGTTATCTTCGTATAATACTTTTTATTATTATTAAAATTCTCTATACTATTAATCATTTTTATTTTTTCTGTTGTTCCGTTGAAGTAGATTAGTTCCAAAAACACTTCTTTAGCATCGCCAGTAGTTTCAAGTAGTAAAAAAACTTCACTATTAATTGGTACTGCTCCAAATGGTCTTCTATAACAATTATTCTGCGAATCATGATATATATACTGAGTACTCATCCTATTACACCTCATAGATTCTTATAGAGAAAACCGGAACCCCATATTCCAGTAGCATATTCTTGAATTGTTCTATCACTAGAGAATATTCCTGAATGAGCTATATTAACTGCAGCCATACTCTGCCACTTAGCTTTATTTCTGTATAATTCATCTACCTTCTCTTGCGCATTCATATATGAATCAAAATCTTTAAGCACAAAAAATTCATCATTATAATCAAGTAAATCCCTATATATTATTCTAAATCTCTCTCTATCTTGATCATAAAATCCATTAACAAGTTGTTCAGTTACATTAATAAGCCTGTTATCTGAGTTTCTTACTGCCCAAGAAGAGTATCCTCCATTCCTATAGTAATTTACAACCTCTTTTTCAGTTAGCCCAAATATTATAATGTTCTCATCACCAACTTCATCTCTTATTTCAACATTTGCTCCATCCAATGTTGCTATAGTCACTGCCCCATTCATCATAAACTTCATATTGCTTGTTCCTGATGCCTCTTTTGTTGTTGTTGAAATCTGTTCACTCAAATCTGTTGCTGGGATTATTAATTCTGCTAATGAAACATTATAATTCTCCATAAAGATAACCTTAAGTTTATCATTTATCCTTTTGTCATTATTAATTTTTTTGCCTATAGCATTAATCAGTTCAATTGTCTTTTTGGCTAAATAATATCCTGGTGCTGCTTTTCCTCCGAAAATAAATGTCCTCGGCGGTATATCTAAATTAGGATCACCTAACAATTTATTATAGATTCCCATAATTCTAAGTGCATTAAGAGTTTGTCTTTTATATGCATGAATTCTTTTAACCTGTACATCAAATATTGAATTTGTATCAACAATTATACCTTGTTGTTCTTTAATTTTTTTAGCTAATCTTTCTTTATTATTCTTTTTAATTTCACTTAGCTTTTCTTGTACTACGGCATCGTCCTTAAATCTTTTAAAAGCCTCCATATCTGTAGGGTGCTTTATCCAGCTATCACCTATAGTCATCTTTAATAATTTAGTAAGCTCAGGATTAGACTTAATAAGCCATCTTCTATGAGTTATACCATTAGTTTTGTTATTAAATTTTCTTGGAAACATATAATAAAAGTCTGACATTTCCTGTTTCTTAAGAATTTCTGTATGCAGTTTGGCCACTCCATTAACACTATGACTTCCTACCACAGCCAAATGAGCCATCTTTACAAAGCCATCTTCAATAATAGCCATTTTATGAATTTTCTCTTCTTGATACGGGTATCTATTATTTAATTCTTCTCTAAATCTCCTGTCAATCTCTTCAATAATCATATAAATTCTTGGAAGTAGTTTTTTAAACATGTTAACTTCCCATTTCTCTAGAGCTTCTGCTAATATAGTGTGGTTTGTATATGATATTGTATTAGTAGTTACCCTCCATGCATCATCCCAAGAGAAGTTCTCTTCATCAATTAAAATCCTCATTAACTCTGGTATTGCCATAGTAGGATGAGTATCATTTATATGGATTGCTATTCTATCATTTAATAAATACAAATCCCCAATATGCTTTTTGTAATGCCTAATTATACTTTGTATTCCTGCAGATACAAAGAAATACTGTTGCTTCAATCTTAATAACTTTCCTTCATAAAATGAATCCTCTGGATAAAGTACTTGCGATATAGCCTCTACAGAATTTTTGTATTCTATTGCTTTTAAATATTCTCCCCTGCTAAAAGATGAGAAATCAAATTCATTGTTTATTGGTTCAGCACTCCACAGTCTTAAGCTATTTATTACGTCATTCTTATATCCTACAATCGGAGTATCGTATGGTGTTGCCAATACTGAATCATAATTTATATGATTAAACTTTAAGCTTCCATCTATATATTCAACCTTAACTTCTCCACCAAACTTAACAACTTCTGCTTTATTATGCTTTTTTATTTCCCATACATTATCCTTTCTTAACCAAACATCTGGAGTTTCCACTTGAGAACCATTAATTATTTTTTGTTCAAAAAATCCATATTTATACCTTATACCACAACCATGACCCGGAATATTTAACGATGCCATTGAGTCTAAAAAACATGCTGCTAATCTACCAAGTCCACCGTTACCTAACCCTTGATCTTGTTCTAACTCTTCTAACTTATCTAAATCTATATTTAATTCCTTAAGACCTTCTTTACACAAATCTCTTATTCCAAGGTTAAGCAAACTATTCCCTAACAGCCTTCCTAACAAAAACTCCATTGAAAAATAATATACCTGCTTCTCTTTATTGTCATTATATCTTTTATTGGTATTTATCCACATATCTATTACATAATCTTTTACCAATATTCCTAGAGCCTGATATTTCTCTATATCTGATCCTTCTTCTAATGGCACTCCATGAATTTCTACAAATTTTCGCTTATAATCTTTTATAAATACTTCTTTGTTTATTTTAAACAAAATAATCACTCCTAAATATAGTTCTAAAATTGTGTCACTAAATTTAGATATAAATTCTTATAATCTTCAGCAGATTTTTTCCAGCTGTTATCTTGATTCATAGCTGATATAACTAAATTACTCCAAACATCATTATTGCCATAACAAGATAAAGCATATTCAATTGTATTCATAAGTTCCCACGCACTATAATTTTTAAATGAAAATCCATTACCTTCCCCAGTATATTTGTTATATGGTATTACTGTGTCCTTCAAGCCACCAGTTTCCCTAACAATCGGAATAGTTCCATACCTCAATGCAATCAATTGTCCAAGGCCGCAAGGTTCAAATAAAGATGGCATCAAGAACATATCACAAGCTGCATATATTTTATGAGCCAGTTCATTACTAAATCTTATATTTGCAGATACCTTATTAGGATATCTATATTGTAAATTCTTAAAATGCTCCTCATATAAGTAATCGCCTGTTCCTAAGACTACAAGTTGAACCTCCTTCTGAAGTAATGAATCTGATACCTCTGCAACTAAATTCATTCCTTTTTGATTTGTAAGTCTTGATACAATTCCGATAAGGGGTATTGTCTTATCAACAGGTAATCCTAACTCTTCTTGCAACTTTTCTTTATTAATAGACTTACCACCTAAGTCTCTAACTGAATAATCTTGGTAAATATACTCATCCTTTTCAGGATTATATGCCTTATAATCTATTCCATTTAATATTCCAGATAATGCACTACTTCTATTTCTTAGTAACCCATCTAATCCTTCTCCATATAATGATGTCTGAATCTCTCCTGCATAGCTCGGACTCACCGTAGAAACTCTATCTGAATAATTAATTCCTCCTTTCATAAAACTCACTCCACCATAAAATTCTAAACTTCCATCTTCATATGGCACCATATCATATCCAAATAACTCAGGAAGTATATTAGGGTCATAAGTTCCCCTAAAGAGTAAATTATGAATGCTAAACACTGTTTTGATTTCACTATAGAAAGGATCCTTAGAATATTCTAATTTCAAAAGAACTGGTATCATTCCAGATTGCCAGTCATTTGCATGAATTATTTCTACCTTCAAGTCAATCTCTTTAAGGGCTTGTAGTACTGCTCGATCGAAGAAAGCAAACCTTTCTGCATCATCATAGTATCCGTATAACCCATCCCGATCAAAATATCGTTCATTATCTATAAAGTAATATTTCACTCCTTCAAATTCATATTGGAAAAGTCCACAATATTGAGATCTCCAACCAACAGATACCGTGAAACATTTTATGAAGTATAACTTATCATTATATTTCTCTTTAATCTCTTTGTAATATGGCATGATTACACTAACATCAACATCTAGATTTTTTAAATCTCTTGGCAATGAACCTGCCACATCTCCTAATCCACCAGTTTTAGCGAAAGGTTCTGCCTCAGAAGTCACAAACAATACTTTCATATTAGTTCCTCCTTATCTTTATTTTTCTCTTTTTTTAGATTACTTGATGATGCATTATTAGAGTCTAACCTTATTTGTTTTTCTAATTTTATTACTACTACTGCCATTGGCGGTACTTTTATATTAAGAAAATACGCTTCTTTGTGCCAGTTCCCTTTAACTGAAAACATTGTTTGTTCTGTTATTTTTCCTTTCCCTCCATATAATTCATTATCACTATTAAATATTTCTTTATATTCTCCTAGGTAAGGAACTCCTATTTTATAATTATCATATTCATATGTGGTAAAATTACACACCACTATTAATGTATCTCTTTCCTTTACTCCATTTCTAACATAAATTAATATACTTTGCTCACTATTATCAGCATCTATCCATCTAAATCCAGAGTGATCATAATCTAGCTCCCATAAAGCTTTCTGATTTATATATAAGTGATTAATATCTTTAAAGAACCTATGGGTATTTCTATGCATGTCAAAATTCTCAATTAATTGCCAATCCAGTTCTTCTTTATGTCTCCACTCAACAAATTGTCCAAATTCATTTCCCATAAATAAAGTTTTCTTTCCTGGGTGTGTCATCATAAAACCCATAAACACTCGAAGGCCTGCGAATTTAGTCCAATAATCCCCCCACATTTTATCTATCAATGATTTCTTTCCATGAACTACTTCATCATGTGATATTGGCAAAATAAAATTCTCTGAATAATGATACATCATAGGGAAATTAATTAGATTATGATTATACTTTCTGTATAAAGGATCAATAGATACATACTTCAATATGTCATTCATCCATCCCATATTCCATTTAAAATTAAATCCTAAACCTCCTACATCTGCCGGCTTTGTTACAAGAGGCCATGATGTAGATTCTTCTGCAATCATTAAATTGTTAGGAAATTCTTTAAAGACCGCCGTATTAAGTTCTCGTAAAAACTTAATAGCCTCGAGGTTTTCTTTCCCACCATACTTATTAGGAACCCATTCACCAGGTCCCCTATCATAATCTAGATATAGCATATTTGCAACAGCATCAACTCTTAACCCATCTATATGAAATTCTCTCATCCAATATAAAGCATTTGATATAAGAAAACTTTTAACCTCATTTTTCCCTAAATCAAAATTTGCTGCACCCCAACCTTTATTTTCTTGCCTAAATAAATCCTTATATTCATAAACTGCTTCTCCATCAAACATATATAACCCATGTGCATCCTTGCAAAAATGTCCTGGAACCCAGTCTAATATAACCCCTATTCCTTCATTATGGAATGAATCAACAAGTTCCTTAAATTCTTCTCTTGTCCCATACCTACAAGTTGGTGCATAATACCCCGTAACTTGATACCCCCATGAATCATCTAATGGATGTTCCATTATTGGCATTATTTCAACATGTGTATATCCCATTTCCTTAACATATTTAGGTACTTCTATCGCAATTTCTTTATAAGTGAAAAATTCACCTGACTCTTTCTTTTTCCATGAACCCAGGTGAAGCTCATATATATTTATAGGACTTCTATATACATTAGTCTTATTCTTCTTATTAATCCAACGTTTATCTCTCCATCTATACTTACTATTTGAAACCACAATTGATGCAGTATTTGGCCTTAGTTCAGACAAAACCCCATAAGGGTCTGCTTTCATTACCTTCTTATGATTCCTTTTATTTATAATTAAATATTTATATATTTGATTTTCAAATTTTCCAGGTATAAAAGTACTCCATATTCCTGACTTGGTGACTTTGTTCAATGCATACTCTTTTGATACTTGCCAATTATTAAAATTTCCAACAATATAAACCTCACTCGCATTAGGTGCCCATGTAGTAAATCTCACTCCTTTTTTTCTATTTTCTGTTACCAAATGTGCTCCCATAAACTTATAGGCATTATAATGGTTTCCTTGATGAAACAAATATGAGTCATAATCTGTTATACCTTCAGTTACAGTCCTACTTTCTTCCTTATTCACTTGTATATCTGTGTTACTAATCTTTTCTTCAGAGGAGTTATTAATTTCATGTTTATCATTTTCTATTATTTCCCTCAAATTCCATGAACCCCCTTTTTAGTCTTTAATAGATTATATCATAATTTTGAAATATTATGTTTTTTAAACTTTTCTTATTATAAAACCTTCTGGAATTTTTTTACTATTACTTAATAATCCTCTTAGTTTCATACATTGAAATAAAAAATTACAAACCACTAAAGAGCAAAAAAATAAAAGCTACCTAGATGATAGCTTTTCATTAACATATTCTTATAAATCATTATTTTCTTTTTCGTACTTCTCCTTAATTGTCTGCTCTATTTGCCTTATTTTCTCATCAATTGTATCGGTATTCTTCCCCGCTAAAATTAATTCTCTTTTTTTTAGTTTTAATCCTACCAGTTCTTTTTCTAAATCTTCTGCATTAGACATAAAAACACTCCCCATCAAATTTTACATTTTTATTAATCCCCGTAATATAGTTTATACTATGAAAAAAAAGTTTCTTTGTTAAATGTGTAATTACTGGTAAACGTATTCAGGTAAATTTCTTTGCTATATTTTTATAACCTTATTTTTTGATATTGCATTTTATTAGACTATTTTATTTTATGTTAATAACTTATATTTTAGTTTAACTTTCCAAATATTTCAATATTTTTTATATATATTTATTAAAAATCAATTAATAAGTTATATAGCATACTTCTTTTTAGTCATTTACATTAATATTATATATTCTTTATATTTGATTTATTATTAACTTTTCATTTTTTTATTCTTAATTACTCTGTTTTTGAATGCTTGTCTAAAATTTTTCAATTATTTATTTATCTTCATTTTAATGCCTTGCGACTTTTCTATCACATATGCTACTTGTGGCTTAACATTGTCATCAATAGCTAAATATCGATAATTTAAAAATAATAATATTATTATTTGTATAAGTATTGCAATAAGTACATAAAGTCCTAAAATTTTAGCCTTTTTCTTCATCAATAATTTTTCCTTCACATAAATTTTTCTCGTTTTCTATCTTAGTATACTTAATTTTTATAAGAAAATAAATAAAAAAATCATCAAGAAGACTATGAGTCGCAAATTTTTTTCTCACATCTGCCTCTCTAAATACATATGAGAAAAAATTGGCAAGCACCCAACTTTGCTTTTTACACATTTATGGAGAATTAAACTTTATGTAAACAAAAAAGACACAAGCATAATTGTGTCTTCTTTTGGTGGAGATAAAGAGATTCGAACTCTTGACCCCCTGCGTGCAAGGCAGGTGCTCTCCCAGCTGAGCTATACCCCCATATGGTGGACCTTCAGGGACTCGAACCCCGGACCTACCGGTTATGAGCCGGTTGCTCTAACCAACTGAGCTAAAGATCCTCATTATAAAAAAATAAAATTGGCGATTCCCTACTCTCCCACACAGTCTCCCGTGCAGTACCATCGGCATCTCAAAGCTTAACCGTCCTGTTCGAAATGGGAAGGGGTGTTACCTTTGTATCATCATCACCAATTAATTCTTATATGAAAAAACTTTATGTTCTTTCAAAATTGCACATAATATCCAGTTGTTTTTATTTGGTCAAGCCCTCGATCTATTAGTATGAGTCAGCTAAATATGTTACCACACTTACACCCCT
>NZ_JAESWA010000003.1 GCF_016765615.1 Clostridium paridis | reverse complement strand
AGTAAACCCACACAAAGCATTCGTAGGTCAAGTTTACGTATTAAAGAAAGAAGAAGGCGGAAGACATACTCCATTCTTCGATGGATATAGACCACAATTCTATTTCAGAACAACAGACGTAACAGGATCAATCAAATTACCAGACGGAATGGAAATGGTAATGCCAGGAGATCACATCGACATGAATGTTGAATTAATCACTGAAATCGCAATGAATGAAGGACTAAGATTCGCAATCAGAGAAGGTGGAAGAACTGTAGGTTCTGGAGTTGTTACTACTATAGTTAAATAATACAGAATATTGAAGGACTGGGTTTGACACCTGGTCCTTTAAATAGGAACAAATTATTGACTTTGTTATATATTTGTGATAATGTAATGAAGTAACTGACATAGTGTATATTTATATACTGTGTTTTAGTTTACGTTATATATAATAAACTGGAGGTGCAGACCATGAGAGTAAAGATAACTTTAGCTTGCACAGAGTGCAAACAAAGAAACTATAACTCAATGAAGAATAAGAAAAATGACCCAGATAGATTAGAAATGAAAAAGTACTGCAAGTTTTGTAAAAAACATACTCTTCACAGAGAAACAAAATAATCTTTTAGGTTTCAGCAATTTTAAGGATGTGAATAAAAATGGCTGTCAATGGCAAGGTTAAAAAAGAGTCTGCATCTAAAAAAGAAGCAGGCATTGTTAAGTTTTTTAGAGAGGTTAAGGCTGAAGTTAAGAGAATAACATGGCCTAATAAGAATGAAGCAAAGAAAGCCTTTATAGCAACAATAGCCTTTACACTATTTTACATAGTGTTAGTAGGTGGGTTCGACCTTGTTTTTAAAAACCTCTTTGAATTAATTTTTAAATTAAAATAAAGGGAGGTTTGGATGAGCTGTTCATCTGTATAATATGAGTGAAAGAGCTAGATGGTATGTAGTACACACATATTCGGGATATGAAAATAAAGTTAAGGCAAACCTTGAGAAGACCATAGAGAATAGAGGACTTGAAGGTTTAATACATGATATGCAAGTTCCGATGGAAGAATCCGTTGAAGAAAAAGATGGTAAACAAAAGGTTACTCTTAAAAAGAAATTTCCGGGATATGTTTTAGTGAAAATGATCATGAATGACGACTCTTGGTATGTTGTAAGAAATACAAGAGGAGTTACTGGATTTGTAGGTCCAGGATCCAAACCGGTTCCTCTAACTGATGAAGAAGTTGACTCGATGGGAGTTGTAGATATTCCTGAGGAGATTTATTTAGAAGTAGGAGAAAGTGTTAGGATTTCATCAGGTCCATTTAAGGACATGGTTGCTACAATAGTAGAAGTAAACACTGAAAAGCGCAAGGTAAAAGCCTTAGCTGAATTCTTCGGTAGAGAAACATCGATCGAAGCAGAATTTAATCAAGTTGAAAAATTAGTTTAATACTAATTTTACAAATAGAGACCAAGGTCTTAATTAAGTGGGAGGGCATAAGCCCGTATTACCACAGTATAGGAGGAATAACAGATGGCTAAGAAAGTAACAGGAATGATTAAACTTCAACTTGCTGCAGGAAAAGCAACACCAGCTCCACCAGTTGGTCCAGCATTAGGACAACATGGGGTTAATATAATGGGATTCTGTAAGGAGTTCAATGCTAAAACTGCTGATAAGGCTGGTTTAATAATACCAGTAGTTATAACAGTATACCAAGACAGATCTTTTAGTTTTATACTAAAAACTCCACCAGCTGCTGTTTTAATTAAAAAGGAATTAGGATTAGAAAGTGGTTCAGGAGTACCAAACAGAACTAAGGTTGGTAAAATAACTAAGGAACAAGTTAGAAAAATAGCTGAATTAAAGATGCCAGATTTAAATGCTGCATCAGTTGAAGCTGCTATGAGTATGATTGAAGGTACTGCTAGAAGTATGGGAGTAACTGTAGTCGAATAATTTCTTGAATCGGTGGGAGGTAAAAACCGTTAATACCACAAAGGAGGCTTATATATGGGAAAGAATTATGTTGAAAGTGCAAAATTAGTTGATAAGAGTGCTTTATACACTCCATCAGAAGCTTTAGATTTAGCTGTTAAAACTGCTAAAGCAAAGTTTGATGAAACAATAGAAATACACGTAAGATTAGGTGTAGATCCAAGACATGCTGATCAACAAGTAAGAGGTGCTGTAGTATTACCACACGGTACTGGTAGATCAGTAAAAGTATTAGTTTTCGCTAAAGGTGATAAAGCAAAGGAAGCAGAAGCTGCTGGAGCTGATTTCGTTGGAGCAGAAGAACTAGTTACAAAAATTCAAAGTGAAAATTGGTTTGACTACGATGTAGTTGTAGCAACTCCAGATATGATGGGTGTTGTTGGAAGATTAGGTAGAGTATTAGGACCTAAGGGATTAATGCCAAACCCAAAATCGGGAACAGTTACATTTGATGTTGCTAAAGCAATAGCAGATATTAAAGCAGGTAAGGTTGAGTACAGAGTTGATAAAACAGCTATAGTACACTGTCCAATTGGAAAGAAATCTTTTGGAGTAGAAAAATTAGCTGATAACTTCCGTACTTTAATGGAAGCTATAGTTAAAGCTAAACCAGCAGCTGCAAAAGGACAATACGTTAAGTCGGTTTCCTTATCAGCTACAATGGGACCTGGAGTAAAAGTTAATCCTGTTAAAGTTTTAGAATAATATTGACAATGATCAATGCTTATGGTAGAATTGATTTCGTTGTGATAACTGAATAGGTGTACCGTAGACAGTGGGTGCTAATGCATAACGTATATCGACCTACCGAGGGTTCCATACATTTGAATGTAATGGGTCTTTCCTGGTCTGCGGAGAGACCCTTTCTTAATTATAAAAAGCAGTAATAGACTGTGAGGAGGTGGACACACAGTGGCAAACAAGAATAGACAATTAAAAGAAGCTAAAGTTGCTGAGATTAAAGAAAAGTTAGAGAAAGCTCAATCAGTTGTTCTTGCAAATTATCAAGGATTAACAGTTGAAGAAGATACTCAACTTAGAAAGAGTCTTAGAGAAGCTGGTATAGAATACAAGGTATATAAAAATACTTTAGTAACATTAGCAGCAAAAGAATTAGGCCATGAAGGAATTGTTCAATATTTAGAAGGACCAGTATCTATAGCAATAGGTTATGAAGATGCAACAGCTCCTGCAAGAGTATTAAATGATTTCGCTAAAGGTCATAAGAAATTAGAATTAAAAGCTGGTTTAGTAGCTGGAGAAGTATATGATTCAGAAAAAGTTAAACAACTTGCTGAAATACCACCAAAGGAAGTTCTTATTGCGAAACTTCTTGGAAGCTTCAAGGCTCCATTATCAAATCTTGCATACTTATTAAATGCAGTTAAAGAGAAAAAAGAATCAGAATCAGCTGAATAAAAAATAAAAAGTTTAAAAAATTTCGGAGGTGCTAAAAAATGACAAAGGAACAAATAATTGACGCTATAAAAGCAATGAGCGTTTTAGAATTAAATGATTTAGTAAAAGCTTGTGAAGAAGAATTCGGAGTAAGTGCTGCTGCACCAGTAGCTGCTGCAGGTGTTGCTGCACCAGGAGCTGCTGCTGAAGAAAAAACTGAATTTGATGTAGTTTTAGCTAGCGCTGGAGCTAACAAAATCAAAGTTATCAAAGTTGTTAGAGAAATAACTGGATTAGGATTAAAGGAAGCTAAAGAAATAGTTGACGGAGCTCCTAAGACATTAAAAGAAGCTGTAGCTAAAGAAGAAGCTGAAGATATCAAAGCTAAATTAGCTGAAGTTGGAGCAGAAGTTGAAGTAAAATAATTTCTGTTTAGCATAAAAGAGGTGCTATTATTAGCACCTCTTTAGTTTCTTTAAAATAGCTTTAAAAAAGTGTTAATTTAGGGTTTAAATTCTTGATTAGCATTGACATACCAAATTTGTTATGATATTATCATTTAATGTACTATTCAATATGGATTAGTATATATAATTTTAGGATAACCGTATAATAATTGAAGAAAATGGTTATACTAAAATGATGACATTACCCGAAAGTGGCTTTCCTCAAAGGGGGAAGTACGTACTTTTGGTTATTTTAGTTTAAACAAGGGGTGAAAGTTGATGGTACATCCTGTCCAAGTGGGAAAAAGAACTAGAATGAGCTTCGCTACAGTTAAAGAAGTTACTGACATGCCAAATCTAATTGAGGTACAATTAGATTCTTATAACTGGTTTCTAAAAGAAGGTCTTTATGAGGTTTTTGAAGATGTAAACCCAATAACGAACTTTACAGGTAATTTAGTTTTAGAATTTACTGACTTCAACTTAGATAAGGAAAATATCAAGTACTCTGTAGAAGAGTGCAAAGAGAGAGATGCGACTTATGCAGCGCCTTTAAAAGTATCAGTAAGACTACAGAACAAGGAAACAGGAGAAATTAAAGAGCAAGAGGTTTTCATGGGAGATTTCCCATTAATGACTGAGCAAGGTACTTTTATAATAAACGGTGCTGAAAGAGTTATAGTTAGCCAATTGGTTAGATCTCCAGGAGTTTATTATAGTGTTGCAAGAGATAAAAGCGGTAAAAAACTTTTTTCTTCAACTGTTATACCAAACAGAGGTGCATGGTTAGAATATGAAACTGATTCTAATGATGTAATATATGTAAGGATTGATAAGACTAGAAAGCTTCCAATCACAATACTTGCTAGAGCAATGGGATTTGGAACTGATGGTGAACTTTTAGAGTATTTCGGAGAAGAAGAAAGATTTAAAGCAACAATAGAAAAAGATAATACTAAAACAAAAGAAGAAGCTCTATTAGAAATATATAAGAGATTAAGACCTGGTGAACCGCCAACAGTTGATAGTGCAGTATCTCTTATTGACTCTCTTTTCTTTGATGCAAAGAGATATGATTTATCAAGAGTTGGAAGATATAAGTTTAATAAAAAATTAGCCATAAATCTTAGAATTGTTAATCAAATAGCAGCTTTAGATATCGTGAATCCTGAAACAGGAGAAGTTCTTGTGGAAAAAGGACAAAAAATCACGAGAAAAATGGCAGAAGAGATTCAAAATATAGGAATAAATTCTGTTGATGTATTAGTTGATGACAGAGTTATCAGAGTAATAGGTAATCATTTTGTTGATCTAAGTAAACATGTGAGCTTTGATCCAGAAGAATTAAATATTAGAGAATTTGTTCACTATCCAACATTAAAAGAAATCCTTGAAACCTATTCAGATGAAGAAGAAATAAAGGATGCAATCAAAAAGAATATTACTAGACTTATACCAAAACATATAATCAGAGACGATATGTATGCAACAATAAGTTATGAAATAGGCTTAGCTTATGGTATAGGTTATGTGGATGATATAGATCATTTAGGTAATAGAAGAGTTAGAAGCGTAGGTGAACTTTTACAAAATCAATTTAGAATTGGTTTATCTAGAATGGAAAGAGTAGTTAAAGAAAGAATGACTATTCAAGACCAAGAAGGAATCACTCCGCAGGTGTTAATTAACATAAGACCAGTTGCTGCAGCTATCAAGGAATTCTTCGGTAGTTCACAACTTTCACAGTTCATGGATCAAATCAATCCATTATCTGAATTAACACATAAAAGAAGGTTATCTGCTCTTGGACCAGGAGGTCTTTCAAGAGAAAGAGCTGGTTTTGAAGTAAGAGACGTTCACCATTCACATTATGGAAGAATGTGTCCTATAGAAACACCAGAAGGACCAAACATAGGATTAATAAACTCTCTTGCAACTTATGCAAGAGTTAATGAGTATGGATTTATAGAAACTCCATATAGAGTTGTAGATAAAGAAACAGGAATAATTGAAAAAGATGTTAGATATTTTACAGCTGATGTAGAAGATCAATATTATGTTGCTCAAGCTAATGAACCATTAGATGAAGAACTACGTTTTGTTGATTCAAGAGTTACTGTTAGATATTTAGAAGACGTACTTGTTATTCCAAGAGAAGATGTTGATTTGATGGATGTATCTCCAAGACAAATAGTATCTGTAGCAACAGCTATGATACCATTCTTAGAGAACGATGATGCATCTAGAGCACTGATGGGTTCAAACATGCAACGTCAAGCTGTACCACTATTAAAACCACAAGCTCCTATTGTAGGAACAGGCATAGAATATAAAGCTGCAGTTGATTTAGGCGTATTACCAAAGGCTAGAAAAGCAGGGGTAGTATCTTATGTTAGTGGTAATGAAATTAGAGTTAAAAGAGATTCTGATGGTGGAACTGATATATACAGACTACTTAAGTTTAAAAGAAGTAACCAAGGTACATGTATAAATCAGAGACCAATTGTTTCTAAAGGAGAAGTAGTAGCAGAAGGAACTGTATTAGCTGATGGACCTTCTACTGATTTAGGAGAAATTGCTTTAGGAAAGAATATTAGAATGGGATTCATAACATGGGAAGGTTACAACTATGAGGATGCTATGCTAATATCTGAAGAATTGGTAAGAGAAGATGTATTTACTTCCATTCATATAGAAGAGTATGAATGTGAAGCTAGAGATACTAAATTAGGACCTGAAGAAATCACAAGAGATATACCTAATGTTGGTGAAGATGCAATTAGAGATTTAGACGAAAGAGGAATCATCAGAATAGGTGCTGAAGTTAGATCGGGAGATATTCTAGTTGGAAAAGTTACTCCAAAGGGAGAAACTGAATTAACTGCAGAAGAAAGATTATTAAGAGCAATCTTTGGTGAAAAAGCTAGAGAAGTAAGAGATACTTCTTTAAGAGTTCCTCACGGAGAAGCTGGTATAATTGTAGATGTAAAAGTATTTACTAGAGAAAATGGAGATGAACTTACTCCGGGAGTAAATGAACTAGTAAGATGCTATATAGCTCAAAAGAGAAAAATATCTGTAGGAGATAAGATGGCTGGACGTCATGGTAACAAAGGGGTTGTCTCAAGAGTGTTACCTGAAGAAGATATGCCTTTCCTACCAGATGGAAGACCACTTCAAATCTGTTTAAATCCACTAGGAGTTCCTTCACGTATGAACATTGGTCAGGTGTTGGAAGTTCACTTGGGTTGGGCTGCAAGCAAACTTGGATGGCATATAGCTACTCCAGTATTTGATGGAGCTACAGAAAAAGATATTGAAGAATGTCTAGAACAAGCTGGATATAATGCTAACGGTAAAACAGTTTTATATGATGGTAGAACTGGAGAGCCTTTTGATAATGAAGTTACTGTTGGGATAATGTATATTTTAAAACTTGCCCATTTAGTTGATGATAAGATTCATGCTAGAAGTACTGGACCATATTCATTAGTAACTCAACAACCACTTGGAGGTAAAGCTCAATTTGGTGGTCAAAGATTCGGAGAAATGGAAGTTTGGGCTCTAGAAGCATATGGAGCTGCACACACACTTCAAGAAATATTAACAGTAAAATCTGATGATGTTGTAGGTAGAGTTAAAACTTACGAAGCTATTGTTAAGGGTGAAAACATACCTGAACCAGGAGTGCCAGAATCATTTAAGGTTCTTATAAAGGAACTTCAAGCTTTATGCTTAGATGTTAAAGTGCTTAATGATGAAAACCAAGAAGTTAAGCTAAAAGAACTTGGTGAAGATGAAGAAACTGCTGAATTAGATGTAAATATAGAAGGTAATGAAGATATTGTTCCACCAGCACCAGAGGGAGATGACAGTTACTTAACTACTGATGAAGAATTAGAAGAAGAATTAGATTATGATTCTTTTCAGTTAGAAGAATTCCAAGAAGATTTAGAACTTGATGATTTTAATGATGAACACTAATTTATGAAGGGAGGATAAACCCTTGATCGAATTAAATAATTTTGATGCTTTGCAAATTGGCTTAGCATCACCAGAACAAATAAGAGAATGGTCTAGAGGCGAAGTTAAAAAACCAGAAACTATAAATTATAGAACTTTAAAACCAGAAAGAGATGGTCTATTCTGCGAAAGGATATTTGGACCAATAAAAGACTGGGAATGTCACTGTGGAAAATATAAGAGAGTAAGATATAAGGGAATTGTTTGTGACAGATGTGGTGTTGAAGTAACAAAAGCAAAAGTTAGAAGAGAGAGAATGGGGCACATAGAATTAGCAGCCCCAGTATCTCATATTTGGTACTTCAAAGGTATTCCATCAAGAATGGGATTAATATTAGATATGTCACCAAGAGCACTTGAAAAAATATTATATTTTGCTTCTTATGTTGTAATTGACCCAAAAGAAACTCCATTATTAAAAAAGCAACTATTAAATGAAAAAGAATATAGAGAAGCTTGTGATAAATATGGAGAAGAAAGTTTCAGTGCTGGAATGGGAGCTGAATCAATTAAGCAATTACTTGCAGAAATTGATTTAGAAAAAGGTTCTGTTGAGTTAAAAGAAGAATTAAAACAAAGTACAGGACAAAAGAAAATTAGAATTATAAGAAGATTAGAAGTAGTTGAGTCATTCAGAAAGTCAGGAAATAATCCTGAATGGATGATAATTGATGTAATACCAGTAATACCACCAGATTTAAGACCTATGGTTCAATTAGACGGTGGAAGATTTGCAACTTCTGATCTAAATGACTTATATAGAAGAGTTATTAACAGAAACAATAGACTTAAAAAATTACTTGATCTTGGAGCACCAGACATCATTGTTAGAAATGAAAAAAGAATGCTTCAAGAAGCAGTTGATGCATTGATAGATAATGGAAGAAGAGGTAGACCTGTAACAGGACCAGGAAATAGACCACTTAAGTCATTATCAGATATGCTTAAAGGAAAGCAAGGAAGATTTAGACAAAACTTACTTGGTAAGAGAGTTGACTATTCAGGTAGATCAGTTATAGTTGTAGGACCTGAATTAAAGATGTATCAATGTGGTCTTCCAAAAGAAATGGCATTAGAATTATTTAAGCCATTCGTAATGAAAAAGCTTGTTCAAGATGGAGTTGCACACAACATCAAAGCTGCAAAGAGAATGGTTGAAAGAGTTAGTCCACAAGTATGGGATGTTCTTGAAGAAGTTATTATGGATCATCCAGTATTACTTAACCGTGCACCTACTCTTCATAGACTTGGAATTCAAGCATTCCAACCAGTACTAGTTGAAGGAAGAGCTATTAAGTTACATCCATTAGTATGTACAGCATATAATGCTGACTTTGATGGAGACCAAATGGCTGTACACGTTCCTTTATCAGTAGAAGCTCAAGCAGAAGCAAGATTCTTAATGCTTGCGGCTGGAAACATACTTAAGCCATCTGATGGAAAGCCAGTTTCAGTTCCAACACAAGATATGGTTTTAGGTTCATATTATTTAACAGTTGATAAGGATGGAGTTAAGGGAGAAGGTTCTTACTTCTCTTCAGTAGATGAAGTTTTAATGGCTTATTCACTAAAAGAAATTAATATTCATGCTAAAATCAATGTTAAAGTTTCTAAAACTATTGATGGTGTAGTTAAGACTGGAATTATTAAAACAACAGTTGGAAAGATTATATTTAATGAATCTATTCCTCAAGATTTAGGATATGTTGATAGAACTAAAGAAGGCGAAATGCTTAATTTAGAAGTAGATTTCCTAGTAACTAAGAAAACATTAGGTGGAATTATAGATAAGTGTTATGTAAAACACGGACCTATAAAAACATCAATAATGTTAGATAATATAAAGGCTACTGGATATCACTATTCATCAATTGGTGCTATAACTATAGCAGCATCTGATATGATAGTTCCAGATAGAAAGTATGAGTTACTTAAAGAAACTGATGAAACTGTAGATAAGATTGAAAAAATGTTCAGAAGAGGTCTTATTTCAGAGGAAGAAAGATATGACAGAGTAATTCAAAAGTGGACTGATACAACAGAAGAAGTTGCGAATGCACTTATGGATAGTATGGATAGATTCAATCCGATATTCATGATGGCAGACTCTGGAGCCAGAGGTTCTAAGTCTCAAATTAAGCAATTAGCTGGTATGAGAGGACTTATGGCAAATCCTTCTGGTAAGATCATTGAGCAACCTATCAGAGCATCATTCAGAGAAGGTCTTGATATATTAGAATACTTCATTTCAACACATGGAGCTAGAAAAGGTAATGCGGATACAGCGTTAAAGACTGCCGATTCTGGATACTTAACAAGAAGATTAGTTGATGTATCACAAGATGTTATAGTAAGAAGTGAAGATTGTGGTGCAACTGATGGTATTGTTGTAAGTGATATCAAAGAAGGAAATGAAGTTATTGAACCATTAAAAGAAAGATTAACAGGAAGATATAATGCTGAAGATATAGTTCATCCAGAAACAGGAGAGACTATAATACCAAGAGACACTTATATGGATACTTACTTAGCTGAAAAGATAGTTAAAGCTGGAGTTAAAAAGGTTAAAATAAGATCTGTATTCACATGTAAGGCGAAGATTGGTGTTTGTGCTAAATGTTATGGTATGAACATGGCAACTGGACAAAAAATTAATATTGGTGAGGCTGTTGGAATAATAGCAGCTCAGTCAATAGGTGAACCAGGTACACAGCTTACAATGAGAACATTCCATACAGGGGGAGTTGCTGGAGCAGATATAACTCAAGGTCTTCCTAGAGTTGAAGAATTATTTGAAGCAAGAAAACCTAAGGGATTAGCAATAGTAAGTGAAATTCCTGGTACTGTAAGCATTGAAGAAACAAAGAAAAAGAGAATTGTTAATGTTATTTCAAATGAAGGCGAAGAAAAAAGTTATGATATACCATTCGGTTCAAGAATAAAAGTGAACGATGGAGACATAATAGTAGCAGGAGATGAAATAACCGAAGGTTCAGTTAATCCTCATGATATAATGGGAATTAAAGGTGTCGATGGAGCAAGACAATATCTTCTTTCTGAAGTTCAAAAAGTTTATAGACTACAAGGTGTTGATATTAATGATAAGCATCTTGAAGTAGTAATAAGACAAATGACTAGAAAGATTAAAATTTCTGAGTCTGGTGATACTGATCTACTTCCAGGAACAATGATAGATATGTTTGACTTTGCTGAAGAAAACCAAAGAGTAACGGCTTTTGGTGGAGAAGTTGCACAAGGTGAACAAGTGCTTCTAGGAATTACAAAAGCAGCTCTTGCAACAGATAGCTTCCTTTCAGCAGCATCATTCCAAGAAACTACAAGAGTTCTTACAGATGCAGCAATAAAAGGAAAGATTGATCCATTGCTAGGATTGAAAGAAAATGTCATCATTGGTAAGTTGATTCCAGCTGGTACAGGTATGTTAAGATATAGAACTGTAAAACTTAACACTGAAGATAACCTATCAGAGGTTGGAGTAGACGATACTTTAGAGAATTTTGATGAAAATTCTATCGTGAATTCTATTGAGGAATAACAAATCAATATTATTGACATGTGTATGCTTAGATGATAAAATAATCTTTGTGTGATTTGCAAAGCTACACTTTAGTATGCATTTGTCTACATGATTATATGAGGCAAAGTTTTAAATGAACTTTGCCCATGTTCTGTGTAATTAGGGGGTATCTCATGATAGACAGACTGGTAGGTAAAAAGCTTATTGGTATTAAACAATGTACTAAGGCTATTAAAAATGGTCAAGGCATTGAATTATATGTAGCTAAAGATGCAGACGAAAGGCTAATTTCTCCTTTAGTAGAGTTAGCTGAAGGTAAAAGCATAAAAGTAGTATATATTGACACCATGAGGGAATTAGGCAAAATGTGTAGTATAGAAGTTGGATCATCGGCAACTCTAATACTATAAAAGAGCTAATATCTAAATTAAAATAGATAATAGAAAATCAGGAGGTGAAAACATGCCAACTATTAGCCAATTAGTTAGAAAAGGCAGAAAGACAATAGCAGCTAAATCAACTGCACCAGCACTAAAAGAAAATCCACAAAAAAGAGGGGTATGTACTGTTGTTAAAACTACAACTCCAAAGAAACCAAACTCAGCTTTAAGAAAAATAGCAAGAGTTAGATTAACTAACGGTTACGAAGTAACTGCTTATATCGGTGGAGTAGGTCACAACTTACAAGAGCACAGTGTTGTTCTTATAAGAGGTGGAAGAGTTAAGGACCTTCCCGGTGTAAGATACCACATCGTTAGAGGAGCTCTTGACTGTGCTGGAGTTGCAAACAGAATGCAATCCAGATCAAAATATGGTGCAAAGAGACCAAAGGCAGCAAAGTAATTTGCTAATTTAGTGCAATGTCTTCAGCGTTTACATAGATAGATAATTATGTTTTATATAGATTGCGGAAGCCAGAGCACTTTGCGGCAAACACTGTCGAGTACCAGTGAACTTAAACTAAATTGTTAAGGAGGGAAGAAAAGTGCCAAGAAAAGGACATATAGCTAAAAGAGATGTATTACCAGATCCAGTGTACAATTCAAAAGTTGTTACTAAATTTATAAACAGTATCATGGAAGATGGTAAAAAAGGTGTAGCTCAAAAAATATGCTACGGAGCATTTGAAATTATTGAACAAAAAACAGGAAAAGAAGCAATGGAAGTATTTGAGGCAGCAATGAACAATGTAATGCCATTGTTAGAAGTAAAAGCAAGAAGAATAGGTGGAGCTAACTATCAAGTACCGATAGAAGTTAGACCTGAAAGAAGACAGACTCTAGGAATCAGATGGATACTTACTGCTGTAAGAAAAAGAAGCGAAAAGTATATGAGAGAAAAGTTAGCTGCAGAATTAATTGATGCATCTAACAATACTGGAGCAGCTGTTAAGAAGAGAGAAGATACTCATAAAATGGCTGAAGCTAATAAAGCATTTGCTCATTACAGATACTAATCTTAAAACTGTTTTGGCGAAGGCCAAAACAGTTTTGTTAAATTTAATTATATATTCGAGAGGAGGAAATATTTCATGGCTAGAAAATATCCTTTAGAGAAATTCCGTAACTTTGGAATAATGGCTCATATAGATGCTGGTAAGACTACAACTACTGAGCGTATATTATTCTATACTGGAAGAAGTCATAAAATAGGAGAAGTTCATGAAGGCGCAGCTACAATGGACTGGATGGTTCAAGAACAAGAAAGAGGTATAACAATTACTTCTGCTGCAACAACATGTGTTTGGAAAGAACATGAATTAAATATAATAGATACACCAGGACACGTAGATTTCACAATCGAAGTTGAAAGATCATTAAGAGTACTTGATGGTGCTGTTACAGTTCTAGATGCAAAATCAGGGGTTGAACCTCAAACTGAAACAGTATGGAGACAGGCAGATAAATACGGTGTTCCAAGAATGATCTATGTAAATAAAATGGATGCTACTGGAGCAGATTTCTTCAGATGTGTTAACACTGTAAGAGAAAGATTAAAAGCTAATGCAGTGCCAATACAAATTCCAGTTGGAGCTGAAGATCAATTCAAAGGTATTATAGATCTTATAAAGAATAAGGCTGAAATATACTATGATGATTTAGGTAAAGACGTAAGAGAAGAAGATATTCCAGCGGATTTAGTTGATCAAGCAGAAGAATACAGAGCTGCAATGATTGAAGCAATTGCTGAAACTGATGAAGAGTTAATGATGAAATACCTTGATGGTGAAGAAATAACTGAAGAAGAGTTAAAGAGTGCTTTAAGAAAAGCTACAATTGGTAATGAAATAGTACCATGTATTTGTGGTTCTTCATATAAGAACAAAGGAGTACAACAAATGATTGATGGTGTTGTTGATTTCTTACCATCACCATTAGATATTCCAGCTGTTCAAGGAACAACTTTAGATGGAAAAGAAGATTCAAGAGAAGCAGCTGATGATGTACCAATGTCAGCATTAGCATTCAAAATTGCTACTGACCCATTCGTTGGTAAATTAGCTTTCACAAGAATATATTCTGGAGTAATGCATAGTGGTTCTTATGTTCTTAACTCAACTAAGGGTAAGAAAGAAAGAATCGGAAGACTTGTTAAAATGCATGCTAATACTAGAGAAGAAGTTGAAGAATTAGAAGCAGGAGAATTAGGAGCAGTAATCGGATTAAAGAACACTACTACTGGTGATACTTTATGTGATGAAGATACTCCAATCGTTCTTGAATCTATGGAATTCCCAGAACCAGTTATCAGAGTAGCTATTGAACCAAAAACTAAAGCTAGCCAAGAAAAGATGGGAATAGCATTAGCTAAGTTAGCTGAAGAAGATCCATCATTCAAAACTTGGACTGATACTGAAACAGGTCAAACAATTATAGCTGGTATGGGTGAATTACACCTTGAAATTATAGTTGATAGACTTACAAGAGAATTCAAAGTAGAGTGTAACGTAGGTGCTCCACAAGTTGCTTACAAAGAAACTATTAGAGCTGCTGTTAAAGCAGAAGCTAAGTATGCTAAGCAATCAGGTGGTAAAGGACAATACGGTCACTGTATTATTGAAATGGAACCAACAGAAGGAGAATATGCATTTGAAAATGCTGTAGTTGGAGGAGCTATTCCAAGAGAATATATTCCAGCTATCGATAATGGTATTCAAGAAGCTTCTAAGAATGGTATTTTAGCTGGATATCCAGTTATTAACTTTAAGGTTAAATTAGTTCATGGATCTTACCATGAAGTTGACTCATCTGAAATGGCATTTAAGATTGCTGGATCTATGGCATTTAAGA
The DNA here is from genome assembly GCF_016765615.1 of Clostridium paridis. Classification (GTDB taxonomy): domain Bacteria; phylum Bacillota; class Clostridia; order Clostridiales; family Clostridiaceae; genus Clostridium_T; species Clostridium_T paridis. The sequence goes on along the minus strand of NZ_JAESWA010000003.1, from coordinate 438 downwards.
ATGCTATGGCTAAAGCAAACCCAGTATTACTTGAACCTACAATGAAGGTTGAAGTTACTATGCCAGAAGAGTACATGGGAGATGTTATGGGTGACCTTAACTCTAGAAGAGGAAGAATTGAAGGTATGGAAGCTTTAAACGGAGCTCAAGTAATAAGAGCATTCGTTCCACTAGCAGAAATGTTTGGATACGCAACTACATTGAGATCAAGAACTCAAGGTAGAGGTGTATATTCAATGGTATTCGATCACTATGAAGAAATGCCAAAGAGTATACAAGAACAAGTTGTAGGAAAAAAAGCTTAAATTAATATAACATTTTAAAGTTATAAGGAGGAATCAAACAATGTCAAAGGCAAAATTTGAAAGAAACAAACCACACGTTAACATTGGAACAATAGGTCACGTAGACCACGGTAAGACAACATTAACAGCAGCA
>NZ_JAESWA010000029.1 GCF_016765615.1 Clostridium paridis | reverse complement strand
GTAAATATTTTTTTGCTCATATAGTTCATCTCTCCTAATGATATTTATTCTATTATACATAAAAGTACCCCATAGAATAGGCTTTTTTTAATTGTCTATTCTATAGGGTACATTTTACTCTGTCTAGGTTTTTTTATGCTGGAGTCGAAACGTAACCTTTAATATCCTCTACGTTACTTATTCAAAATACTTATAATATAATCTAGTTTGCTCTTCATCAGCAAATCCGTTATCTATATTATATTTTAACTTTTTACTTATAGTACACTTAGCTTTATCAATTATTTTTTCTAAATATTCTTCATTACGCATTATGTTCATCCAATTATAATTATCTAATGCTATTTTTTCATAATCAAACTTACTTGGATTTATAATAAACTCTAATACATCATTATATTCAATATATTTTTCAAATTTCAATATACTTACTCCTTTACACAATAGAAATAATACTATAACATGATCTAGTATACTTTCTAATGGTTCAGGAAAACTCCTAATCCCTGGACTTTTCTTCCTATTAGAATCATGTATCCTTAAATTATCAAGTATTTTACTCTCTATAACTTCATTATATTCAATTACATTATCAAAAATAAAACGTATTACTGTATTTATATTAGTATTATCTATATTATTTAATATATTATTACTTATAATTTTCTTTTGCTCCTTAGAAACTAACTTACTTACCCCAGATATATATTTAAAGTTATTTTCTTCTATCATCTTATCTATTTTATCCTTATATAAGTTATATGAGAAAGGTTTAATACTATTTAAAAAACTAAATATAGTTCTTGTTTTATTATCTCCTTCTAATTGTATATATACTTCCTCTGTAAACAACTCATTAATAACTAATTCAAAAGAATTATTGCTTATTATTTCATTATTTCTATTGATAAAACAATTAAAATCTTCATTTATTTCAGTAAAAATATATACATGTAAATTCCCATCCATATTTATTAACACATCTTCTAATATTTTTACAGCCCTATTTACATAATCTTCATCTAATTTAATTGCTGTTAATAGTAATACCAACTTTTTCAAATATTCTATATTAAATCTATTAGGTCTTAATTTTATATATCTACATAAGTTTTCTAGTATTTCTACAATATCAAAATCATTTTTATATAGTATTTCTTTTACCTCATATTTTCTTAGCAACTCTTTTATCTTTTTATAACTTGAATGTTTAATTATTATATCCCAATCATATATATTAAGTATATAACTATCATATTGATTAAAATCTGGAAAAACTGTATTTGTTCTAGTTCTTTTTGTTTTTGGTGAATACGTGCTTATTATAGCTTCTATATATGGTTCAAAGAATTTTTCCATATTATTAAAATAATCTAAGTATACTCCATTTTCTCTTATATAAAAATAATAATCATATACTATCGTCATCATTTTGTATAAATCGTACCTAACGTCTCCAAATTGTACTGAATTATCTAACTTTAAATATTTTTTTATATGATCATCCTTTAATTTAGATAGTTGCAATATCTGATCTTTATTATTATTAAATATATCATTTAAGTAATTTAATTCATACATAGTCTTTTTCGCAATATTTTCATATATATATCTAAAATCATCGTAATTATCTTTATCATTATTAAACATCAACTGATTTATTAGCCCTAGATTAAACTTATATAATAATAAATCATATATATCATTATTCAAAATACTTTCTTTTAATTCTTCTAAGCATTCCCTTGCTTTCTCAAAATATTGTAATTTAAATAAATAAAAAGCTTTAGTATTTTTATTATTTATTGAATTAATTCGTTTATCAATCTCCACATAATTACATTTAATTTCTAACTTATTTAACTCAGTAAATTCATCATCCACTCTATTATAATTGTCTAATAAATCATACTCTTCTCGTTTATCATTTATTCGAATAATAATATATCTAATCCCTGCTTTAATTAATAGCTCTTTAACTAATTTCTCTTTCTCACCTTTTTCATTAATAATATCCTTTATAACTAAATACTCTTTAGCATCAATATGAGAAAAGTTAAATGTATTTCCACCTATTAACTCTCCATACTTAAACCTGTATATTCTAAAGAGATCATGTATAGAAATCTTTCTAAGCTTTTCAAGATTAGTTCCAGAATAATAAAACTTATCTATAATACTTTTTGGATAGTCTTTTATATACATCAACGTTCCATATAATCTTTTTCCAAATTCATTTGATAAATTACTTTCGACATTCCCCAAATGTTCTTTATCAACTTCTTGCGGATTAATAATAAATATGTTATTTTTTTTATAATAATCCTCTATAAATACACTATATTCCTCACTAACCTCTTGAACGACAAAACTTTTAGGTCTATTATTTATGTCATTATAACCTTTAGCTAAATAATCTACCCAGCTTATAATTTGCTTTAAATTATAATCATTTAATGAATAACCAATAAATAGAAATGTATTACTGACTAATAATGATTTAATATACGTTTCAATTAAAATATGATTTTGTGAATAATTTAAGTAATCATTTTCTTTAAGCACAATATTATCTAACTCTTTTATATCCCCATGCATCTTTATAATATAGTTACTCTTTTTAGAATCTAATAAATCTTTATCTTTAGATATAACATCGAATAACATTCTTTGTTCTATAATTGTATCTTCTAATAACCTATCATAATTTGTTGTTATTATATGTTTAGGATTTAATTTGAAAATTAACTCATGAATATCATTAGGTTGTCCCTCTGCGTCTAACTCCCCTTTAATTACCTTTTTATACTCTTCATTTCCAAAAATATTATAATAATACTGTGGAATCTTTAAATACTCATCAGAAGATAATTTTTCCTCTCCATTGATTGGATAGTTAAGTTTATTAACAAATACTCTAATTAATTGCTCCCAATCTGGCAAATTAGAATTTTTTGAAATACCTGCACCTACAAATATTATTAGTTTATCTTGATCTTTAGCATTCTTAATATACCTTATTTTTTCATCTAAATTCAAAATACTCCTCCTAAATATCAAATTTCCACTTGACTAATCTTAGTCAATTCTCTGCAATTGGAATTAATATAACTATTATACCATTATGTTACATTGTTAATATATTAAAATCCGCTTATTTCTTATACATATAAATTTCCAAGTAAAAACTTCAAAACATAAAAAAACACGACATTTCTGTCGTGTTTTTATTTGGTGGAGGCGAGGGGTCGTGTACATCCTGTATTTCTATTCAATTAGATTTTTTCTTATATCTAATTTCAGGCACTGACTATATCTTCATCATAAACATATATCTATGATGCTTGGCGTATTATAGAAGCTATAATATAGTTTTGAAACTTCTATCTTAGTATTCCATAGCTTTAAGCTTTAGGAACCTATAAGTCGATACAAGGCTGTTAGATTTCTCTACATACCTCTCGGTATTGCCGACAGCATTACCTGTTTCGGGTTCACCGATAAAGCCAAGTTATCACTTAAGAATCACTTCTTAAGGCGACTCATCTTACGAATCGAACCCCTGTCCGAAAGCAGACCAGCCTGACTTTCTCCGAGCGCAGTCTATAGTTTAACATTCCCTCTACAAGACGCCTATAGACAGGCTTCTTGCTTCAGTAGCTTCATAAATTCCGTTCCTACCTCAAAGCTTTGGCAGGCTCGGTTCCCCGCTATCGGCGCCAGATTCTAAGCTGCGGGAAGCTTAGGCTGACGAGCTGCTAACTAGGCAGCTAATGCAAAATTATCTTCTGCGTTTATCTTTATTGCATAGTTGATCTCGTGGGACCATGCTTCCCCCGGCTCGCTTATCAAACCCATCTTACCCCCGTCGAAGCCATAACGCCCCCATGTTATACATATAATCTTTTAATATTTCTTCATTGTGAGTTAAAAAGCTTCGGATTTAAGAAGCTTTGATTAAAACAGCTCTGCGATATTGGTTCGACCACAAGATGTTTTAAAATGAGGAATGATAGAAATTTTTAGGTTATATGAGGTAAGTTTATAATCTTCTATATTGCTTTGATTATATACTTAAGTTTTTAAACGCATTTGATTTTTAAAATTAAAAACTATATTAAATTTTATTTGATCCAGATATTAATTATAGACCATTTCTTGAATTATTGCAAGGACTCATGAATTGTTCCCTGCATGAATTATATTATACTATTTAAGCACTTACTTCAACAGATATCTATTAGCAATACTACCATTAAAGCTATTAGTTGTTAACCGTCCCCAAAATGAAAAAGAAAACCTGAAAATTCAGGTTTTCTCTTAAATATTAAGTATTCATTTAGAAATTAGATCCGTTCCATCCCCAGTTATCTACTTCTTCATATTTTACGTAAATCTTATCCACAGGAATAGCTAATTCTTCATAAAATATGTCACAGATAGCTGTGGTTAATTTGTTATATGCCTCTTTTGAAGCTTTACCAAATATCTTAACTTCAATAAATGCTCCTTTTTCAAGATTCTCACCTTTGAAATATAATTTATAATTATCTTCAAAGCCTAACATAAGCCAGTTTTCACTTTTACCAGGGATTATTTCAATAGCCTTACCAAGTCTATCTTTAATAACCTCTTCTTTTTCCTTTGATAACTTTACACTTACCTTTGAATTAATAAAGGGCATAATTTTTCACCACCTAAAATTTACTTCTTTCCTTTAATGCTCTTTCCACGTCTCTCTTATGAGCTTTTTCTAACATAGTATCTCTCTTATCGTAATTCTTCTTACCTCTACCTACTGCTAGGTTTACTTTTACTCTTCCCTTCTTTAGGTATAAGGAAAGTGGTATTAGAGTAAGCCCCTCTTGCTGAATAAGTCCTATAAGTCTTCTTATCTCTTCCTTATGCAAAAGTAGTTTTCTTTCTCTTAAAGGATCTACGTTAAATATATTCCCCTGCTCATAAGGGCTTATATGCATATTTTTAATAAATACTTCGCCATTATTTATATCCGCATAGGCATCTTTAAGATTAATTCTTCCTGCCCTTATGGATTTAACTTCAGTTCCAACTAATTCTATTCCCGCTTCCATTGCTTCTTCTATAAAATAGTCGTGGCGAGCTTTTCTATTTTCAGCTAAAGTTTTATTATCATTATTCTTTCTTACCATATTATCCACCTACTTGGTTTTATTATCATTTCTCTATTATAATATATAACCTTCTTCATAACAACAAAACAAGCTATAGGTTTCAATTATTTTATTGTAAATACGCTTAATTTAGCAATTACCATATCTGATGATTCACTTAAGGTACTTGCAGCTCCATATATTTCTTCACTAGCAGCACTCATTTCTTCAGATGAAGCTGTTATTTCTTCAGTAAAGGCTGATACTTCCTGAGCTATTGCAGATACAGATGAAATGTCATTTATAAGCTCGTCCTTCTTCTTTTCTAAAGCTACACTTGAAGTACTTACTTCATCCATCTTTGGAGCTACTTTCTCCAATAGTCCTGCTATTTCAGTGAAACTATCTGAAGTCTTATTTATAGCTTTCTTTTGCTCTGACAATATATTATTTAATTCCATTGTTTCAGAGAAAATTATTTTATTATCTTTAAGAATTATTTTACCTATACTTTCAATATTTTCTGATGCTTCCTTACTTCTTTCAGCTAGTTGTCTAACTTCTTCAGCAACAACAGCAAAACCTCTTCCTGCTACTCCTGCTCCAGCTGCTTCAATTGCTGCATTTAATGCAAGAAGATTTGTTTGTTCTGATATTTCCTTTATTAAATATGTTATCTCATTAACCTTTTTAATATTTCCATTCATATTGTCAATTTTACTTCTAAAGTCTTCAAAGGTAGTAATCATCTTATTGAACTCATTAGCTACAGCAATTACATTGTCATTTTCTTCATCTGATTTTTTGTATACATCTAAAATCATAGCTTGAACTTCTTTAAAATTATCTGTTATATTATCTAATTCTCTTCCAAAGTCATTTGAGATTGAAACCATTCTATTTAAAGATGTTGCTTGCTCATTAGTTCCTGACGCAACCTCTTCAATTGATTTAGCTATATTGGCTGTAGTTTCAGAGAATTCCTTAGATATATTAGTTAAAGAATTACCTTGTGCCTTAACTTCACTTGAACTATCCACTACTTCATTAAGAATGTCTCTTTGAACTTCTTTTAATGATGAGAGTGCTTGAGCTATATTACCAAACTCATCTTTTCTCTTTAGAAGTTTTGGATCACCTTCAAACATAAAGTTACCCTGTGATAATTCTAGTATGTCATCTTGAACTCTTCTTATGTTTCCTATTATAAAGTTAACTAAACCTAAACCTGAGATAATTATTACAATAATCGCAATTATAATTGTTATTATTGAAGTTTTATTCATGCTTGATAACTCAGAAAATAATTGTTTTTCTGGAATTGCAACTGCAATGGACCAGTTTGTCCCTTCAATTGGAGCATACCCTATAAACTTAGTTTCTCCTTCATAGGTGTAACTTCCAGTGCCTTTTTCACCTTTTATCATTTTCTTCTGAATATCAGCTAGAGATGTTAAACTTGAATCGCTTTTTGCTTTTTCTATTACATTTTCTTGTCTATAAACCAATACTGAATCTGGATGAACTATAACATTACCTTTACCATCTAATGCATAAGCTATTCCAGCATCACCAATTTTTATACTCTTAACAAAGTTGCTTAAAACTAAATTTTCCTTAACACCTAATAAGACGCCAATTGTTTGATCTCCTGATTTAATTGGTGCTGCAAAAGGTGCTACAAATATGTCTCCTTCAAGCTTTGAAAAGTAAGGTTCTCCAACTACTGCCTCCCCTTTAAGAGCTTCACTAAAGAAATCCTTATCTTTTAAATTTTCCTTTTCTCCAGTTAAATATGTAATATTACCGTCTAAATCAACTATACCCATGCTGTAGAATTCATTGTCCTTAGCATACTTAGTTAATAAATCTTTCTTTTCTTCAGCTGTTCCATTTACTAGTCTAGTATCTACTGATAAATTTTTAATATCTCCTTTAATTGAATCTATCTTTTCTGCCATTCTTCCTGAAATCTGCTCTCCTAAATTCTCAACTAAAGGTTGTCCTGTTTTAGTTACTGCTTGTTTGGCAAAATAATAGTTTGTTACCGCTATTACAATAGATGAAGTTAATGAAATGACCAAAAAAATAGCTAATATCTTTCCTTTTATACTTTTAAAATTGATATTAACTTTACCATTAACATTTAATTTATTAAACTTATTTTTTGTTTTTTTCTTAGACTTGTCTTTCATTTCTTGCCTCATATTCTCCCCACCACTTTTTATTATTCCTTAAATCATATTTAAATCCCTATTAAATAGTATATATTAAATCTCATAAAATTACAATTTTTTCATGATAATGACTATATTTTTTTAATTCTACCAAAAATAGAGAATTAGTTTAATCAATAAAATCTCTTAAACTAATTCTCTATATTAATAAACCTTTAATTAAAAAACTTCTTCTTCACTTTTACATTCAACATTAGTGTCTGCAAATTCCTCTAAACCGTTCTTATCTATAGATTCTGGTTTAGGTGTTTCCTCTTCTTGTTCTTCATCACTTACGAGCTTAAAGTATATTTCTCTATTTGGTATATTTACTTTCTCGCATCTTACTTTAACCTCATCACCTAATTTATACATATTCTTCTTTCTCTCACCTATTAGGCAAAGATGATCTTCATCATATATATAATAATCATCATCTAAATCACTTATATGAACTAAACCTTCAATAGTATTAGGTAATTCAACAAATATACCAAAGCTTGTTACAGAAGATATAATACCGTCAAATTCTTCACCTATTCTATCCATCATGTATTCAGCCTTCTTTAAGTCATCTACTTCTCTTTCTGCTTCTTGAGCTACTCTCTCCATTTCTGAAGATTGCTTAGCTGCATAATCAACTATAGTAACTAGCTTAGTTGCTCTTCCTTCATCAATTCCTCCATGAAGGTGTTCTTTTATTATTCTGTGAATTTGAAGGTCAGGATATCTTCTAATTGGTGATGTAAAGTGACAATAATACTTAGCTGCTAAGCCAAAGTGTCCTGTACATTCTGGTGAATATCTAGCTTGCATCATAGAACGTAGTAAAAGTGTACTTACTACAGTTTCTTCTTTCTTATCTTTAAATTCTTCTAAAACATTTTGAAGATTTCTAGGGTGTATCTCAAGCGGCCATCTAACTGGATATCCTAAATTGTATAAAAACTCTTTAAACTTCTCTAATTTTTCTGAGTCTGGATCTTCGTGAATTCTATATACAAATGGTAGTTTAGTCCAGAACATATACTCAGCTACGGTTTCATTACAAACCAGCATAAATTCTTCAATAATTCTATTTGCTATTTCTCTTTCATATGGCTTTATATCAATTGGCTTACCTTTTTCATCTAATATGATTTTTGATTCTTCAAAGTCAAAGTCTATAGCCCCTCTTTTAATTCTCTTATTATGAAGTATGTTACATAGTTCCTCCATATTTTTAAAGTCCTCATGTAGGTTACTATATCTTTCTATTAAGTCTTTATCATTATCTCTAAGTATCTTAGTTACATCTGTATATGTCATTCTTTCAGTAGTTTTTATTACAGATTCGTATATTTCATGATCTATAACTTTACCTTCTGAGTTAATAACCATATTGCAACTTAAAGCTAATCTATCTACCTGTGGATTTAAAGAGCATATTCCATTTGATAACTTCTTAGGTAACATTGGTATTACTCTATCAATAAGATATACTGATGTTGCTCTCTTTAAAGCTTCCTTATCTAATGGATTTTGTTCTTTAACATAATGTGTAACATCCGCAATATGTACCCCTAGCTTATAGTTTCCATCTGGAAGTTTTTCTATTGATACAGCATCATCTAAATCTTTTGCATCTTCACCATCTATAGTAACCATCTTTATATTTCTTAAATCTCTTCTACCAGCTATATCTTTTTCTTTTATCTCTACATCAATTCCTTCTGCAAACTTTATAACTTTATCAGGGAATTCTTCTGGTAACCCAAACTTTTTAATTATGGTTAATATATCTAGGCCTTTTTCTCCTTTTTTACCTAGTATTTCAACTATCTTACCTTCAGGATTTCTTCTTTGATCTGCCCATTTTGTTATTTCTACTATTACTAGGTCTCCAGTTGTTGCTCCATTAGTATCTTTTCTACTTATAAATACATCATTTTGTATTCTTTTATCTTCTGGAACTACAAAACCAAAGTTTTTAGAGTCTTCATATACTCCAACAAAACTCTTATTAGCTCTTTCTATTACTTCTCTAATTTCCCCTTCGCATTTTTTACCAGCCACATCTTCTTTTAGAATTTTTGCAATAACTCTATCGCCGTTTAAAGCTCCATTCATATTGTTAGCTGGTATAAATACGTCTGCTCTTCCTTCTTCATCAGGAATTAAGAAGCCAAACCCCTTTGAGTGAACTTGAAGTTTTCCTGTAACTAAGCCCATTCTATCAGGCACACCAAATTTATCCTTCTTATTTCTAATTACAAGTCCTTCTTTTTCCATGGTCTTTATACATTTTTTGAAAGCTTTATATTCATCTCTTTTTATATCAAACACTTCACTCAATTCTTGGAGATCCATTGGTCTATATGCTTGCTCTTTCATGAATCCTAAAACTGTTTCTTTTATTCCCATAACTGTCCTCCTTAAAACTTATCTATTTTATATTTTTTCCTAACCTTTATATTTAATTCAATCGAACTTAAATAGCTTTAGAAGAAAATTTTTCTAATTTGATTATATATCATAAAGGGGACGGTTAACAACTTTTTGCTTTAATGCCTGTATTACAAGTCATAATTAAAGCATTAGAAAGTATAATTAGTTGTTAACCGTCCCCAAAAATTATTTAAATAAATTAAGAAGCAATCCGCCATATTCAGCTATTAGTGGTGCAAATACCAATGAAACAATAGTCATTAATTTAATTAGTATATTCATTGATGGTCCAGAGGTATCTTTAAATGGATCTCCTACAGTATCTCCTGTTACTGCAGCTTTATGAGATTCACTGCCTTTTCCTCCTAATTCTCCACCTTCAATATACTTTTTAGCATTGTCCCAGGCTCCACCTGCATTTGCCATTAATATTGCAACTAAAACCCCTGTAGAAACTGCTCCGCATAATAATCCAGCCAGAGCATCTTTGCCTAATAGCATGCCTATGCCTAAAGGTATAACTATTGCTAATATACCAGGTAATATCATTTTCTTTAAAGCTGCTTCAGTAGATATTTCAACACAAGTTGAGTAATCTGGTTCCTCTGTCCCCGCCATTATACCTGGCTTTTCTCTAAATTGTCTTCTTACTTCCTCAACCATTTTAACTGCAGCCTTTCCTACTGCTTCCATAGTTAAAGCTGCAAATAGAAATGGAATCATTCCTCCAATAAGTAGACCCACTAGAGTTAATGGATTTAGTAAATCTATTACTTTAATATCAACCGTTTCTGCATAAGATGCAAATAATGCTAAGGCAGTTAAAGCTGCTGAACCTATGGCAAACCCTTTACCTATAGCTGCAGTTGTATTTCCAACAGAGTCTAATTTATCAGTAACTTTTCTAACGCTTTTATCCATAGCTCCCATTTCAGCTATACCTCCAGCATTATCAGCTATAGGGCCATAAGCATCTACTGCTACTACAATTCCTGTGTTAGATAACATTCCAACAGCAGATAGTGCTATTCCGTAAAGTCCGTTCATTGGCGATGTATTTCCACCCATTGAAAAATACGCAACTAATATACCTATAGAAATTAATATTATAGGTATAACTGTAGATTTCATTCCAACTGATAAGCCTGCAATAATATTTGTGGCAGCTCCAGTTTTAGATTCATTTGCAATTTCTTTTACTGATTTATAATCCGAAGAAGTATAAATTTCTGTAACTTTACCTATAGCAATCCCAACTACAAGCCCTGATAATACAGCAATAAAGCCTTTGTAATCACCAAGAAAATACTTACTTAATACTACTGCAAAAATTATTATAATCACTGAAGCTATATATGTTCCTCTATTTAAAACCTTTTGTGGATTATCCCCTTTACTATATCTAATAGTTAATGATCCAATTATAGAGGCAAGTACACCAACACCACAGAGCATAATAGGATAAAGGGCCTCTTCATTACCACTGGTTATTTTTAAGGTTAAACCTAAGGTTATAGCAGAAATTATTGAACCAACATAGGATTCAAATAAATCTGCCCCCATTCCGGCTACATCTCCTACATTGTCCCCTACATTATCAGCAATTACTGCAGGATTTCTTGGATCATCTTCCGGAATACCAGCTTCTACCTTACCAACCAAATCCGCTCCAACATCTGCTGCTTTAGTATAAATTCCTCCTCCAACCCTTGCAAATAAAGCAATAGAGGAAGCCCCTAAACCAAAGCCTGTTATATATTCACTATTTAGATTAAAAATTATTGATAATATACTTATACCGAGTATGCCTAATCCAACAACAGATAACCCCATAACAGAGCCTCCTGAAAATGCAAAAGATAAGGCCTTGTTTATCCCTTCTTTTGCTCCCTCTGCTGTTCTTACATTAGCCTTAACAGCTACCTTCATTCCAAAAAATCCTGATAGTATTGAGAAAATTGCACCAATCAAAAAGCATATAGCTGTTTTGATACTTAAGAATAGAGAAATAGTTACAAATACAACCACAATGAATACTGTCAAATACCTATATTCTTTTCTCAGGAAAGCCATAGCCCCCTGTTCTATATATGAAGATATTTCATTGAGTTTTTGGTTTGTTACTTGTTTTTTTATTATCCACCTTCCAGTTAAAAAGGAAAACATCAGAGCTATGATCCCAACTAACCCAGTAAGAAATAAAAAATTCATAATTCTCCTCCAATTAATTTTTTTGCTCCACTTTTAATACTATTATTCTATTTTCTGATTTATACAAAAAAACCAGCCAAAGGCTGGTTTCTTTATAATTATATTAACTTATGGATACTACATCATATCCTGCATCATCAATGGCATCTCTAATAGCATCCTCTGATGCATCTCCTTCTATTGTTGCTGTTTTAGTGTCTAAATCAACAATAGCAGCAGTAATTCCATCTAATTCTATTAAGCTTTTTTCAACTCTAGCTTTGCAATGTTCGCAAGACATGCCTTCTATTATTATTTTCTTCATATCTATCCCTCCAATATTTTTATTTAATTTTATTATATAATAAATTTTATAAACATATTAACTTTATTTAACTGGCTTAAATCCCTTAAGTCTTAAAGCATTTAAAAGCACTGAAACAGAACTAAAACTCATTGCTAATGCAGCAATCATTGGATTTAATAATTTACCACCTAATGCATACCATACTCCCATTGCAACAGGTATTCCTAAAACATTATACCCAAAAGCCCAAAATAGATTTTGTTTTATATTCTTTATAGTTTTCTTACTTAACTGTATTGCAGTTGGTACATCCATAAGGTCACTTCTCATTAATACAATATCGGCAGATTCTATTGCAACATCTGTACCTGAGCCAATAGCTATTCCAATATCTGCTTTTGCAAGTGCTGGAGCATCATTTATTCCATCACCAACCATAGCAACTTTCTTTCCTTCATTTTGAAGTTTGCATACTTCTTCTGCTTTATTTTCTGGTAAAACTTCAGCAATTACTTTATCTATACCAACTTCTCTGGCAATTGCTTCTGCTGTATTCTTATTATCTCCAGTTAGCATAGCTACCTGAATTCCCATGCTATGAAGTGTTTCTATAGCTTTCTTAGAACTAGCTTTAATTGTATCCGCCACTGCGATAATTCCAACTAGTAGTCCATTTTCAGCTATATACATAGGTGTTTTTCCTTCTTTTGATAAATTGTCAGAAGCCTCTTTTAAGTCCTCTAGACTAATTTCTTGTTCTACCATTAATTTAAGATTACCTAAATAATATTTTTTGCCTTCTATAACTGCTTCTATGCCTTTACCAGAAATAGCTTTGAAATTATCTACTTTAACAAACTCAAGCTTCTCTTCCTTAGCCTTTTCTACTATAGCTTCTCCTAAAGGATGCTCTGAGGCTTTTTCAGCACTAGCAGCATATAAAAGCAATTGTCTTTCATCATAATTCTTTGTAATTATATCTGTTACCTTAGGCTTACCTTCTGTAATAGTTCCTGTTTTATCAAATACGATAGTTTCAATCTTATGAGTTGTTTCTAATGCTTCTCCACCTTTAATTAACACACCATTTTCTGCCCCTTTTCCTGTTCCAACCATTATAGCTGTAGGTGTTGCTAATCCTAATGCACATGGACACGCTATTACTAGTACTGAAATAAATATGCTTAGGGAGAATATTGTTCCCTTACCAAAAAGGAACCATGTTCCTGCAGATAAAACTGCTAACGTCATAACTACAGGTACAAAATATCCAGATATTATATCAGCAAGTTTTGCTATTGGAGCTTTAGACCCTTGCGCTTCCTCAACTAACTTAACTATTTGGGCTAACGCTGTATCTTTTCCAACTCTTGTAGCCTTATATTTAATGGATCCATTTTTATTTATTGAAGCGCCTATTACTTTAGAACCTATTACTTTTTCAACTGGTATACTTTCTCCTGTAAGCATAGATTCATCTATTGAAGTATTACCTTCTATAACTTCTCCATCTACAGGAAGCTTTTCTCCTGGCTTAACTAATATTATATCTCCAACTATTACTTCTTTTATAGGAATAATTAATTCTTTCCCATCTTTTATTATTGTCGCAGTTTTTGGAGCTAATCCCATTAATTTTTTAATAGCTTCTGAGGTTCTTCCTTTTGTTTTGCTCTCTAAGAATTTTCCGAGTGTTATAAGTGTAAGGATTGTTGCTGCAGATTCAAAATATAAGTCCATTGTATACTCATGGTTTCCAATTGAAATCTGATATATTGCAAATAATCCATATAAAATAGCTGCTCCGCTTCCTATTGCAATTAATGAATCCATATTAGGATTTCCTGAAAATAATGATTTAAATCCAACCTTATAAAATTTCTTTCCTGCAACTACTACCGGTATTACCAATGTTAATTGAACTAATGCAAAAGTCATAGGATTCATTTCTGCATCAATAATTCCTGGAAGCATAAATCCTAACATATGTCCCATAGCAATTATTAATAAAGGTACTGTAAATATCGCTGAAACAATAAATCTTTTCCATAAAGCCTTTGATTCTTTTAACTTAACATCTTCTGTTTCTTCTTGAGTTTCTTCTTCCTCTTTAGCCTTATAGCCTGCCTTTTCAACAGCTGCCACTATATTCATGCTTCTTACTTTGCTAGAATCATATTCTATAGTTAACTTCTCAGTTGCTAAATTGACTGACCCACTATTTACACCTTCAACTTTATTTACCGCTCTCTCTACAGCTCTAACGCAAGCTGCACAAGTCATTCCTTCTATTTTGAAAATTTTAGAAGTTATAAGCTGTTCTTCTTTCTCCTCATGTATTGCCTTATACCCAGCTTTATCCACTGCTGCAATTATATCCTCTGTGGTAACCTCTTCTTCATTAAATTTTATATTTAACTTTTCTGTAGCAAGATTAACAAAAGATTCTTCAACACCTTGAAGCTTTTTTGTAGCTCTTTCTACAGCTCTAACACATGCTGCACAGGTCATTCCTTCTATCTTGAAAATCTCTTCTTTCATATTTACCTCCTCACCCCCCTACCCAGGGGGTCTAAAGTAAAAATATCATATTTTTGCTTAAAAGTAAAGTGGTGGTGAAGATTTTATTAAAATAAATTTTAAAATAAATCTTTCACCACCAAATTAATATTAAATCTTAAATTTTTTCACAATAGCATCTAATTGTTTAGAAATATCTTGTAACTGTTCAGCTAAAATTAATGTATTTTCTGCCACTGTATTTTGCTCAGCCATTGATGCTGAAACTTCTTCTAGTCCGGCAGCAGACTCTTCAGATATAGCTGAAATTGATTGGATTGAATCCATAACATTTGTTTTGTCTCTATCTACATCTACTACATTACTATATAGTAAATTTATCTTGTCTAAAGAATTATTTGTAGCATCGTCAATTAAATTGAATACATCTGTAGTATCTTTAACTGCCTCACTAACATCCTCAATTATTTCTCTTCCTCTATTCATAGTGGTTTGAGATATATTAATCTTATCTTGAATTTCTTTAATAACTGTTGTAATTTCCTTAGTCTCGTTATTTACTTCTTCTGAAAGTTTTCTAACTTCTTCAGCAACTACTGCAAAGCCTTTTCCTTGTTCTCCTGCTCTAGCTGCTTCAATTGCCGCATTTAGTGCAAGTAGATTAGTTTGTTCTGCAATTTCTCCAATTTTACCTACGATGTTTCCTATTGAATTTGATTTTTCTCTTAAAGTAGTTATACTATCTCCAATTTCATTTAACGCTGCTTTATTTTCCTGGAACTTATTAACTAGAACTTCTAAACTTCCTTTTCCTTTACTATTTGCTTCTATGGTATTGTTAGATATTCTCTTAAGTTCTTCTGAACCCTTAGTAACGTTAGTTATTTTTTCAGTAAAGCTTTGGAAGGCTGCTACTATCTCTTGATAATTTTCAGCTTGCTCAACAGAGCCTTTTGCAATTTCATCCATAGTTTGAGATATAGCCTCTGTATTTTGTGCTAATCCTTGAGCTCCATCTGAAGATATGTCTGAATTTACAAGAATACTTTCTGATGATGTAGCTAACTCTGTAATAATATTTCTAAGTTCAGCTCTAAGGTTTACTACAGCATTAGCTATAGTTCCCATTTCATCTTTATATTTTTTAATCTCTTCAAAGCTAGAATCATATTTTAAATCCAATGCAGATGTCTTGTTTATTAATTCAGTAATCCTTAAAATTGGTTTAGATATTTTCTTTCCTATGTATGCTCCTAATAATATTGCTACAACAATAGCTGCTAGTGCAATAACAACTAATATCATTGATCTACTGTATACATCAGAATTTGCTGCATTCTCTTGATCCGCTATAGTTTTATCTATAGTATCTATGTAATTACCTGTCCCAATAACCCATCCAAAAGGCTCATAATATTTACTATAAGCTCTTTTTGGCAAACTTTCAGTTTCTCCTGCTTTAGGAAAATAATATTCTGTATAACCACCTTCTGGTTTTTGACCATTAGCAATTATGTCTTTCATGTAAGAATTTCCTTTAGTATCTTTGGAATCTAATCTGTTCTTTCCTTCAGTATCCTTTCCTAAAAGAACTACATTAGTTCCATCTAAAGTATCTGCCCAAAAATATCCTTCTTTTCCATACTTCATATTTCTAAGCAAATCTGCACCTTGCTTTTGAGCTTCACTTAAAGTAATTTCTCCCTTTTTATATTTACTATTTAAACCATCTAAAACTGAAATTGCTGATTCTACCTGATTTTTAATCGTTAAATCATAGCTACTTAGCATTTGCTCTTTCTGTTGCTTTAAAATGTCACTTTTTACAGAATTGACAACGTATACAGAAAATCCGCCAATTGACAAGCCTGTTCCAAGAACTATGATTACAATTAATGCTGTTATTCTACTACTTATTTTCTTCATTTTTCCCCCTCCATTACTAATAAAAATAATGCACACTTATTTCTATATATTAATTATCGAACACTTTACACTAAAATTCAATACCTTACAAATATTACTTTATTTCTATATATTCCTACAAATTCCTTATATCTTTTAAGCAAAAAAATTAACAACAAAGACAGCATACTTGCCTTTGTTGTTAACTGATAGGTTTTTTTATAGGAAACCTTACTTATTCTCACATAAATAAGTTATTAGTTGAACTTAAAACCCTATATTTTAACTATCTAAACTAATCTGTTTAACTTCTGATTGATCACAATATATTTTATAGTAGAACGTATCTTTTGCTTCTCCATTTGAATTTGTATAAGTTCTTTTATAAACCTCAACTTTGCCTACCCCTTTATATGTTGGAGATTCAAGTAATTGACCTTGGGCTTCAGTAATTTCAGTATCATATGAAGTAATTCCATTCTTATCTACGCAAAATCTAAATCTCTTTTCCCCGTTATATTCACTTTCACCTAGTACTACACCATCAAAGCTGTGAAGATTATCAGTTTCATATAACACATCATCGTATTTTGAACTAGAATTTATATTTAAAGATGATAAATAAGCTTTTCCACTAAATATGCTAATTGTATCAGGCTTACTTTTAGTAAGTTTAAGTGAAACAAATACTATTATTCCTACTATTACCACTGACACACCTAAAACCATGGCAAGTGTAGAAAATATTTCTTTTGATGAAGGCCTCTTTGATCTATAAATGCTATTACTATTTGCTAATCTATTTCTGTTATAGCTATTAAAAGTTGAGTGCGAATTTATTCTGTTTTGTTTTCTTTGCTTTGCAATTCTTTTTACTTTCTTTCTCATACTACCCCTTCTTTACTCCTTATTATAGGGTCTTAATTTATGTCTTATAATACCTTTGTCGTTAATGGAATGTAAGAGCATTCTTTTGTCGTTACTTCCTCACCTAATCTAGTATAAATGCCAGCAAAACTACTTCCAGTAACATATGTTCCAAATATCACATATTTTTTATCTCCACAAGTCTTCATTAATACGCTTTGTTGAAACACAATATCTTCATCAGGAATTTCCTTAAGCTTATAGCTTGGAACAACTTTAGTTCCTTCTCTTCCGAGCAAAGGCTTTATGAAAAAATCATTGCTCACTAATTCTTCAATATCAAAGGTTGTATGTGGAATATACTTCCTAATAATCTCCTCTTCCCTACTTGTATAAAACTTATTTTTTATAAGTTCAAATATAATTGGGAATAATGCTTTTGATTGCGTTATTATTGTATTTGCAGGATTTAAGAAAAATACTTTTTCAGATGCTATTTCTAACAACTTACTATATTCAATATCTTCCTCATCCTTCATCCAGTCGAGTGGATAATACCTAAATACAACATCAATCTTTTCATTATATATATAAAGACCATCAGTTCTTACTTCTATGTCTTCAATATTTCCATAAATACAATTATATTTTTCTTTAAATATTTTATATATAGCATTTGTATTTACCCAATCTTCATAATAGGTTAAAGAAATAAACCCTATTGTAGGATTATTTAAGTTATAACTGTCAATTATTTTCTTTCCCTCTTGCAATATCATCTCTTTCAAATTTTCATTTATTCTTCTTACGCCTTCTAGATTTGAAGTTCTTTTTTCTATTTCATCAAACAATATCTCTTCAACAAAAATTGCTTCAGCAACCCCTGCTGGGGTCTCTGCATTAAATTCTAGAAGTCTCCAATTGTTGTAAATATCTAGAGCCCAGTCCATTCTTCCTAGAAATGTAAGTTCTTCACATTTATCTTTCTTAATTACTTCTTCTAACCCATCAATACTTAATATATCTTTTAAGACATCAATATTCTGCTTAATATAATCTCTTGTTTTAACAAATATTTTAGAAAGTTCCTCTGTAGCATATTTGAGTTCGTTTAATTTATTTTCATCTAACACTCCAATGGAAGTATTAATATATTCCTTATTCCATATATTTAAGCCTGAAAATTCTCCTTCTACTACTATTCTTGAATCTATTTCTTTAAACTTAAAATATTCTGGAGTTAAGCTAAACTTATTTTCTTCAATTCCAATTGGTGTAAACCAGGTATACTCATCATTTGTAAGATAGTCTGGATTCCACCTTACGCATGTACCAATCACTTCATCTAAAGAAAAATATATCCCAAAGTTTCCGTATCCATCCTTTGGAATTCTGAATTCTCCATCATAATAATATGTTGTTTCCTGCTTCTGCTTTATAAATTCTTGTATAATATATGGTTTTTCAATTTTAGAAGTTTTAATATAATTAATAGCCTCTTTCCATTCTTCATCACTATATAGCTTTCCTATAAACACATCATCACTATATCTTCCATAAACAGGCTTAATTACGTAATTGTTCTTGTTTTTTAAGGCTTGAGTTAAATTTTTATCAGTTAAAATTTCTGTATAAGGCAAAGAGTCTATTACAGCCTTTCTTTCTCTATCATTAAGCCTTGTATCCTTGTTTTCAACTAAAACCCAAAGATATGTATAAAGATTTTTGCATTGAGCAATAATTACTCTAGGATCATTTAAAATCAATATCTTTCCTTGATCAAATAATTTTAAAATATCTAAGAAGTCTGGAATTTCGTATAAATATTCTGTTGGATATAATCTTAAAATAATATCGATTTTTTCTTGAAAACAAAACACTTCTGCATTATCTACATATATGTTTTCTGCTGAGCTTAATATTAGTTCAATATCTTGATTTCTTAATTTCTCAATAAAAAGCATGGCTAAATGTGTTTCCTCATAATGAGTCGGATCCACAAGTAATGCCACTTTAATCCTCGAGCTTTTATAATACTTATCTTTTATCTTGTAAAAATTATTTATGAATTTCTCTAAAAACCCTTCATTTATATTTCCATAACCCTTTAATGTTTCCTCTGCTACCATGCATTCTCTTTGAGCACAAGGTTTATCATAATTTAGTTCGCTATAAAATACTTTCTTCTCCTCATTATCTTCCCTAATAAAGCCATCAAATCTGCTCCAGAATATTGGAATGCCTTCTCGTCTCAATGACAATATTTCATTAATATATTTAAAGGGGGGTATATAACTTTTAAAATCTTGAAACTCTGAATTTATTCCATTTTGTATTTTAACTGCTATATTATTAATAATTTTGGCAGTATTAATAAATTCGCCATAAATTTCTTTCTCCATAAAATATGGAACATCTGAATATATGTTCTTTATTCTTTTTGAATGTATAAGCTTATATTCAAAAAGGAGTTTATCCCAATAATTCTTATACATATAATTATCCTTCCCTTATCCTAAGCTCCAGCACTTGATCTTATAAATGAGGAATAACCTTTACTTTTCCCCTCTTCTGAAGAAGTAATATTAGTGTTATCCTTTGCCCCTTGCCAAGCAGTCCATCCGATACTTCTATAGTTTACATAGGTGTAATGAGATACTATCTCATCTTCTCTTAAAGCTGATTTACTTTTGTCTGTTTCTGGGAACATAAATGGTTCTTGTCCAGTTCCATGATAAGCATCATCTTGATTATCCTCTGTTGCTACTTCATTAACTTTTGGAGTACTCTCACACCCTAATAGTACTGTAGGCGCTCCTACTGTAACGGTAGTCATTAAAGCTAGCGATAAAGCTTTCTTTTTCCATGTCTTGTCCATATTATCTCCTCTATTTAATTAATTAAATTTACTTTTACTTTAATATTATTATTTTCTAAATACTCAACATATTCTTTTAAGTCAATCTTCATTGGACTCTCTGAGACAATAATCACCTCATCAATTCCCCACTGATTAAGATCTTCTGAATACGGCATTTCTTCTTCAGTTAATCTATATTGATTGTTAAAATACTCCCTTTTAGGAAATTCTTTATCACTAAATCTATTGTAATCAAGTAATAATGCATATTTATTTTCTATGTTTTTTATATCATAAGAATATTTTATAAGCTTAATAAGCAATTCTTTAGAACCGACTATAGCCTTCTTATGAAATATATGTGCAAATACTAAAACTGGCGTGATTCCAAAGTTTACATTTAACTCTAATGCTAAATCTAAGTTATCTTCACCCTTTAAATCTATCAATAAAACTTGATTTTCTTTTTGTTCTTTTATTAATTCTAAAATTGATGTTGGAATAATCTTTGACATACTTTTTTTCATTATAGATTCAGATAAATCAAGTTCCTCTACAAACTCCTTTGAAGATGCAAAGGGGGTTGAAATCAACTGCCATCTAAATCTATCTAATCCACGTTTCCAATTCTCATAAACTGTATACATATCAACTTTTTCCATGGTGTTTTACCTTTCTAAGAAACTTGGAATTATTTATAAGTAACCGCAA
This sequence comes from Clostridium paridis, assembly GCF_016765615.1. Classification (GTDB taxonomy): domain Bacteria; phylum Bacillota; class Clostridia; order Clostridiales; family Clostridiaceae; genus Clostridium_T; species Clostridium_T paridis. The sequence goes on along the minus strand of NZ_JAESWA010000029.1, from coordinate 191,636 downwards.
AAACTTCAATCATATTTACTATATGATTATATCCATTTGTATCCTCTATCATAAGATAATCTCCATCTCTTCTAACAGAATATACATCTAATGAAATCTCAGGTTTTTCATTGTTATATGAGCCCGCTGTTAAATAAATATAACACTTCATTTTTATTCCCCTTCCACTTAATAATGGAATATATTATACCATAATTTGAAATATATTGAAATATAAAAGAATGCTCTTATACCCAAATTTATAAAATAAAAAAGTTGGTATTCAGTTATAAAACACTGAAAATACCAACTCATTATCTAAATACTTATTTCACTATCTTCTCCACTTACCAATTCAATTAAGAATACAAATATAGGAATACCTATTATCATTCCCCATGGACCTATAAAATGCTCTGATAAAATCAAAACAGCAAATGTAATAAATATAGGTAAGTTTACAGCTGTAGACATAATCTTTGGATTCAAAATGTAACTTTCTAACATGTGTAGAGCAATTATCATTACTAAAACTGAAATAACTTTTGAAATTCCACCAACTTGGAATGCGCATATTCCAAGGGGAATAAATGAAATTATTACTCCAAGTACTGGTATTAATCCTAACATAAACATCATTAAGCCTAAAATAAAAACATTGTTGAATCCTAATAAACTAAGTACTATACATGATAATGCAGAGTTTATAAAAGATATAACTAGCTGCATCTCAATTACAACTACAAAAGACTTCATAAATTTCTTTGCAAGATTTTTATAGTAGGTATATAAAAATTTACTTCTTCCTTTTTCAAATCTAGTAAAGAATCTTCTAAGCTTATCTTCTTCAAGTATGTACATAAATGTTAATAAAAATGATAGTCCTATGTTAACGCCTGTAGATTTAACATAGTTAAATGTTTTAAATGTGAGACCATTGATACTTGAAACACCTTTCATAATTGTTTCTTGATCTATGTTAATATTATATTTTTCTAAAAGAGATGTAAGGGTTGAAAAATCAAAATCCTTAAACTGGGTTATTATTAGATTAACTTGATTTACTATGTCTGGAATGAAAAACAATAGGAAACCAACTATACCTAAAAGTACCAAAAAGAATGAAATAATATTCGTAATCTTTTTACTTAATACCTTTTTGAACCCTAACTTTTTATGAATAAGCTTTGATATATCTAAAACAACTATAGTTTCAATTAACGTTAAAAATATCAAAGACATAAAATCTCTAAATAAAAATAATATTAAACCTAAAAACAAAAGTGCCATAACTCTTTTAAATGTGTTACTGGTTAAATTCTTTTCAATAAAATTCAAATTACCCTCTCCCTGCACATTTTCGATAAATTTTTATTCTATATTACTAATTTATCAAATTAACATTCCTATTACTATACTAAAATAAAAAAATAAGTAATTGTTAAGAATTTTATTGTGTTTTTATCATCAAATTTGGGACGGTTAACAACTTTTCACAATAATGCTTGCACATTATGTCTATTATTGTTAACCGTCCCTAGCTAATTTTTGTAGTTTTTAGAATTCTTCTCCGTTTGTTTCTATAACTTTCTTATACCAATAGAAACTATCTTTCTTTATTCTTCTTAAATCCTTTTCGCTATGCTCATCTCTGTTTACATATACGAAACCATATCTCTTTTGATATCCGTTTAACCAGCTTAATAAGTCTGTAAATGACCAAGTACAGTAACCAATTAGATCTACTCCATCAGTTACAGCTTCTTTACAAGCTTCAACATGAGCTCTTAAATAATCTATTCTATATTCATCTTTTATAACATCATTTTCTTCTAAAGTATCATATGCACCTAAACCATTTTCAGTTATTAGAACTGGCAGATCATACCTATTAGTTATTCTTCTAAGTGCAACCCTTAAGCCTGTTGGATCAATGGTCCAATCCCAATCAGTAGTCTTAAGATATGGATTCTGTACATTCTTAAATAATCCTGGTATTCCGCTTTCGCTTGAACTACCTTTTTTGCCTGTAGTATTCATCTTACCTTCACCAACTCCATCTAGTGGGTTTGATGCAACTACTCCAGATTGATAATAATTTACTCCCATAAAGTCAGGCTTTCCAGCCTTTAATAATTCTAAATCTCCAGGCTGAATTTCAGGAGCTACCCCTCTTCTCTTTAATTCATTGAACATAATCTTTGGATATTTTCCCCATGCATAAACGTCCATCCACCAATGATTGTTATGCTCTAATGCATTTTCGAAAGCTAACATATTCTCTGGAGAACAATCTAATGGATATACTGGTCCATAAGCAAAGCTTGGTCCTATTTTACCATCTTTAACGATTTCTCTAAAAGATTGTATTGCTTTAGCATTAGCTAAACTTGCTATATGATTGGCATGAAGCATTCTCTTTGTATCCTTTACACCTGGTGGGTGTAAAGCTGTACTATAGCCTAATCCAATAAACACATTTTGTTCATTTAGTGTAACCCAATACTTAACTCTGTCTCCGTATCTTTTAAATAATGTTACACAATAATTATTAAAGTCATCTATTACCTCTCTTGATTCCCAGCCTCCATATAAATCTTGAAGTGCTTTAGGTAAATCCCAATGATATGCAGTAATTACTGGTTCTATGTTGTATTTTATCAATTCATTAATTAAGTCATCATAAAATTTCAAACCTAATTCATTTACTTGTCCTCTTCCTTCTGGATAAATACGTGCCCAAGCAATTGAGAAACGGTATGCTTTTAATCCCATCTCAGACATTAATTTTACATCTTCTTTAAATCTGTGATAATGATCTACTGCCACACTGCCATCAGTACCTTCAAATGTTGTTCCTGGAATCTTTACATATTCATCCCATATTGAAAGACCTTTTCCATCCTCTTCCCATGCACCTTCTACTTGATATGCTGCTGATGCTGAACCCCAAAGAAAATCTTTAGGAAATTTTTCTAGCTTTTCATGGAACATATATTTCACCTCTTTGTATAAATATTTCACCTCTTCATTATAAGTGTTAACTTTAAAAAACTTGTTTTTTTAGATGTGACTTATAACTAAATTCTTTGCTATATAAATTATTGTTTTACTTAGTATAATTAATAAATCGCCTTATCTTTTTTACATTATTTTGTATATTATCAACAATATAGATTTTTTAAGGAAGACCTTTTTAACACTATTCACATGTAATTCAAATATATCCCATGACAACAAAATATAGGTACCTTTCTGAAGATAAGTTTGTTTTTCTTGTTTTATTTCTTGTCTTTATAAATAAATTAAAAAGATGTAGTAATACTATTTATTTACTACATCTTCTTAATTCACTATTTTTCTGCCACTGCCCTTAGCCAATTTCTTTCTTCTATTACATCAATAGATATATTGTTATATCCAGCCTTCATTAATAAATCTTTTAATTCTTCTGGAGAGTAAATTTTCATCTTTCCAGTTGCTAAAAACTCATCATTCCTCTCCTTGAACCTCTCACTTGAATACACTTCATTTATAATCAGGAATTTCCCAGTTGTTTTTAAAACTCTAAGAACTTCCTTTATATTTGCTAAAAAGTCTGGCCAGAAATATATAGTCTCAACTGCTGTAATAATATCAAACTTTTCATTATCAAATGGCAATTTTTTAACACTAGCGTTAGATATATATACTCTTCCCTCATCAATAAGTTCCTTGTTAAATTCATTTGCCCATCTAACACAATCTAGAGAATAATCAATTCCAAATACCTTTCCATTCTTAGATAAACTAGCTAATCTATTAACTGTTCTTCCTCCACCACAGCCAATATCTAAAATAATATCCTCTTCTTTTATTGAAAGTTTATCTAATCCCCAGCCTGTTAATTCATAATGATTTTGATTCATATCATCAACCACAAATTTTCCCAATTCTCCAGTAGGTTTCCTACATTGATTTAATCTTTTTGCTATTTCACTCATTTATTGCGCCTCCTTAGTTGATCTTAATTATCATTATCTTTAAATTCATACTATAATATAGTTTTCATTATGTAAATATCAATTATGTAATAAGGTAGGGAATATTCATATTGAATATTCCCTACCTTATTTACTTCATTACTTTTCTTAATAAACTTACTTTTTCCTTTGTATATGGAGGAAAAATAAATTTCATATTTATCTTTGTACTTTTCTTTAGAACACTTTTTTTATGTGAAAAAGTCTCAAAACTCTTAACACCATGGTATGATCCCATACCTGAATTACCAACACCACCAAAAGGCAGGTAAGGCGTAACTAAATGTGTCATCGTATCATTAATACACCCACCACCATAAGAAACATTCTCAATAACCTTACTCTCTACTTCTTTATTTTCAGTAAACAAGTATAATGCTAGAGGCTTAGGTTTAGAATTTACCATATCTATTACTTCTTCAAGATCGTTATATTCTAATATAGGTAGTATAGGTCCAAAGATTTCATCTTCCATTACCTTATCCTCTAGTGTAACATTATCCATAATAGTTGGTTCTATATAAAGAGTATCTTTATGTGTTCTTCCTCCAAACACAACTTTCTTTTCATCAATAAGCTCTACAAGCCTATCAAACTGTCGTTCATTAACTATTCTCCCAAAGTCATTACTTGTTTTTATCTCTATTCCATAAAATAATTCTATCTGCTCTAATATTTTATCAATAAGCTTAGCTTTTATTTGTTTATGGACTAATAAATAATCAGGAGCTACACAAGTCTGCCCTGCATTCATAAACTTTCCCCAAACAATTCTCTGAGCTGCTATATGTAGATCTACTTCCTTATCTACTATACAAGGACTTTTTCCTCCTAATTCCAAAGTTACTGGCACAAGATTTTTAGCAGCTGCTTCCATAACTATCTTTCCAACTGGAACACTTCCAGTAAAGAAAATATAGTCAAATGGTGAATTAATTAAAGCTGATGTAGTTTCTCTTGCTCCTTGCACAACGCTGACATACTCCTCTTCAAAGGTTTCTTTTATAACTTTCTCTACTACCTTGGTTACATTTGGAGTAAATTCTGAAGGCTTAATGACTGCACAGTTTCCAGCAATTATAGCTCCAATTAAAGGTTCAAATATTAGTTGAAAAGGATAATTAAATGGCCCAATAATTAAGACTACTCCATAAGGTTCTGAATATACATAGCTTTTTGAACCAAAATGAACTAACGGAGTTTTAACCTTCTTCACTTTAGCTAACTTCCTTAGGTTCTTAGTAAAATATTTAATACTATCATATAAGTATCCTATTTCTGAAGCATAACCATCAAATTCTGATTTATTTAAATCCTTTTTTAATGCTTCTAGAATTAAACTTTCATTTTCCTTAATAACTTTTTTAAGTTCATTTAATTTACTTAATCTAAAATCTATATTTCTTGTTTCACCAGTTCTAAAGTATTTTTTATGTTTTTCAATGATTTTTAATACTTCCTCGTTATTTAGTTCCTTCATAAACTAAAACTCCCTCTAAATGTTTATTTAAATTAACTCTTCTATTTTTATATATGGATTTCTATACCTATTTTTACTTATTGTTGACTTCCCTAGATTAATTGCTTTTTTAGGACATGCATTTATACAAGCCATGCAATCCACACACTTACCATTCCAGGTTGGTCTTTCATTCACCATTTTGATATTATCTGTTGGGCAAATTCTTTCACATATACTACAATTAATACAACTATCATTTACATTAAAGCTTTTGTCCTTATTTTTATATAACTCTCTCCAGGCCTTATTCATTAAATTGCTAAAGCCTTTCTTAAAATCCTTATTCTTAATTTCTCTGTTCTTTAAGGATACTATAAAGTTACTTAATAGTTCCTCATTTGCTTCAATTGCTTTAATTGTTCTTTCTTCTGTTGGATTTAATCCCATTCTTGTATAATTTGAAATGTATTTTACTTCAGCATGATTATTTATTCTATTTCTAGCTTTTAAAAATTCATTTATTTCTGCAAAGGAGTTGTCTGAATGCCCTCCTCCAGTTACCTGCACTGCAAATATATATGGATTATTCTTAATAACTATTTTAGATATAAATTCTCTAACTAAAATTGGTAGTGAAAAACTATGAAGCGGAAATACAAATCCTATCACATCAGCTTCATATTCAAGTTTACCTTCTTTTAAAGCTTTCGGAATTGAAATAAGCTCGCAATTCTCCAAACTATTTTCTATCTCTTTTGAAACATATAAAGAATTACCTGTAGACGAAAAATAAAATATCTTGCTACTCATTATAAAAACTCCCCTTAATTATATTGATCTTTGAAGAAATAAAGTTACCCATTCATTACTTTTTGTCTTTTTAACTAAAGAATACCCTTGAACTTCTATTTGTTTAAATACTTCCTCATAACTCCATTCTACTAATCCAGATACTAATAATATACCATTAGACTCTATTACAGAATTAATTAGTTCCATTGAAGCTAGGGTTTCTTCCCCTCCTATGTTTATAAAAACAACATCATATTTCTCTTTTACCTCTAATTTTTCTTTTGTAACATCTTTTATTAATACTTCTACGTTAGTTAGGTTGTTTAATGCTGCATTATGCATAACCTCCATTGTCACATCTCTAATATCTAATGCAACTACTTTAGCTGCATTTTTTAGCGCAGCTCCAATCCCAAGAATTCCTGAACCAGCACCTAGATCTAATACTTTTTTATCACTAAAATCTAAATCCAATATAAATCTAAGCATATCTTGAGTAGTTTCATGTAATCCTGTGCCAAAGGAACCCTGAGGCTCAAAATTTATTTTCTTATAGTTTTCTAATGTAAGAGACGGCTCACCTATAACCCATCCATTTTTTAAATCTACAGGTTCGAAGGGTTCTTGCCAATTTCCCTCATTTATTTCAGATAAATTAATATCTTCATCTAACTTTAATGTATTCTTAATTCTATCTATAACTTTTAAACATTCATCTTCACTTTCACAGTCAGGATATACCTTTAAAAGAACATCCTCATCTTCCTTTTCATAATATCCATAACCATTGTTATCAATTGTAACCTGGAATGGAGTTTCGTAATAAGTTGAACTTAATCCTATCTCTTCTAACTTTTCAAGAATATCCTCAATATTAGAATGATTTATTATAAATGATATTTCAAACATAAAATTCTCCTTTGTTATCTCTTTGTTTTAATTTCAATTATACTATTTTTCTAAATAAATTACATAAAATAAAGAAAAAACAGGTACATGCTTATAAAAATTAGGCATGTACCTGTTATTAAACTTATTTGCTTAGCGCATTTTCTATAGATTTAAGATATGCTTTACTTGTTACAGTTGCACCGGTCACAATATCAACATCTGTATTTTGTTTGCCTATAACTTCTTTAGTAATATTCTTTGTTACATCAGAAAGATTAAACTTAACATCCTTAGTTACATTTATATCAGTAATCTTATGATTTTTAACAGTTACATCTAATTCATTAGTCCATCTTCCTTCTTTATACTGTCCGTGATAAACTCCGTCACTTAATTTTGATACATCTATTTTATTCACACTTACTTCTTTCCCTGAGCTTAATCCTCTAGTCATGTAAAATATTCCACTAGCTATAACTAATATTAGGATAACTAATACAGTCAGCAATACTTTTAAAACTTTTTTCATAATAATACTCCCTTTTATTTATTAAGCTTTATTTATATTTTTCGCAAATTTATCTATATTTTCTTTTGATAAAGTTGAGCTATCTTTATCACTTTTTGTAACCTTCTTTACAATAAATCTCTCTAGAAAATTTAACTTACTAAAAATAAATTCTCCACCAAAGAATCCCTTAGTTATTGTAGTTTCTAAAAGTTCCTTTGGGTAAGCCATATTTATTTCTTGCTCTGCTTCTGCCCCATCTCTCATACCACAAATAAAAAGTGCAACTCTCTTATCTTTAAGGATATCAAGATTTTTAGTGCAGAAAGTTTTTACTTCCTTTAGTATTTGTCCCATATAAACTGATCCTCCAATAATTATCTTATCGTATTTTGATAAATCAGTTTCAGCTTCTTTAGTTAGGTCTAACTTCTGAACCTCTCCTTCTAGAGATTGTTCTAGTATCCCGACACATTTTTCTGTAAATCCATGTTTGGTAGCATAAGCAATTAATGTTTTCATAATTTACACTCCTTTTAAATCTTTATTCCATTAATAAGTATTTCAAAGTGATGATTAATAAGCCTTTCTTTTTGCTCTTTTGAAATATTTTCTTCTAAAATAAGTCTTGAAATTAATCCATGAGTTGCTGTCCATAATATTTGTGCAGTAAGTTCAACATCCATAGGTTTAAATTTCCCTGTTTCCATTCCTAAGCTTACTAGATTGCATAAGCCTTGAAGACTTTTTCTTTCTTTTGAGATTCCTCTCTCTAAAATATTTACCTTATCCTTAACTTCTTCAATATTACTCATTAAAATAATCTTGAATTCTTCTGGTGATTTAAGCATCAAATCTATATAAAGCCTTAATCCTTCCTCTAATGTCTTTTCTGGATTTTCTCTATTTAAAGGCACTTTACTTATGGTCTCTAATATTCTCTTATACCCTTCTCCAACCATTACAGAGATAATATCTCCTTTATCTTTAAAGTAATGATAAATAATTCCTGGAGAATATTCTATTTTATTTGCTATCTTTCTTATTGATAATTTTTCAAATCCTTCTTCAACTAATATTTCTTTTGCAGCATCTATTATTTTATTTTTTATAGCTTCTTTTTCATTTTCTCTTCTCTCAGATATACTCATATTACCCTCCATTTTTAAACAGTGTATTTTTATTGAACACTGTTTAATTTTATTTTACTCCTACTTTTTTCCATTGTAAATAACTAAATAAGAAAATTTATGATAAATTCTCACACTATAAAAAAGAGTATCCCAAAATAATTTGAGATACTCTTTAATAATTCATAAATATTTAATTTTACTAGTGTCCTTTTTTCTTTTGTTTTTTCTTTTCTTGTTTTTTTATGAATCTTTCCTCTTCAATTTCCTTACGATATTCTTTTCTTCTATGTCGTCTTTCTTCCTTTTGAGTTTCATACTGAAGCTTTATAACTTCTTGAGCTTTTGTTCCTATACCCTTCTCTTGAATTTCTTTCTTTAGTTTTCTTTGAAGTCTTTTAGGATTTATTACTCTAGCAATTTCTTTTTCAACCTGAAGAGAAATACTAAATTTTAAAGCCGTATAATTTCTAAGTATATATTCATATACTTCATAATCCTTTGGTTCTGAACCAAACACAACTCTAGCTACAGATAGCTTATCTCCTTCAGATTTTTCAAAGACTCCAACCCAAAAAGGGTCCTGAAAAAAGACCGTAAGTTTAATTTCCGTATTCATTTTTGTTTCCTCCTGAATTGTATATAACTACAGAGAACGGACAACCCCAGGAGGGCAGGTTACTTACAAAGTTATTATCTATGCATCCGGACTACCAACCGAATCGTGTTTTTATCTCTTAAAACAAATTATATCAGAAAAATTCTATAATTAAATACTCTACTACTTAGATATTTTTATTCCTTTTATGAAAAATAACACTGAAAATAAAAGGACAGGTATTAGGCTAAATATATTTGAAGCATCTATATTTCCGCTTGAACCCATTATGATTAATACAATTATTGAAAACAAAATTCCTAAACTTCCAACAACAATCAATCCTATTTTTGATTTACTAAAATTTTTAACTAGAAGTGTTTGCTTTCCTGAAGTCCAATATGAAGGACTATTAACACTTTTATTATATTCATCTATTTCTTCTATCGATTTTTCTAAATCCTCTTTACTTGAATTCACAATAATTCCCCCTTCTATTAATTTATATAACTCCAGGTTCTAATATACTAAAGGAAACATCTTCGCAATTTATTTCTGCTAAAGCACCATAAGGTAATATGCACATAGGTGAAGTATGTCCAAAATTTACATTATATAAAATAGGTAAGTCTTTAAGCTTTAGCTCATTCCTTACAACAGTTAATATGGCTTCTTTATATTCATCATAATAGCAATCATCATAAGGTTTTGCGAAAACTATTCCATTGATTTTATTTAGAATTCCAAGTGTACCATAGCTTCTTATCCAACATTCAACAAGTGCTGGATCTGGTTTATCTTCTGAAGTCTCAAGAAATAAGATTCCATTTTCAAATTCATCTATACTTGGCCATAATTCAGTACCTTTCATCATTTCTAGAACTTCAATACAGCCACCAATTAATCTTCCTTGAATCTTACCCTTACCTTGTAATAATTCATACCCCTGATTCTTTTCTAATTTTCTAGAAATATTCTTATTTTTCTCTTCCCAAGGCACTAATTCGCTTGTCCAAACTTCAGAAGCTGAGATACTCCCTATTACTCCATTATTAAATAAAACTTTATTAATCCAAAGTTTTGTGTAATCATGCATTGAAACATTCTCTGCAAACTCACATAAGATAGAAGGTCCATAGAACGAAGATAATCCAGCTTTATAGCATATCATATGTGTTATTGTCGTGTCTGAATACCCTATAAATACTTTAGGATTATTCCTGATTACATCAAGATCTATATATGGTAGGATTCTGATACTTTCACTCCCACCTATACAGGAGAAAATCCCTTTAATAGACTCATCCTTAAATGCCATCATTAAATCCTCAGCTCGCTTTTTAGGATTGTTATAAATAAATTCAGTTCCCTTTAAGGTGTTTGGCATTTCTACAACTTGTAAACCAAACTCTTCTTCTAGTCTCTTCTTACCAATGTTGTATCTCCAAATAATATCTCTATCTCCTGCTCCTCCCCAAGAAAGACTTATGGTTGCTACCTTATCTCCTGGCTTTAAAGCAGCTGGTTTAATTAATGGCATATCAATTCCCTCCAATCTATCTATTTTGTTAAATATTTCAATCATTGTATCATACTTCTCCACATGCTATCAACACAATAAACTTGAAATCCCCCATAATCATATAGCTTAAGAAGCTTTACATAATATTTAATAATTTATCATCAAACTCACTTTTTAATTAATTATATATCAATTAGAAAACATTTTCTTTTTACTTTTTGTATAAATTTTCTTTTATTTTTAAAATATTGATTTTTACTTCCATTGCTTTTATAATATAACAAAACAGTACAAAACGTTATAAAACATTATAAAATATTTCATTTTCGTATGTTTTAATCACGTTTTGTCACTTCATGTCATTATATTTACAAAAAGGGGGTCTATTTATGAGGTACACAAAAAAAATAATAATATCTATTTTAACTACTATATTTATTATTTCAGCTACTGGTTGTTCTCAAAAAGCTAAAGATGTTTCTGCAGATAATAAACAAATAACACTTACCATATCAGCAGCTGCAAGCTTAAAGGATTCAATGGAGGAAATTAAGACTTTATATACTAAAGATAAACCAAATGTTAAATTAACTTATAATTTTGGAGCATCTGGTACTCTTGAACAACAAATAGAGCAAGGGGCTGAAGCTGATATATTTATATCTGCAGCTCCGAAGCAAATGGATTCATTAAAAGATAAAAGTTTAATTCAAGATGATTCTCGTATAAATCTACTTGGTAATAAGGTTGTTTTAATCGTACCTAATGAAAGTTCATTAAGTCTTACTTCTTTTAATGATATCGCAAATGATTCAGTGAAAAAAATTGCTCTAGGAGAAGCAAAAAGTGTCCCTGCAGGTCAATATGCTGAACAAGTTTTCACTAAACTTAACATTTTAGATAAAGTTAAAAACAAAGCTGTTTATGGAAAAGACGTTAAAGAAGTATTAACTTGGACTGAAAGCGCAAATGCGGATGCAGGTGTTGTTTACGCAACTGATGCAAAAACATCTTCAAAAGTAAAAATAATCTGCGAAGCCCCATCAGACTCCTATAGCTCAGTTTTATATCCTGCTGCAGTTTTAAAAGGTAGTAAAAATGCTGATGCTGCTAATGAATTTTTAAGATATCTATCCAGCGACAAATCGAAAGTTGTCTTTGAAAAATACGGGTTTACTTTTATGCCAAAATAAAAATAATCAAGGAGGTACTACCTATGGAAATGGATTTAACACCTTTATGGATATCAATGAAAACTGCCTTTTTTGCTACAACTATTACCTTCTTCCTCGGAATAATAGCGGCTTGGTTTTTAACTATAAAAAAAGGTAGATTTCATAGTATTATAGATACTATTTTTATTTTACCAATGGTACTGCCTCCTACCGTATTAGGCTTCTTTCTACTTGTGATATTCGGTAGAAATAGCCCTATAGGTAAGCTTCTTTATTCAATAGGGATAAATATAATTTTCTCTTGGCCAGCAACTGTTATCGCTGCTTCCGTTGTTGCCTTTCCGTTAATGTATAGAACATCTAAAGGTGCCTTTGCTCAAATAGATGAAAACTTACTAAATGCCGCAAGAACTCTTGGTGTGTCAGAGCTTAGGATATTTTGGACTATAACAATTCCTTTAGCTTGGCCCGGAATTGCTGCTGGTACAATTCTTGCATTCACAAGATCATTAGGTGAATTTGGTGCAACTCTTATGATTGCTGGTAATATTCCTGGTAAAACTCAAACCATTCCTATAGCAATCTTTTTCGCTATGGAAGGTGGAGAAATGGACAAAGCACTGCTTTGGGTATTACTAATATTTACCCTCTCACTTATAGTAATACTTTTAAGTAATTACTTTACTAGAAATGGAAGTAATCTTTCCATTAAAGGAGGGATAAATAGATGAGTCTTTTCGTAGATATAAAAAAATCCTTACCTGGGTTTGATCTTAATGTAAATTTTGAATCTAACAAGCATACGCTAGGTATACTAGGTGAGTCCGGTTGTGGTAAAAGTATTACCTTAAAATGTATTGCAGGTTTAATAAAACCTGATAGTGGTAAGATAATTTTAAATAACAAGATACTTTTTGATTCTGAAAAAGGAATTAATGTTCCGATTCAAAAGAGGAAAATAGGTTTTCTTTTTCAAAATTATGCTCTTTTCCCACATATGACTGTAGAAGAAAATATTGCTTATGCTATGAAAGGTTATTCAAAAACTCAAAAAAGAGAAATTACAAATGAGAACTTAAATTTGATGAGAATTAGCAACTTGAGAACTAATTATCCTCATCAATTATCTGGTGGACAACAGCAAAGGGTTGCCTTAGCAAGAGCTCTTGCTGTTGAACCTGAAGCTTTGCTTTTAGATGAGCCTTTTTCTGCTTTAGATAATCATTTAAGAAGCATAATGATAAAACACATGACTGAAACTCTATCAAATTATAGCGGATCAACTTTGTTTGTGACTCACAACCTAGAAGAAGCCTATGCTTTATGTGAAAACTTAGTTATAATTTCAAAAGGACGTAATGTTTCAAATGGAGATAAAAATGAAATATTTAAAAATCCTTCTTCTATTGCAGCCGCAAAAATAACTGGTTGTAAAAACTTATCTAAAGCTAAAGCTATTTCCACAAATACTATAGAACTAACTGACTGGAAATGTACTATTAAATTAAATAAAGAAATACTTCCAGATATTACACATATAGGTATACGAGCTCATTATATAACTTTAGCCAAAGAAAATTCCATTAATAGCTTTAATGTTTGGCCTTCATATACTTGTGAAACACCTTTCAGAAGAATGGTTTATCTTAAGCTACACAAAGAACCCATTTCTCCTAATGATTATAATCTTCAGTGGGACATATCTACTGAAGAATGGAATTTAATTAAGGATAAACCTCTACCATGGAGAATATCCTTAAACGAAGATTTTTTAATATTTATAAGCGAAGATTAAAATCCCAGAATGCATTAAGCATCTGGGATTTAATATTTTTTATATTCTGTTAAACTTATTACTTTAGGTTTCTGCAACAACTTTACCTAATTCTGATAAATCATATCCACCAATTCCCTCTAGTTCTCTTTTAAACTCTTCCGAATTAATTATTTCTATTACCGCTCTATAGTGAGGTTTATTTAAATCTTCTTTCTTTATTACCATCTCATATCTTTCTTTGTGCAGTGGAATAAAATCAATTCCACTAACCTGTAATCCATTCTTTTCATTTCCTAATCCAACATCTGCGCTCCCTCTAACTACGGCACTAGCTACTAACAAATGAGAAAAACATTCTCTATTATATCCTTTTAAATTACTAGAATCTATTTTTAATTTCTTTAGATATTCGTCTAATAATATCCTTGTTCCACTACCTTTTTCCCTATTAACAAATGTTATATCCTCTCTTTTAAGATCTTCAAAACTCTTAATATTCTTTGGATTTCCATTTTTAACATAAAACCCTTGTAATCTAGTTGCTAAATTTATTATCACTGCTGGAGTTCCAGGAAGTAATCTCTTAACGTAAGGTATGTTATATTGTCCTGTTTCACCATCCCAAAGATGTGCTGTAGCAATATGTACCTTTCCATGATAAAGAGAATATAGTCCATCATAACTTCCTATATAGGATCGTAATGCCAATGTCCCATTAGGATGATTCTGAAGGTATCTAGATAAAATATCTAATATTATATCTTGGCCGCATATTACAAACCCTTGGTTGGTCGGTAGTTCATTATAATAAAGTGGATTGCTCATTTGTGAATTTTCTATAGAATCTTCATTTTTAATTTTATTACTTTTTGTTCTATTTTTATATTCTTCAACATCATCTAAATCAACTCTAACCTTCTTACCAACACGGTATGAATTAAGTTCTCCACGTTTAATTAGTTCATAGACTGTGTTTTTAGATATTTTAAGAAGTTCTGCTACTTCGATTGGTGTTAATGCAGTGTTATTAGCCATATTTTCCTCCAGAATAATTTATTTTTTCACTAGTAGTAATATATCACTATTATATCATTAAAAACCATTCCTGATAATTCTTGCACTAAAGTGTGCTTATATAAAAATAATAATTTAAAAAAATTAGCCCAATTGGTAATTATTTCACAATAAATTGCCAATTATTTTTCACTTTTCTAATTTTGATAACATTTACGTATTAATTTACTAAGAAACTCAAATTTTTCTTTGCAGATTATTGTTTATTCACGAGTAGAAATATGATATTATCAAAGTATGTAATATATTGTAGAGGAAGTGTTTAATATGTCGAAGAAAAGTAAGAATTCATTAAATTTAAGCAGCATAAGAGTGAGACTATTAAGTATTCTATTACTTTTATGTATTGTGCCCGTTTTAATACTTGGAATATTATCGTACAAGCAGTCTTATACCCTATTAAGCAATAAGCTTCAAGTTTCTGCAGATCAGAATCTTACACAAGTAAATAAAAGCATAGATAACTACTTCACAGGTATTGAAAATACTACTGATATGATGTCCGTAAATGCTAATTTGAAAGATATTGAAGCTCATCCAGAGTATCTTTCTAATGTAATGGGATTATTGGGAGATATAAAAAATAGTCATAAAGACTTTTTAAATGTATATTTTGGACATGCTACAAAAAAAATGGACATATATCCTGCCCAACAATTACCTGCAGATTATGATCCTACAATAAGACCATGGTATCAAAAAGCAGTTGAAAACAAAGGTAAAGTTGTTTTTTCTGATCCATATAAAGATGCTTCCAGTGGAAACTTTGTAGTATCTGTTTCTAAAGCAGTTGAAAACAATGGACAAATCGTAGGTGTTGTGTCTATTGATTTAAGTTTAGATACCCTTTCTAAACAACTATCAGACATAAAACTAGGAAATAGTGGATATGTATATATAACTGATGCAGCTGGAAATGCTATTGCTCATCCAAATGCTGGTGAATTAGGTGCCAATAATGTTACTAAATTGGATATATGGAAAGATGTTCAGTCAAAAGCTAAAGGTTTTGGAACTTATACATATAAAGGTGAAAAGAAATTTTCTAGTTATGCCACTAATTCAATAACTGGATGGAAAGTTATTTCAGCAATGAATGAAACTGAGCTAACTAATGATACCAATGGAATTCGTAATACAACATTATATATTATTTTCGCTATAGCGGTTATTTCAATCATAGTTTCAATCTTAACTAGTAGATCAATTACTAAACATGTATTAAACTTAAAAGCAATTTTTGAAAAAGCCTCTGCTGGAGATCTTTCCTCAAGAATTAAGATAGATTCAAAGGATGAATTCTTAGAGTTAGGTGATAACTTTAATGAAATGTTAGATCAAATTACCAACATGATGGATAATGTTAAAAACTCAGCAAATTCATTAACAGAGACTGCAGTATCTATTAACGATAGTGCCAACGAAACTGCAAAGGCTATAAACGAAGTTAGCTTAACAATTGACCAAGTAGCTCAAGGTACAACTTCTCAGGCTAGAGATATCCAAGAGGGTGCTGAAGCTATTGATAATTTAGCACTAAGAATTGAAAATATTGAGCAGCTAGCAAATAAGATGAATACTATTTCCAATGAAACTAATTCACTTAGCCAAGATGGATTAAAGGTAGTTAATGTACTTACTTCTAAAACCGAGGAAGCAAATTCTTCAACTATATCAGTTTCTAATGTTATAGATGAGATGAATGAATCAACTGCTCAAATTGGCTTAATCACTGATGCAATTAATAGTATAGCTGAGCAGACTAATCTGTTAGCACTTAATGCCGCTATCGAAGCTGCTCGTGCTGGTGAAGCTGGAAGAGGTTTCTCAGTGGTAGCTGAAGAAATAAGAAAACTAGCAGAAGAATCTACTAGTGCTACTAATCAAATTCAACAGTTAATAGAGAATATTAAAGGAAATACTGAACTAGCAGTTACTTCAATGCAAACTACAAAATCTGTTGTTAGAGAACAAACTGCAGCAGTAGGTCAAACTAAGGATATTTTCAGTAAAATCCTTGATTCTATAAATGATTTAATGAACGGAATCAAAGAAACTCAGGCTTCAATTAATGATACTAATGCTCACAAGGATGATATCGTTAATAGAATTCAAAGTATATCTGCCGTAGCTGAGGAAAACTCTGCAAGTACAGAAGAAGTATCTGCTTCAACAGAAGAAATTACAGCTGTTATGAGCGAATTTACTTCAGCTTCAAATGAACTTAAAGAATTAGCCGAAAAACTTGAAGCAGAAATTAATCACTTTAAACTTAAATAATAAATAAAGAAGAGTATAAGTTACTTATACTCTTCTTTTCTTTTATATATATAATATTATTTTCCTTGTGTATCCTTAATATCTCCGCTTCCATCAATTCTAACATTTACTTGAACCTCTAAATCTGTCTTTGATATTGGGTTTTCTATATTATTATTGGGATATTTCATGTTCAATTCTCTTTCAATATTCAAAATATCTATACCATTCATTTTAAATTTATTAAATAATTCGTTACACTTTTTTGTTATCTTCTCTTCAGCACTACCTTTTATCTCTTTTCTAATATTATCATCACTTAATCTTAAGCTAATTTGCGCTTCATTAACAGATAGTCTTGTGTCTATAACTATATTGGCTTTAACTCTACCATCCTCTAAATATACTTTTCTTTTAGGCTTACTTGATAAAATATTTAGAGAAACAATCTTTTCTTTATGCTCTGGGTTTCCGACAAATAAACCTCCTGATTTAAGCTTATTGTTTAAAAGGTTATATGCCTCAACTTGCTCATTATTAATTTTATCTAACATTTTTCCATCTACTAAAACTGCTGCACCATTAACTCCAATTCTAGTTTTTATGGATTTTTCGGTCCTTTCAACAATAGGTACAACATTTGTCCTACTTCCCATAAGCTTATTATTTAAATAATTATTAAGTCTTAAATCAATGATATTTGAAGCTTTATTTTGATATAACATCATATTTTCAAGGAATTCTCCCAAATACTTCTCATCGTCTAAAGAAATGTTAATAAAGTTTTCAGGATCTCCCTCATATATAAACATAAATTGTCTTAAGGTTGGTTTTGGATCTCTATCTGGAAAATCTGTAAAATTATCTAGGCCATATCTAGCAGCGCTCTCTGTGTAAATTAAAATCTTGTTTACATCATAAGCGATTTGATAACCTGCAGACATATAGAGATCATTTAATGCATCATTTATACTTCTTCCTCTACCTTTTAAAATAACTTTTCTTTCTAAACCAGCCTTTTCTCCTTCTCCTCTTAACGCCTTAAAGCACTCATTATAAACTTTATACTCCTCCTCTTTCTCATCTATATCATATATCTGTAGGCTAGAAAAAAGAAGCTTATTCATATCCCTGTAATTGTAACAGCCATTTAAGTTCAAGGATATAATCATTAACATTATTAATATTATTTTTTTCATGATTTCTCCTCCCTAGGAAGAATATCTGATGATATATTCTTTAAATCTCCTCTGAAGATTACATCTTTATACTTAAGCCTTTTTAATGTTCCTAATGGATAAAGATATGGATATCCACAACTTGTTAAGCTAGCAAGATGAGAAATAAATATAGTTACTCCCATGTAAAACCCAGGCAACCCTAATAGTGAAGAAAAACCAATGATTACCAGATTCCACATAAACACCCCTGCTTGCATACTAGGAATTAAATATGATGCTATTGCTGTAATGGCTACAACTACAACAGTAACTTGAGAAGCAAGCCCAGAGTTTACTGCAGCCTCTCCTAAGATAAGTGCTCCAACTATACTCAAAGTAGGACCTATGGGTTGTGGCAATCTGACCCCAGCTTCCCTAATTATTTGAAAGAATACTATCATATATACAAGTTCCACTACTGTAGGAACTGGAACTCCAGCTCTAAATATTGCAATTCTATATAGAAAAATTGTAGGTACAAGCTTAAAATGATAAGTAATTAGTGAAAGATATAAGCCTGGAATTAACGTTGCGAGTAAAAAACTAAACCATCTTAATATCCTTCCCAAATTAGCTGAGAACTTATTAAGTGTATAATCATCAGTTGTTTGAAAGTTTTCTATAAAAAAGTATGGTGCTGTAATTGCAAAGCTAGTTCCATCCGTCAATATAGCTACTCTGCCTTCCATAATTTTTGATGATATAATATCAGGTTTTTCAGTATATCCTATAGTATCAAATGCCGTCCCTTTGCACCTTAATTCTTCTTCAATATTATTTTCAGATAACACTGAGTTTTCTCCATAAGCTTCTATTATGTTATTTATTTTTCCTCGAACGTAATTTATAAGATTATCTGGAGCTGAACCCTGTATATAAATCATAGCTATTTCAGTTTTTGAATATTTTCCAATCTTCATATTTTCTATCTTTAAATCTTGAGTCTTTATTCTTCTTCTTATTGCTGATATATTATCTTGTATATTCTCTGTGAAGCCTTCTCTTGGGCCCTTAATTACAGTTTCAGTAATAGGTATATCAATTGCCCTTTTTACGAAACCCTTTGCCTCACAATAAATTGCCTTATTTAAATATGAAAATACTATTACAACATGAGCTGATAAAATAAGATCTACCGCATGATCCAAAGAATTGATATCATTTACCGTAGACGCAACTATCACTTCTTTTTTAATTTTCTCAATATCATTACATGCTTGAGTATATCTCATCATTGGAGCAATTACATATTCACTTATAAATTTTGCATCGCAAAGACTATCCACATAAATTAATGTAATATTACCTTTGTCATTTCTTATATCTCGATACTTAATATCATAAATGTTTGCCAACCTATTTTTTATGTCATTAACTTTTATATTATCCATATTTCATCACCAAATTTATTTTCTTACTAGTGGTGTAATAATATTCATTATCTTGCAGATAATACTTTTGTAAATATTTCATAAACTACATACTTAAGGAGGCACCATATGGATAAATTCTCTCCTAGACACTTTCTATTTTTGATTCTAGGCGTATCCATAGTTTCATTAAAAACCTATCCATCAACATATGTGAAAAATGGAGCAAGAGATAGCTGGATAGCAATAATAATATCCTCTATAATCATTTTCTTCTACTTTTTATACGTAATAGGAGTTTGGAGAAAAAATAATTCTTATAATATAAAAGAAATATACCAAACTGCGTTAGGTAAATATTTAGGCAATGCTTTTTTTATACTATTCTTACTAACTCTTTTGCTTACTTTGATTGAATGTGCTTCTGTGGAATCTGACTCAATGCATGAAAATATGCTTTTAGAAACCCCAAACTGGTTTCTTATTTTATTTTTTACCATTCCATTACTCTATACTATAAATAAAGATATTGTAGCCATTGTAACAGTTACAATAATAGGTATTGTACTTATATCACTGGCAGGTATTAACCTTGGAATGCTAACATCTAAATATAAACATATATCATACTTATTTCCTATCTTAGAACATGGAATTAATGGAGGTTTTATTATTTGCATTCTAAAAACTTTAGGTCTCTATGGTACTGTTTCCATAGCTTTACCTTACATTTCAAAAATTACTGATTCGAAAAATAAAATTATTAAGTATGTTATTATAGCCCTCCTAATATTAATACAAATGCAAATAATCTCTGTTTCTGGTATCATAATGACCTTTGGTCCTACTAGGGTCATGTCAATGAACTACACTAAACTACTACAAACTCAGCTAATAAGCTACTTTCAATTTTTAGAATTTGGTGAGCTTTATGTTATTTTTCAAATCATTGATGGTTGGTTATTAAAATATATAATTACTTTTTATGCGCTATTATCTATACTAAAGCTATATAATCTCAAAGAAAAACATACTAAATATGCAAGCTATATTCTAACTATCTTTATTATAGCTGGAGCTTACTTTACAACTAAAAATTCTCTTATTTTATTTAAGCTGCTAAACTATTATGAGTATATATGTTTGATTAACTTTGTATTAAATCCTTTCATTACATTCTTTTTGTTTAATTGGAGGATTAAGAAAAATCAACTAATTAGTAAATACTAAAAAAGATGCGCTTATTAATAAACGCATCTTTTTAGATTATCAAGCTTCATTATTTAATTTATGTGTTCCGAAAACTCTTAAGGCTACACCTACTATTTCAGGATTAAATTGCTTTCCTGACTCAATTTTAATTATTTCTAGTGCCTCTTCTGATGTTTTAGCATCACGATAAGATCTTTTTGATGTTATTGCATCATAAGAATCAGCTAACTGAATAATTTGGGCAGGAAATGGAATCTCATCACCCTTTAATCCTTCTGGATATCCATGTCCATCATATCTTTCATGATGATGATATGCATAGTTTACTATTTTACCAAACCCACTAATTTTCTCTAAATCTTTTTTTGTATATAAAGGATGTTCCTTTATGATTTCATATTCTTCTTCAGTAAGCTTTCCCTTTTTTATTAGAATTTCATTAGGTATACCAATCTTGCCTACATCATGTAAAATAGCTGCTGTTCCAATATCTTTTATTAATTCTTCAGATAAATTCAATTCTCTAGCCAGTGCAATACTATAGTCTTTAACACGCTTTGCATGGCCTTCTGTATATATATCTTTAATTTCAATTGCGGATATTAATGCTGTAACTATTTCTTGATTCTTTTTAGTTTCATTCTCTCTATTAATTTTCTCTGCATAAAAGTTCGAAATTAACTGAGCATAAAATTTAAGAATCTTTTTTGACATCTTAGAAAATCCAGTTTTATTAAAATTATCTAGACATATTACTCCTAAATTCATTCCATTTACATGTATTGGTGCATACAAACAAGTAAAATCCGTGTACGTTCCTAATTTTTTAAATATTTCAATAGTCTCTTCACTATACCTACTATCATTTCGCTCAGAAATATGCACTTCATATGCATCTATATCTGAAAAACTTGAACATTCATAATCATTAAAAGCTTCATCAACACTTAACTCCAAACTTTTTATTATACTATAATCATAGCCTTGTAAAAAAATAGGGATATATTTGTCTCCATTCAGTTCATAAAAGGATCCCTTTTCAGCTTCTGGTATAAGCTTAAAGGCTGCGTTAAAAATCTTTTGTAAAAATTCTCTTTTATTTAACTTATGTGAATCAACTAATGAATCAACTATTAATGAAACCTTATTATTAAAAAAGTTTCTTTGCTCACTATTCATGTAAAGTGTTTTATTCATCCTTTTAATAGTGAATTTGTTTTTTCTCTCTAGCATCAGTAGAACCCCCAGTAAAATATCTATTAACAATTATAGCATATAACGTCTAATTGTGATGAAAAAAATGAATATCCTCAAGTACTACTCTTAGATATCCATCTATTAATCTATATTTTGAACTTTTGAACCATATTCTTTAATATTTGTGATTGCTCTGCTTGAGACTGTGTAGACTTTGCAATGCTATTTATTGAATGAGTTATTTCTGCTACACTATTAGATATTTCTTGTGTTCCTGCTGATGATTCCTCAGCAGTTTGAGATACAATCTCTATAGCTTTACTTACTTGCTCTACTACTTCATTCATTTGTTTTGTGGATTGTGATATTTCTACTACCATATCATTAACAAATTCAGCATCTTTCTCGTATTGTATTCCTGTGCTCATCAATAATTCATAAATTGGTTTCACATTATTATCCATATAATTAAGAACATCTTCTCCACTTTCAGATAAATTTCTCACAGCGATTCCTATTTTCTTAATTGTATTTTGGATTTCTGAAACTGTATTTGCTGATTGCTCAGCTAATCTTCTGACTTCATCAGCTACAACTGCGAATCCTTTTCCTTGCTCCCCTGCTCTTGCTGCTTCTATTGCTGCATTGAGAGCTAGTAAATTGGTTTGCTCTGCTATTTCTCCAATTGAATTAGCCATTTCTTTTACATCCTCAACTACCTTAACTTCTTCAATGGCTTTAGTAATATTACTATGATTAATACTATAAATTCTATTTCCATCTTCAATACTTTTAGATGCCTTCTGTTTTATATTAAATGCTCTTTCTTTAATACTATTTACCGATATTTCCGCTTCTTTCGCTCTATTTGCTAGTAAATTGGTTGTTAAGCTTATTTCTTCAGTTGAAGCCCCAACCTCTTCAGCTGTAGCACTCAAGTCTTGAACCCCTTTTGTTATTTCTTCCGTGGATATATTAACAATATCCATTTTTGCTGATACCTCTTCAGTAACAATTGATAATTTCTTACTATTTGAATTAATTTCACTTGAACTATTTATAATTTCTGAAACTAGATTCCTAATATTTAGGGACGCATTATTCAAAGCTTTTGCAACTCCCCCTATTTCATCATTTGTGTCATTTTTTATTTTTCCAGTTAGATTTCCCTCACCTATCAATTTTGCAAATTTTAAAAGTTCCTGCATATTTTTAGATATAAACATAGATATAATAATTCCAATTAAAATTGCAAATATAAGGCCTACTATTGTTATAGCTATCATAACTATTTTAGAAATAGAAAATACTTCATTATTTTGTTTATATGAATTATCAGCTTGTACAGTATTCATTTCTATAATTTTATTAAAATTATCATATAAGCTAACTTTTGCTTCTGTAACCTCAGAATAAGATTTATTTACTTCATCACTATTATTTATAACTGAATATTGCATTACTCTGCTTCCAGAATCTCTAAATTTCTTTAGATTCTCTTTCATTTGACTGAATATATCCGCTTGTTCCTTGGATAATAATTTCTCTTCATAATTTTTAATTAAATCATCATCAGATGCTCTTAACTGATAGATTTCTTTTGTTAATTTTGCTTTTTCATCTGTACTCAAATTTTGATAAGTTAGCTTTAGTAAATCTGAATCTATATCAGCAACATCTTGCTTTATTGTAGTCATTGCTTTTATGGACTCTAAATTATAATCATGCATCTCTACTGCATTTGAATTAATCTTAGACATATCCTGTAGTCCTATAAACCCTACAAGTCCAATGAAAAGAGCTATAAGTATATATGTTGGTATGAGCTTTTGAGATATTCTTAGGTTCTTAAACCAATTCATAATATCTGCCTCCTTAATTAAGCTAATGAAAAAACTTAAATACCTATGTCTTAATAAGACAAATCTATACGTTTTCATGCACAATATAATCTTAGCACAAACGAAAAGCCCCACAAATATGAAAAATTTGATATTTGTAGGACTTTTTTATCTATATACGTAATTATTTAATTTTTAATTGGGAGCAACCCATATTTTTCAATGCTTCCACCATCATTATAACATTTTCCGTCTTTATCAATGTATATATTAGAGTTTTTATTACTAGTGCTTACAAACTTATAATACTTCTTATCCTTATAATTAATTTCCTCCTCTAAATAAGCTGTTCCCATTAGTTCTTCATTTGCTTTATCATTTAGTTTTTTTAATTCATCACTACTTATATCACTGTACTTAGATTGTCCACTATTGTTCGAATTCTGTGAATTTCCACTATTGTTTTTCTCATTCACATTCACTTCTTTTCCTGAAGGTGAATCCTTAAATATCTTTCCTGACTCATCAATATAAATTAATTTACTTGGATTATTTTTATCAGTATATTCAAAATAAACCATACCTTTTTCTGTAATAGCCTGGTTAAAATTTGCTTGAGAATTGAAATATGCATTTGCCATAGGGAGAAATTTCTCCAATTGTTTGTCTGTGAGTTCCATAAATCTTTCATATGTCTCTTTGTCGGATTTTTTTAATATGCTTCCCCCAACATCAATCTTTTCGTCATCTAATTTCTTAACACCAATTGAGTCCAAAGGATCATCTTCACTTATTTGCAATCTTATGCTTTTATTATTTTCTCTGATTAACTTCTTTACATTAAAGAATGTTTTTCCTCTATAGCCTGTTAAATATTCATAACTTTCTAGGGTAAAATGAGCTGCAAAACTAGAATTATTATCTCCGATCCAATACCCTTCTAAATCTGACATATCAAATACATTTGTAAATATTATCTTATCATTTAATAATATCTTACTATATTTTTTTGCGTCTTTTATAACTAATTCTGGCTTTTTCCCGTTCTTTATGAGATATATTTCGTTATCCTCAGTTATATAGCATAAATCACTTCCATTTACCTTGAAGGATTTAACATTATCAGCTATACTTTTTTTCCCAATATATAACTCTCTATTTTTAGATTTTATCATTGCAACTGAATCTAGGTAAACATCATAGCTTCCATATTCATCTATAACATCTCCAAATTCAGTTATTTCTTTATTATTCTTTACTATACTCAACTTTCCATCTACTGACTTAGTAAGTATTGTATTTTTGTCAATTATCTTTAAATATACTATATTATCCATTATCTTAACGGATTCTTTATCATCAAAGCCTTTATAATATAATGCCTTAATATCGTTAATATAATAAACTCCTTTTTTATCATCTGATATACAGTCAAATGTCACTCTATCTGCTAATAATTCTGGTTTTTCATCGTACTTTTTCACATATAGATTTAATCTACTACTTTTTGCATCAATCGTATTATATATAAAATCCTTGTCTTTTATAAATTCCTCTAAGAGTATTAGACTTGGTACATCCTTAAGTACATTTGGTTTTATATCTTTTTCATTTAAGTCCACATAGTAACAGTTACTATTCATGCTATAAATAAAAAAACTGCTTTCATAATTAAACTTACAGAAACCCACTGCTTTCTCTGTTTTAAAAATTTCCTTATTATCTTTTAATACATGAAGTATTCTCTTATCATCATAATAATAAATTAAATCCTTTCCTTGCAAATAAAAAGTTGAAATCTTATCTTCTGCAACTAATGCTGGCTTTTTATCTACTTCTTTCATCATTAACCTTCCATCTTTTGAAAGATAATAAATAGCTCCATCTCTGCTTTCTAAGTAATTAATATCTGCATTTGAATCGATATTTTCTTTTTCACCTTTTTCATCAATTAAATATAATTCTCCATTATAATTAATGCCTATATATTTATTAAGTTTTTCATCATAAACTATTTGAGCACTTCCTTCATCTAGTTTAGTTTCTTTATTTTCTTTATCCAATGTATATATCTCATTATTATTATTATTTTCTTTATATAAGTAGAATTTACTTACAGTCTCCACATTTTTATTCTTATACTTTAAAAAATAAATAAGTGTTAGACATATTGATATGGTTACAATAATAGCAACGCCAATTATTACATTTTTCTTCACATTCTTACCTTCCACTTTAAACAATATCCTCCTTTTTATTCCTAATTTAATTATATATCATTTTATCATTTCCTTTAAACTAAATAAAAAAGATTAAGAAATCTCTTTCTTAACCTTCCTCATTCAATCTACACAGGATTCCCCAAAGAAATCCTTACTTTTTTAATTCTTTTTTCTTTTACTTCCTCTATCTTAAAGATTATATCTTTATGCTCAATAATATCTTGGTCACCCTCATTAGGTATATGTCCAATTATATTAATTAAAAGTCCGCTTAATGTATCATAATCATCTGAATCAGAATCTAATTCTAAATTAAGACTTTCATTAAGTTCATCTACAGGAACTAGTCCATTAACAATATAGGTATTATTATCTATTTTTTTTATATCTGGTTCATCTTCATCATATTCATCATCTATATTTCCCATGACTTCTTCAATCAAATCTTCTATAGTTACTATTCCTGAAAAACCACCATATTCATCTACCAGTATTGCCATATGGGTTTTTGTACTTTGAAGTTCTTTGAATAATTCATCTATATTTTTTCTTTCAAGTACAAAATATGCTGGATGTAGTATCTTTCTTATATCCACATTCTCAAAGCCTACTTTACGTGCTTCAATTATAAAATCTTTCATGTAGAGTATACCTATTATATTGTCACTGTCCCCTTCAAATACTGGAATTCTTGAATACTTCTCATCTAAAAGTTCGTCAAGATATTCAATTAATGGTCTATCTATATTAATTAAGTATACCTCAGTTCTTGGAGTCATAACCTCTTCAGCTAATATATCATCAAACTCAAATATACTATCTATCATTTCTTTTTCAGTTTCATTAATTACTCCATGTTCTTGTCCAACTTCTACTAAGGATTTGATTTCTTCCTTAGAAACCTTCTCCTCTAAGTCATTACTGTTCATTCCAGTAATTCTAAGTAATACATTTGTAGATACTGATAATAACTTTACAAATGGCACTGTTAATTTTGACACAAATAATATTGGTCTAACAGAGAACATTGCAATAGTTTCTGACTTTTTCAAAGCCACCCTCTTTGGATACAATTCTCCAAAAACAAGTGTAATGTATGAAAGTACTATTGTTACAAGTACTAATGCAATTTGTCTACTATAAGGAACATTAATAGCTGTTAAAACATTTCCTAAATCTTCTGAAACACCAGTAGCTGCAGATGCACTTGAGAAAAATCCAGCAAGGGTAATTCCTACTTGTACTGTAGACAAAAATTTTGTAGGCTCCTGCATAAGCCTTTCAAGTAACTGTGCCTTTTTATTTCCTTCTTCTGAAAGAATTTTTATTTTGTTCTTATTTAGTGATACAATAGCCATCTCTGCTGATGAAAAAAATGCATTCAAAAGAGTAAGTATTGCTATTAGTATCAATTGCGAAATTACGTTCGCAGGGTCAGGATCTGATTCCATTATCTTTCCTCCATTTTATAAAAATTTACCATTTTATCATAACATAAAATCGTTACATTTTCAAATTATGATATATTACTCTACTTCATTATTATTCCTAAAAGCTTAAAATTATCAATATTTTAGGAATATTATGGTAAACCTTGTTCCCTTTCCTTTTTGACTCATTACTTCAATATATCCATTATGTGATTCTACTATGGATTTACCTAATGCTAATCCTATTCCAACTGAATCACTATTTCTTGAAGTTTTTCCTTTATAAAATCTTTTGAATATATTAGGTAAATCTTCTTTATCTATCCCTTCTCCATTATCCTCAATAATTACTTTCTTATATATTGGATTTTCAAAAACATCTATACTTATTTCTCCCCCATTATCTGTGTGTTCAATTCCATTTTTGATTATATTTATAAATGCTTCTTGAAGCCATAATCTATCATACTCTAACTTTACCTCTTTATCAGAATTAAAGTGAATCCTAACTTCTCTTTCAAGAGCTTTACTTTGCAATACCTCAATAGCTTCTTCAATTGTCTCATTTAAACTTTGTTCTTCTTTTTCAAGCTCGATTGCCTTAGCATCAAGCTTAGCTAACTTAAGTATACTTTGAATTAACCAATTCATCCTATTTAGTTGATTTTGATTATTTAATAAAAAAGTTCTTCTTTGTTCTATGCTTAATTCTTTATTTAGCATGATATCATTATATACAATCATTGATGATAGAGGTGTTTTTAATTGATGTGATATATCTGAAAGTAAATCCACTAAAAATTGTTTTTCTTTACTTAATTCATTTATATTATTTCTTATAATCTCTCTCATAGAGTTAAATGATACTGCAAGCTTTGATAATTCCCCTTCCTTATGTTCACTTATAGGCAAATAATAGTCTCCTTCTATTACTTTTTTAGCTCCAGTTATTAATGAGCCTATTTTCTTGTAAAATACCTTATATTGAAAAAAGTTAAAGATTAGTAAAACTATACTCATAACTAAAAATTCTATTATTATAAAATTGTTCTCTAAAATATTGTTTTCACTTAAATAAGGAAATAAGTTATTCTCTAGTTCTGTATTTAACCCATATTGATTTAAAAATTCAGCTCCTCTAGATTCATCTTCCTTAGTAATTCCTTTAGTTACTAAAGGTACTAGCTCTTTTTCAAGTTCAGGATTCTTATCTATCGCTTTTTCTGTAACAGCACCTAAGGTTTTTATGTAGCTACTTTTCAATCCATTATAATAAAGCCTCTGTGTTATAACAGTAACTAATAAAAAAATTGATATTATTAGAAAAAGAACTGCGGAGCTTATTTTTATTTCTGGATTAACAAACTCTTTTCTCATACTTTAACTCCTTATTTTAAATCATTATTACTGAGTAACTTCCTTATTCCACATGTATCCTAATCCTCTTTGAGTAATTATATATTCTGGAACTTTAGAATCATCCTCAATTTTTTCTCTTATTCTCTTAATATATACAGATAATGTGTTTTCATCAAAAAAAACATCATCTCCCTCAATAAGTTCCTTTAATATTTCATCCCTCTTTAATATTACTCCTGGCTTATATAGAAATGTTAATAAAAGCTTATATTCTTGTGCCGTTAATGTAATATCTTCTCCTAATTTTTTTACTGAAGCTGTAGAAGTATCTATTTCTAAATCCCCACTTCTCAGCTTATTTCCCGTTGGTAGGTTTTTCGAATTTCTTCTTAATAGCGCTTTTACTCTTGATAAAAGTTCTCTAACTCTAAATGGTTTAGTAATATAATCATCTCCACCAATTTCTAGCCCTAAAACTATATTTACTTCTTCATCTAATGCAGTTAAAAACATTATTGGAACATCGCTTTTCTTTCTAATTTCTCTACATAAATCATATCCATTTCCATCTGGCAAATTGACATCTAAAATAATTAAGTCTATTTCCTCAGCTTGAAAAGACACATTCGCTTGTTTTAATGTACTTGCCCTTAAAACCTCATATCCTTCATCTTTAAGTGTAAATTCTATTCCGATAGCTAAAGATTCATCATCTTCCACTAACAATAATTTACTCAATACCATCACCTCTTAAATTATTTAGCCATAGATTTATTATATAATTTTTCTCTATATAATGGAAATAAAGCTTCCTTACACAATGGTACGGAAGCATTTCATCTCCTTTATTCTTCTCTAATTACTTCAATTAAATTATCCTTCTTAATTCTTGCTAGTGGCGATAATACTGAAAGGTATCCAATTACTACTGCTCCAACTCCAGCTATAACTATCGCTTCCCAAGGAATAGACCAAGGGAATTCTCTTACTCCTCCTAGCCCTTTAAACATTAAATATGATAATCCTGAACCTATAACTGCTCCATATAATGTTCCCCAGAATGCATAAAGCAATCCTTCTAATATTATCATTTTTCTTAATGCTCTTTGAGTTAATCCAATAGATTTTAAGGTTGCAAACTCTCTTTTTCTTAAAATAATATTTGTAGTAAGAGTATTAACTATATTTACACTACTTATTAGTGAAACTACAATAATGAATCCATACACTAATATTTGAAGCATCAGCATTGTTGATTTGTCTCTTCTATTTTGGTCTATATTGTTT
The DNA here is from genome assembly GCF_016765615.1 of Clostridium paridis. GTDB lineage: Bacteria > Bacillota > Clostridia > Clostridiales > Clostridiaceae > Clostridium_T > Clostridium_T paridis. Next base: position 161,309 of record NZ_JAESWA010000029.1, on the reverse strand, counting down.
ATTACATTTAAATTATTATTAACCTTAGTTTTTGCTTGTAAATCTGTAAGTTCAGCATTTTCATCTTTTACATTCTTGAGAGCTATATTTAGTGAATTAATTGTAGCATCACTTCCTGTTAAGGCCTTAGCTACTTCTTTGGTTGTAATAAGCTTAAGCCCAGTTTGACTTCCATAATAGTCAAAAGGTTCATTATTTAATATGGCTAATACTTTAACTTTTTTAACTTGCCCTTTTCCAAATTCAACTGGTTTATCTGAGTCTTGAAGTTGAAGTTCTATTTCATCTCCAACTTTAAGATTTGCTACTGGTCCTTCATATTTCTTCTTAGTTTTTAAATTATCTATTGCATTTTTATTTATTATTACTACACCATTTTCTTTATTAAGTTTATCACTATCAATACTTCCTGAATCTAAATATTTTTTTGCAGTTCCAAAAGAATCTTCATCATATACAGCTATATTTGCTTCTAGGATTGTTTTTTCTGCTCCATTTACAGTAGCACTGCTATATACTCCATTTATATTTTCTACTTCTTTTACCTTTTTATCATTATTAATGGCAGACTCAAATGAATACGTACTGTAGGATTTATAAACTTTATCCACTAAGTTTGAAGTTTTTATACTTTTTGCTAATTCATCAAACTCTGAAGTATTTTTCTTTCCATCGCCGCCATCACTATATACTGTAAAATGAATATCTCTTGATTCATTTGGAGAATTAGTAACATTTATAAGCATATCGACTAATGACTTAAAGGATACAAAAAGCACAACACTTATTAGAACAGAGAAAACAGTTATTCTATATCTCTTTCTATTTCTTTTTATGTTCTTAGATGCCATAGATCCTTCAAATCCAAAAAGCATTTTTATAATTCTATTATTACTTCTTTTAATTTTTCCTTTTGCTATTGATGTTCTACTGCTTATAGCTTCTAGTGGTGATATCCTTCCTGCAAAAACTGCTGGAATTAATGCTGATAAATATATAGATATTATTCCTACCACTGTACTCAATCCCATTACAAATGGATCAATAACTAAGTTAAGCGGCATTACAGAGTCCCCTCCAATTATATTAAACACCCACTTTATAACTGCCATTGCTATACATCCACATAATAATCCAAGAGGTACACCTATAATTGCCAGCATAGTAGCTTCCCTGAAAACAATATTTCTTACTTGCCTTGGTGTAGTTCCAACAGCTCTTAATAATCCAAATTCTTTTATTCTTTCTACAACACTAATTTGAAATGAATTATATATAACAGCTATTGTTGAAACTACTACAATACCAATTATTACTGAAAGTGTTGCAAATAGCCCTTTTGACCCTGAATCTTGACCACCTGCCCCTTCTATCATTAATACAGGAGTATTTTCAACATAGTTTTCTTTTGTTGTCAGTTTTTCTAGTTCATCCAATCCCTTTCTTATTTTAGTTTTAGAAGAAATTTCAACTAATAATACAGAACCGTTTTTAGAAATATTATTGTCTTTCGTTAATAATATTGGTTTATTATCAAGCTGACTTTTTATGCTATTTTCTAATATTCCAGTAAGAGTAAATTCCTTATTATTAATATTTATTTTGTCTCCAACTTTAGTTGTTTCTGAAAAATATTTAAGAGACCATTGCTCTAGTGCAATTTCATTATCCTTTACAGGCATATTTCCTTCTTTAATCTTATAAGGAGTAAGTTCTAATGCATCGTCTGTAGCTGTTATTTCATTAGCCGTCAAACGATCATTTACCTTTATATCCTTATCCAACTTAAAGTAACCATACCTATAAACATTAGGATTATTTATTACCTTAGAAAATAATTCTTCGTCAGTATTCTTAAACATAAGGTGAAATGAACCATAATCGTTTTTGGTCTGCTCTAATTGTGCAGATTGTAGCCCTTTCACAAATAGACCTATTGATGATATTAAAGCTACTGATAATACTATTCCTATTATAGTTAAAACTGTTCTTTTTTTATTTGACTTAAGATACCTTCCGGTAATCTGTTTATAACTAGTTATCATTATTTTTTCACCTCTGTCCCCTAATTACTCTTTAAATGCTCATCGGAAATTATTTCACCATCTTGTATTGTTATAACTCTATCAGCCATAGAGGCAATATTTACATCATGAGTAATAAGTATTAATGTTTGATTGTATTTTCTTGCAGTAAATTTTAAAAGTTCAATAACCTCTTTTGAATTCTTACTATCTAAATTTCCTGTTGGTTCATCTGCAAGTACAATGGAAGGCTTATTAAGTAATGCTCTTCCTATAGATACTCTTTGTTGTTGTCCACCTGAAAGCTCAGAAGGCAGATGTCTTATTCTTTCTTTTAATCCTAGTAACTCAACTATCTCATCTAAATATTTCTTATCAACCTTATCATTATCTAAAAGAGCTGGAAGTGATATATTCTCTTCCACATCAAGCACTGGTATTAGATTAAAGAATTGAAATATAAATCCTATTTTTCTTCTTCTAAATATTGCAAGGTTTTCTTCCTTGTAATCATATATACTCTCTCCATCAATAACAACTTTTCCACTAGTAGGTTTATCAAGCCCTCCTAATAGGTGAAGTAGTGTACTTTTTCCTGAACCTGATGCTCCAACTATTGCTACAAATTCGCCTTTATTTATAGAAAGATTAACATTTCTTAAAGCTTCTACTTTGTTTTCACCTTTACCATAAGTCTTATTTAAATTTTCAATTTTTACAACTTCCATTTTTATCTCTCCTTATATTCATCACTTTATGTTTTTATTATAGCTTGCATTAATATCCTACTCTATGTCTATTAGCTTACATAAAAAAGAGCTCTCTTACAGTTTAGTAAGAAAGCTCTTTTATATAGGTTATTAAATATAGCTTAATTCTATTTACTTATAATCTTGTGAATTTTTTCTGAGATTCTTTTTCTATTCAATACGCAAATGCCACTCAAAATTATAGTAATTCCTAATACTATAATCAAATCCATTCCTATTACTGATCCAGTCTTAGGTAGAGAACTTGAAGATAAATTGGTTAAGTTACTATTATTTGAATTACCTGCATTGCTAGAAGTATTGTTGGAAGGTGTTGTAGAACTGCCATTATTTCCAGATGGATTACTTCCATTTGAAGGAGGATTTGTACCTGAATTTGGTATTGAGCCAATCACAAAACCTGTAAAGCCTGTAGTATCTACTCTTCCTGTAAAATCAATCAACACAACATTTAAATCTGAATTATATTTACAATCAATCCCTGACTTATATAATGCATCAAGATTTACTTTTGAGGCATCGTTATTTAAAAGATCTGAAGATGCAAATACATATTTTTTAGAGTTTATAGTTAAAGTAAGTGTAGTTTTATCATACGTTCCTTTATAAACTTCAGCTATCTTTGATGGATCTACATATGCCTTATTATTTACTACATCTACATCATAATCTGAAATTACAGAACCAGCCACTGATAACTTTGTTTTATCATTTTTATTTAATGTAAGGCTTGTACTATTGTTTGGATTATCTTTATCAATTACAAGTGTATCCACTAGTGTTGAGTTAGAATATGCAGGATTTGTTGTGCTATATTTATATGCTTTTATAGTAAGTTTACCATCTACTACATCTGCAACTTCATAGGTTGGACTATCTTGTGTGTCTTGGAAAAAGGCATCCCAAGTCTTATTTGAAAGATCAGTATAAAACTTATTTCCACTTCTACCAGTTACATAATATACTGTCCCCTTAGAATAGTCTGTATAGTAGTTATCCCCATTTATAGCATATGTTCTTGAAAGTCCATGGTCATGTCCATTCAGAACAACATCAACATGGTGTTTATCAATTACTGGAGTAAAAATATCTTTTACTGCAGGATTATTTCTAGTCTTCTTATTGTAATAAGGTGTCTTATGGAACATTACAATTGTCCATTTTTGCTTATTAGCTGAAAGATCCTGTTCTAGCCAGTCTGCTTGAGTTTTAAGAAAGTTATCATTTGAAGGTGCTTCTTCGTCTTCTTGGCTGTCTAGTACTACGAAATGTACATTACCATAATTATATGAGTAAACTTGTCCCTCATACCCAAAAGGTCCATTATTAGGAACTGAAAATTGATTTGTGAAATATTCAGGTTTTGATGAACCACCACTTGGAACATAAGTTTCATGGTTTCCTTGAACCACCATCTCAGGAATATTATTAATAACTCCATTTGCAGCATTAAACCAATTGTTCCAATGTTGATAATTCTGACCTTGTTCAACCAAATCTCCAATATTAACCATGAAATTAGCATCAGGATTTTCACTATAAGCTTTTTGAACTGTATCATGCCATGGAGCATATATAGGTTTACTTGAATCCCCACTTTGAGAATCTCCAAATATTAAGAATTTAGTTTTACTATTGTTACTTACTTCGGTTTTGAATGTACTAATGTTACTAAAATTAGTTCCATCCCCTACTATATATTCATAGGTCGTACCTGACTGCAATCCTTTAATTGTTACTGAGAAAACCTTCATACTTCCTGCTGTATCTGATGCCACAGTAGAAAATAATTTAATATTACTTGGATCAACATTTAAAGTAGTAAAATCAGTACTTCCTTTAACTCTATATTTTACTTCTCCTGCATTAACATCTTTAGAAGTTCTCCATGTAATAGTTTGAGTTGTACTAGGATCTTCTGTCCAGTTTAATACAATGTGATCCGGAACAACTGTAGCATTCAAGTTCTCATTAATAGTAGTTTCATTGTAAGTCAAGGTTTCTGCATTAACTTTAAAAACTGTAGATGAAAATAATGTCATCGCTATAGATAAAGAGATTGTTAATGATAATATTTTCTTTTTCATTTCTTACCTCCTGTATTTTTTTACATAATAACTATAGCACCTTACTATTAAATCCATTTAAAGCACTGTTAATTCACGGTAATTAATTGTTAATTTTGTATTTATATGTAAATAGCTTTATATCTATTGCCGTAAAACTTAATAACTTTTATTTCTCATATTTTTTATCCATATTCTAAAACTAATAATTTTACACTCTTATGAGAATACTTTACATTATATGCAAATTAAACACTATAAACTTAACACTACTATGCTAACCTTTCATATGAGTTATTTAATTATATAGAAAGAGGGATTATTTCAATGAAACTAAAAATGAATGTTACTAAGCTTTTATTAATTACTTTTATTGTTTTAGCTTTGGGTATTATAACATTTGTACTCTTTAAATATCCTGAAGCTGGAGTAGCTGATCAAGGTGACTTCGACAGAGTAATGAGTGTATCTGGATTGCAATTACCTTCAAAGTACTTTATGGATCCTAGTTTTGAAAGATTTTATAAATACCCAGTAACTGATTATAAAATAGCTCCATTCACTCTTACTAGGATATTAATTATATTTATTTCAACAAGCATGTCTTATTTCATAAGTATGATAAGTTTTATCTGTAAAGCTTTTGGGAGTGATATTTTTAAAACACAATATTTAGCTATTACTTATGGAATAATATATACCTTATCAATCTATCTAATAATTAAATATTTAAATATCAAAAATAAACTCACTCTATTCCTATTGGTAACATTAAGCTTATTTGTTTTATTTGATGGAAATTATTTAGTTTGGTTCAATAGCCTTTATGGTGAACCTATGATGATTACTACCTTAGCTTTATATATAGCCTCATGGATATACTATATATATCATAGGTATGTATTAAAATCAGAAGAAAAGATTTTTTCAAATATCATGTTAATTTTTATTGCTTCATTTTTATTTTTAGGTTCAAAAATGCAAGTCATATCCGCATTACCAGTTATTCTAATAATGATAATAAAACTTTTATATGAGAATAGGAATATATTAAAACCTCTTACGAAAGGATTATGCTATTTATTACTTTGTATTTTAATAATTTATCCTCTTCAGATCCAATTAAGACATAAAGAAATGAGTAAGGATACTCAATATAACTCTGTATTCTATGGGATTCTTAAAGATTCTGAAAATCCAAGACAGGATTTAATAGATTTAGGTCTAAACCCAGATATGGCTTCTGAGGCAGGAAAGCACTCATATTTAATTACCAGTGCTTACACAAAATATATTCCTCATACCTTAATTACTGAAGAAGACTTTTACAATAAAATATCTAGTGGGAAATTAATAAAGTTCTATATAACTCATCCACTAAGACTAATTAAAGGAATGGAATATACTGCAGATAATGCATTTTTTACTGGAACAAAGTTAGGTAAATATCCCAAAAGTTATAGTTCTACACCAATTAACTCTTTTAATAGATTTACTTTATGGTCTTTTTTAAGAAATAATATACTTCCTAAGAATTTAGCCTTTATTTCTTTGATATATATATGTGCCATTGTCTCTTCATTATTTATATATATAAAAAGAAAGCATTTAGAGGATGTAAAACATAAAATTCAATTATTCTGGTCAATTTTATTTATTGGAATACTTCAATTCCCAATGCCATTTATCGGCAATGGGCAGGCTGATACTACTAAGCAACTTTTTTTATTTAATTTCACCTTTGATATCATATTAATTATAATGATTACTTACATCTCACATTTTATATTTAATAATAAAAAGATATATAAAAACAGGAGCTAAAATGCTCCTGTTTTTATACTTTATTTAAATTCCTTATATCTTTCGTTGATTTTTTGGAAATGTTTTTCTTCAGGTATTGAAATTGGATTACCAAAAGGCATTTCAGCTATAAGCTTCCAATTATCAGGAAGTTTCCACTTCTCTTTTATAGCTCTATCTATAAAAGTATTATAGTGCTGCAGGGATGCCCCTAGTCCTTCTATTTCTAGAGATGTCCAGATAATAAACTGTAACATGCCATTTGATTGATGTGCCCACACTGGAAAATACTCTCTATACGTAGAGTAATCTTGCTCCAAGTATTCTATTATATTTAGATCTTCAAAAAATAATATAGTTCCATATCCTTTCTTAAAAGCATTTATCTTTTCTATATTTTCTTTCAATCTATCTCTTTGGATATTCTTTATTATATGTTCCTTGGTAACTTCCCAAAACTTTTCACTTTCCTCCCCAAGTAGCAATGCTATTCTGGCACTTTGTGAATTAAAAGCAGTTGGAGTATACTTCAAAGATTCTTCTATAATTTCTCTAATTCTTTTTATTGGAACAGATATTTCGTTACCTACTTCTATTATGGTTCTTCTTTCTTTCACTGCTGAATGGAACTCTTTTTCCATAAAAAAAATTCCTCCTTATGAAATAGTTTATTTAACTATTATATGGATTCTTGAGAAATTTTAATCATCTAACATACCCACTCTTAGTGAATTCTCCCAAGTATGTTGTATACACAACGTGAGACCATTCTCCAACTTTAAATAATAGAGTTGCTTCTTCATATGCTTCTAACGATCCTATAACTTCTCCATTAGGTGTTTCATGTGTATTTATTTCATTTGTGCCATTAGTCCAATTATAAGGATTATAATATTTAATCAATCTATTATTTGTAATATACCCTTTTCTAACTCCAGTTGGAGTAGGATACTCAACTTCAGCAAGTTGTTTTGAGTAGAATACATTTAATACAGTTATATTATCTCCATCATCTACTCTTCGTCCAGGAATTATAGTTCCATCCTTATCTCTTACGTAAAACCAATCTCCTTGTATTCTTGCATTATTTTGATAAGTAAAATCTCCTTTTGTAACTTCTTGAACTAGAACTGGTACTACTTGAGAAGCACTTTTTGAATTTTTAATAAAATCTAGTGGGAACTTATCTCCTGGACAACTTGTGGCATATAAATCCTTATGACCATATACTTGCAGGTTATTTCCATACCTACTCTTAATATCTTCTATTAAATCTAACCCAGCATTTAGCTGAGCTTGAGGTGGCACTCCTATCATATATGAACCTTCAAAACATATTCCTAAGCTATTGTAATTAGCACTTGGACAGTGTGCTCCTCTTTGGCTTTCTTCCCTTCCTCGATATATAGTTCCATCTTTTCTTACAAAGTAATGATATCCTATACCTGCATATCCCCTTTGCAAATGCCACCTATTAATATCAACTACAGTACATACTGAAGCATCAGCATGATGTAATACTATTCTGCTTGGTATATTTTCCCCATGGGGTAAATCTCCATTCCAACTTAATTTTAAATCAATTATTTTTATATTCATAATCGGCTCCTCCTAATACGATAAATTTTATCAATCTTTCTTATCATTCTGATTCATTTCACCTTTTTTCTTAAGAACATCTATTGCATTCTTTACTGAAGGGGGCAACTCAATTCCAGTTAGCCCCACCTTTTCTATAATAGATAGACACTCATTTGCCATAAACCCTATCATAACTGCATTTCTTAAGAATCCATTTGAAGCCAAAACTATATCTATTTGATTTACCATAACAATAATTAATAGAATAAGAATTTTCCTTACTAATCCTATTAAATCTACCTTACCTTGAGCTACTCCAGTTTCTGTTTTTGATGAATTCTTAATCACATAGGTTACTATTAAACCACATATATATTCAATAATCATACAGCATATTAATGCAATTAGGATGCTATTGTATCCACCTAAGATTAAACCTAATTCTTCTCCAAACGCTACAATTGTTGTGAGAATACCATTTTTAAAATTGATTATCCTATCCATCTTACTCCTCTCCTTTCATGTAATAAAAATCAAGTAAATATCTTTTGTCAAATAAAACTATATGCTTTCTACTTATTTATTTCATTCCTCCTATCTTAATTTGAAATTTTAAACATACCGATACCTTTGTTTCTTTTTACGTAACAAAGTTTTTTAAAAAATACTTATTTAAACCATAAATCAATTATACTTACCATCTTCCAGTTGCATATTTGTATATCCATATTAATTTTCACATGATATAGTTACGTCCGCCGTAACCAATATTATCATAGTCAATTTTCATTGTCAATGCATTTCGCGTAACTTTTTTCAGAGTTTTTACACAATTTGTTGCGTATAAAGCAATTTATGCTATAATTAAGATAGCTTAAGTTTGTGAGGTAGTACGAATGGAAATGAATGAGAAAATTAAACAAAAACGTGAAGAATTAGGACTTACACTACAAGAAGTTGGTGAATATTTGGGTGTATCAAAAGCTACTGTTCAAAGATATGAAAGTGGAGAAATAAAAAATCTTAAACTGGATTCAATTGAGAAGCTAGCCGAAATATTAAAAGTTTCACCTGCATATCTAATGGGTTGGGAAGAGCAAAGAAAACTAAATAAATTAGAAACTCTAGCTGCACACTTTGATGGTGATGATTTTACTAAAGACGACTTAGATGATATAGAAAACTTTATAAACTATATTAAATCAAAGAAAAAATGATAACTTTCACTTAAAGGGGGAAGAGAATGACTTACGAGAGTTTAGAGAATGAGATATATGATGAGGGTATAGAGATTATACAAATGAAATTCAAGGGAAATCTTAAAGCCCTCTATGGAAATAAAACAATAGCTATTGATCCTAGAATTGAAACTTCAAGTGAAAAAACTTGTATTCTAGCAGAAGAACTTGGGCACTATCACAAAACTGTCGGTAATATATTAGATAAAACAAAGATTGAAAATGTTAAGCAAGAAAAAATTGCCCGTAACTGGGGCTATGAAAGACTTATCAATTTATTTGATATTATCAAAGCCTTTAATGAAGGTACAAGAAATCTTTATGAAATGGCTGAATACTTGAATGTTACAGAAACATTCTTAAACGAAACTATTATCCATTACCGTGAAAAATATGGTCTTATGTTCGAGATTAGCGATTATCTTATATATTTTGAACCAAGACTCATCATAATAAAAAAATTTTAGTACCAGTTGATTTATTAGTTACAACTGGATAATTTATATCTATTAAAAGAACGTATGTTTGCATTATTGAAGTGATTTAAAAACAGCCTCTAAAAGACTATGCTCTTAGTGGCTGCTTATTTTTACTTCATTATTTTACATATATTATTTGTAAATTCTACTGGATCACTTATAGATAGTCCTTCTATAAGCAGGGCTTGATTATACAATATATCTGTATAGAGATTGAACTTATCTTTATCTGCTTTGAATGCTTCTTTAAGTGATTCAAATACTGGATGATTAATATTTATTTCCAATATTTTATCTGCCTTAATATTTTGATTATCAGGCATAGAATTAAGTATCTTTTCCATTTCTATTGAAACTTCACCGTCATTAGCTAAGCATACAGGATGATTTTTCAATCTTTTTGATGCTCTTACATCTTTAACTTTATTCAACAAGTTATTTTTCATATTTTCAAATAAATCTTTATTTTCATTTTTATTAGTGTCTGAAGTTTCATCATTTTCATCAGATTCTATTCCTAAATCACCACTAGATACAGATTTAAATTGTTTATCTTTATAATTCATTATTGTCTTTATGGCAAATTCATCTATGTCATCAGTAAAGTATAATATCTCGTATCCTTTATCAAGAAGAAGTTCTGTCTGAGGTAGCTTTTCTATTCTTTCAATAGATTCTCCCGCAGCATAATAAATAAATTTTTGCTCTTCAGTCATTCTTGAAACATACTCACCTAAGGTTACCATTTTCTTCTCTTTTGAAGAATAGAACATTAATAAATCTTGTAATACTTCCTTATTAGCTCCAAAATCACTATAAATACCATATTTTAATTGTCTTCCAAAGGATTTATAGAATTCCTCAAACTTATCTCTTTCATTTTTTAATATGCTTTCCAACTCATTTTTTATTTTTGTTTTAATATTCTTTGCTATTAGTTTAAGTTGTCTATCATGCTGTAGAATTTCTCTAGAAATATTAAGTGATAAATCTTCTGAATCAACTATACCTTTAACAAAGCCAAAGTAATCTGGTAATAGATCAGGGCATTTATTCATAATCATGACCCCATTTGAATATAGCTCTAAGCCCTTTTCATATTCCTTAGTATAGAAATCAAATGGTGTTCTTTCTGGAATAAATAAAATAGCATTATAGCTTACTGCCCCATCAACACTAATATGAATATGCTTTATAGGCTTATCGAATCCATAGTGTTTTTCAGAATAAAAGTTATCATAATCTTCTTTAGTTAATTCATTTTTATTTTTTCTCCATATAGGAACCATGCTATTAATTGTTTGTTCCTCTATGATAGTTTCATATTCATTTTCACTGCCTTCTTTAAGCCTGCTACTACTTATATCCATCTTAATTGGATATCTAATAAAATCAGAATATTTCTTTATAATGTTCTTTATTCTATATTCATCTAAATATTCATCAAAGCTTTCATCCTCAGTATTTTCTTTTATTTTAAGTATTATCTCAGTACCAAATGATTCTTTTTCACATTTCTCAATAGTGTATCCTTCTACACCCTTAGATTGCCACTTATATGCCTCATCACTTCCAACGGCTCTACTTATAACTGTAACATCATCTGATACTAAAAATGCAGAATAAAAGCCTACTCCAAATTGTCCTATTATATCATATCCATCTTTTAATTCTGTTTCTTTTTTAAATTTTAACGACCCACTTTTAGCAATTACACCAAGATTATCATCAAGCTCCTCTTTGGTCATTCCAATACCGGTATCTATAATTCTAAGTATTCTGTTTTCCTTATCTAGAACAACCTTGATATAATAATTATCTTTTTCAAAACTTAAGGAATCATCAGTTAATGCTTTGTAATAAATCTTATCGATTGCATCACTTGCATTTGATATAAGCTCCCTTAAAAAAATCTCCCTATGGGTGTAAATTGAGTTGATCATTAAATCTAATAATCTTTTAGATTCTGCTTTAAATTGTTTTGTTTCCAAGTAAATCTCTCCCTTCAAAATTAAAACAATTTTTTATTAGCACTCTCTATATAAGAGTGCTAACCTATAACTTTTATATACCACTTTTAAAAACTAATGTCAATATATGTATAAAATAAAAACCATCAGAATTTTTTAATTCTGATGGTTGCCTCTTTAAATTACTTTCTATTTAACTTTAAAGAACTCAGATATTTCTTTTATCTTTGATGCTAAATCTGATAACTGGTCACTCATTCTTGAAACCTCATTTATTGCTTGAGTTTCCTCTTCCACTGAAGCTCTTGTCTCTTCTGTTGATGCTGCATTTTCCTCTGCAATAGCTGATAAATTGCTCATCACATCCATTATTCTAGATTTTGCTCTCTCCATAACTTGTCCAGATTTGTTCATCTCATTAATTATTGATGAAATTTCATTTATAGACTTACTAATTTCTTCAAATTGACTTGAAGTCTCTGAAACACTAATGTTTTGTACATCCATTATTTTCACTAGATCTTCAGAAACTTTTACGGAACTTTCGGCATCCTTCATCAATTGATTTACTGCCTTATCAATTTCATCTGTAGACTGCTTAGAAGCTTCTGATAACTTTCTAATTTCATCTGCAACAACTGCAAAACCTCTCCCTGCTTCTCCAGCACGTGCAGCTTCAATAGATGCATTAAGTGCTAATAGGTTTGTTTGTTCTGATATTGATGCTATAAAGTTACTTACTTCTTTTATTTTATTAACTCCATTAAAGGTTTTTTCAATATCTTTTGAAATAGTTTCAACTGCTTTCTCAGTTTCAGTAGCCTTTTCATTTAATGCTTCAATCAATTCATTTCCTTTTACTACTACACTTACAACATTCTTAGATTCAATATTTAAACTTTTAAGATACTCTTGATCTTTTTCTATTATATCTCCTAAAGTTGATACTTCGGTTGCTCCTTTTTGAGTGTCTGTGGCTTGTTCAACTGCACCATTAGAAATATTTTCAACTGCCCCTGAAATGGCCTCTGAAGTACTTGCTACTTTTCCAGTTATATCACTTAGATTTACTGATGAAGTTTCAATCTCTAAGGAAACTTCCTTCAGATGATTAGCAAACTTATGAAGATTTGCAATCATATCATTGAAAGAATTTGCTAAGTTACCTACTTCTCCTGATTGCTCAATCATTTTCTCGTCTATTTCAACTGTTAGATCCCCTTTAGAAATTCTAGTTGCTATTTTTGATACATCTGATATAGATTTAGATAAAATTGTTACAAAGCCTAAGTCATCTTCACGACCTGGAGTTTTTAAATCTAGTTTTATAATTAGGAAATAGAAAATAACAAAATATATAATTCCAAATATAATTCCAACTATAATAAGTAGTATAGGTTTCTCTGCTATACCAAGATTAACTAAATAATCAACTAGTCCTGCAGAAAAAGTGAATCCATTTCTTATTCCTAATAAATTAACTATAACTAATGATATTCCTGTTAATAAAGCATGTACAACAAATAGAATTGGTGCTAAAAACATAAATAAGAATTCAACTGGTTCTGTAATTCCTGTTAAAAACGAAGTTAATGCAACTGCAATAAAGGCTCCCCCAACATATTTTCTATTTTCTTTTTTCGCAGCTGCAAGCATTGCTAAACAAGCTGAAGGAAGACCAAATAACATTACTGGGAAAAATCCTGTCATGAATGCACCAGCATTAGGATCACCAGCAAAGAATCTGTTTAAGTCACCCTTAACACCATTATATTCACCTAACATTGTCCAAATTTGTGTATTTATAACGTGATGCAAACCAAATGGAATTAGTAGACGATTCAAAAATCCATACACAAAATCGCCTAATGCTCCTGCACCATAAATCCAATTAGCTAAACTAATTAAATTGCTTTGGAATAAAGGCCATGCATATCCAAGAATTATGCCGAATATAAAAGAACTACTGAAGGTAATAATTACTACTAACCTTTTCCCACCAAAAAAGTTAAGCCATAGAGGTAATTCTCGTTCTGAGAACCTATTATAAACCTCTGCTGAAATAATTCCTATGATTATACCTGCCAATACTTTCATATCGAAAGTTTCATTAATTGCCTTAGCTACGTTAGTCATAACTAAGTATCCCATTACAGAAGCTACTCCTGCTGAACCATTATTATCTTTAGATAATCCAACCGCAATTGCAACTGCAAAAATTAAAGGTAAATAGCTAAAAATAACGTCTCCCGAGGTCAAGACGATTTTGTTGTTAAAGTATACACCTAGACGAAGTAGTATTCCCGCTAATGGCATAACTGCAACTGGTAGCATAAGTGACTTACCTATGCTATGTAAGTACGATGATTTGCTGTTCATATGTACACCTTCCCTTATCATTTTTCTTATTTTCTATTACTGCCAAACTATTATATAAAATTCTAGTGGTCTAGGCAACTTCTTAATTCTACCAAACTTGACTTTCTTATCAATTGTTTTAGGAATGGAATAGTGTCATTAATAATTCAACTTATATAATAAAAAAGTCATAGAATAATAAACTTCTATGACTTTAAATATCTTAAATTAATTTAGTTTTAATTTCTTTTAATGAACTTAATTTTTCGATTTCCTTTTCTTTAATAGGCTTACTGATAAAATATCCTTGTATATAGTCGCATTTAAGACTCTCTAAAAGATTTATTTGAATTTCTTCCTCTATTCCTTCTGCTACAACTAGAATTCCTAGGTTATGCGCTAGTCCTATAATCCCACCAATAATCTCTAGATTTTTATCTTCATTCAATAAATCATCTATAAAAGATTTATCTATTTTTAGAACATCTATAGGCAATCTTCTTAAATAACTTAAGGATGAATATCCTGTTCCGAAATCATCTAAGGATATCCGTATATTCATTTCTCTAAGTTTTTCTAATACAGTAATAGTGTTTTCAATTGAACTAATTAATATTGATTCTGTTACTTCTATTTCAAGAAACCTAGGGTCTAACTCTGCATCTTTTAATGCAGATTCAACAACCTCTATTATGTTAGGTGCTTCAAGCTGCTTTACTGAAAAATTTAGTGAAAGCACTATATCTTTACTATATGTATCTTGAATATTTTTAAAACTTTTGCAAGCTGTTCTTATAATCCATTCTCCTAAAGGTACTATTATACCTAGCTCTTCTGCAACTGGTATAAATTCACTTGGACTTACCATTCCTAGTTCAGGTGATTCCCAGCGCACCAAAGCTTCAAAACCTCTAATTTTATGTTCACTAAGACTATATATTGGCTGAAAAACCAAAAAGAACTCATCCTTATGTACTGCTGATTTTAATTTTGTTTCAAAATTTATTCTATCTAACAACTCTTTCTTCATTGAACTTTCAAAAAACTGTATTTTGTTCTTTCCAAGCTCTTTTGCCTTGTACATTGCAGTATCAGCATTTCTCATTAGTTCCACCTGTTCAGTTCCATCAGTAGGGAATGCCGCCACACCAAAGCTTGCACTAGACTTTATTTCATTATTTCCAATTATATATGGCTTTGAAAATTCTTTTCTAATATCCTCCATGTATAAGTATGCTTCAATTTCACTTAAGTTCCTTTGAATTATTAATGCAAACTCATCTCCACCGATTCTTCCTATTAAATCTTCTTCATTAATAGATTTTTTAAGACGATTAGCTGCTGCTACTATAAACATATCACCTACATGATGCCCCATTGTATCATTTATTTTTTTAAATGAATCAATATCAATGAAAATTATATAAAAGGAAGTTTTAGAATTTTTAAAAACTCTTATGAGTTCATCAATCTTGTCCATAATTGTCTTTCTATTTGGTAATTCAGTTACCATATCAAAATGAGCCATTCGATATAACTTTTCCTCATTAAGTTTTAGTTTATTGTTTTTATCATTTAATTCATTGTATCTAGAGCTTAGTTCCGCATGAGTAACTGCAATATTATCATACATTTTCTCTAATTCTTCCCTTTGCTTCACTTCAGTCATATACATTTTATTTACTCTATCATAATGTGCCTGATTGATTAGATGTACGACTGGCGCTATAATTAAAATTAAAACAAATAATATTATTTGAACTATTATATATATCATTCCAAATTCAAAAGGTGTGTTTGAAAGTACTAAGGAATAATACATACATACTAAAAATGTTGAAATAATAGAATAGTTTAGCATAACTCTTGTAATTCTAAGTGAGGATATAATTATATTTATAAATGCTATAGTCCATATGGCTGGTCCAATATATTTATAAATTCTTATGGCTATAAAAATTAACACCAGTGAAAATAATAGTGATATCCAATGAGTAATAATTCTAGTTTTTATGTTTAAATATTGGGTAATAATGAAGCAAAAGCACAATACTAACATTATTATACTATCTACTACAGCACTTTTTAGTTCATGATGAAGTATATAATTAGTTATTGCGCCAATTAGCAAAACAGGTATCCCATAGTAGCAACCTATATAATTCTCCATTCTCTCAATGGTATCTATATCATTTGACTCATTTATCACTTTAATTATGCCTGGAATAGTTTTAGGCACCTTTTTCTTTATCATGTCATCACCTCAAAAGAAATAATTTTATTTATAAAAAGTAAAATCTTAGAGTTTGTCCGTATATTTTTTATAAATAATATTATACCTTATTTCACCAATGTATAGAAATATTTATCCATAAATAACAATTATTTAACGCTATAATCCAATTAAATATATAAAAAAACATTCATCTTATTAATAAGATAAATGTTTACATTAAGCTAAAATTCTATAATCATTACTCTATATTTGTATTACATCCTTTAAGAATATTGCGAAACAAAATTCTACTATACAGTAGCTTTATTATATACTAAGACAGGTAATTATTATACTTGTCTTCTAAAAACATAACTTGATTTGGTATATTCCATCTTATTTTCATAAAATCTATGTGCATCAGCTCTTTCGAAGCCAGAAGAAAGTGCTACTATCCCACATCCATTTTCCTTACCCCAAGTTTGTATATGTAATAAAAGTTTTTCTCCATATCCTTTTGACCTTTTACTTTCATCGGTGATTAAGTCATGAACCCAAATATGTTTTCCATAATATAAGTTTGTAAGCTGGATTACACCTGTAACCGCAACAATTTTTCCTTTTTCAAATAGGGCAAACATTTTATATCCTTCCTTGTACATTTCTTTTATAAGTTGTAAATATGTTTTCTCATCTAAATCAGTTAGTAATTGTTTCATTACTAAAAAAGCATCTCTCAACTGCTCCTCTTCTGTTAATTCTTTAATTGTTATCAAGTCATCGATCATTTTATTCCTCCACTTATTTACTTTTAATTGCATGACGCAGATTCCCCTACTATCCTAGTAAAGTTGAAAATATTAAAAATGAACAATATAAAAGAGTACTTTTTTAGCTATTTCACTAATATAAAGTACTCTTTTCAAAAATATAGTTATATTATAACTATATTGTTTGCTTAGCAGATGCAACTGTTATCTCTAATACTCTACTTAAAAAAGGGAACTTTTTCTTCACCATATCAAAGTCTGGACCCTCTTCAAGGAATTTTGCAGTTCCTTCTATTAAAAATCCTGCTCCTGGATATTGATGTCCCATAACCTCTTTGCTACCTACAGTAACCTTAACTTTATTATTTGCTTCTATATTTTTTTGAGTTCTTCTCATGCCTCCTGCAGGTAATAATATCCTACCATCTTCAGTAACATTAAGAAATGAATGCCAGGTATTAACTACATGTGCCTCATTGTTACTACAAGATACTATAGCTACTACTCCTTCATGTGATATAACTTCAAGCAATTTTTCATTTAACATTTAAATTCCTCCTCTATAATTCTACAAATTTAGTTATTTTAATATTTTTAAAAAGTCGTAATCTGTGCACGTTGACTTTTCTATAAGACAATTATACAATCAATGTGTACTCATCAAAAGTGCCAATTCTTTTTATTTTATAGGATACAGTTTAAAAGGGAGAGTGTTTTTTAATGATTGTTCTAAATAACGATTCAAGCGTTCCACTATATTTGCAAATTTATGAGCAGTTAAAAGAAGAGATAATTTCAGGAAAGCTTTCAGAAGGCACTAAGCTATATTCGACACGATCGCTTGCAACAACATTAAATGTCAGTAGAAATACAGTAGAAAGTGCTTATCTACAACTTTCTTCTGAAGGATATGTCACAAGTAAAGCAGGTAGCGGATTCGTAGTTGAAAAACTAGATAGTGTGTTAATCACTAAGTTAAAGAGAGATAACTCTGTCAATATTGAGAAGTATAAAAAAACTACATTACCTAAGATGAATACTGATAATAATTATAAGTATAATTTCAAATATGGAAAATTAAATGCTTCTGATTTTCCTTTGCGCTTATGGAGGAGGATATCAAATAAATGCTTGTCCACTATAGATGCTGAGGTTATGACATCCTATACTAGCAGTAAAGGAGAAAAAGAATTACGAATAGAAATAATGGCTTATTTAAATAAGTCAAGGGGTGTCTCATGTACCTCAGAACAGATCATTATTACTTCAGGCTTGGAGCAGTGTTTAAGTTTACTATGCCAGATGTTCAGAAACAATTTTTCTAAAGTTGCTTTAGAAGATCCTGGCTACATTGGTGCAAGAAAGATTTTTAACAATAACGGATATGATGTTGTTCCAATTTGCTTAGACAAGGATGGAATAAGTATTACCGAATTAGAAAATAATTCCGCAAAAATAGTGTATGTAACCCCCTCACATCAATTTCCGACAGGATCAGTGATGCCAATTCAAAAAAGATTACAATTATTAGATTGGGCTAGAAAAGAAAATGGAATTATAATTGAAGATGATTATGATAGTGAACTTCGTTACAATTCAAGGCCAATACCTTCAATACAAGGTATTGATTCAAATGGCAATGTTATATATATTGGTACTTTTTCAAAGTCTTTGTCCCCAAGCTTGCGATTGAATTATATGGTTTTACCCAAATCATTGCTAGAAACATATGATAATTTTTTTAGTAGCTACCAATCCTCTGTTCCAATAGTTGAGCAAAAAATAATTCAACAATTTATGCATTTAGGACATTGGGATAGTCATCTGCGTAAAATATCTCTTCTGAACAAAAGAAGACATGATACGTTAATCAGCGCTATTCATAAATTTATGGGAGACAATGTTATTATTCACGGTAAAAATGCAGGTCTGCACATCTTACTAGAAGTAAATAATGGATTATCTGAAGAAGAGATAGTAGAAAAAGCTAAAGAATATGGTGTTTTAGTTTCTCCTGTATCTACATATTGGTTACGTAAAGATAAGTATACTAACAATATGGTTTTTCTTGGTTTCGGTAGTATGACTGACAATGAGATTGCTGAAGGTATTAATTTACTTAGTAAAGCATGGTTTAGTAAGTAAATCCTATTCAAAAATTAAAATAGAGATTCTAAGTGCTGTCGCATATGTGGATTAAAATCCATTAGCGATAGCTCATTCTTTAGCTTGTATAAATTATCTACTAAATTTTCTCCATCTCCCATAAAATCTCTTACTATCAAATAAAGCTTTTCTGATCCTTCTGTGTTAGTTTGGAAGAAAGAGAATGGTGATATCTTAAACTTTAAAAGAGAAAACAAACTAAGCACTTTTATTATTTTTAATATTACTTAATATCTAATTCATTATACTTATTAAAAAATGGAGTTAATTTATCTATAATCTTCTTTATTCCATCTTGAATATCTGATTCTATATTTAAGGCTAAAACTGGCTCATGTAATGATAATCTTAGTAATAACCAACCATCACCATTTTCTTTATCGCAATTTATCTTTATTCCTTCATAATTTTTAGGTTCAATTTGCCATCCATCTATTTGTTCTGTATACTTTCTCAGGTCTTCTAGTATCATTTCTCCGTATTCCCTAAAATCTTCTCTTTCAATTTTTATTCTCATGTCTTTGCTTTCTTTAGGGTATTTTAGATTATCTATAAGGCTTGATATTTCTTTTCCTTCTTCTTTTAACTTAGCCATTTTTATTAATATTTTAGCTATTAAATATGCTCCGTCATCTAAGAAATAATTTTCTTTCAAAGCAGCATGACCTGATGTTTCAATTGCTAGACAGCTTTCTTTTCCTTCTTCGTTTAATCTTTTAGATTCATTTATAACATTTCTATATCCTCTTTTAAATCTATGGTGAACACCGCCTAAATTAGTTATAAATTCTGCAAGACCTGTAGATGTTATTGAATCAGTAACAATAATTGAATTTGGATTTTCATCAAGCACTATTGAAGATATTAATGCTATTAATGCATTTTTATTTATTTCTTTACCATCGTTGCTCACTATAGCAGCTCTATCTACATCTGTATCAAAAATTATTCCAAGGTCTGCTTTGTTTTTAAGTACAGCTTCTTTAATAGATTCCATTGCTCTTTCATTTTCTGGATTAGGTATATGATTTGGAAAATTCCCATCTGGTTCAGTAAATTGGCTTCCTTCAGTGTCAGCACCTAATTTTTCTAAAACCTTAGATGCAAAAAATCCACCAGCTCCATTTCCTGCATCTACGATTATTTTTTTTCCTTCTAATGGTCTTTCATAATTTTCAGATGAATTTACACTTTTTCTTATTTTATTTACTAATATTCTCGAATAAACCTCTATAAAATTTACTTCCTTAATTGATCCTTTAGTTGTAGAACTTTTTTCTATTGAACTAGAACATTCTATTATATCTACTATGTCTTCCTTTTCACATCCACCTTCTTTAGTGAAAAACTTTAATCCATTATAATAATAAGGAAGATGACTTGCTGTTATCATTATAGATCCATCGCAAGAATAATCTTCTAAGATAGTAGTCATGAACATAGCAGGAGTTGTACACATTCCACAATCATAAACATTACAGCCAGAATCTATTAGAGCTTCTATTAAAGCTTTTTTAAATTCTTGGCCTGACAATCTCGAATCCATGCCAACTGCTACCTTTATATTGTTCTTATTTATACCTTTAACTTTTTTTAACCACTCTGCAAAACCTGATCCCAAAACATTTACTAATTCAGGTGTAAGATTTTTTCTTCCCTCATGTTCAATTGCTATTCCTCTTATATCCGTTCCACTTTGTAATTTTTTAAGTTCGTGTAGCATAATAAAAACTCCCCTCTAAATTAAATTTTATATAAACTTAAGAATGATACTTCATTTATTCCAATATGCATTATAGAAAAAAACTTTGAAAATAGGAGAATATTACGAGTATTCTCCTATTGCATTAATTAAATATAATAATTTATAGAGTATTGTTGATATTCATGATTTTTCTTAAAATGACTTTACTATTTCAACTATATGTTCTGCCGTTAAATTATATTTTTCTAATAAAACTTCAGCACTTCCTGAGCTTCCGAATTCATCATTTATTCCAATTCTCTTCATTTTTACCGGACATTCTTCAATTAAAACTTCAGCAACTGCTGAACCTAAACCACCTATTATGCTGTGTTCTTCAACAGTCACTACCTTACCTGTTTTCCTTGCAACCTCAACAATTAAATCTTTATCAATTGGTTTTATAGTTGAAATATTTATAACAGTTGCATTGATTCCTTGCTCTTTTAATGTTTCAGCAGCTTGAATTGCTTTTGCTACCATTAACCCTGTTGCTATTATTGTTACATCATTACCTTCATTTAAAATTTCACCTTTTCCAATTTCAAATTCATAACTTTCATCATGAATATCTGGAGTTGCTGATCTTCCCAGTCTTATATATACTGGTCCATAATATTCTTTTGCAGCTAATATCGCTTGTCTTGCTTCTTCAGCATCTGATGGATTTATTACTACCATATGAGGTATAGTTCTCATTAAAGATATGTCTTCATTACATTGATGACTTCCACCATCTTCTCCAACTGTTATTCCTGCATGAGTTGCCACTACTTTTACGTTTAGGTTAGGATAAGCTATTGAATTTCTGATTTGTTCAAATGCTCTTCCTGCTGCAAACATTGCAAATGTACTTGCAAATGGAATTTTCCCACATGTAGCAAGACCTGCCGCTGTTCCCATCATGTTACATTCTGCTATACCTAATTCTATATATCTTTCAGGTGCATATTTCTTAAATTCAATACTCTTTGTTGCTTTACCTAAATCTGCTTCTAATACAACAACATTTTTGTCTTCTGCCAATTCTTTTAATATTTGTCCATATGCTTCTCTAGTTGCTACTCCCATTAGTTTTCGCCTCCTTCTAATTCAGCTAATGCTTTCTTAGTTTCTTCTTCATTTGGAGCCGTTCCATGCCATGCACAATTATTTTCCATAAATGAAACACCTTTACCTTTTTCAGTATTACAAATTACAATTGTTGGTTTACCTTTAGTAGCTATTGCTTCATCTATTGAGTTTGCTATTTCTTCAAAGCAGTGTCCATCTGCAATTAATACATTCCATCCAAATGCTTTAAACTTTTCATCAATTGGGTTGATGCTCATTACTTCTTCATTTGATCCATCTATTTGTAAGCCATTTAAATCAAGGAATGCTGTTAAGTTATCAAGTTTGTAGTGAGCTGCGCTCATTGCAGCTTCCCATATTTGTCCTTCTTGAACTTCTCCATCTCCAAGTACTACATAAACTCTATATGAACTGTTATCTAACTTTCCAGCTAGTGCCATACCATTTGCTGCTGATAATCCTTGACCAAGTGATCCTGTTGACATATCTACTCCAGGTACTTTTTTCATATCTGGATGTCCTTGTAATTTTGAACCGTATTTTCTTAGCGTTATTAATTCTTCTTCTGGGAAGAATCCTCTTTCGGCTAATGTTGCATATAATGCTGGTGCTGAATGACCTTTTGATAATACCAATCTGTCTCTATCTGCTTTTTTGGGATCCTTTGGATCTATGTTCATCTTTTCAAAATATAAAACTGCTAAAATATCTGCTATTGATAAAGATCCACCAGGATGCCCCGATCTTGCTGATGATACGGCTTTAATAATGTTTACTCTTATGTTATTAGCTACATTTTTTAATTCTGATGTATTCACTAATCTGTACCTCCTAATATTAAATTTTGTATTTTACTACATATCCTAAATACGCCTGTAATTATACTAATATATTGTGAAATGAAACTTTTGGTCTCATAAAATATTATTTCAAATAATCTATAACTTCTAATAAATCTTTAAAAATTTCTACATTCTTTGGTTTCGTAATAAGAAATTCTTCAGGATTTCTCAATAATGGATGCTTTCCTTTGTGTGTTGGTAAGTTAGATATGTCATCTGGAATTAGAAGAGGCGTAATACCTCCTTGCAAAGCAGCTTTAATACCTACTACAGAATCTTCTAATACTAAAGCACGTTCAGGTGCAACATTTGCTTTTTCACACGCCTTTAAAAATATTTCAGGATTTGGTTTTCCAATACGGACTTCATTTCCTGCTACAATAATATCAAATACATCTGGCATATCTTCAATTTTAAAATAGTATTCTATTTTCTCTCTGCTTGTGGAAGAAGCCAACGCTATTTTATAATTATTCTTCTTTAAAAATTCTAATAGTTCTAATAAACCTTTTTTCTTGTATACGCGTTTCTCATCACTTAAAATTTTTTCTCTGTTTAAAATGATTTTATCTCGCCATTCAGATACAGGAGCATCCTTTCCGTATAATTCTTTCATTCCCTCGCGGATCTCGGGATCTCTTCGTCCAGTCAAATAGTAATATACGGACTGATTCACAGTAAAATCAAGATCTTTAGCACTCTCTAAATATGCACGATATGCTAGTTGTCCAGTATCAAACATTAACCCGTCCATATCAAATATAACTAATTCAGGTTTTTCCATAATTACATAATCCTCCTTACAAAAAAAAGCCGTGCCTATTGCACTAAGCTTTAATTTGATCAGCTAATGATTTTAACAAGTTGCTTGTCTTTTCTTTACCTTCCTCTTTAATCATTTTTTCAGAAATAATAAAAGATCCACCAACCGCTAAAATATTATCATTGCTAACATAATCCATAAAGTTATCTGCATTAATTCCTCCGGTCGGCAAGAATTTCACATCATAGAATGGTCCACTTAATGCTTTAATTGCTTTTAACCCGCCATAAATATCTGCTGGAAAATACTTCACAACATGAAGTCCATAACTAACGACCTTTTGAATATCCGTTGGAGTTGCTGTTCCAGGGAAAACTGGAACTTTGTTTTCAATACAGTATTCGATTATCTCTGGAATCACTGCTGGAGAAACAATAAAACTTGCTCCATTTTCAATTGCACTTTTAGCTTGCTCTAATGTACGTACAGTTCCTGCTCCAACAATCAAATTACCAGATCGTGAAAGTTTATTAATTGCTTCTAAAGCCAGATTGCTTCTAAATGTGACTTCTATAAAAGGTACATCATTCTGCAAAAGAATCTCTTCCAAATCATCTAAATACTTCAAATCAGTCGCAGTATAAAGCGGTAATAACTTTATTTCTCCTAATTTTTTATATACATCTACATTTACACTCATTATTTTTGCTCCAATCCATTTTCTTTTTGAGATTTTGTGATAGCTTCATGCAATCCTCTTAAATATGTAAAACCTAATGCACGATCATATAAACCATACCCTGGCATTGCTATTTCATCCCAAATTGAACGACCATGATCTGGACGGATGACACCATCAAAATTAACATCTATAAGTGCCTTCATAAGAGCATACATATCCAATGATCCATCAATACTCAAATGAGCAGATTCTCTAAATTTTTGTTTTCCCAAAAATTCAACATTTCTTAAATGTACAAATTGAATTCTATTTCCTAGTTCATGTATGACTTTGACTAAATCCGTTTCTGGATTTGCTCCTAAAGATCCTGTGCAAAGTGTTACACCATTATAAGGAGAATCAATAATATTTATTATTCTTTTATAATCCTCTAAATTTTTTGTTACCCTTGGAAGATTAAAGATTTCCCATGGTGGATCATCCGGATGAATCCCCATTTTCACATCAACTTCCTCACAAACAGGAATAACTTTTTTTAGAAAGTATGCAAGATTGTCAAATAAATCTTCTTCTGTAATATTTTCATACATTTCCATCAAGTCATTAAACTTTTTCAGACGTTCTTCTTCCCATCCAGGTAATTTAAACCCATTAGATTGACTATTTATAAGTTGGAACATCTCACTGGCATCCATATGTTCTACAACAGACTGATCAAACAACAATGAATAACTACCATCTGGATTTTCATATTTCAAATTTGTCTTAGCCCATCCAAAAATCGGTTTAAAACTATAACATACTAAATGAATATCACATGCTGCTAAATTTCTAATTGTTTGAATATAATTATCAATATAATGATCACAATCTTTTGTTCTTGCTTTAATTGCATCATGAACTGCAACACTTTCAATGCCAAGTAACTCCAATCCTTCTTTTTCAATTGAAGCCTTAAATTCTTTAATTTCATCAATTTCCCAAACATCTCCAGGTAACTTATTTAATAAGGTCCCTACAACACCATCTGTTCCTGGAACTTGTCTAAAATGTTTTAAAGGAATAGAGTCTTTCGCTCCATACCATCTGAATCCCCACTTCATTTTATCCCTCCATCAAAAATCATCATCTTCGTCAACCTCATTAGCATCTACATCAGCAGGAACATGCCATGAGCTAATACATTCTCTTGCTTGTTCTGCAGCTGATTTTGCAACTATTTCAATTTGTGTACCTAAAATTTGATGATTGATTATTTCCAATAACATAGGTAAGTTAACTCCACCAATAATATAAACCTTATCTTTTAGTTCTGGATCTAACTGATTTGTAACAAGAACTGATTGGTTATATGGGCTTGCGCTCACTAAATCAACCAATACCACAACACCATCACCTTGATTTACTTCTAAAATAGCGTTATTTATCTTCTTACCAAGCTTCTCAACATCATCTCCTGCATTCAAATTTACAGTTATTATATTTTCAGTATTTCCCATAATAACTTCAGCTGCATCTTTGATACCGTTGCTTAAAGTACCATGTGTGGCGATTACAATTCCTAACATAACTTAATCTCCTTTTATAGTTTGATTTAACAATTCTATTGCTTGATTAAAATGGTTATAATTTAAATTTTTCTTATTTAATTTTGACTTATCTAAATGAAACTCATTATTTTGATTCATATCCGCAGAAAATAAGTAATTGATTTTATCTTTAGGTGATACATATCGGAGCTTTTTAGATTCAGCAAGCTCTTCTTTAAATTGTGGACCCATTACATTTAAAGTAGCATCTGCTCCAATAGAATCTAAATAATAAACCTTTGCATTCTTTTTTACAGAACTAATTAAGACATCTAATCCTCGTTCACCATAACAACCTTCATCAATAAATGCATAAGCCACTTTTCTTTGATTTTTATTCTCTGTTAACATCTGTAGCAAGCAAAGTATTGACGATGTATTTCTTATTAAATTCTTTCGATTCCACGTACCTTTTGATAGCTTTGATAAAATTATAAAATACCCGCCATATATTAGTGCAAGACATGCTGTTTGCACAGAAAATAAAACAAAAGGTGCGGAAACCAATTTCATGTATAAAAGTGTTCCTAGAATACCCAAGAAAGCCCAAATTAGAGATGAGTAAATACCAGCTTTTGTAGTTTGTTTTTCTTGTTTTTTTCGATCAAACAATACATAATCACCTAAATGGGCTGGAGGTGTATCATAATAAGTGCAAACGATTTGATCTGCCTTTTCAATATCTCCAACATACACATTTCGTGCACTGTCTTTTTTTTGATTCCTATATTCGATTACGGAAATATCTTTTCGCACTTGTGATATATCTGTTACAAGCGCCTTCAAAAATCTAGTTTTCTCATTATTGCTGTTCCGTGAGCGATACATAAAGGAATACCTAGCTAATCTATCGTTAAAAATATCATCCATGATAAACCTCCAATTTTTATAATAGGGAAAATAATAATCTTTTATTTAAAAACAATTATTTAAATTTACTAACAACATCTTTCAATTCTGTTTTAGGAGCAGAAGGAGTGGCTTGGAAATAGATATTCTCTACTCCATATTTCTGTTTCATTTCTACTAATCTATCCACATCCTCTTTGTTTATATAAACAGATTTTGTAACTAGTAAATCTTTATTTGCATCTTTTTGTGCAATACCTCCAATATTCAACTCTTTCATTGGTACTCCATGCTTAACTAAGTCATACATAACTTTTACAGTTTTTGCTATCAAGATACAATTATAATCTTTGAACTGATATTCATCCCAATAAAATTTAGCTTTCTCTGGCGTAATTACTATTGTCTTTTGCCCAGTACGGCTACCTGCATTTTTATATAACTCTCTCATGAATTTATCGTTTGCTACAACTTCATCCACTACAAAGATTGAATTTACCCCGCTCTTCTGTGAAAGAGTCACCATAACTTGTCCATGAATTAAACGTTCATCTACTCTTGCTAAATTTATAACACCCATTTTTCAAATCTCCTTTTTAGTTATAGAATTCCAATACCAGCTAAAACAATTAAAATTAATGTTAACAATAATAATGCCTTTGTAACTTTTAAACCTTTTTTATTATAGAACCAATAAACTCCCATAACTACTGCCAATGGTAAAATACCTGGAACAATAGAATCTAAAATACTTTGGATAACGAATTTCTTTCCTGAAATTACAAAGTTTAAAGTTGAACTAACTTTTACATAGTTACCTGCTAAGATTCCCATCATATATATACCTAAAACAGATAAAGTATCGATTGCAGTCTGAACTCCTGTACTTGCCATCAATCCTGTTGCGTTACGTCCCATATTGAATGCTTGACGAGAAAAGAATATACCTAATAAGACCTGATAAATTGCAAAACAAACGAATGGGAACAATGCTCCTAATGCACTACCTTGCTGAGCCCAAGGAACAGCTATGGCAATAAATATATATTGTACAGTCCCTGAGTCAATTGCATCACCAATTCCGGCAAGTGCACCCATCAAACCAGCTTTTGTGTTATACATCAAATCGTCTTTCATTGTTATTTCTGATTTTTCATATTCTTCTTTTGCACGTTGTGATTCCATAGAAGCCATTAAACCAGTAATAACTCCACCACCCCAGGTTAACTGAGTATTGAAAAATAATAGTTGTCTTTTATAAGCAGCTTTTAATGATTCATCATCTTTATATAGTTTTCTTAAAATTGGCATCATTGCATACAATAAAGAAGATGCAAGGTATCTTTCGAATGAATGTGGAATTTCATTTGCAAGATGCCATCTTAAATATGCTTTAGTAACATCTTTTTTTGTAATCTCTTCTGGAGCTCCAACAGCTCTTTTTACATTTTCGCTCATTTTATCCTCCCCTTAAAACCCATCATCGTAATCATCTTCATCTAATATCTCTGTAGCCTTAGTAGTAGCTGCAATAGGAATATTCTTTCCTTTTTGAGACATGCTGAAAATTAAAGCTATCACTACACCAAACACAGCATAAGTTACCATTGTAATATTCAATGACTTTAATGAAACACTCATGAAATATGCCAATAAAAAGAATACTAAGTAATCTTTACGTCCAATTACATAAACTGTTGTGGCAATACCAATAGCAGCCAATCCACCACCAACAACATCAAGGATGTGAATAACATAAGTTCCTTTCAAAGCATTGATTACATCTGCAATCATTGGTGCCCCAAAATATAAGGCTATAAATACTAATGGTACAAATAGAAGAAATGATGCAATTGTAGGTAAAACAATGATTGAACGTTTAATAGCGCCATCATTTAAATCTTCTACAGCTTTATCTGTATATTTACCTAAGAATGTATTGATAAAAAAACGGAATTGATATAAATAACTTCCTAACAAACCAACTGGTACTGCGACAGCAATAGCTGCTTCAGGCTTTAAATTTCCTAATAAAGCAACTGGTACTGCAATAGCTGCTGCAATAGATGGTTCTGATGGCATGGATCCTCCTGGAGAGAAAACACCCATATAGATCAATTGTAGAGCTGCTGTAACAATCATTGCTTGGGTAACATTTCCCATAACAATACCAACAATCAACCCAGTCATTAATGGTGAAAATCGAAGCGTTAATGTAGCTCCTCCACCTAGCCATCTTGACATAACCGCTCCAACCCATAAAGCGATTAAAAAACTCTGTAATACACTTAAAGTTTCCATTACTCTTCTTCTACCTCTCTTCTATATATTTTTCTAAATCAAAAATTGTTTTTTTCAAAATCTCTGGTGTAATTAAAATGGGAATCAAATGAACTTTTTCTTTTGAATCAATAAAACCAACTATATCATCAAGAACGTTTTCATCTTCTGGATACAATCCCATATAATGTAGAGATACAGGCAGTTTCAAATCTGAATAGAAAGGCATTAAAGAATCAATCGTCGACCACTTGCCTTCTAGAGCCAACTGATATAAAATCCCATAAGCTACTTTTTCGCCATGTAGATATGAATGGCTTTCCGGAATATATTTAGCGATTGCATCATGCATTGCATGTGCTGCGGCATTACGGGCATATTTATCTCCCAATCCTCCACATAAACCTGCAACTGCTATTACAATTTCAGATAAATGTACAAATTCTTCCGAAACTACTTTATTCTCCATATCTTTCATTGCTTTAGCCGATTGTTTTACAATTGATTCATTACATAACTTTGCAGTATAACTTGCTAACTTCAAAAAAGGTTCGTTCTGTAAATGTTCTTGAGCTAAAATTGAATCTGATTCATACCACTTTGCAATTGTATCTGCCAAACCTGCAATGAAATAAC
The DNA here is from genome assembly GCF_016765615.1 of Clostridium paridis. Lineage (GTDB taxonomy): Bacteria > Bacillota > Clostridia > Clostridiales > Clostridiaceae > Clostridium_T > Clostridium_T paridis. Next base: position 131,410 of record NZ_JAESWA010000029.1, on the reverse strand, counting down.
GTACTGGAGAATCAATCACTAAATACGGATCTGTTATCAAGAAAACGGCCTGCCTCATATAATGCTCAGTTTTTCCTTCTGATTCTCCACTTTCTTTATACATAACAGATAAAGGTGTCCACGGTGCACAATTACTAACCAATGTTGGAACAACACCATATTTAACATTACAAATATGAGCAGCATATCCAACGAGATCTACAAGCTTTCCGCCACCAACTCCAATAATAAAATCGATATCATTTTCTTCAACTATTTGTGCAATTAAATCTGCACCATAATAGCTACATTCACCTGTATATTGATGATAGAAAACTTTTTGCTCTATCGTTTCTAAAAACTTCATTTTAGGCTTAGCTTTTTCCCAAGAAATTGTTCCATGTACAATCAAGATATTCTTTGATTTATGTTCTCTTAATAATTCCGGAATAAAATCAATTGCACCTTCATGATACCTATAGAACTCAGGACCAACTTTAACCTTTAAATCTGTCAACATTTTGCTCACCCCTATTCTTTGATAAATTTACTTGCAGGCTGAATTGCCCTTTCCGGTAAAACACCTTGAACTATTTGCTCTACATCTGTCACACATTTATTTCCCATTTGCTCTAGACATTCTATAGTATAAGCTGACGTATGAGGAGTCATTACAACGTTATCAAATTCCAAATATGGGTGACTCTTTCTTCCTGGCTCTTCTTCTAAAACATCTGTCGCAAAACCAGCAATTTTTCCTGATTTCAATCCCTCAACAACTGCATTTTCATCCAATAATGCTCCTCTCGCACTATTCGATATATAAACACCGTCTTTCATTTTTTCTATTTCGTTTTTAGATATCATATGATAATTTTCTTCAGTTAAATTTGCACAAATACAAATGATATCAGAGGAAGTCAACAATTCATCTATTTCAACTTTTCTTGCTCCATAAGTCTGTAAATATAGATCTGACTTGTATGGGTCATAGGCCAAAACATTACATCGAAAACCATTTCTAACAATCTCTACTACACAACTTCCTGTATTCCCAACCCCAATAACACCTACTGTTTTATTGAAAAGTGTATGTCCAACAAATTTAGCTCGATCTTCCCAACGATCCGCTTTAACTCTATTACTGGATTCTACTGTTTTTCTTAATACAGCTAACAAATTTGTAATGTTGTTTTCTGCGACTGCGTCTCGTTCTACTAAAGCCGGAACTATTGCAACAACAGTATCATGTTCTTTTGCTGCATCGATATCAATATTGTTATATCCAATTCCATGACGTGTAATCAGCAAAAGCTCATCTTTAGAATCAAAAAACTCTTTAGTAAAAAAAGGGGTTACACTTGCAATGATAATATTGTATCCATTTAATAATTTTGCAAGTTCTTTTCCATGCATTTCATTATCAACTTGAAAATAATCAACGGATCCTATTTTCTTCAAACGATTAATGTGTTCAGGGAATACCTTTCCAAAACTACTTGAATTAACAATGGCTATCTTATATTCTTTCATATCTACTTTTCTTTCTTTACTACGGCATGTCCACCAAATCCGTTACGTAAAGCTGAAACTACCTTAGCAGAAAAACTATCATCTTCCTGAGACAAATTACGCATAAATAAACTTAAAGCAATTGTTGGTACTGCAATTCCCATATCCAAAGCAGTTTCAATAGTCCATTTCGCCTCTCCAGATGCAGCAACAACTCCTCTATAGTCTTCTAAATTTAGACTAGCTTTAAATTGTGATTCAGCAATTTCCATAAGCCAGCCTCGAATAACAGATCCGTTGTTCCAAACCCTTGCAACAGCAGCTAGATCATAATCAAATTCACTTTCTTTAACAATTTGAAAACCTTCACCGATTGCTTGCATCATTCCGTATTCGATTCCATTATGAATCATTTTCAAAAAATGACCACTTCCAGATTGGCCAGTATATAAGTATCCATTTTCAACTGATATATCTTTGAAAATTGGTTCTATATACTTAAATACTTCAGGATCTCCACCAATCATCGTACATGCACCACCGAGTGCTCCAGAAGTTCCACCTGATGTTCCACAATCAAAATAATATACTTCTTTCTCCTTAAAAGTCTTTGCACGTCGTATTGATTCCTTAAAATTTGAATTTCCACCTTCAATGACAATGTCATTTGGAGAAAGTAACTTTAACAATTGATTCAATACAGATTCCGTAATTTCTCCAGCAGGTAACATAGACCAGATAACTCTCTTTTCAGTAAATGAAGTTATCATTTTCTCTAAATTATCAAATGTTTTGATACCTGCCTTTTCAGCATCTTCTTTTGCTTTGTCAGATAAATCAAATCCCATAACATCATAATTATGACTCTTTAAATTACATGCTATGTTTAAACCCATCTTGCCAAGACCTATAATAGCTATTTTCATATAATCCCTCCTCTTCATATTTTATATTATCAAAAAAAATTTTTTTTGTAAATATATTTATCGAAAAAATTTTTTTAGGAATTATATTTCTATTTCTACTCTCCACTTGCAATTTCAGAATTACTGTGATATTTATAATAAAGTGGCAGGAATATTAAGTAAAACTAACTTTGACTTGTTCTATCCAAGATATTGACTTAAAATTACTATTTGATATACTTATAAAAACACTATTTTTAACAATTTAATCACTTTTCATACATTATTAAACTCAATTATTTATCTTATATATAAACAAAAGACTCTATCTATTATTTTCTTTTATAGATTTAATTTATAAATATATTACTATTTAAAATATATATTAAACCGAAAACTTTTTATTGTTTTTAGAGTTACAATACATCGTTTATAGAAAGGAGGACCAATATGGATGTATCTGTTAGACTTAAAATTAAATCGTTATACAATGGATTAAGTGCTAAAGAACAAAATATTGCAGACTATATACTTGAAAATCCTATTTCTGTGGCTCACAATTCTATCAGCTATTTATCTGATGAACTCGATGTTGCAGGCTCTACTTTATTTCAATTCGCAAAAAAGCTAGGTTATTCTGGCTTTAAAGAATTAAAGATGGCTATCTTAATTGAAGAAAATAATTTTTCAACTACATCAATTCATGAAAACATTGAAATTGATGATAATGAATTGACTATGGCTCAAAAAGTCTTTGATTCAAACATTAAAACCCTAACCAATACTAAGAAGATATTACGCTTAGAGGATTTGAAAAAAGCGGCTGAAATTATATCAAATTCAAATCTACTATGTTTTTTTGGTCTAGGTGGATCAGCAATACTTGCAGAAGATGCCTATCATAAATTTTTACGTTCTCCAGCTCGTGTCCGTCATACTACTGATTATCATATGCAACTTATGGAAGCATCTTTATTAACACCACAGGATTGTGCAATTTGTATCTCACATACAGGAAAATCAAAAGAAACTATCAAAATTGCGGAAACAGTTAAAAATTCTGGTGCAAAAGTAATTGTTATCACTAGCCATGCATCTTCTCCTCTAGCTAAGATAGGTGATATCGTTTTTATTTCTATATCTGAAGAAATCGAATTTCATTCAGAAGCCTTATCTTCACGTATATCTCAATTAAGCATTCTAGATTCACTCTATGTAATTTTGATGTTTATGAATAAAGAAAAATCAAAAGAAGCTTTATCTAAAGTTAGACGCACTATATGGGAAGTAAAGCATTAAAATCTATGACAACAAGATTTTATTGAATCGTAATCAATTAATTGGAAATAAGTAACTTAACAAAAATTTGAATTAAAAACTATAAAAAAGCATCCATCTTTTTATTAAGATGAATGCTTTTCATTAATTTGAGACTCTATTGCTTGATTAACTTCACTACTGTCTCACAATGAGGTGTATTAGGAAACATATCCTTGCAAAGTGTTTTTTCAATTTTATATCCTGATGCAGTTAATGCCTTTAAATCCTCAACTAAAGACTTTGGATTGCAGCTTACATATATTATGTCTTTTACATTAAAGGCTATAACATACTTCATTGCTGTAGGATGCACTCCACTTCTTGGTGGATCTAATATTATTATATCTGGCTTATCTTTCACTTCGGTTATTACTTTAGCAATATCTCCAGCCATAAATTCACAATTATTTAATCCATTTAATTTAGCATTTTCATTTGCAGCTTCAACTGCTTCTTCAATAAGTTCGATTCCTACTACCTTTTTAGCTTTTGGAGCTGTTATTTGTCCTATTGTTCCTGTACCACAATATAGATCAAATACAACCTTATTTTCTCCATCCCCCATGAACTCTCTTACTATTGAATAAAGCTTTTCTGCTCCTTCTGTGTTCGTTTGGAAGAATGAGAATGGTGATATCTTAAATTTTAATCCCAAAAGCTCTTCCATTATATAATCTCTTCCATAAAGTAGATTTACCTTTTCAGGAAATACTACATCTGAAAAAGAATTATTCTCTGTATGAATAACTGATGTTAATTTTCCTTCATATGAAAGAGCTTTTAATCCTTCAAGATATTCATCCAATGAAAAGTCTATTTGTGTGGTAGTTACTAAATTAACCATAACTTCTCCGGTTTTTGCAGCTCTTCTTACCACTAGATGTCTTAAGTAACCTTCTCTTTTCATTACTCTATAATAGGGAAGATCTTGACCTCTGAAATAATCTAATGTGTATTTTATTATTTTTCTGAAATCTTCATGAACTATCTTACATTGATCAACCGTTATTATACTAAAAGGACTCCCTTTCATATGCATACCTAGGGTTAATTCTCCACCTTTTTCTTCATCTCCAAAGGTAAATTCCATTTTGTTTCTATATTCCCATTGGTTTGGACTTCCTTCAATGCCTAAAAACTCTCCTGTTTCTACATTGGCATTTTCAAAAAGTTCTTTAACCTCATCACGTTTTAGTTCTAATTGTTTATTATACGGAAGTGTTTGAGATGAACAACCACCACATCTTCCAAATATAGGGCATTTTGCATCTACCTCATATTCAGCTCTTTCTATAATCTCCAAAGGCTTTATTTCTGCATAATCTTTTTTCTTCTTTGTTACTTTTCCTTTAATAAGCTGTCCAGGATATGAATTTTTAGAATATACTATAAGCCCATCTACGTGTGCAATACCCTTTGAAGGAAATTCAGTTTTTTCAATTTTTAAAGTTATCTCATTTCCTTTTTTCATGAGTTAGAAGCTTCCTCCTCTGTTTATTCTTAAATATTTAATTAACAATAGTTATGTAAAAAGCCTATTGATTTAAGGCTTTTTCACCAATTGTTTTTCCATAAATACTTTTTACGATTGTAAAATACAATACACTACTTGCGATATAAGCAAAGAAATATATACCTAGAGTATCCATTATCTCATATCCTAATGGCATTAATATAAATTTAATTAAATAAAACAAGATAAATGCTGCAAATGCAACAATAGTCTGGTCAGCTATTGATATAATCAATCTTCCGAAAACCCCTATTTTTTTCTCAGCTTGTTTATCAGAATTCATTATATCTAAAAATTCCTTATTTGTTGTTGCTTTCTCTATATTATTTTCTGATTTCACTTCAGATTCTTCCTTCGATTCCTTAGTTATGTCCTCTATTACTTCTTCTACTTTTTCTTCATTAATACTCAATGTAGCTACCTCCCTACTATTTTACATTCTTTAAATATACTACAAAACCCTTTAATTAGCAAATTACAAAAAGTTTAAATAAATGTAAATTATAAAATTCCTTATTTATATTCTCAGTGAAATATTGGCAAATAAATAGCAGAGACAATTTGTCTCTGCTACTATTATGTTCTAATTAAAACATAGGTATTACTGCACCCTTATATTTATCTTCAATAAATTTCTTAGCATCTGGTGAATTAAGTGCATCTTTTAATACTTTAATTTTGTCACTATTTTCATCACCTTGTCTTACAACTAAAATATTTGCATATTTTTGAGCAAATTCTGAATCTGATTTTTCAGCTATTAATCCATTATCTGTTGGATTTAGTCCAGCATCTAAAGCATAATTTGCATTTATAACAGCTGCATCTACATCATCTAATGTTCTTGGTAATTGAGCTGCATCTAATTCTTTGAACTTAAAGTTCTTTGGATTTTCAGTAACATCTTTTGATGAAATTAACTCTCCATCTTTAACTTTGATTAAGTTGTTTGCTGCAAGTAATTTTAATGCTCTTGCTCCATTTGTTGCATCATTAGGGATAGCTATAGTAGCTCCATCTTTTAAATCATTTATTGATTTAGCCTTTTTTGAATATAGTGCCATTAATTCACTATGAACTTTAGCTACTGTTGCTAACTTATATCCTTTATTCTTCATTACTTCATCTAAGTATGGTTGATGTTGGAAGAAGTTTGCATCTAATTCCTTGTCATTAAGTGCTGTATTTGGTGTATTATAATCATTGAATTCAACAACTTTTAAAGTGTATCCTTGTTTTTCAACTAATGGCTTAATAGCATTCACTATTTCTGCATGTGGTTTTGGTGTAACTCCAATTGTTATAGTTTTATCATCAGCTTTTTTTCCACAAGCTGCTAAACTTAATGCTAACGCTCCTACTAATACTAATGATAATAATCCTCTTTTTTTCATAATAAGTCCTCCTTGTTTTTATAAATCATATATCTATTTTACCTGTTTCTTATAAATATAATTACCTAAGCTTTGTAATACTTGAACAAATACAATTAATACCACTACTGTATAGAACATTATCTGATTATCAAATCTATTATATCCATAATTAATGGCTGCACTTCCAAGGCCCCCACCTCCTATTGCACCTGCCATCGCAGAGTATCCTACAATGCTTATAATTGTTAAAGTGATACCTAAAATTATACTTGGCATAGCTTCTTTAAGCATTACCTTGAAAATTATTTGTGTATTGCTAGCACCAAAAGATTTTGCTGCTTCAATTACTCCCTTATCAACCTCTCTAAGTGCTGACTCAATAACTCTTGAAACAAACGGTGCTGCTGATATAGTTAATGGAACAATAGCCCCCTTAATTCCTATAGTTGTCCCAACTATAGTTCTAGTAAATGGTACTAGTACTACCATTAAAATAATAAATGGTAAACTTCTTAATATGTTAATTATTCCGTCTAATATACTGTATATAACCTTATTTGGTTTAAGTCCATCAGGTGCAGTAATTATCATTATAATTGCTGGAATAAATCCAATTATTATTGCAAATAATGTAGAAAAAAATGTCATTATAAGTGTTTCTTCAATTGCCGGTAATAATATACTTTCCCACATTTATAGCACCTCCCAGCTGATATTTTCATTCTTTAAGTATTCAACTACTTTTTCTTTATATTCATCATTTACATTTATAACTAAGCTGCCTAATACATCATCTCTAAATTTTTCAAGTTTGCCCCATACTATAGAAAAGTCTATATTAAGTTCTCTTGCCATCTTTGTAATTAATGAATTTTCACTTAAATCTCTTGGGAAGAATAGTCTGATATTTACCCCAACATCCGGAAGAGTTTCCTCTTCTTCTTCTCCTAAGAATTTCTTTAAGCTTAGTCCAGGTCTTAAGAATAATTCTTCTGCATTTCCTTCTGCTCTAATTACTCCACCTTCTAGTAGCGCAACTTTTTCGCATATTTCTTTAACTACTTCCATTTGGTGAGTAACAACTACTATTGTAATTCCTAGTTCCTTATTGATTTTCAACAATAATGATAGAATATCCTTAGTCATTTTAGGATCTAGTGCTGATGTTGCCTCATCACATAATAGTATCTTAGGATCTAACACCAATGCTCTTGCAATCGCAACTCTTTGTTTTTGACCCCCACTTAATTGAGATGGCTTACTCTTTTCCTTATCACTAAGCCCTACTAAATCTAATAGTCTATATACTTTTTCTTTAATATCTGCTTTATTGTATCCCCAAACTTCTAAAGGAAGTGCTACATTGTCAAATACATTTTTTGTTTGTAACAAATTGAAATTTTGAAATATCATCCCCAAATTTTTTCTAAATTCCCTAATTTCCTTAGTTGAAAGTTCTGAAACTTCTTGTCCCATAACTGTTAAACTTCCAGAGTCATAAGTTTCTAATCCATTGATGCATCTTAATAGAGTAGATTTTCCTGCTCCAGAGTGGCCTATAAGACCATAAATTTGTCCTTCTTCAATATTTAATTTAATGTCTTTAAGTACTTCTGTTTCATTAAAACTTTTGCTTAAGCCTTTAATTTGAATCATTAAGCTACCTCCACATGTCCTTTGTTTATCCGGATAAATAAAAAGCGCTTGGGAATAAACCCAAGCGCTGAAAAATAGCCACTGCAATTTACTCCCTTATCTCTCAGTTAAAAAATAACTGCAGGAATTAGCACCATACACAAGTTAAATGAAACCTATGTTGGTTGCCGGGCTTCACAGGGCCAGTCCCTCCACCGCTCACGATAAGAATTCGTTAATATTAATTTGTCTGCTATTACTATAATATAAATATTAATTAAATGCAATAAGAAATGTTTAATTTTTTAGAAGTTTTTAATTTTTTAGCGAAATTTTTAAATTTTATAAATGAATACCTTTAAATTTTTAAAACTTTCATTTTTATATTTATTATGTTTATGCTATTACTTTTGAGACAATTATAGCTATAGATATTAGTAACCCAGCAACAACAATAGCTACCGCCAAATTTCCCTTTTCTAATTCTTTATTGAAATCTGCTGGTATTATTTTGTCAAAAATAATATATCCAACCATCATAATAACTATACCAACAAGTCCGAATAAGACACTCAAACCAACATTTACTAATACGTCCATAAATACTCCCCCTTAGAATAATATAATTTAATTCTAATATAAATCCTTTCCAATTTCTAGGTTTTTTTATTATATATCTCTATATTGAAATTTTATCCTTCAATTTATCAAACGTTCCTTCACCAACTCTATCAATTTTTTTGAGTTCCTCAATAGATTTAAACCCTCCATTTTTTTCTCTGTATTCTATTATTTTTCCTGCCATTACTTTACCAACACCTGGCAATGTATCTAATTCAGCTTCTGTTGCAGTATTGATATTAATTATTCCATCTTGAGATTTTCCAGATAACGATGAAGATGCTAATGAACCTTCACTCCCCTGAGCCTTATTATCTATATTTCCTATGACTATACACTCATGATTTTGAAGCTCTTTGGCTAAATTTATATTCTTTGTATCAGCTTTTTCTGTTAACCCACCAGCTTCTGAGATTAAATCTTTAATAATCGATCCTTTCTCCATTATATATACTTCTGGTCTTTTAATTTCTCCTTTTATTTCAACAACTATATTCCCACCATTATTTTTAGCCGTAGCTGTAGCTTTATTGTCTTTTGAATCTTCTTCTACAAACATATTTTCTACTTCTTTATCTGATAAAGGCTTTGGAATATTTATATATGTATATATTCCAGCAATTAAGGTTAGAACTATTAATAGTATTACGATTCCTATTAGTTTTTCTTTCCTTGTAATTCTCATGTTTTCCTCCTTAAATTTTAATATATAATTAATTATTGACAAAAACTCCTCATTTATATAGTAATTTGACCACATTTTTGTTATACTTATTTTTATGAAATATGACATAATGGGGGATATTATGAGAAAAATTTCTTATTTTTTACTATTGATGATTTCTTTTACATTAATATTTAATAAAAATGTAAGCGCAGCTCCTTCTGTTCCTGATTTAGAAGCTGATGGTGTTGTACTAATGGATGCAACTACAGGAAAAATTCTATACAGTAAGAATAGTGAGAAATCACTTGCACCAGCTTCTACGACAAAAGTAATGACTGCTTTATTAGTTTTAAGAAATTCAAAGCTAGATGAAAAAGTTACCATAACCAAAAGTGCTACTGCAGTTGATGGAACACGAATCGGTCTAATTGAGGGTGAAGTATTTACCGTTAAGGATTTACTATACGGGATGCTCTTACTTTCAGCTAATGATTGCGCTGAAGCACTAGCTGAGCATGTCTCTGGCTCAAGTGAGGCTTTTGTTGAGCTTATGAATAAAACAGCTAAAGAATTAGGCGCAAATAATACTACTTTTGTAAATCCATCTGGACTTTATGAAGATGGTCACAAGACAACAGCTTATGATTTGTCACTTATTATGAGAGAAGTGTCAAAGAATCAAACTTTTATAGATATTTCTAGAACACCTGCATATGAATTTCCTGCATCTAATATAAACGGGGAAAACCACTGGGCAGATAATAAAAATGAATTAATTATGAAAAACAATAGATATTTTTATCAATATGCACTCACTGGTAAATGCGGATATACAACTCCATCAAAGCATACATATACTGCTGTTGCTGAAAAAGATGGTCAAAGATTAGTTGCAACATTTCTTTACTCCTCAAGTAAAGATAATTATTTTAGAGAGGCAAAGAATTTATTTGAATATGGATTCAATAACTTTAGTCTCGTAAAACTATATTCAAAAGGTGAAAAGTTATCTGATTATACTTTTAATGATTCTACCACAATGCCATTACTTGCTTCAGATGATATATCATATGTGTGTAAGAAAGGTGATGAAAGTTCAATTACAAAATCACTAGATATCGAAAATAAGGATTTATCAAACCTTTCCTTCACTAGTGGCCAAGAAGTATTATCAGCATCTGTTTCAGTAAATGGTCAGAAATATCAAAATATCCGTTTAAGTGCTGGAGAATCAAGAGAAATAAAACCAGTGCAAAAGAGTTTTAGTGATAAGCTTAAAGAAATGAAACCAGAGCTTGCCGCTGGTGGTGTAGTTGCAATATTTTTAGGTTTTTCCTTAATAAGATATAGATCTCGTGTAAAAAAAAGAAAGATTAAATCTAGATATTCAGATATAATAAACAAACTTGATTAAAAAAAAACAGATGGTACTCCATCTGTTTTTTTATTTTTTGAGCTTTTCTATTAATAATTTCATATCATCAGGTAGTTCAGCCCTAAGACTCAATTCCTTCCTTGTTCTTGGACTGTGAAAGTCTAATCCATAAGCATGAAGTGCTTGCCTATTTATAAATTCTTTATCTTCAGTTCCATACAAAACATCCCCGAATATAGGATGCCCTAAATAGCTTAAATGAACTCTTATTTGATGAGTTCTTCCAGTTTCAAGAAGACATTCAACTAGTTCTGCATTTTTGTAGCTTTCAACAACCTTATAGTGAGTTATACTTTCTTGTCCTCTATCGTCAACAACTCTCTTAATAGCATCCTCACTCTCTCTATATATTGGTACATTTATAGTCCCTTGTTTTTCTTTTAAATTACCATGAACTAAAGTTAAATACCTCTTTTGAAAATGCTCTTCTCTCATCTCATTAGATAACTGCATATGTGCGTATTGATTTTTGGCTATAATTATCAATCCTGATGTATTCATATCTAATCTACTTACTAATCTAACAATGCAATTTTGATTTGTTTTCTTGAAATAATACATTACCCCATTAGATAATGTTCCATTAAAATGACTTCTAGTTGGATGCACTACCATAAATGGTTTTTTATTTAGAACAAGTATATCATCATCTTCATAAACAATATCTATATCTATATCTTCAGGCTCTATATTTTGAGTTTCATTTTTATTTAAATCTATAACTATTTTTTCGCCTCTAGATATAACATAGTTCATTTTAACGGCCTTATCATTTACTAGTATTCTTTTATCTATTGCCGCTCCTCTAATCAATCTAGTCGATAATCCTAATTCTTCCTTTAGGAATTCTCTTATCTTATGTTTATGGTATCCTTCTGGAACAATCTTCTCTATTTTACTCATTTTTCCTCACTTATCTCTTGATAATCTATTTTTTGAAATCTCCTCCCAAAATAATAACTGCATCGTATCCTTGATTATCATCAGTTAATTCTTTTATATTATCAATTCCTGTATCCTGGGATATTAGATCTCCTATATTATTATCATTAGTTTTAATTACAGATTTACTTATCTCTGTATAATTTCCTTTATCTATTTTAGTATACCCTTTAGATTCAAGTTCAGTTGCTAAACTCCCTGCAAGGCCAGTTTTCTTTGTTCCATTTAGAACCTTAATTTTTAAATCCTTTTTAGTTACTGAATCCTTAGCTGTTTGCGAACCACTTAAGGCTGAAATTACATCCTTATTATTATTCTTATTATATACTAGATAATCTTGCCCATTAATTGTTTTAGGGGTTCCGTTTAATGTCACCATTGTTAGTTTGCTTTTATCTAATCCCTTTAAACTTAATCCATAAGAAATCATCTTACTTCCTGACATATTTGTCTTTATATACTTAGGCAATGTATCTAATAAAGGTTTAAAGTTCATAATAATACTAGGTGAAGTACACTTTTCTACTATCTTATTAATAAACTTATGTTGGCTTTCTATTCTGTCCAAATCTCCATTTGCAAAACCAGTTCCATCATTATTTTTTCTCCACCTAAAAAATTCTTCTGCTTTTTGACCATCTAGATGTACCGTTTCACCTTTTTTGAAGTGAATATGAAGATTTTGTGCAGGGTCATCATAATTCATATTTCTTTCTATTTCCATGTCAATACCACCAATGGCATCAATTACTGCTCTAAATCCATCATAATCTATTTTAACTATATAATTTACATTAATACCCAAGAAGTTTTCAACTTCTTTTTTAATTAACTTATCTCCACCTAAGGCATAAGCTGCATTTATTTTTTGATTTTTGTTGTTAACCTTGATAAGCATATCTCTAGGCACAGATACTAAGGTTCCTTGTTTTTTATCCGGCTCATAGTGCAAAAGCATAATCGTATCAGTTCTCTTTATTGCTTCATTATTAGGTTGAGATGGATCTCCTATATCCAAACCTAAAACTAAGATATTTACTGGATCTTTTGATCCAACATCTTCCGCTGCAACATCTACACCACCTGCACTATTAAACTTTCCTAATGTTGCAAATAAATAAACTGCAACTATAACTATAAATGTAATTAGAATGGATAGAATACTTAAAATCACAATAGTTCTTTTTCTTTTGTTTCTTTTTCTCTTTTTCCTATTGTTACTTGGAGCATTTATATTTTCCCCATCCATACTATTTATTCACTTCCTTAAGTGTATTAATTAGGTAATTTCTTGCCTCTACTGTATTTGGATGAATTAGCCCTCCATTTTTAATTATATATACTAGTGTATTATCAATACCTCCTAAAACTCCCCTATCAAGGTTTTCAATGGTGATTTCTCTAAGCTTATCTACCCCATCAAAGTTTCTATTAGGCTCTATATAGTCAGCAATATATATTATTTTTTCCAAGGTGCTCATATTTGCTTTACCTGTAGTATGATATTTAACTGCACTTAGAATTTCTTTATCACTTATATTCATAAGTTTTTCTCCGAGTACTGCACCAACCTTACCATGTAAAAGTTGTGGAGAAATACGTTCAATTTCATCTACTTCTATAGAATTATCCTGCAATATTTTAAACAACTCATCAATGTGTAAATTTTTTGCACAATCATGGATTAATGCAGCTAACTCTGCCCTTTCCTGGTCAACTCCATTAATATCAGCCAGCCTTTTTGCCATATCTACAACACCTAAAGTGTGATTATATCTACTCTCTTTCAAGTTTTCTTTTAAATGTTGAAGGATTTGTTCTTTACTCCACATAAATTGTCCCCCTTGCATTATAAGAATATATTTCTAGTGGCATTATATAATCCATTTACTCTTATATATTCACATACATCTGAGTTTAAATATTCAGTTACTTCTTTCCCTTCTTCTAATGATTCCCTAATATATGAGGAAGATATATCCTGCTCTATTAAATCCATCAATATAACAGAATGATGGTATTTTTCTTCTATTTCATTTTTTGACTTAATAACTTCATCTTTTGGATATCCTGGCCTTGTAAATATGACTAATGTTGCTAAATTTAGTATTTCTTCTATGTTACGCCATGATTCAAATGTTACTAAACTATCTGCTCCAGCTATAAAAAAAAGCTCACACTTTTCTCTTTCTTCCTTTAAATGCTTTAATGTCAGAAACGTGTAGCTCAATGTCTGTTTACTAATTTCATAGTCAGAAACCTCAAAATGTTCATAATCAGCTATAGCCAACTTTACCATTTCATATCTATCTTTTTCATTAGTAATCTTCTTATAGGTTTTGTGAGGTGGATTCCCAGCAGGCATAAAAATTACACTATCCAAGTGTAACTTCTTGTATGCCTCCTGAGCAATATAAATATGGCCTTTATGCGGGGGATCAAAAGTCCCCCCCATTATTCCAATCTTCTTCATTATTTACTCTTAACTGGTAACTCTATTTTAGGCTTTTTAGTGCTCTGTTTAAAAAGCACTATCTTACTTCCTATTGCCTGAACACCTTCACAACCTATTCTTTCACAAATAATATCTGAAGCTTCTCTAGCATCTAAACCTGAATTTTCTAATACCTTTATTTTAATAAGTTCTCTTGCTTCTAAAGCATCTTCAACTTGTTTTATAAATGTATCCTCTATTCCATTTTTTCCAACCTGAAAAATTACTTCTAAGTTATTTGAAAGAGATCTTAAATAAGCTCTTTGTTTACTTGTAATCATGCTATCATTCCTTTCTTACATAAGATACTCAAATTCAAAATCATTTAGGCGTACATAATCGCCATCTTGAATACCCATTTCTCTTAATTCTGCCATTATTCCTTTATTATTTAATACTTTATGGAAGTATCTTAATGAATCATAATCATTTACATTAACAGCTGACAAGAGTCTATCTACAAAGGAACCTTCTATTATATAAACCTTTCCTTCGTCCCCTTCTTCAACTCTAATATTATATGTAAATTTCTTTTCTTCTGGTATAAACATATCTTCGCTTGATATCTCTAAATCAACAATTGGAATTTCTTTAAGCATTCTTGCAGCTTCTTTAATTAATGCTTCAACTCCATCATTTGTAGCTGCAGACATCTTAAATACTTTTTCATAACCCATTTCATTAAGTTTTTTCTTGAAATTATCAAAAACTTCTTCATCAAATAACATGTCAGCTTTATTACCTACAACTATTTGAGGTCTATCCCAAAGTTTTATTGAATATTTTTTCAATTCTTCATTTATCTTTATGAAATCTTCAATTGGATCTCTTCCTTCTACACCCGAGATATCAACTACATGTATTAATAGTCTTGTTCTTTCAATATGTCTTAAGAATTCTATACCTAAGCCAACACCTTCAGCTGCACCTTCAATTATTCCCGGAATATCTGCCATAACAAAAGGTTCTATTCCTGGAACACTAACTACACCTAAATTAGGTTTTAATGTAGTGAAATGATAGTTTGCTATCTTTGGTCTAGCCTTTGAAACAACTGAAAGAAGTGTTGATTTTCCTACATTAGGGAAACCTAATAATCCTACATCTGCAAGTAACTTAAGTTCTAATGTAATCCATCTTTCTTCTCCTGGCATTCCTGGCTCAGCAAAGTTAGGTGCTTGCCTTGTAGGCGTACAGAATTTTGCATTTCCTTTTCCGCCTTTTCCACCTTTACAAACCATATATGAATCTCCTGCATGAGAAAGGTCTGCCATTATCTTATCTGATTCTACATCTTTAATAATAGTTCCCATAGGCACATGGATTACATAATCTTCTCCATCTTTACCATAACACTTAGAGCCAGATCCATTCACTCCTCTTTCTGCAATAAATTTTCTTTTATACTTAAAATCCAATAAGGTAGTCATATTTGTATCAACAACAAATATTACATTTCCACCTTTTCCTCCGTCTCCACCATCTGGTCCACCTAGAGGCACATATTTTTCTCTTCTAAAGGATACTGATCCATCTCCGCCATCTCCTGATTTCACAAAAACCTTGGCTGTATCTATAAACATATATATCACCTTACCTTACATCAATCTATTGTTATTCTTATTTTTCTTCTTCTTATTATTTGTCCTAATAAATTTAATTAATCTATTAAATCTATATAATACAAAAATCATATTACATCTCACGGATAGACATGTAAATTCTTTAGTGCATTATATATATTACAATAGGGATGTTATTTTTTCAATAATCAAGCTTAAATAGTAATGAAGAATTAAGAATTAAAAATCATTCCTAATTATATTCTATCCCTAATTGTTAATTCTTAATTCTTAACTAATAAAGCACCCTAGTTAAGGGTGCTTTGTTTTAAGATTATTCAGCTATTTCTTCAACATCAACTGGATAAACAGAAGCTTTCTTCTTATCTTTACCCATTCTTTCGAATTTAACAACTCCATCTATTTTAGCGAAAAGAGTATCATCCTTTCCCTTTCCAACATTAGTTCCTGGGTGGATTTTTGTTCCTCTTTGTCTAACAATGATATTACCTGCTAATACAAATTCGCCATCAGCAGATTTAACTCCTAATCTTTTTGATTCAGAGTCTCTACCGTTCTTAGAGCTACCTACTCCTTTTTTATGAGCGAATAATTGAAGGTTCATTATCAACATGGTGTTACACCTCCTCTTTTAAAAGACATATATATTTATCACGTTTCTTTTTTCCAAAACTTTGTTCTAAGGATAACATAATACTATCAATGCTTAGTTCAAATGTCTTTAAAAGTGTTTGGGCTTCAGTAAGCTCATCCTCTTCCAAATCAGTTAAATCTAAGCTTATGTATCCTTCATATATTTCATAACTGCAATTTATATTAAGTACACTTTCTAAACCTATTAAAAGACTTTGAGAAAGTACTGACACAGAATTACATATCATATCGTAGGCTTCTCCAACTATAATTGCTTCAGCCTCTTCTACTGCATGACCTTTTATGTCTATTGCAATTATCTCTTCTCCTCTACTTTGGATCTTAATCTTAATCATAATTAAGCTTCGATCTTTTCGATTTGAATCTTAGTGTAAGGTTGTCTGTGACCAGATTTTCTTCTATAGTCTTTCTTTGGTTTATACTTGAAAACTATAATCTTCTTAGCCTTTCCTTGAGCTAATACTTTAGCTACAACCTTAGCTCCTTCAACTACTGGTGTACCAACTTTTAATTCTCCATCCTTAGATACAACTAGAACTTCACTGAATTCAACTGTTGATTCAACCTCAGCGTTAAGTTTTTCAACGAAAAGAACGTCTCCTTCCTTAACTCTGTACTGCTTTCCTCCTGTAGTTAATACTGCGTACATTAAAAACACCTCCTCATAACGGTCTCGCCACTTAAGGTACAAAGATTTAACTTTGTTTTAGTAAAACCTATTCTGTGCGGTTACTTAGACATTTTAACACAATTAGCCTATGTTGTAAATAACTTTTTCTTGTAATTGCATTATCTAATTCACTAAATAATTTTCTACACTTTCAATTTGTTTTTTAAATAGTAGTGGCTCCAATTTAAAGTACTCTACCTCTTGAACAAAGTGTAAGTAAATCTTTTTCTCTAAAGCCTCTATACTACTTAAAAATGCAAAAATATCTTCTCTAATATAAGTCTCATATTGTGCATTAATTTCAACATAAAAATCCTTAATTGAATTTTCAGATTGATATCTTAAAATTTCATCTCTAATTAACATTAAAATGTACTCTAATGAAAGCCTATTTCCTTTTCCTTTGCAAAGCTCACAATCTTCTTCAATATATTCAAAGATACTTTTCCCACTTCTTGTTCTTGATATCTGAACTAAGTTTAACTCTGTAAAAGGATATATGGTTGTTCTTTTCTTGTCTTTTTCCAGTCCTTTTGAAAGGATATTAAGCACTTGAAGCTTATCCTCTTCACTTTTCATATCAATAAAATCAATTAAGATTATTCCGCCTAAATTTCTTAATCTTATTTGTCTAGCAATTTCAAGTGCAGCCTCTTTGTTTGTTTCTTCAGCCACCTTTTCAGTTTGCTTACCTTTAGTATGTTTACCTGAATTAACATCAATAACGTACATTGCTTCTGTTTTATCAATGACAATCCATCCACCTGAGTTCAATTGCACTTTCTTATGTCTTAGTGAAAGTATTTCTTTTTCTATATGATAGTAATCAAAAAGACTTCTTTCTTCATCATAAAGATGAACATTAACCTCTTCACCAATATTAATATAGTCAGAAGCAACTTCATAATCTTCCTTGGTATTTACATAAATATTTTTTGTTTCATTATTTATATTATCCCTAAGAATTTTATTTAACAAAAGATTTTCTCCATAAATTCTTTGAGGTTTATTCAAAAATTTGCCCTTTTGCAAAATAGATAAATATCTTTCATGCAATACTTCTATTTCATTCTTTATATCATCAATTTTTCCAAAAGCCGCATTAGTTCTTAAGGTTATTAAACCCTCTGGTTTAGGAGATATTTCATTCATTAAACTAGTTCTCTTAGCTTCATCTAGAATTCTCCTGGATACAGTTACTCCCTTACCCTTTGATGAAATTACAGCATATTTCCCGGGAATTGAAAAATCACAAGTTACTTTAGGACCTTTATCTCCTATAGCCTCTTTCAACACTTCTACTATTACTTCTTGCCCTTGTTTAATATTTGAATTGCTATCTAAGCTCATAAATCCATTAACTGAGAGTCCGATATCTATAAAAGCACTTTTTATTCCTGGCACTATATTTTTAACAGTACCTAGATAAATTTCTCCAGGTAATGCCTCACTTGTTTCCTCTTCTATCAAACAATCCACAAGCTTACCGTTTTCTTTAATGGCTATTCTTAATATCTTTTCTCTTCTCTCAATAAATATTTCTCTCATAAAACTACCTCTTTACACAACTTTATACAGTGGCAACAGCTTACTTTCTTTATGTGCATACATTTCTTCTCTGTTAATATTAACAAAAGCCTCATTATCTACCCCGGTTGTGTTTTCTTTAATATAATTAACTAAAAGTTCTGGGTTCAAATGTTCTTTACTACCACAACTTATTCTTGTATTCATAATCAAATACTCATCTTTTACCCAGTATTTAATTTCTTTAATCATCGGTCTTATATTAAGAGATTTTTCCTCACCTTTTTTATTTTTCTTTATCATATTCCACTCATTTAATTCTAAAAGTTTCTTAAGCTCATCATTGACCTTTGTAGAATCCTCATACTTTATCTTAATTGTATAACTAGCTTCTTCAACCATTGCCATTGCTTGAGGAACCTTCTTTTCATTTGGGATATTTTCTATTGATTTTATTTCTAAAAACTTTATTCCACCAATGGATTTTTTATTTAGGTTTTCTAAGATATCTTTTTCATCTTGCGGCTCTCTTAAAACAATGTCCATATATTCTCCATTAGAACTAACTCCAACAGATAAAGGTTGCGCTATTGATAAAGCCATATGTGGATTGAATCCTTGAGAATATTCTATATTTAGCTCACTTCTTACAATTATTTTCTGAATTGTTCTCATTAAATCTAAATGAGAAACAAATTTAATATTTCCTTCTTTAGTAAACTTAATTAAGTATCGCACCTTCAAAACACTTCCCTTCTTTGAAGTTTACATTAATTCCACAACCAGTACATCCAACTCTACAGTTTTGAGTTAAATCTGATGTTTTTGCTTTTTCATTTTCCTTAACAATATAATCTCTGTCTACGCCAATATCAATAAAGTCCCATGGAAGTATTTCATCGTAACTTCTGCTTCTATAAACATAAAAATCTCCATCAACATTACACTCTTTTAAGGCTTCTTGCCAAATATCAAAGCTAAAATACTCAGACCATCCATCAAATTTTGCACCTTTTTCATAAGCCTTAATTAATACTTCTGATAATCTTCTATCACCTCTCGCAAAAACAGCCTCCATATAAGATGTTTTTTGTTCATGATAGTTATATGAAATTGCTCTTGATTTAATTGAAGATCTCACAGCACTTATTTTTTCATTAACCTCTGGTATTCTTTCCATTGGTGACCATTGGAATGGGGTAAATGGCTTTGGAACAAATATTGATGTGCTTACTGTAACTCTCAATCCTTTATTTCTAGTTCCTTTTGGAACACTGAAATATTGAGCAACTATTTTTTCTGATAATTCACCAATACCTCTAGCATCTTCAACCGTTTCATATGGAAGACCTACCATGAAGTATAGTTTCAAAGTGCTCCATCCTGCTTCAAATGCTGATCTTGCGGCTTCTAGTATTCTTTCTTCAGTTAATCCCTTATTAATTACATCCCTCATTCTCTGAGATCCAGCTTCAGGTGCAAAAGTAAGGCCTGTTTTCTTTACCTTTTGAATTTCCTTTAATAAATCTACTGAAAAAGCATCCACTCTAATTGACGGAAGTGCTACTGCCACATTCTTTTCAGCATGTTCAGCCATTAAATCTTGAACTAAAGCATTGATATCTGAATAATCACAAGTACTTAAGGATGCTAATGATATTTCTTGATAGCCTGTATTTTTAACTAATTCTCTAGCTTGCTTTAAAAGTGTTTCTCTTCCCTTTTCTCTTACAGGTCTATATATCATACCTGCTTGACAGAATCTACAACCATTAGTACATCCTCTAAAAACCTCTAAAACAATTCTATCGTGTACAATTTCAGTATAAGGAACTATGATATCCGTTGGAAATTCTACATCTGTATAATTAGCGATTATTCTCTTTTGTACTTGAGCTGGAACATCATCATATTTAGGTTTAAATTCTTTTATTGTTCCATCTTCGTTATATGTAACATCATATAATGAAGGAACATAAATACCTCTTATCTTAGATATTTCTCTTAAAAATTCTTTTTTCTTTCCTTTACCTTTATATCTCTTATAAACCTCTAATACATCATTCATCATTTCTTCTCCCTCTCCAAGTTCAAAGAAATCAACTATGCCAGATAACGGTTCTGGGTTATATGCACAAGGACCACCAGCCATTACTATAGGTTCCTCTTCTCCTCTTTCTGAAGCCCTAACGGTAACCCCTCCAAGGTTTAGCATATTCAATATATTTGTAAAGCTCATCTCATATTGAAGCGTAAAACCTAATATATCGAAATCCTTAAGAGGATCCTTAGTTTCAAGAGTATATAAAGGAATATTATTTTTTCTCATTTCCTTTTCCATATCAGGCCATGGAGCATATGCTCTCTCGCAATATGTATCTTCTCTATTATTTATAGTATGATAAAGAATTCTTGAACCTAAGTGCGCCATTCCAACTTCATAAACGTCTGGAAAACAAAACGCAAATCTTATGTCAACTTCATTTTTATCTTTAATTATCTGATTAAGTTCACCGCCTATGTATCTGGCAGGTTTCTCAACTTTATATAAAATATCATCTGTGATTCTATTCATTAATATTTCCTCCTCCATATAACTAACAATATATAAAGCAAATTTGTCAATCGACTTTATTCTATCATAACTTTATATTATAAACCACCTTAGTATTATTACTTAGATTTGCCCTTAATGCAATAGTTGGATAAACTTACATTCTAAAATCTTGCTATTCTTTAAAATAAATAGAATGACTTAGAATAATGAAGAAATATTAGAATAACCTCCTCTTAAGGCATTGATAATGATTATCATTATATTTTGTTTTGTGTTATTATACAAACATAATAAATATAAGTTATTGGAGGTAACTATGGCAAAAATGATGGGACCTCGTTTCAAAGCTTGTAGAAGGCTTGGACTAAATGTTGTCGGCCACCCTAAGGCAATGAAACGAGCAACAAAAGGTACTAGTAGAGCAGATAAAAAGCTCTCAGATTATGGTATTCAGTTATTAGAAAAACAAAGATTACGCGCATATTACGGCGTTATGGAAAAGCAATTTTCTAGATATGTCAAAGAAGCATTCTCTAGTAAATCAGTTCCTGGAGAAACTTTATTATTAATTCTAGAATCTAGATTAGATAATATGGTGTATCGAATGGGATTTGCTACTTCTATAAGACAAGCAAGGCAAATGGTAAATCATGGTCACTTTCTTGTTAATAATCAAAAAGTTAATATACCTTCTTATAGATTAAAACCTGGAGATGAAGTTACACTAAGGGAAAAATCTAGAAAGACTGATATGTTTGTAGAAACTTTTAGCAATAATATACTAAACACTCTTCCCTATATAGCTAAAGATGAGAACAACTTCAAAGGAAGTTACTTAAGATTTCCTAATAGAACTGAACTCCCAATTATTATCAACGAACAACTTATAGTTGAATTTTATTCTAAATAATATATTTTTACTGGCAACCAAAAATATATTAAATGGAATAATATCATTAATTATACCTCCAGCACCTATATATGTTATACTACACAAAAGGCTTGGTAATTTACCAAGCCTCTTCTTTATATAGTTATTCTTTTATATCTGAAAAATATTCCTCTAAAGTAATATTTCCATATCTCTTTAACGCCTCCATTAACTCATCTTCATTAATAATTCCTACCATTTTCATATCCTCATCTAATACATAAAAGCAATTGAATTTATTTTTATCCACTAGAGTTAATATATTTACTAATCCTAACTTGTAATATACTGATATACTTGAATTTTCAATATAACTATTTTTAACAAACCTACTTTTTTTTCTAACTAAGTCCCCCATTAATATATACATAATCCTCTTTTTTTCCTTTAAGGCTGAGTATAACATTAAAGCACTTACTAGTACTAGGGTTATATTGAGTTTATGTAATTTTACAATATCATAAATAAACAATCCAAAGAATCCAATACTAATGATTATCCCTAAATAAATTATTACCTTACTTGCTAACCTATATGTTAATCTTTTGGATAGTATGATACTGAACATTTTCCCTCCATCAAGGGGATACGCTGGCAGCAAATTAAAAAAACATAACACTAAATTTATAACAGACATATTTGAAAAATAGTACCCACTACAAATATATATTATAATAGCTATAAGCAAGTTCGTAAGCGGACCAGCTAAATAGACTATTATCTGTTTTTCTTCAGTTAGCTCATCCATGTCTTCTATCTCAATAAAAAATCCCAATGGGTGTATGAGCAGTTTTTTAATATTCATTCCAAATATTACTGCCATAACCCCATGAGATATTTCATGTAATAATACAAATATAAATGCTATAAAAAAATTATATTGAAGGCATAAGCAAATAAGAATTAGTAATTCTACTAAAAGCATTATTCTTTTTCTCTTCATTATTCACTCCCCAATAATTACTTCAAGCCTTTAAAGATTTATATAGTCTTTTATGTCTCTAGCTTCTCCCATATATTTTAATTGAAATAACAATGATGGCTTTGCTTCATTATTGCTATTACCACCTTTTGCTACCATCTGCCCTTTAGATATTTTATCTCCCTCTTTCACATCTATTTCACCTAAATTCCCATAAACACTTTCTACTCCACTTCCATTATCAATAACTATATATTTACCTAAAGTCTTATCCTCTGATACTTTAGTTACATTTCCATCCCCTATGCTTATAATCTCTGTACCATCTTTAATTTCTATACTATAGAGCTTTGAACTATCATCTTTAAGAACATAACTTCCTAATACCGGCTTAACAAGGTTTTCCTTCATTTGACTTTTAATTGTCTGGCCATTTGAAACTTTCTCCTTAAGAAAATCAGCTAATTCCTCTCCCTTATGCTTAATTGATGACACATCAAAAGTTTTAATATATTCAATAACTTCATTTATCGTATACCCTTTATTTACTGCATATTTGCCATAATTGTAAACTGCTAAAGTTTGCTCAGTTTTAACGCTCTTACAAACTAAAATAAGCAGGCATAATATAAATGTCCCAACTAATTCTTGTATAATTCTTCTAACTATAATATCTTTAAAACTTTTTGAACTATGTTCCCCTATGCTTCTGTTTATTTGGTACTCTCCACCTATACTTCCTATATGGTTACTTTTTCTCCTTTCCATAATTTTTCCATAGTAACTCTTATACTCTGAATTATAATTTCCCACCTTTTTCACCTCATAGATTTTAATCACTTTATTAATATATTCCTAGTTAGGATTTTTGTGTTATCCATATATAATGCACTAAAGAATTTACATGTGAGTCCATAAAATGTACTATGATTTTTGCATTATATATTAATATATATTTAAGTGATAATTAACATAGAACTTTTATAAGTTTTATAAAAACAAAAAAGTCAGTCTTTTATAAGACTGACTTTTTTCTATAAACTTTTTATTAAAATTTCAGCAGTCCCTATATTTGTGGCTATTGGAACGCTATGTACATCACAAATTCTAATTAAAGCTGTAACATCTGGTTCATGCGGTTGAGCTGTTAAAGGATCTCTTAGAAATATTACTAGCTTAATATCACCTTCTGCAATCCTTCCACCAATTTGTTGATCTCCTCCTAATGGTCCAGACAAAAATCTTGTTACTTCAAGCCCAGTAGCTTCAGTAATCTTTTTCCCTGTAGTTCCAGTAGCGATAAGAGTGTGTTTTTCTAATATGCTTTTATATCTTTTGCAAAAATCTATAATGATTTCTTTTTTGTTATCATGAGCAATTAATGCAACTTTCATAACAACCCCCATAAAATTAAAAATTAATTTTCTTTCTTCTCATACCAATATTTAATATTAAGCCTAAAGACATCATTGTTGTAAGTAGTGAACTTCCTCCATAACTTACTAAAGGTAAAGTTATTCCCGTTATAGGCATTAACCCAATGGTCATCCCCATATTTTGAAATATTGCAAATAGGAAATATGCGGCTAGTCCAACGCAAATTATCTTTCCAAAAATATCTTTACTGGTTCTCGATATCACCAGAGTTCGGTAAACTATAACTCCATATAAGGTTAATAGGAAAATTGCTCCTACAGTACCCCAGCTTTCTCCTACAATTGCGAATATAAAATCTGTATCTTTTTCAGGTACATTTTGTGAAACATATCCACCTGGAGCATCAGTTGCTAAATTAACGCCTGTACCTAAAAATCCACCTGAACCTATCCCTATCATAGACTGTGTTAACTGAAGCCCTGAATTAAGTTCATCTGCTTCCGGATCCATAAATGATGTTATTCTTTTCTTTTGATAGTCTTGTATCAATCCTGAATTCCATACCAAAACTATTGCTAAGAATATAGCTAGCAGCCCTCCACCAATTACCCTTAAGTCTAGTCCGGCAATAAAAAATATCCCTAGAACAATGAAGAAACATACCATTGTCATACCCATATCCGGTTCCTTAACTATCAAAATAACTGGAACTATAATATATGCTGCTAAAATGAAAAAATTCTTTATATCATTTACTTTTCCGTCCATATCTTGAATTTTCTTTGCCATCATTACTATAATACCTATTTTGGCCAGTTCTGATGGTTGCATAGAGAAACCACCTATTCTTATCCACCCTTGTGCTCCATTAACAATTGATCCAGCAAATATCGTAACTATAAGCAAGAGTATTCCTAAGAGATAAAACAAAAAGGCATAATTTTGTAATACTACATAGTCTATAAGTAAAACTACATAGATTGCAACTAATGATATTGCAAGCCATATTAATTGTCTTTTTACTTCAGAAAATCCCACATCACCTTTAGTTGCTAAATATATATTAAAACATCCAAAAAGAACCGTGGTAATCATAGCAACTAAAAGTGTAAAGTCCAGTTCCTTTAGAATTTTTAAATCCAGCTTAAATCTTCCAAACATCTATCTTCCTCCATATTAAAACTTCTACATTATTATAACTCATATTATAATATTTCTCCATAAATCTATAGTTAATTCACTAATTATTGAAAAATGAAGGATTTTTGTAACTATTTTTATCGGTAAAAAATGGAGATGAATACATTCACCTCCTAATTTATTGATATTTATCTTCCTCTTACACTTTTAATTGGAATATTTGCAACTAACGCAGGAGAATTTCCTTCACTTGCCTCTGTCTTAGTTACTGTAATTTCCATATCTCCAGCATCTATTTCTACATATTTAGAAATAACTTCTAGTATTTCTTCTCTAATTTTATTTAATAATTCTGGTGCAATTTCACCTCTATCATGAATCAAAATTAATCTCAACCTATCCTTTGCTACCTCCTTAGGAGAAGGCTTATTTCCAAAAAACTTATTAAAAAACTCCATATTTCTCCCCCCCGTTATACCTATTTACGCTTAAACAACTTCTTAAGTGATCCAAAAAGACCTGCAGATTCAACGTTTAAGTTTAAAAGGGGAACTTCTTCTCCTGTAATTCTTCTAGCAATATTTCTAAACGCTTGTCCAGAAATCGCTTTTTCATCAAGAACAATTGGCTCTCCTCTGTTAGTAGAAACTGTGATTGATTTATCATCAGGTACTACACCTAATAACTTAATAGATAATATTTCTAATATATCTCCAATATCTAGCATATCTCCATTTTGTGTCATTTCGTAGTTTAATCTATTTACTATAACTTGATGATCATCTAAGCCTTTCGCATCTAATTTACCAATAACTCTGTCAGCATCTCTAACAGAAGTTATTTCTGGATTAACAACTACAACAGCTCTATCAGCTGCAACTATAGCATTTTCAAATCCTTGCTCAATACCTGCTGGACAATCGATAAGCACATAATCAAATTCCTCTTTAAGCTCATTTATTATGCTTAACATTTGATTTGGCTTGATATCATTTTTATCCTTAGTTTGAGCTGTAGGAAGCAAGCAAAGATTTGGGAATCTCTTATCTTTTATTAATGCTTGCTTTGTTCTACATCTTTTTTCAAATATATCTATTATAGTATAA
This sequence comes from Clostridium paridis, assembly GCF_016765615.1. GTDB lineage: Bacteria > Bacillota > Clostridia > Clostridiales > Clostridiaceae > Clostridium_T > Clostridium_T paridis. The sequence continues at coordinate 104,544 of NZ_JAESWA010000029.1, read as the reverse complement.
ACTATTCTATTTTCTAGACCCATTAATACATCAAGATTTCTAAGACCAGTATCTCCATCTACCACTACAACTTTTTTTCCTAATGCAGCAAGTGCAGTTCCTATATTTGCTGTTGTTGTAGTTTTTCCAACTCCACCCTTACCTGATGTTATAACAATTGACTCTCCCATTCTAAAATCCCTCCAATTATTTTTAAATGAATTTATTAGGTAAATAAGGTTCTACAATAATCATTCCATCCTTCAATTTTGCAACTTCTGGATACTTAGGTTTTTCACCTTCTTCTGGTGATATTGTTACCACATCTCCTATTTGAAGAAGTTCTGGCTCCAATGTAAATGCAGCTATTATAGCCTTATTATTTCCAGTAGTTCCAGCATGCACCTGACCTCTTATTTTACCTAAAACAATTATATTACCAGCAGCATAAACTTCTGACCCTGAGTTTATGTCTCCTATTATTACAATATTTCCAGCATATTCTATGCGTTGTCCCCCTCTTATGGTTTTTCGTATGAACTTGGTTCTTCCTTCATATATTCCAGTAAAAACCTTTACCTCTTTTTCCTCACTATCTTTTAGAATACACTCTTTTATTCCAATCTCTTCAAAAAGAATATCTTTTAAAATTCTAATATCTCGTTCTTCTATGTACTTTAATTCAGTTTTTATGGTTAATGTGGCTCCCATATAAAACTTTTTACCTTTATTTAATCGTTCTAACAAAACCTCTGTAACTTCGCTAAAATCTTTAAATTTATTATAATTTATTACAGCCAGTAACCCTTCCTTATTCCCTTTTATAATTATCCTATCATCAATCATAAATACCTCTCCAGCAGCTTTACATTAAATTGTATTTAAACTTAAATTTTCTTTGTCTAAAGGGTTTTTATAGGAAACTTAACTTATACTTTCATAAATAAGTTAATAGTTGAACTTAAAACCCTATATTATATTATCGAAAAAACTCAGAAAACTTTGCACCATAATTATCTAAATAAATCATAATTTTATATCGCAATTTTAATATAACTTTAAATTTCACTGCTACTTTTAATTATAATACAAAATACTGTTAATTGACAATGAAGTTTTATAATTCCCAGCTTTTGCTTATATTAAGGATTTTAAAAGTTACCCAATAAAATAAAAAACGACATGCAATGTCGTTTTTTATTTTATATTAATATATTTATTTTGTCGTTGGTGATACTTTAACATCTGCTAGTGGTGGATTTAAAGTGTAGTCATATTGTGGAGCATAATTCATAGCCTTTAACTGATCTCTAAAATATGTCTCATACACTGCCTTAGCTATATTAGCACCAAAATATCCATGTCCACCATCATATAAAACTGTACAAACAGCTATTTGAGGATCATCAAGAGGAGCAAAAGTTACATAAACACCAAAAGCCTCACGACCATACTCACTTTGATCTTGCCTAAAGGTAGCTGTACCAGTTTTACCACCAGATGATATTGGAAACTTATTCATTACCGAACTCGCTGTACCTGCATCAGCTGTATTAGCCATATTCATTCCTAGTTTTATGGCAGCTAGATTTTCTGGAGAAATATCAATTTTATTTAATACTTCTGGTTTAAATTCTTCAACTACCTTACCATCTTTATCTGTAATTTTATCTACTAAATGTGCTTTATATCTAGTTCCACCATTAACTACTGTAGAGATATATCCTACTAATTGTAATGGGGTAAAAGTGTCCATACCTTGACCTATAGCACCATATGCTATCTGAGTTGCACTCATAAGCTCTGTGGAAACTGAATATATTACATAGTTTGCTATTTCACGTGCTGCCGAATTAACGGCACTTTTTGCTGAAACATTAGCATCCTTAACCCTTTGCTGATACGTTGGTGAATTATCATATATTTCTTGAACTGCTGGTACCAAAGCTTTATAGAAATTATCAAAATCTCCTCTGATATCTTTAGTTCCTACTTGATTAAGTTCATCTTTCACCATTTGCTTAATCTTCTTTTTTGCATCTGCAAGCTTATCACTATCATCAGAATTCAATTGCAAATCCATTTTAACAATAGATTGCCTACCTGGAAAAGCTCCATTTTCAGCATAGCCAACAAGATTAAAGTTTATTAAATTTATAGTATTATTTTTAAAGGATTGGAAATTATATACTTGCCCAAAATTTTCTGGTATTTCAATTCCTGTTCCAGCTTTTTGAGTTCCATTAGGATCAGAACCTAATCCTGTTTGCCATGCATACTTTGCTAACATATCTAATCCTTGTACTTTTTGAGCAATGGTTGAGTCTTTCTCACTTGGAGCATATTTCTTATACATTCTTATTGCAGCATTATAATAATAGTAGTTACTTGATACTGCAAGAGCTCTCTTTAAATCAGTCATTGCTGGAGTAGCCTCATCCTCTGGCTTAGTATCTCCAAATATATCTGTATTAAGATCATAGTATTTTTTAGTCTGTATTGTATAACCTGGGGTAATTACTCCCTCTTGTAATGCTGCTACAGAGGTTAATGGTTTAAAGGTTGATCCAGGCGGAGTTAATCCAAATGTTGCATAATCATATAATGGCTTAGGATAAAGATCATATCTATCTTCCCTAATCCCATCTTTATTTTTAGGAAATAAGTCATCAACAGTTTTATTTAATCCTTGCCTTAATATAAAATCACTAGCAAAAGCCTCATATTGCTCATTTCTAGGGAAATATTGCTTTGATATTTCAGAAGTTAATGCACCAGGAGTAGAAAATATATTTGGATCAAAGTTAGGATAACTTGCTAAAGCTAGTATTCTTCCTGTTTTAACTTCTTGCACTACTACTGCCCCTCTTGTTGCATTTGTAAGATCTACTGAGCCAGTACTATCATTGATTACTTTTTGTTTTTGTAAATCTTGAAGTTCTTCTTGTAAACTTCTTTCTGCCGAATATTGAATATTCTTATCAATTGTTAAGTGAACATTCATTCCTGGAGATGGTTCAAGCTTAAATAATTCTTCAGTTTTTCTTCCCTTTGAATTTACCTTAACTGTTGTTCCACCTTTTGTTCCTTTTAATATACTCTCAAAAGCAGATTCAATTCCTGCTTTTCCAATCTTATCAGTACTTACATCATATCCTTTTTCTTCATATCTTGCCTGCGTTCCACCATCTATAGAACCTATATATCCTAATATGGCCGAAGCAACACTCCCATATGGATAAGATCTAACAGGTTCAGTAGATACATCAATACCAGGTAAATCATTTAGCCTTTGGTAGAAAATAAATGATGTTTGTTTTTTAATAGTTGCTAAGGTTACTGGCTTATAGCCTTTAAAACTCTGCATCTTTATTGCATCTTTAACTACCATATATTTTCTGACATCTTCTAAAGAGTAACTTTTAAGAAGCAAAGCCAAAATTTCTTTTCCGCTCATTGCCTGATACTTTTTAGTTTCATCCTTTGAAGCTGGCTTAAGCATTTCATACATATTATAGCTTTCTATCATATAATAAAAAGTATCCTCTGGAGAATACTTATATATAGCTTCATCCAATTGGTTCTGCTCTGATGAAGTTAGATCCGAAGTCTTCTTAGGAAAAAGTTTCTTCTTTAACTTATCATCTAATCCTCTATCTTTTTTAAATCTTATATTTAAAGCTTTTATAGATTCAGCATCACTAACATTAAAATCAAAGTAATAACTTTTATTTGCATCTATTTTTAGTTGCATATCATCTTCGATTTTTTCACCATTATCCTTTAGAATTTTAAAAGTTTTGTTCATTGTATCATAGAAGCTTGCATTGGATTCATCTGTAGATGTAAATGTAATTGTATAACTTTGTACATTAGTTGCAAGTATATTTCCATGTTCATCATAAATGATTCCTCTTGGTGCATTCTCCGCTACAAATCTTCTTGATCTATTGTTAGACATATCTTTATAGTCTGCATACTTATACACTTGAAGATATATCAATTTTCCCAATATTACTCCAAAAATAATGAACATTGTAGAAATCAGCGCTGTATATCTATTAAAAAACTTATTCTTTTTCTTATTCATATAATCACCTTTTAATTAAATTTCCAAGGATTTTTCATAAAACTTTTCTCTGTAAAATTATATATTTTTTTATAAAAGATAAAAGCAAACACAGTATTCATAGCGGTCATCACTATCATATTTTCAAAGTAAACGTTCATTTTCATAAAGAAAAGAACAACATATACTACTAGAAATTTAATTGCAGTTGCTCCTAGCACTGTCAGTATTGGTATAGTTTTTCTATTTTTAAATATATTTTTTCCTACTAATGCGGCTAGTAAACATACTATTAGATTTATAAGCGAATTTACCCCAAAAACATTTCCAAAGAAAACATCTTGCAATACTCCAGAATATACTCCCATAAAAACAGCTTCCCAGGGGCCTGTAATAAGAGAATAACAAATTGCAAAGGTAAATAGCAAACTTCCATAAGCTCCTTTAATAGCGAAGGAAGGAAGAATAGTATTGTCTAAGATAAAAAGCAAAAGTCCTATTAAAATAAGTACTACTCTCTTCATATTCTATTGTCCATCACTCTCTATTTTTCTTTTTTCTTTTGGAATCATTATAAATAATTCCTCAAGCTTATTAAAATCTACAAATGGTTCAATTGTAGCGCTTTTACTTACTTTAACCTTATCTTCTTCAACACTTAATACCGTACCAATTCTAATATTTTTGGGATAAATGCTTCCAAGACCAGAGGTCAAGATAACATCACCCTTTTTAATCTGAGAATCTACTGGTATATTATAAACCTTTGCTAATAATTTGTTTTGTGAATCCTTATATCCTTTTACAATTCCTATAGTATCCTCGGTACTTTCTATTTTAGCAGCTATTGCAATATTTTCATTAACTAATGATTGTACAATAGCCCAATTACTACCTATTGATGTAACTTGGCCAACTATTCCTTTCGAAGCCATTACTGGCATTCCTTTTTCCAATCCATCTTTACTTCCTTTATCAATTACATATCCTGATAGAAAACTATCTCCACTGTATCCGATTATATTAGTTCCTACTACACTATATCCCTCAATTTGATTTGCAAAATTAACTACATCTCTTAATCTTTCATTTTCACTTTTTAAACTATTATACTCTACAAGTTTATTATTAAGTTCCGCATTTTCTTTTGTTAACTTTTTATTTTCTTCCTTTACTTCTGAAAAATTATAAAAGAAGTCTGCAAATCCCTTAAATTTTTCTGTTACTGTATATGCTATCTTTTGTATTGGATTTAACGCCGACCCTGCACCACTTTGAAATATACTCTTATTTTGACTTTTGAAGGTATATACAATTATTGCTAAAAAGCCAACTGACAGTACTATAATAGTTACTGCCAGTTTGTTTTTTAAAAATTTCATTGATTAATTAACCTCTTTGTTGCTTAGCTAAATAATCAAAATCTTCTAGAGCTTTTCCAGCTCCAAGAGCTACGCAATCAAGTGGTGATTCTGCAATATGTACAGGCATATGAGTTTCATGGTTAATTAAGGCGTCTAATCCCTTTAATAATGCTCCCCCTCCAGCTAGCATGATACCTTTTTCCATTATATCTGATGCTAATTCTGGTGGTGTTTTTTCTAAAGTTGTTTTAATTGATTCAATTATTGCAGCTACTGGTTCTTTTATTGCTTCTCTTACTTGAACTTCACTTACTTCTATAATTTTAGGAAGACCTGTAATTAAGTCTCTTCCTTTGATTTCCATAGACTTTTCAACTTCTTCTGTTTTAAATGCTGAACCTAATTCCATTTTTATTGTTTCAGCTGTTCTCTCACCAATCATTAAATTATATTCTCTTTTAATATAACTAATAATTGCTTGATCCAATTCATCTCCAGCAACTCTAAGAGATTTTGCAGTAACTATACCACCTAAAGATATAACTGCAACTTCAGTAGTTCCTCCTCCGATATCAACAATCATACTACCAGTTGGTTCTGAAACTGGAAGTCCTGCACCAATTGCAGCAGCCATAGGTTCTTCCATCAAAATTACATCTCTTGCTCCAGCAGCTTTAGTAGCTTCTTCTATAGCTCTCTTCTCAACTTCTGTTACTCCTGATGGATAACAAATTATTATTCTTGGACTTGCAAAAGCACTTTTGCTAGTGATTTTTTCAATAAACTTTTTAATCATTGTTTGAGTAATATCAAAATCAGCAATAACTCCATCTTTTAATGGTCTTATAGCTACAATATTTCCTGGAGTTCTACCAATCATTTGTTTTGCTTCTGCTCCAACTGCTAATGGTTTCTTAGTGTTATTATTTATAGCTACAACGGATGGTTCTCTTAAAACCACTCCTTTTCCTTTAACAAATACTAAAGTGTTTGCTGTTCCTAAATCTATTCCCATGTCTTTCGTCATTCCAAATAATCCCATTGTTATTCCCCTTTCAATTTATATAATGGATTTTTCTTTTAAGCTTACATAAGTATTATTCCCAATGATAATGTGATCTAGTAGATCAATTCCCATTATCTTACTACATTCTTTTAACCTTAAAGTAATATTTATATCTTCCTTACTAGGAGTTGGATCCCCTGAAGGATGATTATGACATATAATAATTGAAGCCGCATTATTCTTTAACGCTTCAGAAAACACTTCTCTTGGATGAACTATTGATGAATTTAAAGTTCCTTTAAATACCTCTTTAATAGAAATTATATTATTCTTAGTATTTAACATTACTAGCTTTAAAACTTCTTGTGAAAGTTTACTCATCTCATTCATAAATAAATCTGCTACAATTTTAGGTTCTTTTATCCTTATTTCATCCTTAATTCCTTTATGAGAATTAATTCTTTTAGATAATTCACATAGCGCCATAAGTCTTGAAGCCTTTGCTTTTTTTATGCCATTAATTTTCAGAAAATCATCTATTCCTGCTGAAATAATTCCATTTAAACCATTCACTCTTTTAAGCACATTGGAGCTTAAATCCATGACACTTTCATTTTTTGTACCACATCTCAATATTAATGCTAATAGTTCAACATTTGATAAGGTTTCTGCACCATATAAAAATAATTTTTCTTCTGGTCTTTCATTTACAGGCAAATCTGTAATTCTTAGATTGTTTTTCATCTAAGTGCTCCTTCACTTACAGATTCCCTATCCCCCTACATTATTTCCTTAATAATCTTACTTAATCTATTAAGTGGTAAACCTACAACATTGTAAAAACACCCATCTATTTTCTCAACAAAAATCCCACCATGACCTTGAATACCATAAGCTCCTGCTTTATCCATAGGTTCATTGGTTTCAACATAGGATAGTATTTCTTCATCACTTAATACTGAGAAATAAACTGTTGTGCATACAGCATCTTGAATGATTTTAGAACTGTTAGAGTTTATAACTGTGATACCAGAATAAACTTTATGCTCTCTTCCACTTAACGTTTTTAACATGTTTACTGCTTCTTGTTTATCTTTAGGTTTTCCTAAAATTTTTCCATCTATGCTAACGATAGTATCTGCTGCAATAATTAAGGAATCCTTTATTGAACTTTTTGAGATTTCCTTAGCTTTCCCATAAGATAGTGTTTTTACATATTCCTCTAAATTTCCTGAAAAAACTACACTATCCTCATCAAAGTTACTTACAACAACTTCAAACTCTTCAAAAAGTCTAAAAAGAAGCTCTTTTCTTCTCTCTGAGGCAGATGCAAGAATAACCTTCATCTTCATCACCTCCTAAACAGATATTGGTTTTAATACGGTCTACACTTTTTTAAATTATCCAACCAAATATATAATTTAAAGAAGTCTATACTCTACCTATGGTAAATATTATTGACAAAAATATAACTTTTATAACAATTCAAGGTCAAAATCCCTTTATGTATAAGCATTTTTACAGTAATTTACCTAATATAGTTTAACATTTATAAATATTTTATACAAGTGAGTTTCTCTATTTTAAGGAATTTTTAACCGTATTGAAACCTTTTTACATCTTGCATATGAATGATATTCCTTTTTATACCATTTAGGCCTGTAATGTTCATTTTTTAAGTATATTTTATCAATAAAGACACCTCTAGAAATTAATCTTATTCTAGAGGTGTCTCATCTATTCTAAAGATATTGTATTAGTTGCTTTTGTATGGTTCTATTAACTTATCTAAAAATTCCATTTCACCTTGGATTTTATCCTTAGTAAAATCATTAGGAAGACTTGCTATATGTGTCTTTATATCCTTGATTTCTTTTGCTTTATCTCCCTTTTCTTCAAAAGCAGATGCCCATTTCTTAAATTCATCAGTATTAACACTTTTAACTGATGAATCATTTATACTATTTATCATCTTTAGATATCCATCAACTATACCACCAATTAGCGAATCATAATAATCTGATCCATTTATATTTATTTTTAACTTAATTGCATTTACTCCTAAACCATCTAATTTATTTTTTACTTCATCACCTTTTCCCACTTGGTAAATACCTGCAATTACTCTGAATTTACTATCATCTTTAACAACATATACTGGAACTTGATCTTTTATTTTATTTTGGATATCTATCGCATTTTCTTCTTTGCTATAATAACCACACTGTACTATTTCGAAATTCTTATAGCTTTTAGCATCCCCATTACTTGCATTTGCTGAACTACTTTTTTTAATCAGGTTAAAACCTTTAGGAAAAGAGAACCCTCCACCAAAAATAGCATTAGCAATTGCAGTCCCTATAACTAAGGCAATTATAACTATTGTAATAACATAGCCAAATGATCTTGCTCCTTTATTACTCTTCTTTTTATAATTGTACCGTGTATATCTCATAACACCACCTCCAAAATCAATCTTCCTTAAATATTATTATGTTAATTAGTAAAATATGATATATACAGAGTAAAAAAAATAAGCTTGAATATTTTTCAAATATTCAAGCTTAACTATTTAAAAGGAAACCCCTTTTTAATTCACATTAATTTATATAACTACAAAATCACTTTAGTTATAATTATCTTATTATTCTTCTTGCTCCAGCATATCTGCTTGAGTAATAAGCTTCATTTAACGAACTTACAGTAACAGTTTTTCCTGATGAAGGTGCATGAAGAAAATCTCCTCCTCCAACATAAATACCCACGTGACTTATTGAACCATAAGTGTTAAAGAATACCAAATCCCCTGGTCTTAAATTTGACCTAGATACTGGAACTCCCATTGAAAATTGTGATCCAGTGTAGTGTGGTAATGAGTACCCAAATTTCGCGAACACATACATTGTTAATCCTGAGCAGTCAAAACTTCTTGGACCTGCTGCTCCAAAAACATATGGTCTTCCGATAAAATTATACGCATAAGAAACAACACTGCTTCCTGCACCGCTTCCACTATCCCCTCTTGATGCTACATAACTAGAACTTGTTGAACTTGTTCCCTCTTCCTTCTTTGGTGAAACGATAGTTTTTTTAACTTTTAACTGACTAGTTTTTAAAACTACCCCTTGAGTTGAATTTCCTGTGGTGTCAGCTTTTGGTTTCATGGCCTTAAAACTTGTTGCCGTAAGCAAAGCTACTGTTAAAAGCAATGCTTTAGTAATAGTTTTACGCTTCTGATTCATACACTTTCCCCTCTCCTAATTGGTAAATACCCTATAATTTATAATCTCCCTAAGTAAACATTTTCATAAACAAATCTTCCAAAGTTTTCATGAAAACAACTCACTTTATTATTATATGAAATTATGTAACTTAGGTCAAGCTTAAAAACTCTAAAAATTTCTAAGTATTATCTACACAATTATTATATCTTTTCCCTAAAAACTCTACAAAATTCCTAAATTAATTATTTTAGGGACATTTGATAGAAATATTGACAATCCTCTTATTATTCTTTTTAGTCTTAGAAAATTCTAATAAATCCATAATATCTATGAATTCCAAATAAAAAATAAGTTTGGAAAAATCCAAACTTATTTTTTTATAATTCTTCTTATTCTGCTATTCCATAATAACATCTTTTTGGTGAATTTATTTTTCCTTCTGCTTTTAATGTCTTAAGTGCTTTGTCGACATCTTTTTTGTCTAATCCGGATTTTTCAGCAATTTCTCCACCTTTTAAAGCTTCACCTGAATTTCTTAAAGTCTCTAATACTTTTTCATTAATATCCATATTTATCCCTCCTAAGTTTACTTAATTTATATTATAACTTAGTTTTCTAGTTGGTCAATAATATTTATTGATTAATAAATATTATTCTTTTATTTCTCCTAATACTCTGATTAGATATTCCCAGAATCTTTTTACGGATGAAATACTCATATGTTCATCTGGAGTATGAATGTCATATAAATTTGGTCCAAAACTAATCATATCCATATCATCTCCAAGTTTCTCCATAAATAATCCACATTCTAAACCTGCATGTATAGCAATTATTTCTGGTTTTTCTCCTGTCATTTCAACATAAATCTTTTCACTAAGATTTCTAATTTTTGATTCTTCTCTATATTGCCATTCAGGGTAATAACCAGATATTTCTGTTTCTGCTCCTAAACTATCAGCTAAAACTTTTACCTGATTTATTATTTCATCCTTAAGAGATGCTACTGAACTTCTAAGTGCTAAGCTATAACTTACTGCTTTATCATCAGTAACTACAACTCCTAAGTTTAGCGAGCTTTCTACTAAATCTTTTATATTCATGCTCATAGTTTGAATACCATTAGGCATTAAATATAGAAGTTTTACTGCTCTATTTGTAGATTCTGCATCAAACACATTTTTTATCTCTTTATTAGACTCAACAACAGAAACATTTACATCAGGATCTTGAGCACTTAATTCATTTTTAAATATCTTATTAAATTCTGCAACTCTTTCCTTAACTAAAGAAATATCAGCGTTAGAAACATATATTTCTGCATCTATTTCTCTTGGGATTGCGTTATCCTTTGCTCCTCCATTTAAGGAAACAATATTAAAATCAACCTTACCTAGAAGATCCATAAGTATTCTTCCAGCCAATTTATTTGCATTTCCTCTTCCTTTGTCTATTTCTTGACCAGAGTGTCCGCCTTTTAATCCTCTAACTGATATTTCTAAAAGACTTCCATCTTTTTTAGCTTCAGTCCATTCAATTTTTGAGGTAACGTTTGCTTTAGCTCCGCCTGCACAAGATACTAATAATTTTCCTTCTTCTTCTGAGTCAATATTAAGAAGTATTTTACCGCTAAGATTCTTGCTATCTACAGCCATAGCACCACCCATACCTCTTTCTTCATCAGTTGTAATTAATACCTCTAATGCTGGATGCGCAATGTCTTTTGATGCTAATATAGCTAATGCATATGCAACTGCTATTCCATCATCTGCTCCAAGAGTAGTTCCTGTTGCATAAACATAGTCTCCTTCAATTCTTAGCTTAATTGGATCTTTTTCAAAGTCATGTATTGTATCCTTATTTTTTTCGCATACCATATCCATATGTCCTTGAATTATTACTGTAGGTGCATTTTCATACCCCTTAGTAGCTGGCTTTTTTATAATTACATTTAAAGCAGAATCTTGAATACTTTCAAGTCCTAAGGATTTACCAAAATTCAATAAGTAGTCACTTATTGCCTTCTCATTTCCTGACCCTCTAGGTATTTTTGAAATCTCCTCAAAATAATAAAAAACATTTTTTGGTTCAATTGCGTCTAAAACTCTCATTTTTATACTTCCTTTCAATGAAAATATGCTAGAATATAAATATATTCTTTGTAAAAAGCATACCATAATTTACGTCAGATAAAAAGGCTGCTTAAATACATATTATGTTCATTTTTATAACTTTTAGTAGTCTTAGATAAATAATCCTGTGAATATTATAATTAATCTGAGAGGTGTTTTTATGCAAAAAACAAAAATGATTTTTACAATTGGACCGGCATCTAATAACGAAGAAATATTAAGGGAATTTATTAAAATTGGAATGAGCGTAGCAAGACTCAACTGTTCTCACGGAACACAAGATGATCACAGAAAGAATATCAATATACTAAAAAATTTAAGAGATGAATTATCTACTCCTACAGGTATCCTTCTTGATATTAAAGGCCCTAAAATAAGAACTCATAATTTTGTTAATGATGTAGCAAAATTAAAAAGAGGAGATAAATTTTCATTTTTTTGCTCAGATGAAATTTTAGGAGATAATACAAAATGTTCTATCTCCTATGAAGAATTATATAAGGATATACAAGTTGGAGGTACAATTCTTGTAGATGATGGGCTTCTTGAGTTTAAGGTTTTAGAAGTTCGTGACAAAGAAATAATAACTGAAGTAATTATTGGTGGGGAAATAAAGAGCCATAAAGGAGTTAATGTTCCTTATGTAAAAATTAAACTTCCAGCTCTTACAGATAAAGATAAGGCTGATATTGTCTTTGGATGTAAAGAAGAGGTTGACTTCTTTGCAATATCTTTTGTAAGAAAGGCTGAAGATATAGTAGAAGCTAGAAAATTACTTAATGAAAACAATGGTGAAAAAATCAAACTAATTGCTAAAATAGAAAGCCAAGAAGGTGTGGATAATATTGATGAAATTATTCAAGTGACTGATGGCGTTATGGTTGCAAGAGGTGATATGGGTGTTGAGATTCCTATAGAAAGAGTTCCTATATTACAAAAGCAAATAATAAAAAAATGTAATGCAGCTGGCAAGGTTGTAATTACAGCTACTCAAATGTTAGACTCAATGATTAAAAACTCTAGACCTACAAGAGCTGAAGCCTGTGATATCTGTAATGCTATTTTTGATGGTACAGATGCTATTATGCTTTCTGGAGAAAGTGCAGCTGGTGCTTATCCTCTTGAAGCTGCTAGAACAATGAGTAGAATAGCATTGGAAGCTGAAGCAAATTTTGACTATGTGGGCTTTACTTCAGACCTAAGGGAACCATCTTTATCAGCATTTGAGGATGCTATAAGTTATACAGCTTCAAGAACAGCAAATATATTACCTACTAAGGCTATAGTTGCTGCAACTAAAAGCGGGGCTACTGCACGATTAATTTCTAAATATAAACCTAGATGTCCAATTGTTGCAATAACTCCATATGAAAATGTTAGAAGGAGTTTATCACTTAACTTTGGGATAATACCTGAGTTATGTGAAATGTTTAATACAACTGATGACATAATCAATGAAGCTAGAGAAAGTGCTCTTAGACTTAATTTAGCTGAAAAAGGTGATAACATATTAGTAGCAGCAGGAATGCCTACAACCCACGTTGGTGGAACTAATATGCTTAAGATTGAAAAGCTATAATAATTTTAAAAATAAAAAAGAGGCTAAGCCTCTTTTTTATTTTATTTAAAACTTAAAATCTTTGAAAAGATTTGCTAAACTTTCCCCTTCAAAAGTATCATTGAATTTTTCATATTCTCTTGATTTTTCAGCTGCATCTTTTATGCTTAAACTTATCTTTTTATCATTTAAGTTTACATCAAGAATCTTAACCTTAATTTCTTGACCAATTGTTAACACATCAGAAGCTTTTGCAATGTTCTCCTCAGATATTTCTGATATATGAACTAATCCTTCAACTCCTGGAAATAATTCTACAAATGCACCGAAGCTAGTAAACTTAATAACTTTTCCACTAACTACATCATTTATCTTTAATGTTGTAGCTGTATCTTGCCAAGGATCTTTTTTGACATCTTTTAGTATTAGTGAAAGTCTTTCTTTCTCTACATCAAAATCACCAACAAAAACCTCAACTGTTTCTCCTTCTGAAACTACTTCTTCTGCTCTATTGACTCTTCCCCATGATAAATCAGACAAATGAATTAAGCCTTCAATTCCTCCGATATCAACAAATGCTCCAAATTTAACAATTCTTGTGACTTTTCCTTCTCTTTTCTCACCCTTCTTAAGTGAATTCCAAATAGCTTTTTTATTTTCATTATAAGCTTCTTCTTCTATAACTCTTCTAGACGCAACTATATTTTTTTCTCTTTTATTAAACTCTATTATTCTAACTTCTAATTGCTTACCTATTAGAGTTGCAATATTGCTTTCTCTCTTTCTTGAAACTTGTGACGCAGGTAAGAATATTCTTATTCCTTTGTAGCTTGCTACAAGTCCACCCTTAACTTCTTCTTTTACTGTTACATTTAATGATTTTTTAGTTTCAAAGGAATCACTAATCTCATCCCAAACCAATATTTCATCGGCTCTTTTCTTAGATAACACTACATTTCCTTCTCCATCATCTAAGCTTAAAATCATTACTTTTATTTTATCTTGAGCTTTTAACAATTCGCTTATAGAAAAGTCCTCATAAGATACCTCTTCTTTTTTTATAATTCCATCCTTATAATAGTTTATATTAACCATTACCTCATCTTGGCTTACAGATATAACTTCACCTGATATTATATCCCCTTTATTAAGGCGCTTTACATCATAATCTTTAAGTAATTCACCCATTGACATTGAGTTATTTTCTTCATTATTCATAATACCACTCCAAACTTTTCAATAATAAATAAAGTCACACTAATATTTTAAATCACCTTTTATTTTATTACAATTAATAATATTTATCACCCTATTATTTAATAATATAATACTTTTGTTCCCTTGGATTATACTAATTTCTTATGCTATAATTTTAGATATAAATATAATGCAAAAATTATGCTACATCTCACGGAGTAACTCTTAGGTGAAGCGACATGTAAATTCTTTAATGCATTATATATAAAATAAATATTTATAACTTTTTGAATTAGTTAGGAATTTCAAGAAATACTTAGATTGATAGAGTATATGAGAGTTATTTTTAAATTTTGATTTTATTCATTATTAAATAACCTAAAATGATTTATTTATTAACTTGTTAAGTGGTATTATATACTATATAATACTTACATAGACTAATTCTTTCAGTAAATGCTATTTCGGGGGTGAGCTTATTAAGAATAAAAAACGTAATCTGATTATAACAACTATTTTGACTTTCATTTTTATTTTTACTTCAATATCACTTGATGTTGGAAATATTTTAAACAGTGGAATTAAAGGTTCTGTTGTCTATGCTAAAGGAAAAAGCGGTTCATTTAAATCCAGTTCATCAAAATCCTCTTCAAGTGGATATAAATCAGGTTCATTTTCAAGTGGTGGAAGTTCTCCATCAAAATACAAATCAAGTTCTTCTAGTAGTCCTAGTTCATCTTCAGGTGGATATAAGACAGGAGGATTTACTAATAGCAAACCAAAAGATAATAGTACTCAAAGTACTGAGAGTAGTAGTTCAAATAATAACAAGAATTATAGCGGTTCTGGAGGCAGAAGTAGTTTTTGGGCTTGGATACCATTCATAGGAAGTGGATATCATTCAAATTACTCTACAGGTTTTTTTGGATATCACTCAAGTCCAATATCTATGATCTTCAAAACAATAATTGCTATAGTTGTAGTAGTATTGGTAATCTACGTAATTAAAATGATTAAATTTTAGGAGGTAACTTACAAATGGGAATATTTAATAGGATGTCAAATATGTTTAGAGCAAAGGTTAATAGTACATTGGATGAGATGGAAAATCCAATAGAATTACTTGATCAAAAATTAAAGGATATGGAAGAACAACTATCTAAAGCAAAACTAAATTCAGCACAAATAATAGGCAATGTTCAAGCAATTAAAAAGAATATGGATACAGCTCAAAGAGAAGCTGCTGATTTCGATGAAAAAGTAAAACTTGCCCTTTCAAAAGGAAATGAAGATCTTGCTAAAAGAGCTTTACAAAAGAAATTAGATGCAGATAAGAAATATGAAGGCTTAAAAACCAGCTATGAAACTGCTAAAGTTCAAGCTGAAGCAATCAAGAAAAACTTAGTTGCTTTAGAAGATGAAATACAAAAAACAAGACAATATAGAGATGAAGCTGCAGCAAGATACTCTACAGCTCAAGCTTCTGAAAAAGTAAATGAAATCTTAGCTAATGTTCAAACAAAAAGTAATTCTATTCAAATTGATTCTATAGAAAGAAAAATTCAAAGAACAGAAGCTAAGGCTAATGGCCTAGCAGAACTAAGAGAAATTGATGATTTTGATTCACAATTTGAAAAGCTTGAAGAGTCAGATTTAGATTTAGAACTAGAAAAATATAAAAATGGTACTGTTTAATAATTTTACTTTAGGTTTGGTGAGTATTAATGAATAGCGATTTCGAAATAATTACTAGAGAAAAAGAAACATGGGGAAAAATATATACAGACATATTTTATGCTATAGACAATATTTCTCCCTTCCTTCCTGAAGACTTTTTAAAAAAGAAAAAGTTTTATGTTAAAGGTAAAGTTCTAAAAGATTTTATTAATCTTTTAGAAGAAGAAGAGCAAAAGGGAAATAAGAAAGGTTTTTTCAATAAATTTTCTTCTCCAAACCTTAGCTCAATTAATAATTTTAAAGCACAAAATAAAGATACATTAACACAATTAGAGAACTGTTCAAAATGTGCTTGCCTAAATTGTGTTGTAGAATGTTCATTCAAGACTTGTTCTGGATGTAGAAGGAATTCTTATATAAAGACTTGTGATCATTCTAAAATCAATGTCAGACTTCATAGTGGGTTTACTTTGGACCTTACAAATAACGATACTGGTAAAGAAAATAAGTTTAAAGTTCTCGCAACCTTAGAAAATTGTGAGAAGGAACAAGAATATATAATAATCCAAAACATAATGGATAGCAACGATAGATATATTCTATATTTATATCCTGGTATCAAAGAAGACACCTATGGAGAAATTACTGACGAAGAAGAGTTTGATTTAATCGCAGAAAGTTTTGAGAGTATAGAAGCTTAGTGAAATTTCTATAGAAAAAAAGAGGCATTGGCCTCTTTTTTTTATTTATTATATTCTGATATCTTCTCTGCAATCTCATTTAGGTATTCCCATCTCTCGTACTTTAAAGCTAATTCTTCCTCAATCTCTTCTTTTTCCTTTAATAGCACCTGTAGTTTTCCGTAATCTGTTACAGTCTTTGATATTTCTAGCTCTATTTCTTCCAGTTTCTTTTCTATTTTTTCAATTACTTCATCAATTTCTTCATATTCTTTCTGCTCATTATATGAAAACTTTGGTCTTTCATCTTTATTTTTCTTTCTTTCCTTTTGAACCTTTTGTTCTTTAGGCATTTCAACAGATTTTAACTCTCTTTTTATAAGATAATCGCTAAAATTACCTGTATATTCACTAATTATTCCTTCTCCTTCATATGCAAAAATCTTATGACATAATCTATCAAGAAAATACCTGTCATGGGATACAATTATAAGTATACCTCCAAAGTCATCAAGAAAATCCTCAAGTATCTGCAAGGTTTCTATATCTAAATCATTTGTAGGCTCATCTAATATCAGCACATTAGGTGCTTCCATAAGAACTCTTAATAGCTGTAATCTTCTCTTTTCTCCTCCTGACAATTTACCTATTGGAGTATATTGCATGGTTCCATCAAACATAAATCTTTCACACATTTGTGAAGCTGTTATATTAACCCCATTAGAAACTGGAATTACTTCTCCCCCTTCTCTTACATAGTCGATCACTCTTATACTTTCGTCCATCTCAGAGCTATCTTGGGAAAAGCATCCTAACTTTACTGTTTCTCCAATTTCGATATTTCCACTATCAAGTTCAATCTTATTTGCAATAAGGTTTATCAAAGTGGTTTTTCCCATTCCATTACTTCCAACTATTCCAACCCTATCACCTTTTTTAAATATATATGAGAAATTGTTTATTAGTAGTTTATCCCCAAAGGATTTACTAATATTATTTATTTCTATAGATTTATTGCCTAATCTAGTTCCTATTAAGCTTAACTCTACATCTCCCCTAGGTTCAATATATTCATAGTTTACCAATTCATCAAATCTTTGAAGCCTTGCTTTTTGTTTTGTTGTTCTTGCCTTAGCACCTCTTTTAACCCACTTTAATTCCTTCTGAATAAGGCTAGCCCTCTTCTCTTCTTGGCTCTTCTCTATTTCAAGTCTCTCACTCTTTTTTATAAGAAAATCAGAGTAATTACCTTGGTAACTATATATCTTTCCCCTATCTAATTCTATAATTCTATTTACAACTCTATCAAGAAAATATCTATCATGAGTAATCATTATAAGAGCGCCTTTTCTAAGATTAAGATATTCTTCTAACCATTCTATACTATCACTATCCAAATGGTTTGTAGGCTCATCTAAAAGAAGCAGGTCGCAAGGAGTTATTAATGCTGAAGCAAGTGCAACTCTTTTCTTTTGTCCCCCAGATAAAGTACCTACCTTCTGATGGTAATTTCTTATTCCTAGCTTGTTTAGTATTATCTTTGCGTCACTTTCTAGCCCCCAAAGATTTAAATCTTCAATTTCCCCTTGAAGTCTTATAAAATTTTCCTGATTATATTCTTCTCCAGCTTCTAAAGAATTAAGAATATCCTCATATTCTCTCAGTAATTTCATTTCTTTAGAATCGCCCTTAAAAATCTGCTCTAACACAGTGTCCTCTGGAGTAAAATTTTGACTTTGTGATAAGTATTCAATTCTAATGTTTTTAATTTTAGAAATATCTCCATCAAAGAACTCTTCTTTTCCTCCAATTATTTTTAAAAGTGTTGACTTTCCAGCACCATTTATACCTATTAATCCTATTTTATCTCCTTCATTTATACCTAATGAAATATTATCTAATAGAATTTTTTCACTATAACTTTTGTTTATATTTTCAAGATTTATTAAATTCATTATATGCTCCTTTATTTTCTTAGGATATTTTATTACTGATATTATAATACACAAAGCTAATTATTTTCTATAGGGTTTTAAGTTCAACTAGTTTCCTATAAAAAACCCTATATAAAAATAAAGAAGGGATATTTCCCCTCTTTAAAACTATATATTCAAATTTATTATACTCTACTTCATAACCTTATCTAAAATAGATAATATCTCATCTATTTTTTCTTCAGCATCATATTCCCTTTTTATAGCTGCCTTAACGCAGTGTGTCATATGTTGTTTTAATATTAATTTATTAGCTTTTCTTAGAAGTGCTTGAACTGCAATAATTTGATTTGAAACATCAACACAGTATCTATCATCTTCTATCATTTTTATTATTCCTTCTATTTGCCCTTTTCCAGTTTTAAGACTTTGCAAAGCTTGTTTCTTTTCTTCGTTCATTCTTTTTTTCCTCCTGAACCTTAGTTATATTCAATGATAAACTAAAGCTGAGATTGCTTCATACTATTATAGCAATAATTAATTATATCACTTCTCTTTATTATCCCAATAAATGTTCCGTTATCATCTACTACTGGTACAAAGTTTTGACTTACCGCAAGAGATATTATACTTTCAATTGAAGAATTAATTGAGACACTTTTATGCTTTATTCTTCTAGGTATATCTTTAACTTTTACTGTATGAGTATTTTTAAAATTTAAGTCTGGGCTATTTTTAAGCTCCCATAACAAATCTCCTTCAGTAAGGGTTCCTACATATCTTCCACTTTTATCTATAAGTGGAATTGCTGTATAACCATGATGCTCCATTCTCTCCATTACCTGCCTCATAGTAGCGTCAACATTCTCGTAAATAACTTCATTCTTAGGTGTTAGAAAAAATGCTATATTCATACTCTTTCCCCTCAAAATTTAAAATAATCTGCTCTTATATTTTAACACATTTTAAATGTAAATGTTATACTTTTGATAATATAACTATAATGTAAATAAAATGTAATTTATTTTTTCGAATTTATTAATTTACCTTTTGAAACTTATAAGAAACATCCATATATTCCATCTGATTTAAAGGAGTTTTAATTTCATTATAAACTTCTTTTCCTGTAAGAGTTTTCTTAATAATAACCTCATGTAGAATTTTACACCTACACTTTTTACAAGAATCTATACCCATAAACCTCCAATAAAATAACTTGAAAGGTTGTTCTAGTTCCATTGGATTTTTACATCTTGGGCAAGTCATGTTCACTCTACTATAATCAATTTTAAAAGCCTCTAAATTTTTAATAACTAGTGCGGGCATATTAAAAATGTCATATACTATATAATTTTTTATAATTCTAGGATTATAAATTCTTTTAAATACTTTTGATGTATAATCCGCATCATTTAATGCATCATGCAACTTACTATCATCACTTACCTGTATCTTTAATTCTAAAAGTGCATTTTTTAAACTTATAGATTTTTTATGAGCTAGAACCTTTGTACAATATTCCTGAATGTCTATATATTCTTTAAGCCAACTTATTTCTTTATATCCATGAAAACTTGAATTTATTATAATTTCTGCTATATCATTTTTTGCCCAAGAGCATATTATATCGTCCTTTCCTATAAAAGCTCTCAGCCTATCCATGGCTTCAAAATACCCTAATCCATCCCTAATATCCTCTTCTTGTATGCCTGTAATTTCAGTAATTTTTGGATTTAATATTTTAAAAGCTGTTGGCTTAATATAGAGTTTTAATTCTTCAGTTTTCTGCATAAACTTATCAAGCTTAACTGCTCCAATCTCTATTATCTCATTATCTATTTCTAGATTTCTTATATCTTTATTTTCTTCATAAAAATTCGGAAAATATTTGCTTATCTCTCCTAAGTTATTGAATTCTAAATCTATTATAACAAACCCCATTTTATCTCCTTTTTATACTACTCTACTTTAAAGGATCTATCCATTCTTTTTAATTATTCCAATTGCCACGCCTAAGATATTAGTTTCTTTCCCCGCTAGGTATATTGGATCATACTTGTCATTCTCTGGCATTAATACTGGTACTTCACCATTAAGTTTTAATCTCTTTAGCGTTGCACTACCCTCTATATCTATTGCTACTATTTCATTATGATCCGCCATAGATCTTTTATTAATAGCAACTATATCACCATGAAATATGTTTGCATTTTCCATTGAGTCCCCTTTTACTCTTAGGAAAAATACTTCATTACTATTCTTTATCCATTCCTTAGGTAGATAAATCATTTCTTCTACCTCTTCATTCATAAGAATAGGTTCTCCAGCTGCTATGTTTGAAAATAACGGAAACTCCTTTATATCATTTTCCTTGTAAGTATATTCACTCTTATCATTTTTTTCAACAATTTCATGTGTATTTATTGATGTATCTTTAAAAAACTTCCTTTTCACACCTTTGTTTATATCAATAAATTCATAATGTTCAATCGGATTCCACTCATTATAAAAGGTTTTGAACTGTTCATTGAATCTAAAAGTTTTTGATTTTATATTCTTAAATGGATTTATAACCATTTTTTCTTCACCCAAAATATAAACTATAGAACTATATTCCTGTGGTGTTAGTAAGGAATCTATAAAGTTAATCTCTTTTAAACTTAGACCCTTACAGTTATCTAAAACTATATGAGTGTATATCCCTTTAGTTTTTTTTGAATACTCATGAGCATAATTCACTTCATCATATCTATCCATTAAGCCACTCTGTGCTAAATTTTCGTTATAAGAAGAAAGTAAATCATATATGGCTTCTCTTGTTTTAGAACCTTTGCCTATACGCCCTTCTCTACCTTTTCGTCTAGCCTCTAGATATTCGACCTTAGAAAATCCATTTGACTTAATCCATGTAAATTCATCTTTTAAAAATTTATAATCTACATTTTGAATAAATTTAGATTTTTTATACTCACTTTTTTTATCTTCATATATAGATTTTATTAAGTTTTCCTCTTCTTCAAAGGAGGCATACTTAAGTGAAATCATTTTATCTCTTAAAAACCCTTGAGCAAACGAAGTAATTATATCCTCTAATGCTGCTACCTCTACCCCTTTGTTAAAATAAGAAAATAATGAGAAATATTTATTTTCAATCTCTGATTTTACATCTTGGTATAGTTCCTGAACCTTATCTTTTAAATTTTTCTCTGAAATAATATATATTATCTTTTCATCTGGAAAAAGTCTATAATTATTCTCTATATTAACTACTCTATATATTGCAGCTGTTGTTTTTCCTGTTAATTTTTTGCCTTTTAGAAATTGATATCCTAAACTTTTAGAATTCACAAATCTACTCTGACTCTTATTTAAATTCATTTTGTCCTCCTAATCTTTAGTACAGTAACTTCTTATACCATTATAACACACTATATAACCTAAAGTTCTGAGAACAAAGCTTAAAAAGATATGAAATTTATACTAATTTTTCGTTACTCAACTTTAAATATCTAGTCTAATTCCAGCCATCTTCATTAAATATTCTGCGTTTCTAGTTGTACTTTTTCCTTCTCTAAGTTTATAGTCAAATCTAATTTCATTATCTACATAATACTCTCTAAAATGTAAATTTTTAATTCTTCTATCTTCTTGTTCAAGCTCGCACAATTCTAAATCATGAGTTGAAACTAATCCTTTAGCTCCCTTACCCATAAGCTGCTTTATAAGCATTTCGGCGCCAGTATGTCTATCTACTGAATTTGTTCCTTTAAAAATTTCATCAAGTAAGAAGAAAACTTTCTTTCCACTTTCTGTTGCTCTTATTATATTTTTTACTCTTAGTATCTCAGCATAAAAGGATGAGATTCCTTCTTCCAGATTATCCTTGGTTCTCATACAAGTATAAGGAATCATAACACCAAGCTTTAGAGCTCTGCCATTAACAGGTAATCCTAAGTAAGAAAACACCATATTAATACCTATTGTCCTTAAGAATGTACTCTTTCCTGACATATTTGATCCAGTAATAAGCGCTGTTTGAATTGGTTTAGTTAAATTAAAGGAATTCTTTATTCCCTGAGGCACAATTAATGGATGTGCTAAATCTTCTGCAACTATTTCATCTTCTTCAATTATCTCAGGAATCTTCCAGTTTTCATTATCAAAGTAAATGTTACTTAATGCTGATAAGGCTTCTATTTCACCTAATGCATCAAGCCAAAGTTCAACGTTATTTTTATTCTTAAGCTTCCACTTTTCTAATTTAGTCATAAGAACTAAATCCCACATTAGTAAGGAATTAAAAATCCAATAAATCATATTCCCTCTATCAAATAACATATCTCCAATAGCTGTTATTTCTTTCATCTCATTAGAAGCTCTTGTATCATCTTTTAAGATTCCTACTGCATTTAAATTAATTTCTTCTTTAAAGTCTTCCTTTTCGATGACTTCTATTGTCCTATAATACGAAGATAAATTGGTCTTAAAGGAATAAATCTCTTCTAATGCTCTTGCAATTTCCTTTTTCTTTAATGTTAGTATTCCTCCATTTACAATTAGCGCTAGTAAAAATAATGAAAAAGGCTTTTTAAAAACAATAACAGATATTAATATTGAAATTGAAATTACAGGCATTATAAATCTAATTAGACTAGCTTGTGGGGACAAAAACCACGAATTTTCTTCTTTGACCCAGCTAATAAAACTTTTTGTTTTTTCAATAGGACTTTTTCTAAGTAACGGTATAAATTCAAGTGTCTGCCTAAAATCAATCTTTTCTGCTAACTCTTTTAGAGCTCTTTGTCTTTTAGTAATTTCTTCAGCAGTTCTAGTTTCTGTGCTTGAAAGTATTTTTGCAAGCTTTTCTCTCCCATAAAAGGTTTTAGTAGTATTTATCCACTGAAAAAGCGAATTATCTCCAAATATGTCCAAATCATTTATAAAAGGGTGTTCTGAACTTAAATATTCTTCTCCCTTATCTTTAAACTCTTTCCATTCGCCTTTTGCTCTTTTTATATGTTCATTGTTTATCTCAATTAATAAATTAAATTCTTTAAGCTTTTCTTTTTCTTTTGTGTGAATATACGCAATAAATACAAATACCAATATCAATAATATTGAGGCTACAATAAAGGCAAATCCTTTTTGTTTTATTATATAATAAACAGAAATTCCAAATAAAATAAATATTACCCCTCTTATTAGTGCAATTCTATTTATACTTGAATTTACCTCATCTATTTTTTCACTTATTTTTTCAATATTTCCCTCATAAATCTTTTGACTACTCATAAAATCCCACCGTTTCTAATCTTACTTAAGTTTATCTCTATTAATACATTATACCCCAAAAATAAGTAAAAGAAGAGACATATATCCCTTCTTTTTCCTAATTTATTGAACTTAAACTATTATATATTCTATCCAAATTTTCTTTCATTGCATCTAAATAGTTCAAATTATCTTCTCTAGTTTCTAATGTATAAATTTTTTGTATTTTTGAACCTGATTCTCTCGATATTGTTTCAGCATCTTTTTCACTACCTGAATTCTCCATGAATATTGTATTAATCTTATTTGCTTTTGCATAAGTAACTATTTCAGCAAGCTTTTGAGGAGTATTTTCTCCCTCACCAAACAAATTTTCTAAAGATCTCTGCTGAAGATTAAAATCTCTACACAAGTATCCAAAAGCTTCATGAGATGTTATAAAATCTCTATTCTTAAGATCCTTAAATCTTTTTGTGTTATCATCATAAAGTTTTTGAAGTGAATTCTTATACTCTTTATATCTAGTTTCATAATACTCTTTATTTTTAGGATCTTTATCTTGTAGACTATTCTTTATATTCTCACATATCTTTTGAGCATCTACAAGAGAAAGCCAAGCATGTGGATCTGTAGCTCCATCAGTTTTTAACACATTAATTCCTTCTGTAGCTTCAACTAATTTAACTTTACTATCACCAATGTTATTCTTAACATCCTCAATCCAATCTTCTAATCCTAATCCACTATATATAAAAATATCTGCCTCTGTAAGTTTTGCAAAATCTTTAGTTTTTGGTTCAAAATCATGAGGTTCTGAAGTTCCTGGAACTAAACTTTCTACGTTTACTTTTTCTCCTCCGATGGCTTCAGTAAAATCTTTTAGTGGATTAAAACTCACCATAACATTTATTTTTCCATCACTAACTTGTTTTTTATTACTACAACCACTAAAAAGGGCTACTATGCTAAAAATCAGCATTACAAATATTAAACTTTTTTTCCTCATTACACACCTCTAAGATTCTTCTTTATGCAAATGATTTGCATTTACCTAATTATACTATCATCTACGAAAAACCTTGTCAAGCTTTAACACCTCTCTAATCTTATTAACTAAAAGACAGAGACATAAACGTCTCTGTCTTCATTACTTTATAGCTAAATCATTGAGTTATTATTTTTTTATTCTCATCGCATATTATTTTAAATTCATCTCCATTTTTACCTTTAGTTATTAAGACCACTTTTCTTCCCCAAAGCTCCTGCACGTATTTTAGTGTTTCTTTAGCATAATTAAGCTCTAATTCTCTTCCATCAAATACATGCTCAAGTACAATTGAATTTTCCTTTGGATTATAATCTATTACCCTTATACATGGTATTGAACCTAATCCTGCATTGAAAGAAATCAAATCTCTTATACTTTCCCATCCTTGTTCATCTGAAACTTCTTCAACTAAAAAATCAAAGCCTTTTTTCCCATACTGGAATAAATTCAGTTCCTCACATAAATCTCTTGTGAGATATCTTCTTAAAAATGATGCATCTCTATCAATATCTCTTACTTCAAATATTTTCTTTCTTCCATAGGTCTCATCGATATATTGAAATAGTCTAAATCCGATATAATATGGATTCAAGCCCCCAACCATCGGAGCAATTACATCATTATGCCTTTTTAAGAACTCTAATTGTAGTGATTGTGGTAAATCTAAAGAATTTAAAATGTTGTAATGCCAAAAACTAGCCCATCCTTCATTCATAATTTTGGTTTCAACCTGTGGTAAAAAATATTCAGTTTCTCTCTTAACTATTTTTAATATGGTTTTCTCCCACTCTTCTAAATCTCCATACTCTATTAAAAATCCTACCACATCCTCTTCAGGCTCTAATGGAATTTTATTTATATCTGGAACTTCTATCAAATTTTCTTCATCCAATATATTTTTATCTTGTATGCTCTTGTTATAATCACTCATCATTCTTTCTCTTCTTTCTTCATTTGTTATTCTCTTTTCTCCTATCACTCTTGGAATCTGAAACTTAATAGCGTGTGCAGCATCCAGAACTCTTTCCACTTTTTCATATCCTATTGATGGATGATTAATAAATCTTCTAATTGTATCTCCATCAAGCTTAAACATCTCTAAAGTATTTTTAGCTCTTGTGCCTTCCTTAAACAGCCTGTTGTTTTTAAAGAAATCATTATGCCCATAAACATGTGCCATAGTTAAGATTTGCAGTAATTGAGTATTTTCTCTCATTAAGTATGCTAAGCAGGGGTCAGAGTTAATAACCATTTCATATGCCAATCCAGTCAAATCCAATGAGTACAATGTTTTTGTTTTTTCATAGGACTTTCCAAAACTCCAATGTGGATACCTAGATGGCATTCCTACATATGCTTCATAAGAAATCATATCGTTATAGCCTATTATTTCAAATTCTTGAGGATAGAAATTCAATCCTAATTCTCTTGCCTTGTCCTCAATTACTTCATTCCACTTTTTAAGATCATTTAAGCTATAATCCATAGGAATCCTCCTTCAACTCTTTACTTAGCATAAATTTTATTCCTTGCCACAAATCTTTCTTTTCCTTAACCACTACAGATAAAAAATTTTTCCTATTTATCTCTTTCTGAAATCTATAATACATTGTTGTAGAGTATGTTGAAGGTAATAATTCTGCATATCCCATCATATTACAAACATCACATAGCTTATTAACTGCTTCTAATGCTCTTTCGTTATCCTCACTCCAATTATCTCCGTCAGATGCATAGAAAGGATAAATATTCCAATAATCTGGTGGATATTTTTTCTTTATTAGGTCTAAGGCTAAATTTAATCCTGAAGAAATGTACGTTCCCCCTGATTCGGCCTTATGAAAAAATTCATATTCATTAACTAGTTTAGCTGAGGTAGTATGTGATATAAATTCAAAAGCTATATTATTATATTTTCTCCTAATAAATTTTGATAAAACAAAGAAGAAACTTCTAGCCATATACTTCTTACTTACGTCCATTGAACCAGATACATCCATTATAAACATAAGCACAGCATTACTCTCTTTTTTAGGTTTCATCTTTACTCTATGATATCTTAAATCTTCTTCCCTAAATGGAAATCTCTCCAATGTCTCTTCTTTATTAGCCTCAAGTAGTGCTCTTTTCTTTCCTTGCTTTCTTGCTATTTTGGCCATAACTGTTTTCTTTTTTGCTAATCTTGGATTAATTCCATACTTTTGAAATCCTCTTTTTCTACCGCTACTTTCAGTAACTATTTCAGAATATTTTTTTCTATCTAGATTAGGTAAATCTAGATCCTCAATAATATAGTCCATCAACTCTTCTAAAGTGATTTCAGTTTCGTATATATCTTCACCTTCACTATTTCCTGCTTTATTACTACCTTTTCCATTTCCTTCTGAAGATCCTATCTTATCTCCTCTTTTTTCTTCTCCTGTTCCTGTTGCTACTCCATTTGCATTTTTACCGAATATAAATTGATATTCTTTTATTCCTCTAATCGGAATCTTAAATTTCTTATTTTTACTTTCCCCAATTATACTTTCTTCAGATAATATATCTCCTAGATTCTCTTTAATAGATTTCTCTACTAACTGTCTATGCCTACGTCTATCCTCTATTGATCTATCATGCTCCACTGGCGTTTCTGAGTTATCTCTAAATATTGCAGCCATTTTATCAATCCTTCCATAGATTATTGGCTGCATACTTAAGAATTACATCACAACAATGTGAACAGTATCCACTCAATTTCATTTCTTCTACCATAGCATTATATTTTTCATCCTGTTCTTTATCTCTAACTCTAGATTTGGTTACAATTCTTGATAGATCTCTTACTGATGCAATTAATTTCTTTTCTATTGCGTCTTTAAGTGGCTCATAAGAGGTATAATCTAATTTTCCTCCATTTCTAACTACATAGAACATATATGAAGTTACATCTGATCTAAAGCCCTTTGAAGAGGCTTCTGATATACCTATATGTTCTTCTATGCTCCTCATAAATACTTCATCTGGATTTAACTCTTCTCCTGTAGCAACATCTTTCAACTTACTTTTATTAACATACGCCTCTGCATTATCAATATAGTTATTAAATAAGCTTTCAGCTTGTTCTCTAAATGAATGTATAAATGCCTTAGTTATTTCTTTTTCGAGAACCTTATTATATTCTTTTCTAATATTATCTTGTATTAGGCCTAAATACTTTTTCTTTTCCTCTTGAGATATGTCCATCTCCTTAACTGACTTAATCATGGTCTCCATTATTGAAAGTGGATTAATACAATTAAATTCCGAATTAGATAGAGCATTATCTATAGCCTTTATAATAAATCTAGTTGATATCCCTTTCATTCCTTCCATAGGTCCAGCTTCTTCTCTAAGTTCACCAATATCAATTCTCTTTGTGGTTCCTTTTTCTACAATATCCTCGCCATTGTAAATTTTCAGCTTTGTAATAGGATCTACTTTGGCTGATGGTACTAATCTTGATAAAATTGCAAACATAGCTGCAATCTCTAGAGTATGTGGCGCTATATGTGCCTTAAAATTACTCTTATTTATAATCTTTTCATATATTTTTATTTCTTCGTTTAATTCTAAACAATATGGTACTTCTATCTTCACTATTCTATCTAATATAGCTTCATTTGTATGATCTGATTTAAATTTATTCCATTCAGCCTCATTAGAATGTGCTATTATCAATCCATCAAAATATATCATGGAACCTTTACCTGGTGAGGGTATTGATTTTTCTTGAGTCGCTGTGATAATTGTGTGTAGATATTCAACATCATTTTTAAATACTTCTATAAATTCAACTAGTCCCCTATTTCCAACATTAAATGCTCCATTTAAAGAAAATATTCTTGGATCATCTTCTGGGTACATATCCATTTTGGATATATCTACTGAGCCTGTTAAAATAGATGTGTCTTGATTATTTGGGTCTACAGGAGGTACTACCCCTATCCCTTTTCTACTTCTTATAGAAAAGTTCTTTGTTTCTACAGGAAAATCTTCATATTTACCATTAAACTCATTGATAAGTCTATATTTACATACTGGACACAAATCTCCTTCTATTTGTACACCTAGAGATTCTTCAAAATTCTTTCTTAAATGCTTTGGTATTAAGTGTAACGGTTCTTCATGCATTGGACATCCTTTTAATGAGTAAATTGGATCAGCAGTTTCTAATGCTTGTTTAAGTGATTCTACTAACGAAGACTTGCCTGCTCCTACTGGTCCTACAAGATACAAAACTTGTCTTGCTTCTTCACCTTTCATTGATGCAGCTTTAAAATAGTTTACAAGCTTCATAATAACTTTATCAATTCCAAAAAAATCTTCTGTGAAAAAATTATACCTTTTAACACCTTCACTACCATAAAGCTTTTTAATTTTAGGATTATCCTCAGACCTTAAATTACTAAATCCTTGGCTTAGGATTATATCATATATTCTCTCGTGAGCTAGCTTCGCTACATCAGGATTTTCCTTAACTATTTCTAAATAGTCTAAAAATGTACCTTGAAATTTATATTTGTTATGCTTCTCTCTATCACTTTGAATAAATTCCTTGAAGTTCATAAGCACATCCCTCCTTTGTTTAAATATATTCATATAGATAAACATCTTATTACAAAAAAAATTTATCAAAGTAATAATATCTACTAAATAGTTACTATTAAAAATTAATACTTTATCAGTTTTATTTTATAAACAAAAAAAGTAGAGAACCTTCCTCTACTTTTTTCACCTTATTATTTACTTAATAATTTAATTTTTCTCAACTCTTACTGCAGTGCCATAACATAGCACCTCTGTTATTCCTTGAGATACCTCATTTGCATCATATCTAACGCCTATTATTGCATTAGCTCCAAGCTCTGCTGCATGTTCTAACATAAGTTCAAAGGAGTCCTCTCTTGCAGTTTCACATAAATCTGTATATATACTTATATTTCCACCTACTATACTTTGTAACCCTGCTCCAATATTCCCAACTATGCTTCTTGAACGTACTATTATCCCTCTAACAAGGCCTAAATTCTCAACAATTGTATATCCATGTAAATCAAAAGCTGTAGTAACTAACTTTTTATCCATATTAAACCCTCATTTCATTTTTTACTATATTATACCATTCCATCTTTTAGCCTACATTAAAATCCCCTTAAGAATATCTTAATTCTACTATATCTCTAATTATTTATAATCTTTAATAAATCACTACCATAATTCTTAAGTTTTCTCTCACCTATCCCTTGAATTGAAATTAACTCCTCTTCATTTTTTGGCTTTTTATTTGCTAATTCAATTAGTGTTCTATCACTAAACAATATATATGGTTTAACTTTTTCCTCAACAGATTTGTCTTTCCTATAAATTCTAAGCTTTTTAAATAATTCTTCATCTTCACAAACCATTGTTGCACTCTTATCGAGCTTCAAGAATACCTTTGAATCTCCTTTTAAGATTCTTATAGACTTATCATTTAATTTAAGCATAGAATAAGTGCCTTCTTTTAATTGCACATATCCATTATCTATAAGCCCTTTAATTATAGTTCTTATATAACTAGAAGAATATTCCCTCATTATCCCAAAGGTAGAAAGATTATTTAATGTATTTTGAATTATTTTAGGTCCCTTTACCCCTCTTAGAATATCAATAAGAACTGATATACCATAACTTTGTTGAGTTCTATATACACAAGATAAAATCTTTTGAGCTTCAATGGTGAAATCTAGTATATCCTCATTTTCAAAGCAATTAGAACAGTTATTACAGTAACCATTAGTGGTTTTTTCTCCAAAGTAATTTAATATATATTCTTTATAACACTTTTCACTTTCACAAAAAGCTAGGAATTCATTAAGTTTACGTAGTTCTATTTCTCGTCTATTAATCAAGCTTGTAGTATTAATTAGATATTCTACTGATGCTATGTCTTCTCTTGAATATAACAAATGACACTTGCAGCTTTCACCATCTCTTCCGCCTCTTCCTATCTCTTGGTAATAACTTTCAAGATTTTTAGGTATAGAAAAATGTATAATATATCTTATGTTTGATTTATCTATTCCCATTCCAAATGCATTTGTTGCTATCATTGTATTTCTATTATCTAAAAGAAATTCTTCTTGATTGAAATTTCTCTCTTCTTCCTTCATTCCACCATGATATTTTGCAACAGAAAATCCTATATCATTTAAATAATCATATAAACCATCTACTTCTTTTTTAGTAAGGCAATACACAATTCCGCTACTTGTATTATCTCGAAGATAATCTTTTACAAACTCCAGCTTATCTTCTTCCTTATTTATATAAATAATTAGATTTTCTCTATTAAAACTTCCTACATATATATATGGATCACTTAGGTTTAAAAGTTTTATAGTATCTTTTCTTACATCTTCAGTAGCCGTAGCAGTAAATGCTGAAATCACAGGCGAAGAATTTAATTTTGATATAAATGGAGATATTTCTCTATAACTAGTTCTAAAATCATGTCCCCATTGTGAAACGCAGTGGGCTTCATCAATTGCAATTTGTGAGATTAATATACTATTGCATAACTTTAACGTAAACTTAGAATTTAAGCGTTCTGGTGCCATATATACAATTTTATACTTACCACTAAGTATCTCTTTTTCTATTAGCTTAACCTTCTCTAAAGTAATAGAAGAATTAATATACACTGCATCTATTCCCAATTGATTTAAACTATCTACTTGGTCTTTCATAAGAGATATAAGTGGAGAAATAACCAAAGTAATCCCCGGAAGTAGCAATGCAGGAATCTGATAGCATACTGATTTACCTGCCCCAGTAGATAAAATTCCAAATGTGTCTTTTCCATGAAGTATGCTATTTATTATCTCCCATTGACCTTCTTTAAATTCTGTGTATCCATATATATCTTGTAATATTTTTTCTGCTTCTTTTCTTAAATACATTTACTCACCTTTAATCCATAAAAGCATTTTAATAATCATATTCTATAAAAACCCGGCATAAACCGAGTTTTCTATAAATAGCTTATATAATATCATTTATCTCTACTATTGTGCCATCTTTTGTTCCAAAGTTTAATATTATCTTATTTATACCTTTTTGCTTTAAATCTGGCATTATTGTTTCTATAAAATGATTTTTACTTATTCCAACTAATTTAGCCCAATATAACTGTTCTTTAAAAACATTATTATTCCCTTGAGCTGAACTGTAATACAAATATGCATAATTGTCATTTGATGATGTTCTTATATAGTAATCGATATTATTTAGGTCTGCAGCATCTCTAGCTACTAAATATATTCTATCCGGTAAAATATTTTTACTATTTTGTATATTATTATCCATGTTGTAAGTCTGAGTACCTACACTAGTCTGTGGATTTGCATTTGGTTGAACGCTCACAGTATTTGAGAAGTTAACATCAAAATTAACTGATTTAGAATATATATCATCATATCTTCTTATAAAATAAGGTATATTTCCTGCTAAAATAATACTAAACTCAGTATTATTATTAATAAAGCAATTATTAAAATTATTACCTTTGTTTTTTAAAATAATATTAAACTTTTCTAAGGAAATCTCGTCATAATTATTACCATCATCATTTATAAATTCTCTATTAGTATAAACATATACGGATTTAGTTCTATTCATATTTGATGGAAAAACTGCTATATTCCCTCCTCTAGTTGCTATGTATACTTTCTCAAGTCTCAAAAGCACTTCTAACTTAGCCATTTCATATGCATCACTGCCTTTAATAAGCTGAAATTTTTCAACCTCTTCTACAAAATTCATAAATTTTCCCCCTATACAAGTTACTTTTCAAGATTATTAAATACTTTTTCTTTTAACTCCATCCCAGTTTTAGTTATTGCTAACCCTCCTAAGGCGGTTTCTCTTAGCTCACTTGGCATGTTTTTTCCTACTGTATATACGGCAGAAAGAGCATCATCAAAAGGAATTTTGCTTTCAACTCCTGCCATAACTAAATCTGCGGTTGTAAGCGCACTAATTGCTCCTGCAAAGTTTCTTTTAGCACAAGGCACTTCAACTAACCCAGCTATTGGATCACAAACTAATCCAATTATATTTTTAAATACAATAGCCGCTGCATCCAAGCTCATTTTAGGACTTCCACCCATCATTTCTACAACTGCTGCTGCACTCATGGCTGCTGCCGAGCCACATTCAGCCTGACATCCACCTTCTGCTCCTGCTAATGTAGCGTTTTGTGCAATAATTAATCCTAATGCTGCAGCTGAAAATAATCCTCTTATTTGCTCATCTTCAGATAGCTCTAACTTTTCTCCAGCTGTCAATATAACTGCTGGTAATATCCCACAAGACCCTGCAGTTGGGCATGCTACTATTTGCCCCATTGATGCATTTACTTCAGCACAGGATATTGCTCTTCCCATTGCTTTTATCATAACATTTCCAGTAATTGATTTTCCACTATTTAAATATTTTTTTATTTTATATCCATCTCCACCAATTAACCCACTTACAGAATATACTTCTTTCTCCATTCCTTCACTGCAAGACCTTTTCATTACTTCATAATGCTTTCTCATTAATTCTATTACTTCTTCCCTTGTTGCTTCCTTAGAATCCATTTCGTATAATATAGCATATTCACTTAAAGATATACCTTTACTTTCACATATCTCTAATAATTCTAACCCATCTTTTGCAAACATGATTCTTATTCTCCTTCTTTTATTGGATTTATTCTTATAACTTTTGAAATATCATTAATAGATTTAATCTCATCCATAATAAAATCTGGAATTGGATTATCTACTTCAAATAACATGGTTGCATCTTTACCTTTTTCACTTCTAAATACCTTCATAAACGCTATATTAATATTTTCCTTATATAATAAAGCCGTAACTTTTGATACACTTCCTGGAACATCCTTATGAGAAATTATTAAAGTTGGATAATTTCCTGTAAAATCAACTTTTTGATTATTTATCTCAATTACTTGAATATTTCCTCCTCCAATAGAGGATCCCACTAATGAATATACTACCCCTGTTTTTCCAGTAATTATACACTTAACAGTATTGGGATGCACTTCTCCTAAATTTGCTTCAATGAATTCTACTTTTATTCCAATCTCTTTAGCTATATCAAGGGAATTTCTAAGTCTAATATCACTTGGATTCATTCCCAAAATGCCTGCAGCTAATGCTCTATCTGTACCATGTCCTTTATACGTTTTTGAGAATGAACCATGTAGCAGGAAACTAACTTCTTTAATATCTTCTTCTGCAACAATTCTAGCCATTCTAGCTATTCTTGTTGCTCCTGCTGTGTGTGAAGATGATGGTCCTATCATTATAGGACCAATAATATCAAATACATCATACTTTTTCATAATGCTCCTCACTTTTTCTTTTGATTATTTATAGGGTTTTTTATAGGAAACTTAACTTATTCTTACATGAATAAGTTATAAGTTAAACTTAAAACCCTTTATTAATATTTATAAAAACAGCTTCCACCAATAAATTCTCTTAATATGGAGTTTTCGGGTACTAAATCTACTGGTACTTCCTTAAAGAAACTTAAAAAAGATTTCAGTCTTTCAGCTTCATAAAATACTGAACTATCCTCATTTATCTTATTTAATTCTTTTAATGCAAAACTTTTGAGGACACATAGCTCATATACTAAAGTTGAATTGAACATAACATCTGCTTTTTCCTGATAAACAAAAATATTACGTTCCTCTCCTCTCTTAATTGATGGCCACATTTCTAAAGTTTGTTCTCCTCCATATCCACGAGTAAGATAGTCTCTAACAATTCTTCTTATTTTTCTTATATCAGTTGTTGCTATCCTATTATGATTATCTAAATTTAGTTGTGTTAATGCACTAATATAAATTTTAAATTTATTTTTATCTGCAATTGACTCAGTTAATTGATTGTTTAGCCCATGAATACCTTCAATAACTAAAACTCCATTTTGAGGCAGTCTAAATCTTCTACCTTCAGGTTCTCTTGTACCTGTAATAAAGTTATAAATGGGTATTTCAACTTCTTCCCCTTTTAGAAGTAATTCTAAGTGCTTATTAAATAGATCTAAATCAAGTGCATTAATATTTTCATAGTCTGGTTTCCCTTCTTCATCAAGGGGACTCCTATCTCTATCTATAAAATAATCATCTAGTGAAATAGGTATAGGAAGAAGACCATTTACTCTTAATTGAATAGATAGACGCTTTGAGAATGTAGTCTTGCCTGATGAACTAGGACCTGCAATTAATACTACTCTAACTTCTTTTTCATCACTTATTTTATCTGCTATATATGCAATTTTCTTTTCATGAAGTGCTTCTGACACTCTTATCAAATCTTGAGCATCTGTAGAAATCATTTTATCATTCAGAGATCCTACTTCTCCGACTCCTAGAATATTGAGCCATTGCTCAGTTTCTCTAAATATACTGGATAATTTTTTATGTTCCTTAAACTCAATTATTTTCGTAGGAGCTTTATCATCTGGGTATCTTAATATAAATCCTTGATCATAAAAAATAACATCAAACAATCTAACACTTCCAGTATTAGGTGCCATATAACCATAAAAATAATCATATCTTCCATCTAATTCATAAACATTTACCTTATCAAATTCCATATGTGATAAAAGTTTTACCTTATCAACCATACCATATCCTTCAAAGATATTTATGGCCTTCTGCTTAGATATTTTGAACTTATTTATGGGCAGATTCTTATCAATCAATTCTTTCATTTTTGATTTTATATTCTTGACATCTTCTTCAGTTAATACCTTTTCTTTATGAATTTCTCCATAGATTCCTTTACTAATTGAATGTTCCATAGTTATTTTAGAATCAGGAAATAAATCTAAAGTAGCCTTTATAAATATGAAAGTCATTGTTCTTCCATAAACCTGCATGCCTTCTACTGTATTATTTTTTATTGCTTCAAAGGTTCCGCTTTCTTCTAACGAGCTATTTAGTTCACGAAATCTACCATTCACCTTTGCGAGCATTATTGACATTTCATCTTTTTCATAATATTTTTCTATTATATCTTTTAATATAGTTCCCTGTTTCACTTCAATACTTTTACCATTACATAATGTTAAACTTAAGCTTTTCATTTCCCAATACCTCCTAAAAGAATTAAACATATTGACAAATTATACCTTATTATATTATATAACATAGCTTAGAAAATTCATAATCATACATATATTTCTCATTAATAGTTAATATTATTTTTGAGGTGTTTTTATGTTTATTGTTATATTTCGTACATGTATTTTATATCTTCTCGTGGTTTTAGTAATTAGACTTATGGGGAAACGACAAATTGGTGAACTTCAACCATATGAATTAGTTATTACTATAATTATTTCAGATCTTGCTACTGTTCCTATGCAAGACGTCAGACTTCCATTAATTTTGGGTATTATTCCTATAATGTCGCTTTTGATTCTAGAACTTATTTTAACAGAACTTCAGCTAAAAAGTAACTTTATGAGAAAAATTATTGATGGTAATCCTTCAATAATAATTAAGAATGGAAAGCTAAACGAAAAAGAACTTAAGAGTCAAAGAATAAATCTTGATGATCTCATGGAAGAATTAAGAATTAGTGGAAACCTAGATATATCTAAAATTAAATATGCTTTGCTAGAAAACAATGGTCAGCTTTCTATAATTCCTATGGATAATACCACGATGAACTTACCAGCAATTTTATATGTTGATGGTCAATATAATAAAGAAACCTTATCACAAATGAACAAAGATACTAAATGGCTAGAACAAAAACTACAAAACAAGGGTGTAAATATTGAAGATACCTTTATTGTATTGCTAGATAGTACTGGAAAGTTAATACATCAGCTAAAAGGTGACTTTGAAAAAATGGAGAGTGAAAAGAAATGAGAAATTCAATAATTTCTATAGCTTTATTTGCTACTCTTTTAGGGTTTCTCTTTTACGCAAATGGGAAACTCACTGGTATTTGTGAACATATATTGAAAAACTCTGAAGAAACTGAGACACTAATAACTGAAGAGAATTGGGAAAAAAGTTATGATAAAACTGTAGAATTAATAGATTACATAAAAGATAATTCCTCTGCAGTAGCTTTATATGTAAATCATACTGACTTTGATAACTTAAATATAGAAGCTTCAAAGCTAAGTCAATACATCAAATATCATAATTCTGAAGAAGCTTTAGCTTCATTACATGCTATAAAATTTTCAACTAATTATATACTAGACTTGCAGGAAGTTAGTATAAAAAATATTTTCTAAACCATAGCATAGAAAACTGAGGAATTTCTCTGTTCTCTATGCTACAATTTCTTTCTTATCTATTTAAAAATGCTATTAATTTTATAAATTATGCTTAAGCATTAAACTTATCTTAAATGATGTTCCAATCCCTAATGTACTATATAATTCAATTTTTCCTCCATGCAATTCAATAATTTTTTTTGAAATAGCTAGTCCGAGTCCTGCTCCTCCTGAACTTACTCTCGTTTTATCACCTCTTGTAAATTCATTGAATACTACTTCTTGAAGATCTTTATCCATTCCTATCCCATTATCAACTACTTCAATAAAAACTTCTTCCTGCACTTTTATCAAATTAAATATAATTTTTGTCCCTACTGGATTATATTTAAGTGAATTTGATATCAAATTTGATATTGCTCTATACATCTCCTGTTTATCAATATTGATAAATATCGGTTCATCATATATATTTATCTCGTAACTAAACTTACTTTTCTCTAGCTCAGGTAGATGTTCAATTATAGTTCTTCTATAAAATTCACATATATCAATCTTCTCTAAATTTAATTTAAACGTAGATGCATCCATTTTGGAAAATGAAAATAATTCGTCAATTAAATAATTCATTCTTTCACTTTTTTTTAAAATATAATCTAAATATTTTCTTCTTTTAATAGGATCTGCAACCATATCGTCTCTAAGTGCTATTGCATATCCTTCAATTGAGGTAATAGGAGTCTTTAAATCATGAGAAATATCTGCAATCATTATCTTTTTATTTTCTTCTATCTTACTTTTTTCTTCTTCTGTCTTTTGAATCTTTTCAGACATTGAATTTAAAGCGTCTCTAATAGTTGCTAATTCACTATCTGCTCTACAATTAATTCTATTTGAGTAATTCCCACTACTTATTTCCTCAATACCCTTAATAATATGCTTTATAGGATTAGCTATATTCTTTGAAATCAACTTACTTATTAATAATAAGAATATTAAACTAGTTATAAAGAAACCGCCGTAAATCAATAACATTATCTTTTTTATTTTTTCATCTAAATTTTTTTCATCATAATAAAAGCCTGGTGTAGTACTATTCATCATTGACCTTAATTTTGTATCCTTATTTTCATCTGCAGGAAACTTGACTAATAAAATCAATTCATTTCCAGCCTTATCTTTAAAGCTTTTACCAAATACATATTCTTTTAGATTAGCATCAGCTGAAGGTGAATTATATGTTTCTTGCAAAATATCTACTAGTTCGCCTGTAGAATATTCAGTTACTTTATCTAGCTTATTTCCTTTGATATATACTATTTTGTTATCTTTAAGTACTTCAAGCCATCCATCATATTTTGATAAAGCTGAAACATCTATATTTTCATAGTCTTCTTTAACTAATGAATCTATATAATCTTTTATATTATTATCCTTCATTGTATCAGATGAAACTTTGACCATAAATAATGCAAAAACAATAGATAACACTAAAAACAAAAAAACAGTCATAGAAATTATAACTATATTTCCTAGTGTAATCTTAAAAAAAATACCTGATGGTTTAATTTTATTTAACTTAAGTTTTTTGAACATCTTTTCACCACTTAGTCCCATTGAAATTTATAGCCTAACCCTCTAACAGTTTTAAGGTATTTAGGTGACCTTGGACATTCCTCTATCTTGTCCCTAATATTACTTATATGAACCATAATTGTATTGTCATCTCCGTAATACTCATCTTCCCATACTTGTTCAAATATCTGTTTTTTTGTAAATACCTTATTAGGATTTTTCATCAAAAATCTCATGATTTTATATTCAGTTACTGTCATTATAATTTCTCTATTATCTTTTAAAAGCATACATTGATTTTCATCAAGAACAAGGGTCCCTAATATTATCTTTCCACTCTTTATATCATTAACAATTTCTGCTTCTTCTCCTTTAAGCTCCGTAAATCTTCTTATATGTGCTCCAACTCTTGCACTTAATTCAAGAGGATTAAATGGCTTAATTATGTAATCATCCGCTCCCAAACCTAATCCAAGTATTAGATCATTTGCATCACTCTTAGCAGATATAAAAATAACCGGTATATTATATCTCTCTCTAATTTTCTTTACTAATTGATATCCATCTATCCCTGGAATCATTATATCTAATAAAACTAGATCTATTTTCTCACTAGTTATGATTCTCCATGCTTCAATTCCATCTTCTGCTTTATAAACCCTATAGCCATCCTTTTCTAAGTATAATTCTATCAACTCAATTATCTCTACTTCATCGTCTACAATTAAGATATTTCGCATTTTATCTCCCCCTTGATAAAACCATTATATTA
Source organism: Clostridium paridis (assembly GCF_016765615.1). Taxonomy (GTDB): domain Bacteria; phylum Bacillota; class Clostridia; order Clostridiales; family Clostridiaceae; genus Clostridium_T; species Clostridium_T paridis. The sequence goes on along the minus strand of NZ_JAESWA010000029.1, from coordinate 64,731 downwards.
CATTACTTAAAAATATTATATAATATTCTACTTGCAAAAAAGCAAAGCAAAACCCAGCAGTAGCTGAGTTTTACTAGAAAACCATATCTAATTATTCATAACTAATTATTTCAACAACATTCATCTTAGATGCCTTAGATGCTGGCATCAAGCCTGAAATGGTTGATATGACAAAAGTTATTCCAAAACATATTCCTAGGTTTACCAGACTTAATACTGCTTGAGTTTCTTTTAAAACATAACTATTAAGTACAACTGTGATTATAGCTGCTACAGCACAACCTAAAATTGCACCTAAAATTCCAAGTAAAGCTGCTTGAACTAAAAATATGTTTTTTATTGCTCTTCTTGATGCTCCTACTGCCTTCATAATTCCTATAGTTTTTTTCTTTTCTTGTATACTCATATTCATAGTATTAATTAATCCAATACTAGCAACCAGAATAACTATTACTCCAGCAACAGAAAAGATTAATTTAAAACTTTTTGTAGCTGCTGCCATCTTTTGAGATAATTCTGCCATAGTAAATGTCTCAAAACCTACTTTATTCCTTACTTCATCATTAATAGTTTTAACATCATCGAGAGTTTTTGCTCTTACAACAAGGCTTGGATAACCAGTTTCTTTGAAATAATCTGTTTTCTCTGAGTAATAATTTAAAACTTCCTCTGCTACTTGCTGGGAACAAATTATATTTCTTTTTTCATCACTGCTTTCTTTTAATACTCCCACTATCTTTCCTTTAGTAGAGAATGATTGTCTTACTGCTACTCCATTTATAACTGGTGCATCAACTTTTAAAGTAATTTCCTTACCTAAAACATCTTCTCCATTATCTATCCCAATAGCTTTTAAGTACTTCTCACCAACAATAATCTCGTTTTTATCATTGGAAAAATCATTTCCATAGGCTAAATCACTTTTGAATGATTTGTAGTAGTTGAAATTATATCCTCTTAATGTAACCCCTTTATTTTGTACACTGCTTCCTTCTATAGTAACACCAGTTAGTTTTGTTTCTAATATAGCCTTAACATATTCCACTCCAGAAATTTTACTTATCTTATCTAAATCTTCCGTAGTAATATTTTTAGTTTCTCTTTTTTGACCAGCTGCATTTTTATCTTGTACTCCTACATTAATGCTAACTGACCCTGCAGCAGAAGGTTTAATATTAAATACAGTTATTTCTTGTGTATCTGAGAATGTAGAAAACATATTCTCAACCTGTTTTGCTAAGGTATCTCCAAGTCCAAGCATAGCCATAAGCAAAAGGCTTCCTACCGATATCGCTACAATAGTTAGAAAGCTCCTTAGCTTTCTTCTTCTTATGTCTGAAAATGCCATTTTAATTCCATCAGTAAACTTCATTTAGTTACACCTCCTAACTTTGTAATGCATCTACAGGATTCAATTTTGATGCTCTGCTTGCTGGATAAATCCCTGCAATTAAAGCTAATAATATTGAAAAACCAACTGAAGCAACTACAAGCCATATTGGCAATCCGAACTCTAATGTCATTGAGTAACCTTTGCTCTTCAAATATATATTTATAAAAATTTGTCCTAATTTAATTAAGGAAAAGCCTAATATAACTCCTGTAACCCCTCCAATTAATCCAATGGAAGAAGATTGTACTAGAAATATATTTTTTATATCTCTTGAACTTGCACCGACTGCTTTCATTACACCAATACTTCTGAACTTTTCATATATTGCCATAATCATAGTATTAATAATTCCAATAGCAGCTACCACTAAAACTATTACACCTAAAGACGATAATATCAAGCTTATACCATTTAACATTTTATTAATTGATTTAGCCATTTCTTGTGCTGATGTTGTCATATAACCTAAATCTTCAATTTTAGTTACTATGCCATCTACATTCTTTATATCCTTTGCTGCAACAGATATATTAGAATATCCTTTCTCTTGCAAGTAATTTTTTGACGATTCCTTAAATGATAATACTTCACTCAAATCTTCATCACTAACTACTATTGATGAAGCCTCAGTAAAGTTTTTATCTATAATTCCTGCTATTTTAAATTCCTTAACAAAGGGTTTTACTTTTACTAGACCAATTGTATCAACTGTAACCTTAAAAGTTTTTCCTATTAATGCTTCTGGATTATCTATCTTATTATCAAGTATTACATTTTCTCCAAGTAATACCTGTCCTTTTTCCCCTTTAGTTAGTGTAGAACCATATTTAATAAAATTAATAGATTTGTCCTTTTTACTTTCTCTTTTATCACTTATTGCACTATTAGTTATTAGTTGATCATCTAAATTAGCACCTATTAAACTAATACTTCCTTCATAATCCTTGTCTGCAATAGTATACTTATAGTTTGTCGAATCACTAATATATGCTCTTATACTATCTACACCTTCAATTTTTCTAATTTCACCTAGTGTAGTTTTATCTATCTTCAAAGAGTTTTCTTCCATCCATGCATTATAATCATTTTCAGAATTTAGATCCATTGTCTCATCTGTGTCCACATTATTCTTAATATTACTAACACTTATTAGCTTACTACTTGCATCACTATTTAAGTTTTCTAGTAAAACTCTTTTGAAGTTAATACCAAGGCCAACCATTGATATTAATAACATAGTTCCAATAGTAATTCCTAAAGTAGTTAAAAAGGTTCTTCCTTTTCTTCTTTTTAAATCTCTAAACGCCATACCAATGGAATCTTTAAACTTCATCTATTATCCCTCCCTTACTTGAGAGTCACTGCTGCTATCTTGAGCTATTTCACCATCTTGAATTCTTACAATTCTATTAGCTCTGAGAGCCTCTTTTTCATTATGTGTTACCATAATTATCGTATATCCTTTTTCATTTAATTCTTTAAATACATTCATTATCTTACTTCCAGTTTTAGAATCTAAATTTCCTGTAGGTTCATCAGCAAATATTATAGCTGGATCATTTACAAGTGCTCTCGCAATAGAAACCCTTTGTCTTTGTCCACCTGACATTTCTGTAGGCTTATGTTTTGACAAATCAGTTAATCCTACTAATTCTAATGCTTTTAAGGCCTTAATCTTTCTTTCCTTTTTAGATGCACCTGAAAAAATTAATGGCATCATTACATTTTCTAATGCAGTTTGTGTATTTTCCAAATTAAAAGCTTGAAAAACGAATCCTATTGTAGAATTTCTATACTTTGACATCTCCTTATCTTTTAATTTAGAAATATCCTTTCCTTCCACAGATATTGTCCCACTAGTTGGTTTATCAAGTCCTCCAATTATATGCATAAGAGTTGACTTACCTGAACCTGAAGGACCTAGTATAGCTAAGAATTCACCATTATCAATCTTTAGGTTAATTCCTCTTAAAGCTTCAACCGTTTCTTTTCCCATTCTATACTTTTTGGTAACATTTGATATCTCAATCATAACTTGCCTTCCTTTATACTCATTTTTAAAGATTATTATAAATAAATAACCTTAATTTATCATAATCTATATCTTAAGATTATCTTAATTCCATCAAATTATTACCATAAATGCTAAGCTTTATACAGTAGTACGATAAATAAATATATATTTTTTATGCACATTTTTGCATATCATTTCGTGTTAAACCTTTACTTTTAATGATTTTATAAATAAAATAGAACTTTATAAGTATTTATTGCATAATTATTCATTAGGATTTATAATGAATAATATCACAAATTGGTAATTCTAAGGGGGTACTATTAATGAAAAAATTTAACAAAATCTTATTAGCATATTCTGGTGGTTTAGATACATCAATAATTATTCCATGGCTTAAGGAAACCTATGGTTGTGAAGAAGTTATAGCTGTTGTAGGCGATGTTGGTCAAGGTGATGATGAACTAGAAGGTTTAGAAGAAAAAGCTATTAAAACAGGAGCTTCTAAGATATATATTGAAAATCTACAAAAAGAATTTGTTTATGATTATATATTCCCAACTTTAAAAGCTGGTGCAGTTTATGAAGGAAAGTACTTACTTGGAACTTCCTTTGCTAGACCAGTTATTGCAAAGAGAATGGTTGAAATTGCTAAAGCTGAAGGAGTTGATGCAATTGCTCATGGTTGCACAGGAAAAGGTAATGACCAAGTTCGTTTTGAGCTAACTATAAAAGCCTTCGCACCTGATATGCCAATAGTTGCTCCTTGGAGAATATGGGAACTTAAATCAAGAGAAGAAGAAATTGAATATGCAATTAAAAAGAATGTTCCAATTAAAATAACTTATGAAACAAATTACTCAAAGGATAAAAATCTATGGCACTTAAGTCACGAGGGATTAGATTTAGAAGATCCAAATAATGAGCCAAAATATGATGAGATATTAGAAATGGGGGTATCCCCAGAAAAAGCACCTGATTCTCCAACTTATATAACTCTTTCCTTTGAAAAAGGAATTCCAGTTGCTTTAAATGGTGAAAAACTTGATGGGGTTTCATTAATCAAAGCATTGAATAAAGTTGGCGGAGAAAATGGCGTTGGAATTATTGATATGGTAGAAAACCGTTTGGTTGGTATGAAATCAAGAGGTGTTTATGAAACACCAGGTGGATCAATACTTTACTATGCTCACAAGGAATTAGAATATTTATGTTTAGATAGAGACACACTACACTACAAGGAGCAGGTAGCCTTAAAATTTGCTGAGTTAGTTTATTATGGACAATGGTTTACTCCTTTAAGAGAAGCTCTTTCATCTTTTGTTGATAAAACTCAAGAAACAGTAACTGGAGAAGTAAAACTTAAACTTTATAAAGGTAATATAGTAACTGCTGGAACTTCTTCACCTTATTCATTATATTCAGAAGAATATGCAACTTTTGGTGAGGATGCAGTATATGACCAAAAAGATTCTGAAGGATTCATTAACCTATTTGGATTGCCAATTACAGTAAAAGCAAAAATGGACGCAAAAATGGATGGAGTGAAATAATTATGAAGTTATGGGGCGGAAGATTTGAAAAAGCCGTAGACACACTAGTTAATGATTTCAATTCTTCTATAAGAACAGACGGAAGGATGTTTAAAGAAGATATTGAAGGAAGCCTAGCTCATGTCAAAATGCTTATTCATCAAAATATTATCCCAAAAGAAGACGGCGAAAAAATTATTTATGGCTTAATGGAAATAAATAAACGAATTGAAAATGGGGTTATTGAGATAGATCAATCTTCTGAAGATATACATTCCTTTATTGAAGCTACTCTTACCTATTACATTGGGGATGAAGGAAAAAAGCTTCATACAGGTAGAAGTAGAAATGATCAAGTTACTTTAGATACAAGGTTGTATTTAAAGAAGAGTTTGTCTTCTCTTGTTAATACTCTTTTAGACTTACAAGAGACAATATTATTAAAATCACAAGAAAACATTCAAACTATTATGCCAGGATATACACATCTTCAAAAAGCTCAACCTATAACTTTTGCTCATCACTTATTAGCTTATGGTGAAATGTTCAAGAGAGATATAGGAAGAATATTAGATGGTTATAAAAGAGTGGATCAAATGCCATTAGGTAGTGGTGCATTAGCAACCTCTACCTACCCAATTGACAGGGAAATGGTTGCTAAAGAGCTTGGTTTTTCTGGTATTTGTTTAAATAGCTTAGATGCTGTATCAGATAGAGATTATGTCATCGAAACTCTTTCTACACTTTCCATGATAATGATGCATCTTTCAAGATTTTCAGAAGAGATAATCTTATGGTGTACTGGAGAATTTAACTTTATAGAACTTGATGATGCTTATTCTACAGGTAGTTCAATAATGCCTCAAAAGAAAAATCCTGACGTTGCAGAATTAGTTAGAGGAAAAACAGGAAGAGTTTATGGGGACTTAATCACTCTTCTAACCTTTATGAAAGGAATTCCTTTAGCTTATAACAAGGATATGCAAGAGGATAAAGATGCTTTATTTGATGCATTAGACACCACTTTTCTTTCAATTAGAACTTTTAATGGTATGTTAAAAACCCTAAAAGTAAAAAAAGATAATATGAGAAAAGGGGCACTTGGAGGCTTTACTAATGCTACAGATGTTGCTGACTATTTAGTAAAAAAAGGTGTTGCTTTTAGAAATGCACATGAAGTTGTTGGGGCTATCGTTTTACAATGTATAAATGAAAATAAGAATATTGAAGAATTATCTTTAAAAGAATTAAAAGAATTTTCACCAGAATTTGAAGAAGATATTTATAATGCTATATCACTGGAGACTTGTGTTGAAGAAAGAAAGGTTATTGGGGGGCCAAGTTCTCAATCAGTTAAAATGCAATTAGATATTCTAAAATCCTTTATTCAGGATCACAGGAATTTATAAGTATTTACTTTAAAAGAAAAAGGGGGCTACTAATTTGATAAAGGTCGGAATAATTGGTGGAACAGGATACGTTGGAGCTGAACTTATAAGACTTCTAATGAGTCATAAAAAAGTTGAAATTGCTGCTATTTCATCAGTTAGTTTTAAGGGGCAAAATCTATCAGAAATATATCCAAGTTTCTATAAACTTACTAACTTAATATGTTCAGAAGAGGATGATGTTATAGATAAAAGTGATGTTATTTTTGCAGCACTTCCTCATGGATTAAGTGAGCATATAGCAAAAAAAATACTATCAAAAGGTAAAATCTGCATTGATATGGGGGCAGATTTTAGACTTTCTGATGAATCTATATATAAAAAGTGGTACGGGAAAAACTTTGATATACCTGAGTTGCATGGAAAAGAAGTTTATGGGTTACCAGAGCTCAATAAAGAAAAAATTAAAAAAAGTAAATTAGTTGCTAATCCTGGCTGTTATGCAACTTCTATTGAACTAGCATTACTTCCATTGCTTTCTATGAATCTCATAGAACCAACTGGAATAATTGCTGATTCAAAATCTGGTACTACTGGAGCCGGAAGAAATTTATCTCAAAGCAGTCACTTTACTGATTGTAATGAGAGTTTAAGTGCATATAAAATAGCCAGCCATAGACATACACCTGAAATTGAAGAAGTGCTATCATCAATCTCCTCTGAAAAAGTAAAATTAATTTTCACACCACATCTTCTTCCTATAAACAGAGGAATTTTATCAACAATATATGTTACTCCAAAAGACAAAATAGATTTAGAAGAGCTTCATAAAGAATACTCCACTTATTATGATAATAAGCCCTTTGTAAAAATTCTACCTTTAGGAGAGGCATCAAAAATAAATAATATTAAGCTTTCAAACTATTGTCATATTTCACTTCATTATGATGAAGAAAATAATAAATTAATATTAATTTCATGTTTAGATAACATGGTTAAAGGAGCTGCTGGTCAGGGTATACAAAATATGAATATAGTTTTAGGTTTTGATGAAGCTGAGGGCTTAGATTTTGTTCCTCCTGCATTTTAATCTATTCATGTAATAAATTATATTTAACTCTAAATAAATAAGGGGGCTTTTTTATGACTATAAAATATATTCAAGGCGGAGTAACCTCACCAAAAGGATTTACTTCGTCTGGAATCCATTGTGGAATTAAAAAAAATAAAAATAAAAAAGATTTAGCTCTAATAATATCTGAAAAAGAATGTAATGCTGCCGCTGTATATACTAAAAACCAAGTAAAAGGTGCTCCTTTACTTGTAACAAAAGATCACTTGAAAAATAATACAGCTAAAGCAATTATTATAAATAGTGGTAATGCAAATACTTGCACAGGAGATACGGGGCTAGCTAATGCAAGAAAAATGTGTGAATTTGTAGCTAATTCATTAAATTATAATACTGAGGATGTTATCGTTGCTTCAACTGGTGTTATAGGAGTTCAATTAGATATAGATAAAATAAAGGATTCTATTCCAACTTTAGTTGGTTCTTTAAGTGAAAATGGATATCTAGCTTCTACCGAAGCCATCATGACAACAGACACCTTCGAAAAAACTCTTGCATTAGAACTTGAACTATCTGGCAAAAAAGTTACTATTGGTGCTATGGCAAAAGGCTCTGGTATGATACACCCTAATATGGCAACAATGCTTTCTTTTATAACTACAGATATAAACATATCTCCTACTCTACTAGATAAGGCACTTAAAGCCAGTGTTAACATCAGTTATAATCGTATCTCAGTAGATGGAGATACTTCAACCAACGATATGGTAACCATCTTAGCAAATGGTCTTGCAGAAAATAACCTAATAGATGAAGAAAATGAGGATTATCTTTTATTTTTAGAGGCTTTAAAGACAATAACAATTTCTCTAGCAAAAATGATAGCTAAAGATGGTGAAGGTGCCACAAAACTAATTGAATGTACTGTGCTTAATGCCAAGTCTGAAGAGGAAGGTGAGCTACTTAGTAAGTCAGTTATTTCTTCAAGCTTAGTAAAGGCTGCAATATTTGGAAGCGATGCTAATTGGGGTAGAATTCTATGCGCTTTAGGATATTCAGGCATTGATTTTGATCCATTAAAAGTTGATTTAACTTTTGGAAGTTCTGTTGGTGATATTAAAGTTTGTGAAAATGGAAGTCCCTTGAATTTCTCCGAAGAAATAGCTAAGAATATACTTTTAGAAAAAGAAATTCAAATACTAGTAGATATGAAAGCAGGGAGTAATACTGTAACATGTTGGGGCTGCGACTTAACTTACGATTATGTAAAAATAAACGGAGATTATAGATCTTAAAGGAGGAAAATGAAATTGAACCATATTGAAAGGGCAAATATATTAGTTCAGGCACTACCATACATCCAACAATACTCTGGTAAAACAATAGTAGTTAAATATGGCGGAAATGCTATGATTAATGAAGACTTGAAACAAGGAGTTATTAATGATCTTATATTGATGAAATGTGTTGGCATAAATGTTGTTGTGGTTCATGGTGGTGGTCCTGACATCTCCTCCTTTTTGAAGAAGATTAATAAAGAAAGCACATTTATTAATGGATTAAGATACACCGATGAAGAAACAATAGATATTGTACAAATGGTTCTTGGTGGCAAGGTTAATAAAGACTTAGTAAAGTTAATTGAAGGTTATGGAGGAAAAGCTATAGGTCTATGTGGCATGGATGGTTCTATGATAAAAGCAAAAAAACTATCTAGTGAAATTGATCTAGGGAACGTAGGGGAAATTACTAAGGTTAATACTGAAATAATTGAAAGAACTCTTGCAGATGGATACATCCCTATTATAGGTAGTGTTGCATTAGGTGAGGATGGAAAAGTATATAACATAAATGCCGATACCTGTGCAGCTAAGATTGCTTCAGCCCTAAAAGCTGAAAGTCTTATGCTTCTTACAGATGTTCCTGGAGTCATGAGAGATCCAAAAGATCCTTCAACTCTTATATCTGAATTAAGATTACATGAAATTCCAAAACTTCATCTAGAAAATGTTATACAAGGAGGAATGATTCCTAAAATAGGTTGTTGTATGGAATCAGTAAGAATGGGTGTTAAAAAGGCTCACATTATAGATGGTAGAGTTGAACATTCTTTAATTCTAGAATTATTCTCAGATGAGGGTATTGGAACTATGATTTATTAAGGGGGAAATTGTAATGGATAATTTACTTGGGGCAAATGAAAACTTAATGAACACTTATGCTAACCTTTCTATTGTATTAGATCATGGCAAAGGAAGTAAGTTATATGATATAAACGGAAATGAATATATAGATTTTACATCTGGAATAGGTGTATCTTCTCTTGGATATGGTCACGAAGGTTGGGTAAATGCGGTTACTGAACAAGTTAAAAAGCTTGCTCATACCTCTAACATTTTTTTAAATGAACCAGTCTTAAAGCTTGCAAAGAAGATAACTGAAATATCTAACATGAAGAAAGTTTTTTTTGCTAATTCTGGAGCTGAAGCAAACGAAGGTGCCATAAAGCTTGCAAGAAAATATAGTTATGATAAATATGGAGAAGGTAGAAATACAATTATCACCTTAAATAAAAGCTTCCATGGTAGAACTATAACAACTTTAAAGGCTACTGGACAAGAAAAGTTTCATAAATACTTCTACCCTTTTACTGAAGGCTTTAAATATACAGACGCTAATGATATAGATTCATTAATATCATGTGTAGATGAATCTACCTGTGCAATTATGATAGAAGCTATACAAGGGGAAGGCGGAGTTAATCCACTAAAAAAAGATTTTGTTGATGAAATCTTTAAAATAGCTACTAAAAAGGACTTATTAGTTATATTTGATGAAGTTCAATGTGGTATAGGAAGAACAGGGAAATTATACGGTTTTAATAATTTTAATGTTGAGCCAGATATAATAACTTTAGCAAAAGGCTTAGGGGCGGGCCTTCCTATAGGAGCTGTTTTATGTAATGAAAAACTCCAAGAAACTTTTAAACCAGGAGATCATGGTTCAACCTTTGGAGGAAATCCTGTGGTCACTTCTGGTGCTTTAGAAGTTCTAAATATAGTTTCTAATGATAGCTTTTTAAATGAGGTTTCTAAAAAATGTAACTTAATTAAAACATTCTTTAAGAATGCTTCTTCCTCAAAAGTTAAAGAAGTAAGAGGTATGGGCCTAATGATAGGTATAGAAATTACTGAAGAAGCTTCAAAGATTCAAAAAGCAGCCTTAGATAATGGCTTATTAGTTTTAACTGCTGGACCTAACGTACTAAGAATGTTACCTCCACTTATAATCTCAAATGAAGAACTAGAAAAAGGTTTAAGTATCTTATTACAATCAATAGAAAATGTATAATAATATGACTTTGGGGGTTTATTATGAATAAAGATTTATTAAAGATGGATGATCTTACAAAAGAAGAAATTTTAGACATTCTTAACTTAGCAGATCAATTAAAATATGAGCATAAGCATAATATAGAACATCCTCATTTAAAGGGCAAGACTCTTGGAATGATATTTCAAAAATCCTCTACTAGAACTAGAGTTAGCTTTGAAGTTGGAATGTATCAACTTGGAGGAAATGCATTATTTTTAAGTTCAAGGGATTTACAAATAGGTCGTGGTGAACCTGTAGAAGACACTGCAAGAGTGTTATCTAGATATTTAGATGGAATAATGATTAGAACCTATGACCAAGCTGAAGTTGAGGTACTTGCAAAACATTCATCCATTCCTATTATAAATGGTCTTACAGATGATGAACATCCTTGTCAAGTATTAGCAGATCTTATGACTATAAGAGAATTTAAAACATCTTTTGATGGTTTAAAACTTTGCTTCATAGGTGATGGAAATAATATGGCCAATTCTTTACTAGTTGGTGCATTAAAGTTAGGAATTAAGGTATCAATAGCCTCTCCTAATGAATATACCATTAATGAAGCTTATGTAACTAAAGGAAATGAACTATCTGAATTAAATAATGTAGAATTTATCTTAACTAATGACCCAAAAGAGGCAGCTAAGGACGCAGACGTAATTATTACTGATGTTTGGGCAAGTATGGGGCAGGAAGCTGAAACTGAAAAAAGAATCAAAGCCTTTAAAGGGTATCAAATAAACAAAGATTTAATGTCTTATGCAAAAGATGATGCTATTGTTCTTCATTGTCTTCCAGCTCATAGGGATGAAGAAATAACTTCTGAAATTCTAGAATCCCACTCTTCTGAGATATTTGAAGAGGCAGAAAATAGACTTCATGCACAAAAGGCAGTGCTAGTAAAACTACTTAAAAATACTAACAAATTTAATTAACATTTTATAAAGAGATGGATATTGCTTCATCTCTTTTATAATTTTATATACAATTGTTCCAACTTAAGGTACATATTTGAAACTTCTATACTACTATAATTAGTAGTATATTATTTTTTAAACAAGAGGTGTTTATAATTGAATAATGATAACGTAGATAATTATAATACTCAATTTGATTATCATGCTAATGGGGTTAATCCAACAAATGACACCTTTAACTATGGTGAGGCCAATAAAGATATATATAATCAATCAATTAATGCAAATATTAATCCAGTTGCAGGTTGCTATGGTCCACAATGTCCTATTATAGTTAATTGCCCTACTGGGCCAACTGGTCCTACTGGTGCTACTGGCGCTACCGGTCCTACTGGAGATATTGGTCCTACTGGTGCTACTGGCCCTACAGGTGATATTGGTCCTACTGGAGCCACTGGTCCTACTGGGGTTACTGGGGCCACTGGAGCTACTGGAGATATTGGTGCATATGGCTACTTTTACAGTACAACAAATCAAGCTGCTACAACAAATCAAGCTACTTCAACCAATCAAGCCTCTACAACAAATCAAGCCTCAACAACAAATAGAAGAATTTATAAGGTATTTGAAAATCAAGGCCCTTCAACAGATAACCTAACTTTAGATTCCACAAGAATAACTATAGCTGATCCTGGAGATTATGAAATAGTTTATTCTGCAAATGCCGTAAATGCTAATGATTCTGCTATTGAACTAACACTTAATGGAGTATCAGTTCCTGGAACTAGATTATTCTGGCCAGATAACGAAGGTCAATTAGTAGGAAATGCAATAGTTACTGTTCCAGCAAATTCTGTACTAAGATTACGAATTATTCCTTGTGTAAGAAGGTTTGCATTAGCTAGACAAGGTGTAACAGCTTATATTACTGTTATTAAATTATCCTAGTATTTCTCCATTGGCTCAAAAGTATGTTAATTATAAATAACTTTTGAGCCACTCCTTTCTATTCTTTATTCTATAAACTGAATATTATTAAGACTATACTTACATTATCCACAGTTACTATACGTTGAAAGAATTTTATACACATAATATTCTAATAAATTAAAAGAGAGCAAAATCATTAAAGAATTATACCTTAAATATGATTTACTCTCTTTTTTATTGTATTACTTTTCTATATAATTCATAACATGCTTTATTACTAAATTAATGCTTCCATCACCATTTCTTATAATTTCAAATTTGGATGTATCATGATATGCTTCTTCATCTATATATAAATCTATTTCTTTATCTATCTTAAGTCTTACTCTCTTAAGTTTTTTCTCAACATATTGCTTATCAACTTGAACTTCTTCATTTAAACCTTGGGATGCTATATAATCGTCAAATGCTCTTTTAGCTTCTGGTTCTTCTCTAAAAAGTTCACTTGAAAGCTCTTGTACATTGATCCTCTCTTCCTCTTTAAGCTTAGCCTTTATACTTGTTCTAATTTTTTCTGCCTTATCTGCATCTTGCACTACATTATTTCTAGTCCAAGCTTCGGCTGCCTTGATAAATGCTTTAGTCATATCTCTTTCATTAGTTATAACGGTACATCCTAATAAACTATTTATAAAGTAGTTTGTCCCATACTCTTCTTCATCTTTATTTTTCTTTTGCTTATCAATTACCATTAAATTAAATTCTTGATCTTCCATTATAGGCTTTATAAATGCACACTTTTGTATTCTTTGAGATGAAGCTGGCAATCCTCCAAATTGCTGTACTATTCCTATCCCTATTTTATCATCCACAAAATCAATTTTATGTGTAAAGTTTTTCACGTAATCCAGTTTCAAAATTCCTAATATTGGCCCTTGATCAGTGGAAAGTGTCACTACCATCAAGTCACAAGATGGTATATTACCATTACCCTTCATTATCGAGAATAGTTGCCTTGCTATTTCTTGAGATATCCCAACTAAATCATTATTTGCACCCTTCAAGTATTCCTGGGAAAGTTCTTTAACTATGTTTCTCTCTGGATTGAATACTGCATACTTTAACTCTTCATCATTTAAAGCTCTCTCCACATGTCTATATATAAATTTATATACTTCATCCCCTAAATCTAATTTATATTGATTCAGAATCGGCTCGTCTGAATTATTATCTAAAATATGAATTACTGCATCTAAAATATTTATATCATTAATATACTCCATAAAAGACCTCCTATTTAGAATGATTTATATTTATAATTACATGCCATCTTTTACTTCACATATTATATCATATTTACCTTTGTATTTTGATGATTTATAATAAATATAAACTTTTAGTAGTTTTATGGAAGGACTGATTTTATGAAAGAACTTGAAACTAGGATACTTGATATTGATTTAGATATCTTAAGAAATAACCTTGTTAAAATTAATGCAGAAAAAGTTAAAGAAGAAAATCAAGTAAATAATATTTTTGATTATCCAGACAGAAGACTTTTAAACGAAAAAGGATATGCAAGAATAAGAATAGTAAATGATTTAATAAATAATAAAATTGTTAGTTATATGACAACAAAAAAGATGCTATCTCAAGAAAGATTTAAAGTTATGGAAGAAAATGAATGTATTATTGAGGATGGAGAAGTTGGTAAAAAGATTTTTTATTCTCTAGGATTGGAATTAGTTCAAAGTATAAAAAAATATAGAGAAAGTTACAAATACAAAAATACTTTAATAGAGATAGATATTAATGATAAAAGTTTCTGTCCATTTCCTTATGTTGAGTTTGAAACTAGTTCCGAACAAGAATTAGAAGAGGTTCTTGAGCTTTTAGGCTACTCCTTAGATGACACCACCTCTAAAACAATATATGAAATTTTAAGTGAAAGAAATATACAAACTGAAAAAGGTTTATAAAAATAAGGTATCCTACAAGAATAAATGTATGGATACCTTAAGTTATATTAATTATATTTTTACTATAGTTTTTCTCTTCTTATTCCTGATTCTTTAAATAGCTTAGTTAAGGATTCTCTATCCTCATTTATTATAGCATCCTTAATACTATTCAGTTGATCCTGAAAACTTTCTATACTTTGAAGTAAATTATCCTTATTTCCTAAAAAAAGTTCACTCCATAACCCTTCATTAATGTTGGCTATTCTAGTTAAATCTCTATATGAATCTCCTATGAAAGCTCCTGTATCAAACTCTTCTTTATCACTATTAATTAATGCTACTGCTATAGCATGAGGAAGCTGTGAAGTAAATGATATAATTTTATCATGTTCTCTTGGAGTTATTCTTCTAACTCTACTAAATCCAATCTTCAAAACTAGGCTCTCAATTTTACTAAGGTTTTCTTCCTTATTTTTATTATGCGGAGTTAAAAGATAATTAGCCCCTTTAAATACTTCTTTTGAAGCAAAGTCTATCCCTTTTTTTTCTCTTCCAGCCATAGGATGTCCAAAAATAAAATCTACTTCTTTTGGTATTATACCTAAAGCTTCATTAATAAAGGTTTCCTTAATACCTGTAACATCTGTAATAATTGCTCCTCTTTTAAAGTTACCTTGGTTTTCTTTAAGAAAATTTAATATAGCGGATGGATATAATCCTATAATTACAAGATCACTTCTTCTTATGAAGTCACTGCCAGATGTACATCCATCTTTTATTATCCCTAACTTCTTCGCCTTATCTATGGTTTCTTTATTTACATCGACTCCATAAATCTCATGTTCCTGAAGTTCATTCAAAGCCATGGCAAAGGAGCCACCTATAACTCCTAATCCAACTATAGTTATTATCATATTTTTTACCTATAGCAATTTTTTAAAGCTCCCTTTCTTCTAATTCAACAAGAACTTTAACTTTTTTCATTAAATCATCAAATGCTTCAGGCTTTAATGATTGAGCACCATCACTTAATGCATTTACTGGATCATTATGAACTTCTATCATAAGTCCATCAGCCCCTGCTACTATAGCAGCTTTAGCCATAGGTTCTACTAACCACCATTTACCTCCTGCGTGTGAAGGATCAATTATTATTGGTAAGTGAGTCAACTTTTTAATTACTGGAATTGCACTTAAATCTAAGGTATTTCTTGTATATGTTTCAAAGGTTCTAATTCCTCTTTCGCATAAAACAACATTTTCATTTCCACCTGCCATGATGTACTCAGCTGACATAATCCACTCTTCAAATGTAGCTGAAAGACCACGCTTTAAAAGTATTGTTTTATTAGTTTTTCCTAATTGCTTTAACAAATCAAAGTTTTGCATATTTCTTGCACCAACTTGAATTACATCAACCTTTTCCTCAAAAACATCTATATAATCTGTAGACATTATTTCAGTAACTATGGATAAACCAGTAGCTTCCTTAGCTTTTAATAGTAAATTAAGCCCTTCAAGCTCTAAGCCTTGGAAACTATATGGAGAAGTTCTTGGTTTAAAAGCTCCCCCTCTAAGGAAATTAGCTCCTGATTCCTTAACTTTTTTAGCAACTTCAATTATTTGCTCCTCAGATTCAACAGAACAAGGACCAGCCATTACAGCAAAATTCTTGCCCCCTATCTTATTACCATTTACATCTATGATACTATTTTCAGGTTTAAATAACCTATTGGCCTTTTTGTAAGGCTCTTGTACTTTTAACACTTTTTCTACTCCGTCTATCGCCATAAGCTTATCTCCATCTATTATAGAGGTATCTCCTACTAATCCTATTACGCAGAATGATCCACCTCTTGAAAGATTGGCTTCTAACCCTAGTCCCTCTACTATTCCCATTACCTTTTTAATCTCATCATCTTTTGCCTTGTTATTCATAATAACTATCATTTCTACCATCCTCCTAAATTTTTAATTTTTCTACTTTCCTGCTTTACTTTAGCTTAAAAATTAAACTTCCATAGTTTAATTCTTAAACTTCCTACCATACTACAAATTTATTTATTTAAATGCTCTTTTAAAGCACTTAAAGCTAATACATATCCATACTCACCAAATCCTGAAATCTGTCCAACACATGCTGGAGCAGTGAAAGATTTATGCCTAAATTCTTCTCTTTTATGGATATTTGACAAATGCACCTCTACTGCTGGTATTGATACACTTTTTAATGCATCAAATAAAGCTATAGATGTATGTGTGTACGCCCCCGGATTTATAACAATTCCGTGATACTTTTCTAAATATGCTTTCTGAATGAGGTTAATTAATTCTCCCTCAATATTATCTTGAAAAATATCGACTTCAAATCCTATTTTTTTACCTTCTTCTACCACATATGAACATATATCTTCATATGATTTTATTCCATATACATCTTTTTCCCTTATCCCAACAAAGTTGATATTGGGACCATTTAGAACCATTACTTTCATAGTTCCCTCCTAATATAGGGTTTTTTATAGGAAACTTAATTTATTCTTGTTTGAAAATGTCGGTTTCTGGACATTTTCAGGAATGAATAAATGTTAGTTGAACTTAAAACCCTGTACATTTCATATTAATGGTTACTCAAATTATATCACTTATTGCTATTTTAGAAACTATCTTTTCTGCTACTTCTTCTAATGAGCCTTTATTTATAATAGTTAATTCGGAATATTTTTTATATAAATCATATCGCTCTTCATAAAGCTCATATAATTTTCCTGTTCCCTCGTTTAATAGAGGTCTTGAATAAATATTAACATCACCAATTATATCCTCTACGTTTCTATCAATAAATATTATGATACTATTTTCTTTGAGGTGATCTATATTTTCACTACGCTTTATTACTCCTCCGCCAGTTGAGATTACTTTACTAGAGCACTTAGATAATTCCTTACATGCAATAGTTTCCTTATCTCTAAAGAAAGTCTCACCCTCTTGAAACATATCTTTTATTGTTTGTCCTTGGATTTCTTCAATGTACTGGTCCATATCAACAAATCCATATTGAAGTTTTTCTGATACTAGCTTTCCTATGGTTGTCTTGCCACATCCCGGCATTCCAATTAAAACTATATTTTTCCCCATAAATACTCCTCTAATTTAAAACGCTTTTGAAAGATTATTGTATATCTCATTACTTATATTTTCATCAATAACTCTTTCTTGCCATATCTCCTCAGCCTTAACAGCTTGATCTATTAGCATATACATACCATTTATAGTCTTAAGTCCAAGTTCTTTACCTAATTTTAATAACTTTGTTTCTTGAGGATTATATATAATATCTACAATAACTTCAAAGTTGCTTATTATTTCTTTATTTACAGGAGTTTCATTTACATTGGGATACATACCTACAGGTGTAGTGTTTATTAACATATCTCCACTTATATTACTAAGCTCTTCATATGATACTACAACAATATCTGTATTATCGTAACCCTTAATACTTTCCTTGTTTCTAGAAACCATGTAAATCTTCTTAACCTTACTATCCCTAAGACATTGAATTACTGACTTAGAAGCTCCTCCTGTACCTAAAACCACAGCAATCTTATCTTCTAATATTACTTCTTCTCTCTTAAGCATATTTTGAAATCCAAAGTAATCAGTATTATATCCATAAGATTTTCCATCCTTAAATAAAATTGTGTTCACTGCATCAATATTTCTAGCTTCTTCAGATATAAAATCTAAATATTTCATTATTTCTTGCTTATATGGTATAGTAACATTTACTCCCGATATACCTAATACATTTATTGCTTCTATAACTTTAGATAAATCTTCTTTTTTTATTTGAAATAATGCATAATTTCCATTTATATTTAGATTCTTAAATATTTGTTCATGTATTTCTGGGGATAAAGAATGACCAAGCTTTTCGCCTAATAATCCATATAACTTCATAAGCTTACCCCCTTAAACGCACCTAGCAATCTATAGTACGAGCTATTTTTCTGAATCAAGTTTAAGGTGTTATTTACAGAATCCTCTTCCAAATTTCCTTGGAAATCTATATAGAAGTAATATTTCCAAGGTTCTTTTCCAACAGGTCTTGACTCTATTTTAACCATATTAAGTCCATTCCTATTAATATAGCTTAACATATTGAATAGTGTTCCTACCTTGTTTTCAAGTGTAAATACTACTGATATTCTGTCTTTTTCTTTTGAGTTTTCTATATCTTTTCCGATTACTATAAATCTAGTGTGATTACTTTCTTCATTATTTATGTTTTCTTTTAGTATTTCTAATCCATATATTGATGCTGCCCTTTTAGATGCAATAGCTGCTTTGGTACAATCATTTGTTTCACTTATTAATTTTGCAGCAATTGCTGTGTTATTATTAGGAATCTTCTTCCATACAGGATATTTTTTCAAAAAATTACTACTTTGCTGAAGCCCTTGAGTATGAGAATAAACCTCTTTTATTAAATCTATTTTAGCTCCCCTGCAGCCTAACAAATGTTGTGTTATAGAAATTGATTCCTCGCCTACAATATAAAACCCATATTTTCTAAGTAAATCATAAACATCATTAACTGCTCCAGTTGAGGAGTTTTCTATTGGTACTACACCATAGTCTATTTCACCATTTTTTAATCCAACAAATACCCCTTCAAATTCTTCATAGCTTTTTCTTTTATGATTTTCACCAAAATATTTTAATAATGCTTCTTCGGAAAAGGATCCTTCAGTTCCACCATAACCAATCTTTAGATTATCAATCTTTTCTGAAGGCTGATCTACTTCTGCTATCTTAATTTTATTCTTTCCATTAATGACTTTTTCACGTTGGTATTCCTTACTTACATCCATTAATGATTGAAGGAATTCCTCCGCATACTTTTTAAGTTCTTCTCTTTTTATATAATTTAAGTTTTTCTCTATTACTAATTTTTCTCTATCTTCTTGAAATATAGGAAGATTATTTTCTTCTTTATATTTTGCAACATTTGCAACTAAAGCCATTCTTCTTTCAAATAAATCCATTAACTCCCTATCAATTTCATCAATCTTTTTTCTCCAGCCTTCTAACCCATCCATTTTCTCACCTCAACATTAAGTCTAAAATTCCAAGAGCACTTACAGCTTCAATTACAACTACTGCTCTTGAAACGATGCAAGGGTCATGTCTTCCTACTACTTGCAGCTTATCTTCTTGTTTTTTATTTACATCTATAGTATCTTGAACCTTTATGATTGAAGATGTGGGCTTAACTGCAGCTCTAAATATTATAGGCATTCCATTTGAAATTCCTCCTAATATTCCTCCGTTATTATTTGTTTTAGTTTTTATTTCGTCACCATCATAATAATAACTGTCATTTGCTTCTGACCCTTTCATCTTCGTAATATCAAATCCAGCCCCAAATTCGATACCTTTTACTGCGGGTACAGAAAATACTAGGTGTGCTAATGTGCTTTCTACTGAATCGAAAAACGGATCTCCAACACCTGCTGGTATACCTGCTATCGCACATTCTACAACTCCACCTAAAGAATCTCCTTCCTTCTTTGCCTGAAGAATCAATTCTCTCATTTTTTCGCCTTGTTCATTATTTAGTACTGATAAGTCAGAACCCTTTAAAGAATTTAATTGCTCTTTTGTTATTTCTAGTGGATTAAAGCTATCATCTTCAATATTATTTATGGACTTCACATGAGCACCTATATAAATACCTTTTTCTCTTAATATTTGCTCTGCTATAGCCCCTGCAAAAACTAATGGAGCAGTTATTCTGCCTGAGAAATGACCTCCACCTCTATAATCATTAAATCCTTGATATTTTATCTTAGCTGGATAGTCTGAATGTCCTGGTCTCATTAAATCTTTAAGCTTTGAATAATCTTGGCTTCTAGTATCACTATTTCTTATTATTCCACAAAGGGGAGCCCCTGTAGTTCTTCCTTCAAAAACACCACTTAAAATCTCTACCTTATCAGCCTCACTTCTAGCAGTAGAAATTTTACTTCTTCCTGGTGCTCTTCTTTCCATCTTTTCGTTTATAGCTTCCATATCTAAGAGTACACCTGATGGAAGTCCACTTATATTAATACCTATGGCATTTCCATGTGATTCTCCAAATATTGATATTTGAATTTTATTGCCCCAAACTCCACTCATTGATTTCTCCTCCTAAATTCTTATAATCTCTCCAAAAACTTGGATAGGATTTTTTTACGCAATTTGGATTTTCAATTATTACTTTATCCGTGCAACAGGTCGCAGCTATAGCTAAACTCATAGCAATTCTATGATCATCCCATGAATGTACTACTCCACCATTTAAGCTAGCTACCCCCTCTACAACTAGAGAATCCTCAAGTTCTTTCACATTCGCACCTAGTTTATTCAATTCGGTAGATATAGCCTTTAATCTATCACATTCTTTGATTCTTAACCTTTCGGCATTAATTATATTTGTTGTTCCTTCAGTAACTGCGGCTAAAACTGTTAAAACTGGTATTATATCCGGGCATTGAGACGCATCAATTACTGTATTTTTCTTATCTTTTGTTACTACTTTTATGCCTGCAGAATTATCTTCTATTTCTCCGCCCATTCTTGCGATAATATCTAAAATTTCTTTGTCTCCTTGTAGAGAATTTACATTTAAATCTTTAATTAAAACATCACTGCCAATTGCATCTGCTACAAGGAAAAATGCAGCTTGAGAAAAATCCCCTTCTACTCTATAATCCTTAGCCTTATAGCTTTGGTTACCTTTTATAATGAATTCTTTATAGTCATTATTTATAATTTCTATTCCATAAAGTTCAAGCATACTTAGAGTTAAATCAATGTATCCTTTTGATTCAAGCTTAGTTGTAATTGTTATTTTTGAATCTTCTTCTAATAAAGGAAGTGCAAATAATAATCCACTAATAAATTGAGAACTAATATCCCCTCTTACTTTAAATTCTTCACCCTTTAACTTTCCTTCAACATTCAAGTCAAGAACACCATCTTCATAATCATATTTAATGCCCTGTCTATCAAATATTGCATAGTAGGTATTTAAAGGTCTTTTTCCTAAATTGCCTTTGCCAATAAAGTTGGTCTTTGCATCCTTTGCTAAAGCTATAGGAACCATAAATCTGAGGGTTGAACCTGATTCGTTACAATCAATTAATCTTACACTTTGGGCAAAAGTATTTTTTCCATCAACTTCTAAGTAATCTTCGAAAACTTTTATTTCTGTTCCTAATGACTTCATTGCCTCAATAGTAGCTATAATGTCTTCTGAGAATTCTATATTAGTTATTTTACTCTTCCCCTTACTTAAGGAGGCACAGATAACTGCTCTATGAGCCATACTTTTTGAAGGAGGTATTTTAACTTCCCCTTTTAACTTTCCTGGAGTAATAGTTAATTTATCCATAATATCCTCCTAAAATTATAGACTCTCGAAGAAGTCATCTTTTGTTTTGTAAATATAACTTTCTCCTATACCCTTTAGTAATATTAAGTTTAGGGCATTATTCAAAAATTTTTTATCGAGTTTTATTGCTTCAATTAATTGATTCTTATTTTCACTTTCTAATGAATACGGTAATCTGTACTTTATCAACATTTCTCTAATTTCTTCTGAAACATTGTAATTAACTAAAGATTTTTTAGCTGCTACTTTCATTATTTCATACATTCCAATGGCTACACCTTCACCATGAGAATATTTTTCATAATTATAATATTGCTCTATAGCATGCCCTAGTGTATGCCCGAAATTTAAAAGCATTCTTTCTCCTGTATCTTTTTCATCTTCTTCAACTACTCTTCTCTTAATATCACAACAAGTAAATATAATAGATTCAATATTGTTCATGAGATCTTCTTCATCTTTGAGATTCTTTAATTTTTCAAAAAGATTCTTATCTTTTATACAACCATACTTTATTACTTCTGCTAATCCATCTCTAAGAAATCTATCTGAAAGAGTATTTAAAACATCCGGGTCTATTACTACCATTCTAGGATGATAGAAACTCCCTACAAGATTTTTGCCTTTCTCTAAGTCAACTCCTACTTTACCTCCTACGCTAGAATCCACTTGTGCTAGAAGTGATGTTGGAACTTGTATAAACGGAACACCTCTTAAAAAAGTTGAAGCAACAAATCCTGCTAGATCTCCAATAACTCCGCCACCTAATGCTATGATTAAATCGCTTCTTGTTAGTTTAAATTCTAGAAGATCATTATAAATACGTGGTAGAGTATTAAAAGATTTTGTCTTTTCCCCTGGTGGAAGTACTATTGATTCTACTTTATATCCAACTTCTTCTAGTGAAGTTTTTATATTTTCTCCATATATTCCATATACATTTTCATCTGAAATAATCGCTATTTTCTCAGCTTTTAAATCAGTTTTTATTAAACTTG
This sequence comes from Clostridium paridis, assembly GCF_016765615.1. Lineage (GTDB taxonomy): Bacteria > Bacillota > Clostridia > Clostridiales > Clostridiaceae > Clostridium_T > Clostridium_T paridis. The sequence goes on along the minus strand of NZ_JAESWA010000029.1, from coordinate 41,704 downwards.
ATAGCCTATTTAATGCTCCTTTTTCAATATATATGGGATATGAATTTTCTCCTAGATTTACTTTTAAATTCAATGCAATCCCCCCTAAAAATTATATTTCTCTTCCTACAGCAGCTGCAATTAGTGATAATTCCTTTACTAACTTGTCATATTCTTCTGGTCTTATAGATTGTGGTCCGTCACAAAGTGCATTGACTGGGTCATTGTGTACTTCAATTATAAGTCCATCTGCTCCAACTGCTATTGCTGCTTTTGAAAGAGGATCTACCATCCAATTCTTCCCTGCCGCGTGACTAGGATCTACTACTACTGGTAAATGGCTTAATTTTTTAATTGCAGGTATTGCACTTAAGTCTAATGTGTTTCTTGTGTAAGTTTCGAATGTTCTTATACCTCTTTCACAAAGAATTACATTATTATTTCCACCAGCCATAATATATTCTGCTGACATCAATAACTCTTCTATTGTTGCTGATAACCCTCTTTTTAGAAGAATGGTTTTATTTGTTTTTCCTAATTCCTTAAGCAAGTCAAAGTTTTGCATATTTCTCGCTCCAACTTGTATAATATCAACATCTTCAACAAATCTATCTAAATATTGTGTAGACATAATTTCTGTTACAATTGGCATTCCTGTTTCTTTTCTTGCCACCTTAAGAAGGTCTAACCCCTCAGTTTCTAGTCCTTGGAAACTATATGGTGAAGTTCTTGGCTTAAAAGCCCCTCCTCTTAATAACTGCGTCCCGGATGCTTTTACACTTTTAGCAATTGATATTATTTGTTCTTCGCTTTCTACTGAGCAAGGACCTGCTATAAGTGCAATCTTTTTACCCCCAATAGTAATGCCATTTACATCTACCTTAGAATTCTCTGGATGAAACATTCTATTAGCTTTCTTGAATGGTTCTTGAACGTGCATAACCCTTTCAACATTCCTATTTGCTTCAATTTTATTAGGATCAATCTTACTAGTGTCCCCAATTAACCCCAATATCATTAATTCTTTCCCTATTACAGGATGTACTTCTACCCCAAGATTTTTTATTGCTTTTGTTAAACTATCCACCTCTGCCTTTGGTGTTTTTGGTTTTAAAATTACAATCATTAATAAATGCCCCCTTAAATTATAGATTTTTTATATAAAAAATCGTCAAGGCTATTAAAAGCCGTCGATTTTTTCTCGCATCTGCCTTTCTGAACGTATGTGAGGAAAATCTGGCAGGCAACTAATTTTATTTTTTACTCTTTAGGAAAACCTAACTAATTCTTAAAATGTAATTGAAACTTATAAAGCAAACCACAACTTTAAAATATTATACAGTCCTAAAGAGTAAAAAAAATAAGGCCCATCTAATGAGCCTTATTATCCAAGGTAATTTTTTATAATTAAAAGTTTAGTTAAGATTATCCTTACTCATTAGGAATTAACAACTATTTTATTACAGAACAATTGACCAGCGCTAAAATAAAAGCCCCAGCTAAAGTAAAAGTATCCAAAAAATTGTCCTGCTATTTTGTTAATTCTTGTAAGCATGATAACCTCCTGTGAGAAATTCTGTAAAATTCTTTTTTCCATTGTATACTAAAGATTATTCTCTGTCAATATTAAGAAATCCTTTACTGAAAATTTATTATAATGTCAATCATTTATGTGTATCATATATTAGTATTAATATTAATACTCTTTCACATGAGGTGATAGAACAAATGAGAAAAGACATAGTAGTTTTAGAAACTCCTCGATTGTTACTCACTAAACTGCAAGAAAAGGATGCCTCAGTTTTATTTAATTATTGGTCTGATGATGAGGTAACTAAATATCTTAATATTGATTCACTAAAAACTAATGATGAAGCAAAAGAGATCATAGGCTATTTTAATAAATTACACCTAAAAAATAGAGGGTTTCGATGGGGTATTTTTTCTAAGGAATATAATATTTTAATTGGAACTTGTGGTTTTATTAAGGGAATATTAAATCAAGGTCATATTGGAGAAATTGGTTATGAACTCGGCAGAAATTACTGGGGAAAAGGTTATATGAAGGAATCCTTAACTGCATTAATTTACTACGGTTTTAATGATTATAGACTAAATAGAATTGAGGCTTATGTAAAGCCTGAAAACACTGCCTCAATTAAAGTATTGGAAAGCATGAATTTTATAAAAGAAGGAATACTAAGAGAGCACCATCAAAGTAAAGATAATTTTTATGATGTAACTATATACTCACTACTCAGAAGAGAATCCAACATAAAATAAAAAAAGAAGATACCCTATGTATCTTCTTTTTTATATAAATTATTAGTTATTGAAATATCTATCTAATAATCCTTTAAATGCTTTTCCATGTCTAGCTTCATCTTTACACATTTCGTGTACTGTATCATGAATTGCATCTAAGTTTAATTGTTTTGCTAAAGTAGCTAAATCCTTTTTACCTTGACAAGCACCATGTTCTGCATCTACTCTTGCTTGAAGATTTTTCTTAGTGTCAGCTACAACAACTTCTCCAAGTAATTCAGCAAACTTTGAAGCATGTTCTGCTTCTTCAAAAGCTATTCTCTTATAAGCTTCTGCAACTTCTGGATATCCTTCTCTATCTGCTTGTCTAGACATTGCTAAGTACATTCCTACTTCTGTACATTCTCCAGTAAAGTTTTCTCTTAAACCTTGAATTATTCTTTCATCTACTCCATTAGCTACTCCGATTCTATGTTCATCAGCAAAATTTAATTCTCCTGATTGTTCAACAAACTTTTCTGCACCAGCTCCACAAATTGGGCATTTTTCTGGAGCAACTTCTCCTTCGTAAACATATCCACATACTGTACAAACAAATTTTTTCATATTAAACTCCTCCTAAGAAATTAATTTTATTATATTTATTTTATTATTTTAAATTCTCTCGACATGTTTTATTATATAATAATAATTATTAGTTGTAAAGAGTTTTTCCAAAATTTATTTATATTTTTTTTGATTTTTATCCTACAATGGGAAATTTCATTATTGTTTTGAATAAATCTCCATCAACTTCTACATTAAATTCTCCCCTTTGAAGCTCTGTAAGTCCTTTTGAAATGGCTAACCCCAAGCCTGACCCTTCTGTATTTCTTGATTTATCTCCTCTCTTAAACCGTTCTGTTATTTCATCATTATTAAAATCTATTTCGTAGGCTGAAATATTTTTCATTATAATTACAACTTCATTTTCATGTCTTTCAACATTAATATATACTCTTGTATTATCCAAAGAATACTTTAAAATGTTAATAATTTGATTCTCAAATGCCCTCCAAGTTCTTTTACCATCTACCATAACATATATTTTTTCACTTGGTGTATTTACTCTAAAATCTAGAGAACCTTCTTTTATTCTTTCCTCAAATTCTGCCAAGGATTGCTTTAGTAAGGCGACAATATCAAGTCTTTCCATATTTAAATCTATTTCTCCACTAGCAGCTCTAGAGGCTTCAAACAAATCTTCAATTAGTGTTTTTAATCTTTGGGATTTTCTATCTATAATCTTTATATAATCTTGGATGTCTTCGCTAGATAAGTTCCCCTTTTTTATCAAATCAACATAATTAATTATTGAAGTTAGTGGTGTTTTTAAGTCATGGGAAACATTTGTAATTAACTCCGTTTTCATTCTTTCACTTTTTGTTTCATTCTTAATTGATTTTTCTAAACCACTTTTTATGCTATTTATATTTTTAGCTAATGTACCTAAGGTTCCAATTTGCTTTTCATCTATTTGGTAATTTAAATCTCCACTGCAAATCATCTCTGAACCTTTTACAATCTTACTAAAACCCACTGTAAACTTCATTCCGTAATAGCCCACTAAAGCTAAATAAGGAATTATATAAACTAAAATTATAATGATACTAAGTGTTAAGCTTCTTAATATTGGAATTAAGAATAGTGCAAAGATGAATATTAGTGTTAATAGAACAAATATACTCACTTTTATTCCTATTGATTTTACTAAAAATACTTTCTTTACTTGGTTAAATAATTTATATAAAACACTGCTTTCTTTTATGACTCCTTTTATTCCAATTAGCTTAACTCTTTTTCTCAGTAGGATATAGGTGCATATTATGAAATAAATAGATAAAACTATAATTTGCTCCGTACCATGAAAATTGAATAATATGCTAGTAAAGAAATTTATCACATAAGCAATAAAAATGTTCAATACTAATTTCATCTCTAACCATAGTTTCCCGTATGCTCTAACTACAAAATTATCAATTAAATTTCTTCTATGCTTTATTACATATATTAAAGATAATAAAAGTAATACAACTGCTACTCCTTCTGAAATAGCAAATTTCATAAAATTATTTTGTCCATATAAAAATCTATCTTCAGCTTGTTTTATATTATCTTGATAATACAGCTTTTGAGGTAGCATTATCAGCAGCTTTATTTTTTCATTTTTTACTGCATCAAAGGATCTAGAATCATAATTATTAAAGTAATTACCATTAATAGTTCCTGTTACATTCTCTAAAATATTTCCTGCTTTTGCTCCATCAAATAGCACATAGAATCTAGCATCCTTTTGTAAGTTTTTAATTGCCTCACTATTACTAAATTCTTTTTCTAAGTTTGTTTTTAATATTTTATCATTTTCACCATTATAAATTACATATTGTAAATTTTTATAAATATCAAACACTTTTTCCAAACTTTGATATTCTGATTTTTTCTCTGATAATATTTCCTTCTTTACATCTTCCTCTGTTGCTTTATGGAGATTATTAAATAAAGCAAGCCCCTCAGCATAAGTATTAAAATTTCCTAACTCTGGTACGCTATAGGTAGTTACTCCTCCAGTTATTACTTCATTTGTTACACCATTATTCACAGTGTTACTTGAGTCATTTTTTTCATTTTCCTTTATCTGATCTAACTGAACCTTTATAGAATTATACTCATCTTCATGTACCTTTAACCTATTTTGTATATCAGTCTTAGAAATTTCCTTAAATCTATCACTATCTTCTCCAGCTCCATACTTTGAGTATGAATCCATTAATGTACCATAAAAATCAAAGAGATTAGACTTAAAATTATCTGAATCTATAAAGCTTGTATTCCTATAGCCATATCCTCTTATAAGTTCTGGCACAATTATCGTTTGAGCAAATAATGAAGAAATTAATATTATAAGACATAAAAAATATATAAATTTATTGTTTTTCAATTTTATAGCCAATTCCCCACACCACCTTTAAATATCTCGGTTCTTTTGGATTTATTTCTATTTTTTCTCTTATTCTTCTTATGTGAACTGTTACCGTATCTGCATTAAAAGATGGCTCATTCCAAACTCTTTCATATATTTCTTCAATTGAAAATACTCTTCCCTTATTCTCCATAAGTAAGGTAAGAATTTTTAATTCTAGAGGAGTAACCTTCACATCTTGTCCGTCTACTTTAAATTCCTTAGTTAATTTATTTAAATATAATCCTCCAACTACTAGAGCTCCTTCAGGTTCTCCAACATAATTGCCAAACTTTATATATCTTCTTAAATGTGATTTTACTCTAGCTATTAATTCTATTGGATTAAAAGGCTTTGTAATATAATCATCTGCTCCTAAGTTAAGTCCCAATACCTTATCTGTATCCTGAGATTTTGCTGATAGCATTATTATAGGTATATTTTTGCTTTCTCTAATCTTTAATGTAACTCTCATTCCATCCATTTTAGGCATCATAATATCCATAATAATAAGATGTATCTCTTCTGAACTTAAAATATCTAAGGCTTCTAGTCCATCATAAGCTTTAAATACGTTATATCCTTCATTTCTTAAATATATCTCTATTGCATCTGTTATTTCTATTTCATCATCTACTACCAATATGTTCTCTTTAGTCATATACTTTCCCCCTCATCTCTTCTCCCATATATTATATCACCTCCTAAGGAACCACCTTAAGATAAATGGTAAAATAAAAGAATTACAAAGTAACCTCTGTAATTCTTACAATTCCCTTACAAACTCTATTAACTTATCTAATTTCTTTTCCAAACGGCATTAAACTAAGCTGTGCTAATTTAAAAAACTGCAATCCAAAGGGAATTCCTACAATAGTTAAACATAAAATCACACCTGATATTAAGTTACCTAATGCAAGCTCGATTCCTCCAAAAATGATCCAAAGTATATTAGCCAAGAAAGCTACTCCTCCATTATCAACTGTAACTACCTCTTTTCCAAAAGGTGCAAACTGCAGTGATGCCATTTTAAAGCATTGTACTCCTATTGGTATACCCACAATAGTCAAACACCAAAGTGCTCCAAAAAATAACCATGCTATACTGTGTATTAACCCACCAAAAATAATCCATATAATATTACCAAAAAAGCTCATTTCAACACTCTCCTTTTGATATATTATATATAATTATTTTTATTTTTGAGTACCTTATAATTAAAAATTATAAAATCTTAAGATTTATTTATGCCAAAATATATCCTCCTAATTTCATTCTTGATTTACCAATAGAAATATCATATAATAACATATAATGTAATAATTCAATGCATTGATTAGAAGTAGTAGTATTGAACTTCATTTATAGAGAGCTATTGGTTGGTGTAAAATAGCATTGAAACAATATGAACTTGTCTATGAGCTTCTTTGTAAAAGCAAAGACGTTAACCACGTTAAGGTTTTAAGTGAGAATAATATATTTATTCTAACAAGAGTGGTACCGCGGAATGTAACCTTTCGTCTCTTAATTATGAGATGAGAGGTTTTTATTTTTATATTTTAAGGAGGAAAAATTATGGGAAACTACGGAACTTCCATTGATAAAAAGTGGCAAGATAAATGGGAAGAAACAAAACTTTATGAGTTTGATAAAGAAAATTTAGATAAGAAATTATATGTATTAGAAATGTTTTCTTATCCATCAGGAAGTCAGCTTCATGCAGGACACTGGTTTAACTATGGTCCAGTAGACTCATGGGCAAGATTTAAAAGAATGAATGGCTACAATGTATTCCAACCTATGGGTTTCGATGCATTTGGACTTCCGGCTGAAAACTATGCAATTAAAACAGGAATTCATCCACATGATTCAACATTAAAGAACATAGAAACTATGGAAAAGCAGCTTAAAGCTATGGGAGCTATGTTTAACTGGGAAAGTGAAGTCGTTACTTGCCTTCCTGACTACTACAAATGGACTCAATGGGTATTTTTAAAACTATATGAAAAAGGTTTAGCATATAGAAAGAAAGCTCCTGTAAATTGGTGTCCATCATGTAATACCGTTCTTGCTAATGAACAAGTTATAGATGGTGCATGTGAAAGATGTTCTACCGAGGTTACAAAAAAAGACCTAACTCAATGGTTCTTAAAAATAACTGATTACGCAGATGAATTATTAGAAAAGCTTGATACATTAGATTGGCCTGAAAAGACTGTTGCAATGCAAAAGCATTGGATAGGAAGATCAACTGGTGCTCAAGTTACCTTTAATTTAAAAGATTCTGACTTAAGTTTTGATGTATTTACTACAAGAGTTGATACTCTATATGGTGTAACTTATGTAGTTTTAGCTCCTGAGAATCCATTAGTAGATGAAATTACAACAGCTGAACAAAAAACAGTTGTCGATGCTTATAAAGAAGAGGCTAAAAAGCAATCTGATATAGAAAGACAATCAATCTCTAGAGAAAAAACCGGAGTATTTACAGGATCCTATGCTATTAATCCTATAAACGGAAGAGAAGTTCCTGTATGGGTTGGAGACTATGTTTTAGCTACTTATGGTACTGGTGCTGTAATGGCTGTTCCTGCCCATGATGAAAGAGATTTTGCTTTTGCTCAAAAGTTTAACTTACCAATTGAAAGAGTTATTAATGCAAAAGACGGCTCTTCTCCTGAACTTCCATATTGCGAATATGGTGTATTGACAAATTCTGAAGAATTTGATGGATTAACAACAGAAGAAGGTAAGGTTAAACTTGTTGAAAAGCTTGCTAAAAATAACTTAGGCGAACAAAAGGTTAATTACAGATTAAGAGACTGGTTAGTTTCAAGACAAAGATACTGGGGTTCACCAATTCCAATAATTCATTGTGAAAAATGTGGAACTGTTCCTGTTCCTGAAAGGGACCTACCAGTTCAATTACCTTATGATGTTGAATTTGCTCCTGATGGGAAATCACCTCTAGCAAAAAATGAAGACTTTATAAATACAACTTGTCCTTGTTGCGGAGGTCCTGCAAAAAGAGAAGCAGATACATTAGATACCTTTGTATGTTCTTCTTTCTATTATTTAAGATACGCTGACGCTCATAACAATGATAAAGCTTTTGATCCTGAAACAATAAATAAGATGCTACCAGTCGATAAATATGTTGGCGGTCCAGAACATGCATGTATGCACTTACTATATGCTAGATTTATTACAAAAGCATTAAGAGATATGGGATATCTAAACTTTGATGAACCATTCTTAAGCTTAACTCATCAAGGCTTAATACTTGGACCTGATGGATTAAAAATGAGTAAATCTAAAGGAAATACAATATCTCCTGATGACTATATTAACCAATATGGTGCAGACGTATTTAGAATGTATTTGATGTTTGGATTTGCTTATACTGAAGGTGGAGCTTGGAGTGATGATGGAATTAAATCTGTTAATAGATTTGTTGAAAGAATTGATAGAATCTTAGAAACTTCAAGAGAATTAATATCTAAAGGAGATAATTCTAAATCTACCGTAGACAAAGCTGAAAAAGAGCTTAATTTCTGGAGACACAATACAATAAAGGCTGTTACTGACGATACTGATAAGCTTCAATTTAACACAGCTATAGCTAGAATGATGGAATTTATAAATGCTCTTTCAAAATATGTTCAAGAACCTACACTAAATTTAGATTTCTTAAAATCAGTTGTTGATGATTATTTAAGACTTCTTGCTCCATTCGCACCTCACTTCTCTGAGGAACAATGGAGTTTACTAGGAAATTCATACTCTATATTTAACGAAGCTTGGCCAAAGTTTGACCCAAAAGCACTTGTTAAGGATGAAGTTGAAATAGCTATACAAGTAAATGGAAAAATTAAAGCAAAAATAAATGTTCCTTCTGATTTAAGTGAAGATGGAATAAAAGAAGCTTCTTTAGGTAATGACTTGATTAAAGCAGCTATCGATGGAAAAACTGTAGTTAAGGTTATAGTTATAAAAGGTAGACTTGTTAATATTGTAGTAAAATAATAAATGAGCTGTTTCAGTTATGAAACAGCTCATTTTCATTTATAATACTTCACTAAATGCGTGCAAAACTTCTTTAACTATATACTCATCCATAGGTTTAAAATCTTTGAAATACTTAGTTTCTTCAAATTTATTATATAAATCTCTAACCATACTTAACCATTCTTCTGGGATATATACCCAAGCTAAGTCTTCCATTTGGCAGCTTAACAAGAACCTTTCTAATCCCCAAAATGAATACTCATTAATATTATGTAACTTATTAAACTTAATATAATCACTTACAACATCTAAGCTCAATTCATAGCTATACATATCCACAAAGAAAAAATCAAATTCTTCTCCTTTTGCACTAAAAGCATCCTCATTTATAATTCTAATCTTTGGATTTTCATTAAAACTTTCATAATAGAGTTTGATAATCTCTTTTGATTTCTCATATACTATTACTTCTTTTACTTGAGGTTTTTTAATTATTTCTTGCACATAATAACCTAGTCCTAAGCCTACTACTCCAACCTTTCCTTTTGCTCTCTTTATACTTTCAAAGCACCCTTCTATCTCTAATGGGGATAAACTCATAATTATTCCATCACTTGAACTTAGTTCTAAAATAGTGTTATTAAACTCTTCATTAACCTCAAAAAGATAGTGTTCAACCGGCTTATCTGTTCCTTCTTTTTTTATTATTTTAAAGTCTCCTAATTGATTCTCATTAATAACCGCATTATACTCTTCAATTTTATCTATATAATATGCTCTATCAAAGGGCATTTAATCACATCCTAACTATAGCTTTACCTTTGTTCTATTTTATTTCAATTAATAGTATAAATCAAATACTAAATATAAATACACTTAATATTATAATAACACAACTTACATATACTAGAAATAATTATTATATTTCCCCTCTTGAAGTTTTTAGTAAAATAAACTATAATGTAAACAATAATTATTATCATTAATGAGAAGTAGGTGAATTGTATGAGTAAATTTATATTAAGTGAAGAAGCCTATACTGAATTTAAAGGCTTTTTAGGTGAAAATGATATTGCTGACTTTAATGTAAGAATTAATCTTGCAGGATATGGTTGCAGTGGTCCTGCGTTCAATATTTCAATAGAAGAACCAAAGGAATCTGATACTGTTGAAAAAGTTAACGATATTACATTTTTTGCTGATAATGCACTAGTTGATGAATTTGGTGGATTTATCATTCTATCAACTGATGAAAATGATGGTAGAGGCTTAAGTCTAAGACCTGTTATAGAACCAGAATCATCTGGTTGTGGCACTTGTTCTGGCTGTCATTAATCTAACTATAATAAAGAATTTCAACTCAAAAATTGAGTTACTATAAATAAAAAGTAGAGGATTCCCCTCTACTTTTTATTTATATAGCCTACCTTGCCCAATCATGAATAGCTTCTCTTAAGGCTTGTAACCCATAAGTATTATCATATTTCTCCTTTTGAACTCTTTCTAACCTAGTTACAGCTCCATAGGAGGTTTCTAACGATAACTGTTCATCCGAAGTTAATACCCAAATAGTTCTATAATTAATAGGTTTTACTCTAAGTTTTTCTTCACCTACTCCATCAGTAAAATAGATTACAACTTCATTTCTTAAATTATTCTCTTTAATGTACTCAAATACTGGTGAAAAACAAGTGGCACCATGCTTATCCAATCTAGGCTTTATATCTTTTATGGTATTTAACTGATATATCCTTCGGATTTCTTTATCACATTCAATTACTTGTATAATCCCTAGTTTATTCTTACATAATGATAATATCTCTTTCATGATGCTTTTAACTTCGCTATCACTCATTGATGCAGAGATATCTATTGCTACTATTATCTTTGGAATAGAATTAGGAAGTTTGCCTCTTATATCAAGTCTATCAGGTTGTCTTCTATCTTTTCTTGTTATAGTCTTTTTATATCCGACTCTACTGCTGTTTATTACATTTCTTAATAACTTCTGCCATACTATTTCTTCTTTTTCACTATACGCTAGAATCATTTTTTCTATATCTTTAGGAGCCTTCCCCTTATATGCACTAATGGAAGTTCTTTTATTTATATCTTTTAAATTATCTAAGCTTAATGTACTTTGCTCCCATGAATCATGAGCTTTCTCCAAGTCAACCTCTTTATCAAATACATCATTATTGTTTTTAACAACATTGTTTTTTCTTATGTTTATTACCTTTTGTATTTCTGTAGCATATTGCTCTATTGTCATATCTTCATTTAACTGTAGATTATATTCTAAGTTAACTGCATCAAGCTTTTTTGCGAAAAGGGGAAGATTTTTTATATACTGATTAATTGATATATCCATAGCAATGTTAATAGCCAAAGAAGATACCTTGTTTTTTAAACTCCTCTCTCTTTCATAATGATTAAATATTATATGATATATCTCATGCTTTATTAATGCCCCAACCTCCTTTGATGTTAAAGGAAGTATCAGAAAAGGATTATAATACATTAAATATCCTTCTGAAGTCGGAACAGTAGAAATCGGCCATGTTATTTTAAAATCAATTTTTCTCTTAGCTTGTATTATAAATTGTCCAAAGAAATTATCCTCTCCTGACAAAAGACTTATATTAACCTCTTCTATTATGCTCCAAAATCTTCTTACAAACTCCTCTGTAAATTCTTTTGGAGATTCCATTTCATAACACTTCTTTAATAACCATTTGCTTTTCTCTTCATAATTCATATTATTTATCACCCTTACTACCTTGAATATATATCAAAGAAGGCATCTAAAAATTCCTCATTATTTAGAAATTCCATATATAAATCATTAGAGCTATCACTTTTAATTTCTTTCATAATTCCTAATCTTAAATCCTTTGGATAAAGTTTTAATACTTCTGAGAATATAGTGATATTTCCTTTCCTGTTTTTTAGATCTTGTAAATAACTTAAACAATTCTTTGAAATAATATATAACCTTGAGTGGTTTTCCCTTGATATTCTATCTTTAATATCAAATGTTAAAATATCCTCTTTAAATATCTCCTCTGGTTTAATAAGTGGATTTTTTATATTATCTATAAAACTTATAAAATCTCCTGCAATAGCTACACCTATATTTCCCTTAACAAGATTGTAAAAAATATTTCTTGAAACTGATTCTTTGTTCTTTAAAAATATCTTATACCCCTTAGATACCCTTTCCCAGCTTCTTGGTGTTGCTTTTATATGATCTGTTGAATTTGGTGTATGTAGGTAATCTGGAAATGAAGATAAAAATTCTATTATATGCTCATGTATCTCTCCATCTGACATTGCCCATTTAAGCCACTCTTTTATATCTACCTCCATTTGTATCCAAACAAATCTATCCTCTTGAGCTGGATCCATGTCCACAACCTGGTATTCACTACTCTCAAAATCATCGTATTTATTTGATGGATTCATTGCTGCAATAACATATACATCTTTATGTAAGTAATATCCGTTAATTTCTCTATTTAAAATTAAATTCATTAACTCTTGTTGCACGGTATGCTCACATCTATTTAGTTCATCTATAAATAAAAGAACTTTATGCCCATTTTCAATAAAATTATCAACCTCAATTAACTTGGAATGAGTAGCATACTCAGTCACATTTCTTTCTATTGTTTGATTACCTAGCACAAACTTCCTTGTAGAAACTGTTGGCAAACCTCCTATTTCTCCTTCTTTTAGTAGATTTGCATCAATGGATACCAATGACCACCTATTTTTAATTGCTAATTCCCTAATAAGTGATGTTTTTCCTATTCCACTTTCTCCAATTAACAAAGGTACGTCTCCAGCTTCAATAACTAATTCAACTGTATTTAATGCATCTTTAAAGTTCACTGTTCTCTTCCTCTCTATAACTATAGTATTTTTTATATAGAACTTAACCTCTATAGTTATTCAACATGATATTTAAACTCGATTTTATACTGATAATTTATAATCCACCAAAAGCATTTTAGCTTTTTTGCTTCCATAATTATTTATAAAATTAATCTTATCCATTTCAATAATTTCTAGATTTAGAAAATCAATTAAATACTTTTCATCAATTACTTCCTCTTTAAGCATTTTAGATAACACCTCTATAACTAAATCTATTTCAATGTCGTTATAGACATACTTAACTACATTTATATTATCTTCTATAAAGCATTTAAGTTCCTCGTAGGTATAAGTTATGTAATTTATTGCTTCTTCACTTATTTTAATTGCCTTTCTCCTGCATTCTAAGCTAGGATTATCCACAAACCTAATGGCTCCCCAGTATGTATCAAGTGCCTTTAGTATAACTTTCTCTGATGGATTTTTTATATATTTAATTGCATCATAATCTTTTTCTACTGAAATCAATTGAATTTCTTCTGAAGGATCTTTTACAAATTGAATTGCCCATCCCTTAGTCTTAACTGCTTCCTTAATTACCACCTCAGAAGGGTTCTTTATTAACTTTAATGAATTCCATAGACTCTTTACCCCTAATATTTGCACTTCTTCAGCTGAATCTTCAATATATTCAATGCTCAATGGATTATTTCTCACTGCTTTCAATTGAACTTCCACTGATGGATTTTTTATATACCTAATTGCTGTACCATTTTTTCCGACTGCTAATAATTGAAGTTCTTCTGATGGATTTTCAATTTCTCTTATATATATTGGATTATCTTTTATTTTAATTTCATAACTGTTCATATTAAATTTCCTTTCATAAATTCACTTTAATTCTATATTTATATTTGTTATTACTTAATATCAATTATTAAGGATATTGTATATAATAAAGGCTTCTCAATCTATAGGGTTTTAAGCTAAGTTTCCTATAAAAAACCCTATGTAATCATGAGTTGCCTTTATATATTTAACCTTCTTTATACTTATCAATATCTCTATGTATAGAAAATAATAAACTATTTAATTCCCATACTTCACCATCTTCAATAAGTTTATTTAATGAAATCTGATACCTACTAGCATCCGCAATTCTACCTAAACTGGTTAATGTAAGTATACTACTCATTATGCTTGATATTATATCTGATTTTACTTCAAAAAGTTTTTGTGCATCCTTTATTTCATCCTTTATAAATAGCATTTCCTCATCTAACCTAAAAGCTGCGTCAGCTGCACTCTTCAATTTTTCACTTATTTCTATTGGCTTTTGATGTTTATATTTATAATTAAGTGAATGTTCAATTGTAGCCCAAAAGTTCATTGCCAATGTTCTAATCTGAAGTTCAATTAATAATTCTTTTTGGCCATCAATCATATTTACTGGATACTTTATTATCATATGGTAACTTCTATATCCAGACGGCTTAACATTTTTGACATAATCTTTTTCATATAATATCTGCATATCAGTTCTTTTTCTAAGAAGTTTAACAACTGTATCAATATCATCAACAAATTGACACATTATTCTTATTCCACCTATATCCTCAAGCTCATACTCTAATCTATTTATAGGTATACCAAATTTATTTGCTTTTTCTAACATTGAAGATACTTCTTTCACTCTACCAGTTATAAACTCAATTGGTGAATATTCATTTTTTCTTCTATATTCTTTTCTAATACTTTTTAGTTTAACCTTAATTTCTTCAACTGCCTGTTCATAAGGCATCAAGAATTTTTTCCAATCACTTATTGCCATATTATATCACCTATTCTCAAATTCTACATTTATTATATCAAAATATTCCTCTTATGATAATTAAATTTTGAACGATAATATAATATATGTTAATATATACTTAGAGGTGTATTGCGATGAATGATATTTTTTCTGGATTAGAAAACCTAGGTTTTGATGACCTAAAGAATTTAAAAGTTTATGATGAAGCAAAAAAACAAGAATCAGCGCCGAATAAGGCAAAACAAGTTTCACAAGAAGATTTTTTATTTGACAAGCAAGTTTCTTGTCCAGTATGTGGTACCTCTTTCAAAACCCCTACTTATAAAGTGAATGGGCCTAGAAAAAAGGGACAAGATACTGATTTATTTATTCATTATGATGTTGTTAACCCCTATTTTTATGATGTTTGGGTTTGCAACAGTTGTGGATATGCAGCAATGAAGACTGATTTTCCAAAAATAAAATCATTTCAAAAGGATATTATACTATCTTCAATAACTCCTAAATGGAAAGGAAGAGAATATCCTAACGTCATAGATGAAAAGTTAGCTATAGAAAAATATAAATTAGCACTTGTTAATGCAATCTATATTCAGGCTAAAAATAGTACAAAAGCTATGATTTGCTTAAAAATAGCTTGGATGCATAGGATGCTTAATGATAAAGAAAATGAGTTATCGTTTTTGTCTCAGGCCTTGAAAGGATTTAATGATGCATATAGTACTGAGGATTTCCCAATCTATGGCATGCAAAGATATACTGTTATGTTTTTAATTGGTGAATTAAGCAGAAGGACTAAAAATTATGACGATGCAATGCGATGGTTCTCACAGGTAATTACTACTCCTGGAGTTCCTGAAAAGGTTAAGAACTTATGTAGAGATTGTAGGGATCTTATACGTGAAGAATTATCTGATTCTCAAAATTAATATTTTTACTTAGGAGGCTTTATTATGGGATTTTTTAACAGTTCAAAGAAACAAAATATCGAAGAAAGTTTTCAAACAACTAACGAAAATGTAGAGGTTACTCCAGTTATGGAGAAAAAAGTTGACTCACAAGTTTTATCATCAATAAAAAGTGAAATTCAATCACTTCAAGGGAATTCAGATACATTTAATTCATCTATAAACAATATAGATAATACATTAAGTTCTCTAGCAGATTCCTCAGTAAAACAAAGTCAAAATATATCGGAAGTTACTTCTTTTGTTGAGAACCTACGTTCATCAATGGAAGAATTAGCATATAACGTTACAAATGTTCACATAAAAGTTCTAGATACTGATGATGCTGCTGGAAAAGGTATAAGCACAATCACAACTCTAGACGGCTCACTTGAAGAATTAAAGAATGCATTCAATGTAAGTTCTTCTACTGTAAATGACTTGGTTGGCAAATTAGAATATGTTAATTCAATTACAGATTCTATAAGTCAAATAGCAAACCAAACCAATCTTTTAGCTCTTAATGCTGCTATAGAAGCTGCTAGAGCAGGAGAAGCTGGAAGAGGTTTCTCAGTTGTTGCAGGAGAAGTTAGAAAACTAGCAGAAAATTCAAAACAAGCAGTTCAAAGTATAACTAAATTACTTGAAGAAATTAAGGTTGACATAATAAGTGCATCTAATGCTATAAACGGAGGAAATGATGCTCTTGTTTCTCAAGAAGAAGCTATTTCCTCTACTAAAGATTCATTTAGTAGCATAAAATCTTCTATTAATGATGCAACTCAAGAAATAGAAGTATTCGTAGAAAACCTAACAACCGTTGCTGCAAAAACTTCAGAAGCTACTGATCAAGTTAAAGACTTAGAAACATTAACTTTAGAAAATGCAGCATTAACTCAAGAAATAGCTGCTACATTAAAAGAAGAAGCTCTATCTTCTTCAAGCATAAATGATGGTTTAAAGAGAATTGCTAATTTAATTGAATAGCATATAAATAATATATTATTTTATTTCATTAAATTTTCCTTGGCAAAAAATAAGAAGAGAAAGGTAACCCTTTCTCTTTTTTATTTTAACTTTTAAGTCTCACAAATAGATTTTACAATTTTAATTATTTTTTCATTTTTTACTTTATAAATTATTTCTAGACCTTTTCTTTCCCCATGAATTATACCAGCTGCCCTTAGCTTTCCAAGGTGTTGAGAAACTGTTGATTGTGGCATATTTAAGCACTCTTGCATTTTAGACACATTACATCCGCCGTGTTCTGCCAATCCTTTTACTATGCATAACCTTACTGGGTGTGCTAAAACCTTTAATATCTCACACAAATCTTCCAATTCTTTATAATTTAATTCCATAATATCACCCCAAACTACTCTCCATGTTTTTTCTCATTGTAATCTAGTATATTCTTATACTATGATACACTAATTAAACAAGCAAGAAAAAATGAAATAAATTTAAAGTATTTTTATTGGATTAAAATCAATATAATCACACGAAGTCATAATATATTCAATTCCATCCTTTTCTCCGTTTAGTACATTCCCCAATGAAGGTCCATGAAGATGTCCATATACAACCTTTTTAACTCCATACTCTTTGAATATGCTAATAAATCCAGATTCATTAAATTTCTCATTAGTTGGCGGGTAATGAATCATACAAATTATATTTTCAAAGCCTTTACTTTTAGCACTATCTAAAGATAACTTTAATCTTATAAGCTCTCTGTTATATATTTTTTCATCTTTTTGAGAGAATTTTTCACTTCCTGGGCATATCCATCCTCTTGATCCACAAATAGCCCATTCATTATATTCAAAAAAGTTGTTCTGTATAAAATTCATATTATCATATAATGAATTTAATTTTTTTATTCCACCCCACCAATAATCATGATTACCTTTAATTATTACTTTTCTTCCAGGTAATTCGTTTATCCAATTTAAATCTTCTAAGCTTTCGTCTGTTTTCATTGACCAAGATATATCTCCAGCAATTAGAACTGTATCTTCATTACTTATATTCTTAATCCAATTTTGTTTTATCTTTTCTTCATGCTTTATCCACTTATCTCCAAATATATCCATCGGCTTATCTGAATTAAATGATAGGTGCAAGTCTGATATTGCGTATAATGCCATGTTAAGTCACCCTTTACCTATTTAATTTACTTTCGATTTTTATTATCTAAGTCTGTAATAAAAGCAATTACATGGGCTACAGCTTCATATAAATCATCTGGTATTTCATTTCCTACATCAACATTGCAAAGTAAATCTGCTAACTCTTTATTAACTACTACTGGTACGTCATTTTCATGAGCCTTTTCAAGTATTTTATCCGCTACATATCCCATTCCAGCTGCAGTAACCACTGGAGCATCATAATTCTCTTCATATTTTAAGGCTGCTACTTTTCTTTTATGATTCATGGTTAGTCTACACCTTTCTATCTAAAATCACTAAGTTTGTTGAATTGAAAAATTCCCTTGAGTTTGTAAGATTAACCTCTTCAATTGCTTGAGATACTACTACCTCACTATTATATCCTAGTGAATTCAATGCATTCAGTAGATTCCTACTCTCTTTTTCAAAACTTTTAATATATTCCTCACTACATTTTAAATCAATATATAAATTTTTACCTTTTAAGTTTAAGAAAGCATCCACTTTTCCCAAATTAACTGTATTAACAGATACCACCATTTTAATGTTAGTAGAGTCTATTTTCTTACCTTTACCTCTCTCATCTTTGATAATTAGCTTGCAATCATATTCTCTTTCCTTAAGCTTTAACGGAACATCCATATAATAATAGTTATTGCTAATTGAGTTAAATGTTTTAAATTCATTCAAATTATTTTTTATGAAGTCTAAAGCTTTTGTAAATACTTCCTTTTCGCTATCTCCTGACTTAGTTGCTACAATTAATTCTTTTATTAAATTTTTAACTTCGATACTTTTTTCTTTAATTGAATCCTTAACTAGTTCATTTGTTGGCTTAATATTATTTTTAATTATTTCTTCATTTTTATCTGTGTCTAAAGAAAATATATCTTTTATTTCTTTAAATTCGTCATTATCTACATTATAACCCTTTTGTTTAAGTTCATTTGCAATTTGTCTTAAGTCTTTGGAATTTAAGGTTTCGATAGTTTTATTATTGCCTTTTAAATATGTTTCTACTTCTTCTTTAAAAATATCTTTTGTTAAAACCTTTTGAGAACTATCCTTCAAATTACCTTGTGACACTTCTTCATCATTTCCTGCTATAGCCGATTTAGTATCACTTTTGTTTAATAATTCTTTGCTCCTTACTTCGGTAGCAGTGCTTTCCTCTATTTCTCCAGACATCTTTTTAAGAACATCAAGCATACTGACTTTCTTATCTTGAACATTGTTTGCATAAATCTCTTTGGGTAAAATAGTTCTATTATTTTTTAATTCCCCAGTATCATCATTACTTGTACCAATATTCGTAGAATTATTATTAATACTTTCATCTAGGGTCTCAAAATTTGAATTCTTTTCTATTTGTCCATTAAGGAGCATTTTTTCAATTGATTTTCCATCCTTAAATAAGTTATTATAACTTTTTATATTTTCTTCAGTTAATTCAATGTTATTTTCTACCATTGTTAATATATCATTATGATCTATATTTTTAAATTCCTTAAAAAATCCTTCCAAAGCTGTTCTTACTTCCAAAGCTTTTGGAGTACCATCTGAAATATTTTTACTAGCCAAAAAATTATTTATAAATTCATTAATCTCACCACTATTAACTTTTGATTGGTCATTAAAATAAAATATTGAAGAAAATTTTAATATATTCTCCCTCGTTAAAGGTATATTAAATTTCACTAAATTCTTTAAAACATCAATATCATTTTTAGCCAATCCTTCAGATTTAATTAAAGCTTGCAATGGATCCTGTTCTTGGCTTGTACCTTTATTCTCATCTGCTACTAATTTCAGTTTAAGTTTTCCTTGGTCAAACCCCAAAACTTGAAATTTCAAGAGCTTATCTAATTGCTCTGGAGTTAGCTCTCCATCCAACTGTGCAAGGAACTGCCAACCATCTAATAATTTTATTGTAAATTCACCTTTACCATCACTATTCTTAATTATTCTACCAGAAAATTTTTCTCCTACTTCAAATGTTAGTTTCGAAGATAGTCTTTTAGCTCCTACAGAATAAACAGAATTTATATTCCAAACTCCAGGCATAGTAATCCTCTCCTAAAAAATTAATATACAATATATATCGTATAAATTTATAAAAAATTGAAAGAGGATACACTTAAGATTTTAATATAAAGAAATTATATATTCCTAAAGTGATCCTCTAAAATTAGAATAAATTTTATTCTACAACTATCCTATTATAGTTCTTTTTACCTCTTTTAATTAATGCAGAGCCTTCTTTAACATCTTCTTCAGAAAATTCTCTTTTAAAGTCTAAAACTTTTTCTCCATTTAGAGTTAATCCACCTTGCTCCACTAGTCTTCTTCCTTCTTTTTTAGAAGGTATAACTGAAGTTTCCACTAATAAATCTAAAAGTGCTTTACCAAATACATCTTTGCCCACTGTTACAGTTGGAACATTACTTAAGTCATTTCCTGAACCAAATAATGCTTCTGAAGCTTCTTTAGCCTTCTGAGCTTCTATTTCACCATGAACTAACTTTGTAACTTCGTATGCTAATACCTTTTTAGCCTCATTAATTTCAGCATCTTTTAAGCTGCCTAAACGTCTCACTTCTTCCATCGGTAAAAATGTAAGAAGTGCTAAGCACTTTTGCACATCAGCATCTCCAACATTTCTCCAGTATTGATAGAAATCATATGGAGAAGTTTTTTCTGGATCTAACCACAATGCACCATTTACGGTTTTACCCATCTTTTGTCCTTCACTATTGGTTAATAACGTACATGTCATTGCAAAAGATTCTTTAGCTGATTTTTTTCTTATAAGTTCAACTCCAGCTATCATGTTAGACCACTGATCATCTCCGCCCAATTGCATTTTGCAATCATATTCCTTATTTAATACATAAAAGTCATACCCTTGCATAAGCATATAATTAAACTCAAGAAATGATAATCCTTTTTCT
The DNA here is from genome assembly GCF_016765615.1 of Clostridium paridis. Lineage (GTDB taxonomy): Bacteria > Bacillota > Clostridia > Clostridiales > Clostridiaceae > Clostridium_T > Clostridium_T paridis. The sequence goes on along the minus strand of NZ_JAESWA010000029.1, from coordinate 20,690 downwards.
AATCTTTGTTTAAAACACTCAGCTGTAAGCATTCTATTTACTGAAAAATGAGTTCCTATTTCTCTTAAGAAGTCTACATAATTTAAGTTAAGTAGCCAATCAGCATTATTTACAATTAAAGCTTTTCCATCTTCAAAATCAATAAACTTTTCCATCTGCTTCTTTATAGATGCTACGTTATGCTCTATTTGCTCTTTAGTAAGCATCTTTCTCATATCTGTTTTTCCACTTGGGTCTCCAACCATTGCTGTACCACCACCCAATAGGGCTATAGGTCTATGTCCTGCTTTTTGCATATGTGCCATAAACATCATTGCTATGAAATGCCCAACATGTAGAGAATCTGCTGTAGGGTCAAATCCTATATAAAAAGTTATCTTTTCTTTCTCTAATAATTCTCTTGTTTCTTGCTCATGAGTAAATTGTTTTATGTACCCACGATCCATAAGTTCGTCTAAAATCATTGACATTATACTTCCTCCTAATAAATGCGCATATATACTTAGTATATAAATAATTCAATATTTTATCAACAAATTCTGCTACTAAATATCTTAAAGACTATTATTTCCCAAAGAGTAAAATAAAAAAGCCCTATTACAGGCTTTATACTAAGTTACACCCATTTTCTTTTCATGAAAGATATTTTAAATGGATGTAACCTAGTTTTATATTAAAGAAATTGTTTTCAAATCTAACTATAGCTATAACTATACTGCCTTATAAATTCAGGCACGTCATTACAATTATGATTTAAGTTTATAAAAAACTTAACTCCAAACCTCCTACTTAAATTTTTCATTTTTTCGAACAATAACTCGGCTCCATTAAGTTCATTACCTCTGACAATGTTTGAAAGACCATCTACATAAATATTTTCGATGTCATAGTTTTCAGAAATTAGACCGCATAAAAAACCATAAAAGCTTTCATAATCCTTTAAAGTAAACTCTTCAGTTGAGATAAACCGTATTTTTCTATTTAATGATAACATCGTTCTATTATCATCATCTATAAATACTGAATCTCCTTTAGCATCCTCTAAATTGTCATTTGCTAAGTTTATAAGTTTTTTGGTTTTTCCTGATCCTCTTTCGCTACAAAATACCTGAATCATTCTTACCACCCCTTATATTTATTTTATTGGTATAGGGATAAATCCCTACACCTAATTTTCACAAATTGACCATCCTGGGAAAATGACTTTAAAAATTCCTTCAATCCTTGAGTTAACAAACTTTACCCGCCCTTTACCATAAAAAGCTTTTTTCATTATATTAAACCCATCCACGCCTTGTGAAAAGCGCTTATCATCATCTAAAGTAATCATTTTTTCATATAACCATATATTCCTTTTTAAGTAGCTAAAGTTATTTTGATAAACCTTTGGATATAGGAGATTTCCTGGACTCATTACTTCGATAGATTTATATCCTATAACTACATCTATTCCTCTATTTATATGAGTATAATCTCTATATAATACCGCGTTTTTTAATGCTTCGAGTATTGGTTTCTTAGGATATTCATTGGGTAAAATCTCATTTATCTTCTTTTCACTTTCATCTATTATATTCATTAGATTTCCTGAAATAACTACTGTTTCTTCTATACCTTCTTTATTTAATACTCTAATTGTAACAATATTATTAGGTATGTATAAATAATTTATATCTGAGAAAACTAATAATCCACCTAGTGAGCAAAAATAATTATCTGAGTCACCATCTCTTACTATTATGGATGCACTTTCCAAGAGAAATTCTTTATTCTCATCATTTATAATTATGCCCTTCTTTTGAAAATACTTATTTACTAAATTCATATTTAAAGCACTAATATTACTTCGTATAAGAGGAAATGATTCTAAAACTATATTTAAGTTTTCTTGGAATGCAGATAATAATTCCTCTTTTCTCATAACATCTGTTGTAGATCCTCTTCTAATATAAAAAGCTCCATTTTCTCTTATTTGATATGGTTTTTGCTGCCCATCATATATAGTTATTACTCCTATATACTTTTTTTCAATCTCAAAAAAATCTACTTTTATAGGAATTGGTGTTTCGCATCTAGACGCCACTATTTGTTGAATTTGTTCTTCACTAAAAATGTAATCCTTATCAATTCCAATTATCTTTTTAGTTTTATCCTCAATTCCTACTATTAAGTACCCTCTTCCCCCTTTGGAGTTTGCAATAGCGCAAATATCTTTAGCAAGTTCCTTTTTCCCACTATCTGAGCTTATATCTATCTTTTGCTTAAAATCTAACTTTATTCCCTCTTCTTGTTTAATAAGGGTCATTAATTTTCTTCTATCCATAACTTTTCCCCTTATATCCTTCTTATATTCATTATAGTATATAATATAAATAATTTATATAAAAAGTCTACTAATATAAAATAAAAGTGATTAAAAGTAATCTAAATTACCCTAATCACTTTTTATAAATCCTTTTATCTAAAATTTACAAATTGAACAGCTATATTGAAATCTTTTTGTTTTACTAGTCCAATCACTTCTTGTAAATCATCCTTACTCTTTCCTGTTATTCTTAGTTGATCTTCCATTACTTGTGTTTGCACTTTAATTTTAGATGCTTTAATTTCACTTTGGATTTCTTTTGCTTTTTCTTTAGAAATTCCATTTACAATCTTAGCTGTAACTCTTACTGTCCCCAAGCTAGCAGTATCAATTTTTCCAATATCAAGAGCTTTAGGCGAAATTCCTCTCTTAACAAATTTAGCTTTTAATATTTCTATAGTTGTTTTTAACTTATATTCATCTTCTGAGTGTATTTTTATTTCATCTTTTAATAATTCAATAGACGTTTTGCTTCCTTTAAAATCGTATCTTTGACTTATTTCTTTTAATGCTTGATTTACAGCATTGTCAACTTCTTGCATATCAACCTGTGAAACAATATCGAAAGAATAACTACTTGCCATATTTTATCTTTAGTGAAAGAGTGTATTCTAAGTACCAAACTCTCACTAAATACTCCTTTCTTTCTTATTATCCACTTTTTAGTGTCTAATAAGTTATTTTTATATGTAATGTCTAGTTTTTAATATATCATAAATGAAAAATAGCTTCAAATTATTTGTTTATTTTTATTATAAAGGTAATTTGATTTTTTGCATAATAAAAAACAGATATTTTTATCTGTCTTTTTATTGTTTATATAATAATTATTATATTTAACATATTATATGCTTATCTCTATATGTTGTCATTTAAAAACTCAATGAATTTGGTTAGTATTCTCACAAAATCCTCATCATCAGCAATACCTATTTTTCTAACGAATTGGCTCTCTGGTAAATTAATAGTCTTTGAAACTCTAGCTACTGATTTTTTATCTAAGTTAGCTTCTTTCCACTTAATAATCTCTGTGTCATATGGGTCATCTAATCTTACCTTATGCTTGGTCACTTTTACACTAATATAACTAGGTTCATTTGTCTCAATTTCAAGAACAGACATCATTTGTTTTTCACTAACTTCTTGCAAAACCATCACAGGTCTTATTTTATATTTTGTACTATCTTCCTCATATGGAAATTTTGCTAACCATACTTCTTGTGGATTAATATTATTCTCAGTGCTAGAATTACTCATTATTAATTATCCCTTCTCCATTCATCATTAACAGATATAACAACTTTTCCATCACTATTTCTAATTGTATTTTTTTCAGCTAACATAATAGCTTTTTTCATATTTTCTTGTAATTGCTTTTGGAGTTCTTGAATTCTCAAATTACTCACAAAACCACTCCCCTTTTTTAGCTTACGCCATCTCACATTTTTAGAACTATAGTTCCATTTCTTTATAATCATGTTACCACTCCTACGTGACCTTTTCAAGGACAAGCATTAATTTGTCGAACGATTTTTATTAAATTGATGTATTTTTTTCAAGAAAATGTCTATAATAATATAGTTGCCCATCTTTATTTCATCAAACAATACAAAAAAAGTTCACGATATATCTTATGAAAAATATATGTATAAATAGACTAGTTTTATATTATATTTCTGTCCATTTATTTGACATAATATTCTCCACAGATGTAAAATTATAGTATAATTTAAATAGGAGATGATATTCATGCCAAATGTGTTATTACAAGACCTTAATGCTGTAATTCATGGTACTTCAAGACATGGGCTTCCATATGATATTGCTCATGTAACAATTCTTCTTCAAACTGATTCTCAAATTCCTCCAGAACTTGAATGGGCTATACCTCACGTTGAAGACATCCCACCAAAAGCTCTCAATCTAATTAAAGATGGCAAAACTCCAATATACCCTATGCTTAAAAGTAAGTTAAGAGAGGGATTGTCAGACTTTTTTACTAATGTTGATTCCAATAACATGGAAGGAACTTTAGAAGATATTGAACAAGCTCTGTTATTAACTTCAATGCATGTGACAACAATTGAACCCTTAGAGAACAATGATTGCCGTTATGTTATTTCATATAAGTATAGGTTATATCCTGTTGAACAAAATATTTTTGATTTTAAGGTTTTGTTGCCTTTTGACGGATTAGGAATGATTAATGGTAGTAAACTTCAAGTCACATTAGTTTCTCCAATCGGTTCAGCAATAGACCCTGTTATAACTGATGCTAAAGATTTTAATGGACAATCTGTGGCTAACGAACAAATTGCTCCTATAGCCTTAGTTGGAAAACAAATAGTAAGCTTTGAAATTCATCAAGACCCTATATTTACAATTAGGTATCACTATTAAGTCTTATATAAAGAGGATTTATTTAATCCTCTTTTATTAATTCTGTTAATACAGCAAGTTCTCCACACACAAAATTCTTTTTAGTTTCAGAAACTCTATCCTCTGATAGAACCTCAATTAATTCTTCTAAAATTTCTTTTAGTTTATTTTTCAACAATTCTTTCTTCATTATTTTTCACCCCATAATATTAAATTTAAGCATATAAAAAAGACCTTCTTAATTGAAAGTCCTTATATATCTAATTTCTATATTATATCCTTCTTTAAGTATCATCTAAAATGTATACCCAAAAAATCTTAAACATTTTAATACATCTAGATGCACAATCTTAATATCCTACATTCTTATTTCCTTAAATTTACAAGAGAAACTATTCAACTAAATTTATCTCTTCGCATTTAGAAATCAAATGTGATTTGATATATGACACTTCTACATACATGCTTGTTTTTTCAATACTTTTAAATTTAACATAGAATATACATTTTGTTTGAGAAAATCTCTTTTCAGAATCTTTAATTTTAAATGTATATTTTTGTTGTTCTTCTATTATAATTGGGCTTGGACTAACTACTTCATATGAACTACTATTTATAATGTCTTGAGATATTTCTATATTATTTTTCATATGTATTGTGATTATATTTTCTCTATATTGCTCTGCAATAGAATTCACTAAAATTTCTATCTTATATTTTCTATTAATTTGTAGGACTTTTAGACTTAAATCCCTAGTATAATAACTAATCTTATAAGGTGAGTTATCATTCCTTATAGTTAGTAATTCTGAAATTCTTTCTTTAGTGTATTGTAACTCTTTTTCTCTTTCTGTTATTGTTTTATCTTTGTCTAATAAGTTCGTAGAAATATTACTAATTTCATTTTCATAGAATTGGCTCATAAACGTTACAAAAGAAACTAATGCAAATAATGTTATATAAAGAATTACTTCCCAAACTCCAGCCACGCTTCCTAATTTAGCACTTACCACTGCTGCAATTATAGGAATTATTGTAGATAAAATAAAAGATACTTGTCTCTTTCTATTCAATATATTCCACCACAATATTTAAAAGCTTTATAAGTTTATTGGGTATTGTAACAGTTGTACTTATTACACCATTATTTTTTATAGAAACTAACACCTTATCATATTCATTTAAATTTGGTATAAAAGTCACAAATTGAATTTTATTAGTGTTCATATTCAAAATATCTATTGCATCTAGTTTATTTTCTACAGTTTCTATAGCATCACTATCATTTATATAATCTAGTTGTATTACACTTTTTGATAGTCTTTGAACAATTGTCTTATAAAAGTGAGTACCAAATTCTAATTTAATAAATTCCAATCCTACTAACTTATTAATAAATTCAATAATAAGTTTATTGTAGTTTGCATGAATGTTTTCTATAAATAACTTATTACTATTCAAAGACAAAAATGTATTTACATATATATTTACAGGCATACTATTCACGTTACCAATAAATTTTGACCCTGTATGATATTCGTCATTTATATAAAATACAATATGATATATACAATCTTCCAACTTATTTATATGAAAAATCCCTATCTCCTCTTTTTTTACACTATAATAATCATAATCTAGCAACTTACTATTGAGGTCAGTGAAGTCAATATTTGCTTTATTCTCATAAATTTGAACATCCATCTATTTCACTTCCTTTCTCGTACAGAGACCTTGAATTCTCATATTTTCCTGATTTAATATTCATTAAAATATCGTATAAGTGTATACAAAATTTCTCCATACTTTTCTTCGACCTAAATTGACCATCTTCTAATACAATTCTATGTCCATTTTTATATAGTTTTACTGTTTTTAAATCATCTTCATATTCAATTAAAAATGCTATGTGCTCAAATACTCCACACTCACTATATATTGTATCTACTTGTGACTCCATTTCTGAAGCTGGATCTATTTCATAAGATAAATTTTTTGTACTATCTCCTATTTTATCTATTCTTTGTATCTTAATTTTTTTCCATACAAAATTATTTCTAATAAATTGAAACATCTGATTGTCAAATTTTATTGGAGTATACTTTATTCCAATATCTTCAAAGAAATTTAATATCTTAGTTTTTGTACTTTCTTCATTTGAATAACTAGCCTTTACTATTATTTTTGGCTCATTTGTAATAATTAATCTAGATTGAGCAAAATATTTATGACATCGTCTATTTTCTTTTACTGCCTCCGTGTCAGAATCATATGATATTTCAGTAAAATATCCTAAGCTATTTTCAAAAATATAAGTACAACTCAATTCATTCTTATTATCATTAAGTTTTATATCAGTATATCCTTCACTATTATAAATACTATTATCTCCGTATTTTGCTTGATTACTATTTAGGTAATTATAGATTTTTACTAAATCTAATTTTCCATCTTTAAAATATATTAAATCAAAAATATTTAATTCTTCATCTTTCTCATAGAAAAATATACTTGACATAAAACCTCATCCCCTTACCCTTATTATAGCAATTTTACCACAAATGTGGTATATTTAACAAATTTTAATTCATAATTTCTCATATAATTTTCCTCTAAGAATTTCAAGTTGTTCCTTTAGTTTTCTATTCTCTGCTTGTAATTCTTCCATTTCAACCAATTGAATAATTAATTTTTGTTTATCATCTTTAAGTTTTTTAATCTCTTCATAAAGTTGTTTTATCTTATCGTCTTTTGCCTTTATTTTATCTTTTGGTGTAGTAACTATACTACCATTAGGAACACCTTTTTCAATAGCTCTAAGGCTTAATATGCGTTCTTTTAGGATAACATTGTTATATAGGGTAGCCTTGGATACTCCTGCTTCCTCAGCTACTATTTTAAAGTTGATTTTTTTAGTTTTAGAACGCTTTAATTTATCTATTGCATTATTAACCTTCTCGATAGTTTCTTGGTTCTTTTTTTCTGCGAACTCCTTTAGTCCTTCTGTATTACTATTTCTTTTCTTCATTCAGTTGCTCCTCCAAACTATCTACTAATGGTTTTAAATACTTATATTTAACATATTGCCTTTCCCAAGACCTTTGTTGACCTAACTTTTTAAACCTTACCATTTCTTTTTCCATAATGTCTAATTCTTGCTTTAAAACAGGATAGAACTTAACTTCGGTAACATAGTTGGGACAGTTATAAAAGAAGCAACCATCACCATCTGAACAGTTGCCCCTTCTAAAATCATATAGGCATACACCTGTCGGCAAAGGATTAAAACTCATAGATTTAGATAGATTAGACACTATATCATCAACTTCTTGTTCTGTTTTACCACGAAATTGTTCATTGAGCTTAGACTTGATTTCCTTTGCTCTAAGTCCAGAGATTTTAGAATCTTTGCCAAATATCATATCTGAATATATTTCTTTGACTTCTTCCTCCCTTAAGGTAAGATAGTGTGAAGTCATTTCAATAGATACATGAGAAAACTGTCTCATAATATGTGCTATCGGAACTTTTTTCTTAATAAGTTCCCTAACAAATGTTGCTCTAAATTGATGAGATTTTAATGGATATAGATTTCCCTTGTTATCTCTTATATCCCAAGTTCTAATGAATGTAGTAAGTCTATTTTCCCCCCATTTAGAAGAATTTAAAACTCTTATTCCACGATTTCTAATTACAAATAATTCCTTTAATCCACTTTCTTTTCTTAAATCTTTAGTATATTCTTCAAGTTCTGCAACTGAATTTTTAACTAATTTATTAATAAAGACTTTATGAATTATATGCTCGCCTTTCTCAGTTTTACCAAGAGTAACTTCCATATAATCATAACCATCTCTTGTTGTGTGAACACATCCTTGTCGTATAGATAATACCTCATTAATTCTAAGTCCTGTTTGGCTCTGAATTATTATTCCTACTTTAGTTAGAATATTGTTTTCCTTTAATGCACATTGAAGTATTTTATCAAATATATCTTCGGGAATAGGTTTAGTTTTATTTTCCTTTATAACCTTTTTAGTATCCCATAAATCTAAAGAAGTAAAGTCTACAAATATATTATTTTTAGGCACATTCCAACCTTTAATTTGACCTATCTTAATAATTTCTTCAACTGCTTTACAATAAATATATCCAGTTCTTAGTGATATTTTTTTATCTTCTTTAAGCCATAAAGCATAATTAAGAAATACTTCTTTATTTATTTCATTAAAACTATTAATATTATTTAAATTAAAATATTCAATTGCATTTGGTAATGAACTTCTTATTTCCGAACATAAACTTTGAGGTTTAACTTTTCCTAATCTATAATAACTATAAAGTTTTACTAATTGTTGCATTTCTTTATCTTTTATAAAACGAAAATCAATTATTTTTTGATTTCTTTTTAAAGTCTTATCAATTATAAACGGTGATAAATCCCATACATCATCAGTAAATTTAGAATTTCCAATAATTATATGGCTATAATCACTTTTAGTAGTTATTGGTTGTAAATTAATTTTAGTTATTGCCATCTTGTATTTCCTCCAATCTCATTACAATCTCTTTTAGGATTTTAATAGTAGGGAGGAAATGCTCAGCATAATGGTCGCCATAGATATTTCCTTCTAATTGTTTTTCTAACTCTGCTAAATGATTCTTATGAGTCTGTAAATACTCTGGAGTAGTGATATATCTACTACAAGTATAGCATTTTTGCCTTTTTAGTAATCTGTCGCAAATCTTTCCATCAGTACAAGGTTTTGTGCAATAACCGTCTTCCATTTTTGCTCCTTTATCCTTGTTTTTCTTAAACCAAATTAACTCTTGTTTGTCTATTATAACTGTTTCATCAATCTTGCTAATATTTCCTATAATACCTATGTTATTAAATAGTTCGGCTCTTTCCTTATCTTTAACCTCAGCATAATGTCGTTTAGTAACAGATGGAGAAGAATGTCCTAAAACTTCTTGTATGACCTTTAAATCTGTTCCTTTTGATAACATATCAGTAGCTAATGTTCTTCTAAATTGATGCGATTTTAAGTTGTATAATTCACCATCAATACCTTTAATATCATTCTTTTTGATAAACTGACCTAACCATTTTCTATAAGTATCTTGAAGTACTATTTTTAGAATATTTGCATCTTTACCTCTGGAAGACTTATGAATGAATAAATAATCTTTAATACTTTCATCAGCCTGTTCTCTAAATTCTTTTGTAAGCTTTAACAACTTTTCGACTACGATAGCACATTCATTAGGAATAGGCATTGGTTGACGTTCCTTACGATTTTTATGGTCATACCAAGTTAATGTATATCCATTAATTAAATGTGGCTTAACACTATCGGTAGTTAATTTAAGCATATCTCCAATTCTCATTCCTGTACTTTGTAGAATGATTATTCCATATTTAACATATGGATTTTCTTCATTCTTTAAGGCATTATTTATCTGTTCCAAAACTTCATCGGGGATAAAATCTATTTTAAGTTTTTTATTAACCCCTATATATTCATTACCTGTAAAAATTTCTATTTTAGGCACTTCATTAGGCATATATAATTGTCCCCAACGAATAATATTTTTTATCGTTTTTATGTAGTTTCTTTTCATTGATATTGAATATGGCTTATTATTCTTAGGATTTACTAATGTATTTAAGTACGACAATAAGTTATCTATTTCTTTATTAGTTAACTGATTCAAGTTTGATATATGATTCAATTCTAAAAAGGTATTTACTCTTTTGAAGTTTGCAACACATTCCAAAAATAGCCAATTTAATGTTTTATTTTCTTCTTTAAAATTTCTCCAAATATAGGCTTTAACTACATTTTTAATATTATCGCTTTTGATATAAGAAAAATCAAACTTAAACTTTCTACCATAATGTTGTGAATTATTATCATTATCTATTAATTCCCACTTATCACCATTAGGCATTTTACTTGCCATTCGCTCCACCTCCAATTAATGAACTCTTATTCCAATATCTACTTAGATTATCTTCAAGATATTGATTTGAAATATGAGTATATTGTTGTGTGGTGGTAATATGTTCGTGTCCTAAGATTATCTTAACAACACTAATATCCATACCACTTTGGACTAAAGTAGTTGCATAAGTATGCCTTAAATCGTGGAAATTTAACTCTATACCAGTTTTCTTTTTAACTGTATTAAACACTTCGTACATTGCTCTATAAGTTAAAGGCTTACCTAAATTTTGCTTCTGTTGTGATACAAAGATATAACTATGCTCTGTATCAATATTATTTCTTTCTGTCATTATGAAATTATCTATTTCTTCAAGTAAGTCCATAGGAACATATAAGTGTCTTGTTTTTCCTTTAGACTTTATATTTTCTAACATTCCAATTTCTTTTGAAGTATCGGGATATGGTATATCCTCAATTTGAAGTTCTAATACTTCACCTATTCTCGCACCTGTAAGGTACATTATCTTGAATATAAGTTTATCTCTCCAAGTAGACAAAGCATCTAAAAATGTTTCAGCATCACTATCTGATACTAATTTAAAAATAGTTTTACTTTCTTTAACTTTGAATATTGATTGCTTAGTTTTATTATTAGTTCTTGCATGATGCAAAAGGCTTTTAAACATATCAAATGGTCTATCTATTTCTTCCATTATAATAGGATTATTTATCTCTCTAACCATTCCACAATACTTATAAAAGTTATAAACTGTACTAAGTATTCTATTTATCGTTTTTCCTGTACGCTTACTCTCTGCATAAACACTAACTACGTTATTTGTAGCGTTAGGTTCTCTAAGATATTCTATAAACTCTCCTATAATATTAGGTGTTACTTCATTGTATTGATAATGCTCTCTATCCAAGAATCCCCAATACAGCTTTAAATCATTACAATTAGCCTTTTCTGTATTAAATGCTCTATCTTTTTGTCTAAGGTGTTTTAAGTAATCATATACAGGCTTAACTATTCTCATATTATCATCAAGTAAGACAACAATATCTTTATCTTTATATCTTATCGTGTGTAATTCCACTTCGTAAGTACCCCCATACATTCTTTACATATCTAATAAGACCATGCTACTATTTTATGTTATATTAACATAATTATTCAATAGTAATATGGTCTTATTAATAATCTATTCTACTATGGTACTTAGTCACTTTTATAAACTCTCTCATCTTTGTATATATACTATTCTATGAAGCTATATTGTCGCTTACTATCTATACTATAATTACTAAAGATAACATATTTCTTCCCCCTTGGTAAATTATTGATGTTACATTAAATAGTTTAAAATATATATTATGTATATTCAATAGTTATAGAGAATTCTTTGTTTTTGAGGTTCCTTCAATATTCAAATCTACATCAACTATTAGGTCTGTTAATCTAATAGGATCTTCAATTTCTACTTTAGAGTATTTTTTGCTTAATCTATTCTCTACTTGAAATATGTCAATATTTTGGTTCTTGTAAACACTGAATACTTGTGAAAGATGCTTTTTAATATTTTCTGCTTCCCAAGTTTTTATATAATTAATAACATTTTCATCTACTACGAGTTTACCTTGAGCTTCTGCTATAGATGTATTTATTATTATTTTTTTGAAAAGTCTTACCCTTTGACCATCATACTGAATATCAGTTTTAGTTTTACTTTTTAAAATTTCTAAAGTCACAAAAGTATCTCTATCTTGTGGATTTCTTACTTCAAGAGTACCCGATTTTACATTATCTCTTAAAAAATTAAAGCTTAGCCCTTCATCTGCATTGATATTTTGTACAAGTCTATCCCCCTTAAATATGCCTCCACCAGAAAGTTCTAGCTTTTTTCCTACGATATCCTCTTTAAATCTTAACCCTCCTATGACAGTTGTTCCATTACCTGCCATCCTCTCAGATAAATAATCACTTGTATTCATGTACAGTACTGTAGGAGTTGTTTTCATTTTCTGTGTTAATTCATTTAAGTATAGACCTAAGTATTCATCATTATCTCCAAATTTAATTAGTGGGTCTAATGATCCATAATATACAAACATATCTGGCTTTACTAATAATTCTTGATCTTTTTCTATTAAGTCTATGTGTCTTTTTAAGCCTTTTCTTGCTGCATTTTCTGTAAATATATAAGCTCTATTTTGGGTAAAGTTAATTTTGTATGAGGAACTTCTCCCAACATCCCGAATAGCCTCGAGAAAAGTCTTTCCTGTACCAGCATAGACTATTCTCTTACCTTTATCCGAACTTTCATTTGTGTTTCTATAAGGATTTATACATTCCAAATATATTACAACATTATCAAAGGGATCCAAATCTAAGATTGCAGAAGTCACAAATGTAACCTTATTTATATCTCTATAGTTATAGCATCCTGTAGATGCTGCCATAAGAATCCCTGCCATTAATAATCCTATTGTCCTCTTTAGTTTTCTCACAATTTATTCCCCCTTACTAAATATCTTTCCAGATATCTTTCTTAAATCACCTCTAAAGATAATATCTTTAAATTCATGCTTTTTAGTTGTACCTAGTGGAAATAAATAACTATATCCAGTTGTTTTTAGCGAAGCCAAGTGAGTAATCAATACCATTTCCCCAATAGTAAATCCTATTAATCCATAAGCTGTAGATAAAACCACAATAATAATAGACCATATAGAAACTGCTCCATATACTTTTGGTATCAAAAAATAACTAACGGTACTTATTGCAACAACTAAAATAGTTGTTCTTGAAGCTAAGCCTGCCCCTACTGCTGCATCTCCGAGTATCAATGCAGATACTATACTCATGGCTCCTCCTATTGGTTGAGGCAATCTTAAACCTGCTTCTTTTATCAGTTGAAAAAAAACCATCATTAGAATGACTTCTAAAAATGTTGGAAATGGAACTCCCGCCCTCGCTACTGCCAATCTAAATACAAATAATGTTGGAATCATTCCATAATGGTATGTTATTATAGCAACGTATATACCTGGCAAAAATGTTGCTATAAAAAAGGCAATCCATCTAAGACTTCTGGTGAAATTCACGAAATACTTATTCAAGTAATAGTCATCTGGTGCTTGAAAATTCTCCAAGAAGAAATATGGAACAGTAATGACAAAAGGTGTTCCATCAACAATTACCGATACCCTTCCCTCCATAATTTTTGAACAAACTTCATCTGGCTTTTCTGTATATCCTACTGTATCAAAAATGCTCTTCTTTTCCTTAAGTTCATTTTCTATGTAGTTTGTATCTAATATAAAATTATATTTTATTTTCTTTACTTTACGTTTTACCTCTTCAACTAAATTACTTGGGGCAATACCATCCATATAACATACGCAAATGGTTGTTTGAGATTCAGTTCCGGCAAACATTACTTCAAATTTCAAACTAGGATTTTTTATTCTCCTTCTAATTAACGCTACATTATCAACTAGCGCTTCCGCGAACCCCTCTCTAGGACCTTTAAGCACTGATTCTGTAACAGGTATACCTATACTTCTCCTAACAAAACCTTTAACTTCACAATAAAGCATTTTCTCATTTTGATTGAAAATAAGTACTACATCACCCATTAATATATGTAATTCAGCATCACTAATATCTTTAACGTCTCCAGCTAAATTAATATCCAAAACTTTAGTTAAAAGATCTTCAGTAGTATTAATATTATTTCTTTTGGCTATTAGTGGTTTAATAATATACTGACTTATGAAATCAGATGAGCATAAATCATCTATAAATACCAGTGTTGCTTTTCCGATCTGTGTTTCAATTTCTCTATACTTTACATCAAAAGCATTATTAAACTTCTCTTTAATAATATCTAAATTATTCTTACTCATTTTCCTCACTACTCCTTATTATTTTCTTCCATAGGGTTTAATATTCCCCAAAATAGTAAATACTATTTCAGAATAAAATTAAGAAGAGGTGGACTAATTTGGATAAAATAACAAGTAAACATTTTATGTTTTTTATTATATGTTTGACTATGCTCTCTATAAAATTATATCCTAGTCTAGTTATTGAGTGGGGGGGAAGAGATGCCTGGTTATATACACTTATTGCTGGGTTAATACTTATTACTATTGGTTACATAATAATAAATACATTTGTGAAATACAGTATTCCAGATTTAAATTTTCTATATATTAAATCCTTTGGTAAATCCTTTGGAACTATTTTTTTATTACTCTTTTCAGTAGTTTTATTTTTGAATTGTTGTGAAAGTATAACAGCTTTATCTAGTGCTATTCATACAAATTTATTTATAGAAACGCCTTTATTTTTTTCTTATTTATTTTTGATAATACCTTGTGTTTATATGGCTTCAAAAGGCGTCGAAAGCATTTTTAAACTTGCATTAGTTTCAATAACATTTATGCTTATATGCACATTTCTGATAATAATACTTGGACTTCAATATAATAAATATTTAAATGTAACTCCTATTCTAGAAAATAAATTAACTCTAAACTCATTTTTTAGCATACTCTATGCTTTGGGGCTTATGTCAACCTTTGGAATTTCTTTACCATATATAAAGAATATTTCAAAGAAAAACAATCTTAAGGCCCATTACTTTACATCTATTATTATCGCAGTAATAATTATTGTATACTCAGTCTTCAGTATTATTTGCTCCTTAGGGCCAATAAGAGCTAACAACTTATTTTACCCTGAGTTCATTCAGGCACAAAGGATATCTTACGGAGGATATGTTGAAAGTGGTGAATTATTTGTTTTAATGGAATATATGCTTGGTTTTATTATTAAATATTTATTATGCATATACGGAATATTCTATATTAATCAAAGCAAACTCACTAACAAACTTAAATTTTTCACCATCATATCAATATTCATATTCTTGTTTTGCTTTTATTTTAGTAAAAATACTTATAATTTTATTGTAGAATTAAACTATTTATCCTTAGCAAATTTAGTCGTTATTTTGATAATTCCGCTAATAGCGTGTATGCTTTTTAAGTTTAGCCATAAAGCCATTTAGTAGAAATTTTTTCCTTAAAAAATATTGTTTTTAAGTACTGATATGATATAATATTTTTGTACAGTATATGGGAAATTTTTAATGATAAATTTTTACTTTCTTTAATATCTGGAAGGTTAAAATTATATCTAAAATGACCCTACAGATTTTTAAGGAGGTCCATAGATATGGAAGATAAAACTTTAGTATGTAAAGATTGTGGAAAGGAATTTGTTTTCACTGTTGGTGAACAAGAATTCTTTAAAGAAAAAGGATTCGAAAATGATCCTGTAAGATGCCCTGAGTGCAGAAAAGCTAGAAAAACTCAAAAATTCAACAGAGACAGATTCTAATTCTTTTAAGAGACCCTTGCCTAATTAGGTAAGGGTCTTGTATTTTATTAATTTGACTAGCTAACACCACTCCTACAGCCCCTGTCATATACCTTGAATTATTTCTAACACAGTTTGAATTATTATTTTATATGATGGAATACTAAATACAGAATGCTTTAGGAGGTGTTATGTATGGTTTTTTTTAGATGGATTGGCGGATTTGTATTATTCTTTTGGATTTTAGGACTTATTTTTAAAATCGGTGGTTATGCTATTAATTTTTTATTAGTTTTAGCTGCAATTGTTTTTTTACTCGATGCCTTAATTGGCAGAAGAAAAAACTATTAATTTGCTTCGTTGACAGTCTTCTTTCATAATCATATAATATATAGTATAATATAATACTAATTGATTCCTATGAAAAGAAGTAGTAAGCTTAATAGCTTCTTTAAAGAGAGCTGTAGATGGTGAGATTACAGTAAGTAAGATTAAGCTGAATGGATCTTTGAGGTTTTTAGCTGAATTTTAAGTAGGCTAAAACGATTGTTCTACGTTAAAAGAACAAGATATATTTGTATCTTATTTAAGAAGAGTATTACTCTTAAAGATAGGTGGCACCGCGTTTTATACGCCCTATGGATTATATCCATAGGGCTTATTTACTCTTTAGGGATTTATAATATTTTAGATTCAAGATAACATTATAAGTTTGAATTATAATCCAATAATTTACTATACTTCTCTAAAGAGTAAAAAAGAAAATTAGTCGCCTGCCAATTTTTCCTCACATGCGTTTGGAAAGGCAGATGCGAGAAAAAAATCGACGGCTCATGTCGCCTTGACGATTTTTTAAGTTTGAAAGGAGAAATACAATGGATGAAAGTAAAAAAGTTATCTTTAGTGGTATACAACCATCAGGCGATTTAACCTTAGGAAACTATTTAGGAGCATTAAAAAATTGGGTAAAGTTGCAAGAAGAATATGATTGTTATTTTTGTGTAGTTGACTTGCATGCAATAACTGTTAAACAAACCCCTGCTAACCTAAGAAAAAAAACTTTAGAAATGTTAGCAATTTATATAGGAGCAGGTATTGACCCTGAAAAGAATACTTTATTTATTCAGTCTCATGTTTCAGCTCATAGTGAACTATCTTGGTTATTAACATGTAATACTTATATGGGCGAACTTGGAAGAATGACTCAGTATAAGGATAAATCTCAAAAGCTAGGGGATTCTATAGGTTCTGGCCTATTCAACTACCCAGTATTAATGGCTGCTGATATATTATTATATAATGCCAATTTAGTCCCTGTTGGAAAGGATCAAAAACAACATTTGGAACTATGCAGAGATATTGCAAATAGATTTAACAATACCTATAGCGATACCTTCATTATACCTGACCCTTATATTCCATCAACTGGTGCTAAAATAATGAACTTACAAGATCCATCAAAGAAAATGTCTAAATCAGATGAAAATCCTAATACTTATATATTAATTATGGATCCACCAGAAGTTATACGTAAAAAAATAAGTAGGGCTGTTACAGATACTTTAGGTAAAATTAATTACTCTGATGATCAGCCAGGGATTAAAAATCTAATAAATATCCTTTGTTCGATTAAAGGAATAACTCCAGAGGATGTAGTTACTAATTATGCTGATAAAGGGTATGCTGAATTTAAAAAAGACGTTGCTGAGTCAATTATAGACGAATTAGCTCCACTTCAAGAAAAAATCAATAACCTTTTATCAAATAAATCTTATTTAGAGGAAATTTATAAAAATGGTGCTATTAAAGCAAACTATGTAGCAAATAAAACATTAAGAAAAGTTCAAAAGAAAATTGGATTAATTCCTAGATAAATAAAAAAAGAGAGTAATACTCTCTTTTTTTATTATACTCTTTCCCATGGCTTCGAAGCTAGGTACTCTATGAATTCATCTCTTAAATCTTCTTTTCTTAATGCATACTCTACAGTAGCTTCTAAAAATCCTAATTTATCTCCAACATCATATCTTCTTCCTTCGAAATTAAAGGCATACATTGCTTCCTGAGATATTAATTCCTTTAGTGCATCAGTTAATTGTATTTCTCCACCCTTTCCAGGCTTAGTATTCTTTAAAATATCAAATATTTGAGGAGTTATAATATATCGCCCTAATATGGCTACATCACTTGGTGTTTCCTCAACATTTGGTTTTTCAACTAGATTTTTAACTTTATATACTCTATCTTCTATATGCTTACCATCAACAATTCCGTATTTACTTACATCACTTCTAGGTACTGTTTGTACTCCTAATATTGAAGTTTTATACTCATCGAAACATTCTATCAATTGCTTTAAACAAGGTTTTTCACTATAAACTACATCATCTCCTAAAAGAACTGCAAAGGGCTCGTTCCCAACGAAAGTTTTAGCACATAGTATAGCATGTCCTAATCCTTTAGGCTCTTTTTGTCTAATGTAATGGATATCAACCATATCCGAAATGTCTCTAACTATTTCTAATAGTTCTTCCTTGCCATTCTTCTCTAATTCCATTTCTAATTCAACGGATTTGTCAAAATGATCTTCAATACATTTTTTATTTCTCCCAGTAATTATCAATATTTCTTCTATACCAGAAGCAATTGCCTCTTCAATAATATACTGTATTGTTGGCTTATCAACTATAGGTAACATTTCCTTTGGTTGAGCCTTTGTTGCTGGTAAAAATCTTGTTCCTAAACCAGCTGCTGGAATTATTGCTTTTTTAACCTTCATATCTTCATCCTTACCTTTCTAATTCTTTATCCTATATTAAAGTTTAACATAATAAGGATATTACATCAATATTAGTTAACTATTCATATTTAATTCTCTTTCTTCACAACTGTATTATTCTTATTGTATAATAAAGATAAACTTATTAATGCTTTACAATATAAATGAATGGAGAATAGTCTATGTATAATTTTTTTAATAAAAGACTTTTTAAAATTTTATGTTTCTCTCTTATTACTTTTTTAATTTCAGCAACTTTCGTTTTACCAGCCAACGCAATAAGCACTCCATCAATATATTATTCTATTGAGCAATCGCCTATTCACGTTGGTGATAATTTTATAATCAATGTAAATGCAAAAAGTGTTCAAAATTTATTTGGTGCATCTATAGATTTATATTATGACAAATCATATATTCAAGTTTCTAATATCACAGTTGGGGACATATTTAGTAATGGTAATTCAACATATGGAAATCCAATTATTGATACTGCAAACGGTAAGATATCCTTCTATTCAACCTTAATAGGTAATGTTCCTGGCTTAAATATAACAGATGGAACTTTATTTAAAATTTATTGTAAGGCATTGAAAAATGGTGCTATAAATTTATCAACAATCAATGGAGGAAGTTCTTCTCAAAATATAAATACAATGCAGATTAAGCTATCAGATAGCAGCGGTTCTAAAGTTAGTTTTAGTTCAACTTCTCTTAACTTAAACATATTGTCTCCTACAGGTATCTCAAGATTAGGCGGAGCAGATAGATATGGTACTTCTACAGCTATCAGTCGAGAAGGTTGGCCATCAGGTTCTAATAATGTGGTTCTTGCATACGCATATGATTTTCCAGATGCATTAGCTGCAGTACCTCTAGCTTACTCATTAAATGCTCCTATTTTACTTGTTGATCTTAATTCCATACCAAGCTCCGTTCAGTATGAAATAGAAAGATTGCATCCCCAAAATATCTATATACTTGGAAGCACTGGAGTTATTTCTTCAAACGTTGAAAATTCATTGAAAACCAAGTATAAGGTGTTTCGTTTTGGTGGAAGTGACAGATTCAAAACTTCTATAGCAATTGCTCAACAAGTTATAAAAGGTAGCTCTAGTAAAACGGCCATATTAACTACCGCATTTGATTTTCCAGATGCACTCTCTATTAGCCCAACTGCCGCATTACTTGGTTATCCTATATTATTCACTACGCCTAATACTCTAGAACCTTCAATTCAATCATTTATTGTGAATAATGGTATTAATAAAATTATAATCCCTGGGGGTCCTGGCGCTGTATCATTAAACGTAGAAAATCAGTTGAAGCGTCTTAGTATCACTGTAATTAGACTTGGTGGAAGTGATAGATTTAGTACATGTTTAAGCATTCTAAATTACTATAAAAATACATTTTCTCTTGGAAATGTTGTTACAACTGGCCTTGATTTTCCTGATGCATTAACTGGAGGTGTTCTTGCCGCTAAGAAAAGGCTTCCTGTTATACTTACAAGTGGTAACTCTATTGATAGTAATATTATGAATTTTGTTAAAAGAGATGGTACGTCTGATTTATATGTGTTAGGAAGTTCCGGTTTACTTTCTGATGATTTTATAAATAATATTAAGTTAAATCAATAATACAGTTCAAGTAATTAAAAATAAAAAGGGACTGTCGCACTAAATAATTAGTGTGCAGCTCTTTTTTGTATAGTCATGACCACCCGTAAAACGGGTGGCATGCTCTAGCCCTATAAGGGCATATTCCTGGCTGTGTCTCAAGACACGCTGAAAAATCCACCAACCGCAAAGTTTTTACAGACGGCCT
>NZ_JAESWA010000028.1 GCF_016765615.1 Clostridium paridis | reverse complement strand
AGTAAACCCACACAAAGCATTCGTAGGTCAAGTTTACGTATTAAAGAAAGAAGAAGGCGGAAGACATACTCCATTCTTCGATGGATATAGACCACAATTCTATTTCAGAACAACAGATGTAACAGGATCAATCAAATTACCAGACGGAATGGAAATGGTAATGCCAGGAGATCACATCGACATGAATGTTGAATTAATCACTGAAATCGCAATGAATGAAGGATTAAGATTCGCAATCAGAGAAGGTGGAAGAACTGTAGGTTCTGGAGTTGTTACTACTATAGTTAAATAGTTTCGACTAAGATAATATTGAAGAAGTAGCAAGGGACGCCTTGTTACTTCTTTTTTTATTTACATTTTAGGGTAAGATATAATATAATTGTAGAGAATGTAGAAATAGTAAAAAAAAATGAAAAATACACTAAAAAAATTATTGCTTAGTGAAATCTTATATAGTATAATAAAGAAGTTGCATAGCATACAGCGATGATGCGAGAGGTTGCCGGACTTCCGGGTAATTCTTGTTGAGCACGTTTGGATCTAGAATTCAACGACAGTGATGTTTTTTGTGTTTGAAAGGTGGATACACCCGGAGCAGTTTACATTACTGGTGTGCGTTAGAAGTAAAGCGTACATGAAAAGGAGGGAATAAAATGTCAAAACAAAAAATCAGAATCAGACTAAAAGCATTTGATCACACAATATTAGATCAATCAGCTGAGAAGATAGTTGAAACTGCAAAGTCAACAGGAGCAAAGGTGGCTGGTCCAATTCCACTACCAACTGAAAAAGATGTAGTTACAATATTAAGAGCTGTTCACAAGTACAAAGATTCTAGAGAACAGTTCGAAATAAGAACTCACAAAAGATTGATTGATATAGTTAATCCATCACCAAAAACTGTTGATGCATTAATGAGATTAAATCTTCCAGCAGGTGTTGATATTGAAATCAAATTATAATATCAAGCTATGTAGGACAAAAAATGCGTAGTTTAATTAAGAAACTGTTATGATTACCATGAAGTAATCCGCTAATATGTTTAGGAGGTGTAGTAAATGAAAAAAGCAATTATCGGAAAGAAGATAGGAATGACTCAGATTTTCGATGCTAATGGAAAAGTAGTTCCAGTTACAGTTGTAGAAGCAGGTCCATGTGTAGTTGTTCAAAAAAAGACTACAGATAAAGATGGGTATGAAGCACTA
Organism: Clostridium paridis; assembly: GCF_016765615.1. Taxonomy (GTDB): domain Bacteria; phylum Bacillota; class Clostridia; order Clostridiales; family Clostridiaceae; genus Clostridium_T; species Clostridium_T paridis. Next base: position 104,475 of record NZ_JAESWA010000028.1, on the reverse strand, counting down.
CAAGTTGGATTTGGAGATATAAGAGAAAAGTTAGTTAATAAGCCAAGAAAAGGACACTTCGCAAAAGCTAACGTTGCTCTTAAGAGAACTTTAAAAGAGTTCAAATTAGAAAACGCTAGTGAATATGAAGTTGGCCAAGAAATTAAGGTTGACATATTCGAAGTTGGAGAAAAAGTAGACGTATCAGGAGTTTCTAAAGGTAAGGGATTCCAAGGTACTATAAAGAGATGGAATGCAAGCAGAGGACCAATGTCCCACGGTTCTAAGTTCCACAGAGCAGTTGGTTCTATGGGAGCATCTTCAGATCCATCAAGAACATTCAAAAACAAGAGAATGCCAGGACATATGGGAGCAGTTAATACAACAGTATTAAATTTAGAAGTAGTTAAGATAATGCCTGAAAAGAACTTACTATTAATAAAGGGTGGTATCCCTGGTCCAAATAAAGGAACAGTTGTTATAAGAAACGCTGTTAAAGCTTAATTTCGGTAGAAAGGAGGAAACAGGATGCCTACAGTAGGATTATTTAATAAAGAAGGTCAAAAAGTTGGAGATTTTCAACTAAATGAAAATGTGTTCGGAGTTGAAGTTAATCAATATGCAATGCACCAAGTTGTTGTTGCATTATTAGCAAATAAAAGACAAGGAACTCAATCAGCTAAAACAAGAGCTGAAGTAAGAGGAGGCGGAATTAAGCCTTGGAGACAAAAAGGAACTGGTAGAGCAAGACAAGGTTCTATAAGAGCACCACAATGGATACATGGTGGTATAGTTTTTGCACCAAAACCAAGAGACTACAGAGTTTCAGTTCCAAAAACAATGAGAAGAGTTGCTATGAAATCAGCTCTATCAAGTAAAGTTGTTGACAACCAATTATTAGTTTTAGAAGATTTAGCTTTTGAAGCTCCAAAGACTAAAACTATGGTTAACTTATTAAATGCATTAGAAGCAAAGAAAACTCTAATAGTTACAGCAGAATCTAATGAGAATGTATATAAATCAGCTAGAAATATTCAAGGCGTATCAGTTATTCCAGTTAATAACATAAACGTTTATGATATATTAAAGTTTGAAAAATTAGTTATCACTAAGGATGCTGTATCTAAAATTGAGGAGGTGTACGCATAATGAAATTAACTAGCCATGATATAATAAGAAAGCCAATCATTACTGAAAAGAGTATGGCAGAAATGGCAGATAGAAAATACACCTTCATAGTTCATCCAACAGCAAACAAAGTTCAAATAAAGAGAGCTATTGAAGAAGTTTTCGGCGTTAAAGTTGAAGATGTTAAAACTATGAACGTTGAAGGAAAAACAAAGAGAGTTGGCGTTCACATTGGTAAAAGAGCTGACTTCAAGAAAGCTATAGTAAAACTTGCAGCTGACAGTAAAGGAATTGAATTCTTTGAAGGAATGATGCAATAATAAAGCGTATTATTGGCGGTATGCCAGAGAAGCTAGAGTAAGGAGGGAAATTTAGATGGCAGTTAAAAAGTTTAATCCTACTACCCCATCAAGAAGAGAAATGACAATGCCAACATTTGAAGAAATCACTACAAATGTTCCAGAAAAATCACTTCTTGTTTCTTTAAGTAAGACTGGTGGTAGAAATGCACAAGGAAAAATAACTGTAAGACATCACGGTGGTGGTGCTAAAAGAAAATATAGAATTATAGATTTCAAAAGAAATAAAGATGGTGTTCCAGCAAAAGTTGCTACAATTGAGTATGATCCAAATAGATCAGCTTATATATCATTAGTAGTATATGCGGATGGAGATAAGAGATACATAATCGCACCAGTTGGTTTAAAAGTTGGTGACGTTATAGTATCAGGACCAGAAGCTGATATTAAGCCTGGTAATACACTTCCATTAAAGAACATACCAGTAGGTACTATTGTTCATAATGTTGAATTACAAATTGGTAAAGGTGCTCAATTAGTTAGAGCTGCTGGTTCTTCAGCACAATTAATGGCTAAAGAAGGAAACTATGCTACATTAAGATTACCTTCAGGTGAAATGAGATATGTTAGAATAGAATGCAGAGCTACTATAGGAACTGTATCTAACTTAACAAATGACATTGTTAACCTTGGTAAAGCAGGTAGAAAGAGACACATGGGTTGGAGACCAACTGTAAGAGGATCTGTAATGAATCCTAATGACCATCCACACGGTGGTGGTGAAGGTAGATCTCCAGTAGGTAGACCAAGTCCAGTTACTCCATGGGGTAAACCAGCACTTGGATACAAAACTAGAAAACACAAGAAGTACTCAGATAGATTTATCATCAAGAGAAGAAACAGCAAGTAATTTGAAGAGAATATTTAATTCTCTTCATTACTTGGAAGCATAAAGGTTTATGAAGGGAGGATTTCAAGTGAGTAGATCAATTAAAAAAGGACCTTTTATTCATGCAGGTCTTTTAAAGAAGATAGAAGAAATGAATACTAATGGTGAGAAGAAAGTTGTTAAGACTTGGTCAAGAAGCTCAACTATATTCCCACAAATGATCGGTCACACTATCGCTGTTCATGATGGAAGAAAGCATGTTCCAGTATATGTTAGTGAAGATATGGTAGGTCATAAATTAGGAGAATTCGCTTTAACTAGAACTTATAAAGGACACGTTGACACTGAAAAGTCATCAAAGAGAAAGTAGTTGCCTGGAAAGGAGGATCACATCAATGGAAGCTAAAAATGCTAAAGCAATAGCTAAGTATGTAAGAATGTCACCTATGAAAGTAGGAATAGTTCTTAATTTAATAAGTGGAAAAAATGTTAATGAAGCTTTCGCAATATTACAATATACTCCAAAGGAAGCAGCAGTTGTTGTTAATAAAGTACTTAAATCAGCAGTTGCTAATGCTGAAAACAACATGGAATTAGATGTAAATAAATTATATGTTGCAGAGGCTCATGTAGGTCAAGGACCAACATTAAAGAGATTTAGACCACATGCTCAAGGTAGAGCATTCAGAATAAACAAAAAAACAAGCCATATAACTGTAGTAGTTAAAGAAAGAGCTTAGTAGAAGGAGGGAAATACAGTGGGTCAAAAAGTACATCCTCACGGACTTAGAGTTGGTGTTATCAAAGGTTGGGATGCAAAATGGTACGCAAACAAAAAAGATTTTGCAGATAATCTTGTTGAAGATAATCAAATCAGAGAATTCGTTAAAAAGGAATTATTCTCAGCTGGTATCTCAAAAATTGAAATTGAGAGATATACTAACAGAGTAAAATTGAACATTTTCACTGCTAAGCCAGGTGTCGTAATCGGCAGAGGCGGATCAGGAATTGAGGCTTTAAAGAAGAAATTAGAAGCATTCATAAAAGAAAAAAATGTTTTAATAAACATTGTTGAAGTTAAAAATGCAGAAGCTGACGCTCAATTAATGGCTGAAAACATAGCAGCTCAATTAGAAAAGAGAATATCTTTCAGAAGAGCTATGAAACAAACAATTCAAAGAGCTATGAAATCAGGAGTTAAAGGTGTTAAGACTGCATGCTCAGGTAGATTAGGTGGAGCAGAAATTGCTAGAACTGAACAATATCATGAAGGAACAATCCCACTACAAACATTAAGAGCTGATATTAATTATGGATTTGCTGAAGCAGATACAACATATGGAAAGATCGGCGTAAAAGTATGGGTATATAATGGAGAAGTTCTTCCAACTAAAAAAGTACTTGAAGTGAAGGAAGAAGCTAACGCGTAATAAGAAAGGAGGAATACGTCATGTTAATGCCTAAAAGAGTAAAACATCGTAAGGTACAACGTGGTAGAATGAAAGGTAAAGCTACTAGAGGTAATTTCCTTGCATACGGAGATTTTGGTATTCAAGCAACAGCTTGCGGATGGATTACAAGCAACCAAATTGAGTCTGCCAGAATAGCAATCAATAGATACATTAGAAGAGGTGGAAAACTTTGGATAAAGATTTTCCCAGATAAGCCAGTAACTGAAAAACCTGCTGAAACAAGAATGGGTTCCGGTAAAGGATCACCAGAATATTGGGTAGCAGTAGTTAAACCAGGCAGAGTATTGTTCGAACTTTCAGGAGTTCAAGAAGAAGTAGCTAGAGAAGCAATGAGACTTGCTCAGCACAAACTTCCTATAAAGACAAAGTTCGTTACAAGAAGAGATTTTGAGGAAATGGGTGGTGAAGAATAATGAAGGCTAAAGAGTTAATAGAGTTAAGATCAAGCAATCCTCAAGATTTAAAAGATAAGTTAAATGACCTTAAGGCTGAATTATTCAACTTAAGATTCCAATTAGCTACAGGACAATTAGAAAACCCAATGAGGATAAGAGAAGTTAAAAAATCAATCGCCCAAATTAAAACAATCATCAGAGAAGAAGAACTTAAGGCAATTGAGCAATAATTTCGCAAGGCTGAAAGGAGGTAAGCTCAGTGGAAAGAGGATTAAGAAAGAAGAGAATCGGCAGAGTTGTTTCTGATAAAATGGATAAAACAATTGTTGTAGCTGTTGAAACAAAGGTTAGACACCCACTTTATGGAAAGACAGTAAACAGAACTACAAAATTTAAGGCTCATGATGAAAATAATGAAGCTAAAATAAATGATAGAGTATTAATTATGGAAACTAGACCATTATCTAAGGATAAGAATTGGAGACTAGTTGAAATAGTAGAAAAGGCGAAGTAATCTTTTTTAAGACGAAAGGAGGTTAATTACATGATACAACAACAAACCTTACTAAAAGTTGGAGATAATTCTGGTGCTAAAGAAATAATGTGTATTAGAGTATTAGGTGGATCCAAAAGAAAGTATGGAAACATTGGAGATATAATCGTTGCTTCAGTAAAAAGTGCAACACCTGGCGGAGTTGTTAAAAAAGGTGACGTTGTAAAAGCAGTTATAGTTAGATCTAAAAGAGGTTTAAGAAGAGGCGACGGATCATATATAAAATTCGATGAAAATGCAGCAGTTATAATAAAAGACGATAAGCAACCAAGAGGAACTCGTATCTTCGGACCAGTTGCAAGGGAGCTAAGAGATAAAGAATTTAACAAAATATTATCATTAGCACCTGAAGTTCTATAAGAGAGTAGGAGGTGGCTAAGGTGAAGGTACACGTAAGAAAGAACGATACAGTTATAGTTGTATCAGGAACTGATATGGGTAAGACTGGAGAAGTCTTAAAGGTAATTCCTAAGAGCGGAAAAGTTGTCGTTAAAGGAGTTAACATAGTAAGTAAACACCAAAAACCAAATAGAGAAAATATGAACGGCGGTATAGTACAAAAGGAAGCTCCTTTATATAGCTCAAAAGTTATGCTATACTGCACAAAATGTAAGAGTGCAACAAGAATATCCAATAAACTTCTTGATGATGGTACTAAAGTAAGAGTATGTAAGAAGTGTGGAGAGACATTCTAATCTGAAAGGAGGTTCTTTTAATGATACCTAGACTACAAGAAAAATATGAAAAAGAAGTAGTTCAAGCGATGATTGAAAAGTTCGGTTATAAAAATATAATGGAAGTACCAAAGCTTGAAAAAATAGTTATAAATATGGGAGTTGGAGAGGCTAAAGAAAACCAAAAGGTTTTAGAGTCAGCTGTTAGTGATTTAACATTAATATCAGGACAAAAGCCAATCTTAACAAGAGCAAAGAAATCAGTTGCAAACTTTAAAATAAGAGAAAATATGCCTTTAGGATGTAAGGTTACATTAAGAAGAGCAAAAATGTATGAGTTTGCTGACAAATTAATGTCAATAGCTCTTCCAAGAGTAAGAGACTTCAGAGGTGTTTCAGCTAATGCATTTGATGGTAGAGGAAACTATGCTCTAGGAGTTAAAGAACAATTAATATTCCCAGAAATTGAGTATGATAAAATCGATAAAGTGAGAGGAATGGATATCATCTTCGTAACAACAGCTAACACTGACGAAGAAGCAAGAGAATTATTAAGATTTCTTGGTATGCCATTCGCTCAATAATAAGGAGGGGATATCATGGCACGTAAAGCAATAATAGAAAAGTGGAATAAAGAACCTAAATATAAAACAAGAGCATATACTAGATGCAGAATATGTGGAAGACCACATGCGGTGCTAAGAAAGTTTGGTATCTGCAGAATTTGTTTTAGAGAACTTGCTTACAAGGGTCAAATTCCTGGATGCAAAAAGGCAAGCTGGTAATAATCTAATGTAGCGAAAGGAGGCACAATTCAATGGTTATGACAGATCCAATTGCAGATTTGCTAACTCGTATTAGAAATGCAAACTCTGTAAGACATGAAACAGTAGAGGTTCCTTCTTCTAATGTAAAGAAGGCTTTAACTAATATATTATTACAAGAAGGTTATATCAAACAAATTGAAGAGTATAACGATGGTGTAGTTCCAATGTTAAGAATCACTCTTAAATATGGTGCTAACAAAGAAAGAGTAATCACTGGACTTAAGAGAATATCTAAACCAGGATTAAGAGTTTACTGTAAAAAAGATGAAGTACCAAAAGTACTTAACGGATTAGGAGTTGCAGTAATATCAACTTCAAAAGGAATAGTAGTAGATAGAGAAGCTAGAAGCCAAGGATTAGGTGGAGAAGTTATCTGCTACGTATGGTAATTTCTTAAATTGAGATTGACTAGAATTAAGTTTTTATAGAGAATTGTTCTTAAAATGGAATACAGGAGGTGCGATTATGTCAAGAGTAGGTAGATTACCAATAGCTATTCCTGCAGGAGCAACTATTACTGTAACACCAGACAACGTTGTTACAGTAAAAGGTCCTAAAGGTGAGCTAGTAAAAGCTATGCACAAGGACATAAAAATAGCAGTTGAAAACAACGAAATTGTTGTAACTAGACCAAGTGATCAAAAAAATCACAGAGCTCTTCACGGTTTGACAAGAGCCCTTATTAATAACATGGTTATTGGAGTAACTCAAGGTTTCTCAAAAACTCTAGAATTAGTAGGTGTTGGTTATAGAGCACAATTACAAGGTAAAAAATTAGTAATGAATCTTGGATATTCTCATCCAGTAGAAGTTGAAGCTGTTGAAGGTGTAGACTTTAAGATAGATGGAACAACTAAAGTAATAGTTGAAGGAATAGACAAAGAAAAAGTTGGTGCAGTTGCAGCTGATATAAGATCATGGAGAGAACCAGAGCCATATAAAGGTAAAGGTATTAAATACTCTAATGAAGTTATCAGACGTAAGGAAGGTAAAACTGGTAAGAAATAATAGGAAGGAGTGAACCCTTATGTTCAAGAAGGTAGACAGAAAACAAGCTAAAACTAAACGTCACCTAAGAGTCCGTAAGAAAATATCTGGAACTCCTGAAAGACCAAGATTATGTGTTTTCAGAAGTGATAAGAATATATATGCGCAAATTATAGATGATGTTAATGCTGTAACTCTTGTTGCTGCTTCAAGTTTAGATAAGGACTTCAATGGAACTGGAAGCAACAAAGAAGCAGCTAGAATAGTTGGTACTTCAGTTGCTAAAAAGGCTATTGAAAAAGGAATAACTGAAGTGGTATTTGACAGAGGTGGATACATATACCACGGAAGAGTTCAAGAATTAGCTGAAGGTGCAAGAGAAGCAGGCCTTAAATTCTAAAAAACAAGGAGGGAAATAAATGAGAATCGATCCTAGCACACTAGACCTTAAAGAAAAGGTTGTTTTCATAAACAGAGTAACTAAGGTTGTTAAGGGTGGTAGAAACTTCAGATTCAGCGCACTAGTAGTTGTCGGTGACGAAAACGGACACGTAGGCGTAGGAATGGGTAAGTCAGTAGAAATCCCTGAAGCAATCAGAAAAGGAATAGAAGACGCAAAGAAAAATTTAGTTAGCGTTGCTATGGTTGGAACAACAGTTCCACATGAAATATACGGAAAATTCGGTACTGGTAAAGTATTAATAATGCCAGCTACAGAAGGTACAGGAGTTATTGCTGGAGGTCCAGCAAGAGCTGTACTTGAATTAGCAGGATTAAAAGATGTTAGAGCTAAATCATTAGGTTCTAACAATCCAAGAAACATGGTTAACGCAACAATCAACGGATTAGCAAGCTTAAGAACAGCAGAAGATATTGCTAAGTTAAGAGGAAAATCTGTTGATGAGATTCTAGGTTAGGAGGGATTGTGCGATGGCTAAGGTAAAAATTACACTAGTTAAGAGCTTAATAGGTAGAAAGAAAGACCATATTGCTACTGCAAATGCCCTTGGACTAAAGAAAATCGGTAAAACAGTAGAACATGAAAGTACACCTCAAATCAGAGGTATGATAAACAAAGTAGACTACTTATTAAAAGTTGAAGAAGTTTAAGAATAAGGAGGTGTAAGTAGCATGAAACTTCATGAGTTAAAACCAGCTGAAGGAAGCAAGAAAGCACCTAAGAGAATCGGTAGAGGTACTGGATCAGGATTAGGAAGAAACGCTGGTAAAGGTGAAAAAGGACAAAACGCTAGATCTGGTGGTGGAGTAAGACCTGGATTTGAAGGTGGTCAAATGCCGCTATACAGAAGACTTCCTAAGAGAGGCTTCACTAATATATTTGCTAAAGAATATGTTTCAATAAACGTTGATAGATTAAATATATTTGAGAATGGAACTGAAGTAACTCCAGAATTATTACTTGAAACAAGAGTAATAAGCAAATTAAGAGACGGAGTTAAGATATTAGGAAATGGACAATTAGAAAAGAACCTAACTGTAAAAGGATGTAAATTCTCTAAGTCTGCAATAGAGAAGATAGAAGCAGCTGGAGGAAAAGTTGAGGTGATTTAATTATGCTATCAACCCTACGTAATGCCTGGAAGGTTCCGGATTTGAGAAAAAGATTATTATGGACAGTATTAATTGTAGCAATTTACAGGTTAGGAAGTCATATTCCTGTACCTGGAATTGATACAGACTATCTAAAAAACTTGACTCAAAGCGGAAATAGTTTGTGGAGCTTTTATGACTTGATGTCTGGTGGTGCTTTAAGTAGATTTAGTATCTTAGCACTTGGAGTTGTTCCATATATCAATTCATCAATCATAATGCAACTACTTACTATAGCAATTCCCCCATTAGAACAATTATCTAAAGAGGGAGAAGAAGGTCGTAAAAAAATTCAAAAAATAACTAGATATGCATCAATAGGTTTTGGACTTATTACAGCATATGGTACTTTGGCACTTATGAATCAGCAAGGTGGTATTAAAGATTCTAATTATGCTCTTATATATCAGATTATATTAACACTTACTGTAGGATCAGTATTCTGCATGTGGTTAGGTGATCAGATAACTGTTAAGGGTATCGGAAACGGAATATCTCTTATAATATTCATAAACATTGTATCAAGAGTACCAAGCACAGTAGCATCATTAGGAAGATTACAACAAACTGAACAAGTTGACCCAGTTCAAGTAATATTACTTGTAGTATTTATTTTGGCATTATTGGCAGGTGTAATTTACCTATCACTAGCTGAAAGAAGAGTTACAGTTCAATATGCAGGTAAAGCTGTGGGTAACAAAATGTACAAAGGACAATCAACTCATATACCATTAAGTTTAATAGGATCAGCTGTTATAGCAATAATATTTGCTATGTCAGTAATGCAATTCCCACAAACTGTTGCACAATTATTCCCTAGTAAGGAGTGGGCAAAGTGGATAATGAGTAGTTCATATAGTGTATTTAATAGTAAGACTTGGATGTATGCAGTTGTTTATGCTTTACTTACCATATTCTTTACTTGGTTCTATACTCAAGTAACATTTAAGCCAGATGAAATGGCTGAAAATATGAATAAGTCTGCTGGATTTGTTCCAGGTATAAGACCAGGAAAACCTACAGAAAAGTATCTAGAAAGAATGCTAACTAGGGTATCTTTATTTGGTGGATTATTTGCGGCATTTTTAGTAATAGTACCTATAGTAATTGAAAATAATACACAATTTAAAGGGATTGCGTTCGGACCTACTTCAATATTAATTTTAGTTGGTGTAGCGTTAGATGTAATGAGAACCTTAGAATCACAGTTGGTAGTAAGACATTACCAAGGATTTTTAAAATAGAGCAAAACAGGATGGAGATGATGCCGGTGAAAATTGTATTATTTGGTCCTCCTGGTGCAGGAAAAGGGACACAGGCAAAGTCAATTAGTAATAGATACTCCATACCACACATTTCAACTGGAGATATTTTCAGAAAAAACATTTCTGAAAACACTCCATTGGGTGTTGAAGCGAAGAAATATATTGACAAAGGTCAATTAGTTCCAGATGAAGTAACTATTAATATGGTTAAAGATAGATTGCAAGAAGAAGATTGCCAAAATGGTTATCTGTTAGATGGATTCCCAAGGACAGTATTCCAGGCTGAATCTCTTCATGATTTCTTACAAGAAAGAAATGAAGTATTAGATACAGCACTATTAATTCAAGTTCCAGGAGAATTTATTTTAGAAAGAATGACAGGAAGAAGAGTTTGTCCATCTTGTGGAGCAAGTTACCACATAAAGTTCAATCCACCTTTAGAAAAAGGTAAATGTGATGTTTGTGGTTCGGATGTTATCCAAAGAAAAGATGATAGTGAAGAAACTGTTCAAGAAAGATTAACTGTTTATGAAAACCAAACTCAACCACTTATAGAATTCTATAAGAAAGAGGGATTACTTGAGGTTGTAGATGGTACACAAGCAATTAATGAGGTCTTTGAAAGCATCTGTGATATATTAGGAAGTGAGTAAAAATGATTATTTTAAAAAATGATAATGAAATCAACCTAATGAGAAAAGCAGGACACTTATTGGCAGAGACATTAAATTTAATTGAAACTAAAATAAAACCTGGTATTACTACTGAGGAATTAGATAAAATTGCAGAAGAATTTATAACTAAGCATGGTGCAAAACCTTCCTTTAAAGGATTATATGGTTTTCCAGCTTCACTCTGTATATCTGTTAATGAGCAAGTAGTTCATGGAATACCAGGAAGCACAAAGTTAAGTGAAGGAGATATCGTAAGCATAGATTGCGGTGTTCTCTTAGATGGATTCCACAGTGATGCAGCAAGAACTTTTCCAGTAGGAAACGTATCTGAAACTGCTGAAAGACTAATTGAAATTACCGAAAAAAGTTTTTTCAAAGGAATTGAAAAGGCAATTGTAGATAATAGATTAACAGACATCTCATACGAAATTCAAAAGTATATAGAAGATGCAGGGTTTTCAGTAGTAAGAGATTATGTAGGACATGGAATTGGTAAAAGTGTTCATGAGGATCCGGATGTTCCTAATTTCGGAAGACCTGGAAGAGGTCCAAAATTATCATCAGGAATGGTATTAGCAATAGAACCAATGGTTAATGTTGGAACTTGGAGAGTTAAAACCTTAAATGATGATTGGACTGTAGTGACAGCTGATGGGAAGTATTCAGCTCATTATGAAAATACTGTTGCTATTTTACCTAATGGTCCCGAGATACTAACACTAATTAAATAGTTAAGTGTTGCTTAGTTATAAATTCACACTTGCCACAAAATGGCTTGTAGGTTTATTACTAAGGTAATCATTGAGGTGAAACAAGTTGCAGAATAACGACTTAGTTGGCAGATTAGTATTTTCCAAAGCAGGTAGAGATAAGGATAAACCTTATATAGTAGTTAGAGTTTTAGATGATAACTATGTTGCCCTTGCTAATGGAAGTACAAAATTAAGTGAAATGCCTAAAAAGAAGAGACTAAAACACTTAAATCTTACAGATATACTCGATAGAACATTAGAGAAAGAAATTATATCTAAAGACAAGAGTTTAGATTTAAAGATTAAAAGATTTATAAAGCTTGAAGGCATTGATAAGGAGGTTTGATTACCTTATGTCAAAAGATGATGTAATTGAAATGCAAGGTGTAGTTTTAGAATCATTACCTAATGCTATGTTCCAAGTAGAATTGGAAAGTGGGCATAAAATCCTTGCTCACATTTCAGGAAAGCTAAGAATGAACTTCATAAGAATTCTTCCAGGAGATAAGGTTACAGTTGAGTTATCTCAATATGATCTTACAAGAGGTAGAATTACTTGGAGAGCAAAATAAAATTAAAATAACTTAAATGTTAGCAGAAAAGCATTGGTTTTCCTGCTCATAAATAATAAGGAGGGTTAGCGATGAAAGTCAGACCATCAGTTAAGCCTATTTGCGAAAAGTGCAAAATTATAAAAAGAAAAGGTAGAGTAATGGTTATTTGCGAAAACCCAAAGCACAAGCAAAAACAAGGCTAATATAAATAAGTTTATTAAAAAAATAATGGAATGGAAGGTATTTATTATTGACTTTTTTTCCATTCTAAAATATCATTATATAGTCAATTAATTAGCATAAATGAATTTTAGGAGCGGCTGACAGAGGTTAAAATACCAATGACCTGAAATTTTATTTATATATTTACCACATGAAAAGGGAATTTAATTACCAGGAGGTGTAAGTTTTAATGGCTAGAATAGCTGGTGTTGACCTACCAAGAGAAAAAAGAGTTGAGATAGGTCTAACTTATATATACGGAATAGGTTTATCCACTTCTCAAAAGATATTAGCAGAAACTGGAATAAACCCAGACACTAGAGTAAAAGACTTAAATGAAGACGAAGTAAATGCTATAAGAAATATCATAAAGGATAGAGTTGTTGAGGGAGATTTAAGAAGAGAAATCGCTCTTAACATCAAAAGACTAGTTGAAATTGGTTGCTACAGAGGAATTAGACATAGAAAAGGTCTTCCTGTAAGAGGACAAAAAACTAAGACTAATGCAAGAACTAGAAAAGGTCCAAAGAAAACTATTGCTAACAAGAAAAAATAGTAAGGAGGGAAGACAATGGTAGCAGCAAAAGTTAAGAAAACAAGAAGAAGAAAAGAAAGAAAGAATGTTGAACACGGAGCAGCTCACATTAAGTCAACTTTCAACAATTCTATAGTAACTTTAACTGATGCAGCAGGTAATGCTTTATCATGGTCATCAGCTGGAGCGTTAGGATTTAGAGGCTCAAGAAAGAGTACTCCATTTGCAGCTCAAATGGCGGCTGAAACTGCAGCTAAATCTGCTATGGAACACGGATTAAAGAGTGTTGAGGTTTACGTAAAAGGACCTGGATCAGGTAGAGAAGCTGCTATAAGAAGTTTACAAGCTGCTGGTTTAGAAGTAACTCTAATTAAGGATGTTACTCCAATACCACACAACGGTTGTAGACCACCAAAAAGAAGAAGAGTGTAGTACAAACGTCATAGGAGGTGTAATTAATGGCAAGATATACTGGATCTGCATGTAGATTATGCAGAAGAGAAGGTGCAAAACTATTCCTTAAAGGGGATAGATGCTATACAGATAAATGTGCTTTCGTTAGAAGAAGCTATGCGCCAGGACAACATGGAGCTAGCAGAAAGAAACTTTCTAACTATGGAACACAATTAAGAGAAAAGCAAAAAGCTAAGAGAATTTACGGAGTACTTGAAAAACAATTCAGAAAGTACTACGAAAAAGCTGAAAGAATGAGAGGAATAACAGGTGAAAACCTACTTATGTTACTAGAAATGAGACTAGATAACGTAGCTTTCAGACTAGGTTACGGTTCTTCAAGAGCTGAAGCTAGACAATTAGTTACTCATGGACATTTCTTAGTAAATGGTAAGAAGGTAGATATCGCTTCTTACAGAGTAAGCGTAAATGATGTTATTTCTGTATCAGAAAAAAGCAGAGCAACAGAAAAATTCAAAGTTTTTGCAGAAAATCCAAAGACTTTACCAAAGTGGTTAACTGCTAATACTGAAAATTTCGAAGGTAAAGTAGTTGCTGTACCAGCAAGAGAAGACATTGACATCAATGTTAATGAAACTCTTATCGTTGAGTTATACAGTAAGTAATAATATGCTATTTGCAACTGGAGGATATTTCTCCATTGCAAATGTTGAATCAGTTGCCCTCATAATAAGGTTGCCATATTTAATTGAAGGAGGGTTTTGCACATGTTAGAAATAGAAAAGCCAATTATTGAATGTATTGAACAAAGTGAAGATGGAACTTATGGTAAGTTCGTAGTTGAACCATTAGAAAGAGGATATGGAATTACACTAGGTAATGCACTTAGAAGAATTCTTTTATCATCTTTACCAGGAGTTGCAACTACATCTGTAAAGATTGATGGAGTACTACACGAATTCTCTACTGTTACTGGTGTTAAAGAAGATGTTACAGAATTAATTCTTAACATTAAAGGTCTTGCACTAAGAATGAGTGGAGAAGGTCCAAAGGTTATATATATAGATGCCAAAGGTCCTGGAGTAGTAACAGCAGGAGACATTAAGACTGATGGAGATGTTGAGGTAGTAAATAAGGATTTACATATTGCTACTTTAGATGATGAAGGCAGACTTTATATGGAACTTACTGTTAATAGAGGTAGAGGATATGTTACACAAAACAAAAACAAATCTGACTCATTACCACTAAGTGCTATTGCTGTAGATTCAATTTATACTCCTGTTAAAAGAGTAAACTTTACTGTTGAAAATACAAGAGTAGGTCAAATTACAGATTATGATAAGTTAACATTAGAAATTTGGACTAATGGTACAATTAAAATTGATGAAGCTATCAGCCTATCAGCTAAAATACTGATAGAACACTTCAAACTTTTCATGTCATTAACTGATAATACTAGTGATATGGAAATAATGATTGAAAAAGAAGAAGATAAGAAGGAAAAGGTTCTTGAGATGACTATCGAGGAACTAGACCTTTCTGTTAGATCATACAACTGCTTAAAGAGAGCAGGCATCAATACTGTTCAAGAACTTGCACAAAGATCTATGGATGATATGATGAAAGTAAGAAACTTAGGTAAAAAATCACTTGAAGAGGTTGAAAGAAAACTTAAGGAACTAGGCTTAGGATTAAGACTAAGCGATGAGTAAGGAGGTATAGTCATGCCAGGTTATCGTAAATTAGGTCGTCCAACAGACCAAAGAAGAGCTATGTTAAGAAACCTTGTTACAAGCTTCTTAAAGCATGGCAAAATAGAAACTACTGACACTAGAGCGAAAGAAGCAAGAAGCCTTGCTGAAAATATGATAACTCTAGCAAAAAGAGGAGATCTTCACGCTAGAAGACAAGTTTTATCTTTCGTAACTGAAGAAGATGTAGTTAAGAAATTATTTGAAGAAATCGCTCCTAAGTACGCTGAACGTAAAGGTGGATACACTAGAATGTTCAAAGTTGGTCCAAGAAGAGGAGACGGTGCTGAATTAGTTATACTTGAATTAGTATAATATAAAGGGGATTAAGTGATAACTTAGTCCCCATTTTAATATACAAAAGATTAAGATAGTAACTGTTATAAAATATATAAGGACTTTGGTAAAGCTATAGAATTATTTAAGTGTATCTTTTATAATAGTTATTAAAGAAAGGGAGAGTCATGATGGAAAAGAATATTGTAAAATGTGAAAATCTTAGTTTTAAATATCTCTCTCATGAAAATGGAGAAGAGTATTATGCTTTAAAAGGTGTAGATTTAGAAGTTAAAAAAG
Organism: Clostridium paridis; assembly: GCF_016765615.1. Classification (GTDB taxonomy): domain Bacteria; phylum Bacillota; class Clostridia; order Clostridiales; family Clostridiaceae; genus Clostridium_T; species Clostridium_T paridis. The sequence goes on along the minus strand of NZ_JAESWA010000028.1, from coordinate 88,915 downwards.
GTGAATTCTTAGTAGTTTTAGGACATAATGGTTCAGGAAAATCAACTATAGCAAAACATATAAACGCATTACTGACACCATCTGATGGAACTGTATATGTAAATGGATTAGATACTAAGGATGAACAAAATATATGGGATGTAAGAAAAACTGCTGGAATGGTATTCCAAAATCCTGATAATCAAATGGTAGCCACAATTGTAGAAGAGGATGTTGCTTTTGGCCCAGAAAACCTTGGGGTAGAACCAAGTGAAATTAGAAAAAGAGTAGATGAAAGTCTTAAAAAGGTTGGTATGTATGAATATAGAAGACATGCACCACATCTATTATCAGGTGGCCAAAAACAAAGAATTGCAATAGCAGGTATACTTGCAATGCAACCAGAGTGCATTATACTTGATGAACCAACAGCTATGTTAGACCCTTCAGGAAGAAAAGAAGTAATTAGGACCATAAAAGAAATAAATAAAAACCTAGGGATAACTATTATATTAATTACTCATTACATGGATGAAGCAGTTGAAGGTGATAGAGTAGTTGTAATGGAACAAGGAAATATAGTATTACAAGGAAAACCAAGAGAAGTATTTTCAAAAGTGAAAGAAATGAAAGAGATTGGCTTGGATGTACCACAAGTGACCGAATTAGCATTTGAATTACAAAAATCAGGAATAGAAATAGGTACAGAAATATTAAATGTGGATGAGATGGTGAATGCATTATGTCAATTAAAGTAAGTAATTTAACTCATATATATATGCCTAAAAGTCCTTTTGAGAAAATTGCATTAAATAATGTTTCATTAGAAATAAATCAAGGAGAATTTGTAGCATTAATTGGACATACGGGGTCAGGTAAATCTACATTAATTCAACATTTAAATGGATTACTACAAGCAACTTCTGGTGAAATATTTATAGATGATAAAAATATAACTGAAAAAGGCGCAAAACTAACAGATATAAGAAAAAAAGTAGGGTTAGTGTTTCAATATCCAGAGTATCAATTATTTGAAGAAACAATTGCGAAAGATATTGCTTTTGGTCCAAGTAATTTAGGATTAAATCAGGAAGAAATATCTCAAAGAGTTAGAAGAGCTATGGAAATGGTTGGTTTAGACTATGACAAATATAAGGAAAAGTCTCCTTTTGAACTTAGTGGAGGTCAGAAAAGAAGAGTTGCCATAGCCGGTGTTGTAGCAATGGAACCTAAGGTTTTAATTCTCGACGAACCTACAGCTGGTTTGGACCCAAAAGGTAGAGATGAAATATTAGAGCAAATAGTAAAATTACATGATGAATATGGTATGACTATTATACTTGTTTCACATAGCATGGAAGACGTTGCAAAAGTAGCTGAAAGAGTAATTGTAATGAATGGTGGAGAAATAATCCTTGATGAATCTCCTAAGAATGTTTTCAAGGAGATTGGTACTTTAGAAAATGTTGGATTAGCTGTACCACAAGTTACATATTTAGTTAAAGAATTAAAGAGTAAGGGTTTTGAACTAGGTGATGACATATTTACAATCAGTCAAGCAAAAGAAGCCTTACTAAAGATATTAAAAAGAGATTAGTGAAAGGAGTCGAGTAGAATATGATTAAAGATATAACTATAGGACAATATGTACCCGGGGACTCATTCATACATAAACTTGATCCTAGAACTAAAATATTAATATCTGTATTATTTATTGCATCATTATTTATAATAAATAAATTTGTAGGATATATTCTAATTGTGGCATTTATTGCAGCAGCTATTATTAACTCAAAAATATCACCAAGTTTTTATTTTAAAGGACTTAGACCAGTTATAACATTAATAGTGATTACTGCACTTCTTAATGTATTTATGATAAAAGGTACATCAGATACTTTAATATGGGGATGGAAGTTCTTAAATATATATGAAGAGGGAATACAAGTGGCTGTATTTATGACCTTAAGGCTCATATTCCTAATTATAGGTACATCTATACTAACATTAACCACATCACCGATTGAGTTAACTGATGCATTAGAGAGGTTATTGAAACCATTAAAGGTAGTGGGGATTAGTTCTCATGAAATAGCTATGATGATGACAATTGCATTAAGATTTATTCCTACTCTTATAGATGAGACAGACAAAATAATGAAAGCACAAAAGGCAAGGGGTGCTGATTTTGATGGAGGAAATATATTTTCAAAGGCTAAAAGTTTGATACCATTATTGGTACCATTATTTATTAGTTCATTTAGAAGAGCTGATGAACTTGCAAATGCAATGGAAGCTAGATGCTATAGAGGTGGGAATGGAAGAACAAGAATGAAGCAATTAAAATATGAAAGTAGAGATGCTGTAGCATTCTTTATAATAGCAGTATTAATAGCCTTTAGTTTTTATGTAAGATTCAAGTTTTAGGTGATATTATATGAGAAATATAAAGCTTTTAATTGAGTATGATGGCACAGACTTCTATGGATGGCAAAAACAAAAAAGTGGAAGAACTGTATGCGGAACGATAGAAGAGGCTATTAAAAAGCTTGTTAATGAAGAAGTGGAGTTAATTGGGTGTAGCAGAACTGATTCAGGGGTTCATGCTAAGGGGTTTGTTGCATCTTTTAAAACAAATAGTAAGATCCCAAGCGAAAAGTTTAGGGAAGCTATAAACCAAAAGCTGCCTGATGATGTAGTAATTTTAGAATCTGAGGAAGTTCTAGAAGATTTTCACCCAAGATATCAAGCTAAAGGGAAAACTTATTGTTATACAATTATAAATAGAAGAGCACCAAAGGCAATAGGAAGAAATTATTCTTGCGTAGTTAAAGAAAAGTTAAATGTTGAAAAGATGCAGGAAGCATGTAAGCTTTTTGTAGGTACTCATGATTTTAAAGCATTTAAATCAACGGGAAGTTCAGTAAAGACGACTGTCCGAACAATCTGGGATATTAAAATAGAAAAAAACTATGATGAAATAAAAATATATGTTTCTGGTGATGGTTTTTTATATAATATGGTTAGAATAATAGTAGGAACCCTTCTTCAAGTTGGTGAAGGAAAAATAAAACCAGAATATATAAATGACATAATCAATGAAGGTGATAGAAATAAAGCAGGGAAATGTATGCCAGCAATGGGACTATCTCTTGAAAAAGTTTTTTATTAAAAATATTAAATAAAAGTTGTAAATTTGTTGACACGCCCGTAAGCGTGTATTATAATGATATTTGTTGTTAAGATAGTTTGTGGATAAGATCCAGAAGCCCCGGATCTTGACATAAAGATGGAAATAGAAACTTAAAAAGTGTTCAGGGAGGGAAAATGATGAAATCATACATCGCTAAACCACAAGAGGTTGAAAGAAAATGGTATGTAGTTGATGCAGCTGGAAAGCCACTAGGAAGAGTTGCTAGCCAAGTTGCTACAATATTAAGAGGAAAAAACAAACCAACATTTACACCAAATGTTGATTGTGGAGATTTTGTTATTATTATCAACGCAGAAAAGGTAGTTTTAACAGGAAAGAAATTAGACCAAAAGTTTATGAGAAAGCACAGTTTATATCCAGGTGGATTAAAAGAAACTCCTTACAGAGAAGTTTTAGATAAAAAACCTGAATTTGCTTTCGAAGAAGCAGTAAGAAGAATGCTTCCAAAGGGAGTATTAGGAAGACAAATGTTAAAGAAACTTAAGGTTTACAGAGGTGCAGAACATGATAATGCAGCTCAAAAACCAGAAGTACTAGAATTAAAGTACTAATACAGGCTCGGGAGGAGGAATAAAAAATGGCAAAAGTTCAATATTTAGGAACTGGAAGAAGAAAGAAATCTGTTGCAAGAGTAAGACTTGTACCTGGTGAAGGTAAAGTTATAATAAATAAGAGAGAAATAGAAAACTATTTTGGTTTAGAAACTTTAAGAGTTGTAGTTAACCAACCATTAGTTTTAACTGGAACTAAAGAAAGATTTGATGTTTTAGTAAATGTACATGGTGGTGGACTTACAGGTCAAGCAGGAGCTATAAGACACGGTGTATCAAGAGCTTTATTAAAAGCTGATGAAGCACTTAAACCAGAATTAAAGAAAGCTGGCTTCTTAACAAGAGACCCAAGAATGAAGGAAAGAAAGAAATACGGTCTTAAGAAAGCAAGAAGAGCTCCACAATTCTCAAAGAGATAATATTTTCAACATACGAAGAGAGTCGAAAGACTCTCTTTTTTTCTATATTTTTCAGAGAATATAGTTAACAAAAAAAGAGAAAAATAAGCTTAAATTATAGTTTGGAGGTTAAAAAATGAAAAGAATAATATCTACGGTCTTAATAGTTATAAGCATATTTTTCACCAATATTAACCTAGAAAAGGTAGAAGCAAAGGAAAAAAATGAAACTGTGATTTTAATTGACCCTGGCCATGGGGGAATTGATGGAGGTGCAAAATCAAAAAATGGCACTAGTGAAAAGGATATAAACTTAAATATAAGTATTAAGCTCAAAGAGAGATTAGATAAAGAGGGATATAAAGTATTTTTAACTAGAGAAGAAGATAAAGGGTTATATAGCGAAGACACTAAGGGAAAGAAGAAAGTAGAAGATTTAAAAAAAAGATGTGCAATGAAGAAAGAAACAAATTGTGACATATTCATAAGCATTCATCAAAATATGTTTCCTCAAAGCAAGGTTAGTGGCGCACAAGTTTGGCATGCATCAAATGAAGAAAGCAAGAAATTAGCACTTATATTACAAGAATCACTAAAAAATACTCTTGATAAAAATAATAATAGAGTTCCTAAAGATGCTAAAGAACAATATAGAATTTTAAGAGACAATTATCCAGGACCTAATGTTTTAGTAGAGTGTGGTTTTTTATCGAATTCAAAAGAAGAAGAATTGTTAAAAGATGAAAAATATCAAGATAAGATTGCAGATGCTTTAAAAGATGGAATTAATGAATTTTATAAACAATAGAAATACAAATTTCCTGGGAAATATAAAGACCTATGTTGAAATAGGTCTTTTTAACTTTCAATATGTGAATCAGCAGTTATTATTTTAGAGGAATTTGGACATTTAATCCAAATGGTGTTGCCTCTTAATAAGGAAAATGGTAGTTCTTTAGAATCATTTATCATTGTAATTTTAGTGCCAGATATTTTTAGTTTCTGAAGTTTTCCACCAGAAAACAACATTCCATCGTGAGTGTCTCCGGATTTATCCCTAAATTCTACAAGAACGTTTTTAAAAGTAATAGGAGTATTCGAAAATCTATTAACATCTTGTACATTTGTAGAATAATGAAAATACTCGCCATTTTTATAAATAAAACTAGTGTTTAATTGAGGTGTATAAGAAATGAAAATTGTGTCAATTTTGTTTGAAAAAAGATTTTTATCAAGTTCAAGAGGATCTAAAAATTTAATAGTTGGTAAAGAGCTTGTGGAAATAGAGGAAATTGTATTAATAGATTCATTTAACGATATATTTTTATTGTAAAATATACCTTTATAAATTAAAGAGCCAGATTCAGAAGGAAATTCTTCTATAACTATATCAGCAGATGTAATTTTATAAAGTCTTGAGATGTCATTAAATTCATAAGTTACTTGTAATAATGGCGCATTAGAAGTTACATTTTGAATAACTTCTCCTGTGATAGGAGAAACATTTATAGAATTATTTGGTGGATTAGATTTATTATTTTCTCCATTAATAAATATGGTGGCATAATATTTATAAAACAGAAAAGCTAAAAAAAATAATATAAATATGTAGCCAAGAGCTGAAATTATTTTATTATGATTATTATTCATAATTAATCCTTTCAAGAAATTGCTTATTAAATTATAATTAAGAAAGAATGGGAATATTCCATAATGTATTTTATTTTAAGGGAATTTTATCAGGAGGTATAGGAATGAGAGAAATAGATGTAATAGAAATAATTGAAGCTGTTAAAAAAATATGTATAGATTCTAATCATTATCTTAGTAAAGATATTAGAAATGTATTAAATAAATCAAAGGAAGAAGAAACCTTTCCAATTGCAAAAGAAATGTTAGAAAAGATAATACTTAATTCAAATATAGCAGAAAAAGAAAATATGCCCATGTGCCAAGATACTGGTATGGCTGTAATATTTGTTGAACTTGGACAAGATGTACATGTGGTTGGTGGGAATTTATATGATGCCATAAATGAAGGAGTAAGAAAAGGATATGAAGAGGGATATTTAAGAAAGTCTGTAGTGAAAGATCCTATAAATAGAGTGAATACAGGAGATAACACTCCAGCGGTAATACATCTAGATATAGTTCCAGGGGATAAAATTAAAATAGTTATTGCACCAAAAGGCTTTGGGTCAGAGAATATGAGTAGAATCAAAATGCTAAAGCCTTCTGACGGTGTTCAGGGAGTTAAGGATTTTATCATTGAAACAGTAAAACTAGCTGGACCTAATCCTTGTCCTCCAATAATAGTAGGTGTTGGAATAGGGGGAACATTTGAAAAAGCAGCAGAAATTTCTAAAAGGGCGCTCCTAAGAAATATTGAGCAAAGAAATGAAAATGAATTCTATAGAGAATTAGAAGATGAAATGCTTAGGAAAATAAATGAATTAGGTATAGGTCCACAAGGATTTGGAGGTAAGACAACTGCTTTAGGAGTAAATATTGAAGTATTTCCAACTCACATTGCAGGTTTGCCAGTAGCAGTTAATATAAGCTGTCACGCTACAAGACACGCAGAAGTTATATTATAGGGGTGATATATATGGAAATTAAGATTAATGCACCAATAACTGAAGAACAAGCTATGACACTTAATGCAGGAGATATTGTTTTATTATCAGGAGAGATATATACAGCTAGAGATGCAGCACATAAGAGATTGGTTGAACTTATAGAAGATGGCAAGGAGCTTCCTATTGAATTAATGGATCAAATTATATACTATGTAGGGCCAACACCACCTAAGCCAGGACAAGTTATAGGATCTGCTGGTCCAACTACAAGCTATAGAATGGATTCCTATGCACCTAAGCTTCTGGACCTAGGATTGAGAGGAATGATTGGTAAAGGGGCAAGGGACGTTAACGTAATCCAGTCTATGATAAAGAATAAAGCCATTTATTTTGGAGCTATTGGTGGTGCAGCAGCACTTACAGCTAAATGTATCAAAGAATCGGAATTAATAGCATATGAGGACTTGGGAGCAGAAGCAATTAGAAAGCTAACAGTTATCGATATGCCACTTGTAGTTGTTATAGATGCTAATGGAAATAACTTATACGAAATCGGACAAAAGGAATATCTAAATACATTAAATAGTAAATAAAATGTAAAGACCACATTTATGGAACCTTATAAAGTTCATAAAGTGGTCTTTTCTTATATATTTTTATAAATTTTTAAATCCTCTTCCTCTTACTTCAGAAACGTCGATTATGGTTATAAATGACTTAGGATCAATGGAAGTGATTTGTGATTTTAAATACACCAATTGGGGTAGAGTAACTATACAATAGATCATTTTCTTCTTATGATGAGTATATTCTCCTTCAGCATTTAAAGAAGTAACACCTCTATGCATATTATTCATAATAAATTTAATGACATCCTCTTCTTTTTCAGTAAGAATCATTAAAAGTTTTTTTGTTCCTAATCCTTTTAATACTTTATCAAGAATAATGTTTTGCAAATATATAGATATAAGAGTATATAAAGCTCTAGGTAATCCGAAAAATATAGCACCTAGAATAACTACTAAAACGTTAATAGTAAAACCAACAGTTCCAATATCGAAGTTTGAATATTTCTTTCTAATGAGCATTGTGATTATGTCAGTTCCGCCTGTTGATCCGTTTCTAAGAAAAACGATACTATAGCCTATACCACATAATGCTCCGCCATATATACAATAAACGAGTAAATCATCAATATTAATATGTAAATTAAATCTTTCAGTTATTAATAAAGAAACAGTTAAAGAAATCATTCCTATAGCTGAATAAAGAGTAAATTGTTTGCTTAATTTAAAGTAACTAATTACAAACAGTGGGAGATTTAAAAGAAAAACGGAATAACCAGCTTTAAATCCAGTGAAGTACTGGATTATTAGGGCTAAACCAGTTGCACCTCCACTTAAAAGTTTAGCGTTTGCTAAGAAAATATTAACTCCTAGAGATGCAATAAAGCATCCTACAAAGATCAATAAGATGTCTAAACATAAGTTTTTTTTGTCTCTAATAAATTCCATGATATTCTCCTCTTAAGTTATGGTTTTCATATATATTATAAATCAATAATGGAATTTAACAACAATAATTAAAGTAAAACGTGATAATCTGATATAATAAATTTATAAATAAATGTAAAATTTTAAGAAAGATTTAATAAATTTATATAAACTTCTTATGACATATTTATTAAAATGGAAGATGGGGTGAGAATTATGGAAATTTATAAAATATTAGTTGCTGACGATGAAAGAGAAATAAGAGAAGCAATTGAGATATATCTAAGGGGAGAAAATTTTAAAGTTCTAAAGGCAAGAGATGGAGAAGATGCACTGGAGATATTTGAAAATGAGAAGCCGCATCTTATTATATTAGACATAATGATGCCTAAATTAGATGGAATTAGAACATGCATGAAGATTAGAGAGACAAGTAATGTACCTATTATAATGTTATCAGCAAAAGGAGAGGATTCTGATAAGGTCTTAGGATTGAATTTAGGAGCCGATGACTATGTTACTAAGCCATTTAATCATCTAGAGCTAGTAGCAAGAGTAAAATCTCAGTTGAGGAGATATGATAATCCTATAATGGCGAAAAATAGAGAAAGAGAAATGCAAGGGGAAATTGTATCTATAAGAGACTTGGTAATAGACAAGGAAAGAAAAACTATATCTGTTAGGGGAAAAGAAATAAAAGTAACGGCAACAGAATATAAAATACTATTACTTCTAGTTTCTAATCCAGGTAGAATTTTCTCCATCCAAGAAATTTATGAAAGAGTATGGGACGAGCCTTTCTATAATAGTGAAAATACTGTTACGGTTCATGTAAGAAGAATTAGAGAAAAAATTGAAATAAATCCAAAAGAACCTGAATACTTGAAGGTGGTGTGGGGTATTGGGTATAAGATTGAAAAGTAAATATTATAAGTGGAAGTGTAAGTTTTCAATAATTGATGTTGTTATTTGCTCAACTATGATAATACTAACATTTAATATAATAACTACGTTTATTATGGAGGCCTCAAGAGGAATATTTACCTATGACACTATAATAAATAGTAAAAAATATAAAGAAAGAAGATTAGTTAATGATAGTTTGCAGCTTATATCAAATATTCAAGGACAATATAATATTTTAAATCAAGGAAACCAAGCTTTAGTAGATGCAAGAAAATATAATCAGGACACAATGGATGATAGTTATTATATAGGTTACATATATATAGACGAAGATTTAAAAGATGATAAAGGAATTCCTTATTATATAACTAACAGAGGCTGGGTTTCAGATCAAATAGTTGGAGGTGCTAAGGCAGATGAACTATTTGAAGAGTTAGCTAATAAAGAAGGAATAGTTTATTATAAAATTGATAACGATAAAGATTTTAATGAAATAACAAAAAGTCAGAACTTTTCTGTGACACCAGAAAAAAAGAAAAATATGAGAGGAATAAACGAATATTATTTTGTTAGAGGAACTGTTTATGATAATTCTATTGTTAAAAATAGAATGCTCTTTTTGGCCTTTATTTTAAATCTATCCCTAATAATAGTAATATTAATTAAATATGAGTTTTTATTTAAAACAAAGGGTTATATTGAAGTAATAGATGAAATCAGGAATAGCAAACTTGGAGAAGGTGTTTACTATTTAAAAGAGGTGCCAAAGAGGATTATAAAAAATCTAAATAACAAAGTTTTGATTTTGATAAGTGGACTAATTATAGTTAATTTTATTGTAATGCCTTTTTGGGGGCTCGATATTCAAAGGATACTAATTTATCTCGGAAGTCTATTACATTTGAATCTGGATATGCAAATTATTCATACAACACTATCTCTTATTAACTTAGGATTTATTTTAATATTAGTAACATATTTAATATTTAGTATTTTAAGAAATTATGTATTTATATATGAATTGTTAGATATGGTAAGAGAGTATGATAAGGGAAATATGGATGCTGAATTAAAATATAAAAGTAAAAGTGAAATTAGTGAAATTGTACAAGGTATAAAGCATATGCAGGAAGGGTATAGACAAGTTGCTGAAGAGAGAGTAAAAAATGAGAGATTAAAAACAGAATTAATTTCAAATGTTTCTCATGATTTAAAAACTCCATTAACATCGATTATTAATTACGTAAACATATTAGGGAGAGAAGATATAACAAAAGATGAGAAAAATGAATATTTAAAGATACTTGGGGCAAAATCTCAACGATTAAAAATATTAATAGATGATCTGTTTGAAATGTCTAAACTATCTTCTGGAAAGATTAAGTTAAATAAGGCTAAAGTGGATATTGTCCAGCTTATACACATGATATTAGGAGAGTATCAAGAGAAGTTAAAAGAAAGAGGACTTACTACAAAGGTTGTAACATATAATGAAAGTATTGTTATGGATGTGGATCCTGATAAAATGGTAAGAGTTTTTGATAATATAATTACCAATGCTCTAAAATATTCATTAGAAGATACAAGAATATATATTGATATCTTTGATGATGGAAGTTGGGTAACAATTAGTTTTAAGAATATATCTTCGTATGAAATGAACTTTAAACCTGAGAGGATGATGGAGAGGTTTGTAAGGGCTGACTCTTCTAGAACATCAGATATTGAAGGCTCAGGACTTGGATTAGCAATAGTTAAGAATATTCTAGAAATACATAATGGAGATTTAAGGCTAGAAGTTGAAGGCGATATGTTTAAAGTCTATATTATGTTGAAAAAATAAATTTATATAAGGATGGACTAGTGTAACTAGTCCATCCTTATATTTTTTAGATATATATCAATTGACAGGATTGTCTGGAGAATGTATATTAATAAAGATTGTATTTTAAGGGAGAAACAATATTGATAAGAAATTATATGGAAAACAAAAGATAATAAGAGATAATGTGGTTTATTTTACTTAAATATATGTTATCAAAATTTACAATTTAAAATTAAGCAACTATAATTATATGGACAATATATTGTATGAAACGCTAAGAATGAAAACTTAGGCATACAATATCTAGTGGAGGGGATATCATGGAGGATTTGTTAAACTTAATAAAAATAGCATTAGAAGCCATAAACGGTGAAAAGGAAGTTTATAACGAGGAAAGACTATCAAAAGCATTAGAGAGGATAATTACTCCTAAAATGGATAGTAAACAAAGGATTAAAGCAACTATGCAAGTACTTTTAGAATTAACCTCAGCTGAAGAGCCAAAATGGGAAAAAGGTGCTGCAAGATTGTTTACATATATGTTATACGATGAGATCAAAGAAAACAGAGCACTAGGAGAAACAGAAGATCCATATAAAAACCTATATGAGTTTATAAAGCTACTTACGAATGAAGGATTATATGGAAAGTATATCTTAGAGAATTATTCAAAAGAGGATATTGAAATCTTAGAGAAAGAATTAAAGCCAGAGAGAGATTTCTTATTTACATATGGAGGGATAAGCTTACTTGCTAAAAGATACCTAATACAAGATTTCAATAGAAAAACTTTAGAATTACCACAACAAATGTTTATGGGAATAGCTATGCATTTAGCAATTCCAGAAAAAAAGGAGAACAGATTGTATTGGGCTAAAAGAATTTATGATGTTTTAAGTTCTTTGAAGGCAACTATGGCAACTCCAACTATGTCTAATGCGAGAAAGCCATTTTATCAATTAAGTTCATGCTTTATAGATACTGTAGATGACTCTTTAAAGGGTATATATAAATCATTAGATAACTTCGCAAAAGTCTCAAAATTTGGTGGCGGAATGGGAATATACATTGGAAAGATAAGATCTTTAGGATCACCAATCAGAGGTTTTAAAGGAGCTTCTGGTGGTGTTATACCGTGGGTAAAACTTTTTAATGACACAGCTATTGCTGTAGATCAGCTTGGCGTTAGAAATGGAAGTGTTGCAGTTTGGTTAGATGCATGGCATAAGGATATTCCAGAATTCTTACAAATAAAGACTAATAATGGAGACGATAGAAAGAAGGCACATGATGTATTTCCGGGGTTATGCTATCCAAATCTATTTTGGAAGCTTGCAGAAGAGGATATTGATGCTAACTGGTATATGATGTGTCCACATGAGATAAGAAGTGCAAAAGGTTATTCATTAGAAGATTTTTATGGTGAAGAGTGGGAAAAAAGATATTATGAATGTGTGGAAGACGATAGAATAGAGAAAAGGGTAATGAGTGTTAAGGATATTATTAGGCTTATTATTAAAAGTGCAGCTGAAACAGGAACTCCTTTCGCATTTTACAGAGATGCAGTAAATGAAATGAATCCAAATAAACACAAAGGAATGATATATTCATCTAACTTATGCACAGAAATAATGCAAAACATGAGTTCAATGGAAATACTTCAAGAAGAAATTGTTGATGAAAATGGAGATAAGATAATTGTTGAGAAAACTAAATCAGGAGATTTTGTAGTATGCAACTTATCTTCACTAGTTTTAGGAAATATCGATGTATTAAACGAAAGAGAACTTGAGTATGTTGTTGAAACTCAAATAAGAGCTATGGACAATGTTATTGATTTAAATTACTATTCAGTTCCGTTTGCAGAAGTAACTAATAAAAGGTACAGAGCAATAGGTCTTGGAACCTCAGGATATCATCATATGCTTGCAAATAATAAGATAGGATGGACATCAGATGATCATAGAGAGTTTGTAGATAAGGTATATGAAAATATCAATTATTATGCGATCAAAGCAAGTACGAAGATATCTAAAGAAAAAGGTTCCTATCCATACTTTGAAGGCTCAGATTGGGCAAGTGGAGATTATTTTAAGCTAAGAGAGTATAATTCGCAAAGATGGAATGGACTTAAAGAAGAGGTAAAACATAATGGAATGAGAAATGGGTATTTAATATCTGTTGCACCAAATGGTTCAACAGCAACTATTGCTGGTACATCTGAAGGGGTAGATCCAGTAATGTCTAGATTCTGGCTTGAGGAGAAGAAAGGAAGCATAACCCCTAAAACAGCTCCTAATTTATCTATGGACAATTATTGGTACTATATTTCTGCATATAATATAGATCAGGCATGGAGTGTTAAAATGAATGGGGTAAGACAAAGACACATAGATCAAGGACAGTCTTTTAATTTATATATAACAACTAATTATACTATGAGGCAAATTATGAATCTTTATATAGAAGCCTGCAAAAGCGGAGTTAAGAGTATTTATTATGTACGTTCTAAATCACTAACAGTTGAAGATTGTGAAAGCTGTTCAGCTTAGGAGGAAATTATGAATAAGTTAATAACAAAAAAGCCGTTGTTTAATGAAAATGGTGATACAGAAATATCAAAAAAGAAAATGATAAATGGTAATACAACTAATTTAAATGATTTTAATAATATGAAATATAATTGGGCTTCGGATTGGTACAGACAGGCAATGAATAACTTTTGGATTCCAGAGGAAATTAATCTTGCTCAAGATTTAAAGGATTATCAAAAATTAAAACCAGAAGAAAGAACAGCTTATGATAAAATTCTCTCATTCTTAATATTTCTAGATTCAATACAAACAGCAAATTTAGGAAATATAAATAATTATATTACAGCATCTGAAGTTAATCTATGTTTAACCATACAGGCTTTTCAAGAGGCCGTTCATTCACAAAGTTATTCATATATGCTAGATTCAATTTGCTCTCCAGAGAAAAGAAATGAAATATTATATCAATGGAAAGACGATAAGATATTATTAGAAAGAAATAAATTTATAGGGGATTTATACAATAATTTTGTTGAAAATCCAACACATTATAATTTCTTAAAGACAATAATGGCTAATTATGTTTTAGAAGGGGTTTATTTTTACTCTGGATTTATGTTCTTTTATAACCTTGAGAGAAATGGTAAAATGCCAGGATCAGCTCAAGAAATAAGATATATTAATAGAGATGAAAATACTCATTTATGGTTATTTAGAAGTATAATTAGAGAACTTCAAAAGGAGGAACCTCAATTATTTAATGAGGATATGGTAGAAGAATTAAGAGATATGGTAAGGGCAGGAGTTGAAAATGAAATAGCTTGGGGGCATTATGTAATTGGAGACAATATTGCAGGGCTAAATAAGAGTTTAATAGAAGATTATATTAAATATTTAGGAAATTTAAGAGTTACAGCATTAGGGTTTAAACCATTATATGATGGATATAATGAAAATCCAGCTGAATGGGTAGATTTTTATGCTGATGCAAATAAAGTAAAAACAGACTTTTTTGAAGCAAAGTCAACAGCATATGCCAAAGCGGGAACTTTGGTAGATGATTTATAGAGTTAAAAATTATAATAAATATTAAAAAATAGATTCAATTAGAAGATAAAATATTACATTTTTCTAGTTGATTCTATTTTTTTTTCAGAGGAAAAAGTCAAAATTTATATATCAAAGAAAATATTTAGATATTTTTGAAAAATATTGTATAATAAGAGTGGATAAGGTTACATAAATTTATAAGAGGTGATTTGTATGGAAAAATTTCTAAAAGGTATTGGAAAAGCTTGCCTTGCAGTAGCAGCTCTTATCGTAGTATTTGGACCAGCATCAATGAGTAGTATGGCAGTGGAAGAAATGCCTGAATCAATGAAAGACAAAAGATAAAAAAAGGGGGCATTTTGGCCCCTAAAAATACACTGGGGGAATTCAAAATGTTGTATAAAGTTTTTGATATATTAAATAGTTTCTGCCAATCAATTCTTTTTGTGTGGATATCAAATAATATTGCTGAAAAAGAAAATAAGAATACAAGAAATAAGTCCTATTTGCTTGTAGCTTTAATATTTGCAATCATTAATATATTTACATATATTCCGATGAGTAGTCCACTAGCAAATTTTATTATGGTAACTTTAGTGCTAGCTTTAATTGTCTTATTCTATAGAAAGAAAGTAAACGATGGGTTTTGGGGATTTGGGTTAGCCTATGCCATAATCACAACGTTATCATATTTTTTGGTTACCTTTTATCAACATTTCTTTACAAAATTAAATCTAGGAATGCCACAGGATGTTGAAGCAATTATATTTATATATATACCAGCATTTATTTCCTATATATTTATTTATAAATATAGAAAGAATTTATTTGAAGTTGTAATCTCATTAAAAGCTTATAAGATTTCTATAATAGTTATATTACTTATAGACTATGCTTTCATTTTTATTGATACTCTACGCATAGAGTGGACAATAGAAAGCATGGGAATCACTTTTAAGTTTCTATTATATTTTGTATCATTAATTGCTTTTATTTTTTCCTTAATTTATTTTGCTAGAATAAATAGTAATACAAAAGAAGTTGAACTTCTCAATACTGAGTTAAATGATAAGATTATTGAACTTAAAAAAATTAAGCATGACTATGGGAGTGAAATAAGCAGTCTATATGGATTATATCAGCTTGGAAGATATGATAGAATGGGAGAATTATTAAAAGGAATAGTAGAAAGATATCAAAATACATCTTCGGTAATAAATCTTAATGTACAAGCTAACCCTATGGTCACATCCATATTAAATAATGCACTTTCAAAAGGAATAAATATAGTTGCATTTGATAATGCAGACTATGAGAATTTATCTATATCAGACAGTGAGCTTTTAAAACTATTATCAAATATTATAAATAATGCTATTGACGTTCTTTTGAATATACAAAATGCAACCATAAAGTATAATAGTTATAATAGCTATGACGGAATTATAGTAAACATAGAAAATAACGGCCCTGAAATTCCTAAAGAAAATAGGGAAAAGATTTTTAAAGCTGGATTTAGTACGAAGAGTGATGTAGACGGAGAACGAGGATATGGCTTAAGTATTGTACGAGACGTTATTAATAAATCAGGAGGAGAAATAGTCCTAAGAAGTACTAAGAGTTGGACAGAATTTTCTATTAAAATACCTTACAAAAGATGTTAAAAAAGTTTTTGGGGGGAGAATATTGAGAAGATTCATAAAAGCATTCTCTAAAATAATTGCAAAATCAAATAATTATAATAAGGAGCAAGAGCAAGAAGTTGAGTATGCGTTGCGAATTATTATATTTGAAGCAGCAAAGTTTATAGGAACTATAATTGTATTTAGCTTCATTTGTTACCCAGTACAAGGTTTATTAGCAATTGGATTAATGTCTTTAAGCAAACCATTTATAGGAGGATATCATGAAGATAATCAAGTAAAATGCTTTATATCAACTCTAATCACTATAGGGATTATAATATATTTAGAAAATTGTATTAGTTTGAATTTTACTTCAGTAATTCTACTCGGAGGAGTAGCAGTGTTTTGCATATGGCATCAAGCACCTATAGTTAATCCTAAAATGAGGTTGACAAAGATAGACTTGATTAAAAGGAATAGAAAGGTGGGAATATTTATTATTGTCATTGAATATTTAGTTTCTATAATTTTATTTAAGTATGCATACATAGCAACTATAATAACTTGGGTTATATTATTCCAAGCTTTATTAATGTTTAATAAGGAAAAAGACATAAAATTAGGAGGATCTTAATAACTATAAGACCCTCCATTATAAATAAGTATATTAAATTACATATTTAAAAATACAAAAGAAGTGAGCTAATGTACCTAACAAGATAAATATGTGAAATATTTCATGAAAACCTAAGTATTTAAATGTAAGTATCTTAGGTTTTATTCCGTAAATTATTCCTCCAACTGTATAGAGAACACCACCTAAAACAAGTAATAGGACACCATTTAATGAGATAGCAGAATAAAGAGGAACAATTGCAAAAACTGCTATCCAACCCATAAGAATATAGATTAGAGTAGATAACCATCTAGGGCAGTTAAACCAAATCATTTTAAATACTATACCAAGAACTGCAATAGACATTATTATTGAAAAAAGCACCCAACCTTGAACTCCCTTTAATGCTATAAGACAAAAAGGAGTGTAGGAACCTGCAATAAGTACAAATATCATAGAGTGATCTAATTTTCTTAAAAAACTAATAACCTTGTCAGAAGCTTTTACCATATGATACGTCGCTGAAGCGGAGTATAATAGAATCATGCTAGCTCCAAAAATAGCGATTGCTGTAATAGATAAAGCTGAAGCACCATTAATAGAAACTTTTATAAGCATGAATATTAATCCTATAAGTGATGCCACGGCACCAAAAAGATGTGTAAATCCGTTGATTGGTTCTCTAAAGTACTTTTCCATTGTGAAAGCCTCCTTGTTCTGATATGTAGTTTTCAAAACTATGTGATATATTAATTACATTATGATATGATTGTAGCTATGTGTCAAGTGGTAATTATAAAAAATATATATTTTTTTATTTTTAATTTTACTTAAACTGTAGATTTAAAATTAAGTTTATGATATATATAATTTAGTACATAGTATTTATAACTATACGTTAGAAGGTGAATACATGAAAAATGAAAATATTAAGAATTTAATAGATAAATTATCATTAGAAAATGCAATAACTTTAGATGAAATACCAGAAATAGATCTATATATGGATCAAGTTATACAACTATTTGAAGCTAAGTACACTGAAGCTCTTCGAAATGAAGAAGAGAAGGTTTTGACCAAAACGATGATAAACAACTATGCTAAGGATAAATTAATAATGCCCATAAAAAACAAAAAATATTCAAAGGAGCATTTAATTCTTTTATCATTAATATATCAGTTTAAAGGAAGTTTATCTATAAATGATATAAAAAAAATAATGAATCCAATTGTTAAATCCTTAAGTGAAGGTGAAGAATTCCCCTTAAGAAAATTATACACAGAATACTTAGAAATATATGACGAAGATGTGAATAATTTTAAAAATACTGTTGATAAATCTATTGAGAATATTAAGCCTGAAAAGGATGGATATATAAGTAAGATGTTACTCTTAAGTTCTTTTATAAATATGAGCAATATGTATAGAAAACTTGCAGAAAGAATAGTAGATGATATTAGCTTAAGTGAAAAATAAATATAAAATATTATGACCTAAGAAAAAGTTTATAAAAGAATACTACTTTTTCTTAGGTCAAATTTTATTCTATTCCATATTTTTTACATTTTAACGATATAGTTCTATGGGTAAGCCCTAAAGCTTTACCAGCCTTATTATAACTTCCGTATTTCTCCATAGCCTTTTGAATGATTATTTTTTCATATTCTTCGAAAGGGAGTATCTCATCATCTAGTGGAAGAATAGAGGCTTTTTTTGATGATGTTATTCTAAAGTGATAAGGTAAATCCTTTGAAGAAATAAATTCATCTTCGCAAAGATTTATTGCTCTTTCAATTATATTTTCTAATTCTCTAATATTACCTGGCCAAGAGTAATTTATTAACTCAGACAAAGCAGTCTTATCAATTCCCTTTATGTTTTTAGAAAGTTTGTCGTTGATTTTGATAATAAAATACTCAACTAAGGCAGGAATATCTTCTTTCCTATCTCTAAGAGGAGGAAGTTGCACGGATAACACATTTAATCTATAGTACAAATCCTCTCTGAAAGTTCCAGTTTGTATCATTTCTTCTAAGTTTCTATTAGTAGCAGTAATAACCCTAACGTCAATTTTTTGGGGGGTTATACCTCCTAAGCTTTCAATTTCTCTTTCTTGCAATACTCTTAACAGTTTTACCTGCATTGATAAAGGCATATCACCTATTTCATCTAAAAATATAGTACCGCCATCAGCAATAGAAAATTTTCCTGGCTTTGATTTTGTCGCACCAGTAAATGCCCCTTTCTCATAACCAAAAAGCTCGCTCTCTAAAAGATTCTCTGGGATAGCAGCACAATTAACTTTAATAAACGGTTTATCTTTTCTACTAGAATTATGATGGATGGCATTTGCGATTAATTCTTTACCAGTTCCACTTTCTCCTCTGACAAGTACGGTTGATGTACTTTCAGCAGCTTTTTTAGATACATAAATAACTTCCTTAAGAGAAGAGCTAATTCCAATAATTTCTGAAAAACCATTAGAAGTTAAGGTGTGCTTTTTTAATTCTTCTCTATAATATTCAACTTGTTCTTGAGATCGTTCAAGCTTACTTGCTAATTCCTTTATCTCGGAAACAACCTTTGAAGTTGAAAGAATTCCTTTAAAGTCACCATCTATAAATAGTGGAGTTATGGTTGAGATTATATCTACACCATTTTTTGTCCTAACTATATTTTCAATACGCTCTCTTTTTTCAAAAGCCTTAACTCTTAACCCTTTTGGAGAAACTTCAAATATACTTTTTCCTATGTTCTCGGATATACTTCCTAAGTGATTGATGTAAGCAGGATTAATATAAGTTATTATTCCATTTTCATCGACGAAACAGATTAAATCGTGGGAAATCTCCATAATTTTAAGAAATTTTTCGTTTAATTCCTTCATACCAACAATATCAGAAACATCTTGAAAAACTCCACAGGCGCCTATAAGCTTAGATTTGCTTATAATTGGACTTCTGTTTACTGTTATTATTCTCCCATTAATATGTTGAATTTGCCCAAATTGTTTTTGTGGAGAAGCGATAACCGAAGGTAGTTTAGTATTTTCAACTGAGTCTTCAATAGGTTTCCCAATGGCATTAGAATGTTCAATTCCAAATACTTTTAGAGCATAATCATTAATGTACGTGATATTTGAATTTATATCAATAACAACAATTCCAATAGGTAAAGAGTCGAGTATTTGTTCATTGGCAATTTTGCTTTCTTCAATGAAAACGTCGATTTGCTCCATTAACTGAGATTCTAAATTGATTTTACTCATTATAAATGAATATAAAATATCTATAGCTTTTCTTGAAGCTTCATCATCATTTTTAGAACCAATTATTATAGTTTCATTACATCTAACTCTAAGGGAAAGCAAGGCTAACATAGAAAATGCTAACCAGTCAGTCTTTTGAGGTTTTTTTATATATAGATTAACGGAATATTTTGATTGCAACTTATCAACTTCATTTACTAGCATTGCAGCAACTCTTGTATGTAGACCATTTGGATCTAGAATAGCTATGTTTCTAGTGTACATAAAATCCTCCCTTTGATAAAAAGTATCAAAAAAAATGTGCTTGATAAAAAGTATCAACGTTTATATTTTATCATAAATACTGAATATATCAATGTTTTAGATGAATATTGATACATTTTATCAATAATATTATAGAAAATAGCGCATATAATAATATTAGGTAAATGTGAGTTAAAATTTTTTAACATACTCTGGAAAAATTAAAATTAAATTAATTTAAATAAACCTTTTCATTTGCTATATTTTTATTTTTTATGATATAATATATCCGATTGAGTTAAAATAAGCAAGTTGGCATGAGACTTGCTATATATTATATTGAATATTTTGTTTAGAACTAATTATAAGTTTAGGCTTATTTGAATAAGGAGGATTCTAGTAATGAAAAAAGGAATTGCAGCTTCAAAAGGCTACGCAATAGGCAAGGCATTTATACAAGAACACGAAGAAATTGTTATAACTGACCAAAAGGTAAATGATATAGTAGAAGAAAAACAAAAGCTACATAATGCGTTAGACGCATCAAGAGAGCAATTGAAAAAAATAAAAGAAAAAGCAGTTAAAGAAATGGGTGCTGAAAAAGCAGAAGTTTTTGAAGCTCATATTACACTTCTTGATGATCCAGAATTTACAGGTCAAATGGAAATGGAAATTGAAAACACTAAAATAAATGCAATGAAGGCTGTTGAAGGCGTTACAAACACTTTCGTAATGATATTCGAATCTATGGATGACGAATATATGAGAGAAAGAGCAGCTGATATTAAAGACGTTTCTAAGAGAATTATATTAAACTTAGCAGGTAAAGGCGGAGATGCATTCTCAATTACTGAAGAAAATACAATAGTAATTGCTCACGACTTAACACCTTCAGATACAGCTCAATTAGATAGAAGCAAGGTTATTGCATTCTTAACTAATATTGGTGGAAGAACGTCACACTCTGCTATCATGGCAAGAACATTAGAGATTCCTGCAGTTGTTGGATTAGGTGATATAACAGCTACAGTACAAAATGGAGATTTTGTTATAGTAGATGGTATCAAAGGTGAAGTTATAATTAATCCATCAGAAGAAGTTGTTAATGAATATAAAGCAAAAAGAGAATCATTCATTAAAGAACAAGAAGAATTAAAGAAATTAATTGATGTTAAGACAGTTACTAAAGATGGTAAGAGAGTTGAAGTATGTGGAAACATCGGAAAGCCAGAAGATGTAAACCAAGTATTAGCTAATGGTGGAGATGGTGTTGGATTATTCAGAACAGAATTCTTATACATGGATAGAGATAGTGCACCAACTGAAGATGAGCAATATGATTCATATAGATATGTTCTTCAAAAGATGGAAGGAAAACAAGTTGTAATAAGAACATTAGATATTGGAGGAGATAAAACTCTACCTTATCTACCATTACCACAAGAAATGAATCCATTCTTAGGATATAGAGCAATAAGACTTTGTTTAGATAGAAAAGAATTATTCAAGGTTCAATTAAGAGCATTATTAAGAGCATCTATCCACGGAAAGCTAGCAGTAATGTTCCCAATGATTTCAGGATTAGAAGAATTTAATCAAGCTAAAGAAGTAGTTGAAGAATGTAAAGCAGAATTAAGAGCAGAAGGTAAAGAATACTCAGAAGAAATTCAATGGGGAATAATGGTTGAAATTCCAGCAGCTGCTGTTTATGCTGATGAATTAGCTAAACATGTAGACTTCTTCTCAATTGGAACTAACGACTTAATTCAATATACTTTAGCAGCTGATAGAATGAGTGAAAAAGTATCATATTTATATAACCCAATGCATCCAGCAGTATTAAGATTAATAAAGATGACAATCGATGGTGCTCATAAGCATGGAAAATGGGTTGGAATGTGTGGAGAGATGGCTGGAGACGAAACAGCTATACCAACACTTGTAGAATATGGATTAGATGAATTCTCAATGAGTGCATCATCTATACTTAACGCTAAGAAGATAATAATGGAGCAATAGAATATAGAGAGATAACAAAACGCTCTAAACCAAAATGCATTTTGAGAGGTGAAATTCACCTCTCTTTTTTTTGCTTCAAATTGAATTAACGAATGATAAAGGAATTGAATGAAATAATAATTAATAGTTAATAAAAACATAAAATTTTTATAGAATTTTTAACTTAATAAATATATAATAAGAATATGATAAATTGAAGTAAGATAATTGGGGATTTAAATATGATAAGGAGGGGGCTTTAAATGAAAAAAATTAAAATAGCCTTATTGGGTTTAGGGAACGTTGGTAGAGGAGTATGGAAAATAATAAATGAGAATGGCGAAGAAATAAGAAAACGTTCAGGTTATGATGTTGAAATAGCAAAAATATTAGTTAGGGACAAAAATAAAGCTAGAGGAGTAGATATTCCAGAAAGTCTTCTTACCACTAATTATGAAGAGATAATTCAAAATGATGAAATAAAAATTATTGTTGAACTTATGGGTGGAGTGAATCCTGCAAAAGAATATATGTTGGAAGCCATGAAACAGAAGAAACATGTAGTTACTGCTAATAAAATGGTATTAGCTACTGAAGGGGATGAACTTTTTGAAGCAGCAGATAGATTTGGAGTGATGTTCTATTATGAAGCTTCAGTTGCAGGTGGTATTCCAATTATTCAAGGGGTGAATGAAAGTCTTGCAGCAAATAAAATAGAGCAATTATATGGGATTGTAAATGGTACTACAAACTACATATTATCAAAAATGGAGCTGGAGAATTTAGATTTTGAAACAGCTCTAAAGGAAGCTCAAGAAAAAGGTTATGCTGAAGCTGACCCAACTTCGGATGTTGAAGGATATGATGCTGCATATAAATTAGGAATATTATCTTCATTAGCTTTTGGGGCAAAAGTAAATTTTGACCAAGTATATAGAGAAGGTATAACAAAGATTAATTCTACAGATATTAATTTTGCAAGAGAACTAGGTTTTGTTATTAAATTATTAGCTATAGCAAAGGATGAGGGAAATGAATTAGAATTAAGAGTTCATCCAACATTAATTCCAAAGACACATCCTTTAGCCAATGTACATGATTCTTTCAATGCTATATTTGTAAAAGGAAATGCAGTTGGAGAATTGATGCTTTATGGAAGAGGAGCGGGAGATTTACCTACTGGCTCTGCTGTGGTGGGAGACATTCTCTCAGTACTTAGAAATGAAGGTAATTTAGAAAACTATTCCGCAGTTAAAAACAATTTGTGGAAAAGGGATATAAAGCCTATATCAAAAATAAACCGTAGATATTATCTAAGAATCACTGTTACTGACAGACCAGGTGTATTAGGGGAAATAACAACTATTTTCGGAAAGCATAACGTAAGTATGAAATCAATAATACAAAGAGGACGCGAAAAAGATAATGCAACATTGGTTATAGTAACACATCATACAAATGAAGGTGATTTAATGAATGCACTTGAACAGATAAAGGAGCTACAGGCTCTAGAAAGTGTAGATAATTTACTTAGAATAGAAAGTTTTAATAGTTAAGGGAAGTTCTTGAATGAACTTCTCTTTTTTAGTAATGCTAGTTAGGATGGTATAAATAGATAGCTACATACTGAATTTATGGTATAATTTTTTTATACTATATTAAAGGGTGGATACAATATGAAGAACCAAGGAAACAAGTTGCATAATAAGGCAATGTATTATTACTCAAATGGCGAATTAGAAAAAGCTCTAAACATTTGTGAAAAAGGAATGTCATTAGGCTTATCAAATGCATCTTTAATTAACTTAAAAGGGCTTTTATTATATATTCAGGGAGATTATCAAGGAGCTAAAGCAACTTGGAGGATATGCAAGGATTTTAATAATGATGATATTGCAAAGAAATATTTACACGGATTAGAATTAGACTCAGATAAAGAAGGAATGTATAGGAAGGCTCTATCTCTATATAATGACGTTAAAATAGTTGAGGCTCTTGAGATATTGGATGATTGTGCCACATCTGATTTTAACTTTATTAACGTTAATGTTCTTAGATCAAAAGCGTATATTAAATTAGGAGAATGGGAAAAAGCACAATTCTATTTAATGAAGCTAAAGGAAAAAGATAAAAACAATAAATATATCAAAGAAATAGAGCAGGAAATTGCTCTGTTTACTGGAGAGAAAAAACATTTACCTATAAAGCTAATTTCAGTTTTGGGTTCTATAGGTTTATTAGTAGCTATAGTAATATTTTTGAGAACACCAATACAAAATCTATTTACTAAAAAAGAACCTCCAAAGAACAATGTAGTAATTGAAGTAAAAGAAGATACTACAGCAAAGGAAAACAACCAGTCCAAAGAAGAAGTAGTTACAAAAGATTGGAGTTTATTACAACAATACATAGATAAGAAAGATTATGATTCTATGCTTAATTTTATTCGTGATGTAAAAATTGATAGTCTAGATGCTAATCAAAGAAAATTATACTTAGAAAGCAAAGATTTATTAGATAAAGATGGGATTAAATATTTTTATGATAAAGCAAATGGCTTTTTTAAGAATAAAGATTTTGTAAATGCTATTAGTGAGTATAAAAAAGCTTACGAAGTAAGTGAAGGAAACTATCTTAGAGAACATATTTCATATCTAATAGCAACTTCTTATGAAAGTAATCAACAAGTGGATAAGGCTATTGAGGCATATAAAGACTATCTTAAAGAAAATGAAAAAGGTGAGTATGCTGCAGAGGTTAATTATAGATTGGCTATATTAAATAAAGACATAAATAAAGATGAGAGTGTAAAATATGCTAACGTAATTAAAAGTACATATAAAAATTCAATGTATTACAATTCTAATATTAAAGGAATACTAGGAGAGTAGGAGAACCTTTAATAAAGTTCCCACAGTCTTATTATATTTAATTAGGAAGTGGTAGAATGATTACTATTATAAAAAATACAGAGATATATTCCCCTGAATACTTGGGGAAAAAAACACTTGTACTTGCAAATGATAAGATAGAAGGAATATATGATGAAATAGATATACCAGATAAGTTTCTAGATATTAATGTCGTTGACGGTACAAACACCATAGCTATTCCTGGATTTATAGACTCTCATGTCCATATAATGGGTGCAGGAGGAGAAGGTGGGTTTAGAACTAGAACTCCAGAAATACCATTAAGTGAGTTTGTGAAAGCTGGAACTACAACTGTAGTAGGGTGTATAGGAACAGACGGAATATGCAGAGGTATGAGAGGGCTAATTGCAAAGTGTTATGCATTAGAGGAAGAAGGAATAACAACCTATTGTTATACGGGTTCTTATGAAATTCCGGTTAGAACCTTAACTGACAGTGTGAAAGGTGATATTATGCTTTTGCATAAAGTAATAGGAGTTGGAGAAATTGCACTTTCAGATAATAGAAGCTCACAACCTACGTATGAAGAGTTTTTAAATGTGGTAGCTGAAGCTAGAGTAGGAGGATTACTTTCAGGAAAAGCAGGTATAGTGAATGTACATTTAGGTGATGGAGCTAGAATGATGGAATACTTATTTAGACTAGTGGAAAGCTCAGAGATTCCAGTAACACAGCTATTACCTACACATGTAAATAGAAATGAGAGACTTTTCTTAAAAGCTATTGAGTATGCAAGTAAAGGTGGATATGTAGACTTGACAACTGCATCAGATCCTAATTTTTTAGAAGATACTGAAGTTAAGGCAAGTAGTGGTTTGAAAAGAATGCTAGAGTCTGGAGTTCCAGAGGATAGAATTACCTTCTCTTCAGATGGAAATGGAAGTATGCCTAGGTTTAATGAGAAAAGGGAAATGATAGGACTTGGAATATGTTCGCTCTCATCTTTATATAGAGAATTTAAGGATTCGGTATTGAAAGAAGGGATACAGTTAGATAAGGCACTAAAGGTTGTAACATCTAATGTGGCGCGTGTATTAAAGCTTAGTTATAAAGGCAGAATTGAAAGTGGAAAAGATGCAGATATACTTTTACTGGATAAAGAAAACTTGAATATAATAACAATGTTTGCAAAAGGCAAGAAATTGAAAGAAAATGGAAAGATATTAGTAAAAGGAACATTTGAAGGCTTTTAATGTAATATAATTTTGCATTATATATAATGTTGACAAATTATATAAGTAAACATATAATTAATTAAAACGACATACCCTTAGGGGGTATAACATGGAGGTATGAAAATGATTCACTTAGAAGAAAAAGATTTTGATAATGAAGTAAGAAACTATGATGGAGTAGTATTGATTGATTTTTGGGCTACATGGTGTGCGCCTTGTAAAATGATTGCACCTATTGTAGAAGCACTTTCAAAAGAAATTACAGAAGTTAAATTTGCTAAGGTTGATGTGGATAAAAATCCTGCTATTGCAAATGAATTTAAAATAGCATCAATTCCAACACTAAAGATATTTAAAGCTGGAGAAGTTGTAGATACATTAGTAGGATTTAGACCAAAGGAAGAAATAGAAGCATTAATTAGAAAACATTTATAATTTGAGGTGTAATATGAGTGAAAGGTACGATATTGCAATTATAGGCTCAGGACCAGCTGGGTTATCAGCCGCGATTAATGCTAAAATACGTAACAAGAAATATATTATTTTTGGTAATAAGGAATTAAGTACTAAACTAATCAAAGCACCAAAGGTAAATAATTATTTAGGATTGCCAGGAGTTAAAGGTGTAGATCTTAAGGATGCATTTCAGAAGCATATTGATGAAATGGGAATAGAAATTACTTATGAAAGAGTAAATAATGTGTATGCTATGGGTGAATATTATTCACTTATGGTAAATGATAAAATATATGAAGCTACAACAGTAATCCTAGCTACTGGAGTTGAATTTTCAAGACCTATTGAGGGAGAAGAGACTTTCTTAGGAAAAGGTGTTGGATACTGTGCAACTTGTGATGCTCCTTTATATAAGGGAAAAGATGTTGCAATAATCGGATATAATTCAGAAGGCGAAGAGGAAGCTAACTATGTATCAGAATTGGCGTCTAAAGTATATTATATTCCCATGTATAAGGGAGAATATAATATAAATTCCTCAATAGAAGTTATTGAGGATATTCCTGAAAGAGTTATTGGAGACGGATCTGTTACAAACCTTCAATTAAAGAAATCAGAAGTAACTGTTGATGGGATATTCTTTTTAAGAGATTCTATTTCACCAGCACAATTAGTTCCAGGACTTAAAATTGAAGAGGATCATATCTATGTAGATAGAACTATGAGCACTAATTTAAAAGGTTGTTTTGCTGCAGGAGACTGTGTTGGTAAGCCTTACCAATACATAAAAGCTGCTGGAGAAGGCTTAATAGCTGCTTTAAGTGCAGTTTCTTATTTAGATAAGATAAAATAAGAATAGAGGTGAAAAAGTATAATGCTTTTTCACCTCTATTCTTAAATACGAAAGAAGACATGATTTCCTATATTTTTTACTTTTTTCTTTTCTATATTTTTCATCCAATTACTTGTTGAAATAACTGGATTATAGAAGAACAAGGCATCATTTGTAGGGTCTACTCCTCTTATTGCTTCATAAACAGCAGTATAAGAATCTTTATCAGGTGTAACATTTATTGTACCGCCTTTGACACAAGAGAAGGCATTTTTTTGCTTTATGACTCCTTCAATGGTTCTAGGAAACTTTGGATTAGTTACTCTGTTAAGAATAACTGAGGCTACAGCAATTTTACCTTCTAAGGGTTCTCCTTTAGATTCTGCATAAACTACCATAGCCATCAAATCAATATCTTCTTTTGTAATGTACAGAGTTTTACTATTATAAGAAAAAACCTCAACAACTTCTTCTTTTTCCTTATATAA
The DNA here is from genome assembly GCF_016765615.1 of Clostridium paridis. Lineage (GTDB taxonomy): Bacteria > Bacillota > Clostridia > Clostridiales > Clostridiaceae > Clostridium_T > Clostridium_T paridis. The sequence continues at coordinate 60,751 of NZ_JAESWA010000028.1, read as the reverse complement.
GTCTTTAGCTTCGTTATTATTAACTGCTAATATTCTGCTCTCCCCAAGTAAGATGTCTTTTTTTATAGGGATTGCGCTTTGTGTATCGGTTATACTTTCCATTGCACATACCCTAATTTCGCTTAAATAAAAGAAAAAGGTTAAAAAGAAGAATGAAAATAAATATAATTTTTTCATGTTTCTCCTCCTTTTGGATAAACCCTGTTCGAAAATAGTTTAACCAATTTTAAGTGGATAATACATTTTTTATTTAATAATATTAGAATATTTTTCTTTATAAGTATTTAATGAGGAAATTAGGTCTTGTCTTTTGGAGAAAGCATTGTCATAAATGTCATCAATTTTTTTATCATATGAAGGAGAAGAAGATTCACTTACAATAGTTTCGCGCATAGAATTTAAGTATATTGAGCAAAGGTTAATTATAGATTGAAAATCCTCATAACTAGAATATAAAGATTGAGGTACAGATAATGTAGAGCAATCTTTTAGTAACTCTTCTAAGGTTGCTTGTTTTTTGTATATATCATTTAGAATATTATCTAGGGAACCCTTAGTATCATAGCAATGGGTTAATGCTGGCTTTAAATCTTGAGTCAATAAACTTGCGCTTGCATAAAACTTATTAAGAGCATAATTATAGTCACTTTGTATAAGCTTTGTTATATCGGAGTTCAATAAATCTTTTGATGTATCCAATAAATTAGTTAACAGTTGATTGTTAAATTCATAAAAGTTATTAAAACCTGAAAGTTTAGAAACTATGCTTTTGTGTGAATCATAAAAATCTTTTATATCCTCGAGATTTTGAATTGAAGAAGTAAGGTTCTTAATATATTCAGGCGAAGAATTTGATTTATCTTTAAGAAGATTAAAATTAGAATAAAAATTTTTATAAAGCTCTAAAAGAGGTAAATAATCTGCATAATTACCAGATAAGGCGCTAGACTTTTTGTAAGCTTCATCTAATTTTAGTGCAGAGGATTGTCCAATAGTGTAAGAGGAGTTAAAATCATATTTTTTTTCTTTTAAAAGAGTATCATAAGATGTGTTAATAGTAGTAAGTGTATTTAATAGCTTGGACGTTTTGTTTTGTGAGATAAAGTAATTTGCTATAAAGAAGGATATAAGTATTAAGGTTATGGCTATAATAATTAGATAATAAAAGTTCTTTTTTAATTTCATTGATGCCTCCACATAAAAAATATTATATTTTAATATTATGTTAATTTGGAAAAATTAATTCTAATTTATTAATAATTTCCTTAGAGTTATATATTAAGAATCTGCAAATTGGTGTATAATCTAAGATAGAGAAGCTATATTGTAAGGGGTGAGATGAGGTGCAAGATTTCTTGAATTTAACTGTAAATACAATTAAAAATATATCAGTTTGGTCTGTTTTGGATATTTTAGTTGTTGCTTTTATATTTTATAAAGGATATATGCTTATTAAAGAAACTAGAGCTGAGCAATTATTAAAGGGCATTATCTTGATTGTGGCACTTATTCCAATTAGTTACGTATTGAGATTAAATATGCTTTATGTAATCCTTAGTAAAACAATAACAATTGGAGTGTTAACAATAGTAATTATATTTCAGCCAGAGATAAGAAGAGCACTAGAGCATTTAGGAAGAACAGCCTTTGATGATATTCATCCCATTCAAGATAAAGAAGAATTAGGTAAAGTAATTAATGAGATAGTTAATGCAGTAGAATCTCTATCAAAATCTAAAACAGGAGCATTAATAGCAATTGAGCAGAGCACTGGTTTAGGAGAAGTTATACAAACAGGAACAAAAATAGATGGGATAGTCTCTTCAGCAATATTAGAAAATATTTTTGTGGTTAATACGCCATTGCATGATGGGGCAACAATTATTAGAGAAAACAGAATAACAGCATCCGGGTGTGTACTCCCTTTAACAGGAAATGGGGAGATAAACAAGAAACTTGGAACAAGGCATAGAGCAGGAATAGGAATTTCAGAGGTATCAGATGCAATAATTGTTATTGTATCAGAAGAAACAGGTACAATTTCCTTAGCTATAAATGGCAGATTAACAAGAAATTATGATAAAGAGAAACTAAGAACTGTTCTAACAAAAGTAATTGAAAGCAAGCAAAATAGAAGGGTTAAAACTGCTGGGGAAAGGGTGAAAACATGGATCAAAAAGTTAGCAAAAGGCAACAAATAATAATACAAATAATTTGTGTAATACTTTCTTTTGGTTTATGGCTATACATATCAAATGTTGAAAGTCCTGTCAGGACATATACCCTTGAAAAAGTACCCGTGGAGATTTTGAATGAAGGCACATTAAAAAATTCAGGCTTGGTGTTAGAACCGAATCAAAAAGTATACGTGGATTTAAAGTTAGAAGGACCATCATCGGAAGTATATTCCGTAAAAAAGGAACAGTTTAAAATTACTGCAGATCTTGAGTCATATGCTTTAAAAAAAGGTCAGAATAATGTTCCTGTAGAGATAGTGGATTATCCCTCAAATATAAATATAAAAAATGACGGGTTTTTGAGAGTCACTATATTAATAGATCAATTAGAAACTAAAACCATATCAATTAAAAATGAATTGAATATTTCTACCAGAAAAGAATATTATGCAGGCGAACCAACCTTATCAGCAAATAAAGGAACAATTTCAGGACCATCAAAATATGTGAATTCTGTAGCAAGTCTTGTAGCTAAAGGAGACTTCTTAAATTTAGACAAGGATTTTTCAACATCTGTAAAATTAGTTCCAGTGGATAGTAGTAATAATACGGTAGAAAATATAAATATAGAGCCAGCTAATATTGATGTAACAATACCAGTTAGACAATTAAAACCTATTAAGGTTAATGTCATAACTACGGGTAATCTTCCAAGTGGACTATCATTAAAATCTATATTACCTGAAAATGAATATATTGAGCTTCAGGGCAATGAAGGGGTTATAGATAACATTGCTTCAATAGATACTGAAGCAATTGACTTATCTAAGATAACTTCAAGTGGAAGTGTTACGGTTAATTTGAAGTTCCCAAATGGAGTTACTTCTCAAACTAAAGCAGTTAATGTTGATATTCAGTTAGAAAAAATAATAAGCAAAGATATCATGGTACCAATTACTGTGAAATCATTAGGAGATGGGTTAGCATCTTCATTGAATAAAACGCAAGTAAAGGTAACAATAAGTGGTTTAGAAAGTAATATTAATAAAATTACACCTGATATGTTTAAAGGTGAAATAGATTTATCAAGTTTGGGAGAAGGAACTTATGATCTGACACCTAAGATAACGTCAAGTAATTCGAATAATATTACAATTTCACCACCAGAAAAAGTTACAGTTGTAATAACGAAAAAGTAGAATTTTTAAAAGATAAAAGGAAGAAATTATAGCTATAATGCAACATATAATTTCTTCCTTAAAATTTACTGAAGACTTTTTTTATGTTAAAATAACCTTTATGTCTATATAGATTATTAGGAGGACTTATGGCGATTAGAATAAATAATTTAACATTAAATATAGAAGAGGATAATTCATCCTTAACAAAGAAGGTTGCAAAGAAGTTAGGAATAGGGGTAAAAAGCTTACCTGAAATTAGAATAATAAAAGAATCAATAGATGCTAGAAAAAAGGATAGTATAAAACTTAATTATTGCATTGAAGTTTCTATGGAAAATGAGGAACAATTAGTTAAGAGTATAAATGATAAAGATGTAAAAATAGAAGACGAAGTATATGAAGAAGAATTTAACTTAGGAACTAAAAAATTAAACACTAGACCTGTAGTAATTGGTATGGGTCCTGCAGGATTATTTGCAGCTCTTTTACTAGCTAGAAAAGGATATAGGCCAATAGTTTTTGAAAGAGGAGAAGATATAGATAATAGAAGTAAGACAGTGGATATATTTTGGGCAGACGGGACGCTAAAAGAAAATTCAAATGTACAATTTGGAGAAGGTGGAGCAGGGACATTTTCTGATGGTAAGTTGACTACTAGAATAAAAGATGCTAGATGCAGTTATGTACTTAAGGCATTGGTTAAAGGTGGAGCACCTGAAGAAATAATATATAAGGCTAAGCCTCATGTTGGAACAGATATATTAAAAGAGGTTGTGAAAAATATTAGGGAAGAAATAAAGGCTCTAGGAGGAGAAGTAAACTTTAATTCTACTTTGAATAATATAACTATGGAAAATGGAAAAATAAAAGAGATACAAGTTGATGAAATGAAAATCTCCTGTGAAACTCTTATTTTAGCAATTGGGCATAGTTCAAGGGATACTTATGAAATGTTAAATAAATGTGGAATACATATGGAACAAAAACCATTTGCCATAGGAGTTAGAGTTGAACATCCTCAGGAGCTAATTGATAAAAATCAGTATGGAAAATATGCAGGACATCCCAAACTACATGCAGCAGAATATAGACTTTCGCATACATCTAAAGAAACTGGAAGAGGGGTATACTCTTTTTGTATGTGTCCTGGTGGCTTAGTAGTAGCAACAGCTTCAGAAGAGGGAAGATTAGTTACAAATGGTATGAGTTATCATGCAAGAGATAAGCAAAATGCTAATTCAGCAATAGTAGTGACTGTAGCACCAGGAGATTTCGAAAGTAAATCTCCGTTAGCAGGTATAGAATTTCAAAGAAAATATGAGGAGTTAGCATACAAAGCTGGTGGAGGAAACTTTATTGCACCAGTACAATTGATAGGAGATTTTTTAAAGGATACAAGATCACAAAAAATTGGTAGCGTCATGCCTAGTTATAAACCGGGTTATGAATTAACAGATATGAGAAAATGCTTACCTGAATTTGTTGTAAATTCTCTTAAAGAAGGACTAGTAGCATTTGATAGAAAAATAAATGGTTTTGCTGAAGAAAATGCAATAATGACTGGAATCGAAACAAGAACATCTGCACCAGTTAGAATTCCTAGAAATGAAGATCTTCAAAGTATATCTTTAGAAGGTTTATATCCTGCAGGAGAAGGGGCAGGATATGCAGGAGGCATTATATCTGCAGCTGTGGATGGGTTAAAGGTAGCTGAAAAATTAATTAAAAAATATGCGCCATTTTAAATGGTATAAGAATAATATAGCTTCTAAAATTTTAGAAGCTATATTATGTATAATGAATTATATATAATCTAAATTTTCTGAAAAATAATGTTTTGTGTATTTTTTCTGATAAAATAGAAGTGGATATTTTTAAAATGAATTGTTACAAAATTAACAATTTATTTCACAAAATATACCTTAAACAACTAAATGTGTAAGAAAAGTATTTAAAATAAATTAAAGAGGTGTAATAATGAGCAAGAATTTTGACGATTTATTATCAAAGTTACAAAGTGTAAAAACAAAAAAAGTTGCAGTCGCTGTTGCGCAAGACGAACCAGTACTTGAGGCTATTAAAGAAGCAAAGGAACAAGGTTTTGCGGATGCTATTTTAGTAGGAGATAAAGTTGAGATTGAAAAAATAGCTAAAAAGATAGACATGGATTTAATGAAGTTTGAAATTATTCATGAAGCAGATGTTAAAAAGGCAGCTTTATTTGCTGTTCAATTGGTATCAAGTGGAAAAGCTGATATGGTAATGAAAGGCTTAGTTGATACAGCTACATTTTTAAGAAGTGTTTTAAACAAAGAAGTTGGATTAAGAACTGGAAAATTAATGTCTCATGTAGCAGTTTTTGAAGTTGATAAGTTAGATAGATTACTATTTTTAACTGATGCTGCATTTAATACTTACCCAGATCTTAAAGCTAAAATTGATATAGTAAATAACTCAGTTAAAGTTGCTAGAGCATGTGGAATTAAACTTCCAAAGGTAGCACCAATTTGTGCAGTTGAGGTAGTAAATCCAGATATGCCAGCTACAGTAGATGCAGCACTATTATCTAAAATGTCAGAAAGAGGACAAATTAAGGGATGCGTAATTGATGGACCTCTAGCATTTGATAATGCTTTATCAGAAGAAGCAGCTCATCATAAAAATGTTACTGGAGAAGTTGCAGGAAAGGCAGATATATTCTTATTACCAAACATAGAAACAGCAAATGTAATGTATAAATGTTTAACATATCTTTCTCATTCAAGAAACGGAGGATGCTTAGTAGGAACTTCAGCTCCAGTTATTTTAACATCAAGAGCAGATTCTGTTGAAACTAAGGTTAATTCAATAGCACTTGCAGCACTAGTTGCAGAAAGTAAATAATAATTTAAGGAGGATTATAAAATGGCTTACAAACTATTAATCGTTAATCCAGGCTCTACTTCTACTAAAATAGGTGTTTATGAAGATGAAAAGGAACTATTTGAAGAAACATTAAGACACTCTGCAGAAGAAATAGGTAAATATGCATCAATCTTTGAACAAAAGGATTTTAGAAAAGAAGTAATTCTAAAAGTTTTAAAAGATAAAAACTTTGATATTAAATCTTTAAGTGCAGTAGTTGGTAGAGGTGGAATGCTAAAACCAATGGCTGGTGGTACTTATGAAGTTAACTCAGCATTATTAGAAGATTTAAAGGTAGGAGTTCAAGGACAACATGCTTCAAATCTTGGAGGAATATTAGCTAATGATATAGCTAAAGAAATAGGAGTAAAGGCATTTATAGTTGATCCGGTTGTTGTAGATGAATTAGAAGATGTAGCTAGATTATCAGGAGTACCTGAACTTCCAAGAAAATCAAAATTCCATGCATTAAATCAAAAAGCTGTAGCAAAAAGATATGCTAAAGAACATAATAAGAAATATGAAGATGTTAACTTAGTTGTTGTTCATATGGGTGGAGGAGTATCTGTAGGTGCTCATAAAGCTGGAAAAGTTATAGATGTAAATAATGCACTAGATGGAGAAGGTCCATTCTCTCCAGAAAGAGCAGGATCAACTCCTTCAGGAGACTTAATTAAATTATGCTTTAGTGGAAAATATACTGAAGATGAAATCTATAAGAAAATAGTTGGTAAAGGTGGTTATGTAGCTTATTTAGATACAAATGATGCTAGAGATGTATTAAAATTAGTTGATGAAGGAAGTAAAGAAGCTGAATTAGTTTATGGAGCATTTATTCATCAAGTTACAAAAGCTATCGGAGAATATTCAGTAGTATTAGAAGGTAAAATAGATGCTATAATTCTTACTGGTGGCATTGCTTATGGTAAGAAAGTTACAGATGATATAGAAAAGAAAGTTGGCTGGATTGCACCTGTTGTTGTATATCCAGGAGAAGATGAACTTTTAGCTTTAGCACAAGGAGCTATTAGAGTACTTAGCGGAGAAGAAGAAGCTAAGGAATACTAAAATAAATTATAATAGAATTTTGAGTAGTAGAAATCAATTGATTTCTACTATTTTTTTATGAATCTTTCATTTTTATGAAGGCCCTTAGGAATTTTATATTTTTATTTTAAGAAAAACTTAAGGGAATGTTAATTTTATGGTTAGAAGTTATTGGTAACATAAATTAGGTGAAGGGAGGAAGAAGAATGAAAGTATTAGAAGTAAAAAATGTAAAAAAGAAACTAGGCAAAAAAGAAATTATAAAAGGTATTTCTTTTTCTGTTGAAGAAGGAGAGATATTTGGATTTTTAGGTCCAAATGGTGCAGGTAAAACCACAACCATAAGAATGCTTGTAGGACTTATTGCCCCTAATGAAGGAACTATACAAATTTTAGGGCATGATATACAAAAAGACAGAGAAAAAGCATTAGCTAATTTAGGTGCTGTAGTTGAAAATCCAGAACTTTATGGATACTTATCTGGAAGAGAAAATCTTATGCAAATTGCAAGAATAAGAAAAGTACCAAAAGAAGAAGTTGAGGAAATAATTAAACTTATAGGCTTAGAAAATAGAATAGGTGATAAGGTTAAAAAATATTCTTTAGGTATGAAACAGAGACTAGGATTAGGTGCAGCATTACTTGGGAACCCAAAGCTTATGATATTAGATGAACCAACAAATGGACTTGATCCATCAGGAATACTAGATTTTAGAGAAATTGTAAAGAATGCAGCAAAAGAAAGAGGAATGTCTGTATTTGTTTCCTCACATATATTAAGTGAAGTACAACATTTATGTGATAGAGTTGCATTTATTAATGGTGGAGAAATTAAGTCAGTTGAAATGGTAAATGAAGATGGTGTAGCAACACAAAAAGATACTATGGTGATTGTTACTACTGACGATGACAAGGCAGTTGAAGTTATGAAGGAGTTAGAAGCTATTCATAGCGTTAATATATACGATGGAGAAGTTGTAGTTTCTATAGACAAAGGTAACTCCCCTAAATTAGTACAAGAATTAGTAGCTAAAAATATAGAAATCATAGAGATTTATAGAAAACATAAGGGGCTAGAACAAAGATATATGGAACTTGTGGAAGGAGGGGTAAGATAATGTTATTTACGTTAACTAAAAATGAATTAAGAAAGATATTCGGTAGGGGAAAAACCTATGTGGTTTCAATATTATTTGTAGCCTTTGTAGCACTATTGTTTATAGGAAGTAACATAAGTGAAAACAGAGCTAAAAAAGCAAATTCACCAGAAGGAAGAGTAGCTTCTTTAAAGGAAAATATAAGTTGGCTAAATCAAGATCTGAAGCAGCTTGAAGCAAAATCAGCTTCAGATAGCACCATAGAAGCAAAGAAGAGTGATCTTAAGGTAAACATAGATAGAGCTCAAGCAGCACTTGATAAATTAGAAAAACAAATAAAAGAAGGTACTGTAACAGATGATTGGAAAACAAAGTTAGATGCAGAAATAACTGATTTAAAACAACAAATAAATGATGAAACACTACAAGATAGATACAAGACTCAACTTAAAACAAGATTAGATGAATTGAATTATTATAAGGCTAATGATTTAAAGCCTATAGAGACATGGGAGATTAAAGGTTTTAATTTTATTGAAGGAATTATGCAAATATTAGGAATGGTATTCTTAGCAGTGGGTATTGCAATATTTATGAGTGATATGGTTTCGGGCGAATTTACACCTCCTACTATGAAATTCTTAATTATACAACCAGTTTCAAGAGGAAAGGTATTATTTTCAAAATTTATAGCAGTAGTTGTAAGTTGTGTAAGCTTAATATTATCAATTGAAATAGTGGCATTTCTATTAATAGGGCTATTTAAAGGTTTTGGATATGCAAACATGCCAATGATGTTTAATGCAAAATATGCATTTGATATGAGTAAGGTGGAAGATGGAGGACATCCGTTAGTTCAAGTTGCAGGGATAGGTGAAATGATACCACAGTGGAACTTTACAATTAGAATGTTCCTTTTACAGATTTTATTTATAATTGCATGTTGTGCATTTGTATTTTTAGTTTCATCACTATTTAAAACTAGTATGATTTCTATGGCAGTAACAACATGTGTATTTGTACTTGTACAAATATTATCCCAAGTGCTTTCTCCAGTTAAAAAGATAGCTAACTTCTTATTTACATCTTATGGAGACGCAGGGGGACTTTTAAGCGGAAGCATGGCAGTTCAGTATAACAATCCTAATATGACTTTAGCCTTTGGAATAGCAGTAATGGTAATAACAACTATAGTATTCTATATAATATCTCATGTGGTATTCACTAAGAGAGATATATTAATATAATAAGCCATTCATATATATAATGCAAAAATCATATTACATCTCATGGTCCAACTCTTAGTTAAAACGTCTAAGAGTTGGACAGTGACATGTAAATTCTTTAATGCATTATATATTCCTCTATTAATGGATAAACTTATGATATAATTTAAGTAAATATTTAGCTATTAAGTTAAATTCTTATAAGAATATAGGAGGAATATTATGAGCTTGAATTGGAGTTTAAAAGAGTTATATGAATCATTTGGAAGTGCAGAATTTAAAGAGGATCTAAAGAATACTAGTAGTTTGATTGAGGAATATAATGCTTGGGTAAGCAAAATAACAAGTAATTATGAAGATTTATTAAATAAAATAGAAAACTATATAGAGAAAACAAGTGAATTAAAGAACTACTTCTTTAAGCTTGGATCTTTTATCGAACTTTCATTAAGTGTAAACACTAAGAATTCAGAAGCATTAAAAGCATCTGATATACTAAATCAAAATTTAAGTAATATGGCAGAAGCAAATGCAAAATTAGATAAATGGATTGGAGGAATAAGACATATTGATAAGTTAATTTCTTCATCTAAGGTTCTAAAGGAATATGAATTTTTTTTAAAAGAAAAAATTGAAATGGATAAATATGTTCTTAGTGATAAAGAAGAGGGAGTTATAGCTAAAATGCAGAATACGGGATCCACTGCTTGGCTGAAACTTAAAGATTCACTGATTTCAAATCTACAAGTAGAAATAGAAATGGATGGAGAAATTAAGGAATTACCTTTAACTGTTGTGCTTACAATGGCCTATGATAAAGATAAAAAAGTAAGAAAAAAGGCTTATGAAGCTGAAATTAAGTCTTATAAAAAAGTTGAAGATGGAGTAGCAGCTGCATTAAATGCTATTAAGGGAGAAGCACTTACTATAAGTGATATGAGGGGATATAAATCACCTTTAGAGATGACTCTTATAAATTCTAGAATGGAAGAAAAAACTTTAAATGCAATGATGACAGCAATGAAAGAGTATCTTCCTAGCTTTAGAAAATACTTAAGAAAAAAAGCTGAATTATTAGGATATGAAAATGGCCTTCCATTCTATGAATTGTATGCTCCGGTATCAGAGGTTGATATGGAATTCGACTGTGAAAAAGGAAAGGCTTTTGTGGAAGATAATTTTAGAACCTTTAGTAAGCATCTCGGAGATTTTGCAAGAAGGGCTTATGAAAATGAATGGATAGATTTCATGCCAAAGGAAGGAAAGGTAGGTGGGGGTTTTTGTGAAAATCTTCACTTCATAGGAGAAAGTAGAATACTTTTAAACTATGGAAATTCTTTTAATGATGTTGTAACACTTGCGCATGAATTAGGTCATGGATTTCATGGAGAATGCCTAGGGAAAGAAAAAGTATTAAATTCTGATTATCCAATGCCAATTGCAGAAACAGCATCAACTTTCTGTGAAACAATAGTAAAAAAAGCAGGAATTAAGAGAGGAAATCCTGAAGAAGCCTTCTCAATACTTGAAACAGAAATAAGCGGATGTACTCAAGTAATAGTTGATATATATTCAAGATTCCTTTTTGAAAGTGAAGTATTTGAGAGAAGAAGAAATGGAGCATTATCTGCAGATGAAATTAAAGAGATAATGATAAAGTCACAAAAAGAAGCCTATGGCGATGGATTAGATGAAAAATATCTTCATCCATATATGTGGACTTGGAAACCTCATTATTATTATGTAGATAGTAATTTTTATAATTTTCCTTATGCATTTGGATTATTATTTGCAAAAGGGTTATATGCTAAGTATTTAAATAGCGGGGATAAGTTCACAGAAGACTATGAGAAATTATTAGCTATTACAGGAAAAAATAAGCTTGAAGATGTGGCGAAGGTTATGGAAATAGATATTACAAATGCAGATTTCTGGAGAAGTTCTCTTAAGACAATTGAAGAAGATATAGAGGAATTTATAGAACTAAGCAAAAAAATAAAATAGTATTTTAAATTAAAATGGAAGCTAAATTTGAAGTGTACTTGAAAATTAGCTTCCATTCATATTATAAAATAAGAAAATTAAAAAATAACTTAAGAGGATTATTAGTTGTGAAATTTTGTTAAAGGTTGTAAAATAGTATTATTAATAATAAGAGGTGATTCTGTGAGAACTTCGCTTAATATAACTAACAAACTTACTATGCTTAGTGAGATGAGCAATGACTCAACATTTCAAATACTTCAATATGATGCATTAGAAGGTGGCAGTGATATAGATAATGCCATTAAACTAAAATATATGAGAGATGCTGGAATCAAATTAAAGCAGGTTAGGATTATTTTAGATGAGAGCTCTGTGAATATAGGCCCAGGAACGTTAAGCTATATGAAGGGTGACATAACTATTAGCAATAAAGTAGGCGGCGTAGTTGGATTTGGTAAAAAAATATTTGCAAGTAAAGTTACAGGAGAACCTTTATTTAAGCCACAGTGTGAAGGTACAGGTGAGATATTTTTAGAACCTAGCTTTGGACATTTTGCACTAATAGAGTTAGAAGATGAAGAAATAATAGTTGATGATGGACTATTTTTTGCGTGTGAAGGTAGTATTGAAGTAGGGGCTGCTAGAGTCAGGAGAATTAGTGCAATGGCTTTTGGTGAGGAAGGATACTTTCAAACTAAACTTTCAGGAAGTGGAATAGTTGTTTTAGAGATACCTGTTCCAGAAAAAGAAATTTTTAAGTGTACATTGATAAATGATACTTTAAAAGTAGATGGTAATTTTGCTATACTAAGAAGTGGTGAAATTGAATTTACTGTTGAGAAAAGTACTAAATCAATAGTTGGAACTGCAACTGCAGGAGAAGGATTACTTAATGTTTATAGAGGAACAGGACAAATATGGCTTATCCCAACTAAAAATATATATAATGAGCTAAAGACAAAGGGGTTAGAATATGAATCTAAGCCTCATGGTGATATAGATACGAATGTTTAAAGCTCAAAAAGTTTGTAAGGAGGAAGAAAAATGAGTATCGAAGTTGTTATATCTTTAGTATTAGTAGGAGCACTTTTAATCGGTGGAATTATTATGAATATAAAAATTGAAAAGTTAGAGAAGATGAATAAGTTAGAAGAAAAAAAGAATAAATAGAACATTAGGGGGGTGGCTTTAGGATAGAGCTACCCTTAATTACGGACACTTTTATAGAGTTATGCATATAGTGAAATAAGTGATTTCAAAGGGAATTATAGGGTTTTATGAAAATGTTTATATTGTAAAGTTGTATCAAGTAAGTATTTTTTGTATAATTATATTTGTGAAAAATTTATTACTTAAAACGAAAGAGTGAGGTAATTTTATATGGGAAGAATGTTTGGAACAGATGGGGTAAGAGGAATAGCAAATACTGAGCTTACATCAGAGTTAGCATATAACTTAGGTAGAGCTGGAGCTTATGTGTTAACGGAGGGAACTCATAAACCGAAGATTTTAGTTGCTAAAGATACTAGAATTTCAGGAGATATGTTAGAATCAGCATTAATAGCAGGTATACTTTCTGTTGGAGCAGAAGCTATTTCATTAGGGGTTATACCAACACCAGCTGTGGCATACTTAACAAGAAAATATGGAGCAGATGCAGGAGTAATGATTTCAGCATCTCATAATCCAGTTGAATATAATGGAATTAAGTTTTTTGATGATAAAGGATATAAACTTTCTGATGAATTAGAAGATGAAATACAAAGAGTAATAGAAACAGGATTTGAGGAAGTACCTTCTCCAATAGGACCTGATTTAGGAAGAAGAATAGAAGAAGTAGGTGCGCTAGAAGATTATATAGAATTTGCTAAAGAAACTATTTCTGTAGATTTGAGAGGAGTAAAGGTTGCATTAGATTGTGCTAATGGGGCATGCTATTCAGCTGCAGTTAAAGCTTTCAGAGATCTTGGAGCAGAGGTATATGTAATAAATGATAATCCAGATGGAACTAATATAAATGAAAAATGTGGATCAACGCATCCAGAAGAGTTAATGGATTATGTAGTTAGAAAAGGGTGCCATGTAGGTTTTGCATTTGATGGAGATGCTGATAGATGTTTAGCAGTAGATGAAACTGGTAAATTAATTGACGGCGATTTTATAATGGCTTTATGTGCAAAACATCTTAAGGAATTGGGAAGATTAAAGGATGACACTTTAGTTGTTACAGTAATGAGTAACTTAGGACTAATGCTTGCTTGTGAAAAGGAAGGAATCAAAACATCTATAACTAAAGTTGGAGATAGATATGTTTTAGAAGAAATGATGAAAAGTGGTCATGTATTAGGTGGAGAACAATCAGGACATATTATATTCTTAGAATATAATACTACTGGAGATGGACTAGTTACTGCTTTGCAAGTTGCTTCAACAATTAAGAGAAGTGGAAAATCATTAAGCGAATTAGCAGGTATAATGCATCAATTGCCACAGGTTTTAGTTAATGCAAAAGTACCTAATGATAAAAAAGATATTCATGAAACAGATGAAGAAATTAAAGTTGAAATAAAGAAGATAGAAGAAGCACTTCATGGTTGTGGAAGAGTACTTATTAGACCTTCAGGTACAGAACCACTAGTTAGAGTTATGTTAGAAGGAGAAAACCAAGAAGAAATTGATAAAATGGCTAACGAATTAGCAGCATTAATCTTAAAAAAAGCTAATGCTTAGTATATAATTTAATATTACTAGATTGTAAAACCGTAATAAAATGCATTTTTGTTACGGTTTTCCTATTTAAATAAATTAGATAAGTTGATATAATTAGCTTAAAATTATACTAATGAAACAAAAATTATACCTTGAAAAATCTACCTTAAATGAACTTCTGGCAATAATATTGAATATATTTCAATATATAATTTTTGAATGACTTATTTCAAAGGAGAATAAAGAAATGAATATATCATTTGCTGTAATAAGTGACATTCATCTAAAAAGTAAGACTACAAAAGATGAAAAAAAATTTAAAAAAGCGTTAGAAGTAATAAATAGACTAAGACCTGAATTAGATGCCATGATTATTGCTGGAGACATTACTCATGGAGGGAAAAAATCAGAGTATGTTAAATTTGAAAATATATATAATGAATATGGAAATCCTAATGCAGAAAGGATTTTCGTTATGGGAAATCATGATTATTGGAATGGATTGCCTATTAAGATGGCTCAAAAAAGGTTTAGAGAATTTACAGGAGGATTAATTCATTCTCACAAAATTATAAAAGGATTCCATTTTATTTCTGTAAGCACAGAAGGTAGATGGAGAGATGGACACTTTACTTCAAAATTATTAAAATGGGTTAAAGAAAGACTTGAGATAGCAAAAAATGACGATCCTAAGAAACCAATATTTTTTACGGTTCACCAGCATATAAAAGGTACTGTGTATGGAAGTGAAGAGTGGAGTAATAAATCATTTTACAATGTTTTGAAGGATTATCCTCAGGTTGTAACATTTACAGGACATTCACATCATCCTTTAAATGATCCTAGATCAATACACCAAAGAGATTTCACATCTATAGGAACTGCATCTGTTAGCTATATAGAAATGGAAAAAGGAAAAGTGAATGGAAGTATTCCACCAAGAGCTGATGAGTTTTCACAAGGATTATTAATAAGCGTATCTGAAGATAATAAAGTTATAATTGAAGCCCTAGATTTCGTAAATGAAAAGATTATAAGTACTCCATGGGTGTTAGAAGATATTGGAGATAAGTCTAAGTTTAAATATACTGATGATAGGTACAAATGTGGAATTAAACCATATTTTAAAGGTAAAATGGTCAAATTAAAAGATGTTACAAGTGATTCAGTGACAATAATATTTAATCAAGGAAAGCATAAAGATTTTATTCATTCTTATAAAATCGAGGTTATTAATAAAATTACAGGTAAAATTCATAAGGAATTTTTAGCTTTTTCAGATTTTTATTTAAATAAGTCAAAGACTAAACTATCAGTTAAGTTAACTGGGCTTATGAAAAATACAAAATATAATCTTAAAATAAAAGCATTGGAATCCTTTGGACATGAAAGTGAAGATTATTTAACGGCTACGTTTGAGACAATGAATAAATCTAGAATTAAGACAATAACTGATAATATAATGCTTTGTGTAGAATATTTATTCCCATCAGCACAAAAAAGATAAAAAAGAGAATTAAAAAAATCTCTTAGGCAAAAAATATAGCTGAAGGGAGTGATAGTTTTGGTACAAAGAAGAGAAAATAATGCATTACAAAAAGGTCAAAGAAGGCAAAAATTGCATAACAATCAAAATAATAGAGGCACTGATAAAAAACCAGCTGAATATGAAAACTTTAATGGAGAAGAAATCAAATAAGAATTAAATAAAAATCTACAAGTTTATTGCTTGTAGATTTTTTCGTTTATGTATTATTTCTTTTTTCACGAATAATTGTAAAAGTTGATAGAAGTATGGATAAAACTAAAAGAAATAGTGGAAGTAGCCAAGGCTTATCAAGCATAACATAGGATTTCCAGGAGAATAAAAAGTCAATCATTTACTAAAACCACCTTTATGTAGAAAAAACTTTTTTGTGCAATGCTTTTTTTATAAGGATAAATACAAATAACAGAATAGGTAGAACATAAAATAAAGGAAACCACAAATTATAGGGTACTATTTTAACACCTACTTCTATATGTTCTGGGCCACTAGAAGCCATATTTGTTCCAAGATACAAAACAATCAAGGAAACTGGAATAATTGTTTTATTTTTATTACTTGTATAAAGTAATTTCTGTACACCTTTAATTGCGCAAAATATATGAATAAATAATTTGAAAAATGCTGTTGTTAGAAAGAATAGTACATTTATAGCATCTAGATTTTCGATGAATTTACCTATGCTAATAGTTCTGATTAATCTATATAGAGGTAAATTGCTTCTGGAAAAGGTAGTTGCCCCTACAACAATAATAGCTAAAATATCAAGTAACGCAATAAACAATCCCGATACTAAGGTTGCAAGTAAAGTACTTTTAATTAGTTTGTTTTGATCTTTTACTTCTGGCCAAATCATTGAGAATTCAATTGTTTGACCAAAGGTCTGTGTTATTCCTAAGGGAACAACTGAGTTAAATATATTCTTAAAACCTTTATCTATAAAAGGTTTGAGATACTGAAAATGCACAGTATCAGAAAAAAATATTAATATAATTTCTAGAACTGAAAGTATTAATATAATTGGAAGAAATAATTCACCTAATCTTCCTATTATTTCAAGGCCTGCATATAAAGCATAAACAATAACGAGTATAAATAGTATCTGCACTATAAAGCTTGGGGTTCTAGGGAGAATTGTATTTGGAATTAATAGTTTTAAATCTTGTAATCCCCGTCCCCCGTCATACATAAACTCAAGAACATAGAACCAAGCAATAGGAAATCCTATCCATTTTCCAAGGTGCTTTGGAAACCATTCAATTAAAGTCAAACCAGGATTAGCCTTTGATAAATAAAGGTAGAGTAAATTTATTAATAATCCTATAAAGGTTGATATCAAAACGGAAATCCAGGCAGCTCTTCCAGCTTCTGCAGCGAACCCAAAAATAATGGTGCTTCCAATCTCATACAAAACCATTAGAGAAAATAATTGAAAGTTTGAAATCTTTTGCATTCTAACTCTCCTTAAAGAATTAAATATTTATTTTATAAGGTCTTCCTCCTTTTTTAAAATTGATTTTGAATCAAAACCTGTTGAAAAGATTTTTACATTACAATTAATAATAATTTTTGATTTAGAAAATTCACTATTCCAGTGATCTTTAAAAATAGTATCCCATTGCTTGGGATATTTGCCATGGACCTTTGCACCAAAGCCTACCACGTCTAATTTGTATTGCTTTTGTATTTTTTCTAAAGATTCATTAATCATTTCAGTAATCTCTTTTGCATACATTTTTTGAGCATATTCAATTGCTGAATGACTGCTTAAATCTAATTTTGATGAACTTTCATATATAGTAGCGTCTGCAAATATATTTACATTAAATTCAACTGTATCACCTTTTAAGATGGGATCTATTTTAGTTTTAACTCGTTCTATTCTTCCAGATATTAAGCCACCGCCTTTTTCATTAGGAATTTTAGCGGTTATCATTCCATTATTGATTTCATTTTTTAACCAAAGAATACCTCTAGTTTCTCGATCAGTTATAAATCCAGCTAATTTATCATCCTTAAATAGTGCAGATCCTGGAATTGATAATAAAGACTTGCTTTTTGAACTGCTATAATCCACAGAAGATACTCTTTGAATTATAGGTGCTATGGCCTCGACACCTTCTTCAGTTATTGCATATAACATATCCTTATATCTCATTTTGAGTGCTAAGTTTAAGTCTTCTAATTTCCCAACTTCCTCAAAAGGGGTATTCTCGATTGGAGATTTTACCTCTAAAATATCAGAAGCCTTGCCCCTAGAAAATAAAATATATGTCTTCAAGGGAACTTGTTGATCTCTTGAAAAAAAATCAAGTATATCAGAAAGTCCCGAACTAGCAGTGGATTCTCCAACTATTAGGCATTCAGCCTGTGATAAAAAAATTTCTCTAGATAATTTTAATTCTATTTTTCTATAAGCATCTATTATATTTTCTCCCTCAGCTGAAACTAAGATAGTATCATTTTGGCCGCTAGAAACTTCACCTTTATTAGTTGATTGTCTAGGTATTGAAGATAAAAGTGTAAGAGAAATTGTTCCATCTTTATTAGTATCAAGAGCTATTGCTGAAACTATTAAGAGGTGGTCTAATTCTTTCTTATCCCAACAACCAACTAGAGATGTACATATCATCAAGAATGTAATAAACAAGGATAATACTTTCTTGTATCTCATAATATATTCACTCCTAAACTTGCTCGCATAGATGCTTAATTTTAAGGATTATTTTTGCGCCTAATATTTTTCTTGTTTATATATTCGGGGCGTTTATTCATAAATGGCCAAGGAACTCTAACCACAACATCTTTAAGGCTGGATAGGTCTAGTGGTGCTAATGGTGATAAATAAGGTGTACCAAAAGAACTTAATTTTGCCATATGAATTAATATAGTAAGAAAACCAATAAACATTCCATATAGTCCAAAGGTTCCGGCAAGTACCATCATAAAAAACCTAAGAACTCTAACTGATAGAGAGAGATTATATCTAGGAATTATAAATGAGGCTATTCCTGTTATGGAAACAATTATAACCATCGATGAAGAAACTATTCCAGCTTTTACGGCGGCGTCGCCTATTACTAAAGCACCAACAACGCTTACAGTTTGCCCAGTACCACTAGGTAGTCTAAGTCCAGCTTCTCTTAAACCCTCAAAAAATATTTCCATTACTATAGCTTCAATAAGTACTGGAAAAGGAACATTTTCTCTTGATGCCCATATGGTGAATAATAATTTTTTAGGGATCATGCCTTGATGAAAAGTTAGTAAAGCAATATAAAAAGAAGGCAAGGAAAAAGCTAAACCTAAAAAAATATATCTTACAAAACGAATCATAATACTTGGAAGATACCTTTCATAAGAATCTTCACTAGTTTGCATGGTTTCAAAGAGAGTTTGAGGTGCCATAAGAGCAAGAGGCGTATTATCAATAAGTATACCTACGTGACCTTCAAGCAGGCTACTACAAAGTTTATCTGGACGCTCAGTATAGCCAAATTGAGAAAAAACAGAGAAATGGTTGTCTTCTATTAATTCTTCAATATAACCACTTTCAAGTATGGCATCAATATCTATATTATTTAATTTATCTTTTATATCTTTTACTAGAGAGTCACTAGCAATGCCATCTAAGTAACTTACATATATGATTGTTTTTGATAGTCTTCCAACTAGAAGTTTTTCCATTTTTAAAGAAGGAGTTTTGAGTCTTTTTCGTACTAGAAGTAAATTGGTTTTTATATCCTCAGTAAATCCATCTCTTGGGCCACGAACTACAGGTTCCATAACTGGTTCAGTTACGTTTCTCTTCACGTATTTCTTAACATCTAATGAAATAGCTTCTTTAAGTCCATCTATCATAAGGATAGCGTTACCCCTAAGGATATTATCTATAGCATCTTGAAAAGAAACGATTTTATTTACATCCCCAATTGAAACTACGTGTTCTCTTATAAAACCATTAAGATCATTAGAATTATTTGAAGAGTTATCGAGGTTATTAAAGTTATAACTAAGTAATGGTCTAAGAATATTCATATCGATTTGTTCGACATTAACGAATTCATCTATATAAATAAGCAGAGCATCAAGTGATTTATTTATTTTAAATTCTCTAAAAACAATATCTGAACAGTTATTTAGTATTTTCCTAAATTCATTATAGTCATGAGATAAATTACCGCTAAAGTTCTTATTATTTTGCGGATTATATTTAGAAGTGTTTTTAGATGATTTCATGGACCTACCCTCCCTTTATTAAGATTAAGTTTCTCATTTAGATAAAATTTTATGCTTATTGGTATAATATTAATAAATAAATTTGGAAGGTGATTTTATGGGAAAGTATACTAAACCCTCGAAGGAAGAACTCAAAAAAAATTTAACTCCACTTCAATATTCAGTTACTCAAGAAAATTCCACTGAAAAACCCTTTGAAAATGAATATGATGAGTTTTTTAAGGAAGGTATTTATGTTGATATTGTAACAGGGGAACCGCTTTTCTCCTCAACAGATAAATATAATTCTGGCTGTGGATGGCCAGCGTTCTCAAAGCCTATTGAGAAGGGAATTGTAAAAGAGAAGGCAGACTTTAGTCATGGAATGCATAGAGTAGAGGTAAGAAGTAAAGAAGGAGATTCGCATTTAGGCCATGTTTTTAATGATGGACCTAAAGAATTGGGAGGAGTGAGGTATTGCATTAATTCAGCTTCGTTAAAATTTATACCAAAAGAAAAATTAGAGGAGGAAGGATACGGAGAATATTTAGTATTATTTGAAAATAAACTATAGAAACTCAACTCAAATTATATGATAAAGTTTTAGAAAAATTTTATAAAATATAAAAGTATTTGTAAATTTAGATACTGTTAATATAACAAAACTAAATTGTGAAAATGTTAATTATAAACAAAAAATAATCATAATATAATAAAAAAATTATAAAGTATTGACGAAATTATTATATAAATGTACAATAATTTCAACAATAAGAAATTCAAAACTTAATATATGACCTTAAAAATAAATGCTACGAGGGAGACCTTTATTTAGAGATGAAAGTTTCAGAGAGTCGGTTGTTGCTGTGAGCCGATACTTTTACTAAATGAATATCACTCCTGAGCAGAGTCCTGAAAGTTATAATGGTGTAACAAGTAGGCGACTACCGGTAAGCCCCGTTAAAAGCAAGGGTTTGTTAGAACCGAGTGATATTATATTTAAGGCGGAAGATATGTTTATATTCCCACCTCTTATGATTGTATCATTAAGGGTGGGTTTTATTTATCCAAATATAGATTTTAGTAATAACAAAATTTATTAAAAAGGGGGGGCATTTATGGATAAGCATGTCTTATCAGTAGTAGTAAAAAATTATTCTGGTGTATTGAGCAGAGTTGCTGGATTGTTTTCTAGGAGAGGATACAATATTGATAGTCTAACAGTAGGAAGAACTGAAAATCCAGAATTCTCAAGAATGACAATAACTATGTTTGAAGATGGGGATACATTAGAACAAGTAAAAAAGCAATTGGGGAAGTTAGAAGATGTAAAGCAAGTGGTAGAACTTGACCAGGAAGACGCAGTATATAGAGAATTAGTCCTAATTAAAGTTAAAGCTGATGCCACTGAAAGAGCTGCTATTAATGAAATAGTTAGAATCTTTAGATGTAAAGTAATTGACATTTCCATGGAAACACTAACTATAGAACTAACTGGTGATGAAAGCAAAGTTGTGGCACTTATAAAGCTTATGGAGGAATATGGAATAAAGGAAATGGTAAGAACAGGTCTTGCTGCTCTTGAAAGAGGGGAAAAGGACATAAGCTCTCATGGGGAATACTTTGAAGCATAATTTTATGAAGAATTAAAAGTAAGAGAGGTTAATAGCATGAGCAATAAAGTATTTATTCTAGATTCAACCTTAAGAGATGGTGCTCAGGGGCAGGGCATATCATTTTCAGTTGAGGATAAACTAAAAATAGTTAAGGCATTGGATGACTTAGGAATTGATTATGTAGAAGCTGGTAATCCAGGTTCAAATCCTAAAGATATGGATTTTTTCAGAAGGGCTCAAGGGTTAAGGCTCAAAAAAACAAAGCTAGTTGCCTTTGGAAGTACAAGAAGAATAGGGGTAACAGTAGAGGAAGATAAGAATCTCCAAGATTTATTAGAAGCAAAAACAGAAGTAGTAACTATATTTGGGAAAAGTTCAGATTTTCATGTAACAGAAATTTTAAAGACAACCTTAGATGAAAATCTTAAATTAATAAAAGAATCAATAGAATATCTAAAGAAGCATCAGAAAGAAGTTATTTTTGATGGGGAACATTTTTTTGATGGTTATAAAAGCAATAAGCAATACTCCATTGAGACACTGAAAACTGCAAAAGATGCAGGAGCAGATGTAATAGTTTTGTGTGATACAAATGGAGGAACAACTCCAAAAGAAATATTTGATATTGTCACTGAAGTAAAAGAAATATTAGGTGATAATATAGGAATACATTGCCATAACGATATTGGGGTAGCTGTGGCAAATTCAATTATTGGGGTGGAAGCTGGAGCAAATCATATTCAAGGAACCTTCTTAGGAATTGGTGAAAGGTGTGGAAATGCTAACTTAAGCACAATAATACCTACATTAATGTTAAAGATGGATAAGGATGTTATTGAAAAAGAATTGTTATCAAGTCTCAAATCTACAGCTATGATGCTTTCAGAAATATCAAATATTCAGCTTAAAGATGATACGCCTTATATAGGAAGTGCAGCTTTTGCACATAAGGGTGGTATGCATATAGATGCAGTGGTAAAAGAACCAAAATCCTATGAGCATATAAATCCAGAGGTAGTAGGAAATAGTAGAAGAATATTAGTATCTGAAGTAAGTGGCAAAAGTACAATATTAAAAGAAGTCCAAAAGTTATTTCCTAATTTCTCAAAGGATAGCAAGGAAGTTCAATTAATTATAGATAAATTAAAAGAATTGGAACACCAAGGATATCAGTTTGAGGGAGCAGAAGGAACAATAGAATTAGTAATAAGAAAGATAATAGGCAAATATAAACCATTCTTTCAATTGAACAATTTTAAAGTAATAGGAGAGCATCCATCTTCAAAAGCAAATTTTACTTCAACAGCAGTTATAAATGTAAATGTTGATGGAAGAGATGAAATGACAGCAGCAGAAGGAGATGGGCCAGTAAACGCATTGGACAAGGCTCTAAGAAAAGCATTAGAAGTATTCTATCCTCAATTAAAGTATATAAGACTTGTGGATTATAAGGTTAGAGTACTTGATGAAGGAACAGCTACAGAAGCATCGGTAAGAGTTCTTATTGAATCTTCAGATGGAAGTGAAAATTGGACTACGGTAGGAGTATCTAGAGATATTATTGAGGCAAGCTGGATAGCCCTTGTAGATTCCATTGAATATAAACTAATAAAAGATATTGAAAGAAATGTAAGAACATATTTTTAAGGGGGAATGATTTAAATGGGGATGACCATGACACAAAAAATCCTTGCAGCACATGCAGGCTTAGAATCAGTAAAGGCGGGGCAATTAATTGAAGTGAATCTGGATTTAGTCTTAGGAAATGATATAACAACTCCAGTAGCAGTAAAGGAATTTAACAAAATAGGAGTTAATAAAGTTTTCGATAAAGAAAAAATAGCAATAGTACCAGATCACTTTACACCAAATAAAGATATTAAGGCTGCAGAGCAAGTGAAAATGATAAGAGAGTTTGCTCAGGATAAAGGAATAGTTAATTTCTTTGAAATAGGAGAAATGGGAATAGAACATGTTATTATTCCTGAAAAAGGGTTAGCAGTTGCAGGTGATGTAGTAATTGGGGCAGATTCGCACACTTGTACTTATGGAGCATTAGGAGCATTTTCAACTGGAATTGGATCAACAGATATGGCTGCTGGAATGGCAACAGGAAAGTGTTGGTTTAAGGTACCTTCTGCAATAAAATTTGTACTTAAAAATAAACCTTCGAAGTGGGTTAGCGGTAAAGATGTAATTCTACACATTATCGGAAAGATAGGTGTTGATGGAGCATTATACAAATCAATGGAGTTTGTTGGAGAGGGTCTTAAATATTTATCAATGGATGAAAGACTAACTATGGCTAATATGGCTATAGAAGCTGGAGCAAAAAATGGTATTTTCCCAGTAGATGATAAAACAGTAGCATATTTAAAAGAACATTCAACTAGAGAGTATAAAGTATATGAAGCAGATGAGGATGCTGAATATGATGAAGTAATTGAAATTGACTTAAGTTCTTTAAGACCTACAGTTGCTTTCCCACATCTACCTGAAAATACTAAGACAATTGATGAAGTAGGAGAGGTAAAAATAGATCAAGTAGTTATAGGATCTTGTACTAATGGAAGAATAGAGGATTTAAGAGTAGCTGCTGAAATATTAAAAGGAAAGAAAGTAGCCAAGTATGTTAGAGCGATAGTAATTCCTGGCTCTCAGAAGATTTATCTTCAAGCTATGGAAGAAGGATTAGTTAAAACATTTATAGAAGCTGGAGCGATTTTCTCTACTCCAACTTGTGGACCATGTTTAGGTGGACATATGGGTATATTAGCTAAGAAGGAAAGATGTGTATCTACTACTAATAGAAACTTTGTTGGTAGAATGGGGCATACGCAATCAGAAGTATATTTAGCAAGTCCAGCTGTAGCAGCAGCTTCAGCAATAACTGGTAAAATAACAAATCCAGAAGATGTAGCATAGGGGGTAAAGGGATATGAAAGCTAACGGAAAAGTTTTTAGATATGGAGATAATGTTGATACAGATGTAATAATACCAGCAAGATATTTAAATACATCTGATCCAAAGGAGCTAGCAGCTCACTGTATGGAGGATATAGATGATACATTTGCAAGCAAGGTTAAAGCTTCCGATATAATTGTTGCAGATAAGAATTTTGGATGTGGTTCTTCAAGAGAACACGCACCAATTTCAATAAAAGAAAGTGGCATAAGCTGTGTAATAGCTAAAACTTTTGCAAGAATATTTTATAGAAATGCTATAAACATTGGTTTACCAATACTTGAATGTCCAGAAGCGGTTGAAAACATAAACGCAGGAGATCAAGTAGAAGTAGATTTTAATACTGGAATTATAAAGAATTTAACGTCAGGTAAGGAGTTCCAAGGAGAACCTTTCCCAGAGTTTATGCAAAAGATAATTAATAGTAATGGACTTGTTGAATATATAAAAAATAAAAACTAAGTTGGTTAAATAAATAGGGGGTTAATTATGGAATATAAAATTGCAGTAATACCAGGGGATGGAATTGGACCAGAGGTTATAGATGAAACCATAAAAGTTTTAAACCTAATAGGAGAGAAGTATTCTCATGAGTTTAACTATAAATATGTACTAGCTGGTGGAATAGCTATAGATGAAAAGGGGACACCTCTACCAGGAGAAACCTTAGAGATTTGTAGAAATAGTGATTCAGTTTTGTTAGGTGCAGTTGGAGGCCCCAAGTGGGATGATCCTACGGCAAAAATAAGACCTGAGCAAGCATTGCTAGGCTTAAGAAGTGGCTTAGGACTTTATTGCAACTTAAGACCTGCAGTTTTGCACTCAGCATTAAGAGATGCATCACCACTAAAAGATTCAATAATTGGGGATGGAATAGATATTTGTGTAGTTAGAGAGTTAACTGGTGGCATATATTTTGGGGAAAGAAGCCTAGTTAAAAATGGAGATGAAGAAACAGCATCAGATACAGAGAAGTATAGTACTTCAGAAATTAAAAGAATAGCAAAAATAGCATTTGAAACAGCAATGAAGAGAAAGAAAAAAGTTACATTAGTTGATAAAGCAAATATACTTGAAAGTTCAAGATTATGGAGAAGAGTAGTGGATGAGGTTCACAAGGATTATCCAGAAGTAGAACTAGATAGACAATATGTTGATAATGCTGCAATGCAGCTTGTTAAAAATCCAAGACAGTTTGATGTTATAGTAACTTCAAATATTTTTGGAGATATATTATCAGATGAAGCTTCAATGATTACTGGCTCAATTGGAATGTTACCATCAGCTAGTTTAGGAGAAGGTACAAACGGAATGTATGAACCTATTCATGGCTCAGCTCCTGATATAGCTGGAAAAGGAATAGCAAATCCACTAGCTACAATATTATCAGCCGCTATGATGCTTAAGTATTCCTTTGGGTTAGCTGAAGAAGCTGCAGTAATAGAAAAAGCAGTAGAAAAAGTTCTTGAAGAGGGATATAGAACTGGAGACATAATGAGTGAAGGTAACAAATTGGTTGGTACTAAGGAAATGGGGGAACTAGTGGTTAAATATATAAAAGAAGGGAAGTAATTTATTTTATGAGAAGCGATAGAATAAAGATAGGAGCAGACAAAGCTCCCCATAGATCACTATTAAGAGCAGCAGGATTTTCAGATGAAGAAATGAAAAGACCTATGATAGGAATTGTAACTTCGCAAAATGATATAATTCCAGGACATGTTCACCTAGATAAAATAGTTCAAGGAGCTAAAAGTGGTGTGCTTTTAGCTGGAGGAACACCAGTTATTTTCCCTACAATAGGAATTTGTGATGGTATATCAATGGGACATGAAGGAATGAAATATTCATTACCAACAAGAGAACTTATAGCTGATTCAATTGAATGTATGGTAAAAGCACATTCCTTTGATGGACTTGTACTTGTACCAAACTGTGACAAAATAGTTCCAGGTATGCTTATGGCCGCATTAAGATTAAACATACCAGCAGTAGTTGTTTCAGGGGGACCTATGCTTGCAGGAAAATATAGAGGAAGTTCAATATCATTATCTACGATGTTTGAAGCAGTTGGAGCATATAATGCCAATAAAATATCAGAGGAAGATTTATTAGAAATGGAAAGCAGCGCATGTCCAACTTGTGGATCTTGTTCAGGTATGTTTACAGCAAACTCAATGAACTGCTTGACAGAGGTATTAGGATTAGGATTGCCTGGCAATGGAACAATACCAGCTGTTTATTCAGATAGAATAAGATTGGCTAAAGACGCAGGTATGGCAATAATGAAATTAGTTGAAAAGGACATTAAACCAAGAGATATAGTAACAGAAAAAACTATAAAGAATGCTCTTACTGTAGATATGGCCTTAGGATGTTCTACTAATTCAGTCTTACATTTAACAGCCATTGCAAATGAAGCTAAAATTGAACTAAATTTAGATATTATAAATGAAGTAAGTTCAAAAACTCCAAACTTATGTAAGTTAGCTCCAGCAGGAGAGAATCATATAGAAGACTTATATTTTGCTGGTGGAATACAAGCAGTGATGAATGAACTTTCAAAAAAGGATTTACTAAATCTTGATTGTATTACAGCAACAACAAAGACTTTGGGTGAAAATATTAAGGAAGCTCATGTTATTAACTATGATGTAATAAAGCCTATAGAAAATCCTTATAGTCTAACTGGAGGAATACAGGTTCTAAGAGGAAATTTAGCAGTAGATGGGGCTGTTGTTAAGAAATCAGCTGTACTTCCAGAAATGATGAAACATGAAGGACCAGCTAAGGTTTATGACTCAGAGGAAGATGCAATAGCAGCAATCTGGGGAGGAAAAATACAAAGTGGTGATGTAATAATAATAAGATACGAAGGGCCAAAAGGTGGTCCAGGTATGAGAGAAATGTTATCTCCAACATCAGCAATAGCAGGAATGGGACTCGATAAGTCAGTAGCATTAATTACAGATGGAAGATTCTCAGGTGCAACAAGAGGGGCATCAATAGGACATGTGTCTCCAGAGGCTGCAGTAGGTGGAAATATTGCGCTAATTAAAGATGGAGATAGGATTTCTATAGATATTGAAAAAGGCAAGCTTGAAATTAATGTTTCAGAAGAGGAGCTTGAATCAAGAAGAAAAGCTTGGAAAGAGCCAGAACCAAAGATTACTGATGGATATTTAGGTAGATATTCAAAATTAGTTAGTTCAGCTAGCCAAGGGGCTATATTTAAATAAGATTATACTGCTTAGGACTTAGTATAAAAGGAGGGGGCATATGATACTAAATGGGTCAGAAATACTATTAGAGTGTTTATTAGAACAAGAAGTGGAAACTGTTTTTGGGTATCCAGGAGGGGCAGTTCTTAATATATATGATGCACTTTATAAGTATAAAGATAAAATACGACATGTCTTAACCTGTCATGAGCAAGGGGCTGCTCATGCTGCAGATGGATATGCAAGAAGTACTGGAAAGGTTGGGGTTTGTTTAGCTACTTCGGGACCTGGGGCAACAAATTTAGTAACTGGAATAGCTACAGCATATATGGACTCAACTCCAATGGTAGCTATAACAGGTAATGTTACAAGACCTTTACTTGGAAAGGATAGCTTCCAAGAAGTGGATATAACAGGTATTACTCTACCAATTACTAAACATAATTTTATGGTGAAGAATGTTGATGATTTAGCTCACACTATAAGAGAAGCTTTTAGAATTGCACAAGAGGGAAGACCAGGACCTGTGCTGGTAGATATACCAAAAGACATAACAGCACAAAAGGGTGTATATATTAAGAAGGAACCTGTTAAGGTTGCAAGAAGCAATAAGCATATAACAGAAGAAGCTTTATTAGAAGTTTCAAAATTAATTAACGAATCCTCAAGACCATTTATATACGCAGGAGGAGGAGTTATAAGTTCGGGGGCATCAGAAGAATTAATAGCACTAGCAGAGAAAATAGATTCTCCAACATCAGCATCACTTATGTGTATGGGCGGATTTCCAGTAACTCATCCATTATATACAGGAATGATAGGGATGCATGGGACCAAGGCTTCAAACTTGGGTGCTTGGGAATGTGATTTATTAATAGCTATTGGGGCAAGATTTAGCGATAGAGTTATTAGTTCAAATGATAATCTTGAGGGGGCTAAAATTATTCATTTGGATATAGATCCAGCGGAAATTAATAAAAATGTAAAAGTAGATGCAAGCTTAATTGGGGATATAAAAGAAAGTTTGAGAAAGCTAATTCCGCTGCTAAATAAAAAAGATAATAAAGAATGGATTAACAAGATGAATATATATAAGGAAGAGGGTAGGGGCACAAGTAAAGAATCTGATGAATTAACGCCTGAATTCTTATTTAGTAAAATTAACGAACTTACAGATGGAGAAGCTATTGTAACAACAGAAGTTGGTCAACATCAAATGTGGGCATCTCAATTCTATAAGCATATAGAACCAAGAAGGTTTATAACTTCTGGTGGACTCGGAACTATGGGATTTGGACTTGGGGCAGCTATTGGCTGTAAGGTAGCGAATCCAGATAAATTAGTTATTAATATTGCAGGAGATGGTAGCTTTGCTATGAACTGCAACGAATTAGCTACTTCCTATGCTCAAAAGGCGCCTGTAGTTACAATAATAGTAAATAACAATGCCTTAGGTATGGTAAGACAATGGCAGAACTTCTTCTATGAAGAGAGATATTCTCATACTTCAATTAATAGAGGAACAAACTTTGTCAAGCTAGTAGAAGCCTATGGAGGAAAAGGATTCTTAGTTGAACGAAAAGAACAACTAGAACCAGCATTAAAAGAAGCTTTTAATTCTTCTGTACCTATAGTTATAGATTATAGAGTACATGAAGATAAGAAAGTGTTCCCTATGGTAGCACCAGGAGCACTTATAAATCAAATAATCTATGAAGAAGATGTATAAATAAGAGGGGGAACTAAAAATGGCAAAAATGTATTATGAAAAGGACACAAATCTTGAATTATTAAAAGGAAAAAGAGTAGCAGTTATCGGTTATGGTAGCCAGGGGCATGCACATTCACTAAATCTTCATGAAAGTGGAGTAGATGTTGTAGTTGGACTATATGAAGGAAGTAAATCGTGGGAAAAAGCTGAAGCAGCAGGATTGAAAGTTTTAGATACAGCAGAAGCAGTTAAAACATCAGATGTTATCATGATATTAATTCCAGATGAAAAGCAAGCTAAACTATATAATGAAAAAGTAGCTCCAAATTTAACAGAAGGAAAGGCTTTAGTATTTGCCCATGGATTTAATATTCATTTTGGTCAAATAGTGCCACCAGCTAACGTAGATGTATTTATGGTAGCACCAAAAGGACCAGGACATATGGTTAGAAGAACTTATACTGAAGGCTCAGGAGTACCATGCTTAATTGCCATACATCAAGATTATACAGGAAGAGCAAAGGATTTAGCATTAGCTTATACTAATGGTATAGGGGGAGCTAGAGCTGGTGTTCTAGAAACTACATTTAGAGATGAAACAGAAACAGATTTATTTGGAGAACAAGCGGTTTTATGCGGTGGAGTTAGTGAACTTATAAAAACTGGTTTTGAAGTACTTGTTGAAGCAGGATATGCTCCTGAAAATGCATATTTTGAATGCTTACATGAAATGAAGCTTATTGTAGATTTAATGTATCAGGGTGGAATGAGCTTAATGAGATACTCTATTAGTGATACAGCAGAATATGGAGATTACCAAGTAGGTAAGAGAATTATAACCTCTGAAACTAAAAAAGAAATGGAAAAGGTTCTTCATGAAATTCAAGATGGTACCTTCGCAAAGAACTGGTTATTAGAAAACCAAGTAGGAAGACCTAACTTCAATGCAACAAGAAGAATAAATAGTGAGCATCAAATCGAAAAAGTTGGACAAGAGCTTAGAGGAATGATGTCTTGGATAAATGAAAAGAAATTAGAACAATAAAAAGCTGAATTAGCCTAGAGATTATAGGAATTTCTCCCTAATCTTTCGCCAAAAGATATATAGAATCTCTAGGCTTTTCTAATAAATTAATACTTAATCCTAAAAGACCTTTTATAGGTCTTTTATTTTATGTAAAGATAGTTAATAAAATTAATTTATTGTATTCTTGATTTTTCCTATTAATGAAGTTATACTTATACATAGATATACGATGTATCGAAAACCAATGCATTGGAATAGGAGGTGATACTTTGGTAATAAACAAAGAACTATTAAAAGGAAGCACCGTAATTTTGATACTTACTCTTCTTGACAGTAAGCCTATGTATGGTTATGAGATGATTAAGGAAATAGAAGAGAAATCTGATGGGATTTTTACATTTAAAGAAGGAACTTTATATCCTATACTTCATTCATTGGAAACCGAAGGTATGGTTGAATGCTATTGGACTGAAACTGAGGGGGGAAGAAAGAGAAAGTATTACAAAATTACTAAGAGTGGAAGTGAACACATGAAGGAAAAGCAGGAGGAATGGAAAACCTTTCGTTCTGCTGTTGATAAAGTAATATGGAAGGAGGCAATATCAAGGTGATAAATCCTAGGATAGAAGAATATGTTGAGGAAATTTGCAGTTATATAAAATTTAAAAAGGTACATACGGAAATAAAACTGGAAATTTTAGATCATATTCAGGAGAAAACTGAAGAGCTAATGCTCAATGGCCTGAGTAAAGAAGAAGCTTTAAAGAAAGCTTTGGATGAAATTGGGCAGGCAGAGCTCATTGGAAGACCGTTGAATCAGAGCCATAAGGCTTCAGCGGAATGGGGACTATTAAGCATGACAATTGTATTTTCTTTATTGGGAATTGTTATAGCTTATCTCATTGTAGCTAACAAGGTTATTAATTATTCTACACCTTTTTATAACAGTGTAGTGTTTAATATAATTGGATACATATTCTTAATCGGGTTATATTTTTTCGACTATAAGAAATTAGAGAAGCACTCTTTAAGAATATTCATAGGAATAATCTTGATACTCTTCTTACAGATGATTATTGCAGCTCCTATAAATGGGAAAAGAGCATGGATACCTTTAGGATCTTTTACTGTGAATATAGTAGATTTAACTTTATTTTTATTTCCTATTTCCCTTTCAAAGCTAATAAGAATCATAAATTTAAGGCGTTATAGAGAGTACATATACCTTTCTTTGATGCTGGTTGTACCATTTATGCAATATATTATGCTTGGGTCATTCATGGAGGCTTTTATTTATTTTGTGCTATTTATAGTACTTATGCTAAATTCCAAGGTGAGACTTGGATACATATTTTCTACTATAAGTCTGTTTTTTGTGGTCTGCACTTATACAATAGCAAGTCAACCTTACAGGATAAAAAGGTTGTTGATTTTTATGAACCCTGAAAAGGATCCAAAAGGTTCGGGCTTTATTAATATTCAGATACAAAATCTATTGTCATCTGCAGGACTTAAAGGCAAAGGATTCACCTTCCCAGGAACTCTGCCAGAGGTTCATACAGATCTTATTCTTACCTATATAATATATACATTTGGGTGGGTGGCAGGAATTATGCTTATAGGATTGGTATTATCTTTTATTGTCCGCATGTTTGTAGCAGCAGGAGAAGTAAAAGATGCCTATGGAAGATTATTAATACAGGGTTTTTTGTGTATTTTTACTATTGAGTTTGTGTGGAATATACTTATGATATTTGGTTTAGTGCCAATAGTTAGCATGGGAATGCCTTTTATAAGCTATGGTAGTTCCATGGTGCTTACGCATATGGCTGCTGTAGGAATTATGATAAGTATTTATAGGTGTAAGAATTTATCCTTTGTATCATAAAAAATGGAGATGAATTTTTAAACAAGTTTTTAAATATGCTTAATATAGGAGTAAAAGAATTATGAAATTAAGATTAATAAACTTAATCCCGCTAATAATCACTATACCTGCTATCTCTATTGGTGTGGTAGCAATGTACAATAACAAAGTTCCAATTCTTATCTGGGCACAAAATATTGCTTGTTTTATAATAGCTACACTGATTTCATATTTTGTAATATCAAATAAGTTTAAAAAGAGAAGCAATAGATTTTACAGTATATCTATAATTATATCAATGCTACTTATAATATTGACATATATGGGTCAAAGCATCAACGGAGTTCACAGATGGGTATCAATTGGATTTATTAAGTTTAATGTTTCAATGATGGTGTTACCTTTAGTAATAATAGCTTTATGGAGCCTCCATGAAATTAAATCATTATGGGTTACAATAACTATTATTATTGCTATAGCAATTTTACTTGCAATTCAGCCCGATGCATCTGAGGTAACTGGTTTTTCTATTCCGATGGTGGTTATGTTGTGTAGCAGGTCTGATAAAAAGGTACTTAGAGTATCTACTATTGGGATTCTTTCAATTCTAGTTGTTCTTTCGTGGGTATTTTTAGATAATCTACCCCCGGTAGCTTATGTGGAAAGAATAGTTAGCTTATTATCAAATATGGGATTGATATGGCTTGTTTTTGGGATAATATCTCTTGTTATATTACCAGCGCCATTTATATTTTTTTCACCGAAAAACAGTGAACTACCTTCAATATCTGTAGGTTTATATTTCGTAATAATATTAATCTCAACGCTTGTGGGCAACTTTCCAGTCCCATTAATGGGCTATGGAATTTCTCCGATAATAGGGTATTTCATACCGATAACCTGGTATGCAAAATCTATAATCAATTCATAAATCAATTGCTGTCAACAATAAACTATTAACTTTGTCTTTTTCATTAATGACAAATAGAAATAAAAGTTAGCCTATATCTTACTTTACATAGTATTTAAGATATAGGCTTTATTATACGGTTAAATATGATACGTATATATTTGAAAAATATAAGGTCTTTTATTTTATGTAAAGCTACATATAAATATATATAATATTTTCATCAAATTTGAACATAATAAAAGCAAAAGATCAATAGATTTTGTACTAAAATTCAAAATGCAACCTTTTTTTGAACTTTTTATTTTGGAAATAAAGTACACATACAGACCTTCAAATCGTGATTTTTTCAAGGAATTA
The DNA here is from genome assembly GCF_016765615.1 of Clostridium paridis. Classification (GTDB taxonomy): domain Bacteria; phylum Bacillota; class Clostridia; order Clostridiales; family Clostridiaceae; genus Clostridium_T; species Clostridium_T paridis. The sequence continues at coordinate 26,983 of NZ_JAESWA010000028.1, read as the reverse complement.
TTGCAATTTTAAAATTGTCATTGAAAACGTATCACAGAATTGAAATTGTTTAAATTGAAAGTGAAAACGATATAAATTAATATAATAAGTGTAATAAATAATTATTATTTAAAAAATTTATAGGAGGTCTCATAATGGAAAATCTTAATACTTCAAACAATTCTACATTTAAAGGCAAAGTTCAAAGATTTGGTAGTTTTTTAAGTAGCATGGTGTTACCAAACATTGGAGCATTCATCGCTTGGGGTCTTATCACTGCATTATTCATACCAACAGGTTGGACACCAAATGCATATTGGGCTAAATTAGTTGGACCAATGATCACTTACTTACTACCATTGCTTATAGGTTATCAAGGTGGTAAACTAGTATACGATACTAGAGGAGGAGTAGTTGGTGCTATCGCAACTATGGGTATCGTAGTTGGAGCATCTATCCCAATGTTCATGGGAGCTATGATAATGGGACCACTTGGTGGATGGTTAATCAAGAAGTTTGACAAACTAGTAGATGGAAAAATCCCAACAGGATTTGAAATGTTAGTTAACAACTTCTCAGCAGGTATCCTAGGTGGCGGACTTTCATTATTCGCATTTACTTATATCGAACCAATCGTTGCAGGTATCTCAACAGGATTAGGTAGTGCTGCACAAGCAATTACTGATAAAGGATTACTTCCTTTAATAGCAATAGTTGTTGAACCAGCTAAAATCTTATTCTTAAACAATGCAATTAATCACGGAGTATTATCTCCTTTAGGAATTCAACAAGCACATGATGTTGGTAAGTCAATATTCTTCTTATTAGAACCAAACCCAGGTCCAGGACTTGGAATACTTTTAGCTTATATGCTATATAGTAAAGGAATGGCTAAACAATCAGCACCAGGAGCAATCATCATTCACTTCTTAGGTGGAATACATGAAATTTATTTCCCATATGTATTAATGAAACCAGCTTTATTATTAGCTGTAATCGGTGGTGGAATAACTGCAGATTTAACATTCGTAATAACTCATGCAGGACTTGTATCAGCACCTTCACCAGGAAGTATAATATCACTTATAGCAATGTCTCCTAAGGGTGGATTATTACCAGTTCTTGCAGGGGTACTTGTTGGTACTGTAGTATCATTCTTAATAGCAGCAGTTATAATTAAGAGAGATCCAGAAGGCGGAGAAGATTTAGAAGAAGCACAAAGCAAAGTTAAAGAAATGAAAGCTGAAAGTAAAGGACAAAGCGTTCCTTCAGTTTCAAAAGCTGGAATCAAATTAATCGTATTTGCTTGTGATGCAGGAATGGGATCTTCAGCTATGGGAGAATCAATACTTAAGAAAGCATTAAAAGATGCTGGAATAAGTGGTATTGATGTTAAACATACTCCAGTTGATGCTATACCAGCAGATGCTGATGTAGTATTTACACAAGAAAACTTAGCTGAAAGAGCTAGAAAATCAGCTAAAACTGATAAAATCATAACAGTTAAGAATTTCTTGGATCGTACAAAATATGACGAATTTGTAAATCAATTAAAGTAATAATTAGAAAAAATAAATTATAGGCTAGGTGAGTATAAATGAATAATTTCACCCCTAGACAGCAATTTATATTGAATAAAGTTTTAAATGAAGGCCCCTTTAATATAAAGGGCCTTCATAAACAATTAAATATAAGCACAAGAACTATATTAAGAGAAATTTCTTCAATAAACAAAAGTTTAAAGAAATATAGCGTAAATATTTTTAATGATGAGGATATGAATTTATCTTTGTCAGGTAACAAGGATAAGATTGAGGAAATAAAAGAATCTTTAAATCAAGTTCCTATGCAGTGGTTATTTAATAAAGAACAAAGGCAAATAATAATTGCCTGTGAATTGCTTGTAACTAAAGAACCAATTAAGGCTTCATATTTTAGTCATAAATTTAATGTAGTTATGGGCAGCATTAGTCTTGACCTAGATAGTATCGAAAATATGGTACTTACTAAAAATTTATGCTTAATTAGAAAAAGAAGTCATGGTATTAGTATTGAAGGGTCAGAATGGAATAAAAGAATTGCGCTAGTAGAACTTCTATTTGAGCTTAAGCCATATGAAGATCTATTACCAATACTATATGAAGAAAAAGTAGACCAAACAGTAAAAGCATTTTTTGAGATTATTTTTGGAACAAAAATAATAAATTTAGTTAGAGAAACATTTCAAGAATCAAAATTCAGCTATATTAAGGTTAATGATGTAAAATATTTTAGTCTTTTTATTCAAATTCTTTTATCAATTAAGAAGACTGAAAATGGCGATAATATAGAATTACCAGAAAAGATAAAAAAAGAAATACAATCTTTAGACGTATATGAAAAATTAAAAAACATAAATGAAACTTTAATTGATAATAATATTAACTTACCTGAGGATGAGTTAGTTTATTTATCATTGTATTTAAGTGAATATAATTATTTCCTAAATAGTAATGGAAATTTCACGCAATCAGATATAAATTATGAGGATTTAGCTTTAGAATTAGTGACAGAGGTATCAAAAAAAATACAAGTAGATTTAATGAATGATATCCAATTAATAAGAGATCTGTCACAACATTTAAAACAGACGTTTTATATGTTAAACTTGGGACTAGTTGTTATAAATCCACTTATAAGTGAAATAAAGGAACATTATACAGATTTATTTAAGGTTATCAATAATAAATGTAAATTGATATTTTCTAGATATAATTTGAAAATACCTTTAGAAGAAGTTGGCTATATAACAATGCATATAGACGTAGCATTGCAAAGGCAGCAGGCATTTTTAAGAAAAATAAAAACTATGGTAGTATGTCCTGGAGGGATTGCAACAGCTAGAATCTTATGTAATAAAATACAAGCGCTTTTCCCGGATATAGGAACTTTGGCTATTACAGCTATAAATGATGTTAGTAGAAGACTTGAAGAGGAAAGCTTTGACTTGATTTTATCTACCGTTCCAATTAATTTTAGCATAAAGAATAGAGTAATTGTGGTATCACCTTTTATGACAAAAGAAAACATAGAGAAGGTTAATAGTTTTATTTTTGATTTCAAGCTTGATAATCAAGTTAAACTTGTGCAATTACCAAGTTCTTTAGATGATGATGAGGTTACAAATTCTGAATATGAATTGGCCAATACAATTCTTAAGAATTTTCAATTGAAAAAAACAAAAGTTGATTCTTTTGCAGATTTGATAAATTTTATTGTAGAAGATATATATGAAATTGATTTAACTACTGATAAAAATGCAATTATAAATGGTATACTTAAAAGAGAAGAAAAAGGTAACGTAGTTGTTCCAGGAAGCGGGATAGCTTTAATCCATACAAGATGTGATGAAATGGTTACTCCTTTTGTAGGGGTATACAGAGTTGAGGAGCCAATTCGTATGTCTAGTATAGGCTTTTCAACAGAAGAAGTAGGAACTTTTTTGGTCTTACTTGCAAGGCAGAATGAAAGTAATTACATCTTACAACTTTTAGGAAAAATTAGTGTTTCATTAATAGAGCAAAAAGAATTTGTTGAAACATTAAAAATAGGTAGTATAACTGATATTAGAAATAATTTAATTAATATTGTAAATAAAGAGGAGGACAATTGAATGAATAAGGGTGTTTTAGTTGAAGAAAATATTATGCTTAATCTCTCTTCAGAATCTAAATTTGAGGCTATAGAAAGAGCAGGAAGGTTACTAGTTTCAAGAGGATATGTTAATGAAAATTATATCGAAGGCATGAAAGCTAGAGAAAATGAAGTTACAACATACATGGGAAATGGAGTAGCAATTCCACATGGAATGAATGAATACAAAAAACAAATATTAGATTCAGGTATAGTTATATTACAATATCCTGATGGAGTTGACTTTGGTGAAGGAAACATCGCATATATAGTTATAGGTATAGCAGGAAAAGGAGACGATCATATGGCTTTCCTTTCTCAAATTGCATTAACTGTACAATATGAAGAAAATGTTCAAAAGTTAATTGATGCAAAAACTGAAGCTGAAATAATGAGAATCATAGAAGAAGAAGGTGAAATGTAGTATGAAAGCTGTTCATTTTGGAGCTGGAAATATTGGAAGAGGCTTTATTGGTTATTTATTATCAAAATCAGGCTACGAAGTAACTTTTGTAGATATATCAGATTTTTTAGTAAATGCAATTAATGAATACAAAAAATACACAGTAATAACATTAAGTACTTCTGAAAATAAAGAAAAAATAGAAGGCGTAAAAGCTGTACATTTACATGAGATGGCTGGTCTTGAAGCGGTAGTTAAAGAAGCAGATTTAATAACTACTTCTATAGGTGCGAACAATTTAAAGAGCACTGGTGGATTACTAAAGACACTTTTAGAAAAGAGATTTGAAACTAATAAAAAAGAATTAGATATTATTGCATGTGAAAATGCATTAATGGCTACAGATATTCTAAAAGATGGAATATTAGAAGGTGCTAGTGACGAACTTAAAGCAAACCTAGACAAATATGTTGGATTCCCTAATAGTGCAGTTGATAGAATTGTACCTAATGTAGATATTGAAAAAGAACTTCCAATAGACGTTGCTGTTGAAGATTTCTATGAATGGGATATAGAAAAGAATAAGGTTAAAGTAAATGGAAATGTTAATGGTGCTGAATATGTAGATAATCTAGGACCATACCTTGAAAGAAAGTTATTCCTTTTAAATGGGGCACATGCAACAACTGCTTATTTAGGAGACCTAAAAGGATACAAATACATCCATGAAGCAATTCAAGATGAAGCAATTAAGAACGTTATAGTTGGGTTCCATGCTGAAGCTGTAAAAGCTTTAAGTGAAAAACACAAAATAGATATTGAAGCTTTAACTGCTTATTCTAAAAAGTTAATAGGTAGATTTGAAAACACATATCTAAAAGATGAAGTTTTCCGTGTTGGACGTGACCCAATAAGAAAGTTATCTGGAAATGATAGATTAATAACTCCATTAAGACTTTGCTATGAGCTTAATATCGAAAGAGAAAACATATTAACAGGTATAGCTGCAGGTTTACTATTTGATTATGCTGAAGATGAAAAATCTCAAGAAGTACAATCAAATATTAAAGCTAATGGAATTAAAAAAGCAGTTGCAGATATAACAAGCTTAGATATAGATAGCCCATTAGTAGATGCTATAGTAAGTAAATATGAAGAAGTAAAAACTTCATTTACAAAATAGAGTTTATAACTAGGGTTAAGAATCCATAATAGGATTTTTAACCCTATTATTATTTAAAAGTTAATAAAGTAACAAATAGTTTGACATGAAATATTATATAGTATAATATATTGAATTGTGGAGGCTTGAACAAAAACCATAATTATAGAAAAATAGAAAAAGAAGGAGGGAAGTTAGTTAATAATTTAATATTTAAGCGCTAGAGGTTAAATACATGAGATCGGTATTTAAGTATTTAACTTGACGAGGTTGGGGAGTATCGAAAATTCAGCGGGTGCCCCACGGTATAAGTACTACCGTTAAAAGCTGGCAAACCTAAGAAGTAATTCTTAGAACAAATTCAGCTAGGTACTAGGAGGTTTTAAACAGAGGGTTTAAAGCTTCCCAGAGTTTTGTCTTTTTAAAGTATAAGCTTTTTAAATAATAAAACTCTGAGAAGAGCCGCACAAAAAACTTAATATGGTAACTTGCTGAAAAAATAAAATTTTCGGAGAGGTTTTTAGGTTTTATGTAGTGGTTCATCTACTAAAAAGCCTTCCACCTATAGAATATTTCATATAATTATGGTTAAAAATAGTTAGTATGAAAGGAAGAATTATTTATGTGTGGAATAGTAGGATATTTAGGACCAAAGAAAGCAACTCCGATTTTAATTGAGGGGTTAGGTAAACTTGAGTACAGAGGTTATGATTCATCAGGAATAGCTGTTTTAGAGAATGATGATATCAAGGTAGAAAAATGCAGAGGTAGACTATCAAACCTTAAGGAAAGAGTTCAAAGTAGTGACTTTGCAAGCAGTATAGGAATAGGTCATACAAGATGGGCAACTCATGGAGAACCTTCAGATGTAAACTCACATCCTCATTGTAATGAAGATGAAAGCATAGCAGTAGTTCACAATGGTATAATTGAGAACTATATAGTTTTAAGAGAAATGTTAATGGCTAAAGGATATAAATTTGTATCAGAGACAGATACAGAAGTTATACCTCATTTAGTAGATTACTATTTTGAAGGAAATCTTGAAGATGCTGTTATGAAAGCAACTAAGAAGATGGAAGGTAGTTATGCATTAGGCGTAATATCAGAAAAAGATCCAGGTAAAATTGTTGCTGTAAGAAAAGACAGTCCACTTGTTATAGGTGTTGGAGAAAATGAAAGCTTTATAGCTTCAGATATTCCTGCTGTATTAGGTCAAACAAGAGACGTTTATTTATTAGAAGATAAAGAATTTGTTGTTATGACTAATGACGGAATAACAATTTATGATGAAAATAAAAATAAGGTTGATAAACAAATTTTCCATGTAACATGGGATATAGATGCTGCTGAAAAAGGCGGATATGAACACTTCATGTTAAAGGAAATATATGAACAACCAAAAGCTATAAAAGATACTTTAACTTCAAGAATAGTTAAAGGTGAAAAGATTAAAATTGATGGTATTCACTTAACTAAAGAGCAAATCGAAGGATTTGACAAGGTTTATATAATTGCATGTGGTACAGCATATCACTCAGGTGTTGTTGGAAAATATGTAATTGAAAGATTAGCTAAGATACCAGTAGAAATAGATTATGCATCTGAATTCAGATACAGAAATCCACTTATAACTGATAAAACATTAATGATCTGCATAAGCCAATCAGGAGAAACAGCTGATACTTTAGCAGCATTAAGACTAGCTAAGGATAAGGGAGCTAGAATAATAGCTATAACTAATGTTGTAGGTAGCTCAATTTCAAGAGAAGCTGATGATGTATTCTATACATGGGCTGGTCCAGAAATCGCAGTTGCATCAACAAAAGCATATATAACTATGCTAATAGCATTATATATAATAGCTTTATATATGGCTGAAGTTAAGAATACTATAAGAGAAACTGAAATTAACAAAATAAAAGACGGATTACTTGATCTTTCAGAAGGTGTTGCTGAAATATTAAGCGATATCGAAAAGATAAAGACATTCGTTGATAAAGTATATAAAGAAAAGGATGTTTACTATTTAGGAAGAGGTCTAGATTATGCAGTAGCATTAGAAGGATCATTAAAACTAAAAGAAATATCATATATCCACTCAGAAGCTTATCCAGGTGGAGAGTTAAAGCACGGAACTATAGCTTTAATTGAAGAAGGAATCACAGTTATAGCTCTTGCAACTCAAGAAGATATATTTGATAAGATGGTAAGTAATATAAGAGAAGTTAAAACTAGAGGAGCAAATGTATTAGGAATAGCAATGGAAGGACATCCAGACATTGAGAAGACTGTAGATGAAACAGTTTATATCCCAAGAGTTATGCCAATACTTGCACCAGTATATTCAGTAGTTCCACTTCAAATATTAGCTTACTATACAGCAGTAAGAAAAGGCTGCGATGTTGATAAGCCAAGAAACTTAGCAAAATCAGTAACAGTTGAATAATATTAGCTAAACACAAGAAACTATAATTTTTATCGAGTAAATTATGGTAAGTTAATTCAAGGGTTAAATATTCATATGGGGTGAGTTTATGAATAATGAATTAGTAAAATTATTAGCTGAGTACAAAGAAGAAAAAAGATGCTTAGAAATGGGTATCGAATGGCTAAGAGAGAAAGATTATGCTAAAGGAAAGCTTGAAAAAGTTAATGTGATAATAGCTGATCTTGAAAAGTTAGTAAATTAGAGATAAAATTAGACCACACATTCTCAAGAGGTTGGGGATGTGTGGTTTTTTAGTAACATTTCAAAATATGCAGAAGTTAACACCTTCATTTTTTCTTCATAAAACTATAGTAATATAGGATATAAACATAAAAATAGAGAAGGGATGATATAAATGGTTATTCAAATATTAATTACAGTAGGAATCTTAACTTTTGCAATCTTTACAATATATAATAAGTTTAAAAAGAAATCTTGCGGTTGTGGTGGATGTAAAGAATCAAAAGTGATGAAAAAATAGTAATGTAATAAGAACTAATCCAGTTACTATTTTTAAGTTAACAGATATAAGTGAAAGCTAGAGTTACAATGTTTATTGTATATGACTCTAGCTTTTTTATGTTCAAATTTTTCAAGTTATTTTAATTAAAAGTTCTTTAAATTCTTCATAATTGCTACACAACTTTTTTGTATTATTTTATCATAGTAAAAAATATTTTTTTGAGGTGAATTAAATGAATTTACTAAAATATCTAATAAGCAAAAAATACAGAGAAGTTTATAGTAATGAGTATACAAGAAAAATAATTGAGAAATATAATAATGAAATATCAGCAATAGAAGATATTTATAGAACAATTGAGATCGAAAAGAGAAGTAAGGCAGCTTAAGGGAAGAGCATAAGTGTTATTAAAACTAAAGAGAAGTTTAGACTTCTCTTATCTTTTATTTATTTGGAGGTTAACGAAAGTTGCAACAGATTTTAATAATAGAAGATGAAGAAAAAGTATCAGAGGTACTAAAAGCTTATTTAGAGAAAGCTGGATATAAGGTCTACTGTACGACTAAGGGCTTAAAAGGTATCGAAATGTTTGAAACGATGGAATTTAAGCTTATAATACTTGATTTAATGTTACCAGATATTAATGGAGAAGAAGTGTGTAAAATTATTCGCCAAACATCTGATGTGCATGTATTTATGCTTACTGCAAAGGGAGAGATAAACCAAAAGGTTGAAGGATTAAATATTGGCGCTGACGAATATTTAGTAAAGCCATTCAGTCCTAGAGAATTAACCGCAAGAGTTAACGCATTATTTCGAAGATTGCTTGCAGAGGAAGAACGTGAGAATGTGTGTTTTGATGATGGAAAGCTAGTTATAGATTATGATAAAAGATCTGTTAAGTTATATGGCGAAGAAGTTTCATTTACGCCTAATGAATTTGATATATTATATGCGCTTGCAATTAATAAAGGAAAGGTCTTAAATAGAGATCAGCTAATAGAGAAGATAGGCGGAATAGATTTTGAAGGATATGATAGAACAATAGATGTACATATTAAAAATATACGCAAAAAGATAGAAGAGGATACTAAAAATCCTAAATATATTATTACTGTAGTAAAAGTTGGTTATAAATTTGGTGTGGAAGGTTAAAATGTAACTATTTAGTATTCAATAAAATTATAAGTTAATTGATAGTTATTGTAATATACAAAGAAGAGCTTTGATAATTTAAAGAATATCAAAGCTCTTTTTTAATACTTATAATAAATATTAAATTATCTTAATGGGATATATTGTGTCCATAAATACCTAAAAAGAAAAGGCTTATTGTATTAAGCCTTCTCTTACTAGGTAATATTAAAGGAAACTAAAAATATTCTGCGCGTATTACCTCTGGATTTACAGAATTTATATCATCTACAACTTCAATCACTCCTAGAATAAAAGCACCCTTCATAATTTCAAAACTTCCGGATTTTTTCGGGTTAAAAGTAACTTCGTTTATACCCTTTTTCCCTGTAAAAGAGATAATTTCTTCTTTAGTTAAGATATCTAAGATTTTATATTCTCCTTCCGCATTATCAAAAGCATTTAAATCAAATGTAAGTTTAGTACTAGAGCTGTTTCCAGTTACCACTACTAGTGGTTCTAAAGAATTTCCTGTGCCTTTAAACTTAGCAGTTTGACCAATTCCGATTGAAGTAGATTTTTGAATTATTGTTCCAGTAGGAACATTTGTTATATCTGTACCATTAAATGAATATTGTTTCGAAGGTGCAAAATCAGAACTAGCAGCAGGAGAAGTCGCTGAATCAACTTTTGATAAATCAAGTGTATCTAATTTATCTACAACTTTGATTACTCCGCCTAGCATTCCCATCCAGCAACTAAAACTAATATCTTTATTGCTAGGTGTAAATTCAATTATGTTTTCACCATTTACTAATTTTTTTTGTAAATCTAAAGATCTAGCTACTATAGTACTATTGCAGGAAGTAACAAGTTTTGCATCAACAATCCATTTAACAGGTATGTTTTTTTGAATATAAAATATATTCGGAGTATAACCACGATTTCCAACACTCATATTTATTACTTGCATTCCGTTTTTTAATGTAGCTTTATATACATTTGGATTAGAAGAATTACTTGAACTTTTATCAGAGAAAGCAGTAGTTCCATTAGTAAGTATAGTTATTGGATTAATACTTAGCCCTGCTAAGGTAAGACCTCTATTTCCCATTACAAGTCCTAAGACTATTATCAAGATACCACTAAACTTAATTAATTTTTTGCTAAGTCCCTTAGTTAGTAGACTAGAAAGTGCTCCGAATAAAAGCATTAAAGGAACTGTCCCAATTGAAAAAACAAACATTGATAAAGCTCCCTTAAGGGCATTACCAGTACCTAGTGCAAAAAGTTGCATTGTTTGAAGTGGACCACAAGGCATGAGTCCATTTAAAAATCCAATTATGAAAGGTGACCTAAATTTGTTTTTACTTTTACATGATAAACTTGGGATTTTAATATTGAACCATCTAAATAACTTAAAACCTGATATATTAAAGCCCATCATTATCATAAATATACCTGCAATTACTTCTATTATAGCTTTAGTAGTAATTGAAAATGAAAGTATTGATCCCATAGCACCGAAAATACCACCTAACAAGGTATAAGAAGCAACTCTACCAACATTATACAAAATGGAAGGCCTTAAAGATTTTAATCTGCTTTTATTTGTATTTATATCTATAGTGTTTTGAGAAAGCATAATACCTCCGCACATTCCAACGCAATGAATTGAGGATAGAATACCAACTATAAAAAGAGCTGCGTAGGATGCATTTTCAAGTTTACCTTCCATATCGAACCCACTAGTATTGAAACCAAGTAAAATTACAATGGCAGCAATTATAATTAGACCTAGTAATTTTAAATTTTTAGATTTTTTAGTACTATAACCTGCTGAAGTAATCGAAGCTTTAATTAAATCCAAGTTGCAAAGATCATCATCATATTCTATAATAGCGAACTCATTGATAAAACTAACCTCCGTGTATATTACCCCATCTAACTTTTTAATTTCTTTTTCAACCTTTTTTTCACAAGATGTACATGTCATATCATAAACTTTAATTTCTTCATGTCTGATACTCATATTTTTCCTCCTATGTATTTCATAGATATACAAAACAATTAAAACTTAATCGTTAAATAGATGGGTAAAGTATATAAAATAAATGTGTTTATGATATGAAGATAAGAAAGTAATGCAAATTATAAATTATGGTAAATATCTCTTCATAAAACCTACATATGAAAGTATTATCATAGAGAATATTAAATGTAAGGAGAATAATAATGAAAGAATTATTTAGTATAGGACCTATTCACATTTATTTCTTTGGATTAATGATTGCAGTAGGAATAATTTCAGGGATATTTTTTTCTTCCTGGATGGGTAAAAGAAAAGGGGTTAATGAGGATACAATATTAAATGCAGTAATTTGTGTAGTTATAAGTGGTATAGTTGGAGCTAGATTATTTTATATAATTTTTTATAATCCTACATATTATATTGCCAATCCATCAGAAATATTTAGTATAGATGAAGGTGGATTATCTGTTCATGGAGGTATAGCAGTAGCATTAATAGTTGGATACATTTATTCAGTTAAGACTAGAGTATCATTTTTAAAGCTAGCGGATATCTTAGTTGTTGCAGTTGCCCTTGCTCAGGGTATAGGAAGAGTTGGATGTGATGTATTTGGGAAGGTAATGACGAAAGTTATGCCGTGGGGAATTAATATAGATGGTAGCATTCTTCATCCCACTCAGATGTATGAGTTTGTTTTAGATTATTTACTATTTGTATTTTTATGGAGAAAGAGTGAAAAACAAAAATATCAAGGCCAAATACTTATAAATTACATTATTGGATTTGCAGTAATTAGAGGAATTGTAGAATTATTTAGGAATAATCCAATAATTTATGGAGCCTTTTCTATATCACATCTCTTAAGTCTTTTGTTAATTATTATTGGAATAATAGCATATTTATATCTAAGAAAAAATGAAAAGTATAGAATTAACGAATCAGAAGGTACTAAAACGTCAATATATATGTTTATTCTAATTTATGTAGTGTTGGTAACCGTATCAAGTTTAATCTATTATATAGTTCAAGGATAAATCGAATATTGATGTTTTATTCAGAAATGTTGAAGAGTATTGTTATATAAATAGCAATACTCTTTAATATTTATCTAATAGTTTTTATGTAAATACATGAAAGGATATTTTAGTACTAACTAGTATAAAATAATTAAGCATAAATAAATTATACAAGTTGAGAAAGGAAGATAATCTATGTTTAAACTAAAGTATACTAAAATAATAGGCGTATTCATTATAATAAGTTTAATCCTTACAGCATGTAATAAGACTAATGAAAATAATAATGAATCAACAAATAAGAATGAGAAGAATAAGGTCTCATATTTATATACTGCAAATGAAAGTGGAAGTATTTCTGAGATAGATTTATCTACATATAAAATTACTGAATCTGTAAAAGATCCAGGTGCACCACATAATATTCAAGTTTCACCTGATGGAAGTGTTGTAGGTTATACATCTTCAGCTAAAATGGAAAAAGGGCAAACAGATCAGGGTTCAATGAGTGAAAATGGATATGCGATTTTTTATGAAACTGAGACAGGAAAGCTTATTAAAAAAGTAGAAGTAGGTAAGCATCCAGCTCATGTAGTTTTTACTAATGATGGTAAAAAAGTATTAGTAACTAACAATGAAGACAATAATGTTTCTATACTTGATTCAAAAAATTATAGCCTTATTAAGAATGTTGCAGTAGGGAAAGGTCCACATGGATTTAGAATATCAAGCGATAGTCAATTTGCATATATAGCTAACATGGGAGAAGATACAGTTAGTATAGTTGATATTAATAATAATAAAGAAATTAGAAAGATAAAGGTTGGAAGTACCCCAGTGACAACTGGAGTTACAAAGGATGGCAAAACATTAGTTGTAACTATTAATGGAGAAAATGCAATTGGAATAATTGATTTATCAACAGATAAAGTTGAAAAAGTGCCAGTAGGCGTAGGACCTGCACAACTATACCTATCAGCAGATGACAAATTTGTTTTTGTGGCTAATCAAGGTACTGAAGAAGCTCCATCGAATTCAGTTACTAAAATAGATTTAGCAGCAAAAAAAGTTGCTGCTACAATACAAACTGGAAAAGGATCACATGGTGTTTTAGTAAGTCCAGATAATAAATTCGTATATGTTACAAATATGTATGAATCAACAGTAAGCATTATTGATTATTCAACTAATAAAGTAATTCAAACTATAACTGTTGATGGAGAACCTAACGGTATAAGTATTAAAGAATAAACTTATAATTTTTACGATTGAAAGATAAATAATTAAAAAAGCTTGGATTTTAAATCACAAGCTTTTTTAATGTTCTTTTGGATTTATATTTTTTATTTATATTCATAAGAGTAATTAATAAAAGGTGCTTAATTATCCTACGTAGTTATAATAACCTAAAAATATAAAGAAAATGTAAAGAAAATACGTGTTTACAATAAGTTAAAATATTATGGATTAAAATTAAGGAAATAAAAAGAAACTTAGAGGTAAATTCTAAGTTTCTTTTAAAAATGCGTATAAGTGAGAATAAAGTATAAAGTTATTTATATTGAGTGAATAATAACTTTATGTATATATAATATTATATATACATAAAGGGAATATGAAGAAATTGACACTTATAGCATTGAATAGAATTATAATTAAACATTATAAAAAAATGATAAATATAGTATTGGATTCTTCATAATATCTTTATAATTACAAGATAGAATATTATTATAGTAAAATCAAAAATTTAAATGAAAGTAACATGGAGGTATATATTATGAATTGCCACAATGATGGAAAAGAAAAACATTCAGGTCATAATCATAATCCATTAAAGCATATGCTTCATATGGTTCTATGCTGTGGATTACCTATAATAGTAATTCTTTCTTTACCACTAATAACTAAGTTTAGTCCGAGTGAGGGATTATTTTTATCGGGTATAGTACCGTTCTTGTGCCCTATAATGATGATTTTCATGATTCCTATGATGATAGGTGGAAATAAAAAGAATTGTTGTGATAGTAAAAAGAAAACTGATGTTAATAGTGAAGTAACTGAATTTAATGAATTGTAGAATAGAATCTAATATAGGAACTGAAGATAACAGAGTAATATGATTAATCATATTACTCTGTTATCTTTTATTCACAAAATATAATGTATGAACTTAGTAATAAGAGATTTTAATACTTAAACTAGTATTACTTCACTTTAAAATAAGATACCATTGAATTTAAGTTTTCAGTCATTGATGAGAGGTTTTCAGATGTAGATGAGATTTCTTCAATCATTGCCATTTGTTCTTCAATATCACTATTTATTTCTTGTGAAGTAGAAGAAAGCTTTTGGGTATTATCTACAATACTGACCATATTACTTGAGATATTGTTAGTTTGCTCAGCTTGTTTATTTGCTTGTAATGATATATCTTGGATTTTTTGTGTTAGTAAGTTCATATTATTTATTATTAATTCAATTTGATGTTTAGTATCCAGTGCAACAGAGGTACCTTCTTTGACCTTTACTTCTGTAGTTGAAATACTCTTAACTACAGTATTGGTCTTATGTATAATATCTGAAACCATTTTTTCTATATTATTTGCAGCAGAAGCACTTTCTTCAGCTAATTTTTTAACTTCATCAGCTACAACAGAAAAACCTTTCCCATATTCACCTGCTCTTGCAGATTCAATAGCAGCATTTAAGGCTAGCATATTTGTCTGATTTGCTATATCAGTAATTGTAGAAGTTATTTCACCTATGTTCACTGAAAGGATATTTAGTTCATCAATACTAAATCTAACTTCCGTAGTTGAATTCTCTATATCTGATATTGCTGCGAATGTTGTATCAACAGACTTTCTACCTATTAACGCATAGTCTCGAAAAGCGTATGCATCATTTTCTGCATTTTGAGCAAGAGAAGATACGACTTTAGAACTTGCAGAAATATTTTTTAAACTTACATTAGCTTGCTCTACAGAAGAAACTATTTGCTGTAGATTATTATTGTTGTTTGACATTTTTTCAACTATTTCTGTAGTAGTTACATTGGTGCTTTGCATTGAAGCAGAAAGTTGTTCACTAACTAATGATACCTCATTTGAAGATAACTTTATGTTTGATGTTATATTTTTTAGTTTATCTCTTGTGTTATTTAGAGCATCAATTAATACACCTATTTCATTCTTAACTTTTAAATTGAGGCTAGTTGTTAGATTTCCGTTAGCTAAATCTTTTGCAAAATTTATACTTTGTCTTAGAGGATTAACTATAGAAGAAGAAATAATTAAAGCAAGAATTATACTAAAAATTAGTGATGATATCGTGAAGATAATTACTATCGTTATAATTTTGTTATATATAAGCATATTGTCATTATATTTTTGTTCAGCTTCATTTAATTTATTTGTAGAGATACTGTCAATTTCTTTTTCGATATTTTGAAAATTTTTAACATTATCTTTTGAAAGGGAGGTTGCTTCATCAGTTTTAAAATTCATACTCTTATCAATTATTATTAATTGATTTTTCTTTACAGTATTGATTTCATCTATAAGTTTATCAAGGTTCTTTCTATCATCTTCAAGTGCCATTTCTTTAAAGTTATTTAAATTACCTATAATGCCAGTAGAATAATATTCTTCTAAATGCATTGAGTGTTCTTTTTTCTCATCGATTGTTGATGCTAATAATACATTATCTTCAGCACGTTGAACATTGGAAAGATAATATTGAGCATCCTTAATGTAACTTATTCCTTTTAGTTGATCATGATACATTTCTTGTGCATTTGTATTTATTTTATTTATTTCGAATAGGCTTACTATACCTAATAAGAACATTAGAAATACAATAATTCCAAATGCAGATAAAAATTTTTTGCGTATACTATTCATGTTTTGACCCCCATAACTAATATTTTTTCGGTTAATATTAGTTATTATAGAAATTAATTATGAAGAACTTATGTAGGCAATAGAGGAAGTATATATTGGGATGAGCGATCTATTTTTTATTTAAGATAAATAAATGTTACAATGAATATGTAAGTAATTAGTTTAATTGCAATAAAGTGGGGTGAGGATGTGAGAAAGGTTATTCTTTCTATAGGTACTGTATTAAGTATAATGTTATTCGTATTAATAGGATGTAGTAATACGAATAATAAAAAAATATCAGATAAAATAATTGGTAATCCTGATAAGATACTAGTCTATAAGGATGGAAATAAGAAAGAAATTCTATCTAGTGATTCAAATTTTGAAAAAATAGTTAATTTAACTAATGATAGAATTGATAAGGAGAGTATATCTGTAGCAAAAGACGGTGTTGATATCGACAAAACGGTCAATGATAATAAGAAGTATTTGGGAGTAGAGTTCATATACAATGAAGAACAAAAAATGGATATAAAAAATTCAAATGGCTTTTCACCAATAAAATATTATAAACTGTTTTTTAGTTTAGATATTAAAAACAACCCCAATACCGACTATTTCCAATATGGAACTGAAGAGAAGTATGTTGATTCCTCTAGAGGTCCTATAAAATCACCAGATAAAGTTATAAATATTATAAATAATATATAAAAGAAGGATAGAAATACTTGAAACCTATTAACAATTTAAGCAAATCAAAATATTGGAGATGTGTACTTTTAAGTGAGTAGGTAATTTTTCATCCTCATGTTTAAAATCTATAACTCTAGTTCCATATGGGCTAGCTCCAATTGTGATTGTTTCTATACCATATGGAGGGTTATGAGGTCCAACAAATGTAACAACTTGAACAGTAATAATAAAAGTGAAAAGCTCAGGATCTGGTTGAGTTACTGATAATTTAATCTTTTAATTAACATTAGTATCAGAAAGAAGTGTATTTATGCATGAGAATAATATTAAAGTGAATAATTGTTATAGCAATAAAGAAAAGCATATTTGGAGAAATAAGTTCCATATTGAAATGCCATTTGGTTTAATTAATGATCCCAATGGATTAAGTTATTATAATAATAAGTTTCATATATTTTATCAATGGAATCCATTTGGATGTGAGCATAAAACAAAGCATTGGGGATTAATTACAACAACTGATTTTGTTAATTATACAAAGCCTAAACTTATTTTAAGGCCTGAAGATTGGTTTGATAAAGATGGTTGTTACTCAGGTTGTGGATTGGTTAAAGATGATGAATTGAAACTATATTATACAGGAAACGTGAAAGGTTCAAATAATGAAAGAGAATCTTATCAATGTGTAGCTACCTACCATAAAGATGGAACTATCGAAAAGAAAGGTGTAATTATTGAAAAACAACCAGAAGGTTATACAGCACATTTTAGAGATCCATATATTTTTATGGAGGATGAATATTATTATATGATTTTAGGTGTTCAAACTAATGATTTAGAAGGAAAAGTTTTGATTTATAGTTCAGAAGATGCTATGAAATGGGCATTTCTTGGTGAATTGAAAACTAACATGAATTCGTTTGGATACATGTGGGAATGTCCTAACTTGGTTAAGGTAAGCGAAAATAAATATGCATTCATCTTTTCTCCACAAGGAATACAAAGTGAGGAATTTAAATATCAAAATATATTTCAATCAGGCTACGTAATTGGAAAGTTAGATTTAAAAGAACTTGAATTAAAGGAACATTGTGAATTTAAAGAATTAGATATGGGTTTCGATTTTTATGCGCCACAAGTGTTTAAACATGATAATGAAAATATAATGATTGGCTGGATCGGGTTACCAGATAAAGAATTGGAATATCCTACTGCTGAGTATGGATGGATGTACGCATTAACTATGCCTAGAGTTATAGAGTATAGAAATAATGTTTTATATCAGAAACCACTAAAGGAAGTAGAGAATTTAAGACAGTCTCAAGTAATAAATGAAAAGAACTTAATATGTGATACCTATAAATTAAATTTGGATTCGAGATGCGTAGAAGTAATATTAAATTTAGATATGAGTGAAGGTAATTTTACTGAAGTGAGCTTTAAGTTTAATGATGAATATATATTAATGTCTTATGATAAAGAAGCACAGGTGTGTACGCTTGATAGGAATAATATGTACTTAGGTGGAAAAGGAATAAGAAAGTTTAAGTTGAAAGTTGAGAACGAATTAAAGTTACATATGTTTATTGATAATTCAATTATTGAAATATACTATCAAAATGGATTAGAAGTAACTACATTAATGTACTTTGCTAAGACGGAAGCATTAGAAATTCAAATTAAAAATGATAATATCATAAAAATAAATGAAATATGCACATGGAATTTAAGGAGTATAAAATATGAGTAATAATGTTTTTTGTATCGGAGAACTTTTAATTGATATGGTATGTGTAGATAATAAAGGTTTGAAAAATGGAGAGAAATTTGAAAAGAAAGCTGGAGGTGCGCCAGCAAATGTGGCAGCAAGCATTTGTAAGCTAGGAGGTAACTCTTATTTCTTAGGGCAAGTGGGTAATGACTTCTTCGGAAAATATTTAATTGAACTTTTGCAGGACTTAGATATAAATACTGAAATGACTGTAGAAAAAGGTAGCACCACAATAGCTTTAGTTGGAATTGATGAAGATGGAGAACGGAACTTTGATTTCTTAAGGGGGAGTGATGGAGAATATTCATTTGATAATGTTGATCTATCAAAGATAACAAATTCAGATATCATTCATTTTGGTTCAGCTACAGGATTTTTAGAAGGTGAATTAAAGAAGACATATTTCAAATTATTAAATCATGCTAAAGCCAATAATGTTTATGTATCATTTGATCCAAACTATAGAGATGCATTAATAACGCCAGATAAATTAGATTTGTTTGTTGAAGATAGCATTAAATTTTTAAAAGAAAGTGATTTCACTAAGTTAAGTGATGAAGAATTATTTTTATTAACACAAGAAAAAGATATAGAATCGGGTGTTAATAAATTACATGAGCTAGGTGCTAAAGTTGTAACTATTACGCTAGGTGCAAAAGGAACGTATTTAAGTGTTAATGGTGAAAATGCAATAATTCCATCTATTAAAATTAAACAAGTGGATTCAACAGGTGCTGGAGATTCATTTGTAGGAGCTGTATTAAAAAAAGTTGCAGAGATTGAAGATAAACAAAATATAGAATTTGAAGAATGGAAAGATATAGTTGCTTTTGCCAATAAAGTTGGAGCAATTACGTGCACAAATTACGGGGCAATAGCATCAATGCCGACATTAAGTGAGATGGATTAAGTAACTATAAAATTAAAAAAGGATTTAATTGTTGATGAAAAGAGTGGCAAGACTAGTTAATTATTTTGCCACTTTTTATGGATTGACAAAGGAAACTAATACAAATATAATTAAAGACAAATAAACTCTGTAATACCTTTTAAGGATGTGATTAGTATGAAATACACAAAAGCTACAAACTATGCACTACATACTCTTGCGTATATGATGATGCATGATAAAACTGATAATTTAAACTTACAAACACTAGCAAAGCACTTTAATATATCAGCGCCATATCTTTCAAAAATTTTAACCCAGCTAGTAAAAGCCAATTTAATACAATCAACTTCAGGCGTTAATGGTGGGTATGTTTTGCGTAAAAAGAAAGAAGACATTTCATTTATGGATGTTATAAAAGCTACAGAAGGAACTGGAGCATTATTTAATTGTGAATTTCACGAAGAAGGTGAGTGCCGAATTGATAAAGTAATGGCAGAAGCTGAAGAAGTTTTGGAGACTTATCTTCAGAATAAAAAATTATACGAAGTAGTGCAAGAATCTGTATGTAAGAAAGAATGTAGGGAGTAATTATTTATATAATAAGCCATATATAAGGCTTTTTATATTCCAATCACAGACATAAAATGTCTTTAATGTATGAGTTTAAAATAAAATAGTTAAAGGAGAATGAAGAATGAATACACATGAGCATAATTCAAAAGGAATAGGTAATTTACAAAGGAAAATAGAAGCGTTAGATGGAGTTGAAAGAATGAAAAACTTCCCTCCAGAAGAAATATTACAGATGTTAGATATTAAGAAAAATGATAACATCTTAGATCTAGGAGAAGGAACTGGGTACCTATCAATTCCATCAGCTCAAATGGTTGATGGCTTAGTTTATGCTCTAGATATGGATCCTAAAATATTAGAGGTAATAGATACTAAGTCAAAGGATAAGAATATTACAAATATAAAATTAATAGAAGGAAGACTGGATAATATCCCGCTGACAGATGACTCCATTGATATTGCTCTTGCCTCATTAGTTTTACATGAAGTTAATCCATTATCTAAAACTCTGAATGAAATTAAGCGCGTACTTAAGGATGGTGGACAATTCTTATGTTTTGAAATTGAAAAAAAAGAAAGTCATATTGCTGGTAAACCAATGCCTCCAAGAATCTCTTCATTAGATATGGAGAAAGAACTAATTGATGCTGGTTTTAAGATAACACAAAAAGTATTTCCAGATGACTTACACTATATCTTTATTGTAAAAAAGTAAGATCGCTTCAGATAATCACATAAAGTTTTAATCTGATTTTAATCTCATCTTTAGTATTTTTTAATTCAGTTAAATTAATATAACTATAGTAATAAGGAGCATGATTAAAAGATACGGAGGTAGTGGATAATGAAAGATATTCTAATTAAAATTAAGGATTTTTGTAAAAAGTACAAGAAGAAGATAATTATTATTTCTTCAGTGACCATAGTAGGAGTTGTAATTATTGCAGGGTCAGTAGTGGGTTTTGTCTATTCTAAAGCAAACGGAAACATAAAATACTCAGAGGCTCAGCTTGAAAAAATTGCGTTAGGTAAGGTGCCAGGCGAGGTTATAAAAGTAGATAAGGAATTAAATTTTAGAGATGCAGTATTTGAATATAAGTTTAGTATTAAAGACAAAGATAGTACACTTAAAGAAGTTAAGTTAGATTCTGAATATGGTGTAATATTACAAGGACATGATAGAAGAGGAAATGATAGAGGAGAAAATAACCACAGAGTAGAAAGAGAGAAACATGGCAAAGGTTGAAAAAGTGGTATATAGTATAATTAAACGGTGAGCTATCTGCTCACTATTTTCTTATGGAGGTAAATTTATGAGAGAGTTTAAAATTTTATTAGTTGAAGATGAAAAGCAGATGGCTATGTTTGTTGAAATGGAATTAAGACATGAAGGATATAAGGTAGAGGTAGTGTATGATGGCCGAGAAGGGTTAGAAAAAGCTCAAGAAAACCAATATGATTTAATTCTTTTAGATGTAATGATTCCTATAATTAATGGGATTGAGGTTTGCAGGAGGATAAGAGAATTTTCAACAATTCCTATTATAATGCTTACAGCAAAAAGTGATGTATCAGATAAAGTAATAGGATTGGATGTAGGAGCTAATGATTATCTTACAAAGCCATTTGCCATTGAGGAACTTTTAGCAAGAATAAGAGTTTATGAAAGAGGAAAGTCTTTAGAGCATAAAGATAGTATGATTAAACTTAAGGATGTTGTTATGGATAATAGAACCCATCAAGTTAGAAGAGCTGAAAAAGAAATTGAACTTACTAAAAAAGAATA
The DNA here is from genome assembly GCF_016765615.1 of Clostridium paridis. Classification (GTDB taxonomy): domain Bacteria; phylum Bacillota; class Clostridia; order Clostridiales; family Clostridiaceae; genus Clostridium_T; species Clostridium_T paridis. Next base: position 5,029 of record NZ_JAESWA010000028.1, on the reverse strand, counting down.
TGATCTTCTTGAAATGCTATTAGTTAATAAGAATGTTGTGCTTACTAGAGAACAGTTAATTCAAAAAGTTTGGGGATATGACTACATAGGGGATACTAACGTAGTAGATGTGTTTATTAGATATTTAAGAAGTAAAATTGATGACGGTTTTGAAGCTAAACTAATAACTACCATTAGAGGGGTAGGATATGTTATTAAGGGTGATTAATCATGAAAATAAAAATCTTTAGAAATGCAAAGATTTCAGTTAAATTAACACTTATATATGCACTTATGTTCTCGCTAATTTTATTGATTTTAAATGCAGCAATTTTGTACGGAGTAAAATACTATGTATATAATCAAGGTAATAAAGAAGTTGAAGATGTTAAAACTATAGTTTTAAATAAAGTATCAGATCAAAATCAAGCTGTGGACTTATCTGATAAAGATATTTTATCAGATGTCCCTTCTAAACAAGATATTCACATAAGGATAATACAAGAAAATGGCACTATAATAAATTCAACAGATAAGTTTAAGTTTAGAATTAGAGATAAAGAGAGAGCTATGAATGATAAAATAATGAAGGTTGAAGAAGGTGATAGGCGTTTATTATATGAGAATGTTAAGCTTGATAATAAGACCTATGGAGTTGTCTATGTACAAATTGTTAAGGACATGGATAATGAGTATGACTTTTTGAAGATTTTATTTATATTTATGGCAGTAGCTGATTTTATAGGTATGATTGCATCAATTATATTAGGCTATGTGTTAAGCAAAAGGATGCTAAAGCCAATTGATGACATTACTAAAGCTGCGGACAATATAAGCATTAATAACTTAAAAGAACGTATTGATGTAAAGGGACCAGAAGATGAGCTTAAGAGACTTGGAGATACATTTAATAATATGATAGATAGACTTCAAGAATCATTTAATAAACAAACTCAATTTGTATCAGATGCTTCTCATGAGTTAAGAACACCTATTGCAGTAATTCAAGGATATGCAAATTTATTACATAGATGGGGAAAGGATGATAGAGAGGCACTAGAAAAATCAATTTATGCTATAAGGTTTGAGACAGATAATATGGTAGCATTAGTTGAAAAACTTTTATTCTTAGCTAGAGGTGATAGTGGCAATCAAAAGATAGAAAAAAAAGAATTTCCTCTTAATGAGTTAATAAATGAAGTAGTTGAGGAAAGTAAATTAATAGCTGAGGATAATATAATAGAAAGCAAAAGCAATGATGAAGTGAAGATATTAGCAGATTATAAAATGATAAAGCAGATGTTAAGAATTTTTATTGATAATAGTATTAAATTTACACCTAAACAGGGAAAGATTGATATTAGTTCAAAGCTAGAAGAGGGAACTGTAAAGATAACTGTAAGTGATAGTGGTATAGGAATACCAAAAGAAGAATTTGAAAATATATTTAATAGATTTTATACAGTAGATAAATCAAGGTCAAAGGATAAAGGTGGAACTGGATTAGGTTTATCAATTGCAAAATGGATTGTAGAAATGCATAAAGGAGATATAGAGGTAGAAAGCGAAGACGGAAAAGGAACAAGTATATCTGTAAGATTTAAAGTGTAAAATTAATAAAGCTAATTATATATTCCATAAAAATATATAATTAGCTTTTTCACAAAAATTTAAAGTGCGACTTTATCTATATGATTATCTATACTTGAAATAAAATCCACAATGTTTTCTGCAATATGAGGATTATTGAAAATTCTTTGAGAAGTTCTAATGCTAATTAGTTTTTCAGCATTATTTGCTATTAAGTCACTAATAAGATTCTTTATTTTATGTATATCAGTACATACAACTCCAAGATTATATTTTTCAGCAAATACTGGGTTGTCCTTTTCTTGACCAGGCAGAGCTCCAGTTAATATAAATGGAACGTTACATGCAATTGCTTCCATCATAACATTAGGACTAGCTCTAATAAAGGCAATATCAGAGGTTTGCATTAAGTTATGTATATCTTTTGTAAATCCATATATTTCAGCTCTATTTCCATATTTAGAACATAAAGAAGTTTCTAGTTTATTTTTTAATGCTTTATTTCTGCCTGCTATTATTTTCACAGTACAATTAAAATTATCAAGTAGAGTTTCAGCTATTTTCTTCATGTTACCAGAGCCTTCTCCACCACTCATTATTAAGCAATTTAATGGAGAATCTGTTCCAAGATTTATATCTTCCTTATAAGGTAGTACATTATTATAAAATCTTGAACGCACTGGAAATCCGAAAATTTTTATATTTTCACCAGAGACGCCATAATTAATACACTTATCTTTAGCCTCAATGGTTGGACTTATAACATAGCTTGCCCTAGGATCTGCCCATAAGGGAGATATGCTTATTAAATCAGCAATAAGTGTAATCACAGGTATTTTTATATTATTTTTTTCTAATATATTTAAAATTGAGCCGTTAAAGTTTGGATGTAACGTTAATATTAAATCAGGATTAAGTTCCTTTATTAAGCTTATAAAATTTTCTTTTATTTTCAATTCAATTATTTCATTAATTAGTGAGGGCTTACTTGAGGATATATCCCAAATTAGTTCCCACAATGCTTCGGACTTTCGAGTAATTGGGCCGTAGGCCTTACCTACATTTACAAGTATATTTCCACCTAGTGTAAACCCATCAACAATATGAGTTTTAATGTCCTTATTTTTATCAAGTTGCTCACATAAGGATTCAGTAATACTTTTGTGTCCATGTCCAGTAAAATCTGATGAGAGAATAAGTATATTTTTAATCATATATGTAATCCTTTCGCTTTTAAATATTTAATTGTATCTTAGCTATTAAAATTTAAAAAAAGGTTAAAGCTAAATTAAAATTACATTAAATATAAAAAATATAAATATTACTATAGGTGCTATGTAGTACAATAATTAACAGAGAATTAAATATGCTAGAATTTATTATTAAAAGGAGTTAGTGAACTTTTGAAATCAAAAGATATTAAAGTGATTTATACTATATTTGTGTTTGTGGCATTAGCTGCATTTGACAACATAATAATTGGATTATTTCCTCCCTTATTTTCATCTATAGCAAAGGATTTAAATATACAGGTATCTTCACTTGGAATTGTATCTGGAGTAAATATATTAGTAACAGCAATTTCATCTATCTATTGGGGGTATCTTGCAGGTAAATATAATAGAAAAATACTTATTATTATAGGAACTATTTTCTGGGTTGTTTCAGTATTTTTAACATCTCGTGCCAATAGTTATTTTGAATTATTTATATACCAAGTTTTTACTGGAATTGGCTTAGGGTGTATAGCTTCAATCGGGTTCAGTGTTTTAACTGATTATATTCCTTATAAATTTCGTGGAATGATGTTAAGCCTTTGGGGAATGTCTCAAGGGTTTGGTGGAATTTTGGGTGCAGTAATGGCATCATTAGTTGCTGCTTCATCAAATTGGAGAAAACCTTTTGAAATAGTAAGTATTATAGGACTATTTCTAGTGATTTTATATGTTTTTGTAAGAGAACCAAGTCTTGGGGAAGCTGAACCAGAGTTACAAGAACTTATTCAAAAAGGCCAGGGATACAATTACAGTATTAAATTTGAGAATCTTAAGACTATTGCCTCACATAAAAGTAATATGTTATTGCTTGTACAAGCATTTTTTATGAACATAACAACGGGTACCTTAATATGGCTACCAACGCTATATATTTCAAAGATATTACATCAGGGGTATTCTATTCAAACAGCAATTATAGCATCTGGATATCTTTTTGCATTGTTTCAAATAGGTGGTCTTACTTCAACTTATTTTGGATATCTAGGAGATTTGGCTCAGAGGAAAAAAAGTAGAGGAAGAGCTTTATTAACAGCTCGCTTTGTATTTTTGATGATGCCACTATATATTGTAATGTTTTTAATTCCAATGAAAAATTTAGTGCTTCATAATACAACTGATCCGGTATTGATATTGGAGGATTTGATAAAGCAAATATTTATTAATCCATGGATAGCAGTAATATTTGTTTTATCATTTCTAGCAAGTGCAGCACAATCAGCTAATACACCAAACTGGCTTGCCATAATAACAGATGTAAATCTTCCTGAATATAGAGGGGCAGCATTTAGCATAGCTAATTTAGCTAATGGATTTGGCAGAACAATTGGTAATACTGGAGTAGGTGTTATGTTAGCTATTATTTCATCACAAACTGGAGAGCCGACTAATTATATAATTACATTAATAATCTTTCAATTGTTTTTAATTCCATCATCTTTATTATATATAAAAATGTCCAAAACTAATGAGCGGGATATAATGGAGGTTAAATCTATTTTAAAGAAACGAGCGGATATATTAGATTGAAATACATATAAAAAAGAAAAAATGAAAAGTTAGTGTAATCTTTATAAAAACCAAAAATGGGATAGGGGTGAGGAAAAAGATGTGGGAACTATTTGCCATATTATCAGCAGTATTTGCAGCATTAACTTCAATTCTTGCAAAAGTAGGTATAAAAGGTGTTGATTCAAATTTAGCAACAGCAATTAGAACTGTTGTAATTATAGTTTTAGCATGGGGGATAGTATTTGCAACGGGATCGCAAAATGGACTGGGAAGTTTATCTAAGAAAAATTGGATTTTTCTAATTTTATCAGGATTAGCTACAGGATTATCGTGGGTATTTTATTATAAGGCAATATCTATAGGAAAAGTATCGCAAGTTGCACTTATTGATAAATCTAGTATTGTACTTACATTGATTTTATCTTTTATAATCTTAGGAGAGCAATTTACGGTAAAAACAGTAATTGCAAGTTTACTAATAACTGCAGGAATATTTGTAATGCTATTTTAAGTTACTATTAAAATTTGAGCACTTAGACTTTATTGTCTAGGTGCTTTTATTGTCCTAATTAAAACCACTTGCTATGCAAGTGTGTTCGGAAAAGCTTTAGCGGTGAGAAGGCAAAAAAACCTCCTTTTGTTAAAATAGAATTAAGGTTCGCAGCCAAATTCAA
>NZ_JAESWA010000027.1 GCF_016765615.1 Clostridium paridis | reverse complement strand
GATCAAACTCTCAATTTGAAAGCTTAATCTAACTCAAAAGATTACGTTGACTTAAGTTTATTTCTAAATCTTACTTCATTTCCTCTGTTTAATTTTCAAAGACCAGTTTGTTTGTTTCGTCTCTGCTCTCTCGCAGCGACAAGTTCTATCTTATCATACCACTTTCGAGCTGTCAACATTTTTTTGAACATTATTTTTTGCTCATTTTTTGTTGAATGTTGTTGCTCCAACCGGAACGTGTTTTATCTTAACATCTAAAATAACCACTCTTTTTTCTATTTTACCCTGTATCTATGATATATATTCTATATCCTTCATTTTTCTCATTATTTCTTTTAAATATTCCTATTGATACGCTAGGATATGTTTGTATTATATATTAAGTAATATTATCCATTTTAGGCTTCTAATCTCATATATTTTCAATATATTCAAGCAAAAAAATCGTTAAAGCCATTATGCGCCGTCGATTTTTTTTCTTGGATCTGCCTTTCCAAACGCATATGCGGAAAATTTGGCAAGCGGCTAATTCTATTTTTTATTCTTTAATTGAACTTAAAACCCTAAAATGAGTCCTTAGATTATAATTGAGGCTTATAATTTTATCCATAACCTAAAAACATTATAAATTCCTAAAGAGTAAAAAAGCTTAACACTCATGCTAGAATGTTAAGCTTCGATCTCTTTTAATTTATCTTTTATTAGACCAATAATATATTGTCTATCTTCCTGAATATTCTCAAAATCTAGTTTATCTACATTTATTTTAAGTAAGGGTGATATAGTATAGGAGCTAAAATACTCTTCATACTCACGATTCAAAGTTTCCCAATATTCTCGTTCCACCACTTGCTCATAACTTCTTCCTCTGCTTCTTATCCTGTTTATAGCCTCATCCACAGATATTTGCAAATAAATCATAAGCTTAGGAGGTTTCACATGTTCTAAGAGATTTCCTAATAGGTTACAATATATATCGAATTCTTCTATACTCATATCCCCTACTTCCTTAAGTAGTTTAGGGAATATTGCATCTCCATAAATACTTCTATCCATTATTGCGTTTTCTATTTTCCCTGCTTCTTTTATAAACTTAAATCTATTATTTAAAAAATATACCTGTAATGCAAAAGCATATCTCTTTCTATCATAGTAAAACTTCTCTAATATAGGATTCTCCAAAACTGGTTCCTTAAATGGTACATATCCTTCATCTTCTAGAAGCATCATTAATGTACTTTTTCCCACTCCTACTACTCCATCAATAACAATCATATCCCAATTATCATTCCTATCTATATTGCTAAGCAATTTTTCGTAAAGCTTCATGGCTTCCTCCTTATAGGATTTTAATTATGTCAACTAATTATTCCTAATATTAATTTCTACTAATAGTAATCATCCGTAGAATTATTTATTGTATAAAAAGTTTTATGATCTTTCCATTCTCCATTAATATATAGATATTTTTCGTTTATTCCAAGTTCCTTAAATCCACACCCTAATAAAACTCTCTGTGATTTAATATTATCAACCATTGCTGAAGCTTCAATTCTATGCAATCCTAAGTCTTCAAAAGAATACTCTATAACAAGCCTTACCGCTTCTTTCATATAACCATTTCCTTGTTCTCTTTCATCCATAGAATATCCTATAATAGCGCTTTTAAATACCCCGTATACTATATTAGAAACTCTTATCTTTCCAATCAACTTATTGTTTTTGAATATTCCTAAATCTACACCCGTTCCATCTAATAGTTGCCTATATCCTTCAACTAAAATATTATATTGTGTTTCATAACTATAAAAACTAGAATCACGCTTCGGTTCAAAGGCTTGTAGATATCTTTCATTTCTAATAAAATAGTCAAGCATCTCTTGAGCATTTTCTGGAGTTAAACTTCTTACCTCAATATTTTCCCCAACCAGTGAAACTAAAGGTGCTTTCCTCCCCTTAATCCTATATTCAAAGAAATTAATTCCGAATAATAGTTCACCTCTATGTCCTCCATTTATTATCAGATTATCCTCTAGTATTCCTTGCAGTTCAAGCCCTACGTTTAAAAATGGTCCTAATGGAGTGTCTTCACTAACTAAAAGATTTAATTTATAAAACCTCTCAACTTCAAATATTTTTTGAAGTAATTCATCTAAAGCGTTCTTTAATAAATCTCTTTTTTCATTCTTATAAAACTTAAACCTTAGGTAACAAACCTTATTTTCACTATCAGCATTAAGAATTATAATCTTTCCTATATTTAGTTCTAAAGGATCCTTAATTAAATATTCGTTACTACCTTTTCTTAAAGCTTCAATAGTTATTTTAGCCTTGCTTACCATAAAGATCATCTCCTAGGGGTGTTTTAATATACTTTTTGTATTCTTATTTATATATAACATGCTTATTACAGATAAAGCTCCACATATAGGTATAATAAAAATAGCATTATCTGGATTTATTTTATCATTTATATATCCTGTTATCCAGTTAAATATCATTGCCATGAAATTAGATGCTGTAACTACTAATCCTGTGATGTATGCAGTTCTTTGTGTAAAAACTTTGCTAACAGTAAGAACAATGGTTGGAAAAGTGATTGCAAAGAACATACCTGCGAAAGAAACTATCAATATTCCTTTTCCTCCAATTATTAATCCCAAAACATATAATATAACCCCAATAGATAAAGAAGTAATCAATACTTTAAAGTATCCTAACTTATGCACTACAAAACCACCAAGTAATCTTCCTATTGTAAGTGTTCCAAAAAATAGAGATAGATAAAGTGCTGCATTTTCTTGTGTAAATCCTTTTGCTTTTATTAAATAATTTACAAACCAATTGCCCGTTCCTTGTTCTGCAAATACGTAGAATCCCAACGCTAACATATAAGCAAGAATAAGTTTATTAGTTATAACATCTTTAAAACTTAACTTATCTTCGCCATGTGCTATCTTTGGCTTTGGAATCTTAACAAAAACAAAAGCAATTAATATAATTCCGTATGTTATAGCTATATACAGAAATATACTTCTCCACTGAATCCCTTTAGATAATAGAAATCCAAATAGACTTTGTCCTAAAGTTGATCCAAATCCATAGAAAAAATGCATTAAATTCATTATTATTGTTTGTGCTGTTATTACTATAATAGGAAGAATGGTATTACTTGCTATACTAATCAAGGCCAATCCTGCGCTACTTAATCCCATTCCAAATAGAAGGATAATAAAACTTTGTGCTTTAGATAATGTAATTAAAGAAATAATTAATAAGATAATTCCTATAATAAAAACATTTTTTTGTCCAAATTTTTGACAGAGTGCGCCACCTAAAAAAGTTAAAACCATATATGCTCCTGATGTTATTATAAGCATATTTCCTATTTGAGTATCTCCAACAGAAAATTGTTCTTTAAATGTTGGTATAAAGATTCCTTTTGTATTTTCAACAAACGCAGCTAAAATCATTAGAATAAACATAAAAACCAAAGCTGTCCAATTATTTTTCCCCTTATCCAATGTCTCATCTCCTAAAACGAATTTATTAATTCAGAAACTAATTATATCATAAATTATATTATGAAATGTCTTTTATAAAAAAATCGTCAAGGCGATTATGAGCCGTCGATTTTTTTCTCGCATCTGCCTTTCCAAACGCATGTGAGGAAAATTTGGCAGGCGACTAATTCTATTTTTTATTCTTTAGGGTAGTCCATAGGGGTTTTCTTATAGGAAACTTAATTTAGTTGAACTTAAAACCCTATAGTAAATTCTTATATTATAATTCAAACTTATAATGTTATCCAAAACCTTAAAATATTATAAAATCTTAAAGAATAAAAATATATATTGATATTATGTAAGGTTAATTCTAATATTATTGGTAGATGTTTTAGAGTTTTAAGATAAAATTCATAATTAAAACTCTTTAGAAAGGTTAGTGATTTTATGAATAAGCAAAACATAGGCAAAATAAAACTATTTTTAATAGGACTAGAAAGTAGATTTAGTGATAATGCCTCTATATTTAAAGGAATTTATGTTTCTAACAAAGCAGGCCTTAAAACCTTTAAAGGAGTAGGTGATTACTTAGATGGCAATATATCATATAACTTTAATGGAGAAACAAAAGTTTATCCTATAAATTCTCTATTCGAAAGAATTTGTTCTGATAGTGAAAGCTACGATGAAGTTTCAATATTATATAGAGAAAGAGGGACAGATATATTAATAACAGCTGATAATAAGAATGTTAAAATGCAGAACAAAGAGGTTAAGGAAGAGGATGAATTAGTTACTGCTAAAAATAACACTTCTGCACCTCACCTAAATGAAACTTCAACTCTTCTAAACAGAGATTATTATATAAAAGTTGGAAAAGCAGATGCTCTTTTAAAAGAAATTGGAATAATGAGCAAAGAAGGAAAAGTCATAAATAATAAAATTAGAAAATATAATCAAATAGACCGTTATGTAGAATTACTAGAGGGAGCCCTTGATTCCCTTCCAAGAAATGAAGTCATAACTATATTAGATTGTGGTTGTGGAAAATCTTATCTTACTTTTGTACTAAACTATTACCTAACAGAAGTTAAGAAAAGAAAATGTCACTTTATTGGCTTAGATATATCTGAAGGTGTAATTAATTCCTCTAAAAAAATGGCATCTAACTTAGGATATAGAAATATGGAATTCCATGCAATAGATATAAAAAATTATATTCCAAAAAGAAAAATACATGTAGTTATTTCTCTTCACGCATGTGATACAGCAACGGATATGGCCTTAGCTTTAGGTATTAAAGTTGATGCTGATTGTATTATTGCAGTTCCTTGTTGTCATAGAGAAATGCTATCACAATACAGTTACGAGCCTTTTAATGGAATCATCAAACACGGCATATTAAAAGCTAGAATGGCTGATGTGCTTACAGATGGTATGAGAAGTATGCTTCTTGAAGCTAAAGGATACAATGTTTCAGTCGTTGAATATATTTCACCATTAGAAACTCCAAAAAACCTAATGATTAGAGCAATAAAAACCTCCGATGAAAGATATGAGCTTATGGATGAATACATGAGCTTAATGGGTGCATTAAATGTTTATCCAGCTCTATATCAATTTATAAATGAGGGCTGGTTATCTAACTAATAAACTTCATTTAATATTGGGGGTATTTGAAGAATTATGAGGAAGTTAAAAAGAAAAGTGTTTTCTATGTCTATACTTGCTATTTTGTTTGTTTCTTTAGGGTTTTACGCCTCTTATAGAATATTTATAAAACCGCAAAAACAGCAGTCAAAACAATTAAAGCCCTTAGATTCATCAAATACTACCAAGTTTATTTCTCAAGAGAGTATTGTTGACAAAATACATGAAACTCAAAAAATTATTCCATTAGAAACAGATTTAGAGGAACGTATTTTAATAGATGATAGCTGGGGAGACTGGGAAGTTTTTAAAAAGGTAAAAGAGATAGTTTTTTATGGCAAAGGAAGTTATTCTATAGATTTTGCTTCTATAGACAAAAATAATATTATAATAAATAATTCATCAAATCTCATTAATATTACATTACCCAAACCTCAAATCGAAGACATTGCGCTGTACGAAGATAAAACACTTTATGAGACCACAACAAATGGTTTACTTAGATTTGGCGAGATTAAACTCTCCCCTGAAGAAAATTCAACCATTTGTAAAGAGGTTAAAGATAAGATGAAAGAAAAAATGCTTCAGGATGATTTATATGCTATGGCAGAAAGCAAATCTCAAGAAGCGGTAAAAAATATTTTATCTCCATTACTTCCTAATAGTAAAACAGAAATTGTTATAAATTATCAATAAAAAAAGAGCCTTAGGCTCTTTTTTTAATTCACTTATTTTAAAGTCCAGTTAAATCTCTAACCACTTGAGATGCTATAATCATACCTGCAACTGGTGGAACAAAGCTTATACTTCCAGGTATTTGACGTCTAATAGTACACTTTTTAGTTCCTCCTGTACATACGCAACCTGTTTTGCAAGTTACAACATCCTCATCTTTAGGTTTCATAGGTATTTCTTCAGAATATACAACCTTAAGAGATTTTACCCCTCTTTTTCTTAACTCATATCTCATAACCTTAGCTAAAGGACATATTTTTGTTTTGTATATATCTGTTACCTTGAATTGCGTTGGGTCAAGCTTGTTTCCTGTCCCCATTGAACTCATTATTCTTATATTATTATTTTCGCAATAAACTGCTAAAGCAATTTTAGCTGATACAGTATCTATAGCGTCAACTACATAATCCGTATCTTCTGAAATAAAATCAGAAAGATTTTCTGGAGTTACAAAGGTTTCATGGGTAATAACATTACATTGTCTATTTATTGATAATACCCTTTCCTTCATAACTTCAACCTTTGACTTACTTATTGTGCTATAAGTTGCATGTACCTGTCTATTTAAATTAGTTAAACAAATTGTATCATCATCGATTAGAACTAAAGTCCCTACTCCAGATCTTGCAAGTGCCTCTACAGTAAAGCTTCCTACTCCACCTATACCAAAAACCACAACTTTTGAATTTTTTAATTTATCTAAACCATCTTTTCCTATTAAAAGCTCTGTTCTAGATAATGAATGCTGTAACATATTACATTCTCTCCTTTGTATAAAGCATTTTAAAATTATTAATCATTTCGTGTTATTTAATATGTAATAATTTTTATCTCTTCGTTAAATATAAATATTCTTATATCATTTTAGATTATATCCTTGAATAAAACAATAGGGTTTTATTTTCAATTTTAGAATATAGTTTTTTGTAGGAAACTTAATTTATTCTTACATAAATAAATTATTGGTTGAACTTAAAATCCTATAAGTTTCTATGGGAGAAAGTTAATTAACATAATAAAACATTTTTGATGCATTCTAGTTATGTGTTAATGTATAATGTTTTAAGGAATTAATATTTTAGGAGGATTCAATATGATAATTGGAATAATAGCTGCAATGTCAGAAGAATTAGCACTGCTTTTAGAAGATATGGATGTTACTTCAAAAGAGGATAAAGCTAAGATGACATTCCACAAAGGAAATCTATGGGGAAAAGAAGTAATAGCTGTAGTTTGTGGAGTTGGTAAAGTTAATGCTGCTGTATGTGCTCAGATATTAGCAAGTGAATATAAAGTTGATAAAGTTATTAATGTAGGTGTAGCAGGAGGAATTGGAAAAGATATTTATCCTGGAGATGTAGTTATCGCCAACAACCTTGTAGAACATGATATGGATACTACTGCATTTGGAGATCCTCATGGCCAAATACCAAGATTAGATACTTTTGATTTTAAATGTGATGAAGAACTTGTTACTTTAGCAGAAGAAGCATGCAATGAGACATCTGACATAAAAAGTTTTAAAGGTAGAATCGTAACAGGTGATCAATTCGTAGCTAGCATTGATAAAATTCAATGGTTATCAAGTGAGTTTGAAGCTTTTGCTTGCGAAATGGAAGGTGGAAGTATTGCTCATACATGTTACTTAAATAACATACCATTTGTAGTAATTCGTTCAATCTCTGATAATGCTAATAATGGTGCCCATATGGATTTTGAAAAGTTCACACCAATAGGAGTAAGAAATTCTACAACTATTTTAGAAAAAATGCTAAAGAAGATGTAATTAATAATTAAAAGCCAAAGGATAAGTTATTTCCTTTGGCTTTTATACTATATCTTATTTAATTATAACTCCTAGAAGTCTTGCTAATTCGACTGCTTGAATTGGTGATACTATAGCATCCTTTAGTTCTCTTCCAGTTAAAGCAATTTCCGAAATATCACTATCTCTAAAATCAACTTTTTTAAGGAGAGTATTGGTAAACTCAGAACTTGCTAAATTACACTCTTTAAATGCAACGCTATTAAAATTACATTCTAAAAATATTGCTCCTTGCATATTACACTCTTTAAAATTTATATCCTTCATTTTAGAATATCCAAAATTTGAATACCGTCCTAAAGACTCTTGAAATAATATATTTTGAAGATTTCCGCCACTAAAATTAGTGCCTATAAGCTTACAATCCTTAAATTCTACCCTGTGAATGCTTCCATCCGAAAAATCTACATTAGATAAATCACAATTTTCAAATACTACATCTAGTAGATCTACATTCCTTAAAGAACACTCGTTAAATATTACATTTACAAACTTACAACCATTTATCTCAACTTTTTCTTCATTTATATAATCCAAATTAATATTTTCAATTATAGTGTCTGAAATATAATTTTCATTTATTATTAAACTTTCAATATCATCATTTCTATTTAGTTCAGCTTCTAATTTAGGCTTTAATATTTTCTTAAGCTCACCCATATAATCTCCATTCCCCTCTTAATTTATTTAACTTAATAATACACTATATAAAGTAAACTTTCTAACATAAAATATATTAGTTTTTGCATAAAAAATGGCCTATTAAATCTTTAATAAGCCCTATATAGGGTTTTATAGGAAACTTAATTTATTCTTGTTTGAAAATATCGGTCTCTGGACATTTTCAGACACTAATAAATTATTAGTTGAACTTAAAACCCTATAATAATTTATTTGAATTTGTCAGGAAATTGCTTTATTATGCCTTTCGAAATAATATCTGCAAACATCAACATATGATTCTGCCCTTTATCATAAGAAATTATATCTAAGTTCCAGTCCTTATTTAATCTAGCTAAAACCTGATCAGTGACAAACCCCAAATGTTTATATAACATGTCTTTTATAAAATTTTCATCCCAGGTTGGATTAGCTTTGCTCATAAAACTTGAAATTTTATCTGCATTTTCGTACCATAGTTTATTATATTTTTCTAAATCATCTTTTTTTCCGTTCTTAGCAGCTTCTAATACCTGCCCTGCTAAACTAATATGTTCTTTTAAAAGTACCGCTAAAGAATTTCCTGCCTTCTCCCCATAATACGGTTTTATAGAATTCCCTATATCATCTTGATTTTTAAGTAACCTTTGTAACACTATTTCCTTATCATCTAAATTTGCCAATGCACTAACTATATAGCTTCTAGTCCACTGAACATGTTCTTCCCATAGCTTTCTTTGAACTTCTTGAGTTATGCACCCCTTTTCACTATAAGAATTTTCTATTTTCTTATCTACTCCATATACTTTTAACGGAGCTATTACCTGAATCAAAAATAGTACCAATAGAATCTTTGATAAGATTTTTTTCATTACGTTTATCCTCCTTATTTTTAAGCAAAATATGTATTACTCTATAACATCCAAAACTTTAGGATCTTTATTCTTTAGATCTATATATACTTCACCCTTCGAATCCATAGTTGCTAAAAATACTTCTTCAGGTGATTTAATAGACTTTTTTTCTAATTCTTTTAATAGCCAGTCTTTATCTTTATTCATAAGTTTTAAATGATCCTCAATTATTTTACCGTCAATAATTATATCCGCTATTATCCCTTCATAGGATGCCTGAATATTTAAATCTTTTCGTGTTACCATCTGCTCATGTGGCTTAAGTAGAACACTAACTTGCCCACTTGTTTCAAGTATTGCATACTCAACTGCAGAGATATTAAATGCCCCTTTTAATCTACACTCCTCTAATACATCATTTATTGTAAATTTGCTCTTTTTAAGATTTTTCTCAATAAATTTCCCATCTTGTATAAGAATTGTTGGCGAATCACCTAGTATTTTTCTGAGCTTTATTCCTTTTAATGATATGTATCCTATTGCTATGGGTATAACTGAATATACAACAATTCCTATGAGTCCATGAATATAACTAATATCTTCATTAATTGTAAATTCTCCAGCAATAGATCCTATAGATATTCCTGCAATATAATCAAAAAATGATAGTTGTGAAATTTGTTTTTTACCCATAAGTCTAGTAAAAATAAATAACATTACTATAGATACAATACTTCGTATAATAATGTCCGCATCAGATAATAATTCTTTAACATCCATAAGAATCACACTCTCACTAATCATAATCACTACCCATATAAATTCCCCATAATAGGAAATATTATTACTGCTTATTGTTGGAACATGATTTTTATCTAAAACTATCATAATAGTATATAGATTTTAATAAAGGTGACCTATGAAAATATCGTTTAATTATCCCATAAAAATACTTATAGCTTTTCTTAATCCTACATTAGATAAAACTGTTAATCTATTTAGAAAAGATCCTACCTACTCAAATAATGCTGAGAATATAGTAAATAACCTCTCAAGCACAACCTCCTTTCTTATTTGGGTAGATACTAAAAATTTTAAAACAAATATTTTTCAAGGTGCTAAAGACAATTGGAAACTCTTAAATAGTTACAGTTGTTCTATTGGTAAACCTTCAACCCCTACTCCTAAAGGCACTTTTAAAGTTGGTATTAAAGGTTTATCTTTCGGGGAAGAGAAAGGATATAAATGTAGATATTACACTCAAATAGTTGGAAATTACTTATTTCACTCAATAATCTATAATCTTAATGGAACCATACGTGACGGAAGATTGGGCAAACGTATTTCCGATGGTTGTGTAAGACTTGCTCTCTTAAATGCTAAATGGATTTATGATAATGTTCCAAAAGGCACAACTATATATATTTCCTAAATAAAAATAGTACTAGTAGTTATATAAACTAATAGTACTATTTTTAAGTTCAAATTCATTAACTAAATTGCTGGCTTATGCTCAACAGATTCCTCTTTTTTGATATCTTCTCTCAATCTAGGTAATATAATTTCTATTGCTTTTGTTGGGCATTTTTCTGTGCAAACTGCATTCGTACATTCATTTATACATATTTCCGAATTAACAATCGCTAGATTATTTTCAACTTTTATAGCCCCATGAGTACAACTTCTACTACAAATACCACAACCTAAACAAGAAACAGTACAAAGCTTTCGTGCTACTGCTCCCTTTTCTAAAGAATTGCAGTTTACCATAACAATAGAGTCTTTAGGAATCATTTCAATTACTTTTTTAGGACAGGATTCTTGGCACTTCTTACAACCTGTACATATTTCTCTATCCACAACAGGTATCCCATTATCCCCCATAGTCATAGCTCCAAAGGGGCAATTTTTTACGCAAGTACCAAACCCTAGACATCCATATTGACATCCTTTTGGGCCTCCAAGTAACAAACTTGCTGCCATGCAATCGTCAATTCCTTCATAGTTATAATTTAACACAGTCTTATCCTTTGAACCTAAACACCTTACATGGGCTACCATTGGTTCAATCTCTTCTGCAACTTTTCCAGTAAGTTCTCCTACCTTTTTAGCTATTTCTATCTTTCCAGGCACACATAAATTTGCTGGAACATTAGGATCTAAAACTACAGCTTCAGCATAAGCTTTACACCCTGCATATCCACAGCTTCCGCATTGTCCTTTTGGTAATATTTCATCAACCATTTCAATTAGTGGATTAACTTCCACTGCAAATTTTTTATTGGCTATAGCTAGTACTAATCCAAAAATAATCCCTACCACAGCCATAACAACTATAACGGCAATTGCTGTACTCAACATAATACTCCCTCCTTAAATTGATATCATGCCTGAGAAACCTAGAAAAGCTAATGCTAACATACCTGCTACAATAAATGCCACACCAGTTCCTTGCAACGATTCTGGAACATCTGCATACCTCAGTTTTTCTCTTAGACTAGCCATTAATGTAATTGCCAGCGCAAAACCCATTCCCGAACCCACTGCAAAAACTATACTCTTTAAGAATGTATAATTTGATTCAACATTTAATAAAGGTACTCCTAGCACAACGCAGTTAGTTGCTATTAATAGTAGGTATATTCCCCACATTCCATATAATGTGGGCAGATACTTTTTAATAATCATTTCTAGTAATTGTACAAAGCTGGCAATCAATAAAACAAATATCAGTGTAGTTAAAAATGTTACGTGAAAAGGAGCTAATACAAAATGATATACAACCCAAGATAATATAGAACTCAAGGTTATTACTGATGTTACTGCCATACCCATGCCAATTGATGCATCTAAATTCTTTGATACTCCAAAAAATATACATAATCCTAAAAATCTAGTTAATACAAAGTTATTAACTAATACAGCACTCATAAATAATATAAAGTAATCCTTCACCTTGCTTCACTTCCTTTTCTTGCTATTGCTGCTTTTCTTTTATCTAGTAGCTTCATTCCACCTATTAAATACCCAATAACCATAAATGCTCCTGGTGGTAGAATAAATATTAGTGCAGGATTATACCAACTTCCTAATATTGTTACTCCAAATATTGTTCCCATTCCAAAGAATTCTCTAATTACTCCAATTAACAACATAGCTAGTGTAAATCCACAACCCATTCCTAATCCATCTAGGAATGATGGGAAAATAGGATTCTTAGATGCAAATACTTCTGCTCGTGCTAGTATTATTGCAAAAACTACTACTAGAGCTAGATATATTCCAAGGTTTTTATATAAAACCGGAAAATATGCCTGTAAAATTAACTGAACCAACGTAACTATTGTAGCAATTGAGGTAATATATATTGGTACTCTAACCTTTGGATTAACTAACTTTCTAGTTAATGAAACTACTGTATTATTCGCTGTTATTACAAACATTACGCAAAGTCCCATAGTAAGTGCATTTGATGCAGTAGTTGTAACTGCTAAGGCTGGGCATAAGCTTAATGCCAATCTAAAAATCGGATTTTCATCAAAGAGCCCTTTATAAAAAATCTTCCAAAGTTCTCTCATGTTACTTTCCCTCCTTATATTCAATTACTAGTTCTACCGCCTCTTTTTCACCTTTAGTAACAGCTTTTGATGATATTGTCGCACCTGTCATAGCTTGGATATGTTCCTTGTCTGATGGATCCTTTACAACAGATAAACCATTTATATCTTTTCCGTTAAATTGCTTCCTGAATTTATCCTTGGAAGCATTATCCCCTAACCCTGGAGTTTCGTTATGGGATATTATGTTATAATCTATTATTTTTCCTTCTGGAGTTATGGCTGTAAGTAATTTTATAGTTCCCCCGTATCCTTTTGTTTCTGTTGGAACTACATAAGCTATAACCTTTCCTCCTTTTTCTGCGCTATACCAACCTGTCTTTCCATCTATAGCCTTAAAACTTTCAGCATCAGTAACCAAAGATTTCATGGATTGATTAAGAAGTTCTTCGCTCTTCTGCACTGCTGTTGCTGCAGTTTTATAATAGGTTAACGCAATTATTGCTCCTGAAATAAGACATGCTATGGCAAGATTAAAAGCAATTTGAAAAATACTATACTCTTTCTCTTTATGTTCTTCATTCATGTCCATTACCCCCTTACTCCAAACTTTTTAGGTTGAGTAAATCTGTCTATTAGTGGAGTAATACTATTCATTAGCAAAATTGCATAGCAAACCCCTTCAGGATACCCTCCCTTTAATCTTATGAGGGCGGTTAAGAAACCTGCTCCAATGGCAAAAATCACCTGACCTTTTATCGTAATGGGTATTGTAACCATGTCTGTAGCCATAAAGAAAGCCCCTATTATTAATCCCCCTGCTAGTATGTGGAATAATGGATCTCCTGTAAACATGCCATTTGGCCCAAATATCCATGTTATTGCTGCCACTGTACCTATCATTAGTACAGGTACAAACCAATTGATATATCCTTTATATATTAAATAAATTCCACCTAAAATTAATAAAACAGCACAGGTTTCACCTATACTACCATTCCTATTACCTAAAAACATTTCCTTGTACATTTCAGTTTTACTACCAAAGGTGGCTACAAGTTTATCGTAACCTTGTTGTTTTAAAATGTTTAAAGGGGTTGCTGTAGTAACTCCATCCACAGCCGAGTTCATACTTCTCCAAGTAGTCATAAACACTGGCCATGAAACCATAAGTGCCGCTCTCCCAATATGTGCTGGATTAAAGATGTTATATCCTAATCCTCCCATGGAATGTTTAGCAATTGCTATTGCTATAAAAGACCCTACTGCAGTCATATATATTGGCATATCTGGTGGTATACACATCGCCAATAACAACCCTGTTAAAAATGCACTTCCATCACTAATTGTGATTGGTTTTTTCATAAATTTCTCTACTAAATATTCTACTAATACTGCAGAAATACTTCCTGTTAATAAAGTTATTAAAGCTTTAATTCCAAAGTGATATACACTAAAAATACCCGCAGGAAGCAGAGCTAAATTAACTCTCCACATTATTTTACTTATAGACTGCTCAGAACGTATATGTGGAGATGCAGAAACCCTTAACAAATTTTTGTTAGATTCTATACTACTTTCCATAAAACTTCCTCCATCTATTTTGCTGCTTTTAATGCATTTTGTGACTTACTAAATTTAATGTATTGAACTATGTTTCGTTTTGCTGGACAAACGTAAGTACAGCATCCACACTCTATACAATCCAATAGGTTATAATCACTTTTTGCTTCTTCATAAAACTTTCGTTCTCCCAAAATACTTAACATACTTGGATTTAACCCCATAGGGCATGCTTCAATGCAACTACCACATCTTATGCAATTAGATTCCCTATTCATATTTATTTCAGATTTTGTAAGTGCAAGTATTCCTGAGGTCCCCTTTATTATTGGTATATTTGTTGAGTATTGTGCCATCCCCATCATTGGTCCACCCATAATTATTTTCTCTGGAACCTCTCTTAACCCTCCACAGATATCAATAGCTTCCTGGAAGGTTGTTCCTATTCTTAATAATAAATTTTTAGGTTCTTCTATAGCTCCTCCAGTGATAGTAGTTACTCTTTCAATTAAAGGTATACCTTGTACAACTGCATCACTTATCGCTTTTATCGTACCAGTATTTTGCACTACTACTCCAACATCTGCTGGCAATCCTCCTGATGGCACTTCAAGGCCTGTTACAGCCTTAATTAGCATCTTTTCTCCTCCTTGAGGATACCTTGTTGGCAATGCTATTACTTTAACTTCAGTTCCTTTGAAAATATCCTTCATAACTCTTATTGCTTCTGGTTTATTATCCTCTATAGCAACAAAAGCCTTTGAGACATTTAAAACCTTCATCGTTATCCTAGTACCTATTAATATATCTTCTGGATACTCAATCATCATTCTATAATCTGCTGTAAGATAAGGTTCACATTCTGCTCCATTTAAGATTAGTGTATCAACAACTTTATCCTTAGGAGGTGATAACTTAACATGTGTTGGGAAGGTAGCTCCCCCCATTCCAACTATTCCTGCTCCTCTTATAATACTTTTTATTTCTTCTACATCTAAACTTTCCCAATCTCTATTAATAGGAATACCCTCAGCCCATTCATCCTTTCCGTCGCTTTCAATTACTATTGATAAACACTTTCCAAAAACTCCATGAGGATAATCTGCAACTTCAATAACTCTTCCTGAGACAGTGGAATGAATAGGACTCGAAACAAATGCTTCACTATAAGCTATAACTTGCCCCTTTTTAACTTCCTCTCCACGTTCCACCATAACTGAACAAGGTGCACCAATATGCTGCCTCACAGGTATTACTACTCTATTAGGTATTGGCGCTTTTTCTATTGGCTTATCCTGTGAATAAATCTTATTATCCTTAGGATGAATTCCTCCTTTAAATAGTTTTAACATCTAAACACCTCAATTCTAGTCAGTAGTTTAAAAAGATTTGCATTCATAAGTCAACTACTATTTCTCTAATATTTTTGTAATTCTAGAAACCTTCTTTAAATCTTTCTTGGAATCCTTTTCAGCTCGTATGATAAGACCTATTGATATAACAAACCCTAGAATCCCCCCAATTACTTGTAAATAGCTATTGTCTAAATTTATTCCTTTTGATATTAACCACCCAATTACTGCTCCTAATGTCCCCAATATTAAAGGTAATGCGTATACAATAAATGTTGCCTTTACCATCCCCTCTTCCCTTAACTCGAATATAACCTTGTCTCCTTTTTTAGCTCCAAGAGTATTAATCACTTCAAGCACCAATGCTAAGTCTCCTGGGCATGCTCCACAGTTTTCACAGTCCCCATGTCTTGCTACTTTAACCTTTGCAGTATTTTCTTTAGTGTCAATTACTATACCTTGTTGCTCCTTACTCATCTCTCATCCCTCTCATGAAAGCAATTAATATATTTAATATAAAATTTATATTAAACTCGTTAAGTTGGATAAATAATTATCAATATTTTTAGTTTATTAATCGTATTTATGTCCGTATTATTTCTATTTTTTACTAACTATTCTTCATATATTTTATACCTCTATTTTTAAAATTCAATAGGTACTTTTACTCATATTTAACTTTAAAAATATATTTTCTTAATTTTCAAATAATTACAATTATATATAAATATTAGAGAACTCAATAAAATCGCCACTTGCTAGAATTAATATTTTCTTATTATTAAAAAGTTAATTTTTTGTAAACTTTTGTTTTTTTATATTTTTATTTGTATTGTAAACTTTTTTCATTTTTTACATTTGTTATATTATTCACAAACTTTCTCTCAAAAGTAAGTTTGTTTCTTATTTCAACATACTTTACTGATATTTTCTAATATAATTACTCACTAATTTTCTAAACTCATAATAATAAACAGAATAAAAAAGAAGAGGCAATTTATCCTCTTCTTCAACAAAATGTTCATAATTCCTTAAAATTTCTCTTTAATATCCCTAGCTGCTTGCTTTATATCCTCTTTTGCTAAAATGTCAGAAATAACTGCAACCCCGTCAACGTTACTTTCTTTTAGCTTATCAACATTCTTTGAATTAATTCCCCCTATAGCTACTATAGGAATATTAACAGTTTCCTTAATCTCCTTAAGCAATTCTAAAGACACATTTCTAGCATCATCCTTTGTAGTTGTAGAAAAAACTGCACCAACTCCTAGGTAATCAGCACCTTCTTTTTCAGCTTTTATCGCTTCATCAATTGTAGCAGTTGAAACTCCAAGTATCTTATCTGGGCCTATTAATTTTCTTGCTATACTGGCTGGCATATCACTTTGCCCTACATGCACTCCATCTGCATCTATTGCAAGTGCAATATCTATTCTATCATTTATTATAATTGGCACATTATTTTTACTCGTTATTTCTTTGATCTCACTAGCTACTTTATAAAATTCAGAAGTACTTATGTCTTTTTCTCTTACTTGCACCAGTGTAACCCCACCTAAAATAGCTTCCTCTACTGCTTCTACAATATTTCGATTCTTTAACATATCTCTATCTGTAACAAGATAAAGAGTATAATCCACTTCTTTACTCATATATTTTACCTCTACTTAATAAAGTTTCTTCATTTAGTTTATATATCTCATCAAGTATATAAACCTTTAAACTACCTGTTCCTAAATCTTCTGCTTCAACCTTCTCATTTGCTTTCTCTCCTGCTATCCCCATGGATACTACCCCTGATAAAGCAGCTAATAAATAATCTTCTCCAGCGCCTAGATATGAACCAATAAGTGAAGTACACATACAACCAGTACCTGTAACCTTCGACATTATCTTATGTCCATTTTCAATGGTATATAGCTTTTCTCCATCCGTTATTATATCTACGGCTCCAGTTATAGCTATAACTGTGTTTAGTTTTTTAGCAACAGCTTTAGCAAATTCTTTTTCTTCAGCAAGTTTATCACTATCTGCAGCAATGATTTCTGCCGCATCTACACCCTTTGTTATTGTATCTATACCATATAAAACTTTAATCTCAGAGATATTTCCTCTTACTACAGACAACTTTATATTTTCTAGAATTCTTTTTGCTACCTCCGTTCTATAAGGTGTAGCACCCGCTCCTACAGGATCTAATACTACAGGAATTCCTAGTTCATTTGCTTTTTTGCCTGCTTCAAGCATTGCCTCTACCGTTCTACTATTAAGTGTTCCAATATTTATAACTAATGCAGATGCCAATGACACCATATCCTTAACTTCATTTATGTCATCAGCCATAACAGGAGATGCTCCTATTGCTAAAGTTATATTTGCACAGTCATTTACTGTTACATAATTTGTTAAGTGATGCACTAGTGGTCCCTTTTCTCTTACTTTCTCTAATAATCCAGCTACTTCTTCATTAATCTTCATTTAGTAATCCTCCTTTTTTATAAAGTTCATAGAAATGATGTGTAGGTCCAACACCTTTTCCTATATCTAGTGAATGTTCTATTGCTAAGGTTATATATTTTTTAGCTTTATTAACAGCTTCTTTAATATCAAATCCAAGAGCTAAATTAGATGCAATTGCTGAAGACAAGGTGCATCCTGTTCCATGAGTGTTTTTTGTATTAATCCTCTCAGATTGGAAATGTATAATTTCCTTTCCGTCATATAATACATCAATAGCTTCTCCTTCAATATGGCCACCTTTTAACAATACATTTTTACATCCAAGTTTATATATCTCTTTTGCAGCTGCTTCCATATCATCAACAGTTTCTATTGTAACTACTGTTGAATTCACTGTTTTTAGAATTTCCTCTGCCTCAGGAACATTAGGCGTAATTATATAAGCTAGTGGTATCAATTCATCTATTAATACTCTCTCTGATTCAGGCTTCAATAAAGAATATCCACTTTTAGATATCATCACTGGATCTAGTACTAAGTTCTTAGGCTCATATAATTTCAGTTTTTCTGCTATCGCTTTTATAGTTGAGATTTGTGAAACCATTCCTATTTTAACAGCGTCTACTTCTATATCCGTAAATATTGCATCTATTTGCCCTTTGATTATTTTTGCATCCAAATCTTGCACATCAAAAACTCCTTGAGTGTTTTGCGCAGTTACTGCCGTTATAACACTCATACCATACACTCCATTAGCACTAAAAGTTTTAAGATCTGCTTGTATTCCTGCTCCTCCGCAGCTATCTGATCCTGCTATAGTTAATACCTTTTTCATAAAAACCTCCTTATATTTAGTTAAAATTTAATATACACTTGTTTCCACTTATATTTATTTATAAATCTTTATTATTTAATGATATTAGCTTTGTAGAGTTTAAAACTCTAACTAATAAGTATGCTATTAGACTACCCCCTACAGTACTTATTAAAAATGGAACTATATAAAACAGTGCACCTACTTCTTTTCCCATTATTAGCTTAGCTATAGGAAAAGATAGTAATGCTCCTAAGATTCCTGTACCAAATACTTCCCCTAAAACTGCAAGAAAACTTTTTTTAGTTTTAAGATATAGGTAACCTGCCAAGAAAGCCCCTATCATACTTCCAGGAAAAGCCAAAAGAGTTCCTGTTCCAAGAATATTTCTTAATAATGAAATGCAAAAAGCTACTGCAACTCCATATCCAGGACCTAACAATATTCCTGATAAGACATTAATCGTGCCTTGCATAGGAAAGCATTTTGATGCTCCTATTGGTATATAAATCAAATTCCCTGTTACTACTCCAATTGCTATAAATAAAGACGCTATAGTTAATTTTTTAGTTTTCATCATATTCCTCCTTTGTGTGTCACTTTAATAAAAAAAGCACAAATCCATAGGATTTGTGCTTAAAATTACCTTCTATAAAATAAAGAAAACAACTTCCTACGCTGGAATAACCCAGTTCAGGTTCATAGGGTTAAAAGAATAAGTTCTTTTTCTCAGTCGGTCAAATCCCAACACCCCTGTGTTTTTTATTATTAAATTGTCTCCTTCATAATAGCATAGTATTATATTTTCTTCAACTAAAGATATTAACCAATTTTAAACTTGCTAACACCTTCATTAAGAAGTTTAGCTAAGTCTTGAAGTTCCTCTGTAAATCTTGCAACTTCTTCCATTGTGGCATTTATCTCCTCGGCTGAAGCTGAAACTTCTTCTGATCCAGAAGCTGTCTCTTGAGATACAGCTGAAATATTATCAATCTGCATGATTACATTATTTTTCTTAGCTGCAATTACTGAAGTAGAACTAATAATTGTCTTTATTCCATCAGTTAATCCATTAATAGATTTTAATATTTCATTAAAGATCTTCTCTGTTTCAACCACTGCAACTTCTTGCTCAATTACAATAGCATTAGAGCTTTCAATTGCTTTAACTGCTGATTTTGACATATTCTTAACTGACTCGATAATTTTTTTAATTTCTTCAGTAGAATTCCTTGATTGCTCAGCTAACTGTCTTATTTCTTCTGCTACAACAGCAAATCCTTTACCAGCTTCCCCTGCTCTTGCTGCTTCTATACTAGCATTAAGTGCTAATAAATTAGTTTGATCCGTTATATCTACGATAGCATCTGAAATCATATTTATCTCTTCAGTATTTTTACTCATTTCCATAACAATTTCACTTACTTCTATAGAAGAACTCTTAGTTTTACTTGATTTAACTGCTAAATCAATAACCATGTCTATTCCTTTATTACCTAGTTCTAATGCATTACGAGATAGATTTTCTACATCTTTGGTTGTAGCTGATATTTCATCAATTCCTGTAGCTAATTCACTAATATCACTAGCTGCATCTTGCGAACTTTGTGCTTGTTGAGTTGCTCCTAAAGCAATCTCTTCAATAGCTTTTGATACTTGAGTTATAGATACAGTAGTCTCTCCAGCCATTGTAGAAAGTGTTTGTGAGTTTTCTGCTACAGTTTCTGATGATATTTTAACATCACTCATTAAACTCGCAATATTACTAATCATACTGTTAAAATCTTTACCTAAGTCTCCAAATTCATCTTTAGACTTAATGTCTACTTTTGCAGATAAATCTCCATTCGCCGCATCATTAAATGCTTTACTTAACTGTTTTGCATTCTTAGCAATTCCACCACTTAAATAAAGTGATACAAATATAGATATCACTATAACCGCTGCAATTACTATAAGCATAATATTTCTTATTGCATTTACATCATTATCTACTTCTGTAATACCCATGGCAGCCACTATCTTCCACCCACTAGTGTCATTGGTTATGTAACTTGAAAACTTGTCTGCACCATTATAATTATATTTTATAAAACCATTCTTACCATTCTTTATATCATTCCATATACTAAGCTTTGAAGCTTCTGGTGTTCCAATAAGTTCAGTTTTAGGGTGAGATATAATTACCCCATCGCTATCTGCTATATAGGCATATCCACTATCTCCAATTTTTGAATCTTTAAAAGTGTTAGCTAAGGCACTTAAATCTACATCAACTGATACTACACCTATTACTTTTCCATTACTAATTACTGCCTTCGCAACACTTACTAAAAATTGACCTGTTGCTGCACTTTTATATGCTTTTGTAATAACTGCTTTTCCTTCATTATCTAATGCAAGCTTATACCAATCCCTTACTCTTGGGTCATATCCCTCAGCCATTTTAGCTTCTGGATATCTGTAAAATCCCCCTTGTTCAGTTCCCATATATGCTGCAATTATATCTTTACTACTTCCTTGCATTCCTTGCAAGTGCTCATATAATATAGCACTTTTTTCTTGCGTTCCATCAAAACTTTCAAGACTATCCTCACTAGAAGCCATATTTACTAAGACTACTTTTGCATTTAAATAGTTATCTACAGCCTTATTAATTTCTGATATAGTTTGACTGCTAGTTGCTTCAAACTTTTTTGTTAAAGTTGTCTTTGATTGAAAATACGCAAAAGTTCCCAATACTATTAAAGGAATGATGCATATAGATAAAAAACCTGTAACTAATTTTGCACGTATTCCTCTTAGTCTAATATTTTGTTTCATTAGTTAATCCTCCTCTTATCCTTAGTTTAAGTTCAATTAATTATCGTCTCACATAGGCCTGAACATTATATGTTTTTTTAACATTCTGCTGTTCTCCTTAAATTACACTTCTATCCTTAATTACCCAACATAGAATTGCTTCTTATTCTTATTAAAATGTTTATTTGAAATGTAATTTTATAAAAAACAAAGCATAAATCCATAGGACTTATGCTTTGCATTTTATTCTCAAGTTGTTAACTTAATAATAGTATATCTATTCAATTTTAAACTTACTAACTCCAGCTTTAAGAAGAGTTGATAAATCTTGAAGCTCCTCTGTAAATCTTGCTACTTCTTCCATTGTGGCATTTATCTCCTCGGCTGAAGCTGAAACCTCTTCTGATCCAGAAGCTGTCTCTTGTGATACTGCTGAAATATTATCAATCTGCATAATTACATTATTTTTCTTAGCTGCAATCACTGATGTAGAGCTAATGATTGTCTTTATTCCATCAGTTAATCCATTAATAGATTTTAATATATCATTAAATATCTTCTCTGTTTCAACCACTGCAACTTCTTGCTCATTCACAATAGCATTAGAACTTTCAATTGCTTTGACTGCTGATTTTGACATACTCTTAACTGACTCAATAATCTTTCTAATCTCTTCAGTAGAATTCCTTGATTGTTCTGCTAATTGTCTTATTTCTTCTGCTACAACAGCAAATCCTTTACCAGCTTCCCCTGCTCTTGCTGCTTCTATGCTAGCATTAAGTGCTAATAAATTAGTTTGATCCGTTATATCTACGATAGCATCTGAAATCATATTTATCTCTTCAGTATTTTTACTCATTTCCATAACAATTTCACTTACTTCTATTGAAGAACTCTTAGTCTTACTTGATTTAGTAGCTAAATCATTAACCATATCTAATCCTTTGTTACCTAGTTCTAATGCATTACGAGATAGATTTTCTACATCTTTTGTTGTAGCTGATATTTCATCAATTCCTATGGCTAAATTACTAATATCCATCGCTGCATCTTGTGAACTTTGTGCTTGTTGAGTTGCTCCTAAAGCAATTTCTTCGATAGCTTTAGATACTTGAGTTATAGATACCGTAGTCTCTCCAGCCATTGTAGAAAGTATTTGTGAGTTTTCTGCCACGGTTTCTGATGACATCTTAACATCCTTCATTAATTTTGCTATGTTTGCCAACATACTATTAAAGTCTTTTCCCAAATCTCCAAATTCATCCTTAGACTTAATGTCTACTTTTGCAGATAAATCTCCATTTGCTGCATCATTAAATGCCTTACTTAACTGTTTTGCATTCTTAGCCATTCCACTACTTAAATAAAGTGATACAAATATAGCTATTACTATAACTGCTGCTATTACTATAAGCATTATATTTCTTATTGCATTAACATCATTATCTACTTCTGTAATACCCATGGCAGCAACTATCTTCCATCCACTAGTTTCATTAGTAATATAGCTTGAGTATTTATCAGCACCATTATATGTATATCTTATAAGTCCACTTTTACCATTCTTTATATCATTCCAGATACTAAGTTTTGTAGCTTCTGGTGTTCCAATTATTTTGCTATTTGGATGGGATAAAATTACACCTTCTGAATCAGAAATATATACATATCCACTGTCTCCAATCTTTGAGTCCTTAAACTTATCTGCCATAGCATTTAAATCTATATTTACTACAACAACGCCTATAACTTTTCCATTGTTAATTACAGCTTTTGCAACACTGGTCATAATTTGACCTGTTGCAGCATTTTTAGTTGCTTTCGTAATTACTGCTTTTCCTTCATTATCTAACGCAAGTTTATACCAATCTCTAGTTCTTGGATCATACCCAGCTTCCATTTGTGCTTCTGGATATCTGAAATACTTACCATCTTCTGTTCCCATACTTGCTGAAATTATATCTTTACTGCTTACCTGAATATCTTGCAAGTACCTATATACCAGTGTAGTTTTCTCTTGACTTCCATCAAATGATACAAAGCTGTCATTTCCTGAAGCCATATTTACCATAGTAACTTTTGAATTTAAATATGTATCTACAGCCTTATTAATTTCTGATACAGTTTGTCCGCTTGTCACTTCAAACTTTTTAGTTAATGTTGATTTTGATTGTAAATATGAGGAAATACCTAATACCAATAATGGTATAATGCAAATAGATAAAAAACCTGTAACTAATTTTGCACGTATTCCTCTTAGACTAACTTTTTTTCTCATTAGTTTATCCCCCTATATCTTTCAGTAAAATCCAATTAACATTATACTTGATTGTTATATATTTAACTATATATTTTTAATCTTTCATTAATATTTTGTTAAATCATATTAAATTATAGATTTAACATAATGAATTTAAGGAGGATTGTATTTCTATTATTATAAATTTTTAATACTATCTAGAAGTATATCTGTATCCTTTTTAAACTTAATCAACTGTTCTATATTCATATTAATTGATTTTAAAATACATTCTGGTATAGTTAGTGCCTGTTCTTTAAGCTCTTTTCCCTTTTCAGTAATATTCACGCAAAGTATTCTTTCATCTTCACTTGAACGCTGCCTTTTTAACAGCTCCATCGCCTCTAATCTTTTAAGTAATGGTGTCAGAGTTCCTGAATCTAGATATAATCTGTTGCTCAACTCCTTAAGAGTTATATTTTCCTTCTCCCATAGTACTAGCATTACTAAATATTGAGGATAAGTTATTCCTAACTTATCTAAAAAAGGTCTATATATCTTTGTTATCGCTCTTGATGTTGCATATATTGAAAAACATAGTTGATTTTCTAGCTTTAATCCATCTTCAAAATTCATCTTATACATCTCCTGTATTTCTAATTTATAATACTTCATATCTTATTATAAATTAAAAATATAATTTCACAAAGTATTATTTTATAAAATTTAATTGCACACAATTTAATTTGTGCTATAATATATTCAATAACACAATTAATAGGAGGATTTAATATGTCAATTTATGATTTTTCAGCCAAATCAATAACTGGTAAGGAGATTTCCTTAAGTGAATACAAAGGAAAGGTTCTTCTTATAGTAAACACTGCAAGCAAATGTGGTTTTACTCCTCAGTATAAGGACCTAGAAGCCATATATAAAAAATTAGGTAATGACAAATTTGAAATTCTTGGATTCCCTTGTAATCAATTTGCAAAACAAGAACCAGGAACTAGTGATGATATTAAAAATTTTTGTGAAATTAATTATGGAGTAACTTTTCCATTATTTGAAAAAGTAGATGTAAAAGGTCCAACAGCTCATGAAGTATTTAGATATTTAACTACTGAAAAGCCTGGTATACTAGGGGGCGAAATCAAATGGAATTTCACAAAATTTCTTATAGATAAAAATGGTAACGTAGTAGATAGATTTGCACCAACTACTTCACCATCAAAAATAGAAAAAGATATTATAAAATTAATGGAGGCTTAATATTATGTCAATTTATGATTTTTCAGCAAAGAATATAAATGGAGAAGATGTTTCTCTAAGAAAATATGAAGGCAAGGTTTTACTTATTGTAAATACTGCAAGCAAATGTGGTTTTACTCCTCAATATAAGGACTTAGAAGTTTTATATAAAAAACTAGGAAATGAGAGATTTGAGATTCTTGGATTCCCTTGCGATCAGTTTGCTAACCAAGAGCCTGGAACTAGTGAAGATATCAAAAACTTCTGTGAAATCAACTATGGTGTTACCTTCCCAATATTCGAAAAAATAGATGTGAACGGTGAGAATGCTCATGATTTATTTAAGTTCCTTAAGTCAGAAGCTCCCTTTAAAGGGATTGATGATAGTACTACTACAGGAAAATTTCTAAGAGCATTTCTTTCAGAAAAATATCCTGAAACACTTTTGGGAGACTCAATAAAGTGGAATTTCACAAAATTTTTAGTTAATAAGGCCGGTGAAGTTGTTAACCGCTTTGAATCTACTATCGAACCTTCTGATATTGAGCCATATATAACTTCTCTTTTATAATTTAACTTATACTAAATAAATTACTTAAGATGCTTATTCAAAGGCTAAAAGCATTTTAAGTAATTTTTATTATCTAATTAATTTTTTATAATAATACGTTGACAAGCATTACCATGCCATGATATTATTATATATTTGCTTGAAACATATTAAAGTGATATAATTAATATATTAATTGGTTATATTGGAGGTGAATTATATGTTTCAAATCGGTGATAGAGTTATCTACCCAATGCAGGGGGCTGGTATAATTCAAGGCATAGAAGATAAAGAAGTTTCTGGTACCCCAGAGAAGTATTTCATAATAAACATACTTAGTAATAAAATGCAGGTAATGGTGCCATTAAGCAAAGCGCCAAATACCGGTATACGACTTGTTAGTGATGAAAATATGCTAAAAGATGTCTTGATTAACTTTAAAACAAAAAAGTTATTTACTAGTCAAGAGCTTAGCTATAGAGAAAGATATCACATTAATATGGCCAAGGTTAAAACAGGGAAAATAATGGAGGGATCTGAAGTTGTCCATGACTTAATGCTGCTAGGAGAAAATAAACCATTAAACAGTAGCGAAAAACAACTTCTCCTCACTGCAAAGAAAATATTGATAAGTGAAATCTCCATAATCAAAGGCATATCCGAATCAAACGCAGAAGATTTGTTATCATCTAACTTTTCTTAGTTAATTAATTTAAGGTAACCAAAAAGATTAATTTCTTATATACATATTTATATAAGTGTTAATCGCTTAGTTACCTTTTTTTATATCTTTAAATCTATTTTCTCTTATTTTGTTAAGTACAAGTATAACAATTTTATTGTATTTTCAAAAGCATCGTAGTGTGTTCTCTCCATTCCGTGAGATGCGTGTACTCCCGGTCCTATAAGTGCTCCTCTTATGTCGTTCCCACCTTTAAGCGCAGCTCCAACGTCTGATCCATACATAGGATAAATGTCTACCGCATACTCTACTTTATTAGTTTTTGCTAAATTTATTAAGTCTGTTACCATATTATAATCATATGGTCCACCTGAGTCCTTAGCGCATATTGATACCTGATATTCAGTACAACTTAAATCTTCTCCTATACACCCCATATCAACAGCTATCATTTCAGTTATATCACTAGGTATATAGGATGATCCATGCCCTACCTCTTCATATGTTGAAATAAATATTTTTGTTGTATATGTTGGAATAATCTTTTCTCTACTAAAAAACTCCAACAATCCTATTAAACAGGAAACGCTACCTTTATCATCAATAAATCTTGATTTTACAAATCCACTATTAGTTATTGTTGTTTTAGGATCTATAAAAACGAAGTCCCCAGCACATATGCCCAATTTCTGAACATCCTCTTTATTGGTTACCCTTTCATCTAATCTTATTTCCATGTTTTCATCATCACGTTTCTTAGTTGAACTATCCTTATAAACATGTGCTGCTGGACTAGTACTTAAAAATGTCCCCGTATAGATCTTTCCTTCTCTAGTCCTAACTTTACAATACTCACTATCAAGTGTTGGAACTATAGGTCCACCAACCAAAGTAAATTTAAGTGTCCCATTCGATGTAATAGACCTAACCATCGCACCTAATGTATCTACATGTGCTGATAATCCCACTACTTTATCACTAGATTTACCTGGAATAGTGATTATTCCACATCCTTTATTTGTAGTCTCAAAAGAATAATTGAATTCTTTCGCATATTCTTCTATTTTCTTCATAATTTCAAAGCAAAAACCACTAGGACTATCAAATTCTAATATTTCTTTTGCAGTTTTTAATAGAAACTCTTTATTTATTTTTATATCCATCTTTACCTCCTGAAACTTTCTCAATATAATAGCCATTACATATAATTATACTGCAATGGCTATTAATTTTTATTTATTTTTTCTAATTTCTTTTTGTATTTTCTTTAATGCTTTCTTGGAACCTCTTTCTATATCCCGTTCTAACTTTCTCTCTTTATAGCACCTAAATAAACTATCCATATCGTAATCTTCAGGGTACAGCTCCTTAGCTTTAAGTTCTAGTTTTATTCTCTTATCATTTACCTCAATAAAGCTGCCTTTGTATAGAACCACTAAGTTATTTAGTTTATCTGCCGTCTTATATACTATTCCATAATCATTTTTTTCAAGCAGTAAAACCTTATCCCCTACTTCATAAGTTTCCTGCTTAATCTCTGATGGTTCTTCAACCATAGTGTACTTCTTAACTTTGCTATCTCTCACTAAGCTATAGTTATAATTCTTATTTTCTATATAGCTTTGTGCTCTTTCAATTACAGAATCACTTATTCCCATCTTTCTAGATATCCAGAATGCATTGCTATCACCTGATTTACCTATAACTAGCTTATATAAAGGTTCTAATGTTTCATTTTCAAATTGCATAGCTGCATTTTCAAAATCTTGATGGCCCTCTGAGAAGTTTTTTATTTCTCCATAGTGAGTAGTTGCTAGTGTTATACATCCGCTATGGTAAAACTCTTCTAAAACAGCAATGGCTATTGCTGCTCCTTCATTCGGCTCTGTTCCACTCCCTATCTCATCGCAAATTATTAACGTAGATCTATTACAACCATTTATCATTGACGCTAGATTCTTAATATGAGAAGAGAAGGTACTTAGTGAGTTCTCTATACTTTGATTATCACCAATATCAACAAAGATTTTTTCAAACACTGCTATTTCTGTTCCTTCTTCAGCCGGAATATGAAATCCAGCTTGAGTTGCAAGAGTTAATAACCCTAAGTTTTTTAGAACTACTGTCTTGCCTCCAGCATTTGGACCTGTAATAATAAGTGTTCTATAATCTTTACCAACACTTATATCAAGTGGTACTACCCTTCCCTCAAGTAATGGATGTTTACCTTTAATAATATTTATATATCCATAATCATTTAGTTTTGGTTTTATGCCACATATTGCTCTACTATACTTAGCTTTCGCAAATATCATGTCATATTCAGAAATAACCTCAATATTTATTTTAATTTGTTTTAAACTTTCAAATATCATTCCAGTTATAGTTGCCAAAACCTTATATTCTTCTATGGATTCTTGAGCCTTTAATTCCATTAATTCAGATGTATTTTTAGAAACAGAACTAGGCTCTATAAATACTGTTGATCCTTTTGATGAAACTTCTATTATAGTCCCATCTACATGGTTTTTATATGCTGCCTTTATAGGTATGGTAAACCTATCATTCCTTTTGCTTATAAAAAAGTCTTGTATATAATTCTTATAAGCACTATTTTTTAAAAACTTATTTAGAGTTTCTTGTATTCTTCCTTCAACAATATCAATAGACTTCCTTATTTTTTTCAGCTCTTTAGTTGCATTTGAATCCACTCTATTTCCTTTAATTGAATATTCTATTTCTTCTTCTATATATCTTAATTCAGTGATATTATCTCCATAAGAACTTAATGTAGGGGCATAAAATTCTTTACCCTTCATATATTCTTTTATTTTTCTACATCCTCTTAAAAAATTGCAAAAAACCCCTAAGTCTTCTGGCTCTAATACAGCTCCTTTTTCAATGGCTGTTATTAAATTATCTATATTGAATATACCATCTAAAGGTACATAATTACTTGAACCTAATAATTCTCTGCCTTCACTTGTTTCACTTAACCTTTTTTCAACTACCTTTATATTCGTGCTAGGCATAAGCTTATCAATTAGTTTTTTCCCAAGTCCACTAACGCAGTAGGATTTTACAATCTCCTTTAATTCCTCAAATTGAAGTTTTTCCAATGTATTATTATTCATTCATCTCTCTCCTTACATAGAATATATCATTCTATGAAGACACAACGAAAAAAAGATTTCATTAGTAAATTCCGAAAGTTATCATAACCCTCTATTATTAAATAAAAAAAGCTATGGATACACCATAGCTAAAAATATGCAAACTTATTAAATGATAGACTTTTCCTATCATATTAAATGAGTACTTATGGCTCTGTATCTTCATAGATTCTCTAAATAAACCCATAGCAAATAAAGGTATACTATACCATCATTTAAAAATTTATTTAGAAATATAAAATTAATCTATTTAGATACTACCCCGCTCACAAAAGCACCTCTTTCCTTGGTTCTAATGAAATCTACAATGTTAATATATAATACTCGTTCTTTATTGTCAATTATCAAAATCTTTAATTAACTTATAAACTTAGTATATTTTACACAAACTATCATTGATACGGTTTATAAGTCTTTATTTTGGGAGGTAATCATGAATAGAAAGAATCTACAACTTTTCTTTGGATTTTTTGTTATTATATCAATGTTATTTATAAGCTGCACTAATAAAAAATCAGAAATTCCTACCAAACCTACTTCTAATATTTATTTTCAAGATTATGCAAAAATGTTTTCTTCAGATACTAAGGATTATATATTAAGGACTTCTGAAGAAATTAAAAATAAAACTACAGCTGAAATTGCAGTGGTAACAATTAATTCATTAGCCAATACCACAATAGAGGACTACGCTAATTCTCTTTTTAGACAATGGGGAATAGGAAATAAAGAAAAAAATAATGGTGTCTTAATATTAATCTCAAAAAATGATCGGAAGTTTAGGGTTGAAGTGGGTTATGGATTGGAAGGAATCTTACCAGATGCAAAAACAGGTACATATTTGAGAGAATTATCAAGCTTTTTTAAAGCTGGAGAATACGATAAAGGCATAATAACTCTATATAACAGAATACTTACGAACATTGGACAGGAGTACAACATAGATGTAAGTAACTATACCAATAATAATCCACTACCAAGCTCTAACGCTGATGTAGATACTTCCACAAATATTCAAAATACATCCTCTTTATTTAGAGGAATCCTTCCCTTATTCTCAATTATATTATTTATAATTGTTATTCGTTTGTTTGGCGGTGGAGGTCCTAGAGGAAGAAATGGTGGAAGATATTATGGTGGTTTTTGGGGTGGCTATTATGGAGGTGGTGGTCCATTCGGAGGTTCTGGAGGTTCTGGAGGTTCTGGAGGTTCTTCCGGAGGCTTCGGCGGCGGTTCCTCTGGTGGAGGAGGTTCCTCTGGTGGCTGGTAAGAATATAAACTTAAGGAGGTAAAAAATGAAAAAGATCTCTTCATTATTAATACCCATAATAATTATTATAGCTGTAATCGCCATATTAGGTGGAACATATATAACTAGCTATAATAAGTTAATATCAAAGGATCAAAAAGTGGCTTCAAACTTTAGCCAAGTAGATAATCAGCTTCAAAGAAGAAATGATTTAATTCCAAATCTTGTAGAAACAGTGAAGGGTTATACAAGTCATGAAGAAAAGGTATTTACTGATATTGCTAATGCCAGAATGAAAATTGCTGGAACTTCCTCTCCTGCAATGAAGGCTCAAGGAGATGCTGAGTTAACTACTGCTCTAAGAAGTCTTAATGTTATAGTAGAAAATTATCCTGTTTTAAAAGCAAATGAAAACTTTATGAGACTTCAAGATGAGTTAGCTGGCACTGAAAATAGAATAGCTGTTGCAAGAAAAGATTATAACGATTCTGTCCAGGATTTTAACAGCTATAAAAAAAGATTTTTTGTTAATATGTTTTTCGGATCAAAATATCCAGACAAAGAATATTTCAAGGCTACCCAAGGGGCAACTGAAGTTCCTAAGGTTACATTTTAAAAAAAGTCCCCAAAATGTATAAGACATTTTGGGGACTTTTTTATATATCTTGTTAATATCTAATTCCACTCCAGTATATATTATCTTTAACAATAGCCTTTTCTCCAAGTTCAACATCTTTAAATGCCCACTTTTTGTATTCTTCAAAGCCAGTTCTATCAATAATATATCCTATATGCTCTTTTCCACCAGGAGCTTCCTTATCAATATACTCAGTAACATAGTCATAAGTATTTAAAATAATTTTTCTTATGCTAGATTCATCTGCCCAGATAATAAAATCTTCTGCTAATCTAGGATTTTTCTTACCTGATCTTCCCATGATAGCTAATCTATAATACTTTTCTTCACTTCTAGTCCAAGCACCTGTTGGGCATTTTCCTACGCATTCCCCACAGCCTATACATTTATCGTGATCTCTAACAACTTTAAAGTTTTCAAATTTTAATGCACCAGTTGCTCTTTTTTTGCAGTTATTTACACAAGCTTGACAACCTATGCATCTATAAGCATCATACTGTGGCTCTGTCATGCCTATAATACCAAAATCATGCATCCTTACCTTCATGCAATCATTAGGACAACCTGTTAAAGCTATCTTAAAGTGTAAGTCATTAGGGAAAATATCTTTTTCTATTCTTTGAGCAAATCCAGATGTATCATAATTAGCAAAAGGGCACACTCTATTACCTATGCATGCAGATACATTTCTAGTTCCCGCTGCAGTATATCCTTCTCCTGGTACTTCTTGATTAATTTCTAGTCCTTCTATAATAGGTTGAAGCAATCTATTAACTTCAGGTATATCCTTCATATCTATGTCTGGTACTTCAAAACCTTGTCTAGTAGTTAAATGTACTGTCCCATTACCATACTTATCAGCAATTTCTTGAATTAGACTTAAATATTCTGCTTTTAAATGTCCTCCAGGAACTCTTATTCTTGAGGCTGTCATTCCTCTTTTCTTTGTAACTCTAAAAGCATTTTTTTTGAGAGCCTTAGTATTTATATCCACTTCTATTCCCCCTAATCCCTTAATAGCTTTCCTTTTGTATAATTGAACACAGGCCCATCTATACATACATAAGTATCATCTATTTTGCAGTGTCCGCATTTTCCAACGCCACAACACATCTTTCTTTCTTGTGAAATCCATATATTTTCTTCTTTTAACCCTAATTTCAAAAATTCTGCTACTGCAAATTTCATCATAATAGGAGGACCAACAACGATAACTTGAAGTGAATTCATATCTTCAACTTTAACTTCTGGTATATACTTTGTAACAAGTCCTACATTCCCTTTATAATCTTCATCCGCTCCATCTACAGTTAATACTATATCTATTGTTTTTTCCCACACACTTAAATCTTCTTTAAATAGAATATCTTTTGGAGATTTAAATCCAGTAATTAAAGTTACCTTTTTTATTTCTTCTCTATTCTTTGCAAAATGATCTATAACCCCTCTAACTGGAGATAAACCTGTTCCACCTGCTACTACGATAAGTTCTTTTCCCTTATAAATTTCTGTATCAAAACCGTTCCCATAAGGTCCTCTCATAAATAAGTTTTGACCTACATGGTAGTTGAATATCTCATTAGTTACAACTCCAACCCTTCTTATAGTTAGTTCTACATAACCCTCCCCAATTCCTGAAACAGAGATAGGCGCTTCCCCGTATTTAGGAAGAGATAATTCAAAAAACTGCCCTGGTTTAACTTCACCTTGGAAAGATAATCTAAAAGTATATTCAATATCAGTATGTTGCTTTATATCTAATATTTCAGTTCTAAATGGCATATATACATTACTCATTTTTATTCACCTCGTCCATTGCAGTTTCTAATTTATTTACACAGTTTGAGAAGGAAATATATTCTGGACAGATATCATCACATCTACCACAACCTACACACATATGATATCCCCATCTCTTTTTATAATCATATACTTTGTGTAGAACTTTAAATCTCATTCTTTGTCCTTTGTCTAATCTAAAGCTATGTCCTCCAGCCATATTTGTATATCCATCTACATGACAAGAAGCCCAAACTCTTCTTCTTTCTCCTGCTTTTGCATTATCCTTATAGAAAATATCCTGTGTGGTAAAGCATGTACAAGTAGGACAAACAAAATTACATCTTCCACAAGCTATGCATCTAGCTGAATACTCTTTCCATACTTCTGAATCCATAACCTTAATATCTAAGTTATCAGGAATATTCACAGATACTTCGTTTTTGTCCACAAAATCAGGTGATATATCCACAGTTTCTCTCTCTAAATCACCTATATACGCTTCTAATTGTGAATCCTTTACATCAAAGTAAACCATATTTCCATCTAGTTTTACATAAGCATCTTGTTCGTCTGTTTTATTTGTTCCCATGCTTACACAAAAACAATTATCAAAGCTACTTTCACATCCAATAAGTATAAACTTTGCTTTTTCTCTTAACTTCTTATAGTATGGATCTTCTACTCCATTTTTCAAATATATATCATCTATCCTCTTAACAGAGTGAATATCACAACTTCTTAAGAAAATTAGTGCTCCTTTTTCCTCTTCCTTTGGCTCAATCCACTGATCCTCAGTAAAATAGAACAAAGTTTGAGTTATAGGTAGTAGTGTTTCCTTATAAGAAAATGCTGACTTTTGATTGAATTCTACTTCCTCAATATCTGATATTTCTCCATATCTAACTATGTCTGTATCCGAAAAGGTTCCTTTTCCTGTTAGAATTTTTGGAGCAAATATCTTATAATCCTTAGAATATCTCTCTAATAACAAATTAAAGTTTTCAACAGTTAATTTAAACCCCATGACTTACACCTCTTAATATTTTTTTATGCAGAATATCTTATTTATCTTTTGAAATAAGGTAATATGGTATTGCTAAAAATAAAGCGCCTCCAATAAAATTACCTAATGTTACAAATCCTATATTATATATAAAACCACCTATACTAACTGCAGCAGTATGAGGTATAAATAAACTAATAGATAGTAATGTCATATTTGCGATACTGTGCTCAAATCCAGAAGTTATAAATGCAAAAAGACACCAAAAAATCATAATAAGCTTACCAGTTTCTTCTTTCATTCTGTAAGTACACCAAACTGCAAGGCAAACTAATATGTTACAAAATATCCCTCTAGTTATTAGTTCATGAATAGGTAGTCCCATCTTTGTCGCTGCAGTCTTAACAATAAATTCTCCTACTGCTGCTTTACCTAACCCTGTAGCATAATAAAGATATCCTCCTAATACTGAACCAATTAGATTTCCAACAAAACTAAAAATCCAAATTTTAATTGCATCTAAAACTGAAGTTTTTCCTTTTAATATTCCAACAGTCATTACAAAATTGTTTCCTGTAAACAGTTCTGAGCCAGCAAAAATTACTAAGCTAAGTGCTACACCAAAACCTAATCCCATAACAATCTTAGTTGCTGGAGAATTTCCAGATGATAATAATCCTCCGATTGTAAATATAAGCATTATTCCTAATCCTACATACAACCCAGCAAACATTGCCGACAGCAAGTATCCAAACTTATTCTTGTTTAGTAAGCCTATCTTTGCTTTTGCAGCTTCACTTACTTTGTTAATTTCTTCACTAAACATGACAACAACTCCTCCTCTTTTCTATAAATTTATTATAAAATAACCCTAAAACAAAGGACTGTGATAATAATCACAGTCCTTTAAAATATTTCAAAAGCTTTTCTTTATTAATAATGAATATCTTCTTATCTCTCATTTCTATTAAACTCAATTCTTCTAGTTGTTTTAAAGCTCTCGATATAGTTTCTCTCTGACTTCCGAACATATCTGCTAGATATGTTACAGTTATCCTCATATCTATAAGAGACCCTTCATCATAATCTACTCCGTAGTCCTTACATAGTTTCCATAGCTTTGCAGCCACTCTTTTTTCAATTTTTAGAGGTGTTGTATTCTTTAATTGCCTATATAATCTTCTGACTTTTATTGTCAAAGAATTAACTATTATTTTAGTTAATTCAAAATCTCTACTCATAATATCAAGTAGTTCTGATTTTTTTATAGCTATAAGCTCTCCTGCTTCAAAAGCCTCACAATTAATAGATGCTGCAAGATTATCTAGAATAACATCATTTAATATTTTCCCAGTACCTAATATATATATTATTTTCTTATTAGAGTTTTCTCCAAGCTTATATAAAGAAAACTTTCCACTTAAAACTATGTATACTGTATCAACTTTTTCTTTATCTCTAAAAACATGGGAATTCTTTTCAACGCTTGTTACAACTATATTCTTTACTAAAGCATCTAATGTTTCTTTTTTTAGAGTTTTAAAAACTTCTTGTGCTTTTAACTCATCTATAGTAATTTTCCTCATATTGTATCTCCAATTATTTTATTTTACATAATAATTTTACCACAAAATAAAGTTATTGAAATTTATAAGTTATCTTTTAAATTAATAATGTAGCAAGCTCCTTCATTAACATTATTCTTAGCAACTATAGTTCCCCCATGTCTTAAAATGATACTTTTAGTTATTGCTAACCCTAATCCATAGTTTCCACCTTTACCTTTATAGAATCTGTCAAATATATTATCTATGTCCTTACTGTCAAATCCAGGACCATCATCTTTAACTAAAATCTCAATATTCGACTCATTCTTGTTCAATTGAACATATATATTCTTCTTAGCATACCTAAGACAATTGCCAAATATGTTTAACATTGCTCGTGTAAGTTTATCCTCATCTGCCATAATCATTACATTGCCCAAATTTGAAGAAAGACTAATTGTTTTACCCTCTTTAACTGCAATCCCATTTATTCTATCTATACAAGTTCTAATTATTTCTTCAATATTTACTGCTTCAAACTTGAATTCCTCCTGCATAGCATCAATTTTTGATAGGTATAGTAAATTTTCAACTAATTCTGATAATCTTTTGCTTTCATCTATAATTATTTCAATCGCCTTATCTTGCTCATCTACTACACCATATTTTATTCCCTCAGCGTACCCTTGTATTGACATAAGCGGAGTTCTAAGCTCATGTGATGCGTTTTGCATAAAAGTTTTCATGGTGTCATCGTAAGCTGCTAATTTTTTTGTCATAAGCTCCATACTATCTACTAGCTTACCAATCTCATCATCATTTTGCTTTTTAAATTTAACATTATATTCTCTATCTCCAATTTTTTTTGCATAATTCACTAATTCATATATTGGTTTTGATATCTTTTCTGAAACATTACTAGAAATAACTGATGCAATTACTGCCGCAGCAAGTAATATTAAAAACAACATAATATTAACAACCATAGTAAGACTTCTACTTTTAGCTAAATCTGAATATACAATAAGATATCCACCTTTATTTCCCTTCAAGTTTAAGTTAAATGCTCCTAAAATATATCTATTTCCTGATATTTTGAAATTAATTGTAGTGTTATTATTAAGACCGGATAATGTAATTCTTCTATTTACAACTTTCATTAAATTTTTTTCTATAAAATTATATTCTTGTTTATTTTCATTTGGCGGATATATAATATCTTCATTTTTTCCTAATAACACATAGTTTATATCTAAAAGTGCTTGGGATTGTTTTATTGTTTTATTCATTTGAATTAAACTCTTATTAAATTCATTAGAATTTTTATATTTTTCAGTTACATCTATTCCGCTTTTATTTTCTTCTTCTATCGTCTTAGCAAGCATTTGTCCTGATGTAATAATTTGTGATTTAATTTCTCTCCTTACGTATAAACTAAGGCAGACATCAAAAATTATCATTGTGAGTAAAAGTGCAACCCCTACAATAATAATATGGGATAAAAATATTCTTTTCTGTATTGATGTTTTATATTTTCTCTTCATATCATTTCCTTCTTGTTACTTATTAGCTATTATAAAACCAAATCCCCAAAGTGTATCTATCTTTAAGTCTGATCCTACATTTAATAGTTTTTTTCTTATTCTTTTTATCATATCATCTGTCGCCCTTGTATCTACTTCACTATCAAAGCCCCATATCTTATTTAGTAATTCTTCTCTGCTTACGCCCTTATTTATATTTTTAGATAAATATAATAGTAAATTAAATTCCATTGAGGTTAGTTTTAAATCTTGACCCTTACAAAGAGCATATCTACCCTCTGTAAATATCTCAACATCAGAAATATTTATTATTGACTTGCTTTCTTTATTAGTTCTCTCCAGTTCCATTCTCCTAAAAATACTCTTAACTCTTAATACTAATTCTACTGGACTAAATGGTTTAGTCATATAATCATCACTTCCAAGCATTAGTCCTGCTATTTTATCTGATTCACTATCCTTTGCAGAAATAATAATTATAGGGACTGTACTCTCTTTTCTTATTTCAGAGCATAGAGCAAGGCCATCAATACCAGGCATCATTACATCAATTATAAGCATATCTGCTTGATTTTGTTTAAATTGATCTAAAAGACTTTTTCCATCAGAGAAGGTCTCAACATCATAACCTTCTTTTTTTAAAAACATTCTTATTATCTCTTGTATCTTAACTTCATCATCAGCGATATATATTAGTCTATTATCCATAAATTTACCACCTTATATTTTAGTTTGATTATAGCATACCAACTTTTTTATTCACATATCCACGCTAATTCTGCCTTAATTTTGCCACAATTTTTCGGAGATTCAGCCTAAGGTTACTTGGTAAACTATATTTGTAAGCAATAAATTAAATAACTTTTAATCAAT
Source organism: Clostridium paridis (assembly GCF_016765615.1). GTDB lineage: Bacteria > Bacillota > Clostridia > Clostridiales > Clostridiaceae > Clostridium_T > Clostridium_T paridis. The sequence continues at coordinate 195,620 of NZ_JAESWA010000027.1, read as the reverse complement.
ATTTATGTTTAAATAGGAGGTTACACCTTGAAAAAATTTATTACTATAGTTGTTTCTATATTTTTTACTTTTACTATCCTTGCTGGCTGCGGAAGGAGACAAGATGCTTCTAATAAACAAGTAAATAATAGTTCTGAAGCATCATCCAAATCTGTTCCTAGTACTAAAAATTCTAATACCGATAACTCAAAAGCAGCAAATACATCAATTAATAATGTAGATAGCAGCTTAGATAACTTAAATAATGCCTTAGACAGTCTAGATGATAGCACTGATGTAAATGAAACTGATACATTAATAAATAATTTAAAATAGGAGATGTTATTATGAAAAATTTAAAGTTAAAAGTTCTTGCTTCAATGGTGGCTATTACTTGCTTAGTTCCAGCAATTTCTGCAAGTGCTGCTGAAACTAGTACTAGTGCAACAAAACAATTTGGCTCAGGGTTAATTAAACAACAACAAAATATTGAGACTAAAAGTGAATGGCAACAATACAAACCTGCTGCTACACAAAAGAAAGATACTATTAAACAAAATCACGCGACTAATCAAGCTCTTAGAAACGATATTAAAGGGAAAAGAACAACTGCAAAAAATCTCATAAAGGATATAAAACAGAGTGGCAAAAAACTAACTTCTGATGACTTATCTAAAATTGATGCTCAATTGCAAACAATAAATAGTGACGTTTCTTCTTTAGCTGCAACTAAAGACTCTACTAAAACAGCCTTTACTACTGTAAAAACTGATGTTAAGAATAAGAATTTTCAAGACGCTTTAACTCAACTAGATAATGTTATAAATATTCAAAACACTAGAACAGATGGACTAAAAAAATTAAGTGCTGATATGGATACACTTATAAACATTCTTCAATCAGCTACAGCTAATTCAACAACTATGTAATAAAATAAGCTGTTTCAAATTTTGAAACAGCTTATTTAAACTTATATCTATTTAAATTCTTTTTCTATTGATTCTATTAATTCCTTTACTACATATTCAGCATCTTCTAATGATAAAGTTGAATACAAAGGCAAAGTTATCTCATTTTCATATTGAGCATATGCGTTAGGGTAATCCTTAATATCATATCCTAAGTTTTTATATAAAGTAAGCATAGGAAGTGGTATAAAATGAACATTTGTAGCTATATCTTTCTCTCCCATATCCTGAATTACTCTATCTCTTTGTTCTTCTTTAAATCCCTTTATTCTTAATGTATATATATGATAGCAGCTTTCCGAAATATCATCATTTGCTACCGGTATAATAGCCCATTCCTTTTCACTCAATATATTATTATACACATTAAATAAAGCTTTTCTCTTTTCTGTCATTTCATCATATCTCTTTAGCTGAGCCAAACCTATTGCAGCCATAATATCAGTCATATTGCATTTTAACCCATCTGTTAATATATCATATTTCCATGCTCCAGCCTGCATTTTTGATAAAGCATCCTTTGTTTGACCTTGAAGTGCGGTATACTTAAACTCTCTAAACAAATCTGGTTTTCCATGAAAATTGTTGTCATTATAGGTTATTGATCCACCCTCAGCTGTAGTAAGATTTTTTACAGCATGATAGGAGAAAACATGAAAATCCATTTGCCCTCCAACTCTTTTTCCTTTGTACTTTGCCCCAAAAGAATGAGCTGAATCTGAAATAAGTACTATGTCTTCACGATTTTTAGCCTTTATTACTTCTCTAACTGAATCATAGTCTACTGGCATTCCTCCAATATCAACAGTCATTATTGCTTTTGTATTTGGAGTTATTGCATCATATATTTTGTCTATATCTATTAAGAAACTATCCTTTTTAACATCTACAAATACAGGTTTTATTCCTCTATGAATTAAAACATTGGAAGTTGCTGCATAAGTATATGGAGTTGTTATTACTTCATCTCCTGCACCTAGATTTAAAACCTTTAGAATTAATTCTAAACCTGCTGTTGCACTATTTAATGCAACAGAATAATTTGCATCAGAATAATTTGCTACTTCCTGCTCAAATTTCTGCACCTTAGGTCCTGATGTAATCCATCCACTCTTTAATACTTCTACAACAGCTTGAATTTCTAAATCTGTTATATCTGGAGGGGAAAAAGGTATTTTCTTATTTATCATATTCTTATCCTTCTTTCACAATTATTTATTCTTGTAGAAATTTATAATAGTATCACAAACATATTCAATTTCTTCATTTGTTATTTCAGGATATATTGGTAACGCTAATATTTCACCACAAATTCTTTCTGCCACAGGGAAATCTCCTTTTTTGTATCCTAAATATTTAAAGGATTCTTGAAGATGTAGTGGTATTGGGTAGTAGATACTATATCCAATTTCATTTTTCTTTAAATATTCTGCAAGGCCATCTCTATCTTCAGCTAATATATTAAATACATAATATACTTGCTTTTGATCTCCCTTTGCAATTGGAAGTCTAACATTCTTACAATCTTTTAGTTTTTCCATATAAAGCTCTGCAATTTCTTTTCTTCTTTTTATTGCATCATCTATATATTTTAATTTAACTGATAGTATAGAGGCCTGAAGGGTGTCTAATCTTGAATTATAACCTATAAAATCATAATGATATTTTTTTGAAGCTCCATGTACCCTATAACACTTAGCAAGGTTAGCAAGCTCATCATTATTTGTTATAATCATTCCTCCATCTCCATAACCGCCAAGGGTTTTTGTTGGGAAGAAGGAAAATACTCCAAAGTCTCCTATAGCTCCTGAGTGCTTATATTCTTCTCCATTTCCTTTCCATCTCATACCAAATGCTTCCGCAGCATCTTCTAGAACTTTAAGATTATGCTTCTCTGCTACATCCATTATTTTATCCATGTCAGGCATTTGATCAAAAAGATGTATTGGTAATATACCTACTGTATTTTCATTAATCTTTTCTTCAATTTTATTTACATCTATACCAAAGGTCTCTTCATCTATATCAACAAAAACTGGCTTTCCTCCGTGCTTTGTTATACATGACGCAGATGCTAAAAACGTAAATGGTGATGTAATGATTTCTTTTCCATCTTTAAATCCTAAAATGTCAGCTGCAATAACCAATGCATCTGTACCTGATGCAACTCCGATAGCATGCTTAGCTCCTGTATACTCCTCGATTGCCTTTTCAAATTCTCTTACTTCTTCTCCAAGTATAAAGTTTCCCTTTTCAATAATCTTTTGTATTGCCTTATCAAACTCCTCTTTTTTTTGGTCATACTCTCTTTTAGATGTATAAAAATCTACTTTCATCTTTTTCTCCTTTCATTTTTCAATAATTATATTTCTTTAGCTATTATAACCTTAACTTCTTGTTGCTTTAATTTCTCTATTTCTTCATCTGGCGCTTCCCAGTCAGTAATTATTATGTCTAAGTCATTTATATCAAGAGTTTTTGAAAAGAATTCAGTACCTACTTTATCAAAATTAGCTAGACATATCTTCCTTCTAGACACTCCCGCTACAGCTTTATGAAAGATTGCACCTTCTGGAGTCGAGCTGCTTAATCCATGTTTTGCAGAAATACCTCCTCCAGTTAAAAAAGCTTTATCTATCCTTAAGTTTCTTACAAATTCAGTGGCTAATGCATCTACTATTCCTTCTTCACTTTTTATCTTTCCACATACTATATATGATTCTATATTATTAAAATCCTTAAGACGTTCTGCCACTCTAAGTGAATTAGTGATTACAGTAAATGTCTTATCTCTAGGAAGATATTTAAGCATAATAAAATGAATACTTGCATTTCCAATAAAGACTGTATCCTCTTCCTCAATATAACTGGCTGCTATTTTTGCTACAGCATTTTGATGCTCTGTTCCATCACTATATCTAATCTTATCATCCATTGGTAGCCTTCTAACCTTTGATAAAGTTACAGCACCCCCATGAGTCCTCTTAAGAAGTCCTTTTTCCTCCATATAGGTAAGATCTCTTCTTATTGTATCAATAGATACTTCAAGTTCCTCTGATAAATCTTTTGCAAGAACCCTTCCTGTTTTTTTAATTTTCAAGAGTATTTGTTCTCTACGTTCCTCTGCAAACATAATTCTTAATCCCTTTCCAAAATCATTTTACAACAGTTCCATTATGATATTAGCATTTTTGTGCAGTTTTGTAAATGGTTTTGTGCAGTTTTTTGCAGTTTTGCATATAAAAAAGGAATAGCAATCGCTATTCCTTTTTAAACAAATATCTATATTTTTATTCAAACCTTAAGGCATCAATTGGATTTAACTTAGACGCTTTATTAGCTGGATACATTCCAAATACTATTCCAACTAAAACAGAGAATACGAATGCTCCAATTACTACATTTCCTGAAATATAAACATTCATTTTAAATAAATTTTGTGCTCCATATCCGCCTAAGTAGCCAAGTAATACACCAATTATTCCTCCAAGACTACTAATACTTGCAGATTCAATTAAAAATTGCAGTAAAATACTACTTCTTTTAGCTCCTATGGCTTTCCTTATTCCTATTTCTCTAGTTCTTTCTATAACCGAAACAAGCATTATGTTCATAATTCCTATACCTCCTACTAAAAGGGATATAGCTGCAATTCCTCCTAGCATAGCAGTTAAGCTTGCAGTTGTAGTACTAGCTGTTTGAAGTAATGATGTCTGGTCGAATACTCTATAACTCTTAGTGTCATTATTATACTTCTTATTTAAAAATAATTGTAAATAAGACATAGCTTCACTAACACTATCTTTATCTTTGGCCTCTACATAAAAACTTCTTATTTTAGTAGTTTGAAGTAATCTTTCTGCAGTAGATAATGGAAGTATTATTCTGTCGTCACTAGAGCCTGCTGAAGTACTTCCCTGTGGTGTAAGTACCCCTACAATATTAAACTCTATTCCATTTACATACATTGTCTTCCCCACTACGTCTGTTGTACCAAATATATTATCTGCTGTTTCACTACCAATAACTAACACCTTATATCTTTGTTCTAAATCAATATCATTTATAAATCTACCCGCACTTACGCTTATTTTTCTAATTTCCTCATAGGAAGGAGTAGATGCTTCTAAGCTAGTAGTTGCTGATTTTGTTCCTGCCTTTACATTAACACTTCCTGATGTTAATGCAGGAGCTATTTCTTTTATTCCAGGCTTTGTTTTTAAATCTGCTAACTCTTGGTCTGTTATGGTTGCAGTTCTATTTCCAGTAATACTTACAGTAATTAAGTTTGTACCCAAACTTTCTATTTGTTCTGTAACCTGCTTATTAGTTCCCTGTCCAATTCCTACTAATACAATTACAGAAGATATACCTATAATTATCCCTAACATTGTTAAGAATGACCTCATCTTATTGCTCCAAACAGAAGATAAAGCCATTTTAAATAACTTAGTTACTTTCATTAGCTAACTTCACCTTCTTTCATGCTATCTGAGGTAATTCTACCATCTTTAACAGTAATAATTCTATGAGCTTCTTGGGCAATTTCCATATCATGCGTAATCATAACTATCGTATTTCCTTCTGCGTTAAGTTCCTTTATCATCTGAAGAACTTCTTTACCTGTTTTACTGTCTAGAGCTCCAGTAGGCTCGTCAGCTAAGATTATTTGAGGTTCTGTAACTAAAGCCCTTGCGATTGCAACTCTTTGTTTCTGTCCTCCTGATAATTCTGTTGGTTTATGCTTAAGATGAGATTCTAATCCAACCTTTTTCAGCGCCACTAAAGATTTTTCTTTTATTTTACTATTTGAGAGTCCTAAGTATACAAGTGGTAATTCAACATTCTCTAAAACACTTAACTTTGGTAACAAATTATAGTTTTGAAATATAAACCCGATTTTTTTATTTCTTATCTCTGCAAGCTTAGAATCACTACATCTAGTATCTAGCCCATCAAGAAAATAATCCCCTTTTGTAGCAGTATCTAGGCAACCTATTATATTCATCAAGGTTGATTTACCCGCACCAGATGGTCCTACTATTGCCACATATTCACCTTTATTTATTGTTAGGTTAACATCATCTAATGCTATAAATTCACTACTTCCCATTGGATAGGTTTTATTTATATTTGTCATTTTAATTACTTCAGTTTGGTTTATTTCATTTGCCATATAATATCTTCCTCCAGTAAGGCATTTTTAAAAGATAGACATCCTCAAAAATGACACATTATAATTTATATTATCTGGTTAGTTTCCTTTGCTTGTGCCATTAGTACTTCCACTCTTACTACCATTGCCATTACTACTATTGCCTGCATTTCCACCACCTGTTTGTCTATTGGCTCCGCCTCCTATACTGCCGCCAAAGCCTCCCATGCCACCAAAACCACTTCTATTTCCTGTTGTATTAGTAGTTGTAGTTTTCGGCAAAGTAACTAAAACTTTTTCTCCTTCAGTTAGTCCATCTAAAATCTCTACATAGTTTTCATTTTGTATTCCTGTCTTAACCTGAACAAGTTTTCCTGCACCTGAATATGTGCCTCCCATTCTTCCACCTGCTCGTCCATTTCCACTTCCTGAATATGAACCTTTTTGATTATTACTTGAACTATTATTTGAATTGGCATTTGAACTATTACTTGATGCCGGTGCACCTTCTACCATTACATATTTAGTTCCGTTCCTATCTACTAAAGCTTCTGTAGGTATTGCTAAAACATCATCCTTACTTTCAACTGATATATTTACATTTGCATTCATTCCTATTTTAATATCTGTTGGGTTTGCTACTGAAACTACAACATCATATGTAGTTACATTATTACTTGAAGTTCCTGTTAGTGCTATTGATTCTACTGAGCCATCAAAAGTTTTATCACTAATTGCATCGAACTTAATCTGAGCTTTTTGTCCAACCTTAACCTTGTTTATATCCATTTCATCTATAGCAACCTTAACCTTTATTGATGATGGATCTACCACAGTTAATACTGATTTACCAGACTGTATATCATCACCATTGGCATTATTTTCTTGTGTAACTATTCCATCAATTGGTGATGTTACTGTCATTTTAGTCACTTGCTCTGAAGCAGAATTATATTGACTTTGAGCATCACTAACACCTGACGTATCTGAACTTGAGCTTGATTGTCTTTGAGCTGATGATAAAGATGCTTTTGCTTTACTTAAATCATCTTGTGCTTTTGAAACCGCATCTCTCAAATCCTGATTGTCTGTAGTAAATAATCTTTGACCCGAAGCAACTTTACTTCCAACTCCTACACTTAATCCTTGTATTGTTCCACTATTATTTGAAGTAACTTGTACTACTTTGCCATTATCATCAGTGATTGATAAAATTGGTTTTCTAGAATCAACATAATCTCCGTTACTATTATTTACTGCAGTTACAGTTCCACTTACTGGTGCACTTGATGTCATTGAATTTACTTTATTTGTTGCTTGGCTAAGTTCATTTTCTGCTTGAGTTACTGCAGCTTGAGCATCTGCAACTTGGCTATTTGTATTACTAGCTGATGCCTGAGAATTTGCCTTATCTAAGTTACTTTTTGCTTTATCTAAGTTTTGCTTTACATCTTGGCTGTCAGAAACAAACAAAGTATCCCCTGCTTTAACAGTATCCCCTACCTTTACATTAAGTCCAGTTAGTGTACCATTATTACTTGCAGATATATCTTTAGATGTTCCTGCAAATGCAGATCCTGTACCCTGTACATTTACTGTAATATTTGTTTTTGTAGCAGATACAGTCATGTATTGAGCACTTGTAGCCGTAGCCTTGCTGGCAAAAATCTTATTGTATCCTACATATCCTCCTGTAGCTACTGCAATTACAACTACTGCTGCAACAATGTATTTCACTAGCTTTCTTTTCATAATAATTCCCCCTACATTGATTAATTATCATTTTTAAAATATCCAACTATAATTTAACAATATCTTTAATATATCTAGTATATTGTTCGAAAGTGTCAATTTAATGACAATACTCCTAATTATTTTTTATAAAACACTACTATTTTAAAATTTAACCTTTCTTTAATATTTCTAAAGTTTTATATATAAAAAGGGCAAAAAATAAGATTCAGAAATTTTTTGTTTGAAAAATCTCTGAATCTTATTAATCATTACTATATTAATTCCTTCATCACGTTAACAACATAATCAATATCTTCTTTATTAACCCAATAGTGTGTCACAAATCTCATCTTTCCTGCTTCTGGTGGATTTGTTTTTATTCCTTTGCTTAAAAATGCGTCACATAGCTCATTAGAGCTCTTATTGCAATTTTCAATTTTGAAGAAAACCATATTGATATCAAGGTTATCTTTATCAACAGTTATACCTGAAATCTCCTCTAGTCTACTTGCTAGGTATCTTGCATTATGATGATCTTCACTTAATCTGCCAGTCATCTCTTTAAGTGAAATAAGTCCTGCAGCTGCTAAAAAGCCACCTTGTCTTAATCCACCGCCCATTAGCTTTCTTTTCTTTCTAGCTTTTTCTATAAATTCCTTGCTTCCTGCTAATATAGATCCTATTGGAGAGCATAGCCCCTTAGATAAACAAAACATTACTGAATCACAATATTTAACAATATCTTTTGCATCAACTTGTAAATACGTTGCTGCATTAAATAATCTTGCTCCATCTAAGTGTACCTTTAAATTCCTTTTTTCTGCTATGTTATAAATTGATTTCATGTATTCCAGGTCTACTACTGATCCATTTGAATATGCATTCTCTAAACAAATCAAAGATGTACCTGGAAAATGAATATCTTCCTGTTCTGATCTTATTATAGATGTAACCTTTGAGACATCCATCTTTCCTCTTTTTGTTTCTAACGCTCTAAGTTGAACACCTGCAATTACAGCTGCTGCACCGACTTCATGCGCAACTATATGACAATCTTCACCTAGTATTACTTCGTCTCCTCTTTTACAATGGGTAAATATAGCTAGTTGATTTCCAAAAGTTCCACTAGGGACAAATATTGCTGCCTCTTTTCCAACCATGGTTGCTGCATATTTTTCTAATTCTTTTATAGTAGGGTCATCCTCATACACGTCATCCCCTACTGTAGCCTTAAACATAGCTTCTCTCATTTTTTCAGTTGGCTCTGTTACTGTATCACTTCTTAAATCTATAATCTTACTCATAGTTTCCTCCAATTGTACCTATGCCTTAAATAATTCTACTAATTTAGGATTCTTCTAACTCGGCCTATTTTACTCCAATTTACATTTACAATCTTCACATAATCCTTAGAGTTTGGTGACTCTATCCATTGCCCATTTCCTATGTACATGCCTACATGACTAATATCACTATAGAATAAAAGATCTCCCGGTTTTGCATCCGAAACAGATACTTCCACTCCATTATTAATTTGATCCCAAGTAGTTCTTCCGATAGTTATTCCTGCTTGCTTATATCCCCATTGAACAAAACCTGAACAATCAAATGCTCTATATCCCTTATCTACATATTTTGCAGCCAAGTCATAAACTCCTCTTGATGCCTCAACTGAAAAAGTTTGTTTTATAGTATTTAAGTACGCTGTTGTTAATAATTCTCCTGCCCCACCATAAACATATGGAGATCCAATTTGTGCTTTTAATGCACTTAAAATCTTATTATAGGCTGAAGAATTACTTGGAGTGTTGGTATTATCAGCACCACTGCTATTATTAGAACTAGTCCCATCTACTAACTTAACATAGTCCTTAAGTAGGTATCCTATGTTCCCATTATAATTAACATTATACCAATCCCCATACGTTCCTAAGACATCAAAAGTTGCTCCAGGTAATAAATATGCTAATACTTTACTATCTGATCCAGTACTTGGCTTACTTCTTAGTCTTAGATTAGAGCTAACATTATAAACTACCCCTCTCTTACTTCCATTATCTTGTGATGGAGTTTGAGTCGGATTCTGAATTGGTGTCGAAGGACTAGTAGTTCCTTCTGATGTACCAATCTCTTTAACATAATCTTTATGTACATATCCACTTATTCCATTTGCTTGTATATAGAACCAATATCCTGACTTACCCTTTATATCAAATGTTTGTCCATTAGTAAAATATCCAACGATTGATGAACTAGTGCTGGCAGATGATCTTATTCTTAAACTACTACTTATATTAACAACTTCTCCTTTAGATGAAGAAGAAACTATATTATTCGTAGGTGTAGTCACAATACCACCTGACGAGACGTCCTTAACATAATCCTTACTTACATATCCACTTCTGCCATCATACTGTATATTGTACCAATCGCCTTCTGAACCTAATATACTAAAAGTTTGTCCATTTACTAAGTATCCAATTATTGAGTAATTAGATCCTGCACCTGATCTTACTCTAAGATTAGTGCTAACATTAATAACTTGTCCTTTTTTGGTGAATTGCTGAATATTTGCTACTGAAGTTGTATTTGTTGCTGCATATGCCGCATGATTTGAAATAATAACACCTGTTGATGTTGCTGCAGTAGTCATGAGTAATTGAACTATTTTCTTTTTATCCACTTATATCCCCCCTTAAGTTCCTATAAAAAGCTATATATTAACATAAGTTTTATACACTTTATTCCTCACATAGAATTTTCGACTGATTTTGGATTCTCATTACTAATTATTATACTACTTTCCATAATAAATTTATAAATTTTTTAAAAACATTTATTTACGATCTAAAAATGCACTTAAAATATACCGATTTTTATGCATCTAAAATTTATCAAAGCTTTTTGATATTTATTGATAATCTATCAATAAACTCTGTCCTTATATAGTTTTCATTTATTAATTTATTAAAAAAAATCACAGTTTTTGGGCATGTTTTTAATTGACTATCATCATAGAATATATTATAAAGAAGATGTAGAGACAATTAATATTTCTAGAATTTATTAACGGATTAAATTCTAAGGAGATGATATAAATGATGAAAATACAGAACTTATTCAAGAAATTTATACAAGAAATGCACATTATAGACGAAGAACCACATCCAAGAAAATATAGTGATCTAGCACAAGAAACAAAATATAAATACGGTAGAATGCCATTAATGTAAAATAAAAGAGCCCTTTGGGCTCTTTTATTTTACATTTACATATCTGCTACTTTAACTTCTAAATCACCTTTAGGAAACTCTTCTTTATCCTTTTGTTCTTCCCTTGTAAGAATCTTCATTTCCCTATAAACAAACACACCTGTAACAACAGTTGTAATAAAGTCGGCTATAGGTTGAGCCATCCAAATACCATCTAATTTAAAGTAATTAGGTAGTATGATTATCAATGGTATTAAAAACAATACTTGTCTAAGTAGTCCTAGTATCATAGAAAGTTTTGCTTTCGCTATAGCTTGGAAATAATTAGTTCCAACTATAGTGAAGCCTACAATTGGTAACATTAATAAAAATATAGTAAGTCCTCTTGATCCCATATCTACTAGCCCAACATCATCACTGTTAAATATCTTTATTATTTGAACTGGGAATAGTTCTACCATTATAAATCCGAACACTGTAATTGCTGTAGCTCCCATAACGGCATACTTAAGTGCCTTTTTAACTCTCTTGTAATTTTTTGCACCGTAATTGTATCCAATAATAGGCTGAACCCCTTGATTTATTCCGAATATAGGCATTAATATAAGCATATTAATGCTTGTCACTAGTGCCATAGCTCCTATAGCAATAGAACCACCGTAATTTTCTAAACTCTTGTTAAATGTAATGGTAACTACACTTGCTGCTAATTGCATTACGAAAGGAGACATACCAATTGCTATTATTTGCCTAATAATATGAGAATCTAACTTCAGGTTTTCTCTCTTAAGCTTCAATAGTCCCTTACCTTTTAGGAAGAACCAAAGTGTCCAAGTGGCAGTTATCATTTGTGAAATAACAGTTGATAAAGCTGACCCTCTTACTCCCAATTTAAATACAAATATAAATAAAGGATTAGCTATAAAATTTATAAAAGCTCCTAACAACATTGTAACCATTGCCGTTTTAGGATCACCTTGTGACCTAATAACTGAATTTAATCCAAAAGCAATATTTTGAAAAATAACACCAAGGAAAATAATAAAAGAAAATTCTTTTGCATAAAGCATTATATCTTCGTTTGCCCCTAGTATCCTAAGTATAGGCTCAAGGAAAAGTATTCCTACGACAGTAATAAATACAGAGAATATAACAAGTAAAACGAATGCATTTCCTAAAATATGTTCTGCTTCTTCTTTTTTATTCTGACCTAGTTTTATAGAAATAACTGCACCTGCACCTATTCCTGCAAGCATACCAAACGCCATAATGACATTTGTTATTGGGAATGTTACTGCTACACCTGAAAGCGGTAGAGATCCCACCCCTCTTCCAACAAATATTCTATCTACAATACTATAGAGTACATTCACTAACATACCAATAATTGCTGGAATAGAAAATTTCAAAAGAAGTTTCCCTACACTTTCAGTGCCTAATTCATTTGTTGTATTCATAATTAAAACCTCCTTTAAAATTTAATATATGATTTTTATAATATATGTATTATAATAATAGTTGCACTGGCAACTATTATTATATTTCAAATAAGTTGCAAATGCAACTATATATTGAACTATAAATTATGCTATGGGGGAAATAGCTTTGGAAAGTAGTGAATCCTTAGGTAAATGGATATCTATATTAAATAGGTATAATCAAAATTATATTAGCAAGCATTTAAAAGAATATAATATAGGCAGTGGTCAATACATATTCATCTTAAATTTATATTGTAATGATGGAATAAGCCAAGATAAGCTTTCTGATCTACTTGCAATAGATAAGGGAACAACCGCAAAGGCTATAAAAAAACTTGAAGAAGCTGGTTATGTTAGACGAGACGTTGATGAAACAGATCGTAGGGCCTATAAGCTTTATGTTACCCAAAAAGCCCTTGATATAAAACCAATAATTACTAGGGTTCTTAATGAGTCCAGTTCATTTCTATCCTTTGATTTTACAGAGGAAGAAAAACTTCTAGCCTTAAAATTATTAAAGAAAATGTCTGACAATGCTATAAAATACTTAGAATAGCATAACTGAGGATTTTCTATCTTGAAAATCCTCAGTTTAATTATTTCTATGGTTATATAATTGTCCATATCTATAATACAAAATATCCATGATACTTAATAATGTATATCTACCTAAGACTATTGATTCAACACTTTTAATGTCTGGATTTCCAAAATTAATAACTAAATCAGCCTCTTTAAAACGTTCTACATCAGGATCCTGAGTTATAACTGCTAACTTAACTTTCTTTCTTTTAATCTTTTTAATTATATCTGTCTTCGCTACTCTTCCAGCTACAGATAACATTATAACAAGCGAGTTTTCATCTAATTCTTCAATGTGCTTAAGTTGCTCCTGAAAATCCACAAAAGCAGTGGCAAGTTTACCTAATGCTATGAACTTAGCTTGTATTTCCATAGCTATGTACTGAGAGAATTGCATCCCGAAGAAAGAAATCTTGTTATGAGTATAAATAAGTTCTAAAAGTTTATCTAAACTCCTCATATTAATATTCTTACGGCTTTGTTCTAAGTTATCTATTAACAAATCATAAAATTCATTTTCTATTGTACTTGGCTTAATACTTTTATTATCAATTAATTTTAGATTAAAAGATAGCTGATCATTATAATATTTAATAGTATGCTCAAGTTTATTTTTAAAATCTCCAAAACTCTCGAAATCTAATTTTTTAATAAACCTACTAATAGTAGCTGGAGACGTGTAACACATGTCTGCTAATTGATTTATATTATATTTAGGAACCTGGTTTATATTTTCAAGCATTGTCCAAGCTATAGTGTAATAAACATCTTTTTCCCTGCTAGAATTTACAAAAAACAATAAACGATAAATAACTTCTTCCATATTTCATCTCCTCTATCTGAGATTTAAAATAGTAATTCATAATTCTCTATTACATTATATTATATTAGTTTTAATTCCTCAAATTAATAAAGGTGATTCTTGAAAATATTGCTTTCAAGAATCACCTTTTTTATTTTATTAAATTTAACCTTCTAAAGTTCTTGTCCATTAGTCTCTATAACTTTTTTATACCAATTAAAACTCTTCTTTCTAAGTCTTCTAAGCGTTCCATTTCCTTCGTTATCTCTATCTACATAAATAAACCCATATCTCTTTTTCATTTCTCCAGTTCCTGCACTTACTAAGTCTATTGGTCCCCATGTAGTGTATCCTAATAGTTCAACACCATCTTCAATAGCTTCTCTCATTTCATAAATGTGATCTCTTAGATAATTAATCCTATAGTCATCATTTATTACATCCCCATCTTCTACTACATCAACTGCCCCTAGTCCATTTTCTACTACAAAAAGTGGTTTTTGATAGCGATCATAATAATAATTCAAAATATATCTAAAGCCCTTAGGATCTATTTGCCAACCCCAATCTGAAGCTTTTAAATATGGATTTCTAACTCCACTCATGAAGTTTCCTTCAGTTTTATCCTTATCTTCTGGAGCTGTACTTACTACACCACTCATGTAGTAACTGAAAGCTACATAATCTACAGTATTATTTCTAAGTATTTCTTCATCTCCATCTTCCATTTTAATAACAACATTATTTTCTCTAAAGAAACGTTTAATATAGCTTGGATAATATCCTCTTGCTTGAACATCTCCAAAGAAGAAGGACTCTCTATCCTTTTGCATTGCTTCAAACACATCATCTGGTTTGCATGTATACGGGTAGTTAATTGAACCGGCCAACATACAACCAATCTTTGCTTCAGGATCTATTTCATGACAAGCTTTAACTGCTAAAGCACTAGCCATAAACTGATGATGAGCTGCTTGATAAATAGCTTGTTTTGCATTTTCTCCTTCTTTTATAATTACCCCAGCCCCTACAAAAGGTGCATGAGCAGTTATATTTATTTCATTAAAGGTCATCCAATATTTAACCTTATCCTTATATCTATTAAATAAGGTCTTTGCATATCTAACATAGCACTCAATTACTTCTCTACTTCTCCATCCGCCATATTTTTTTACTAGTCCTAATGGCATTTCATAGTGAGAAATAGTTATTACTGGTTGAATATTATATTTTAATAGTTCATCAAATAATTCATCATAAAATTTAAGTCCTTCTTCATTTGGAGTTTCTTCATCCCCCTCTGGAAAGATTCTTGTCCAGTTTATTGAAGTACGGAAACACTTAAATCCCATCTCACCAAGTAATGCAACATCTTCTTTATATCTGTGATAGAAATCTATTGCTAAATGTGAAGGACGATATCCCTCCATATTATCAATGAATTCCTGAGGATTTAGTATTGCTCTAAATCTTGCTTCCCCACCAGCTGGTAATACATCAGAGGTAGACAGACCTTTTCCATTCTCTAAGTATGCACCTTCTGCTTGATTTGCTGCTATTGCGCCACCCCATAAAAAATTATCGGGAAACTTTTTAAAATTATCCATTCAAATCTCTCCTCCTTAAACTCTTATGTAACCCTTTACTTAAAATATATCATTTAAAGAAGATATTAATTTTCAAAATATGAAAATAACCTAACATTAAATTAATGCTAGGTTATCTAAATAATTTTATACAGTAAACTCCGAAGTTATATTAGTTAATTTTTTTGCCATCTCAGAAAGATTTGATGTTGTTCTTTCTATTTCATTCATTGTACTTAATTGCTCTTGTATGCTTGCACTTATATTTTCTGTTCCCTGTGCTAAATCATTGGAGGTTAACGATATACTTCCTATTGCTTTTTCAATTTCTTTAGTACTCTCAGCCTGCTGCTCATTTGCTTCATCAATATGTTCTACTTCTATAGTCATATCTTGAATGTTTTCAATTATGTTTTGTATACTTATTCCAACTTCAGATGCTTTTTCAACTCCATCTGATACCTTTCTCTCAACTTCACTTACAGATTCAACTGCTGATGCTGCCTTTAATTGATTTTCTTTTATTAATTCTGATATTTGTCTTGCTGCATTGTTACTTTCATCAGCTAATTTTCTAATTTCATCAGCTACCACATTAAAACCTCTACCCGCTTCTCCCGCTCTTGCTGCTTCTATTGCTGCATTTAGTGCTAATAAATTTGTTTGCTCTGAAATAGAACTTATGATTTCTATTATGTCTCCAATCTTCTTTGATGAGTCATCTAAATCATTAATCATATAAGATACATCTTTTGAAGAGTTTGCTATATCTTTTATAGATTCAACTATTTCTGATATCTTACTTGCACCATCTTCTGCTTCTTTTCTAGCCTTCTTACTCTTTGCTGAAGTATTCTTGCTTGCGTTTGCTGTATTTTCTGAAAATGCAGATGCTTCATTAAGACTTGCCATTGTTTCTTCAGAAGCTGCTGCTGCATCTGCTGTAGCCGAAGCCATTCCCAAAACTGTATTTGAAATATCTTCTAAAAAAGTTGTACTTGCTGTAGTAGATTTGTTTAACTCTTCACTTGAGGATGATATTGTTTTAGCTGAAACTGATACTTCTTTAATTATTGAATGAAGCTTATCCATAAATAAATCAAAGCTTTGACTTAGTTCCCCTATCTCATCCTTACTCTTATAATCTATTCTTTGTGTTAAATCTCCACCATTCTCTGATATTTCTTTAAGCTTTGTAGTAACTCTTTTCACAGGGGTAATAATTGACCTTGCTATTACAACTGACAATATAACAGTTATTGCCGCACAAACTGTAAGTAATCCTCCTAATATAGCTAGAGTACTATTATAAAGTAGCTTACTACTATCATATGTATTTTGTGCTTCCTTAACATGCCTACTTATAATTTCATTAAGTGACTCAACTAATGTTGCTTTAGTCTTATCAAAGTTAACCATATCTGTTGGAGGTCCTTGGGTTGCTCCATCCATTTGTCCTTGGGCTCCACTAGTTTGTTGCTGATTTCTTTGATCTGCTGCCTTTAAAAATGCATCTTTTGCCGCAACATAATTATTATAGTTTTCCATAACTGCTTTAAAATCACTATCACTTTTATATTTCTCTAAAGCTGTCTCTATTTCTTTTACTTCTGTAGCCATGCTATCTTCTACAGATTTTTTAGTAGCATCATCTGTAGCATCCATATATGAATTACCTAGAGTTCTCAATTCCTCTACGTTAGTTTTTATTTCACCAAGTTCTATAATAGGTGTCATTCTTTCATTGTTTAATTCACTTATTTTAGAATTTACATCTGAAATTTGAACTAGTGCAGTTCCACCTATAATTACAATGAAAATAAGAAAACTAACTGAAAGTGCCATTATTTTTTTTGTCAATTTTATATCTCTAAATTTTATCATTCCGTTCCCCCGCCTTATACACTTAAGTTAAAAGATTTTTCATTTGCTATATGATTTAAAGGCTATTTAGCCTTTAAATCATATAATTCATTTGACATCCCATTTCTACTATTCTTTACATTCCCATCATCTGTGTTTGAAGTGCTAGTTTCACTATTTTGCGATTGCGAATTGCTCCATTCACTTTGTGGAATTAATGTACCATTTTCTTTTACCCAATTCATGATTTCATTATTTCCGCCACCGCCTTGACCACCAGTTAGTACATATCTTATTTGTCCTTCATCCACTAAATTCTTAAATTCATCAAGTGTTAGAATTTTATCTGATCCGCTAAATCCTCCTAAGGTCATTACTGAACCTCCAGTTTGAATTATTATGCTTGTTGCTGTTCCATTAGAGGATTGTACTGCTACCAAATATTTTTCAGTTGTTGTATTAGCTTTTAAATAATCTACAAGTTTTTGTGTACTGCTATCACTTCCTGAATTTGATCCAAAATTGCCTCCCATACCTCTTCCATCCATTCCACCACTGCCTGTCATTAAACTTAATCCTGCAGATGGAAATGTTCCAGACATTTTGTAAAACATTGTTGTTCCTGACCAAATTGTAGGTGCAATTAGAAGTCCAATTAATGCAGTTGTTATTAAACCTTTTGTTATCTTAGATGTTTTATCATCCATATCATCTTTCTTCTTTATTAAGTTAAATATTCCTAGCGCAATTGAAGAAGCTATGCTTAGTATAGTTATTCCTATCATTATAAATTTAGGTATACTTGATGAATTATAGTAATAAGATAAGATTAATAATTGAACTCCTGCATTTACAATAAATGATGCTGGTAACAACCATGATTTCCATCCGCCTTGTTTATATAGCTCCCACATTGAAGTTATTCCTATACCTACTAGTGCAGCAATTGGCGGCGCTAACATTGTTAAATAATATGGGTGAAATAACCCAGTTGTAAAGCTAAAATACATAAATACTGGTACTAACCAAGCTGCCCATAATACGATCCCTATCTGCTTCTTACTCTTAAGAGATAATCTTAATTTTTCTTTTATAGCTGCTGCTATAAACCCTATTACTGCAAGTGGCAATAGCCAAATTATTTGATCTGATAAACTATTATTTGAAAATAATCTTGTTATCCCTGCTCCTTCAGATCCTCCCATATTTCCTGTTTGCCCGTTTGCATTTTGCCCCATTTTTCCACCGAAGTTACCTCCTGGTCCCATTCCTCCTGATGGAGGATTTCCTTGCATGCCTGATGGAGCTCCCGAAGGTGTATTTCCACCATCTTGAGAGTTTCCTTGAGCATTATTTTGAGCTTGTGTTGCACCTGAATTTGCATCTGGTTCTCCTTGTGAAGGCTGTCCATTATTAGTATTTTGACCATTCACATTACTTGTGTTTCCGTCTGTTCCTTGTCTATTCCCTTGACCCATTCCCCCACCAAAGTTTCCGCCACCTCTGTTTGAAGAGCTACTAAGTCCAAGTCTTTCCAATCCATTATGTCCTATTATAAGTTCCATAACTGTATTATTAGTACTACTTCCTACAAAAGGTCTATCAGAAGCTGGAAATAATCCTACTATAAAAGCCCAAGATAGAGATGTTATTAATAATACAACTGTTCCTAATGCAAGATGTGCAATTCTTTTCTTAACAGATACTGCAGATGATAATAAATATGTTATATATAGTGCAGGTGCAATCATATATGCTTGAAGCATCTTTATGTTAAATCCTATACCTACAAAAACTAAGCTTAAAATTAAGTATTTTAGTTTTCCTTTTTCTGCTGCTTTTGAAAGCGCTAGGCATGCTAATAATAATGCTACTATTAATAGATTATCTATTGTATTATTTCTACTATCTGCCACAAATATAGGTGTCACAGCAAGACATAATGCTGAAATTAGACCGGCCATACTTCCAAAAGACCTCTTAACTATGTGATATATTAATCCAACTGAAATTACTCCTGCTAAAGCTTCAGGTAAAAGTATACTAAATCCACTAAACCCAAATATCTTAGCTGATATAGCTTGAATCATAAACCCTAATGGCGGTTTATCAATACTTACAAATCCAGCCGGATCAAAAGATACAAAGAAGAAATTCTTAAGACTCATAGTCATACTTTTAACGCCAGCTGTATAATATTCATTAGCATAGCCTTCTATATTTAAATTTGTAAAATTGAGTATTGCTGAGATAATTAAAATAATCGTTAGTGCTATATTTTCTTTGGTCAGCTTTAATTTTTTCATCATTTTCCCTCCATATATATTTCCTATTATTGATTGCTTATCTTTCTCAATTCATTGTTTTCTTGTTCTTCTCTGTATGATGTGATGCTTTCAACTATATATATAGGTCTTCCCTTACTTTCATCAAAAATTCTTCCTATATACTGTCCCAGCATTCCTAATACACAAAAAATCAGTCCAAACATTATGAGATTCATTGAAAACATTGTTTCTATATTTATCACAGATAAATTATTTACTATTGCTTTTACAATATTTATAATTAGTGAAATTCCCCCAAGGGTTAAAGTTATTCCCCCAAGATATCCTGCTAAAGCTAAAGGTTTATATGATAATGAGGTAATTCCGTCTACTGCAAGCTTAATCATCTTCTTTAGCGGATATTTTGTTTCACCTGCAAATCTCTCTTGTCTTACGAACTCTACGAAGGTTTGCTTATAACCTACCCAACTTACAAGACCTCTTACATATCTATTCTTTTCTGGAAGTGATTTTAGAGAATCACAAACCTTTCTATCTATTAGCCTGAAATCTCCTGTATCCACTGGAATATCAACGCTAGACATACTTTTTAAAATCCTATAAAACATTTTTGCACTGAACTTCTTAAAAAATGTTTCTCCTTCTCTTTTTGCTCTCTTTCCGTAAACAACTTCATATCCTTCTTTCCACTTTTCAATCATTTTAAGCATTACTTCCGGTGGATCTTGAAGGTCTGCATCTATAACTATAATGGCATCTCCTAATGCTATATCCATCCCAGCTGTTATGGCTGCTTGATGTCCAAAGTTTCTAGAAAAATTAATTAGTTTTATATTTTTATCTTTTTTGCAAATTACATCTGCTTTTAACTTAGTTCTATCTTTACTTCCATCATTTATAAATATAATTTCATACTTTTCATTTGTTGAATCCATAACTGCTTTTAATCTTCTGTAACTCTCATCAATAACCAATTCCTCATTATATAGAGGGACAATAACTGAGTGAATAATTCCTTGAGACATTTAGCGCACTCCCTTTTTACTAGTTTCTTTGTTTAAATTATAGATAGGAAATGTAGTAGTAATATCAAATAATTATGTGAAATTCATGTGATAAAACACAAAAAGCAGAAATCTATGTGATTTCTGCTTTGAAATATTATTATAACTTATATGAACTTATGATTTTTTCTTGAAGTTCAATTACCTTGTCACAAAAACTGTCAAACTCCTCATCCTCAACTTGTAACTCGGAATTCGCTAGTAAGTATTCTATACTAATCTTAACCCCCTCATAGAACCTAGTAGCTGCTATGAAGTCTGGTACTAATCTCTTAATTTTACTATTATCAAAAATTAGACTATTAGCCTTATCCCCTATTAAATCTCCTTCTAGTTCTGGCTTTAATGCTACTAAAAGATCACTTGCTACATGTACCTTTTTCACTTCTACATTAAGTATATTCCCAATGCAATCATAAACTTCATTCCAAGTTATAGCTTCATCTGAGGTAATATGCACTGCTTCACCTATGGCCGAACGATTTCCCATTAATCCTATAAATGCTTTTGCAAAATCAGTATTATGAGTCAATGTCCAGAATGATGTTCCATCACCATGAATTATAACTGGCTTACCATTAATAATTCTATTAATAACTGACCAAGCCCCTTTACCACTCTTAACTGCTAGCGGAATTTTTTCAATTCCGTATGTATGACTAGGCCTTACGATAGTAACTGGAAACTTACTTTCCCTAAACTCCTCAATCAATAGCTCTTCACACTTAATCTTATCTCTAGAATACTTCCAGTATGGATTATATAACGGAGTACTTTCAGTAATCATATGATATGCTGATGGCTTTTGGTAAACAGATGCTGTACTTATAAAAATGAATTGTTTTGTTTTCTTAGTGAACAATCTTATATCTCTTTCAATTTGTTCTGGTTTAAATGCAATAAAATCAGCTACTACATCAAATTTCATATTCTTAATAAGTTTTGAAACCTCTTCTTCATTATTTATATCAGCTATTATAGCCTTAGCCCCTTCAGGAATTTTATCTAATCTATTTCCACGGTTTAAAAGATATAAATCCCACCCTTTTTCTATTACTAGTTTTGATATTTCTCCACTTATATTTCCGGTACCACCAATAAATAAAACCTTCACTTGTATTCCCCCCTGCTATAATATTATATGTTTACTTTTCCCATTTCATAATGTATTCAATATATCCTGAGTCTTCATTAATCTGTTCCTTTATTATCTCAAAACCACAACTTTTATAAAAACTTATAGCTTTTACATTATCCGAATATACTCCTAGTTCTAAACTTGAGTATATTCCCTTACAATGATTTATTAGCTTCTTTCCTGTTCCACATCCTTGGCAATTTCCCAAAACAAATAATGCCCCTATAAATGCCTTGTCTAGAACACTAATGAAACCTTTAATTATATTATCTTCTTTAAAAACAAATGTTGTAGCTGCTGGTATATATCTTTTCTTAACAACCTCATAATTATTAATCCAATATTGTTTAGGTATAAAATCATGTGCTGTAATATTAACATCTAACCATATATCCATAATTTCATCGACTTCAAAGTTTTCTAATTCTTTAATCATTCTTTATCCCTTTCAATAATTAACCTATTTTAAAAATCTTTTTAGAATAAAAGTAGAGGATAAATAGTAATTAACTATTTATCCTCTACTCATTATACTATATTTATTTTTATTTATCCTTAAGTGGATACTTGATTATAAAACTTACTCCATTGTCTCTATTTACTGCTTTAATCTCACCATTATAGAAGTCAATAATCTTTTTAGTTATTGCTAATCCTAATCCAAAATTACCAGTCTTATCTTTATATAAATTTTCAAATATATGATTTATACTTTTTTCTGGTATATTAGGTCCATCATTATATATTTCAAGTATTGCTGATTCATTTTCCTTTTTAAGCTTTACTTTAATTGTACTTTCTGCATATCTAAGTCCGTTTTCTAATATGTTCTCAATTGCAACTTTTATTTTATCTTTATTTCCGTTTATGCTGATTTTATCTAAATCTAAATCCCACTCTATTTTACTATTAACAACTTCTAATCTACTTATAATATGTATAAGTAATTCATTTAAATTAAACTCAGAATCTTCATTGCCATTTCCTAAAACATAATCTAGAGTATTTAGATATAATAATTGTTTTATCTTCTTCTCTAAGCTTATTGCTTCTTCTTTTATTATCTCAGCTGTTTTCTCAACAGAATCTATATATACCCCGTCAATTATAGCCTCTGCATGACTCATAATTACCATTACTGGGGTTTTTAAATCATGTGAGATACTTTGGAGAAACATTTTTTCCTCTTGATCAGCTATCTTCAACTCTTTTTGCATCCTATTCATAGCTTCAGCTAATCTTCCTATTTCATCTTCATTTTTAATTATAATTGGTTCTTTCCAGTCTTTATGTGCAATTCTTACAGTATGATCTTCTAGTTCTTTAAGAGGTTTTGATATATAGTTTGCTACCAACTTAGCTGTTAAGAATCCTATGGCTATAAATACTAGTCCAATTATAATTACTGTATATAAGATGGTGTTGTCTTGTATATTAGGAATAAAAGTAATTAAATATGCTTTATCTCCATTCTGAGATTCCATAGAGCTTATGATAAATGTAAACTTCATATTCCCATAAGATGCTTTATGTACCTCCTCATAAATGTTATTACCACTTATGTAGCTTGCCATCCATTCTTTAAGATCCGTTCCATTTATATTTGGAGGCAAATGGCCATTATCTCCCCCTGGTGGAGGGTTGCCATTCCTTGCCTTAATCATGTCCTGTATATCGGTAGTATTACTACTACCCTTTCTTACTATGAAATTCTCACTACCTTTAAGATTCTTAAATTCATCAAACCTATTAGGTGCATTAGAATTGTCTCCTTTTAGTATCATATCATGTACAACTTTCAAATCTTGAATCTTTGCATTATCATTATAGCTTCTAACTGCAACCAGATATAAGAAAGAAATACTACATATTATTATAAGTATTATAAAAGTAAAAGTAGTCCAGATTCTCATAGTTAATGACTTAAACTTAAAAAACTTCATGATTTATGTACCAACTTATATCCGTAGCCATATAAAGTTTCAATATTCAACTGATCTACCTTTTTACGAAGCCTTCTGATTGTATCATCTACTACTCTATCTGAACCAAAATAGTCTTCTCCCCAAACCCTTGTTAGGATCTGTTCCCTAGATATTACATTATTTTTATTTTCAGCTAAATAATTTAATAATTCAAATTCCATCTTAGTCAATTGGATCTCTGTGTCTCCTAAAAATACTGTTCTTTGTTTATTACTAATTCTATATTCACCGATATTAATAGTTTCACTATCTGTATCCTCTTTTTCATTACCATAAAGTCTTTCCATAAGCTTGTTTGTTCTAATAATAAGTTCTCTAGGTAGAAAAGGTTTTGATAAATAGTCATCACTTCCTAATTCTAAGCCTACAACTCTATCTAATTCTTCATTTCTAGCTGACATAAAGATAACTGGTGTATTTTTGTTATTCTCTTTCACAGCTTTAATTATTGAATACCCATCAACCCCAGGGAGCATTATATCTAATATCCAAAGATCCGGTTCATCTGATATTCTTTCTAATGCAGAAAGTCCATCTGAAAAGGTGGTTACATCATAACCCTCTCTTTGAAGATATTTTTCTAATAAAATATTTAAACTTTTTTCATCCTCTACAAGATATACACGTTTTGGCAAATTAATCACCTCAAATTTATTTTAGTTCTTTATTTTCTCTTATTTTAACATATAAATTTGTAAATATTTTAGATTAATTGTGTGATTTTTATGTGTTTCAGCCCCTTTATTGATAAAAAAAGTGCCTCAAATATATTGAGACACTTTGCTATTCATATATTACTTATCTTCATTTTGTAGTACACTATGCTTTCTTCCATATGTGAAGTAAACAATCATACCAATAATAAGCCATATTATAAATCCAATCCATGTTTTTAAGTGCAATCTTGATAGTAGATATATACAACAAATTATTGTTATAACTGGAGTAAATGGTACTCCTGGACATCTAAATATTCTTTCAAAATTAGGCATCTTTATTCTAAGTGTTATTACTGCTAATGATACAACTATAAAACTTAATAACGTACCTATACTTAAAAATTGAACTATCAAATCAAGTGGTAAGAAACCTGCAATAATCGCAGCTACAGTACCAGTTATTATTGTTGAGATATATGGTGTCTTATGTGTCTTATGAACCTTTGAGAACATCTTAGGTAAAAGACCATCTCTTGACATTACCATAAATACTCTTACTTGGCCGTATAATACTGCTAATATAGTTGATATCATACCAATTATAGCTCCAGTTCCTACTAAAGCTGAACCCCAATTAATCCCTACTCTTGCTAGAGCACCTGGAACTGCATTTTCAGAAATAATTTCTTTAAATGGAACCATTCCTGTTAATACAAAGGCTACTGAAATGTATAAAAAGCTTACAACTACTAGGCACATAATTAAACCTAAAGGTATATCTCTCTTTGGGTTTTCAGCTTCTTCTGCTGCTGTTGATATAGCATCAAAACCTATATAAGAGAAGAATATTGTTGCGGTTCCTGCAAATACACCCTTCCATCCAAATGGGATAAATGGTTTGTAGTTAGCTACATTTATATGTGAAGATCCTAAAATAACAAATAAAAGAATTATGCAAATTTTGATTCCTACCATTATATTATTTACTCTTGCACTTTCCTTCATTCCATAACATAGCATTATAGTTATAACTGCTATTATAAGAATTGCTGGAAGATCTACAATACCGCCTTTACTTGGAGATGCTGTTAATGCTGTTGGTAATGTTATACCAAGGTTGCTTAATATTCCAAGGAAAGTTCCTGACCATCCTGATGCAACTGCACTACATGCAACTAGATATTCAGCAGTAAGACACCACCCAATTATCATAGCTATTATTTCCCCAAATGTTATATATGCATAGGAATATGTACTTCCTGCAACTGGGAACATTGTTGAAAGTTCTGTATAAGAAAGTCCACATAAACATGCTACAATAGCTGCAATTATGAAAGATACTATAACTGCCGGTCCTGCTGCATGTGCTCCCTCTCCTGTTGCTACGAATATACCAACTCCTACTACTGCCCCAATACCTAATGCTGCTATATCTCTAGCTTTTAAGTTTTTCTTTAGACCAGTTTTATTTGCACCCTCAAGTATTTGTTCGAGGGTTTTTTTCTTAAATATGTTCATTACGTCCTCCTCATAGGATCAAGATTAATTAAATTATCAATAATAAATTAATATATATGAAAATTTATCAGTACGGTTCACTATTATATACTAATTTATAATTTTTTCATAGATATTTCCCTATAATTACTCATATTTCTCTTTTATTTGGTTTATTTTTTTCAATTTATTAATTATTTATTTAATTTTTTAGTCAAAATATTAATTTATTAATTATGAATATACTATTTAAGTAAATTTTACCTTCTGAACCCTTTTATTTATTAAATAAAACATCAATAATATTTAAGCTGTCCTCGTTAAACTACTTGTAAACAATTCTTAATTAGTAATTAACTTGAAAATAAAATATAATTTAAATATCATATTATGTACGACTATTTTGAAAAATAGGAGGTGTCAATTGAAGAAAATAACATTACTTATTATTTCATCAGTTATAGCTTTAGTACTATTGGCTGGTTGCTCATCAACCAAAAATCCTTCAAATATAATTAATGAAACTCGAGCTAATACAGCCACAAAGAGTCAAGACATTAGGGAAACTGCATATAATCAGCTACCTTCCAGGGATAAAGAAAAAATCGACGGAACTTGGAAAGATAGCAGACTAGACAAAATTACTTTAAAAGAAGGAATGGGCATTATTTCAGACAAGTCTTACATTGGAAAAGAAGTCTATCTTGTAGATTTCCCAATAAAAACCAAAGCAATACCTAATAATATGATTGTGTATCTGAGTACAGATACTAATGAATTCTTAGGTTATGGATTAGTTGAATAATAAAAAAGTGCGAAGTTTTTTCTCCGCACTTTTTATTTAAAATAAGATATTTTTTATCTATTTTCTATTTCTTTAATTTTCTCTGCAAATTGAGGTAAATGTTTTTTATGAGCAATAAGCATTTCATCTAATAATTCTTTTGCTATTTTTCCACTTGGAACTAATGGATTAATTGTAAATGCATGAAGTGCTTTATTATAATCTCCTGTTATAGCAGCCTCTATAGTAAGCTCCTCCATAGCCTTCATAATTTGTACCATTCCTCTTGCTCCTGGTTCAAACTTACCCCAATTTAAAGGAATTGGGCCACTTGCTGTTATTGTACTAGTAACTTCTACTATTGAATCGTATGGAAGATCATCAATAGCTCCATTATTTTTAGTACTTACAACCATATTGGTTTTCTTATCATTATATATTGATGCTATAAGCTCGCACGCTGCATCACTATAATGAGTTCCACCTCTCTTAGTTAATTGTTCTGGCTTATAATCTAACTTTGGATCTTTATAAAGTTCAAATAATTCAGCTTCAGTCTTTTTAACAACCTCAGCTCTAGTTTCTCCCTTACTGAAATCTTCAAGAGAATGGTTTAACATATCATCAGAAATATAATAATATCTATGATATGCACATGGTATTATTCCTAAGTCTAAAAGTTGTTCATAATTAAATGGAGTTTTCTTTATATTTTTAACTTCGTCTACTTCTATAGTAGAGTTTGGATCATATACCTTCTGTAATACTTCTTTAGTTCTTTCATTTCCTTCATTATCCCACACTCTATGCCAATGGAAATGATTTAGTCCTGCAAACTTGAATGTTAGCTCTTTTTCAGTAGCTTCTAAAACTTGCTCAGCAGTTCTCATTGCACCTATTGGAACATTACATAGCCCTACAGTTCTGTCCCAACCTCCATGTTTTATAGCTGCTTCTGTAACCATTCCTGATGGGTTTGTAAAATTAACGAGCCAAGCATTAGGGCATAACTCTTTCATATCTTTAATTATATCTAAAATTACAGGAATTGTTCTAAAAGCTTTAAACATTCCTCCTGCTCCATTAGTTTCTTGTCCTAATATTCCATGGCTTAAAGGAATTCTTTCATCCTTGATTCTAGCATCAAGAAGTCCTACTCTAAATTGAGTTGATACAAAATCTGCATCCTTTAAGGCTTCTCTTCTGTCTAAAGTTAAATATACTTTCCAGTCAAGTCCTGCTGCCTTAACCATTCTTTGAGCCATTGCACCAACAATCTCTAGTTTTTCTCTTCCATCCTCAATATCTACTAGCCAAATTTCTTTTATTGGAAGCTCGTCCTTTCTTTTGATATATCCTTCAATAAGTTCTGGAGTATAACTTGAGCCTCCTCCAATTGTCACTATTTTTAATTCTTTCTTTTTCATACCCTTCACCTCTTCTTCTAATTTGTTTTTATTGCACAAAACAATTATAAACCTTTACATTGCTAACCAGTTTTCTAAATTTGAAAATTAAAGGCTACCATTTTTGGTAGCCTTTATGAATTAATATTATTTGTTTTCTTCTATCATTTTCATAGCCTTAGCTAAAACCTTAGGACCATTACACATACCATAATCTACAGAATCAATTACATCTACTGGAACGCCAATCTTTGATCCTTTTTCTTTTAGAACTTTTAATTGGAATCTTATTTGTGGTCCAATTAATGCTACATCAGCTTTTGGAAGGTTTCTATCTACTGCATCAGTAGATACAGCCCAAATTTCTGCTTCTATTCCTTTTTCCTCTGCTGCTTTTTTCATTTTAGTTACTAATAGACTTGTTGACATACCTGCTGAACAAATTAATAATATATTCATATCAATCACCTCATATTTTTATTTATATTCAAAATTAAAATCATCAAATTCAAATTTTCTTTCTTCACTAAGTTTTTTATACCATTCACCAGATTTTTTGATCTTTCTATTTCTGTTATCTTCTAAGTTTATCTCTACTAATCCATATCTATTTTTGAATGCATTTTGTGGAGATACATTATCAGTAAATGCCCAAAGCATATATCCTGTACAGTTTGACCCTTCTTCAATACCTTTTAGAAGCCATCTTAAGTGATCAGAAATAAATTCTATTCTATAATCATCTTGGATTACTCCTTCTTGGTTCTTATACTTATATTCGTTTTCTACTCCCATTCCATTTTCTGCAATAAACCATTCGATATTTCCATACTCTTCTTTCATTCTAATTGCAAAATCATACATTACCTTAGGATATATCTCCCATCCTCTAAATGGATTCATCTTTCTTCCTTGAAGTTCATGTTTATCAAAGAAATATGATGGATGGAATGGAACATTAGGATTCCATGCTTCATTTCTTGCTTTAACTCTTGTAGGAGCGTATATATTTACTCCTAATACATCAATAGTATTGTTCTTGATTATTTCAAGTTCTTCTTCTGTATACTCAAAGCAACAGTTATGTTCCTTTAATATTGAAATTAACTCTGCTGGAACTTCTCCTTTAATTGAAGGATCTAAGAAAATTCTATTAAAGAATAAATCAAACTTATCAGCAGCTTCTACGTCATGCTTTGCTGAAGATCTAGGATAGCATACATCAGGATTTAAGATAACACCTATCTTTCCTCCATCCTTATTGTATCCACCTTCTTTAAAAACATTAATAACTTTTGCTGTAGCTAGTATTTTATTGTAGTTCCATTGCATAGCAGTTTGAGTATCTTGTTTAAATGGATATCTAATACTATCTAAGAATATTCTTGTTTGAACTACAATTGGTTCGTTAAAAGTAAACCATTTTTTAACCTTATGACTATATCTCTTAAACACTTCTTCTGCATACTTTACATATAATTCAACAACGTGCTTTGATCCCCAACCACCGTGATTTAAAAACAATTGTGCTGGTAATTCATAATGCTCTAAGCAAATCATCGGTTCAATTCCATTTGCAATTAATTCATCAATTAGATTATCATAATACTGAGCTGCTTCCTCGTTTACCTCAACAGTTTCATAATTAATTATAAACCTAGACCAATCTATAGATGTTCTAAAACTTTGTAAGCCAACCTTTTTCATTAATTGAACATCTTCTTTATATCTATTATAAAAATCTGTTGCGATTGTTGGACCATATCCATCATGCCATAACTCAGGTGTTGATTTATACCAAAGATCCATGTATGAATCTTGTCCATCTTTTTTTCCTGACCAGCCTTCTGTTTGCCAAGCTGATACTGCAGCTCCTACAAAGAAATCCTTTGGCAATTCATATACTTTTTTATTACTCATATTCTTCCTCCTTATAAATTACTATTTCTGCTTCTTTATTGCTTCCCATATTCCTGTCAAATACATTGCTCCTAAAGCTCTGTCATATAGTCCATATCCTGCCTTGCCTGTTTCGCCCCATATCATTCTTCCGTGGTCTGGTCTAATATATCCAGTAAAACCTCCTTCATAAAGAGCTTTTAATATCTCTGTCATATCCATTGACCCACAATTTGATAAATGAGCTGATTCTTCGAAACTTCCATCTTCTAATAGTTTAACATTTCTTGCATGTACAAAATGTACTTTTCCTAAAGGTGTAAACTTCTCAATTATCTTAACTACATTATTATCTTTTGATGCTCCCAAGGATCCTGTGCATATGGTTAATCCATTACTAGGACTATCATATATCTTCACAAGTCTCTCTAGTGCTTTTTCGCCAGTTATTATCCTAGGCAATCCAAATATTGGCCAAGGTGGGTCATCTGGATGTATTGCCATCTTTATATCATTTTGTTCTGCAACTGGTACTATTTGTTTTAAGAAATACTCAAGATTTTCCCATAACTTTTCTTCTGTAATATGTGAATACTTCTCAAACAAGTCTTGTAATTCATCCAGTTTATATGAGGAATCCCACCCTGGTAGTGATAAGCTCCCATCTAAAGGGTTCATATCTTTAATTTGCTCTTTATAGTAAACAAGGGTTGTAGATTCATCATCCAAAACTTTATCTAATTGACTTCTAGTCCAATCAAACACCGGCATAAAATTATAACAAATAACTTTAATACCCATTTTAGATAAATTCCTTATTGTTTCCTTATAGTTCTCTATATACGTATCTCTAGTTGGTAATCCTAATTTAATATCCTCATGAACTGGCACACTTTCTATTACTTCAAAACCCAAGCCTTTACTTTCTACTCTTCTCTTAAGCTCTTCAATTTTACTCAGTGGCCAGTTCTCTCCTACCTGTACGTTATATAGTGCACTCACAATTCCAGAGATACAAGGAACTTGTTTGATGTACTTTAGGGTTACAGGATCATCTTCACCGTACCATCTAAATACCATCTTCATCTTACTCACCTCTTCTACTATATACACTTTCTACTTATATCTTTACTTCTTATACTGCTTCAGCTTCAGCTTCATCTATCATATTTTCTTCATGAACCTTTTGTCTATCCCAAACTTTTACGAATGGTAGGTATATTACTACTGATAATGCTATTGCTAATAATTGAAGAATTATTGCTCTCCAGTCACCATTTGTTGCTAGGAATCCAGATATTGGTGCTGGAATTGTCCAAGGAATAGCTATACCTGCTGGTCTGCTTACAAGGTTTAATGCCATTGCTACATATGTTAATATTGCAATTGAAAGGTTTGATAATATAAATGGAATCATCATAATTGGGTTCATAACTATTGGAACACCAAATATTATTGGTTCAGATATATTAAATATTGCTGGTGCAAGTGCTAATTTACTTAATGTCTTTAACTGCTTAGATCTTCCAACTATTAGTATCGCTATAACTAAACCTATAGCTGCTCCACATCCACCGATATTAACAAAGTTATCATAGAATTGCTTTGTAATAATGTTTGGAAGATGTTGTCCTGCTTCTAATGCTGCTCTGTTTTGATCCATTGCTGGTAATAAAACTGAATCCATAACTCCGAAAACAACACGAGTACCATGTATACCTAATGACCAGAAGAACATATATAAGAATACTGTAACTATCATTCCTCCGAAGGATAATCCTACTTTTGATAATGGAGCTCCAACGAATTGAGTTATAAATGAGAATACTGTTGTGAACTTAGTAGCTTCAAATCCTAAACGAATTAAGAAGAATAATGTTATTATTATTAATCCTGGTGTAATTGCTGCGAAAGATTTTGCTACTGCTGGTGGAACTGATTCTGGCATTTTAACTACCCAGTTCTTTTTAATTACAAATACAAATATTTCTGTAGCTATAATAGCTGTGAATATTGCAACTAGTAAGCCGCCGGCTCCCATGTTAGCTGTTTGCCATGTTTTACCTAAGTTTAAAGCTGTACCATCACTTAATTTTGCATTAATATTTTGTACTGGAATTAGTAATAAAAATGCTGCAAGTGAAACTGCTCCAGCTGAAAGACCATCTACATCCTGATCTTTTGCTATCTGATAAGATACAGAGAATACAGCAAGCATACCAACTATATCGAAAGTTACACGTGTAGGATATAGTAACTTAGCAGTAAACCCACTTCCGAATATACCGTTAATAAAATCATTGAATGCAGGTACTGGTACGTTACCTAAAATCATGAATATTGATCCTATGATGATAAGTGGCATCGTTATTGCCAAACCATCACGCAATGCTCTAATATGTCTTTGGTTAGCTATTACAGCTGCTACTGGCATTACTTTCTCTTCTAAAAAGTTAATAAATTTATTTCCCATTAATATTTCCCTCCTAATATTTCACTTATTAATAAATCGTTCCGCCTTCAATTCCTGATGTGGCATTTGATGTATATAAGCCTAAAACTCCATCTTTAAATTTTTGTTCATGTTTTCTTAAGTTTTTCATTCTGTCATTAAATATTTCTACTACCTCTTCTTTAGATAGTATCTTCCCTTTAATACCAACAACATTTATTTTTCTTTCATCTATATTTATATCGACTATATCTCCATCTTCAACTACTGCTATTGGACCTCTGCTTGCTGCTTCTGGAGACACATGCCCTATTGCTGGCCCTCTTGTTGCCCCTGAAAATCTTCCATCAGTTATGAGAGCAACTGTTGAATTAAGCTTTTCGTCGGAGGCGATTGCTTCTGTTGTATAAAACATTTCTGGCATACCACTTCCACGAGGTCCTTCATATCTAATGAATACTGCATCTCCTGGCTTAATACGTTTTTCTATTACAGCATTAAATGCATCTTCTTCACTGTCAAATACTCTAGCAGTTAATTGTACTTTCCACATAGTCTTTGGTAATGCTGAATGTTTTATTACACAACCTTCTGGTGCTATATTCCCCCTTAACACTGACACAGAGCCACTTTCATTAATTGGTGTGTCTACGTTTAAGATAACTTCATCTTCTTTAACGTTCTTGTTCATTGAAGTAAATACTTGATAACTTTTTTCTGCATTAAATTCCTCTAGATTTTCACCTAAGGTTTTTCCTGTAACCGTTATAACATCAAGGTTTAGATGTTTCTTTATCTTGTTCATAATGGCAGGTATTCCTCCACTATGATAAATATAATCTGCTGGCCAGTGTCCACTTGGTCTTACATTAAGTAAATAAGGTACTTCTCTGTGTATTCTATCAAAATCATCTGCTGTTATTTCAATGCCTAATTGCTTTGCAATCGCTGGAATATGAAGCATCGCATTGGTTGATCCTCCAATTGCGGCATGAACAACTATTGCATTTTCAAAGGCCTCTTTTGTTAATATTTCCTTTGAGGTTATTCCTTTATCAATTAATGTCATCAATGCTTCTGAAGATCTTACTGCATACTCTTCAATAACCTTTGATCTTGCTGGAAGCAATGCTGACCCCGGTAAAGCGAGACCTAATGCTTCAGTCAACGTTTGCATTGTAGCTGCTGTTCCCATAAATGAACATGCACCACAGCCCGGACATGCATTTTCCTTATAAAAGTTATATTTTTCTTCAGTAATTTCTCCTCTTTTAAACATTGCACTGTAGGTTCCAATTTGATTTAGAGTTAGAAGTTCTGGCCCTGATCCCATTATTCCGCCTGGCATTACTATCGCTGGAATTTTAAGTCTTGCGATTGCAACTAAATGTGCAGGTAGACCTTTGTCACAACTTGATATGAATAATCCACCATCAAAAGGAGTTGCTTTATAATGTATCTCAATTAAGTTGGCTATTATTTCTCTAGACACTAACGAATAATTCATTCCATCATGTCCTTGAGCCTGACCATCGCATATATCTGTTCCATAATAATCATAGGGTTCAACATCTAATTTATTAAAATTGTTTTTTGCTACTTCAACTAATTTATTAAGGTGTACGCTTCCTGGATGACTTTTCCCGAAGGTACTTTCTATTAGCACTTGAGGTTTAGAAAGATCTCTTTTATTTATCCCCATTCCAATTCTTAATGAATCCATTTCTGGAGCTATTGATCTAACTTCTTGTGAATTCAACATTACCTAATCACCTCTATCTATTAATCGCTATCTTCATATTGCCTATCTCTTTTATGCTGCTTTCCGAAACAATCATGTGATCTCCCTTGATAGTACATTTAAGAGTTGCACTTGCTACCCCAAAATCTATTGTTTCTTTAAGTGAGTAATTATTAATTAATCCATAGATTATTCCTGATACAAATGCATCTCCACTTCCAACTCTCTCTATCATGTTAGTTTTAAGTGTTTTTGATTCATAAAGTTTATCCGAATATGCATAAGCTTTATATGAATTGCTATTTTCCGAGTCATTTTTTCTTTCTGTATGGAAAATATATTTGAATTTATATCTGTCTTTTAATAATTTCATTCTATCTTCGATATCCTGTGCACTTGCTTCATCTCTATTAAATAAATCATAATCATCATCTGATCCCTTTATTGGTTCTATTCCAAAACAAATATCTACATATGGGGCTATTTCACTTAAGAAATCCTTAGCTTCTTTAATTTCCCACATTTTGGACCTATAATTTAAATCCATAGAGATAGTAATCTTATTATCTTTTGCCTTAAGTACTAATTTCTTTAGTATTTCTCTTACGCCTTCACTTACTGCTGCAGTTATTCCGCTGAAATGAAACCAGGTAATATCTTTTAGGACTTCTTGAGGATCTATCTCTTCTACTGTAAGTTTTGAGAAGGCTGAGTTTTTTCTGTCATATATAACAGAGTCCCCTCTTACCCCTGTGCCTCTTTCTGTAAAGTAGAAGCCCATCTTTTCTCCACTTCGTAGTATATATTTAGTATTAACACCTAATCCTTTAAAATGTCTAACTATATCATCACACATATTGTTCTTTGGAATAGCTGATAATATTGATGTTTCAACTCCAAGTCCTGAAAGTGTTGCTGCAATATTTGCTTCAGAACCCCCATAAAAGTATTCCACTAGATTTCCATTTGAATATATGTTGTTATCTTTATTGGTATATCTTATTAATACTTCTCCGAAAGCTAAGAATCTCTCCATTTCTTCACCTCATTTAAAACACATTGATTAATTATTTAATCTTGTTACAGAAAGCTTTTGCTTTGTTTACTATGTTGTGGTATTCGAGATTCGTATTTTCAGTTAAAACACTTCCTATACCCAAGGCATCTGCTCCAGCCTTTATCCACTCTTCCATATTTTCTAAGTTTACTCCACCTGTAACCATGTATTTAACATTTGGAATAGGAGTTTTAATTGCTTTTATAAATTTGGGTCCTACCAAATCTCCCGGGAATATTTTAACCATGCCGCACTTATATTTTTGTGCATTAATTATTTCACTAGGAGTTATACACCCTGGAATATATACTACCTTTTTATTATTACAGTATTCTGCTATTTCTTCATCGAAGTTTGGACCTACTATAAATGTTGCTCCACTTTCTATTGCTTCTTTTGCTATCTTAATATTAGTCACAGTTCCTGCCCCGACACACAAATCCTCATCATTAATAAAATGTTTAATAAGTTCGGATGCGTCTTTATTGGTATAAGTAATTTCAATTGATGTTATTCCTGCGTCCTTTGAGGCTGTGATAATATTTTTTCCTTCTTCTAAATTTTCACCTCTAACAACAGCTACAAGTTTTTTATTTAGAATTGAATTTAAAACTTCTTCTTGGGTTTTCACATACTCACCTCCTTTATGATGTGTGTTGTTTATTTCAAAGACTGTGTTGTTATGCTAACACACATTTATTTTTTCTTTTAGTTCTAACACAACTTCATACACATCAATAATCTCTTGAGCTAAGTCTCTTACTGTCATTGCATTCATAAAGTGATCTTGTGCATGTACCATAAGAAGAGTAACTTCTTTAGAATTTCCTGCTGCCTCATCCTGTATTAGGCTTGTTTGAATATTGTGTGCTTTCTCTAACGCCTCACCACAACTCTCCAAATGTTTTTTTGCTTCATCAATTTGTCCTTCTTTTGCTGCTCTTATGGCACTCATTGCATAGCTTTTTGCATCTCCGCCACTAACTATAATTTGAAATACTATATCTTGATAGTCCATTTGCTTCACCCTTCCCTAAAACAATCTGTTTCGTGTTATTTGTTTTCTCGATATTAATATAAGCAACTATCGTGCCAACACACATTTATTTATAAAAAAAATTCCTATTTGATTAATTCAAATAGGAATTTTATTTCTATAGTTCATAGAAGAAACTCATTATACGGCATATATCATCATCTGAGATTTTAATAGAATACTTTGTGTTAAGCATTGCACTGTTACTTTTAATAGTCCTAAATACATCTTCTTTCCCTTTAATATATTTTTCTTTCTCCTTAAAAGGCTCAATTGCTCCACCTTCTTTTAATCTATCTATCATGCATGCCACATGAAAAGTTTCCCCAATCAATATGTTTGTTGATATTTTTAGGTTTAAGGATTCAATAATTGTGTTATTAAAATTCTTTATGCTTTCCAGCACTTCTATTCCTCTAACATTCTTTAATTGTTTCTCCAAAGTTTGACCCATTTTTATATAGGTGGTCTCTACATCAATTTCTCTCTGAATAATTTCAGTGTCTTCGAGCTTCAACACACTTTCTAAACCGAACTGCATTATTTCAGTATTAATTTTAAATGGGCTTATAATACAAATTATCTTATATTCTTTTGAAAGTTCCTTAACCTTCCTTTCAATTTCTTTATTGTTGCTATACATTATAGGTAATATCTCTACTAACTTCTTATCAAAATGCAGATTCTCTGATAATATATTTTTAATTGTGACAGCTCCACCTTCCCCAGTTGTGCAAACTGTAATGATAGCAAGCCTTTCATTCTTATTACCTATATCTTTTAACTTAACTGGCTCATCCTCTAATAATGTATTAACTTTCAAGGTCTCCTCATATACTTCCTCAAGTGAATATCCAAGCATAGCTCTTCTTGTAGCCTCAATTACGTGTAATGTACTTACAAGTGGAAGCGTCTTAGTTCTTATTCCAAGCTCCTCCTGTAATTCACCTCCAAAAGTTGTTAGTGAACCCATATCCACTAAAAATAGAATATCCGATTCAATTTTAGATTGAATAATAAAGGTTTTAAGCCTATTAATAACTTTTTGAGGCTTTTCTTCTATAGGTGCATTTATTCCAATTGCATAGTTTGCTCCCAAAAGCTTATTAGTAGCATCTGCCATAGATGTTGCAGTAGATGCTCCATGAGCTACAACTATTACTTTTACCTCATTATCTTGCTTCTCAACATTTCTATCATCATAAACTAAAAACATAGCTAAGAATGCAGCTTCATCTATAGGCATAGATATATCCATTACTCTGTCAATTAGCTTCAAACAATTTAATGCTATATTGAATTCCTTTTTATATTCTGTTCTTACTGTGTTTAGTTGAGGATTTACAATTTTTTGATTTTTTCTAATTCTCTCAATAGAATTTGCAATATGAACTGCCATTCCATAATAGATTTTTTCGCTTAAAGTTCTATTTAAACCCTCTTCACAATATGACACGATTTGTTGAACTATATTAATTACTTCTTTATCAATAACGCTCTCAAGATTTGATATATCCCTTTTCTTATTAACACTATAAATATAGTTATTGAAGTACTCTTCTATATCTCTTCCCATCTCTTTTTCAAGTTCTTCGCTGTCTACTCCTCTGCTTTTTAGTTCATGAACTCTTAAGTCAATCATATCGTATATACTTACTTCACCTTGCTCCTCTTGGAAAAGCACCTGTTCACTATCATTATCAAATATACAATATCTATTATTAATACCTATTAACTTATTCCAAAGTTGTCTATGCTCAACTGCAGAATACAAACCTTGCCTTATATATACAGGAAGTTCCATAGTATTTATCTTCATCTCTTTTTTCTTTCTAGAAACATAATCAGCATATGCTTTTGCACAAGCTAACTGCACATCTGTTTTAAGTTGACCTATGTTGTTAGGACAATTATAACTAGATAGTGCTTTCATAGAATTTACTGATACCATTATAGTTTTATCAAGTCTAAAGGATTCTTCTCTAAGAAACTCACAGATTAAATTAAATCTTTCCTCAAGACTTCTCTCATTTAAACTAGGAATTCTTATTATCATAGGTATTCTTCTAGTAAAGGTCTTAAGTAAAGTTGATTCCGGATTCTCAGTTGTAGCTGAAATTATTAAAACATTAGCGCTTCTTTCAGTTTCTGTTTCACCTAGTCTTCTAAATGTTCCTTTATCCATAAAAGTAAAGAACATCTCCTGTCCTTCTGGTGGAAGTCTATGTACTTCATCTAGAAATAATATTCCGCCATTAGCCTTTTCAATTAACCCTACTCTATCTGAGTCTGCTCCAGTATATGCTCCCTTTTTACTTCCAAATATTTGTCCTATAAGAAGTTGAGGGTTATTAGCATAATCTGCGCAGTTAAAGGTTATAAAGGGAGAATCCTTGCCCATACTTTCCATTTCTATTGCATACTTATGAATAAGTCCTGCAAACATGGATTTACCTACACCGGTATCTCCTAAAATTAAAATATTCATTCCTTTAGGCGGATATAGAATTGCTGCCTTTGCTTGTTCAACCGCTGAAAAAAGGCTACCATTTTTGCTTGCAAACTTATCAAGACTACTCTCTTCTTCATTTGCTTCCTGAGGTGTAAAAAGTACTGGCTTTCCTTTAATTTTTATTATTTTACCTTCTTCACTTAATTTATTTAAATCACTACTTACATTGGCCCTATCAAGTCCTAGTGCAGAGGATATGTCACTAGCACTAACGCCTTCCCCATTATATAGTTCTATTAACTTTTCATAAATCAAATCTATTCTTCTCAACTTTTCATCACCTCTATAAATGTTAACCTTATCATAGACCTATTATATATTGTTAAATAACTTAAATCAAATTAAATGATTTATAATTTGAAAAACTTTAAATTAATTAGAAAACAGTAAGATTATCTATTCTAGCTTAGGTTATTTTACCCA
Organism: Clostridium paridis; assembly: GCF_016765615.1. Taxonomy (GTDB): domain Bacteria; phylum Bacillota; class Clostridia; order Clostridiales; family Clostridiaceae; genus Clostridium_T; species Clostridium_T paridis. The sequence continues at coordinate 156,317 of NZ_JAESWA010000027.1, read as the reverse complement.
TATATAGTATTTATATTATTGCATACCACAATATATTGTGTTTAGAATATACTTATAGGCTTATTGTTTTTAAAGGAGAGATTAAAATGAATCACTTATACAATCTTATATCACGTTATTTTACTAAAGATTTAGAGGGGACTAACAAAACAGTATATGATTTATTCAATTGGAAAACTGTTAAAGTTGAAATATTGGATTACAAAACAAATAAATTAATTTTTTCTCGAGATAACTTAGAATTTCCTGATTTCTATTCTCAAAATGCCTGCAACATCATAGCTAGTAAATACTTTAGACAAAGTGGTGTTCCTAATGGTAATGGATACGAAAGAAGTATGAAAGAAATAACCCATAGATTAGTTAACTTTTGGACTACATATGCTTTAGAACAAGGTTTAATAACTAAAGATAATTCTCAAATATTTTATGATGAGCTAGCTTACGGAATATTAAGCCAAAGGTGGGCTCCTAATTCTCCTCAGTGGTTTAATACTGGGTTAAAGCTATCTTATGGAATAGATAAAGATTCAGAAGGACACTTTTATTATGATGAAAAACTAGACAAAGTTATGCCATCTACTGATGCCTTTACTAGAACTCAAGGATCTGCTTGCTTTATTAATGGCATAGATGATACATTATTAGGACCACGCTCTATAACTGATTTAATTACTACTGAAACTAGACTCTTTAAGCAAGGTTCTGGTACAGGTACTAATTTTTCAAACATCAGAGCAATAGATGAACCTCTATCAGGAGGTGGAAAATCTTCTGGATTAATGTCCTTCCTAAAAGTTCTTGATAGAAATGCAGGAGCTATAAAATCTGGTGGAACCACAAGGCGTGCTGCCAAAATGGTATGTTTAGATTACGACCATCCTGAAATAATGGAGTTTATAACTTGGAAAGCTAGAGAAGAACAAAAAGTAAGAGATTTAGGTAAAATGGGATATGATATTAGTTTTGAAGGGGAAGCTTATGAAACTGTTTCTGGCCAAAATGCAAATAACTCAGTAAGGTTTTCTGACAAATTCATGAGAAAAGTTATTTCTAAGAATGATGATACTATTTACCTTAAAGGAAGAAAAAGTGAGAGTGTAAATAAAGAGATTTCAGTTAATGAACTATGGAATACCTTTAATGAAAGTTCTTGGAATTGTGCAGATCCAGCTCCTCAATTTGATGATATTATAAACGCATGGCACACTTGTCCTGCTGGAGAAGATGGGTTATATGGTGCAAAACACAACAGAATAAATGCCTCAAACCCATGCTCAGAGTATCATTTTCTTGATGATACAGCATGTAACTTAGCAAGTATAAATATACGAAAATTCTATGATGAACACACAAAGACTTTTGACTTAGAAGGATTAACACACTTAACAGCTTTAATTCAAATTGTACTTGATACCACCATATATCAAGGTCAATTCCCAACTGCTGAAATTGCTAGAAAATCCTTTATGTTTAGAACCACAGGTCTTGGTATTGCAAACACAGGCTCTACCCTTATGGCAATGGCCATTCCTTATGATAGTGAAGAAGGAAGAAATGTATCAGCTGCTATTATGGGGATAGTAACTGGATATTCATATTATGTTTCTTCTCTTATGGCAGAAAAGGCTGGAGCTTTTCCAAAGTTTAAAATAAATAAAGAATATATGTTAAGAGTTATAAGAAATCATTCTAGAGCAGCAGGTGCTATGCTGGATGACTTTGAAGGATTAGATTATTCACCTATAAAAGTAGATCATGACCTTCTAGATAAACTTTCTTTAAAGGATTTATCTGAAACCCTAAAAAGCTCTTGGGAACTTGCATACTCACATGGAAAAGAAGTTGGGTATAGGAATGCTCAAGTAACTGTAATCGCGCCTACTGGAACAATTGCACTAGCAATGGATTGCGATACTACTTCTATCGAACCATTCTTCTCTCATATAGTGTGGAAGAACTTGAGTGGTGGTGGCTATATGAAGTTAGTTAATACTACTATAAGAACTGCTTTAGAAACTTTGGGATACAATAAAGAAGAGATGGATTCTATTATATCCTATATAGATGGTAATGGCAGAATTGAAGATGCTCCATTCTTAAAGGAAGCTCATTATCCAATATTTGATACAGCCAACAAATCTCATGGAGGATACAGATTTATTTCTCCATTAGGTCATGTTAAGATGGTTGCTGCTTTAACTCCATTTGTTTCTGGAGCTATTTCTAAGACTGTAAACTTGCCAAATGATGCTACAGTTGAAGATTTTAAAGCTGTTCATGAAGAATCTTGGAAGCTAGGAGTAAAATGTATTGCCCTATATAGAGATGGTTCAAAGGTATCTCAACCTTTAAATGTTTCTTTAGATTCTGGAGAGAAGAAACTTGAATCCATGACTTATCAAGAATTAATTGATTATGCGAAATCCTTAGAAAATAAACTGAAAAATATTCCTGAAGAAGCTGCTATTTCTGAAGAAGTCATTCCAGAGGGACACCATAAAGTTAAATGTGGTAATTGTGGAAGTGAGCAAATAGTTCCTAATGGAACCTGCTCCTTATGCTTGACTTGTGGATCTACTAGCGGATGTAGCTAATTATAAAAAAGAAGAAGTCACCTGTGTACTGACTTCTTCTTTTTCTCTTCATAAATATATTAAATGCTTACTCCATATTTTGATAGCTCGTCTCTTAAATCTTCTGCACCTTTAAACACTATTCCATTAATTCCAAGCTTATTGGCTGCTTCAATATTAATTGCAGTATCATCTATAAATATGGTTTCCTCTGCTTTCATATTATATCTATCAAGTACTAGCTTATAAATTTCTTCCTCTGGCTTAAGAAGCTTTTCTTTAAAAGAAAATACTCCTCCATCAAAATGTTCAAAAAAGTTATGTTTCTTAGTAACATTTTCATGTGCTACTAGGTGAAAATTTGATAGTATATATGTTTTATATCCTGCATCCTTAACTGATTTTAATATTTCTACCGAATCTTCTATTGGCGTAAGAATCTCATACCAATTATCCATAGCTAGTCTTATTAAATCCTCGTTTTCTTTACTTCTTTTACATAATACATCAATTGCTTCTTCTTCAGTGATTGTTCCTCTATCAAGCATTGACCATTCTTCACTTAGAAATACTTGATTAATCAATTCCTTAACCTTATTCTTTTCTATTCCCTTATTCATTAAATATTCTACTGGATTATAATCTAATAAAACATTTCCTAAGTCAAATATTATGTTTTTAATCATGCTATTTACCTCATCCTTTCACATAGATATATCTTAATTTATATTATATACTATAGATAGATTTAACGGGAGGATTTAATAATGCATACACTTAAGGATTTAAATCTGCATCTATCAACTGAAGATATTGCTATAATTGAGTCTTCAGTACCAGAAACTCTAATAAATTATTTATTTAATGAAGTTCTAAATAATTACCTATCTTTTGACAAAGGACATGGAATTAATCACATTATGACTGTGATAAAGTCTTCGTTAAAGCTCTCAAGTTATTATTCAGTAAAAATTCCAATGGTTTTAACTGTTGCTATATATCATGATCTTGGTCTTAAGTTTGATAGAGCTAAGCATCATATACACTCAAAAGAACTCCTTCTTCAAGACAAAAAACTTGAAACTTGGTTCTCACCTGAAGAAATATTTATAATGGGTGATGCTTGTGAAGATCATAGGGCTTCGAATAGCTACAAACCTAGAAATATATATGGACTTATTATATCTGATGCTGATAGAACCACAGATATTGATGATATGATTACACGTTGCTATAACTATTCAAAAAAGCACTTTCCTGACTTAGATGAAGAAGAAACATACAATAGAGTTAAATCTCACTTAAGAGAAAAATATGGTGACGGTGGTTATGCTAAATTATACTTGCCAGAAAGTGAGAAAATAATTATGGATCCCATATATAGCGCTAGAAAAATACTATCTAATGATGATGATTTTTATAAAGTATACCACAAGAAAATCTTTGGTGAATAATAAAGCAAAGCTTGCAATAGGATTACCCTTTGCAAGCTTTTATTTATTTATTATTTTGTTGTAACATTACTTTCTAAACTTTTTACTATTTCATCTGACTGAGCTTGATTAATTACTCCTTTTTCCACTAGTTCTTTGAAAAAATCTCCTCTAGTTTTATGATGTTCTTTCAGATAAGACTCTCTTTGCTCTTTACTCATATCCTTTAGTTTTTCTCTCTCTTCCTTTCTAGCTGCCTTTTTTTCTTTTGCATATGCTAGAATCTTATCCTCTTGATCTTGTGTAATCTTTGATTCCTTAACCAATTTATCAAGATTTTCTTTTAACTTACCATGATGTTTTTTATTTAACACTGTTATAGTCCTAGTTTTAGTGCTTTTATCTTGTGTTGAAGCAGTTGATGCATATGCTTTAGTTCCTATTGATAGGCTTATTGTAGCTGCTGCTACCCCCAATAGAACTTTTCTTTTGATACTTACTTTGTTCATTTGTTCACTCTCCTTAGAAAATAAATACAACCATATTTTTACCTAAAATAGAAAATTTATTTATATTTTTTAAAATCATATTTGAACTTATTGTTAATTAACCTCAAATGCGAATTATTTGCATTGATTCACATTTCCCATTAGTTTAAAATGAACAATATAATATTTTTGCGAGGTATTAATTATGAGTATTAAAATAGATGTTTTCTCAGGATTCTTAGGTGCTGGTAAAACTAAGCTTATAAAAAAGCTTATAGAAGAATCTCTTAATAAAGAAAAGATAGCAATAATAGAAAATGAGTTCGGAGAAATAGGTATAGATGGTTCCTTTCTTAGAAATTCCAAAATAGAAATTACAGAAATAAGTGCAGGTTGTATTTGTTGTAGCGTTTATGGCGATTTTAAAAAAGGAATACTTGAAGTTATAGATAAATATTCACCTGAGCGAATAATAATAGAGCCTTCTGGAGTCGCTAAACTTTCCGAAATACTTTCAGTCTTTAAAGAACCAGATATAAAAGAAAAAGTTTCATTAAATATGCTTATAACGGTTCTTGATGTAACTAAGTATGATTTATATATAAATAATTTTGCTGACTTTTATAAGGACCAAATAGTAAATGCTAAAACTATCATATTAAGTAGAACTCAAAACATTTCTAAAGATGATGTTTTATCACTTACTGAAAAAATTAAAAAGTTAAACTCACATGCCAGCATAGTTACAACTCCTTGGAGTGATGTATCTGCTTCTTCAATTATTGAAATAGCTGAAAGTACTGAGGAAGTTCCTTTACTAAATAAAATAAATATATTAAAAAAGGATTTGGGAAAGGGCATCTTAAAGACTTCCACTGTAGCTGGAACCAAAGAAGCTTTTGAAACAATTGGAATAGAAACCCCAGAAGTTTACTCAAGGACAAGGATTGAGTCTATACTAAGTAGCTTAACTGACAGCTCAAAATATGGACTAGTTCTAAGGGCTAAAGGAATTATAGAGACAGAGGAAAATAACTGGTTAGAATTTGACTATGTTCCAGGAGAATATGAAATTAGAACTTCCAGTGCAGATTATTCTGGAAGAATATGCGTAATAGGAAATCATCTTAATATAAATGAAGTTAAAAATCTATTTACCTATAAGGAAATATAACTATGAAATTTAAAACTGATATTGAAATAGTAACAGGTTTTATAGGATCTGGGAAAACCTATTTTATAAATTCACTTGTTAAAAACACATTACTAAAAGTAGAAAAAATATTAATAATTCAATGTGAAGAAGGCAATAGCAAAATAAAAGAGGATTTAGTTAACTTCAAAAACATTACTATTTTAAACTATGATCCTCAAAAACCTTTAGATAAAGATACCCTCAAGGAAATCATATTAATGTATCAAGTTCACAGAATATTAATCGAGTATAACGGCACAAGAAATTTGGCTGATTTATTAGAGATTCTTAATGAAAGAGAGCTAAAGAAAATATCTAATGTTACTTCTATTTTCTTTATAGCAGATTGTACTACCTATAAAATGTTTTTAAATAATATGCCTACACTGATACTACCGAACTTGTATCACTGTAATCTGGTTGTCTTTAATAATAGTTCCAAAATACCTAAAGATGAATTTAAGTCCATTGAAAAACATATCTTGTCACTTAATAGAGATACGTTTATATTAAGTTCAACTTCGAAGGATAGTTTAGAAAAAGACTTAAACGAAGAAGATTTCTTAGATGGAGGAATGCTTAAGTTATCTAGAATACTTACCAAGACCCTCCTATCTAAATTTTAGTGTACATTAAAAGGGAGATAAAAAATTGGAATATAACTATAGTAATAATAAAAACGTCCTAGCAACATTATCTAAATTAGCCATAATTCCTCTAATGATTTTAATAATTATATTAATGATAGAATTTAAGATAACTTTAAACACAAGAACCCTAGCAAACTTTTCTGCAATATTTATAAGTATTGTATTAGAAGCCATGCCCTTTATCTTTATAGGTTCTCTAATATCATCACTTATTCAGATTTTTGTTTCTGAACAAACTATTGCTAGAATACTTCCTAGAAATCCTTTTTTAGCACTACTATGTGCTTCCTTACTAGGCATTTTCTTGCCTATATGTGAATGTGGTATTATTCCAATCGCTAAAAAATTAATTAAAAAAGGAGTTCCTGTAGGGGTTGCTACAACCTTTATGATTTCTACTCCAATTATTAATCCAATAGTTCTTTTATCAACCTACTATGCTTTTGGTGGCAACTTGAAAATACTATCTGCAAGAGCTATTTTAGGTGTTATTGCTTCTATTATAATTGGTTCATTAATCACAGTAATAAATAAATCAAAAACAGATGTACTAAAAGAAACAGATTTTAATGATGATGATCTTTGTGGATGTGGAGTTTCTCATAACACCAACAAAAAAAATCAATCAAAAATATCTTTGCTATTAGATACAATAATCTCTGAATTTTTAGATATAAGTAAGTATCTTATCTTTGGGGCTATGTTATCAGCAACCTTTCAAGTTCTTGTATCTAGGAGTAGCTTAAATTATCTTGCAAGTAACCTATTCTTATCTGTAATTGCAATGATATTTTTAGCTTTTATACTTTCTGTATGTTCGGAGGCTGATGCTTTTATTGCAGCAAGTTTTATTGGTCAATTTACCACAGGCTCTATATTAGCATTTTTAATATTCGGCCCTATGTTAGATATAAAAAACACACTAATGTTAATTGGAGGATATAAGAAAACTTATGTGATTCCTTTAATACTATGCATAATAATAATTTGCGCTTCAATAGGGTTTGGACTAAATTTAATAGGATTTAAGGTGATATAGATGAAGAGATTTAACACTAATGAGTTTTTTAAATTTTTAATATTTTTATTTCTATCCTTATTCCTTTTTAATCTAACCTCTACAGGTAGGATAAAGCTTTTTATAGCACCTAGAATAATAGTGTACCTAAATATCTTTCAGGTATTCTTAAGCTTGCTTACTGTATATCAGTTTGGAAAGATATTCACAACAATAAGCAACAGACCTTCAAGCAAAGTTATAATTTTATTTATTTTCACTATACTCATAGGTTTTGGAGCTTCTCATGCTGGTATTGATACCACCATCGTAGACACTAAAGGTGTTAAAGCTGTAAATAAACTAGCCAATATTGCCGGACAAATGACGCCTGAAGAAAGAAAACGAAAATTACCATTAAATATAAATGATAATAATTTTGTAAATACGCTCTCTGATGTCTTCCAACACATAAATGATTATAATGGCAGAGCTATAACCCTAAGTGGTTTTGTTCACAAACAAGATGGACTTAATAACAATGAATTCATTATTTCAAGGTTATATATGAGCTGTTGCGCTGCTGATGCCCAGATTATTGGTCCTATAGGAAGGCTTAGAGATTCTACTGAACTAAAAGAGGGGCAATGGGTAACGGTACAAGGAAAACTTTCTGCAAAAAGCCAAGCTACTGATGGGCAATTAACTACAACGCCAGTTGTAATCATAGACTCTGTAAAGACTATTCCCAAACCTAATAGTCCTTATGTATATAATAATTAACTAATATTCTCAACATGAATACTTATTCAAATGTAAAAAACCTATTCTGCTATAAAGAATAGGTTTTTGAATTATTTGTATCTATATGTTTTTTATAGGAAACTTAAAACCCTATATTAAAAAGCTTGAAATTTATCTTTACTTACTCCACAAACTGGGCATTTCTCAACATTATCACCTAATTCAGTAAATCCACAAACTGGACAAACATAGATAGTTTCACTACCTATATCTTTTCCTGACTTAGCTGAATCTTGAGCATCTTGAAATAACTTAGCATGAATTTTTTCTGCTTCTAATGCATAATGGAAAGATCTTTGAGCATCTTTTTCATTTTGAAATTTTGCAGTTTCAAGATAAACAGGATACATCTGATTAATTTCATGTAATTCACCATTAATTGCACCTTGTAGATTCTCAACTATATTGGTATGCCCAAATACTGCCCCGGCAGCAACTGTATTATCTCCAACTTGATCTTTTAATACAGTAAAATGATTTTTTGCATGACATAACTCTGCATAAGCAACCCCTTTAAATAGTCTACCTATATTAGGATATCCATCTTTCTCTGCAGCCTCTCCCCATATAAGATATCTCATATGAGCCATACTTTCCCCACCATATGCTGAACGTAAAAAATCAGCAGTCATTGCATTGTTTAATGACATTAACTACACATCCTCTCAAAAATATTTACATGTATATATAATGCATTAAAGAATTTACATGTCACTTACATGAGATGTAATATGATTTTTGCATTATATGTATATTATTGATAATTAACAATAATTTCATTCATTACTTTTCTCTGTAAGAATGGTGACAATTTAATTTTATGATAATATCTCAAAACTATGCATTTGTAATAAGCCTAATTAATCCTTCTCAATTGTTGTGATTACATGTATTTATATGGTATAATTCCATTATTATTCCAATTCATTTATTTTTAAAGGCGGGTGAGAACTATGAAGAAAGTCATAATATCTTTAATTTCTTTATTCTTTATTTTCAATCTTATTTCTTGCGATAAGAAAGATAGCCAAGCTACTGTTACAACCACTGATTCTACAGCTTATTCTATTAAGGAAAGTAGCACCTGCAATGTTAGCATTGAACCTAAAATAGAACTTCTTTCTATAGTTCAATACTTAGCTGATGATCCTACTATTATAAAAGAAAACTTAAGTAGTGATAATGACAAATATAGCAAAGATATTGCGAGCTACTTCTCAAAGTATATTGATGATCCTGTAGTAACTTTATATAAAAAAATGCTTAAAACTGGATTTTCCTATAGTACTCCACCACAAGCTATGCTATATGTTGATGATAATCTCAAACTTTTAACTAACCTTACTTTACCTAGTGACGTAATTTCTGCTGCTGGAAATAAAAAAACACTGATTAAGTTTTTTGACTTACTATCGGATTTTAGAAAGAAATCTAGTTTTGATGATTTTTATTTAAGTCATATTGATTTATACAAAAAATTAGTTTCAACAGTAAAAGAAAAAGTTGATAAGCTAGGTTGCATTGATAAACTTATTGATTATTATGGATATAAACAAAATAGCTATAATTTTATTATAGAACCTTTATCTATTGGGGGATATGCTGCTCGAATCCCTTCAAAAAATGATAAGTTTGATTTATATGATTTTATGGTAATACCAAATGATGATGCTGAATTCTTTCAAATGGTAATTCATGAGTTCGGACATTCCTATGTTAATCCATTAACTGAAAAGAATATAGATGAAGTAAATAAATATAGTAACCTATTTACTCCTATAAAAGATGCTATGACTAAAGAGCAGTATGGTTCTTGGGATTTTTGCGTAAATGAGCATATAGTTAGAGCCGTGGCCTATAGAAATTTAGATACCAATTTTAGTTCAGGCGTAAATAGACGTTACATTGATATGGATACTAATCGTAAATTTATTTATCTTGATGCACTATCTGAAAAACTAAAGGAGTATGAGAATAATCGTAATAAATACAAAACTTTTAATGACTTTTACCCTAAGCTATTAGAGACTCTTAAGGAATTTTCTGATTCAAGTTCAACTAAAAAGTAATTATAAAAACTAATGTGAATGTCTGTGATGTATATCTGGAGTATGAGAGTGTTCATGCTCCATTTCTTTATGCTCATGAACATGAGAATGGTAACCATCCATCGGAATTTCACCTAGTACATGACTATGTTCATGATGGCTGTCTGAATGACTATGTCTATGTTCATGAACAATATGTTCGTGTTTGTGCTTGTGTGCATGATCTTCCTTAAACAAAAGAAGTGTTCCTATAATCATAATAGGCAAAGAAACAAAAAACATAATACCAGGTGCTTCCCTAAATAAAACAAATGATAGAATCGCTCCAATGAAAGGTGCAGTTCCAAAGAATGTACTAGTTCTTGCACTTCCTAAACTCCTCATTGCTAACACAAACAATACTAAGCTTACCCCATAACTAAAGCAACCTAATATCATAGCCTTTATTATAGTAATTATATCTGGAAAAGGACTATGTATAAAATATCCTATTAGTAAAGAAAATGAACCTGCCCCTAACCCTTTAATTATAACAATAGTAAATGGATTTTTAGCTGATATGTTCCTTGTAAAATTATTATCTATACCCCAACAAACACATGCACCAAGTATACCCAATGCTCCAAGTGATATTCCCCATTGATTACTAAAATCCCATGACAATAGTATACTTGCACTAGTTATGCATAGTATTGCTATCCACATCCTTTTAGTAATTCCTTCTTTAAAAAACATAACCGCAATTAAAGTAGTTGCAATTCCTTCAAAATTTAATAATAACGATGCTGTAGACGCAGGTGTAACCTTCAGGCTTGTCATTGAAATTATTGGTGCCATAACGCCTCCAAAAACAACTGCTCCTATAAGCCATAAAATGTCCTTTTGTGATAATGGAGCTTCTTTCAAATCTTCATTTTTCCCTCTAAACATAATTGTTTGATATATAAACAAACCTATTCCACTGCCTAAGTATAGAAATGCTGCAAGTGGTACTGGTGCTACATCCCCTAATAGTATCTTTGCAAAAGGTGAACTCGCTCCAAATAATAATGCTGCTAGCAAAGCTTGAATTATTGGATATTTTTTCACTTTGTCCATTGCTTAACTCCTTTATCTATTCTTTATATGAAATATTATATCAATATTATTAATTCTCTTAGGATATAAATTTTTACCACAATAAATATCTTGGGGTTTTATCCTTATACTTAATATATTCTTCACCAAACATTTCTTCAAGATGCTTCTCTTCTTCAATAACTAATCTATTCATGATATATATATTTAATATCATAACAATTAGGGTTATTATATCTAAGTATACAAAGAAAAGCCCAATAAACATTAAATAAAAGCCTACAAATGCAGGATTCCTACTATATTTATATATTCCTTCAGTTATAAGTTCTGATTTAGTAGATTTATCTATTCCCACTCTCCAAGAATTTTTCATTGTTATGGCTGCAACACAAAAAAATATTATACCCGCCGTGATTACTAATAACCCTACAATGCTTACTAAATTGTTGTTCCATAATTTAAGTAAATCATTTATTCTTAGCTGATTTGATATTACTTCTCCAAACCAAACTACTATCCATACTAATGTTGAAAGTTGTAGCATTCTCTCTACTAACTGCGTTTTTTTACTTTTGTTTCTGTTAGCTAAGACATTCGCCTTTAAATTATATCTTTTGCTTAAAGCATAAAGCTTCAATAAGTATGCTATTCCAAAAGCAAATAATAATAAGATGGATATAAGATTTATACAATTATTCATAGAACCCCTCCAAATCATCATGTGAATATCTGTTCATATATTCAATTGTATATTATAATACATATCTTTACAATAAGAATATCATGTTTTTATATATAAAAAGGGGACTATATAACTACTACTGTAATTATATAGTCCTATCTCCAGTACATATCAATCCTAGTATTTAACTTAATTCATGAATAAATAGTCCACTTCTAAGCTTTGGTTCAAACCAAGTAGACTTAGGAGGCATTAACATCTCTGCATCAGATACTGCAAAAAGCTCAGTTATTGATGTTGGATACATTGAAAAAGCTACTTTCATATCACTGTTTACTCTCTTCTCCAATTCCTTAAGTCCCCTTATTCCGCCTACAAAGTCAATTCTCTTATCTGTTCTTATATCCTTTATGTTTAATATAGGATTTAATAAATTATTCTCAAGTATAGCCACATCTAATCCCATTACTGGATCTTTTGAAAGCAATTCTTCTTTTGCCGCAAGCTTATACCACTCATTTTCAAGATACATACCAAAGGTTCCTTTTACAGACGGCTTAAAAGGCTCAGCTCCTATTTTCTCAACAGTAAAAACCTTTGAAATTTCATCTAAGAATTCATCTTTGGTATAACCATTTAAATCTTTCACTACACGGTTATAGTCTAAGATCATTAATTGGTCATGTGGGAATAACACTGAAAGGAAGAAATTAAATTCCTCATCTCCAGTATATCCTGGATTCTCTTCTCTTCTTTTTAATCCAACCTTAACTGCTGAAGCAGTTCTATGATGACCATCTGCTATATATATACTATCTATTTTCCCAAAAGCTTCAGAAATAATCTTTATATCTGCTTCTCCATCAATCTTCCAAACCGCATGTCTAATACCATCTGGTGAAACAAAGTCATAAATAGCTTTTTCTTGTTTTATCTTATTTACAACATTATTTATTTCTTCTTGAGAACGGTACGCTAAAAATATAGGACCTGTTTGTGCATTACATATATCTACATGATTTATTCTATCTAGTTCTTTATCTTCTCTAGTCTTTTCATGCTTTTTTATTGTGTTATCTAAATAATCATCAATTGATGCACATCCTACTAGACCTGTCTGCGCACGACCATTCATAGTAAGCTCATAAACATAGTAGCAGTTTTCTCCTTCTTCTACGAAGGTTCCATCTTCCTTCATTTCCTTAAGTATATCTCTTGCTTTCTCATATACTTTCTTATCATATGGATTAAAATCCTTATCAAACTGTGTTTCTGCTCTATCAATTTTTAAGAAAGACAAGGGTTCTCGTAATACTTCTTCTAACGCCTCTTCACGATTATAAACATCATAAGGAAGTGCTGCTACCTTATCTGCAACATCTTCTCTAGGTCTTATACAATTAAATGGTTTAATAGTTGCCATCTTAATTCCTCCCAATTACTCAAGGGGATCAAAGTTACTTGTCCCCTTAGAATATAAGCTATTTAATAATTCTTACCTTAACTACTCCGCCAATTTCTTCAATCTTCTTAGCTATTTCTACTGTAGCAGGTGATTCAATATCAAGCATAGTATATGCCCATTGACCTCTACTCTTATTAATCATATCTGAAATATTGATATTTTCATTTGCTAAAGTTGATGTAAATTGACTTAACATGTTCGGAATATTTTTATGATTTATTGCAATACGACCTGCTTGAGTGCAAACTCCCATATCGCAATTTGGATAGTTAACTGAATTCTTGATATTTCCGTTTTCAAGATATTCCATTAATTCTTTAACCGCCATAACTGCACAGTTATCCTCTGACTCATTTGTAGATGCTCCTAAGTGAGGAATTGCAATTACTCCCTGAGTTCCCGCAACCTTTGGATTTGGGAAATCTGTTACATATCTATTCACTTTACCTGAATTTAATGCTTCAATCATATCATCATCATTTACTAGAGAATCTCTTGAGAAGTTTAATATCTTTACTCCATCCTTCATAATTTCAAAAACTTCTTTATTAAACATTCCCTTAGTAGTATCTGTTAATGGAACATGTACTGTTATATAATCACATTCCCTGTATATTTCTTCTAAGGATTTACTATGCTTAATATCTCTTGAAAGATTCCAAGCTGCATCTACAGAAATAAATGGATCATAACCATATACTTCCATGCCTAATCTATTCGCAGCGTTTGCAACTAATACACCTATAGCTCCAAGTCCTATTACCCCAAGCTTTTTACCTTGAATCTCTACTCCAGCAAATTTAGATTTATTCTTTTCTACTAATTTTGCTACTTCTGGCTCTTCTTTTACTGATCCAACCCAGTTTACTCCTCCAACTATGTCTCTAGATGCTAGAAGAAGTCCTGCTATAACAAGTTCCTTTACTCCATTTGCATTAGCTCCAGGAGTATTAAATACTACAACTCCCTTTTCAGCACATTTATCTAGAGGAATATTATTAACTCCTGCCCCAGCTCTAGCAATTGCTTCTAAGGATTCAGGTATATCTAAATCGTGCATGCTTGCACTTCTAACTAAAACAGCATTTGCCTCATTATAGTTATCAACCTGTTCATATTTATCTGAAAATATATCCAAACCAATATTAGCTATTGGATTTAAACAATTAATTTTAAACATTATAGCACCCCTTAATTCTTTTACTTATTTTCTTCTTCAAATTTCTTCATGAATTCTACCAATGCCTTAACACCTTCTATTGGCATAGCATTATATATGCTTGCTCTCATTCCGCCAACAGTTCTATGTCCTTTTAAGTTCTCAAAACCTGCAGCCTTAGCTTCTTTTACAAACTTAGCATCTAATTCATCTGAACCTGTTACAAAAGGAACATTCATTAATGAACGATCTTTCTTCACAACTGTTCCCTTAAACATACTGCTTGAATCAAGGTAGTCATATAATATTGCAGCCTTTTCTTCATTAATTTTCTTCATTGCGTCTAGGCCGCCTTTATTTTTAATCCATTGAAATACCTTTCCACATATATATATTCCATATGCTGGTGGAGTATTATAAAGTGAATTGTTATCTGCATGAATTTTGTATTTTAACATTGTTGGAGTTCCTGGTAATACATCATCTGTAATTAAATCTTCTCTAATTATTACAACAACAACTCCTGCTGGTCCTATATTTTTTTGAGCCCCAGCAAATATAAGCCCATACTTACTTACATCTACAGGCTCAGATAAAATATCTGATGACATATCCGCAACTAATATCTTATCTCCTGTATCTGGTAAATCATTATATTTAGTTCCATAGATTGTATTGTTATGGCATATATACACATAATCTGCATCATCAGAAATCTTTAAATCTTTTAAATCTGGTATATATGTGAATGTCTTATCTTCAGAAGATGCTAGCACATTAATTTTTCCATATAACTTTCCTTCGGATATAGCTTTTTTAGCCCATTGTCCTGTGTTAATATGATCTGCAACTCTATTTTTCATTAGATTCATTGGAATCATTGCAAATTGTTGTGATGCACCACCTTGAAGGAATAGTACCTTGTAATTATCAGGAATATTCATTAGTTCTCTTAATGTTTTTTCAGCATCCCCAATAATACCTTCAAACGCTTTCGAACGATGGCTCATTTCCATTACTGACATACCGGTTCCTTTGTAGTCTAACATCTCCTCAGCTGCTTCTTTAAGCACTTCTTCTGGTAATACAGCTGGACCCGCAGAAAAATTATATACTCTTGACATTTATAAAAGCCCCCTTTTATTTTTTACATTTTGCTTAGCAGTAAACCCATCTATTTTTCATAATATTTTAAGGTTTTGTCCGTGCATAAACACAAATGTTGTTTTGAAAATTTAATATTTTATTTGTAATTCTACTACTTTTTATGCTTTAAAACAATGCTTTTATTATTAAATTTATCTTAAATCACTCAATTTAGTGATATTTTATAAATTATGATTTTGCATTTCTAATTGCCATAAATAGCCATGATTTTTTGTAAATTTCACAATAAAAATAGTGATTTAAAGGCTTATTATTTAATATTCCTTCAAATCACTATTAAACTAATAAAATCTTGAATTAACCTATAAGGATTTTAATATAAATAAAACTTAACTTTTATCTTGACTCATATCCTTATCACAACAATCCCTACTACACTGACTACTTTCATAACTTTGACAATTTAAACAACTTAATCTTGAACTACAATAAGATACTGGCCCTAATTCTACTGGAGAATAATCATGACAGCCTCTAGCTACAGAGCTTAAGTCTTGAAATAACTCATAATTCATACTATCTTCTCCCTTCTAATTCCTATTAATAATAGTAATATAGGAGTAAGCATCCTTAAGGCAACTACCCTTTTCATATTCAATACAATTTTTACAAGTTGAATAAACTTCCCTCATGCTAATAGACGGCAAAATTGTATTCGGAAAAAAGTCAGGACATAACTCTCCACTTATTGAGGATAAATGAGATTTATTCATATCATCTCTCCTTACAAATTTATATTACCTCTATTATTTTGTGCAGTATTTTAACCTTTATACCTGATACAATTTGGTATATTTTTCTTCTAAATAATCAATAAAGTATTTAGGATTCAGCTTTTCACCTGTTACCTTTAAAAGTAATTCCATTGGCGAATATACCGCTCCATGAGTATGAATCTTTTCCTTTAACCATTTTGTTATTGGTTTAATATCTCCGTTTCCTAATAGTTCTTTATAATTAGGAATATCTTTTTTCATTGTGTTTAAAAATTGAGCTCCATATAAGTTTCCTAATGCATAGCTTGGAAAATATCCAAAAGATCCATCTGACCAATGCATATCTTGAAGAATTCCTTCTGAATCATTTGTCGGCTCTATACCTAAATATTCTTTATATTTTTCATTCCATAGTCTAGGTAAATCACTTGTAGCTACCTCGCCATTAAAAATAGCTTTTTCTATTTCATATCTTATAATCACATGTAATGAATAGGTTAACTCATCTGCTTCAGTTCTTATTAATGAAGGTTCAACCTTATTTACACATTTATAAAATGTTTCAAAGTCTAGATTCTCTAGGTTAACAAAAGATTTCTTTATTTTATTTTCAAATAAAAAACTTAAAAATTCTTCACTTCTTCCTACAATATTTTCATAAAATCTTGACTGAGACTCGTGTACTCCCATTGATGCTCCTTGCGCTAACCAAGTTCCATTAAGTTCGTCACTTATACCTTGTTCGTATATTCCATGCCCACCTTCATGTATTGTTGAAAATAATGCTGATAGAAGCTCGTCTTCATAATAATGAGTGGTTAATCTAACATCCTTATTTGAAAAATTAGTTGTAAAAGGATGTACGCTTTCGTCTAATCTTCCTGCATTCATATCAAATCCAATTAAATCAAGCGAAAAAAGACTTAAATCCTTTTGTAGTTCTCTTGGATAATAAGCTTTAATTACACTTGAATCTATCTTAAGATTACTCTTTTTAATCTTTTTAAGTAAGCCTACTAGCGCATCTCTAAGCTCTCCAAAAACTCCATCCAACACTTCCACGGTAATTCCTTTTTCATACTTATCTAAAAGTGTATTATATTTATGGTGTTTAAAACCCCAATAACCTATAAACTCTTTTTGAAATTCAATTATTTTTTCTAAATATGGTTTAAATATTAAGAAATCATTTTTCTCCTTAGCTTCCTCCCAAGCAACTTCAGACTTGGATGCAAGAATTACAAATTCCTTATATCTACTTACTGGAATTTTCTTAGTTTCTTCATATTCCTTTTTCAATGTTTCAACCATACTTTTATTAACCTTATCTAATTCTTCAAAGTTAGCTTCAAAATAATCTATAAATTCTTTAAGCTTTGGTGATGTTTGAAGATTAAATAACTGTTCTGAAAGATGAGCAATTACTTCTGATCTTCCTTCTACTGCTTTCTTTGGCATCATGACCATCTTATCCCAATAAATTAAATCTAATGCTTGTTTAGTATTCTCCATTACTTTTATATAATCTTTTAGTTCTAATAACTTAATTTCAATACCCTTTTCCATACCTTACTCCTCTATAGTCAATATTGACTCTGTTTCTCTACAATACTTCACGCATAAACACTGTCCTAAATTTCTTGGACATTCATAGCATAAACATGTTGTATCTCCACTACATGCGCCTTTTTTAAACTCTGGACAATGTTCACAATTAAATCCGCTTCCTCTAGTCACAGAACCATTCCTTTCTCTTGTAGATTTATAACCTAATTATATCACTTAAAACCTACTTAAAAAACTTTACATAAATAAAAATAGATACAGCATAATATGATTTTTTTATTACATATGCCCTATCTATTTCTATAATTACCCTATAATTTAACTTTTAGTCTAGACCATAAAAGTTATGTCAGCTATATTTACCTCACACATATATATAGCACTAAAATCGTACAATCGTTTAAAAATAATTAGTATCAAATTTATACTCAATACCTCTTATAAAATTCTCAATTTAAATTTAACCAAAAAACTTTTTTAATTATTTATCACAAGGTTGCCATGGCTTAACCAAGTGTACTTTATTCCTTTGGGGGCAGAATAAGTATATAATTTTTTCTGGATCCTTGTTATTTTCCTCGAGGTAAACAAGAAAGAAAAAAGCGCTTAATAGAGTTATTGCTCTATCAAACGCCTTCGTTCAATCTGTTATACTTTTATTATATTGCCATAATAAAATAAATCAATCCTTTTTTTCATAATTATGTTTTTCAAAATTTAGTCTGTATTTTTTTATTATCTTGTTAAAAATATCCACCTTTTTTTATTCTTTGTCTTTTAGATAACACCTTTTAAGTTGCAATCTATAAAATACTACTGAAGTAATAATTACAACAATATTTAGTAGTAAATTCATATTATTAAAGCTATGTGGTGAGAGTACTAGAACTAATAAATCGAGAATTACTAATAAAGAAAATGAACCAATAAAAGCCATCATCAAGAAAACTATCTTTACAGTCCAAGAAAAATAAAAAAGGTTTTTTATCTTTTCAGACTTTAGCTTTCCAAATATTAAATAATCTACCCAAAACAGAAGTATACCTGCTATAAAAAGTAAAAATGCCGAAATTATTTGATTGCTGAAAGGTTGAAGTTCTATCCTCCAATCAAATGTTAGGGATAGTGCAAAATAATCAACCATTATACTTCCTATCATATCTAGTACCCATTTTAATGGCCATAGGTAATTACTCAATAACATTTTAAAAAGACCAAAAAATAAAAATAAACAGTATTC
Organism: Clostridium paridis; assembly: GCF_016765615.1. Taxonomy (GTDB): domain Bacteria; phylum Bacillota; class Clostridia; order Clostridiales; family Clostridiaceae; genus Clostridium_T; species Clostridium_T paridis. Next base: position 137,051 of record NZ_JAESWA010000027.1, on the reverse strand, counting down.
AATGCATGGAACGAAAATTATTGCTAAAATCTTGTTTTTAACAAGCACAAAGGATAAAAAAATCCCTCCGCAAGATACTATGGAAATTGCTAGTGTTAATAGAAAGAATATAAATATATTGTAACCATTAATACCTAATGACTGAAAGTCCTGTCTTTTCGCCATATAAACTATTAACTTAAATAGAAATACAATTATTATACTTGTACTAGTAATACCTATCAAGGTACTTACCTTAGTGAAAAAGACTTCTTTCAAATTATACTTTTCTTCTTCTATGCTTGAGACTAAAATGTCCATATCTCTTAATATAAAACATGTTAAAAACCCATAAGTTAAATAAAGAATACAACTTTTAAAAGGTGCTAATGAAAAATATTGTTTTATTACCTCCTCTGAATTAGTACCATAATTTTTGTATTGAATCATTTGATACATATTGGTTAAAAAAAGAAATACTATTGTCATCAAAATAACACCCCAGAGTATTATCTTTTTATCCTGATTCAATATCTTCTGGTTTATTAAGTTTTTCATTAAATTCCTTCCGTGAATAATTGCTTCTATATATTGTATTATCATAATTAAATTTTTATTTATTTTTTGTAACACATTATTTGCATGCACATATACTAATGTTATATAGGAATACTCTTTAATTCCTTACTTTACACCTCTAATATTTTTTGTTTTGAATACCTCAAGACTCCCATCTATAACATAAGGCGCATAAAAAATCGCAAAGATTTTTTTATGCGTCTTTGTTGGATTTGAAAGAATCAAAAAAAGGTGAAATATCTCTCTAACAAGTTGAGATATTTCACCTTTTTATTAACTTAAAAGAATAGTTTAAATACTACCATAACTATTACCCCTGGAATACCAAAGAAGCCTGCTATTAATGCTGTAACAATGTTAACTCCAATATTGATTCCAAATGGTCCTCCTATAAAATTAACTACTGCTAGAAGTAAAACTCCTAATATGCCATTAATTATTAACTTTCCAAGCATCTTAATAGGCCATGCAAATACCTTAAATAATATTACTAATATTAGCAAGCTTATTATTCCATAAAAAATTTCTACTGGAAACATATCCCATACCCCCATTTATTTATTCAGCTAACCCTGAACTTTTCTCCACAACATAGGTATTATCTACTTTTGAATTGTTATCCTTTGCTTCTCTCAATAAGAAATCTAGTCTTTTTCTGGCAACTTCTTCAGAATAAATTGCAATTTCTATAAGTTTAGGATCACTTACACTTTCAAACATACTTTCTGCAACCTTAATATCCTTTACTGCTTGTTCAATATCTTTAATCAAAGAAACTTCATTGGTTACCTTCTTTTTCAATAACGATTCTAGAATAAACTTCCTATTCATATAACCCCTCCAATAATTTATATTCAAATTATTGACTGAATTTATATGAGATATTCATTTAAAATGAAAATTTAGATTTCTTTTCTTCCCTCTAGTGCCTTAGATAAGGTTACCTCATCAGCATAATCTAAATCTCCACCTACTGGGATACCTGCAGCTATTCTTGTTACTTTAACATCCAATGGTTTAAGTATCTTGGATATGTACATTGCTGTAGCTTCACCTTCTATATTAGGATTTGTAGCAACTATAACTTCTTTTACATCGGAATTCATTCTTGCAACTAGTTCCCTAATTCTAATATCCTGTGGTCCTCTTCCTTGCATTGGAGATATATTTCCATGTAGAACATGATATACTCCATTAAACTCTTTAACCTTTTCCATAGTCATAATATCTTTTGGTTGCTCAACCACACATATAACTTGTTTCTCTCTGTTAGGATTTGAACATATGGCGCAAGGATCTTTGTCTGTGAAATTACCACAAATAGAACAATATTTAATAGTTCCTCTTGCCTGCACTAATGCTCTAGCAAATTCTTTTACTTCCTCTTCAGGTAAGTTAAGTATATGTAACGTTAACCTTTGCGCAGTTTTTTGTCCCACACTAGGCAACTTTGCAAACTCTTCAATAAGCTTTTCTATAGCAACTGGATAGAAATCCATAATTTCATAACTTCCTTTCTGTATTATTATAATCTAATATTTTAAATTAATTCTTTCTATAAAAACTTTTTATTATTATAAAACGCTATAAATTCCTAATGAGTAAAATATTTATAATCCAAAAGTTCTATCCATCTTTCATATTAAAGAATCTTGTGGTCGCACCAATATAGCTGAGCTTCTTTAATATTCATAATGGAGAACTTTAAAGGATTATAAAATAGGCATACAGATACACCTGTATGCCTATAGTTAATTAAAATAATCCTGGCATATTCATGCCGCCAGTTAATTTTCCCATTTTACTACTTGTTTCTTCATCAGCTTTTTTCATCGCTTGATTTACAGCACTAAGTACTAAGTCTTGAAGCATTTCTACATCATCTGGATCTACTACTTCTGGTTTTATCTCTATGTGAGTTACTTCCTTTTTACCATTAACTTTAACTAGAACGGCTCCTCCTCCAACTGTTGCTTCGAATTCAGCTACTTCTAATTCTTTTTGCATTTCTTCCATTTGTTGTTGAAGTTTTTGAGCTTGCTTCATTAAATTATTCATATTTCCAAGTCCGCCGCCTGGAAAACCACCTTTTGCCATGTGATACCCTCCTTAAATTTTATCTATTCATTATTATATATTATATTATTTGATTTTGCTATATATATATAATCTAGAGGTTTTTTTAATAAAACTTAATTTATACATATTAGAAAATCGTGGTTTCTAACGATTTAACGATGTGTATAAATTATTAGTTGAATTTAAAAACCTTAAAATTTCCTAATTGTCTGCTTTAAAACATCTCTGCTTAATTGGTTCGACCCTAAGATGTTTTGAAGGAGGAGAATTAGCTGAAATCTTTAGGTTATATATAATCTAGAGGTTTTTTTAATAAAACTCTTTATTCATCCAAAATCTCTAAAGCTTCTTCCCCTATGGTTTCTCTAAGTATATCTTCAGTATTCTTTTCTGTACTTTCCTTACTAATTATTGTGTAAACTACCTTAACTCCATCCTTTAGTATCTCACTAAACACTTCATTTACTATTTTAGAATTTTCAAGCTGTTCTAGTCTTTTCTTGTTGAAGGCATATTCATCATCATATAGAATTTCAACCACACCATTTTTACAAGCTACAGGTTTTCCTGTTGATAATGATGCATATATGACCATTGCCCTTCTAGCTTTAAATCTCTCTAGAATATCTCTCCAATATCTCTTTACATCGTCTAAAGTAACCTTTGAATCTTCATTAAAGCTGTGTGTGATAGTTGCTTCTCTTTGAACTTCTTGCTTCCTTATAGTTTTAGGATTCTTCTCTGGTTCTATCCCCTGAGAATCTCCCTGTGGTTTAGCAGCTACTGTAACCTTTCCAGATCTTAATGCTTCTTCTAATCTATTTATTCTCGCTAATAAAGTTTCCTTTGACATATCAAATTCTATTTTGCACATTTTTATGGTTGCTAATTCTAGGTATATTCTAGCTTGCTTACTAGCTTTAGAATTTTCCTCTGCTTCTTGAAGAATTCTGACATTCCTCATAATTTCTTCATATCGTAGTCTTTCCCCTTGTGCCTTTAACAAATCTATATTTTCTTCTGACATATCTAATATTTCTTCAGGATTATTTGTAACCTTAGTCATTAGAAGGTTTCTAAAATGGCTAGTTAAGTCCTTTATAAAAAGTCCAATATCCTTACCTGAAAGAACTATTTCTTCAATAGTCTTCATAGATTTCTCTATATCTTTTTCAATTATAGAACTGGTAATTTTAAATAAATACTCATTAGTTACAAGACCAAGCATTGATACTAGCTGCTCATAATCAACCTTACCATCTCCCATAGAGATAGCTTGATCTAATATACTTAAAGAATCTCTCATTGCTCCATCTGAAACTCTAGTAATAAGACTTAAGCTCTTATCATCTGCAAAAACTCCTTGCTCTTTGACAATCTTTCTAAGCCTAGCAATCATATGCTCATTAGAAATTCTCTTAAAATCAAATCTTTGACACCTAGAAAGAATTGTTATAGGTAATTTCTGAGGATCTGTAGTTGCCAAAATAAATATTACATTACTTGGCGGCTCCTCTAGTGTTTTTAAAAATGCATTTACAGCTCCTGTCGTTAACATGTGAGCTTCATCCATTATGTATATCTTATATTTAGCTTCTTGTGGTGGATATTGAACTTCATCAATAATATCTCTAATATTCTCTACCTTATTTCTTGATGCAGCATCCATTTCATTTATATCTATAGCTAAACCTGCATTTATTTTCTTACACATTTCACATTCATTGCAAGGCTCACCATCCACAAGGTTTAAACAATTTAAAGCCTTTGAAAATACCTTAGCAGTTGAAGTCTTACCTGTTCCTCTTGTCCCGCAAAATAAGTAAGCATGCGCTATTCTATTTGTTAATATCTGATTTTTTAGGGTAGTAGTTATATGCTCCTGCCCAACAACATCCTCAAATTTTTGTGGTCTCCACTCTCTATATAAAGCTCTATAAGCCAAGGAACTCACCTCATCTTCTATTTAAACTACTTAATATTATATCATTTTTAGCTATTAAAATAACTATTTATTATAACTAAATATTTAACTATGTTATAATATTATTAAATCTAATTTAGAGGTGAATTTATGACGACACATTTTATATCTAAAACAGATAAATTATTTAAAGATACACTAAATGATATTCTTACTGATGGAATAAGTACTCAAGGTCATAAAATAAGACCACAATATAAAGATGGTACACCAGCTCACACAATATACATAAACCAAGTTGTAGAAAAATATGATATATCTAAAGGGAATTTCCCTATCACCACACTTAGACCAATCGCTTGGAAATCTAGCATCAAAGAGATTTTATGGATATATCAAAAGGCTTCAAATGAACTTTCCGTATTAGAGGAAATGGGCATTACCTGGTGGGCAGATTGGGAAATTAATGGTACCAGAACTATTGGACAAAGGTATGGTGCTACTGTAAAAAAATATGACTTAATGAATAAGCTTTTGAATGGATTAAAAAATGAACCTTATACTAGAAGACATATTATAGATTTATATCAATATGCAGATTTTGAAGAAACTGCTGGCTTGTATCCTTGTGCATTCCTTACAGTTTGGTCTGTTAGAGGAGAGTATCTTGATGTAACTCTTCATCAAAGAAGTTCAGATTATTGCACTGCTGGCCATATAAATAAAATTCAATATGTTGCATTAATGATGATGGTAGCAAGGCATGTTGGTTTAAAACCTGGTGTGTTTATGCACGTTGTTGATAATCTACATATTTATGACAGACACATAGATCAGGCAAAAGAATTAATAGCTAGAACACCTAGTAATAAACAACCTAAACTAATACTTAAAGAAGGTAAAACAAACTTCTATGACTTTACTATAGATGATTTTGAAATGCTTGATTACGAACCAGTTAAACCACAATTAAAGTTTGAATTAGGGATATAGAAATTAACATAATAAACTACAAATTAAGATTAAGTGTATGCTAAGTTTCTTTAACAAAGGAATATTTATATAAACTTTAAAATATAAGAATACTAAGAAACTTAAGAATTTATTGAACCAATAGAAGGAGGTTTTATATCATGCTTTCAATAATAGTAGCAGTAGCTGAAAATAATGCTATTGGTAAAAATAATGACTTACTTTGGAGATTACCGAGTGACTTAAGGAGATTTAAGGAGATTACTTCTGGTAAAACTATCATTATGGGTAGAAAAACTTTTGAATCATTGCCTAAAGTTTTACCTAATAGACATCACGTAATTTTAACTAGAGATACTGATTTTTCTGTAGATGACCCTCAGGTAGAGGTTGTTAATTCCTTAGATGCTGTAGTTGAAAAATTTCACCACTCAGAAGAAGAAGCTTTTATAATTGGTGGAGGAGAAATTTACTCTGCATTCTTACCTTATTCAAACAAGCTGTATCTTACAAAGGTATTTAAAGATTTCGGTGCAGATACTTATTTCCCAAACATAAATGAGAATGAGTGGATGCCTGTGTTAGAAAGTAAAGTTTTCGAAGAAAATAACTTAACATATCAATTTACTGACTTAGTTAGAAAATAAAAACTAGGAGGCGGGTGATGTTATCATCCGTCTCCTATTGTTATTAATCCTATTTAACCTTGAAAATTTAATTTAATAACTATTTTATATCAACATTTGCCTTTAACACTCCATTATATATGGTATATACAACATCACTTACAAATACCGCTAATTCTTCTGGGCTTTCTTCCATACCAGTTCTAAGCCATTTTTGAATAATACCTAATTGCGCTGATGCTGCAACTGCACCCATATATTTTAATTTTATTTCTCCCACAAATTCTACTTCTACATTTTTTATTAACATACTTTCAATGAAGTTTTTAAGCTTCATTTGAAAATTCAAATCCCCATTAGCTCCTAATAAAACTTTCATAAAGTCAGAATTTTGCTTTATGTAAGTATATACAAAATTGAAAACTTGCAGCAAATTTTCTTTCTTTGAAAGTAACTTAAAATCCCTAGGATATTTTTCAGATATACTTTCTGCTAATTTAGCGAATTCCTTTAGAAATTCATCTTCTTTTTGTTCTAATAAGTCATACTTATCTTTATAATGCAGATAGAATGTCCCCCTATTAATGTCTGCTTCTTCAGTTAAATCTTTTATACTTATCTTATCAAAGCCTTTTTCTATCATTAGTTTTATTAAGGCATCTTCTAGTAATTTTTTAGTTTTACCACTTCTTCTATCCATATAACTTCTCCTTAAAAGTAAGATAATGAACACATACATATTATTTGTCTATTAATGAACACTAGTAACTATGGTGATTATTGTTCTTTACCATAGCTTAATTATAATAGAAGTATGAGAAACTAATCAACACATTGTTAATTTATAGCGTTTGGGATTCCTTATATGGAACCCTATAATAGGAGGATAAAAATGGATGTTGTAAGAATTTCAAATTTAGTTAAAAAATATTCTAATATTACTGTTCTAAACAATATAAATCTTACCCTTAATGAGGGTGAAATCATTGGTTTCATTGGCCCATCTGGCTCCGGAAAAACTACCCTTGTAAAATCCATAATAGGTATGGAAAAAGTAGACAATGGGGGTATTGAACTATTAGGTAAAAAGATTCCTAACTTAAAGGTTCTAAATGATATTGGCTATATGGCACAATCAGATGCTTTGTATGAAGAATTAACGGGAAAAGAAAACTTAGAATTCTTCTGTAAATTATACAGGCTATCTAAAAACCAAATTAAATCCCGAATAGAATATACTTCAAAGCTCGTTAATCTTGAAAATGAATTATCTAAAAAGGTAAGTAATTATTCAGGAGGTATGAAAAGAAGGCTCTCTCTAGCAATTTCTTTAATACAAGACCCTAAACTTCTTATATTAGATGAACCTACTGTAGGAATTGATCCCAAGTTAAGATTTAGTATATGGGAAGAATTAAAGTCTTTAAAAGCTGATGGCAAGACAATAATATTAACAACTCACGTTATAGATGAGGCAGAAAAATGTGATAAATTAGTTTTAATACGAGAAGGTAATATTATTGCAACTGGAAGCGTGGACGAACTAAAGCAACAATTTAAAGTAAATACAGTAGAAGAAATATTTCTATAAAAGGAGGAGCCCAATATGATAATACCAGCATTAATAAAAAGAATTATAATACAAACCATCAGAGATAAAAGAACCTTAGCCCTTATGATGATTGCTCCTTTAATACTCTTAACCTTAGTAAACTTTTTATTTAATTCAAACAATAAATCCACACTGAATGTTGGAGTATATAATACTAGCGAGAGTTTTAATAAAGACCTAGAAGCAAATGATATAAACATAATAAAATATGATGATACTGAAAATATAAAAGATAAAATAACTTCTGATAGCTTAAAAGCCTTTATAAGCAAAGATAACGATAAGTTAAATATAACCTACGAAAATAGTACTCCCTCTGATAGCACACAAATTAAAGCTAAAGTTCAAGGCACTCTTGCAAAGGAGCAACTAGATCTTTTATCCTCTAAAGTATCCCAAGTAAGTGGTAAGGCAGCCATGCAACAAAAGCCTATTTCAATAGAAAATAGTTACGTATATGGAGATGAAAATTTGTCTTTCTTTGACACACTTAGTCCTATATTAATAGGTTTCTTTGTATTCTTCTTTGTATTTTTAATATCTGGGATATCTTTATTAAAAGAAAGAACCTCAAAAACTTTAGAAAAGTTGTTATCAACGCCAATTAAAAGAAGTGATATAGTATTTGGCTATTTATTAGGCTATGGAATATTTGCAATAATTCAGACCGTTATAGTAGTACTCTTTTCTATATATGTACTAAACATAAGAATGGAAGGTAATATTTTTCTAGTACTGCTTACTAATATCATTATAGCCTTTGTTGCTTTATCTTTAGGAATATTGCTATCAACCTTCGCTAATTCAGAATTTCAGATGATGCAATTTATTCCTGTTGTGGTTATTCCTCAAATATTTTTTACTGGACTAATACCTATAGAAACCATGTCAAATTGGCTTCAATATTTTGCACACATTATGCCCTTATATTATGGAGCACAAGCTTTGCAGGGAATAATGGTTAAAGCATATACTTTTAGTGATTTACAATTTTATTTATCAATTTTACTTTTGTTTGCTGTGGTATTCTCCCTTCTAAACATTTTAGGCTTGAAGCGATATAGGAAGATTTAACTCTATGCTATTTATGGTAGTTCAGAAAAGTTTAGGGATAGGGGCTGACCATGCCCTTATCCCTAAAATAATATATTATTTTTCTCTTTCTAAATCTACAACAATCTCTTTTTTAGTCTTTTTATCTGTATCATCACAATTAATATATAGCTTAAGATTATTTACATTATCAAACTTTGTTATACTATAGTTTGTACTCGCTATAGTGTACCCATCTTCATAACCTTCACTCAAGTCTCTGTCTATATGATAGACATGTCCTTTATCATCTTTAATATACGAAAAAGCTATATTTTCATCTATTCTTCCAGGCACCTTAAATTTAATATTCAATGATGTTGTACCAGCTTCCGCCTTAAGTATTTCAACATCATTTACCTTTTTACTTACATTATATCTAACAGTTTTTACATCCCAGAACTTATCATCAATTTTAACATTTAGCTTCCAATCACCAGCTATATTATTTACAACTTTATTATCTTTGAATACTACTATATTTTTTATTTCAAACTTTAATGCTGATGTTTTAGTAATCATGCCTTCTGGTGATATTAGTAAAGTCTTTGCACTATATTTATCCCCCTCTTTATTAAAACTTCCTTCTTCTTGGCTGCTTCCTATAATGGTCGTATAGTCATTAGGTACTTCTTGATTATCACTTAATGAATTATCTATTACTTTTCCTTCTGCATTTTTTATTATCCCTTGAAAATATATCCTATCTCCATCTTTAAGCATACTTTTATCCTTAAATTCAGCTGAGACTCCATATGCCAATTTACTGTTATCAATAACAAGATTATCTATAGAAATCTTTATATTTTTGTATTCTACAACGCTTGAATTGTTTTGGACATAGTTATTATCTACAGCTCTTTCAATTCCTCTGTCATTGATATTGAAAATGGCTTTTACTGCTGCAACAACAGGTCTGCAAAAACTTAATCCTACTAGTATAGTAATTGTAGCTGCTGCAACCAATGGTCTTCTCCAAGATTTTTTTATTGTTCTCTCCTGCTTTATTTCAGTATCTTTCATTTCTCTTATTTCATTAAATGCTAACTCCATTTTATCTAAAACACTTCTAGGTACATTATCTTCATAAAGCTTATTTAAATTATTTTTTATCCCAATATTGCTATCCTTCATAGCATAACCCCCCTTTAGATTCTTCTAGTAAGCTTTTAAGTCGACCCCTTCCCCTACTGAGCCAAGATTTAACTGTTCCCTCTGAAACTTTGAGCGATACAGCTATATCCTTAACTGACATATCTTCTAAGTAAAATAACACCAACGTAACTCTATAATTTTCTGGTAGCCTACTTAACATATCCCTAGCATCAACATTATCATATCCCTCTTCATAAATGCCCTTATCCATTATCTTTAATGAACTATCTAGTAATACAGTCTTGTTTTTAGCACCAATTATATCTTTACACTTATTTATTAAAATTCTTATAATCCAAGTTTTAAAATACTTGGGTTCTTTAAGCTTGTTTAAAGATTTAAACGCTTGAAGAATAGTTTCTTGTATAGCATCTCCTACTTCCTCATCATCCTTTAACATGGCTTTTGCTATTTTGTATAAATTACTATCAAGTTTTTTAATACAATTTATAAAAGCTTCTCTATCCCCATTTATGGCCTTTTCTATTTCACTTTCACTACTCATACTTCACCTCAAAATACTCCACGTGGATTGTTTCTTTCATATATTTGACGGTTATAGATAATAAAAAGGTTGCACAGATATAAAAAAAAATATCATCTTAAAAAGATTATATCTTTTTAAGATGATATTATATACGAACTTTATCTATTTTAACTTATTATAATTTTCACTTTGCTTAACTTATATAGGGTTTTAAGTTCAACTATTAACTTATTCATGCCTGAAAATGTCCTGAAGCCGACATTTTCAAACAAGTATAAGTTAAGTTTCTTATAAGAAACCCTATATATACCAAATATCTTCCTTGCTAGTAGAAATAGCAACAGCTCCTGACTTAAGGCTTTGTATAACATCTTCTTTATCCATTATAAGACCACCAGTTATAATGGGAACATTAGTTGTATTACTAAACACTTTCGTAACCTTTGGCATTATTCCTGGTAATATTTCTATTGCATTAGGCCTTATAGCTTCAACAGAATGTACTCCAGTCTCTAAGGATAGATGATCTATTATAAAAAATCTTTGTATTACAAACATGTTAAGACTCTTTGCCGCTTTTACCAAATTTGTTTTTGTGGTAATTATCCCATCTGGATTAATATTTTCGTTAATGTACTTTAAAGCTAATGTATCTTTTGACAGCCCATCTATTAAATCCACATGTACATATACAACTTTTCCTGAGCTTCTAACTCTATCTACAATTGACTTAACGTTAAATATATCTGACTTCAAAACAAATATAACTTCACAAGGAGATTTAATTGCTCTCTCTAACTGCTCACTTGTTTTTATAGCTGCTATTATAGGGTTCTCCTGTAGTCTATTATAAAATTCATTTTTCATGCACTCTCCACCCGTCTTAAGTAATTGTAATACCATTCTATCATAAATACGACCAAAATATTACATAGTAATGAACCCCTATAGATTTCCATAGAAGTTCATTACTATATTTAATTTATTATTTTTCCCAATCTCTAGATCTTCCAACGGCCTTATGCCACTTACTTACAATCTCTTCTCTATTTTGTGATTCCATATTTGGAACAAAAGTTCTTGGTGCTTTAATATTTGTACATATATCATCTAAGTCTTTCCAGTATCCTACTGCAAGACCTGCTAGATAAGCTGCTCCTAAAGCTGTAGTTTCTATAACTTCTGGTCTTTCAACTGGTGTATCTAAGATATCTGCTTGGAATTGCATTAAGAAATTATTCGCACATGCTCCTCCGTCTACCTTTAATGCTTGTAACTTTATTCCTGAATCTTGTTCCATAGCTTTTAAAACATCATGAGTTTGATATGCCATAGATTCCACTGCTGCTCTTACAAAATGTTCTTTCTTAGTTCCTCTTGTAAGACCAACTATTGTTCCTCTTGCATATGGATCCCAATATGGTGCTCCTAGTCCAACAAATGCTGGAACTAGATATACTCCATTTGTATCATCAACTTCAGTAGCATATTTCTCAGAGTCAGCTGCATTGTTTAACATTCTAAGTTCATCACGTAACCACTGAATAACAGCCCCTCCTATAAAAATACTTCCTTCAAGTGCATATTCAGGTTTTCCATTATAACATGCCGCCATAGTTGTAAGTAAACCATTCTTAGATTCTACAGGCTTATTTCCAGTATTCATTAATAGGAAACATCCAGTTCCATACGTATTTTTAGCTGTACCTTCCTCACAACAAACTTGTCCAAATAATGCAGCTTGTTGATCTCCTGCATCCCCTGCTATTGGAATAGGTGAACCAAAGATAAGCTCATCAGTTTCTCCATAAACTTCACTTGAAGCTTTTACTTCTGGAAGCATTGATTTTGGAATGCCTAATTCTTCTAGAAGTTCATCATCCCATTTTAATTCATGAATATTATATAGCATTGTTCTTGATGCATTTGTGTAATCAGTCACGTGTACTCTTCCCTTAGTTAAGTTCCACATTAGCCAAGTATCTATATTTCCAAAAAGCAATTCGCCTTTTTCAGCTTTTTCTCTAGCTCCAGGAACATTATCAAGTATCCATCTTACTTTTGTTCCTGAGAAATATGCGTCTAAAATTAGTCCTGTTTTTTCTTTTACTTTTTTATCAAAACCTTTAGCTCTTAACTCATCGCAATATTCAGCAGTTCTTCTACATTGCCATACAATTGCATTATATACAGGAATACCTGTCCTCTTATTCCATACTACTGTAGTTTCTCTTTGATTTGTTATTCCTATAGCTGCCACATCTGTTGCATCAAGACCAGCTTTTGCTAAAGCTTCTCCTGCAACTCCTATTTGAGTTCCCCAAATTTCCATAGCGTTATGCTCAACCCAGCCACCCTTTGGATAAATTTGTTCAAATTCTTTTTGTGAAACAGCAACCATTTCACCATGTTTATTAAAGATTATACATCTTGAACTTGTTGTACCTTGATCTAGAGCCATTATATACTTTTCTTTTTCCATTTTGCTTCTCCCCCTACATCTCCGAAATTTAAAGGTTTACATTTACTTAAAATATATTGTTATTTAAAAAACCATACTAAATACAAGTGCGCCAAGTACTCCACCTATTATAGGTGCTACTACTGGTATCCATGCATATCCCCAATCAGAATCTCCCTTTCCTGCTATTGGAAGTATTGCATGTGCTATACGTGGTCCTAAGTCTCTTGCTGGATTTATAGCATATCCTGTTGGTGCTCCTAAAGAAAGACCTATTACTAAGATTAATAATCCTACTGCAAGTGTTCCAAGTCCGTCTGTCATTTTAACTTGTCCAAGTCCTAGTATACCAAATACTAATATAAAAGTTCCTATTATTTCTGTTATTACATTACCTACAGTATTTCTAATAGCTGGTGCTGTACAAAATACTCCAAGTTTTGTAGCTTTATCTTCTGTCTCTTTCCAATGTGGTAAGTATGCTAACCATACTAAAGTAGCTCCTGCCATAGCACCTAAAAATTGACAAGCTATATATCCTGGAACTAAAGACCAAGAAAACTTACCTATAACTGCTAATGCTATTGTAAGTGCTGGATTGAAATGTGCTCCACTTGTTGCTCCAAATATCCATGCTGGTATTGCTACTGCTGTAGCCCATGCTGCTGTTACAACCATCCACCCTCCATTTTGTGCCTTACTCTTATTAAGAGCTACGCCTGCCACAACGCCATCCCCTAATAAAATCAAGATCATTGTGCCTAAAAATTCTGATAAATAAACGGACATAATAAATCCTCCCTATATAAATTAATACTTAATATATTTTAAATATATGTTGTGTTACATATATTTAATATCAATAATGTTAATAAGAGTCTTGTCCTTTTCAGAAATCGTTTTCCAAGTGTTCGGTGAAAAAAAATCCATCATTTATAAAAGGGATTTTGTCCCTTTTACAAATGATGGCTCTCATCTCTCCGCCAAATATTCACTCTAAATCTTTATGCTTAACTATATCTAATTATTACTCATAATATAATTGTATATCGACTAATTACCTTTTGCAATACCCTTTGTAGCTATTATATTTACTTTAGTTCCTGCTATATTTTTAACAATTATATCTCCTATATTTATAGGTGCTTCTACAACTATTCCTTTAAGCTCTTCTATGCATTCCATAATTTTATCCTTAGGAATATCAGCATCAGTTTTTACAGAAACTGCACCTACTTCTCCATTTCTAACCTTCACTGAGGATGTTACAATTCTTGTAGGATTAGTACATTCTTTTTCCGCATAAACCTTTCCTCTCATGCAGGTATTGCCTTTGACGTCAACCACTTTATTCTCTTCTAAGCTTACCTCAAGCATACAACCCATAGGACATCCTATACAAGTTAATTCTCTCTTTTCCTTCATTACTATTACTCCCCTTCCACCTTAACAGTTATCTTCTTACAGTTAGGATGTTTTTCAAATAAAGCTTTTGTAAGCTTAACTGTTTCCATTTCTCCTGGAGAAAGTATTCTTTTCTTTATATGCATTTCTCTTATATCATCAAAATAAACAGAAATATAGCTTTCTTTATAAACATCTCCCACTCTAAACCTTACATCTAAAACTTTTTCTACATTTTTAGGATTAATGAATTTTGGAACTGTATATCTTACACCACTTGTTGCAACTAATTCTATTCCCTTTTCATTAAAGGTTTGTCCGTTAATATATTTTGCAGCATTTTTTCCTGCATTTACACTCTCTTCTGTAACAAAATCAACTAAATCATGAACATGTAGTACATTACCACAAGCAAATATTCCCTCTACATTAGTTTGAAGGCTTTCATTTACTATTGGTCCTCCTGTAACTTTTGATAATTCTACATTCGCCTTTGTAGATAGCTCATTTTCAGGAACAAGCCCTACTGATAAAAGCAATGTATCACAAGGAATATATTCCTCTGTTCCTTTTATAGGCTTTCTATTATCATCAACTTTTGCTATTGTAACCCCTTCAAGTCTGTCCTTCCCTTTTATATCAGTTATAGTATGTGAAAGCTTTAATGGGATTCCAAAATCATCTAAGCATTGTACAATATTTCTTTTTAATCCACCCGAATATGGCATAAGCTCTATGACAGCCTTAACAGTTGCCCCCTCTAATGTCATTCTTCTTGCCATTATAAGTCCTATATCACCAGATCCAAGAATAACTACTTCTTTTCCTGGCATATATCCATCTATATTTACAAATTTTTGTGCAGTTCCTGCCGAATATATTCCTGCACATCTGCTGCCAGGTATATTAATAGCTCCTCTTGGCCTTTCGCGACAGCCCATGGCTAAAATAATTGCCTTAGCTTTAATCTCCAAAACACCATCATTCTCATTAACTGCTGTAATCTTCTTATCTTCGCTTATATCTATAACCATTGTGTTTAATTTGTATGGTATATTCATTTGATTAACCTTTTCTACGAACCTACCTGCATACTCTGGCCCTGTAAGTTCTTCTTTAAAGGTATGAAGTCCAAAGCCATTGTGAATACATTGGTTTAATATACCTCCAATGCAGTTATCTCTCTCTATTATTAAAATGTCCTCGATACCTTCTTCTCTTGCTCCTATTGCAGCTGCAAGACCAGCAGGTCCTCCACCAATTATTACTATATCATGCTCTATCATCTTTTAATCCTCCAAACCTAGATATATTGTTTTCAGTAAAGATATTAAATTTCCTTATTTTCACCTATTAAAAGTTTAGATTTTCCACCAAACTTAGTAATTTCATACTCAGGCACATTTAATTCTGTCGCTAGTATCTTAACTATCTTTGTTGAACAGAAACCAGCTTGACATCTTCCCATTCCTGCCCTTGTCCTTCTCTTAACTGAATCTAAATCTCTTGCTCCAAGAGGTCTTCTTATTGCATTTAGAATTTCACCTTCTGTAACGGTTTCGCATCTACAAACAATTCGTCCATAAGTTGAATCCTTTGCTATAAGTTCATTTCTCTCCTTATTATTCATCTCTCTAAACTTAGGTACTCCATGTCTTATGGGATTAAATTTATCATTTCTTGCTGGTGATAACTTATTAACCACTATTTTTTCAACCATTTCTGCTATAGCTGGTGTACTTGAAAGTCCAGGTGATTCTACTCCAGCTACATTTATAAAGTTTTCAACATCCTTTGCTTCTCCTATTATAAAATCATCAGCTGCACTATGAGATCTAAGCCCTGAGAAAGAAGTAATAACTTGTCTCATAGGAATTTCTTTGAAGGTTATTTTTGCTCTTTCTAAAATATCATCTAATCCGTCTTGTGTTGTATCCATATTAGTTTTATCATTTAAATCTACTGCATTTGGTCCTATAAGCAAGTTACCATCTACAGTTGGTGTTACAAGTACACCCTTACCCATCTTGGTTGGCAATTGGAAAAGTGTTCTAGTTGCCATTGCCCCTGCTTCCTTATCAAATAAACAATATTCACCTTTTCTCGCTATTATCTCTATTTTATTACTACTTATCATATTATTTATATCATCAGAGAATAATCCAGCAGCATTTATTACTACTCTACCTTCAATATTCCCCTCATTTGTCTCTAAAATGAACTTATCTTCTACTTTTTTTATGTTTTCAACTTTAGTATTAAATTTGAACTCAACTCCATTTGTGTATGCATTTTCTGCATATGCTATAGTCATTTCATAAGGGCAAACAATTCCACCAGTTGGTGCATATAATGCCGCTACTACATCTTCTTTTAAATTAGGTTCTAATTCTAATAAACGTTCTTTTCTTAATACTTGTAGATTAGGTACTCCATTATTTTCTCCTTGTTCTTTAAGTTCCTCTAATGTATGTATTTCATTTTCATCAAAACACAAAACTAGCGAACCATTTCTTTTAAATGGGAAATCTAATTCTTTTGACAACTTATCAAACATGGCATTCCCTTTTGCATTTAATTTCCCTTTAATAGTATTTGGCTTAGCATCAAAACCAGCGTGAACTATTCCGCTATTTGCTTTAGATGTTCCTGTTGCAACATCTGAACTCTTTTCTAACACACAAGTTTTCAAATCGTATTTGGATAATTCCCTTGCAATGCTACTTCCAACAACTCCTGCTCCTACAATAATCACATCAAACATATTACCCCTCCATTCAAAACAAAAGGCCATGACCTCAAAAGATAAGGTATTTAAATACACATATCTTTTAAAATCATGGCTCTCTATACTCCGCCTTTTTTATTGCATTTTATGTCTTGATTATAGCACCATAAAAATTCATCGTCAACAACTTATTTAAACCTTTTCATTTCTTTCATATATAAAAGAATGCCCAAAGTATTTTCTAGGCATTCCATATATATTCTAATGTATAGCTTTCTTTTTGTACCTTTTTCCTGCAACTTCCACACTTCCTATAGTTATAAGTGCATCTTCATCAAAGCCCAATACTATTGTCTTAACTTTTGCTATCTCTAGTCTGGATACAATAACATATACAACGCTTGTTTCTATTCCTTTATATGCACCTTTTCCATCTAGCAAGGTTACACCTCTACCCAGCCTGTCCATTATTGCTTCAGCAATATCTTGATACTTATCTGAAATAATAGTTACCGCCTTTGATTCATCAAATCCTTCTACTACTATGTCAATTACTTTAAACGCTATAAAATAAGCTATAAGAGAATACATTGCTTTATCAAATCCAAATAGGAATCCTGATGCTCCTAGTATAAACAAATTGAAAAACATAACAATTTCTCCTATGGAAAAGCTTATTCTTTTGTCCAATATAATAGCCGCTATCTCAGTTCCATCTAAAGAACCACCATTTCTTATTATAAGTCCAACACCAGCTCCCATAATTATTCCACCAAAAACAGTACCTAATAAAACATCATGAGTTATACCCGGAACAGGATGGAGAACACTAACCCCTATTGATAAACAAATAACTGAAAATATGGTTGATAAGGTAAAGGTTTTTCCGATGTGTTTATAACCTAATATAAAGAATGGAATGTTTAATATGAACGTGAATGCTCCAAGGGGAAGATTAGTTAAGTGGCTAGCCATAATTGATATTCCAACTACCCCGCCATCTATTAAGTTATTGGGTAATAAGAATATCTCTAACCCGATTGAAACTAATACACATCCTATCATCATAGAAATAAATTTTGTTATTAGATTTAATTTCTTGTTTTTAGCCAATAATCCTCCTCCTAACTGATTTCTTTTTTCACTATATTATAATAATATATTATTTTATCAATAACCGTCAAGTAAACCAGCTTTTTGTTAACAAAATTAAAGTTGGTAGCCTGTTTTTTTAACAAACTTCCAACTTTAATTTTTAACTATTTGCTAATGTTTCTGCTCTATCCCAGTCAACTACATTCCACCAATTATCAATGTATTCTGCTCTCTTATTTTGATATTTTAGATAATATGCATGTTCCCATACATCTATTGCTATTATTGGTTTAACTCCTAATGCTAGTGGAGTATCCTGATTGGCTGTAGATATAATCTTCAAGTTCCCTTGCTGATCTTTAACTAGCCAAGCCCAACCTGAACCAAATCTTTCTAATGCAGCCTTTTTAAATTGCTCCTTAAATTTATCAAAAGAACCATAGGTTTTATCAATTTTATTCTTTAACTCACCCTTGGCTTCTCCCCCTTTGTTAGGAGCCATGACCTGCCAAAAAAAGCTGTGATTAAAATGTCCTCCCCCATTATTTCTTATAGCTTCTCTTACCTCTTGAGGAATCTTTTCTATATTTGAAAGTAGCTCTTTTAATGTTTTTGCTTGAAGTTCAGGGTATTTTTCTAAAGCTTTATTTAGATTATCTACATATGCTTTATGATGTTTATCATGGTGAAGCATCATTGTCGCTTCATCTATATAAGGTTCTAATGCATTATATTTATACTTTAGTGCTGGCACTTCATACGGGTACTTTAAGTTATATAATTCTGATAAGAGTTCATAGGACATATCTTCTTTAAAGGCTTCAGTTGCACTAACATTTATAGTTGAACTCATAATTAAAATAAATCCTAAAAAAATTAATACTAATTTTTTCATAAAAAAACCTCCTTTTATAGAAAATATTATCTTCTATAAAAGGAGGTTTTATTAATGTAATGTTTGCCAATAACTTATTAACCTCTATATATAAAATTCTTTAAAGTTATCCACATTTTTATATTTTTCCCCATGATATTGTGTGTATTATCAACATTATGCACAATATATTGTTGATAACTTTTTTCAATTAAATTCTCCATTTTTTGCGCAAAAAAAACTCAGCTTTCGCTGAGTTTTATTTTTAGAAATAAATAAACCGTGCACCTGGCATCGATAGTAGCTTATAGGCGTTACCTAAGCAGTAAGCTCAGACCAGATTGATCCACGGCACATGCAAGACACCGCTTATCGCTGCTTCCTTCCGGACCTGACGAGATTCACGGGCTTACATTGCGTGGGACCCAGCCCTCAACACCACTTACTTAGGGCAGACCCTACAGGCTAAAACCTAAACCAGGACTTCGACCCTGCTATAGCGGATTGCAGGTTACAGGGCACCGCTGACTCCCCATCTAGCACGGCGTTGGCGGAGAGAGGGGGATTCGAACCCCCGGTAGAGTTTCCCCTACACCCGCTTTCCAGGCGAGCTCCTTCGACCACTCAGACATCTCTCCATACAATGTATCCACACTTTATATAAGCTTGTATTTAAAACTTCAACAGTTACTCACTTAGTAAAGTGTCACGAACTTTATTATATATGTTTAATGATACTTAGTCAATACGGAAAATCAATCCTTAATTATTAAAAAATTCTTTTAATAAAGTGTAGCTCGCTTAATAGAGCTACACTTTTTTTCATATGTACTATTTATTTGCCATGATTTCTTAAATCTTCTGCTAAAGATGTTGCTTCTTGTAAGCTTGCTGCCACTTCTTCAATTGCAGCTGTTTGCTGTTCAGTTGTTTCTAATGTTTCATTGGATGCTTCAATTGTCTTGGATACGGATTCTTGTATAAGTCCTGTTAATTGCATAACCTTTATAGCTGTTTCCTTTGAATTATTAGATAGCGTTCTTATTTCACTTGCAACAACACCAAAACCTCTGCCCACTTCCCCAGCTCTAGCTGCCTCTATGGCTGCATTTAAACCAAGCATTCTTGTTTGATCAGCTATACTCTTTATTGAATCTAATATAGAGTTTATTTCTACAGATATTTGTTGAATATTTGCTATTTCTGCATTTAAATTATGTTGATTATTGCTGACATTCACTGCTGAAGCACTAAGTTCTTCCATGCTTGCTGATATTTGGCCAAAATTATCTGCCAAAACTTCGGACATATTGTTTAATCTTAGTTGTTCATAACCAGAATTAGAAAGTGCATTTGCAACAATGAATAAAACTTCTGCTGCTGCTTTTACATTTTTTTCATTCATTCTGTAAACATTTCTAGCAGCTTCTGCATAATCTTCTTCATCTACGCCTATTTCATTTGCTGTTTTCTTAAATTTTAATTCTTGTGGATCTTCTGTTAGCACTTGTCCTCCAAGAATTGTTCCTATAAGATGTCCATCAACTAATATCGGAGCAGCAAAATCTATTAAACCTGCATGACATGTATATATGTATGGTCTTCCTAGTCTTACAGCCTCTTGTCCACCTTTTCTATGGGATTCCGCGCATCTTCCTTCTCCAGTCTTTGTAGATTGCGTTAATCCTTTACAAAATCTTGTATAAGAACTTGGATTAGTTACTGGCGTTCCATCCTTATCAACAGTTACACTTGCAATGTTCATTCCAATAGCAAAATTATCTTGGAAAGTTTGAAGCAACTTAATATCAATTAAGTCTTTTATTTCAAGAGCTTCTAGGTCTAATTCTCCATTTTGTAGCTTCCTTATCATATTAACTCCTCCATATTTTGAATACTTTAAAATAATCTTAATAACAACACATACTCTATTATTCGTAACTATCTATTTATCCTTTATATACTTTTTTTATGTCAATACCTTGTTTTTATTTTCTACATGAAGCTTCTTCATTTCACAGGTAAAATAGTATCTTAGTTTAAGCTTCCAACATATAAAACAAAGGAGGGTTACCCCTCCTTTAAAATGCATTCTTTTTATCTCTATATGTTACTATTGCAATATATATAATTCCGCCAATTATTCCAATTAAACTCACTACTTGAGCTATTCTTAAACCCATAAAATAAAGGCTATCAGTTCTCATTCCTTCAATGAAGAATCTACCGATTGAGTATAAAATCACATATGCAAAAAATAACCTTCCTTTTAGATCCCTATTATAATTTCTGTATATCCATACTAGTATTATACATACAAGGATGTTCCAAATAGATTCATATAAAAATGTAGGCTGATAATAACTTCCATCTATGAACATACCTTTTTGTATAAATGCAGGAAACTTACTTATAAACTCTTTAGAAACTATGTCTCCGTGTGCCTCTCCATTAAAGAAATTTCCCCATCTTCCAAAACCTTGTGCTAGGATTATTGATGGAGCTACTAAATCTGCATATTCCATCATGCGTATTTTTTTCCATCTAGTATATATGAATGCTCCTAGCATAGCCCCTAGTATTCCTCCGTGGATAGCTAGCCCACCCTGTCTAATATTAATTATCTCATTTGTATGCTGACTATAATAATTCCATTCAAATAGAACATAATATCCTCTGGCACCAATTATCGCAAGAGGAAATGCTACTATAAAAATATCAATTAACTTTTCAAAATCTACCTTTCTTTTTGGAGCGTTGTAGTACGCTAATATAAATGCTGCTATTATTCCTAATGATATAAATATACCATACCATCTAAACTCTATTCCAAACAATTCAAATGCTATTGGGTTCATTTTTTGTCCTCCCTTAAGTTAATAAAGGCCTCTATTTACATTACCCATAAGTTTCAAAAAAATCCATGGGGTAACTCAAAACCTTATTCTTATATTATCACAAACCCAACACTATTTTAATATAAAAATTTATATTCACTCTTCGTTAACATTTTTAAAACTATTGACCTTAATAATAGGGACTTTAATTACTTTATTTTTATAATTGAAGCTCCCCATTTCAATCTTTCCTGACACTTCCACCCACTGTCCTTTTTCAGGAAGCTTTTTCTCTTTGATATTACATATAATTGCAACATTTTGAGAGTCAGCAATGCAACAACTTATTACATTTCTCCCTATATAAAAAGTATTTTCATCTCCTTGTACTTGATAAACTACACCACTTATTATTGCTTCTCTTCCCACATACTTTTGAGGATTTTCTTGAAGCTGCTCAACATAAGAATATAAATTTTCTTTTGTCAGACTTATTCTTCCTTCATTTGGTATAGTTTCTTCTCCATTATGACTATGTTCAAAGGAGGTATTATTTATAACTACTGTTACTCCTTTAAATTGCAATGTATCAATTTCTTTAATGCTCTTTGAATTAATCATTAATATAAAAGCTACTACAAAAATTAAATATCCTTTTCTTAGTTTTTCTCTAGTTGGGATTGTGAAAATTTTAAAAAACTGAAATATTGCTACAATTGCCAGTATAACTATTGCACTCCATATATAATATTCTGTTTTACTACTAACATATTCAAATATTCTTCTTGTAGAAATTAAATAATACAAATATATATCTATAAATACTAAAATTAAAAACCAAATAAATTCATTTATATTAAATCGCTTCACTTTAATCCCTCCTATATCAAACAAGCTACTAAAAAGGTAAGTGAAAATACAACAAACATCATTTTAAGCACAAAACTTTTTTTGTACACAGAAAATAGCATAAGATTATTTTTTAAATCCAACATTGGTCCTAATATTAAGAAAGCCATAACTGCCCCTAGTGAAAATTGCCCTAAAAAACTTCTTGCCACAAATGCGTCAGCTTCGGAACATATTGACAATAAGTATGCTAATGCCATCATTATAATGATACCTAATGCTTTATTTACAGATAATATATCTAAAACCTCTCTTGGTAAAAGAACTTGAAATAGTGATGCTAAAATAGATCCTATTATTAGAAATTTACCAATTGTATAGAATTCCTGAGAGATATGATATATAAGCATCTTTAAACTTTTGTCTTTTTTTAAGTCCTCACATCCACAATCACAAATTATCTCATTATCATAGCTACTAAGAATAGTTTGTCCATCACTCAAGGCTTCCATTAGAAATCCTATTGCTATAGATAAAACAAAACCAATTATAACTCTTAACAATAAAATCTTTATGTTTTCTCCAAAGGCCTCATAGGTTGAAAGCATAACAATTGGATTTATTATCGGTGCTGCCATCATAAACGTTATAGCAATATTTATTGGTACTCCTTTTTTAACGAGTCCTCTAGTAACTGGAACTGTCGCACATTCACATAAGGGAAAGAACAGCCCTAAAAGTGCTGCTCCAATTGCCCCTGCTACCTTATTTTTAGGCAAAACTTTTTTAATAATGTCCTCAGTTAAAAATGTGGTTATTACTCCAGCTACCAAAGAACCTAATAAAACAAAGGGTAGTGCCTCAATAAAAATGCTTATGAAAACCCCGGAAAAGCTATTTAATAAGACTTGAAGCTCCCTCATTTTTTTACCCCCTGTTTATAAAATCTATTATTTTTTTATATAGCCCTTTATTTATCACCCTACTTGAACTAATAATTCTATAGAAATCTTTACTTGATGAACTTTGCTCAATATATGCCTCTTTATTAAGCTGCCCTAACAAAACCTTTAGCTCCCTATTCTTTTCATAGGAGATATCTTCACAGTTATTTATAATTATCATATTTGCCATATGAATTAATGGAAGCATTATGACTCCCATACTTCTTATAAAAATATCAACAGTTTTTCCATCTAAAATAGCAAAAACTGCTCCTAGTCTTCCTCTAGATTTATGAATTTCTCTAATTATATAATCTACTGACTGCACCCCATTAGCCTCAATGATTATCCTATTAGGATTATTAAAATTAATTATTCTATTTAACGTTCTCTCAGTTATTTCATCATTATTCTTAAATTGCTTTATAATAATTTTGTCTTCACTTAAAAATTCCTCATTGATTTTTGAATTGCCTTTTTCACACTGTATTATCACTAAAATCTCTTCAATAGATCTAGTGACTTCAAGATAGCTATTTATAAAAGATGTTTTACCCCATGATAAAAAGCCTCCTACAATTTCAACGGAACAAATCTTTTTCATTTTATTCCTCACTACTAAAAAGCTTTTGAAGCTTATCTACCCTTAAGTCTTTCCCAATTACGCATATCCTTCCATTATAGTCTGGTGAAATGTTTCTTACTTCAACCTCACCAGGAACATAGTCAAAGGCAATCCACTTATTTTCAGAAGACCGAACTATTCCTTTAGCTCTTAATACATATCCATATTCCCCTAAGCCTAATTTTTTCAGTATCCCCTTTAAGTTTTCTTTATCAAATATCTCTGGAGTCTCCTGTCCCCAAGTTTCAAATACGTCTTTAGCAACTAATCCTTCACTTCTTATTTGAGCTCTTGCATATGCATTATTTAAAGGTTTCTTAATAAATTGAATTTCCTTTAAGCTTGACTCTCTTCTATCCTCTAAAACTTCAAGTATATTTTCTCCACTTAGTTTATCCCAGGGTGTTATTATAACTGAGCATCCAGGATTCACCTTCTTTATACCTTTAAGTACCTGCAAAATGTGCTTATTATCTACATCCTGTGTTCTACTCAATACAACAGTTTTTGCGTTTCTTATTTGATCAATGTAGAACTCTCCGAAATTTGTCATATATACTTCAAATTGTTTGACATCTATCACCGTAATTATCGAGTTAATCTTTCCTCTATCTCTATGCTTTTTTAATGTAGCAATTATTTGAGAAAGTTTTGCCACTCCTGAAGGCTCTATTATTATTCTCATTGGATTATATTTATCTACAATTTCTTCAATTGCACTCTCAAAACTTCCAGAAATGCTGCAACATATACATCCTGAAGTTATTTCTTTTACTTGAATAGATTCTTCTCTTAAAATATCCCCATCTATCCCTATTTCACCATATTCATTTTCTATAATAGCTACTTTTTCATTAAATAATGCTTCTTTTATAAGTTTCTTAATAAGGGTTGTTTTCCCTGCACCTAAAAAACCAGAAATAATGTCAATCTTTATTGGTCTCACCCCTTAGAATTAATTTATATAATCTAACCTGCAATTTACCTTAATATGTATATGTATATACTTTTCTATTTATTACTTTATTATTTGAATTGCTTAAAAATCATTGATTTATAGTATAATTGCAGTTTAAATTCATATTTTATATTGATATAAATTTTTTAGTTAGGAGGTTCTATGATTTCATATAAAAATAATGAGTACCTACTTTATATAAAAGATGAGTTATGGAAGTTTTATAAAAATGACGAGGGATCTATTTGTTATAGTATTTTAAAAGATAATTCTTGGAGTCAAGAAATTGAGCTTGTAGATAGCTGTGAGCAACTTCTTTCTGTTATATTAAGCGCAAATGGATCAATCTATATACTTTCTATTTCCTCATCAAAATCACTAGTTTTATATACTTATAAAGAAAATTATTTTTCCGAAAATGTATTACTTAATTTTTCTTTTGAAGTTGATCACATTCAAGTAATATCCCTAAATAATGCTTTGAACTTGATTTATACAAAGTATGATAACAACACTTACTGTCTCTATCACAGAATAATAACCTCTAACCTCACAATTACTCCTCCAATAATGCTTGATGTCGTTGAGAAGCTAGAAGGGTTTCCTTTTATAGCATACGTTCAGAAGAAGGAAATAATTACTTTGTATGTAAAAAAGCTAAAGACCTATTACATAGGTTATAGAACCTACTCTCCTCAACAGAACTTTTGGGGTAAATATATTTCTATTGATAGGTCCCCTACAAAACCCTACGACTATTCCTTTGCCATTGACGAAAATAATGTAATAGCTATTAGTTATTCAATTAAGGATTCCTCAGCCTCCTTATTAAAGTATGGATTCTTAATAGATAACAACTTTTCAGCAAAAGCTTTAAAATCAAATGAGAGTATAGATACTTATTCAAGCCTAATATATAAAAACAATGTTTATTATTTAATATATAACTTTAAAAATACTATTTTTATAACCTCTTTATTTGTTAATGGAGATTTAGATGTAGTAGAAAGAGTTCCATATAGCTCAAGTTCTATTATAGAAAAATACATTTTGCAATCTGATAGCTTAACCTTAAACTCCTTTTCAAGCTTCATAGTAAATGATAAAAATAACATACTATTCTCACCATTATCGATATTAAATATGACACTAATAAAGCCTGAAAAAGGTGATGATAAAAAGACTAATGAATCTATTTCTACTTACTATGAAAAACAAATTATTTCAAAAAATAAGACCATTCAAAAATTATTAGATCAGGTAAATTCTCTTCAAACACATATAAAAAAGCTAGAAACTGTTGCTACAATAAATAATACTATTGAGAGAGAAGCTCAAAACTTAAAAAAAGAAATAGTAACAAAAGAATCCAATATTCATGTCACTAATAAATTATTAGCTGATTATGAAAGTAAATATAAAGATACAAAGTTAGTCATTGATAACCTTAAAACTCAAGTATCTGTATTAGAAAATAAGCTGCAATCTTATGAAGGTACTATAAATACATTGACTGTAAAAAACAAAGAACTTAGTGATGCACTAACCTTAGCCCAAGAAAGTAGGATTGATACCACAAACCTTACACTATTACTGCAAGATAAGGATAAGGATATTGCAAATCTTAAGTATTTAAATTCTTCCCTTCAAGTACAAATTGATAGATTAACCCAAGAAATTGATATGTTATCAATAGAAAAAGATACTAAAGTCTCCTTTGTTAAACGTCTTTTTAAATAATAATGACGATTAAAAAGTTTTATATGAACTTTTTAATCGTCACTTTAAATTTAAGCTATTAAATTTTTTCTTTATAAATATCCTTTAATGACATAACAAGCTTATCTAAATCTTCCTTTGAATTAAAATATCCAATGCTTACTCTGACTGTGCCTCTATTTTCAGTTCCGATTAGTTTATGAACTAATGGACAACAATGATATCCTGTTCTTACATATATCTCCCTATCGTTTAGTCCTCTTCCCACTTCAGAGCTTTCCATGCCTTTTAAATTAAATGATACTATTGAGGTTTTTTCCTTATCATCCAAAGGTCCATAGCATTCAACAAAATCTAAATTTCTTAGCGCCTGAATTAAATAATTAGTGAGCTCAATTTCTTTTTCTTTTATCTTTTCTAACCCTACCCTATTAATAAATTCAATTCCCTTAGACAAGCCTACGATTCCAGGGGTATTTAAGGTTCCACTTTCAAATTTATCTGGAAGAAACTCTGGCTGTTCCATACTGCTTGATTGACTTCCTGTTCCTCCATATTTTAAAGCTTCAAAACTTATTTTATTCCTAATACATAAAGCACCTGTTCCTTGAGGCCCAAGTAACCCTTTATGTCCAGGTACTGCTAGAAAATCAATATTATATTTCTCCATATCAATTTCTATCTTTCCAGAAGTTTGTGCTCCATCTACTATAAATAAAATCTCCTTCTCTTTTGCTAATTCTCCAATCTTCTCAATATCTTGTATCGTTCCAATAACATTAGACCCATGATTTAATATTATTGCTTTTGTGTTTGATTTTATTTCTCTTTCAATATCTTCAATTGAAAGCTTTCCATCTTTATCTCCTTTTATTAAAGATACCTCTGTTCCCTGCTTTTCCTTATGCCTTAAAGGTCTCAATACTGAATTATGCTCAAGATAAGATGAAATTACATGATCTTTTTCCCTTATTAAGCCGTTTATAACTATATTTAATGCATCTGTAGTATTAGATGTAAATATCACATTAAGTGGATTTTTTACATTAAATAGCTTGGATATATTTTCTCTGCATTTCATTATCCTAAAATCACACTCTATTGACATATTGTGAGCCCCTCTTCCAGGATTAGCACAATACTCCATTAGACATTTTTCAACCTCTGCACATACTTCCTTAGGTTTAGGAAAAGATGTTGCTCCATTATCTAGATATATCATAATTCATACTCCTATATCATAACTTGAATATATTTATAACGTTTGCCCTCTAGGACTTTTTCATATACAGCTTTTATTTCTATTCCACTATCCTTTATCTCTTTAACTATAATATCAAAATCCTGTTTTCTAAACTCTATAGCTCTAGTGCAGCTTGATGAAACGGAACATGGGGTCGCTATTATATTAACCTTATACCTTTTATCCTTTAATATCTTAAACAATTGTAAACTAGCACTTGAGGAATAGAACACAATTATACAAACATTATCCATAAAATCACTCCTCATGTTTATCCTTTTTATTAATATATTCATTACACCTACTTAAATCTACATTTATATAAAACAATAATTTTAATTTTAACTTTCTTATTAAATTTCTACACACTATTCCCATATAAAACATATTATGTACTGAAATACAAAACTAAGGAGGATTTTTTTTATGGCATGTTGTGTTGATAGATGCACTAACCCTTTAAGCTTAGTTACTAGATTACCTAATTTTGATTCAGATACCTTAATAGGTCCAGTTAATATAAGTGCTGCAACCCCAGCTACTGCTACCCTTATTAATACACTTTCGTTAACTAGAAGTTATCCTGATAGTGATGTTCTTGTAGAAGGCGTCGTTGAAATAAATTTTAGTGGATTAGCAGCTGCTGTTGCTCTTACTGGTTCTATTTCAGTACAATTAGATGTTTATCGTACTTCTGCAATAGCAGGTGTTCCTATTTATTCAATTCAGAAGTCAATATTCACTAGTCCAGTTGCTGGTGTATTATTAGTAGCTGTCCCAACTACTAATGAAATACCTTTCCAATTTACTGATTCTACTGCTCTTGGTCTTCCTGATGGAGCTAATCCAGCTGAATACTATGTAAGAGTAAGTGTTGTAGCTGGTGGTGCATTAGTATTAGGCGCTACTACTGTTAATGTAGTTCGTTCTGACGCTGCAGCTTCTGAGGAAGTAGTTTTATAATAACTTGTAGTAATAATATATTGCTGCTTATATTCTTTACCTTTATAAATAAAGAGAGATGGATTTTAATCCATCTCTTCTCTTATTTAAATATGTTATACATATAATTACATTCTTTTTAATTAAGAAATTGTTAAAAAGTGGCTCCAAGTTATTAAAGGAGCCACTTTCAACAGGCCTTTTTACTAGCAACAGTCCCCATGTGATGGTGGATCAAATTCGTCAAAAGGAAATGGTAAAGTGTTAAAGTATTCGCATGGATCATCTGGTAATATATTAGCACAAGTTGGAATGTCACAATCTCCTGAAGATTGAACATTTAGGTTAACAAATCTGTAAAGTTTAATAATTGTAAATAGACCAATAGTTACATCTGCACGATATTCTATTGTTGGAACATTGTTTACTAATACTGTATAGGTTCCAGGTACTGCTGTTAATGGATTTCCAGTTGCTTGAATATAAACTTGTGGAGTATTTCCATTGCAGTATGTTGTCGCTGGGCTATAAATCGAATCAAAAGTAGATACTAACTTATTACCAACACATCCGCCATATAGGGATACCTTCTTTTCCCATGTTGTGAAAGCAGGTATATCTGCAGTAGTTGTTGGAGTTGGTGAATTTACAGTAACTGATAGTGGATTTCCAGCTGCATCTAATAGATTTAAGATATAATTAAATCTATAAGTTATACTTACATCAAAGAAGCCTTCTTGTCCAAAGCAGCTTGGTTCAATGTTAGTAACAGCAATATTTCCAACACTAAAATCACAGCAATCTACTCTAATACTTCTTACTGCATTAGTAAATGCAATAACTTCATTTACAGCAATTGTAGTATCTGTAGCTGGCCCAGGAAGATGACTGATTAAAAATGGAGCTGTGATACTATATTGTCCTCCAAGAGAAGATGAGTCTATTCTAATAACTGTCTTTCCTGGTGGAATTACTGTAACATCATCAACAGGAGTTAAGCAATCTTGTTGTCTACACCTACCATATACTTTTTTAGCAATTATACATTCTTCTTTTAGTTGAATATGCTGAGCTGTACTATTTACTTCAAAATTATCTTGCATATTTATCCTCCTCTTACATTCTTAGGATATTTAACTTATTTCATTAATATAATATGGAGGATGCATGTTAAGTGTTCGTTATGGTTAAAAAAAAGTTAAATATGTATACTAAATTTATTTACTAAAATTTATATCCATTATGAATATTTATTATATCTCTAAGTATTGATGCAGCTGCATTAACAGTCCCTGACGCACCGCCTATTACAGTAATTTCTCCTAGTGTATCAGTATAATACTTAACTCCCTTATTTTTACCATTTATGTTAAACAACATATTTTCTTTTTCAATAAGTATTGGAGAGACCTCCATACTTGTTTCATTCCCAGTGCATTCGATTTTTCCTAATAGTTTATATCTTTTTCCTTCATTTTTTGCTTTCAATATATCTTCCTTTGAAACTGCAGTAATTCCCTTAATTTTTATTTCATTGATATCAATGTTCTTTTTTAGCACTACCTTTGAAAGAATCATCATCTTTATTGCTGTATCATATCCTTCAATGTCTAGAGTTGGATCTTTCTCTGCTATTCCTAAAATTTGAGCTTTATCAAGTGCTTCTTTAAAACTTAATCCGCTTTCCATCTCCTCTAAAATAAAATTGCTAGTCCCATTTAATATTCCTTCTACCTTATTAATATTAGCACCTGCTAAGTCCAGCAACCCGCAATTTAAACTAGGTAATGCTCCACCTGTAGTACAACCAACCCCAAGGGATACCCCTTTTTCTTCACTAATTCTTTTTAATCCTTCATAATCAACTAATATAGGTCCCTTATTTCCAGTAACTACATTAATATTATTTTCTAACGCATATTTTATGTGAGTAAGACCTGGCTCCCCAGTTTCTTTATTGGTTTGAGTCAGTTCAACCATTAAATCGCATTTCTCTTTCATTAATATATCTCTATAATTAATTCCCGTTCTCCAATCTTTATGATTTTCTAACAAACCTACATTTATAACTTCTCTTAGATCTAGCGAATTACTACTTACTACTCCGCCTTTAGAATTTAATATTCCCCTAACTTTTATATCTAAGCCTTCACTTTTAAGCTTTTCATGTTTATCTATAAGTAGCTTTATAAATGCTTTTCCTACTCCGCCATAACCTATTAATACTAGATTCATTCTTACCTCCTAATAATTAAGCTTTTCTTAAGAAAATATTTAAAAATTTCAAATTTCTTTTTATATAATATTGATATATAATTATATTATTGTGTTTTGTATTGATAAGCACCATGTGTTTAATTTATATATTAAAATTGTGGACAAGGAGTTGATGGGATAGTGAAAGAAATATATATATTGCTTACTTCTACAAATACTATTTATGCTAGAGCTATTAGACTATATACAAAAAAATCCTATACCCATTCATCAATTGCTCTCGATGATTCATTAAACAATATGTACAGTATGACTAGAAAATATTATCGCAACCCCTTCTTAGGAGTTTTCAAGAAAGAAGAGATCGATAAAGGAGTCTTCTCCTTTTATCCAGAGTGTCCTGCTGTAGTTATTAAACTTAAAGTAAATGCTGAACAACATAATGAAATTCGCCAAATGATTTGGGATTTTAACAAAAAGAAAATTAAGTACAACCTTAGGGGTATATTTTATAGAGTAATAAAAAAAGAATATCATGCAAAAGATAGGTTTTTCTGTTCAGAATTGATAGCCTATATTTTAAAAGAAACTGAAGTATTTGATTTTGAAAAACCTCTTAACTTTGTAGAGCCTTCTGACCTACTTAGTATTCCAGATGCTGAAGTTATATATCAAGGTCCTTTGGCTAACTATTCTATAGACAACCTACAATTTACAAATTAAAGAACTGGCTTGCAAAAATTAGATTTATTCTATCTTTGCAAGCCATTATTATTTATTTCTTCTATCTTTAAAAAAATCTATCAATACTTTACTACATTCCTCGTTATATTCCCAACTAACTTCTATAAAACTATCTAAATAGGGATGATTCAAAATATTTGCAACAGTTCCACAGGCCCCTGCCTTAGGATCAAAGGTTCCTATATGTACTTTACTTATCCTACTTTGAATAATAGCGCCTGCACACATAACACAAGGTTCTAAACTAACATATAATTCACATCCACTTAATCTCCAATCTCCAATAAACTTACTAGCCTTATTTATTGCTAATATCTCAGCATGCGCTAATGGAGATTTTAATGTTTCTCTTAAATTATGCGCCTCTGCTATGATTTTCCCCTCTTTGACTATCACAGCCCCAACTGGAACTTCAAGCTTTTCTTTTGCCTTATAAGCTTCTTTAAGCGCTGCCTCCATAAAACTCATACTTCTCTTTACCTTTCTAAAAATATGCACTTAATACATACAACAAGCACGTTTTTTTTATAATATTATAGCATATATTTATATTTACTTTATTTTTAGTATGATTTTTGAGTAAAAAAAGTACTATTACTGGGTGGTTTATATATTTTTAAGTTCTAATCTGCTATTTTTGTGTTTTTTAAAATACTGCAATACCCCATATTAATACCCTAAACACCTCCTTTAAGTCACTGAGAATTACTATATTTAACAAATATAATAGTATTATAGGAAAAAATTTTAGGAGGTGACGATTATGGGTGTTAATGACAAGATATTTTCTCAAGGAAATATAAGCAAAACTCTATTAAAGTTTGCTATACCAGCAATGATTTCTCTATTAGTTGTTGAGCTATATAATATGGTTGATACCATATATGTTGGAAGATATATTGGTTCTAATGCCATAGGCGCATTAACCATAGCCTTTCCAGTACAAAGGTTTATGACTGCCATAGGTATGTTAATATCCGTAGGAACATCTACCTTTGTAGCTAGAAATCTTGGAGAGAAAAACTATACCGGAATAAAACAAACCATAATTAACAGTATTTTAATTACATTTATAACATTAGGCTTATTATCCATATTAATATACATTTTCCGTAAGCCTATTATCATGAATCTTGGTGCAAGTGAAACTTTATATCCCTTAGCTAAAACTTATATTTCAATAATATTAATAGGTACCTTATTCCAAGGTCTATCTATTGTTCTAGGATACATTATGACCTCACTTGGTGACACAAGAATTAATTTATATGGAAATTCAATAGGTGCTTTAGCAAACATCATAATAAACTATATTCTTATTGATATGATTGGCTTTGGTATAGAAGGGGCTGCAATTGCTACTATTATTTCTCAGTTTATTGCCTTCTCCTTTATAGTTTATAAATTCATAAAGATAAGAGATTTTATTAATCTATCTCTTTCTTCTTCAAATATAGTTAAGAGTTTTTCACCTGAACTAATAAGAGATATATTTACAGTAGGTTTCTCAACCTTCGTTATAGAAATATCTGATGCAGTAGTTTCAGTTATACTAAATAACTTGCTATTATCAAAAGGTGGAGATGCATCAATAGTTATGATTGGTGTTATTACAAAAATATCTATGTTTATGTTTGTAACTATAATAGGTATAAGTTCCTCCATGCAGCCAATTGTTGGTTTTAACTATGGAGCTGGTAACAAAGAAAGAATGTTTAAAACCCTTAAAACTTCAATAAAGTGGGTTACTATTTTCTCTTTAGCTATCTGGAGTATTCTAATGATATTCACTCCAAATATAATAGGAATTTTCCTAGAGGATTCTACTTTATTATCTCAAACTGTTACAGCCTTTAGAATATGTATATCTATACTGCCTACAGTAGGACTTTACTATATAGCTATTTATTATTATCAAGCAATTGATGATGCAAGAACCTCCTTTTTGTTTTCAATTTACAGACAAATAGTTGTGTTTATTCCAATAGCTTTAATACTTATTAATACTTTTGGTGTCATTGGTGCATGGATAGCCTTCCCCCTATCAGATGGAATATCTGCAATAACTTCAATTTACTTTATGAGGAAAACTCTTAAGCCTGAGCCTAGTAAAGAGCTTAAAGTTAAAAGTGCAGATTTCAAAATCAAGGGTACAAGTGTTAGAGTTCAAGGGAGAGCTTAAACTACCCGTCTACAATTAGCTTACAAAGGACTAAGAAAACATCTATTGTTATCTTAGTCCTTTTTTATTTTTCCTAATATTAACTCCACAAAATGTTATAATATATAATGTGTACTTTTTCTGTAAATCATAATTTTACATTTTTAGGTTTTAATTTTACATAAATATTGTATAATATTATGGTAAATTACAGACAAAATTTTCTATAGACTAATTAACTAAATTTATATACGAGGTAATATAATGAAGAATTCAATCTTATCTATCGTCGTCCCATGCTTTAATGAAGAAGAAGTTTTACCAACAACCCACCATGAACTATCTATGCTTTTAGATAGGTTAATTAAAAATGAAAAAATAAGTAATAAAAGTACAATTATCTATGTTGATGATGGAAGCAAGGACAAAACCTGGGGTTTAATATCTGAACTTAATAGTTCTGCAACCTATGCTTGTGGAATAAAGCTTGCTAAAAATGCAGGCCATCAAAATGCAGTAATGGCCGGATTAATGGAAGCTGCTAAAGCATCTGATATGATAGTTTCAATAGATGCTGACTTGCAGGATGATGTTAATGTGATAGAAGAAATGGTAGATAAATATCATGAAGGTTTTGATATTGTTTATGGAGTTCGTTCTTCTCGAGAAAGTGACACCTTTTTTAAGAGGAATACTGCATTAGCATTTTACAAATTAATGCACGTTATGGGAGTTAAAACTGTTTATAACCATGCAGATTTTCGTCTGATGAGCAAAAGAGCTGTAGAAGAATTAGACAATTATAAAGAAAGAAATCTTTTTTTAAGAGGAATTGTTCCTTTGATTGGTTATAGCTCAACCTCTGTCTATTATGAAAGACATGAGCGTTTTGCTGGAGAATCTAAGTATCCACTAAAAAAAATGCTGAATTTTGCACTTGAAGGAATCACATCTTTTAGTGTTACACCTATAAGATTTATTACGTCTATAGGATTTATAATTGCTTTTGCTAGCATATTTGCAGCAATATATTCTCTTGTGTCATACTTTACAGGCAATGTAACTTCTGGATGGACATCACTGATCTTATCTATATGGTTTATTGGTGGAGTTCAATTATTATCAATTGGACTAGTGGGAGAATATATTGGAAAGATATATACTGAAGTTAAAGGAAGACCAAGATATAATATCGAAACTATATTAAATAAAGATCTAAAGTAAAGAATGAGGACTAGTTATGATTTTTTTTAAAGAAAACAAATTTTTTAATATATTAGGTAATATAATTATTTTTTTCGTTAGCTTATTTTTACTATTTGTCATATTAGGCTTTTTTAGTATTTCAGTTAATGCTTTAAATATAAATATCTTTTTAAAAATCCCTTTATTTATTATTGGTTTTGCTATAATGGTAGCACTTCTTATTTTAATATCAAGGGTGATAGTATGGCTGACTAATAGATTAACCAGTAAACAATATATTATATTTTTAATATTACTAACTCTAATTACAAGAATTATATGGGTATTTTTAATCAAATCCCCTATAACCTCTGACTTTAAAATCATGTACGAAACTGCTACTAAATTAATAAATGGTGATTATTCAACCATTGATAAAAGCTACTTTAACCTATGGGTTTATCAATTTGGATTTAGTGGTTATGAAGCATTGGTTATGAGTTTATTCCACACAACTAACCCATTAATAATAAAATTATTAAATATACTTTATTGCCTAGGAACTACTCTATTGGTTTATAAAATAGGTAGCAAGATTTTTAATGAAACTTCAGGAAGAGTAAGTGGTTTTTTCTATTCAATTTACATATCCAGCCTAGTTATGACCTCTGCTCTTACAAATGAACATATTGCGACCTTTTTATTCTTATTAGGTATTTATGTCTTTTTATGTAGCAACTTATCTTTTCCTGTTAGAGCAATTATCTTAGGTATTTTAGTTGCTCTTGGAAATATAAATAGGCCTTTAGGTTCACTTATATTATTAGCTATAATTATTTATTTAGTTTTAATGCTAATTAAAGATTTTAACTTTACTAACATAAAACACACTTGTGCAAGTTTAATCTTAATCATTTTATCCTACCTAGTTATAATGAATTTAGCTAGTTATATATTTATTGCTAAAGGGATTACTCCTTATAAATTAACTAACAGGGATCCCTTTTGGAAGTTTGTAACAGGGCTTAATTATGACACCAAAGGCCAATATTCTGAAAAAGATGATAGTTATTTATATAGTATAAAAGAGCCTGAAGAACGTAAAAAACTAGAAATTCCATTAATTAAAGAAAGAGTATCTAATGTACCTAAATTAGCATCCTTAATAAAAGACAAAGTTCTTATTATGTGGTCAGGACCTGATGATTCAACTTACTGGACATGTCAGTATTTAAATAAACGAATCCTAAATATTGCTATAATAGGCACTGAACGAATAGAATTCATTGCAATGGCTTTCTATTCGATAATAGCAGCATTATTTTTATTTAAAGAAAAGAAGTATAATAAAAACTTATTAATCCTTCTTTTAATTGCTGGCTATGCCTCTGTCCACTTCTTTATTGAGATTCAAACAAGGTATAAATATTTTATGATTCCTCTTCTAGCAATTGTCCAAGGGTATGGAGTCTATATTTCAAGCAAATACTTAAAGAGATAAACATAGGGACTATTTCGTATACGAAATAGTCCCTTATATATTATTTTTCTTCCTTTTTTATTATTCTAACAATATTAGCCTTATGTCTATATATCATTATTAAACTTGCACATATAGTTGCAATTATTATTGGACGCGGTTCTTTTAAAATAATACACATTATAGGAATGGTCGCTCCAAGTGAAATTGACCTTATTGACACTATCTTAGTTGTTGCTCTTAAAATAAAATAAACTACCACTCCTGATAGAGTTGCAATTGGAGCTAATAGTATAAAGGCTCCCATGGTTGTATTAACACCTTTACCTCCATTAAAACCTAAAAAGGGAGTATAATCATGACCTAATATTACAACTACAGCAATAATAGAAAGATATATATCTGTAGAAACAGGTAATTCATATAGCTTTGAAGCAACTATTCCTAAAGCTACTGCCACAACCCCTTTAACAATATCTCCTACCTGAGTTGCAATTGATATCTTAGTTCCTACTATTCTTTTTACATTGGTTGACCCAATATTTCCACTTCCTTGAGTTCTTATATCAATCCCACAAAAATGCTTTACTAGCAAATATCCTGTAGGTATAGATCCTAACATAAAAGCAATTAAAATGGTTATAAAAATAATCATTTTTTCCTCCTAAATATATACTTTTATATATACTAATCTTTACTGCATTATATATTATATACCACATATACTTTACTTACAATCAAGCTTAACAATCTTAATATTTAGTATTTCATTACTATAATTGACCATTTTGTAATAAAATGGTTTATATGTTATAATTGTTTTGAATTTATTTACATAAATTATAAGGAGAATAATTAATGCAAATAGACTGTAATTTCTCAAGATCAGAGTTTGTAGAAGCTCAATGTGACAATTATTTTAATACAAATGACTACTTATTAAGAGAATTCTTTAGCATATACTTTATTCCATTTATCTTATTTGGCGTAGTATATTTAGTGTTTAAACATAACGTCCTTATGTTTATCCTTTCTATTATCTTTTTTTATTTACTAGTTATATCTTTCGGTTCAAAAAAGCAAAGAAATATATTTGGTGTGCTTAAAGATATAAAAAAAGAAGGTAGATAACCTTCTTTTTACATACCCTATTTTATTATAAATGCTGAGGGCAAATACCTTCCTGTATCTGAGCTTGATGGTTTATTTACTATCTTATCCTTATAATACATTATAGTAGAAGCTCCCCCATCTAGGTTTGTTGCATTATAAACATCATATTTTAAAAGAATGTCCTGAACTTCTTTTAATGTTGCTCCAGGGCTTAAAATTTGTCTACCGTCTATTACTAACATAACTATGGATCCATCTTTTCTTTGGCCTATAGCTGTTCTAGGTGCAATTCCCCAACCACCATTTCCACTTTTAATTGTAGGCTCTCCATCTACAATTAAATAAGGGAAAAATGTTATTGCTTCTTTTATCTTAAGATCTCTCATTTCACTTAAGGTGTAATTGCCTAGTACCAGGATTCCTGATTCATTAAATCCAACCATTTCATACTTTTTATTTTCTTTACCATATAAGACTTTTCCATTATGAATCACGACCCCCAAGGGAGTACCACCGTTACCTACTCCATTATCATCTTGAAATCCACCTGCATTTATTCCTGCAATTGCCCCTTCCTGCTTAACTATATCTTCTAGCTTCTTTCCACTCTTTCCAATGGTGTCAGGTATCCCTAGTGTTACTCTTTTAGGATCTTTTATGATTAAGACATAACCTTTATATTTACCGTTTGAGATATCTATAAGTTCAGTTCCGTCATAAGGTGAAGTAACAGCTTCACTCATAGCTGGTTTATCTTCTTCAACTGAAATATCATTAACAGTTGAATTTTTATCATCTTCAATCTTATTTTTAGCCATAACTTTATCTATTTCATCTTGGCTAAATAGCATTGTTGCTAAATATTTATGACTAAGAGTTGTCATTGCTGTAGTTATATAATATTCTCTAATATTCTCAAGAGGTCCATAAACCACTAAAGGTATACTGATACACATAGTAATTATTATATTAGCTAAAATAAATGCACCTATGTGAAATAAACCCTTTTTCACCTTTGATTTCTTTTTATAACGATCCATTCGTTTAACTTTTTTGTCCATATTACCTCACTTATAAAATATATTCATATGATTATTTTACTTTATATTTCATTACCCCAGCAATAAAAAAAATCTTAAATATATTGAACAAATTAGTAACAAATAGTATAATATGAACAGGGTTCATTTAAAAAGTGGAGGATAACAATGCCAAAGATTATAGAGAACTTAAGAGATAAAATACTAGATGAGGGAAAAAAAGCTTTAATTGAACAAGGATATAAAAATGCAAGCATTAGAGATATTACAAAAGCTTGTGGAATAGGAACTGGAACCTTTTATAATTATTTTAATAATAAAGGTGAACTTGCTGTAGAAGTCTTTGAAAGAGATTGGTCCATGATAATTATTTCTATTCAAGCTATTGTAAAAGCTGATATCTCACTTAAGGATAAACTATTTCAAATATTTCTATATGTAGATGGTTTTCTTAAAAACCATATTAGTGTTTTTGTAGAAATGTCTAAAGAAGATTATACCTATAACGAAGTGGATGTAATGGCTCCTCTTTACGAAGCTATAGAAGAAATCCTTCTATTCCATAAAAACAAAGGCGATATAACTTCATCAGTAGAATTAGCTAAACTAACTAAGTTCTTAGTTTACAACTTAACGAATATATCAAAACAAAAATTTATGACTTTTGACGAATTTTATGCACTTTTAAACTTATGATGATAAGTGCATTTTTTTAAATTTTATATGAACAACGTTCAGAAAGGAGATTTATATGAAAAAAACAAACAAAAACATAATGTTACTATTATTTTTACTGGGCATATTTATAGGTGCTTTAGATTCAGGTATTGTTTCACCTGCTAGAACTGTAATTGCAAATTCATTTAACATATCTGCTAGCAGTTCTATATGGATGATTACAATATATACTTTAGCTTATGCTGTTGCCATGCCAATAGCAGGGAAACTATCTGATAGGTTTGGAAAGAAAAAAATATATATTATTAGCATTTTATTATTTGGAATAGGTTCTATGCTATGCGGGATTTCAGATTTTTATGGTGGATTTACCCTTTTACTAATATCAAGAGTAATTCAAGCTATAGGCGGTGGTGGAATAATGCCAATAGCTACAGCATATATAGGTGAAAGCTTTCCTCCTGAGAAAAAGGGTGCTGCCTTAGGTATGGTCGGAGGAATCTATGGTATAGCAACAACCTTAGGACCTACAATTGGTTCTGGTATATTAAACTTAGTTGGTTCATCAAATTGGGGCTTTTTATTCTTTATAAACGTTCCAATATGCATAATAATTTTAATACTTTCTACTCTAACTCCAAAGGATGATAAGGTTACTGTACCAGGGAAGATTGACATATGGGGAAGTATAGTTATAAGCTTAACCATACTTTCACTAATGTACGGTTTAACTAACTTAAAATTCTATGAATTCTCTAGCAGTATTAAATCTAATAATGTAT
Source organism: Clostridium paridis (assembly GCF_016765615.1). Lineage (GTDB taxonomy): Bacteria > Bacillota > Clostridia > Clostridiales > Clostridiaceae > Clostridium_T > Clostridium_T paridis. The sequence continues at coordinate 96,467 of NZ_JAESWA010000027.1, read as the reverse complement.
GGCCTTTCTTATTAGCTTTTATAATACTTTTACCAGTATTAATTTTCATAGAAAAAAAGGCTGAGGATCCTGTGCTTAATTTAAAATACTTCACTAATAGAGAAATTACTTTAGCATTGATAATAGGCTTTATTGTTGGTGCTGGTATGATGGGAGTAGTTTTTGTACCTCAATTTGGAGAAAATGTTCTAAAAATCAAATCTGGTTCTGGAGGATATATCGTAACTATCATGGCTATATTTGCTGGAGTAGGTGCTCCTATAAGCGGAAGGCTTATAGATAAATTCTCAGCAAAACTAGTTTTAATAGTAGGGTTCATATTATCTGGTATCGGAACCTTAACCCTGGCTTTATATACTGCAAATCATCCAAGCTTCTTTAGTTTGGTAATAGGTTTGATTTTTGTAGGACTAGGAATGGGCTGTACTATGGGTGCTCCACTTAACTACATAGTTCAGACTAATGTAAGCGCTAATGAAACTGCAACTGCCCAATCAACTCTTTCTTTAGTAAGATCTATAGGAGTTGCTATTTCTCCAAATATACTTATAGGATTTATTTCTGAAGCAGGCAAAAATATGTCTACTAAACTAATGGATGTTATTCCAAAAGCACAAGCTCCGCAGATTCCTGGAATGCCATCAGCCCCTTCCGGAAGCATGTCCATGAGTTCAGGGGGAATATCTCCAGATCAATTACAGACCTTGCAAAACTCAGACGTAACCACAATTGTTGATTCTATTAAAAAATTCAGTGAATCAATGATAAATGATAAGGTTGCTCCAGCACTTAAGGGCATAACCTCTGCTCCTAATTATAAAGGTCCAAAAGCTGATGTATTATTATCAACTATAAAAGATGGTTACTTAAAACAAATAGAAGATGCTAGAGCAACTATAGAAAATGTATTCCAAAGCACTTTAAATTCTGGATATTCAAAGTTATTTATAGGCGCTGCTATTATTGCATTACTAGGCTTAATATTCTCATTAATGCTTTCTAAAAATAAAAAGCAAATATTATAAAAAATAGCCCCAAAATAGAATTTTCCATTCTACTTTGGGGTTATCTTATTCTTTCTCATAATATAATTCTTCAGTTAGCCTAATTAATTCTTTTATTTTTCCACTCTTAATGCTGTAGTACATAAACATACCGCATTTTTTTGCATTAACCACTTTAGCATCCTTTAGTATCTTTAGATGTTGTGAGAGATTTGCTTGACTGAATTCAATATCTTCATTCATCTCACAAACACACATCTCTCCTTCAGAAAGTCTTTTTGCAATTTTAAGTCTTACAGGATGAGCTAAAGCTTTAAAGATATTTACTTGAAATTCATCCATTAAAACTTCACTCCTATTTCTTATTTTCCGAATAGTACGTCTAGTACCTTATCTCCAGCTCCTCTATTTTTTCCTATATAAGGATAACAGTGAATGTGTATAGCAGGATTAAAATTTAATTCTATTATCCCATAATTACTTTCATTTAACGGAACCTTTATATCCTGTATCATCATATCAACTCCACAAATAGTTGCTCCAGCTGCCTTGGCAGATTTTATAGCCATAGTTTTATAGCTCTCATGCATCTCATCCGTAAAGTCAATGCTATCTCCGCCAGTACTTATATTAGAGTTTTCTCTTAAATAAACAATTTCGCCTTCTTTAGGAACATAATCAAAGTTCTTTCCTTGCGCTTTAAGGAACATTTCTTCAATTTCTCCTAAAGATATTTTTTCAAGAGGAGTCTTATATCCTTTTCCCCTTAATGGATGTTTATTTTTCTCCTTAACTAATTCACTAATAGTTCTTGCTCCGTCCCCTTGAACATTTGCAGGAACTCTATGAAGTATTCCTACAACTTCATCAGCTATCACTAAGAATCTGTATTCCTTACCACTTATAAATTCCTCTACTAATGCAGTTTTATCATTTTCAAAGGCTATCTCTAGAGCTCTAGTAAAATCTCCCTTTGAAAACTCCTCCTTAAATATAGATATCCCTATTCCAAAGTTAGTCGACTTAGGCTTTACTACTATTTGTTTATCCTTAAACAATTCATAGTCAGCCCTTGCATCTTCAATGCTGTTATAGTTTTTTCCTGAGGGAACTCTTACTCCATTTTCTTTTAGAACTTCCTTTGTTACAACCTTATTTTCCATAACAAGTACGGTACTATAAGAATCTTTTGAAGTCTTAGTTGCTTGCTTTACATATTCAACTTTGTTATCTTTCTTTAATCTTACAAAGTTTTCTTCTCTATCTAAAACTTCAACTCCTATTCCTCTTTTTATAGCATTTTTAAGTAATATTTGAGTTGAAAGTTCTAAGTCTTCATATCCTATTAAACTAAAATCCTGTCTTTTGCTTTCTTCATAGTAATCTTTTGCCTTATTTAGATGAAAACTTACATAACTACTATCTATTATTTCTTTAGTAATAACAGCCGCATAAGTCTTACTTACGTCTAAAACTTTTTCTCTAGCTGATTCTATAACCTTTCTTAGATAATCAGTTTTATAATCCATCTTATTAACTATATCTATTAAGTCATCAATTATTTTTAGGGCTTCTTCCTTGAATGAAGCTTTTTCTCCAACATTGTTATAGATAAAGCTATCTTCTCTTCTTCCTGCCATGGTTGCAACTTTATGATTTATATTAGCAATTTTTTGCTCAGATTCTGTTAATGTGCCTTCTTTCATGAACAACATGTATATCATAAATAAATGCACCAAATATAAATCTTCTATAAATATTCCATTTTTATTAAGAGGATTTAGATCTAAAATTCTTATTTCTAGATATTCAATTCCATCCTTCATAAGTTTCTCTTGAGAACATCTTTTACAAGTACTTTTTAATCTAACTGGACCGTAAAATTCACTAGCATTATCTAATTTTCCATCATTAATAAGCCTTTGAATACTTCCAATGTACTGCTCTAATGAATCATAATTAACTAAATAATCTTCTTTATTTTTATATCCCCATTTACTATTTCTTAAAGACATCATATTTTTGAAGTAACAGCTTCTGTCTGCTAACTCCTGAATATCATCTGTACATCTATCTAAATAAGTCTCATGGAATACGGGACTAGCTCCAGTTAAATAAATCAAAAACCATCTATATTTGATAAAATTTCTTGTTATCTTAAGATAAATTTTATTTTTAAATTCTTTTAGACTTTCTCCCTCTCCAAGGCTTTTATATAAACTATTTATAAACTCTTCTTTAAATGAAAAATTGTAGTGTATACCTGATAGAAGTTGTTTCTTTCTACCATACTTTTCTGATAGTTTCTCTCTATATAATCTCTCTTCCTTACCTTCCTCAGAAAAAACAGCTATTGGTATTTCTTCATTACTTGGTAAGATAGGTGGATTACTTTGTGGCCACAAATATTCTTCTCCAATGGATAGAGATACTATGTTTTGAAGATTTTCTATATAATCATAAAGTTCGTCTATACTATTACAGACTGGTGTAATTACCTCTACTTGGCTTTCTGAAAAATCAGTTTTAATATATGGATTCTTTAACTTATCTCCAAATATGGCAGGGTGGGGAGTTAGTGATAATTTACCATCCTTACTAACCCTTACATTTTCTTTTTCAAGTCCAAAGTTTCCTTTAAATAATTTTGTTACTATATCTTCAGTTAAAATTGATTCTAATAATTTATTGTCAATACGTTCCATTACACTGTTCTCTCCTATCTACTACAAAGGTTTTTCTTAAAAATATAATAAACCAAGTAACTAATATTATTCCTTTTATTAAACTACTTAAACTTATACTTGCCCATATTCCATTAAGCCCAAGTACACTATCTTTTGATAATATCATTGCCATGGGTATTCTTAAAGCTGTAAATGTAATACTTATAATCGGCGGAACATAAGTTTTTCCTACTCCATTAAAAGCACCTACTGTAAGAAGCTCCATACACATAAACACTTGGGAAAACCCTAAAATTCGCATATAACTAGTACCTAAATCCACTGCTGCTTTTTCTTGAATAAAAATACTAAACAATTCCCTTGGGAACAAAATGAAAATAATTGAAATTATAAGTCCAAATATTATTGTGGTCGTTAACGCACTAAAATAACCTTTTTCTATTCTTTTGTACTTCTTAGCTCCATAGTTTTGACCTACGTAAGCTGCTATAGCTCCTTGTATTCCCCCTATTGCCATATATGATACAGATTCTAATTGTACTCCTACTTTTTGAACTGCTATGGCTGTGGCTCCAAACCTTGTAATTAGTCTTGCAATAATTATTGATATTCCTATAAAACTAACCCTTTGAAGTGAAACCGGCATACCCATCTTTAATACTTCTTTAGCTTTAATAAAATCAAACTTTACAGAAATACCCTTGAAACTAAAATACTCCTTTGCTGTAAAGATAAAAATAATAAATACTATAATTCTTGAGAGATTTGTAGCTATAGCTGCTCCTGCAACTCCCATTCCAGCTACTGGGCCAATCCCCAAAATAAGTATCGGATCTAGTATTATATTTGTTATAAAGCCAATTGTATTTGCCTTAAAAGGTAGCTTACTATTTCCAAAGCTATTTAATATAGTGCTTTGGATTGAATTAAAATACATAAAAATAACGCCTACAGCTGAATAAACTAAAAAATCCTTTGCCATTTTTTCTATTTCTATATCATTCAGTTGAAAAAAGCCTATAAGCTTATTTTTAAGTACTACTATTAATATTGAATAAACCACCGCTAAAATTACTGATAATATAAAGCTATTTTTTATATATATTAATGTTTCTTCTTTTTTGTTCGCCCCAACACTTTGGGCTATCTTAACTCCGCTCCCTATCATAATAATTGCAAACAAAGCTAATGCTAAGTTTATAAAAAAGCTTGCTGTCCCCACTGCAGCTACTGCTTTACTTCCAAGCTTACCTACCCATATCATGTCAACCATCCCATAGGCAGTTTGAATAAAGTTAGTCGCTATAATAGGTAATGCTAGTTTAATAAGACCTGTTGTTATTTTTCCTTCTGTTAAATTTATATTATCTTTCATTTTAATCCCCCAGTACGAAATAATTATATTAGAATATCCTTATATAGTCAATAAGCTTACTTCATAAAAAGGATTTTATTTAAAATCTTTTAACTCAGCTAATAATAAATATATCTTCTTGCTTGTACAAACTATTTTAATCATAGTTTTTAACATGATTTCTTACAAATAAAACTATTGTACATAATATCGCACAAATCATTGCCGCCATTAAATAGTTTTTTATTAATTTTCCGGTAAAATGTACAATTAGAAAAAAGGAAATGAATAAAATAATATTTTCAATTATCCTTCTCATGGTATTCCTCCTAATTACAAAAATTTCGACTGATTGTGTTCTAAAATATTGTTTATTTTATTATATAAGAAGAGTGTTTTAAAATATTATTTATGTAATGAAAAGTAGTTTTTTTGTAATAACCGTTATGATTTAGATTTAAATTAAATAAAAAGATACTTAAAGTCATAATTAACCTTAAGCATCTTCATCATATTATTTAACTAATCCTTTAATATATCTGCTTGAAATGTAGCATTCTTCTCCATTAACCATATAAGCTATTCTATTTTTTAGATCTATCTCTTTTATATTTGTCTTATTTACAATGTAAGATTTATGACATCTATAAAAATTATTATCTAGCATTTCTTCAAGTTCTTTCATCTTTGAATAAAATTCAATCTGCCTGTCCAGACCATGGAGAATGATTTTATGTATAACATTAGAAGTTTCAAAAAATAGGATTTTGTTAAATTCCATATTTATAACCTTATCTCCTATTTTAATATAGAACCTCTTTTCATCAGTCGTTTTAATGTGATATCTTTTATCTGCTTCTTTTATGCACTCGTGAATTTTATTCTTTAAGTTTTCAAAATCATCTTTTACTATATAATCCATTGCCTCAATCTTATACTGGAATGTTAAGTAGCTAAGCTCTCCATGGGTGGTTACAAAAACTATATATCCATTAGGATCCTCTTTTCTTATTTCCACGGCTAAATCGATACCATTTATGTCTGAACTTAAGTCTACATCTAAGAAGTATAACCCTCTTCCTTTATGATTACTTACGTACTCCACCAATTCGTTTGGATTTCCAGTCTCTAATGCTAAACACATATCAAAATCTTCTATTGTAATTATGTTATCTATTATTCTCTTAAAACTTTCCCTTTGACTTGCATCATCTTCACAAATAAATACATTGAGCAAGACTTACTCCCCCCCATCATGATTACAGCACAATCTTATTATACCATATGTCTTCCATATATTATCAAGAAGAAAAATGTCTGGAAGTTTGAGTGTATATAAAGACTTCTTTTGAATTAGGTAATTATAAGGAAATATAGCTATTTATCTGATTTTATTTTCATATAAATATAAATTTAGAACGGTTATTACAAAAAAAACATCACTTATTACTTTTTTGAAACAAGCTATGATATTCTTGCTATAATTCATATAAGAAGTAAATAAAATAGGTTGTGCAAGAAGAGGTGAAAAATAGATATGGAAAATTACGAAGATAAAACCCTAGGTGGTGGCATAATAGCTGTTGTTGTAATCCAATTATTTTTCAGCATCTTATCAATAATTCTACTAACATCTACTTATTTACATAAAGATCAAATCGTACAAATTGCCGGAGCAGAAGGAGCTGCAAAAATCACTTTGGGACAAGTAATTTTAACTGCCATATTGGTTTTAATCATAATAACCGGTATTATTTTTATATTATTTAAAAAAGTTATAGGCATTTTCCTTTACTTTACTTCAGTAACACTCAACACTATATACTCATTGATTTTAAATGGGTTTAATCTTAGCATATTAATATCTTTAATTCTGCCAATTCTTATGGGTGTATTTATAAACCAGAAAAAAGCACTTTTTGGTATAGGGGTTAAGGGTAACAATATAAATATTTAATTAAGTCTACACTGTTGATTAAATATAATTTTTCTCCCAAAATGAAAAGGGTACTTTAAGGTTAAAATTCTTGGGGAAGGATTTTATCTTTGCGGTACTCTTTTTGTTTTGTCTATAAATAAGTATAGTGAATTTAGCTGATATTAATAAATAAAATTGGCTTATTTATTGATAATCCCTTATTTTTAATAAATATAAGTATATGTTCTAGATATATTGTGATATTATCTAAGTATATACCTATTAATTTATATAATATTTATATTTTAGGGAGATTGCTATGACAAAATATACACAAATTGCAAATGATATTAGAACTCAGATTGTTAAAGGCGTGCTTCAAGCCAATGAGCAATTGCCTTTTGAGAAAGATTTATGCATAAAATACAACGCAAGCAAAATGACAGTAAAAAAAGCTTTAGATATTTTAGTAGCTGAAGGGCTGATTGTCAAAAGAAGAGGTTCTGGAACATTTGTTAAAAGCATTAGTAATATAGATATGAATAGACTTTTAGTTTCTAATCAATTTAGAGGTCTTACTGCTTTATATAGTGACCGCAAGGTAACCAGTACGCTTATTACCTTTGATGTTGTTTCTAGTAATGAAGAAGTTACACAAAAGCTTAACTTAGAAAGCGAAGAATTTGTATATAATCTATTAAGAGTAAGATATGTTGATGAAGAACCTTATGTTATTGAACATACCTTTATGCCAATAAACCTGATTCCTGGTCTTAGGAAGCAGCATACTATGGCATCAATTTATTCTTATATTGAAGCAGATCTTGGTCTTAAAGTTCAAAGTTCTCACAGAACTATTAGAGTTAGAAAGTCAAATGAACTTGAACAAAAGTATTTAAAACTTAAAGCAGATGATCCAGTAGCAGTTGTTGAACAAGTTGCTTATCTAGAAAATGGTACTGCCTTTGAATATTCTATATCAATACATAGGTACGATCGTTTTGCTTTTGAAACTGTAATAGTAAGATAATTAATATAAAACGAGAGAATTAATCTTAAATTCTCTCGTTTTTACTTTATAACTTAATTAAAATCCATTATTTTCAGTAACTTCTTTAAACCAGTATCCAGACTTTTTAATAGTCTTTTTCTGAGTTTTTAAATCTAAAGAAATAAATCCATATCTATTTCTATAAGCATTTATCCATGACCAACAATCTATAGGTGTCCATAAATGATATCCAAAACAACTACTTCCTTCTTCTATTCCCTTATGCAAAAACTGTAGATGCTCAGTTATAAAATCTATTCTGTAGTCATCTTCAATGACTCCTTCTGCATTTAAGAATCTTTCTTCATTTTGTACACCCATTCCATTTTCAGAAATATACCAAGGGATATTCCCATAATTATCTTTAATATTTATTGCTATATCGTAAATAGCCTCAGGATATATCTCCCAGCCTCTATGAGGGTTCATTCTTCTTCCTGGCATTTCGTATGCTTCAAAATATTTATCTGGAAACCATCCGTTAGAATAATCAAATTCACTTTCTCTAGCCTTTACTCTAATAGGTTGATAGTAATTTACTCCTAAGAAATCAACTTTGTTGCTCTTTATAATATTTAATTCCTCACTAGTAGCTTCCCATAGCACCCCATCATTTTTAAGTGTTTCCTCTATTCCATCAGGAAACTTACCTAAAACTGCCGGATCAAGGAACAATTCATTATGGAACTTATTTGCATAATCTGCTGCAAGTAAATCTTCTTTAGAATTTGATCTTGGATATGCTGGCGTAAGGTTAAGTATTATTCCTATCTTTCCATCCTTATTGTGCTCAACTTTTCTAAATTCCTCAATAGCTCTAGCTGATGCAAGATTTAAATTGAAAGCTACCTGCATAGCTTTTTTGCCATCAACTATCTTTGGATAATGAAATTCTCCAATATATTGTCCTTGCACTATAACTATAGGTTCATTAAATGTTGTCCAATACTTTACTCTATCTCCGAAAAGCTCAAATGCCTTTCTTGCAAATTTAGCGAAAAGTTCTACAACATATTTTGATTCCCATCCACTATATTTTTCATATAGTTCAATAGGCAAGTCAAAATGGTGTAAATTCATTACTGGTGTCATTTCATTTTTTATACATTCATCAATTACTGAGTTATAAAAATTAACACCATCATAATCAACTTCTAATGTCTCAAAGTCCTTTATCAATCTAGTCCATTGAATCGATGTTCTAAAAGAATTAAAGCCAATACTTTTCATCATTTTCAAATCTGATTTATAGCTATTATAGAAGTTAGATGCTATATTGGGTCCAACCTCATCAAAAAATTCACTAGGTTCTATATCATACCAATAATCGAATACATTTCTATGCTTCTTGTTAAATCTTCCTTCTGATTGTGGTCCTGAAGTAGCAGCCCCCCACCAAAAGTTTTCAGGAAAATTGTATTTCAATCTCTGACCCTCCATTCTTTAATAAGTATTAACTTCTATTTTATATTATTAACACCCTTATTATATGAATTTATTTTTTAAATGTCTATACTTTTATTAGGCATATGTAATCTTCCTATTCTTATTATGCTTGAAATAATCGCAATAAAAAAGATGGGATAAACCCACCTCTTTTATTGAATATTTTATTAGAACTTTTGAATAAAGTTTTTATCTAACTAAAAATTTTAGTTCATTTATTAGAATAATGGAAAACAATATTAATAAAATTGTCGCCAATATTAAGAAAGGTATTTTTATAATATCCCATCTTTTTCTTAGATACTCAGGAAACTCCAACCTATTCATTTCTTCTTTCCATATTGAGTTTTTATTATCAGTACTCACATTAATTAAAAACCCCTCTGCATTAGATGCGAAGTATATTCTATTTCTATCTAATTTTATATTTAAATCTGTATCTCCATCTAATATAAGAACCCCTTCACAAACTGCTCTAAATACTCCTATCACATCGCCTTTTCTTGAATATATTCCTGCTTTTGACACCATATCTTTCATAAATCCTAAAAGTCCTTTAATAATCCAATTATCATAATCACATACATGCTTTTTTATAACTTTTATTCTACATCTATCTTTATTTATTTCTAGGACTTCATAACAATTTTTATTCTGCAACTTAACCATTCTTTCATTTATGTATATATCATATTCATCTTTCCTTGAGTCTGGTGTATTAATTGTTAACCTGGCCACCATTATATTCCCCCATATATTCTCTCTAACCTATACCATAAAATTGAAATTATAGATTCCGCTCTTATTTTAACACCTATTTGGTACCATTTATTCTATTTGTAGTAAAAGACTAATTTATAGTAATAAACGTAAAAACAGATATTAATTTATACATAATTCCTTATCTTTTTTCATAATTTTATTATATTAAGATTGTCTTAATTATCATAAAAATTACTTTGAATCTTTTATCTTTGATATACATGTGGTATAATATAACTTATAAAGAGTTATTTGAAATATGTGTAGGTATGGTTATGAGTCCAGTTTTCGTTTATATTCTTATTGGAATATTTGCACTATATTTAATTTTGATGATACCACTTCAATACCACTATTTAGTTTCTTTATATGAAAAAGAGCTAAGGGCAGGTTCTCAGGCAAAACTATACGATGAAATGTCTTTTGAAGAGCTTAATATTCACGCTAACACTCAGAGTATACACATTATTCCAAACTTCATAGCTTATATAATTTTTAAGTTCAAATATAAAAATAAACATCCGATGATCTAATTATAAAAAGCTCACTCTAGCTTAGAGTGAGCTTTTGTATAAACTCCGTTTCCTTTATATTAGTTTCTAAAAAAACATTATCATATTTATCAATTATTTCTCTTAAATTACTAAGTCCCAATCCCCTATTTTTCCCTTTAGTTGAAAAGCCTTTTTTATTTATCTCAAATATTTTAGGGACACTTACGCAATTATTTTTAATTACGATAAGCAGAGTTTCATATACCCTAACAAAGCCTATATCTAACTTGGGTTTTTCACACTCTTGGGCTGCTTCTATTGCATTATCTAATAATATACCTAGTGCTCTAGTTGCATCTATTACGTTAATTTTGATTTCACTTATTCTCTCAGCTATATCTATATTTACATCTATTCCTATTTCCTGTGCTCTAACGAGTTTAGAAGATAGCAATCCTTTAACTTCTGGTATTTCAATATTCTTTAAATGACCTATTTTAAAATTATTATTTTCCATACCTGCACTTAAGGGAATAATATTATCATAAAAATGTTTCTTTAAGCCTTCCATATCATTATTATCCATATGCCCTATCATAGAGGATATTATATTTATATAATCATGTCTAAATGCTCTCATTTCTGAATATAGTCGTTCAAGATTTACCGTATATTCTTGCAGATTTTGCATCTGTGTTTGCTTATTTTTAATTTCTAAATCTTTAGTTACCCCTCTAAGCAATACATACATTATTGCTATAAGAATGCCGAAATATACTAGAAATAATATTACATTTATCTTGGCAGCTCTATTAGTTGCTTCACTATTATCCTCAATTATTATATTTATATAAAAAACTATAAGTGTGAAGACTAACATAGCAATAATTAAATATAGGGGTCTATTTTTAAATTTTAGGGCTTGTTCAACATTTTTTTTGTTTATTATCATTCCAATAACACTACTTATTACAATTATCAGTGGGAAAATTAAAACTATCAAGACATAATAAATATTTGTTTCTCTATAGTTTTCTCCCATATTAATCTTAAAAACAAACATAGCTATAAAAGTTAAAATATAGGTAGCCACCACACATATTATTGTAGCTGTTAATGGTAATATTACACTCATTCCAATATTATGAGTTTTCTTATATAAACAAAATATTAAAATTAAATTCATGGGAATTATAGATAAATATGGATAGATGAGTCCAAAAGGAAATGATCCTAATATTGCTATAGAAATAAATATTAGCACTTCTTTTTTAGTGAACTTAATCGTAACTAAATTCATTATAGAGATAAAAATGCATATAATGCTTATAAAAATATTGATGAAATTCTCCATAAAAACTCCTCATATCCCAAACTTAGATATAATATTACTTCCCGTATCTTTTATTATATAACTATTACTGCTAATAACAACTATATCATTAAAGCTTTGTTTATAAAATATATAATCCTTATAATATCACCTCTAGAGATTTATCCCAGCAGTACTATTACTTTGCTATTAACTTCACAGTATAAGCCTATATTATATAAGAAAAACTAATTTAAGCAAAAGAAATAGGAGGTGAAGAAATGGAGGTTTTAAAACTAGCACCTAATGAAACTATGCAGGTACATGAAATGCTAAACTTTAAGACTGTTTGTATGACTACATCAAAATTAATGGAAGGTGTAGTTTTTGATCAAGATTTAAAAAAGTTACTTGAAAAAGATGTAAGACAATCAATGACTGCAATAACAGATTTACAGAATTTATTGTCAAAAGCTCCAACTATAAGATAGGAGGTTTAAGATAGATGATTACTGATTACTTAGAAGTAAGAAATGCTGAAGGAATGCCAAAACTAATAGATGAGACCATGTCTCTTACCTTTTTACTTAATGCAAAAAGTGGAGTTAGAAACTGTGCTATTGCACTAACAGAAGCATCTTCTCCATCCGTAAGATCCGTTCTACAAAGACAATTAGATGATGCATTAAACTTACATGCAGAAATATCTGATCTTATGCTAAGTAAAGGTTGGTTTCATCCAGTTGACTTGGAAAAACAATTTAGAATGGATATAGAATCCTCAGAAACTGCAACTCAAATAGCTAACTTAGATTTATTTCCTGGAAACACAAATAGACTAGGAAATTTTGCAACTCCAGAAAAATAATTAAGGAGGTAACATAATGAAAGCTGTAACATTCCAAGGAATTAAACGAGTTGAAGTTAAAGATGTTCCTGCTCCTACTATAGTTAAACCTGATGATATAATTGTGAAAATTACAAATACAGCTATCTGCGGATCAGATTTGCATCTTATTCATGATATGGTTCCAAATTTACATCAAGACTATATCATAGGACATGAACCTATGGGAATTGTTGAAGAGGTGGGTAAAGAAGTTAAAAATCTAAAAAAAGGAGACAAAGTTGTTGTTCCTTTTAACGTGAGTTGTGGTGAATGTTTTTATTGTAAACACGATTTAACCTGTATGTGCGATAACTCAAATCCTAATGGAGAAAATGGAGGATTTTTAGGATATTCTGATACCTTTGGTGGATACCCTGGCGGTCAAGCAGAATATTTAAGAGTTCCGTATGGAAACTTTACCCCATTTAAAGTTCCTGAGGATTGTGAAATTCAAGATGAAAACTTGCTATTAATGTCAGATGCTATGGGAACTGCTTATTGGAGTGTGGAGAATGCTGGCGTTAAAAGTGGAAATACAGTTATTATATTAGGATGCGGTCCAGTAGGGCTTTTAGCTCAAAAATTCGCATGGCTTCATGGTGCAGAAAGAGTAATTGCAGTAGATTACATAGATTATCGTTTAGAGCATGCTAAGAAATATAACAATGTAGAAACAATAAATTTTGAAAGACATGATAACACTGGAGAATACTTAAGAGAAATAACTCATGGTGGTGCCGATATTGTCATAGACTGCGTTGGTATGGATGGGAAAATGACTCCTTTAGAATTTGTAGGTACTGGAGCAAAGCTTCAAAGTGGCGCCTTGGGTGGCTTTATAACAGCGACTCAAGCAGTTAGAAAAGGTGGAATGATTCAGGTAACTGGAGTATACGGCGGAAGGTATAATGGATTTCCTTTTGGCGACATAATTAATAGAAATATTAATATAAGAACTGGTCAAGCACCTGTAATTCCTTATATGCCTACATTATATACCTTAATGCAAGAAGGTAAGGTTGACCCAAGCGACATTATTACCCATAGACTTCCACTAGAAGATGCTGCTCATGGCTATGAAGCTTTTGACACAAAAACAGAAGATTGTATAAAAGTAGTTCTTAAACCTTAAAGTTTTTAAATAGTTATAATAAGGAGGCTTAAACTAAATGGAAGATAAATATATTACACCAAATGAAGCCATTCAAATACATGAACTTTTAACCCTAAAAAATCTTTCATTAACTAAATGTGTCACTATGTCACCGTTGGTTTCTGATGATGAGTTAAAGAGGATTTTAAAAGATGATGTAGCTACTGGAAAGCAACACATAAAAGAACTAAGTAACCTTATGGAAAAGTCAACAATCGCACAGTCACAAGGCCTATAGGCTACATTATATAAAAGAAGGTGATTTTATGAATGGAATAATAGAAAGCATCACTGGGATGGATAAGTTAACAGATCAAGTAATAGCTACAGACTTTTTAGTAGCAGCTAAAAGTGCAGTAAGAAATTACTCAATAGCACTAACAGAAACTACTTCACCTGAGGTAAGGCAAACTTTAAGAAATCAATTAAACCATGCTATAGCTACTCATGAAAAAATATTTAGATATATGGAGAAAAAAGGCTATTATAATGCCCATGACTTAAAGGAACAATTTAAAGTAGACATGAAAACTACAGAAACCGCCTTAAGTCTTGCCGGAAGATAAAAATTTGTAGATTGATTAATAAATCAAGTGAGGACTTTACATTTTCCTCACTATTTTTTATTCTTCCGTAAAAATTGTTAAAGGAAGTCAAAAATTGACCTCCTTTAAATTAATATCCTTGAGTTCTATCTATTATTGAGCCATCTATAGCATTAATGGTCATAAAACTATTATAAGTATGATCCACTTTCCCATCCTTTGATGTTTTTGATCCAAAGAAATCCCAAACTGGCACCATAGTAAATTCATCTTCTTTGCCTTTAACATTTACTCTCATCATTCCAAAGGTTATACGATTTATGTCATAAGTAGTATTTTCATTATTCTTACCACTTTGAGCATATCGAATAAAGAACTGTTTCTTAAAGACTTCCATTATATCATTAAAAGGCTTTATCTCTGCATCAGAAGATATAGTTCCAGTTACTTTTGCAGGAGATTGCCAGTGAAACTCTATTACCCCTGTATCATCAATAAGCATAAATAGACGTTCATACCCATATGACTCATCATTTTGTAGTTTTTCCTCTGCTAAGTCTAGAGTTGTAGGTACGCCTGCTACATCTCGAGTAAACCATAACCCATATGCTTGATTCATTTTATTTGGATCATCCTCTTTTGTTAATGGCATTAACGTAGCTAGATTAATTTCTGTAAGCTTTAGGTCTGCAATTCCAATTGAATTAAGAGTATCTTGTGCTAATTTCTTTACTTCCTCTAAAGACATCTTCATTCCTCTAGCACTACTTCCTGTGTATTCATGAAATTTATATACTTGAGTGCTATCGTGATTTATAATACGAGCCATAGAGCTTTTTAAAGAATTCGATGTAGAAGTATAAAGTTCTTCATCGTATCCTTTTCCTGAATCTACTACTACATTTAGTGATTTCCCATGAAAGCCTTTATATGTCTTTCCATTGCTTTTAAGATCACTTTCATCAACATTTTCTAATGTCTTTGCAGCAGCTTTTCTTTCTGGACTTTCTGGTGCTTTTGATAAGAGTTCCTGTGCTTCTTTTTGATACATTGTACTAGCTCCTGGTTCAACCTGTTTAGTTAATCTAGCTTTAGTACTTCCTCCTATCGCTACCGGATCAATTGGATCTCCATCACTCTTTTTTATTTCATCATTTTCATTATTTGGCAAACTATATGCATTCATTAATGTAATATAATCTTGGATTCCCTTTTTAGTCATAAGCTCATTTGGTTTATATAGCTGTTTCCCCTTCATAAATGTATCTATTATTTTATCTACCCTAGCTTGATCAATTCCATCTGGTTTTACTGTAACTACTGAGACTTTTGAAGTTTTAGGCACCTGCACTTTTGCATCAATTTTTAAGCTTGTTCCCCCATTTTTAATATCCTCTTTTATAGTATCAGATAAATTCTTGAATATATTAGTTCCATCCGTATTATCTACTACCTTACCATTAATATCTTGCTGCTTACTTGTGACTGGCGGCTTTTCAGGTGCTTTCTTGCAAGCAACCATAAACCCTATTGTTGCTATCAATACTGTAAATAGTGCTACCTTTCTTATTAATTTAATACCTCTAAATTTTATGCTTCTATGAATTAATTCCTTAACAAAATACCTTTTCATCTTTTCCTCCTTTTTATTTATATAAAAAATACCCCTTTACTAAAGCGTAAAGGGGCACTGCATCATCATAGTATATAAGTTGTATCATAATTGCATATTATTTAACTTATTTCATTTGCAAGCTTTCTGTTTCTAAGCTCATTGAAAATATCGTGTAACCAGCTTGCTCATTTATCTGTAGATTCATTGAAAGAGATGAATTATCAAAACTCCAAACAGCATTTTGAAGTTGCTTTTTATTTAAAGAAACAAGCCGTCCTGGCATATTCATATGTACTGCTATAGTCTCTGCCATATCCTCTATATTAATAGTACTACTCTCATTTATAGTAAATTTAAATACTAAAATTACCCCTGTATTTGCGTCTATTGCAAGAGATATTCCTTTGTTATTTCTGCCCTCATCATTCTTTGGACTTAAGTTAATATTCCAATATTGAAGTACAGTGCTATTCTCTTTTATTTCTCTTAGCTCCGCATCAACATTATAGGACTCTGGAAATCCACTTAAGTTAGGCAATCCTTTCTTGTCTATTATAGCTGATATCTGCTTTGTAGAAGTAGCGATAGCTTCTCTCATTCCCATGCTGCCTGTAGTAGATTCCTTAACCAAAGCACCTTCATGTGAATATTTCTCATATAAAGCTACCTTTTTAGCTAAACTTTCTGCAATACTTTGAGCTTTTGGTTCTAAATCATTTTGAGTATTTGGGTTAACTGAGTTGTTTTCACCACTCATCACAACTGAATGATTTATTATACTTTCTTCTGATTTACTGAGCATAATCCCTGGCATAAAAACACTTAAGGTAATAATAATGCATGCCATTAAAACCATTAAGGTATATTTTACTGCTTTATTCATTATTATCCCCTCCTTTGGCTTTATAGCATGGTAATTTAATGTTTACTGTAGTTCCAACTCCTACTATGCTATCAATCTTTAAAGTAGTATTATGTAATTTTGTAATTCTTTCTGCTATAGCTAGCCCTAACCCTACCCCATGCTGTGCTCTTGATCGAGATTTATCCACCATATAAAAAGCTTCAGTTATCTTACTTAATTCTTCTTCTGGTATACCTTTACCATGATCAATTATAGTAAATGTATAATTTTCGTCATCTTTATGACCTAATAGTTCAACTGTAGATCCTATTTCTGAGGCTTTTCTTGCATTATCTACAACATTGTTTAATAAAGTCTTCATAAGGTCAGGTTCAACTACTACAGTGCCCTCTTCTGCAGATGACTTTAATGTAATCTCACTTTGTTTAAAGGATGGCATAGCAACCTCAACTACATATCTTATTAGTTCCTTAGTATTAATAGGAATAAATTTAAAATCCTTCCCTTGAAGCATTACTAAATCAAGCATTTTTAGTGATAAGGCTTCTAGCCTGTTAGCCTCACTATAGATATAGTTTGCAGCCTTAAATGTAGTTTTAGAATCTAATTCCTTACTCCTTAACATATCAGAATATCCAATTATTGAAGTCATGGGAGTTTTAAATTCATGAGTAAAATTAGCTATAAATTCATCCTTTGCAGTAGAAGATTGCTCGAGCTTACTAATCTTATCCTCTACTGATATGGCCATGCTATTAAAGCTTTTAGCTAATTCTCCTATTTCATCTGAAGATTTTATATCTGCTCTTTTATCATACTCCCCTGCAGAAATTCTTCTGCTAACCTCTGTAAGTTTGCGCACATTACGAGTAAGTAACCATGAAATTATAAAAACTACAGCTGCACTTAAAAATATAATTACACATTGGTAAATCATAAACATATGTAACTGAGTATTCATTTCCATAAATACATCGCTAATATCTCTCACGTAGCTTAAGTAAATACTTCCAGAACTATTACTAATTATCCCAGTTACATAAAGATTATATATTCCATCTTCTTTGTGTATATTATATAGGTTGTCTCCAGCTTTTAATGAAGTAAGCCCTGATATACTATTGTCTTTTTTCCCTAAGGTAGGGTATATCTCAGCCCCATCTTTATCATAAACTATAATTTTTCTTCCACCTTGCTTGCTCTGCTCTATACTTTTAGCAATATCCTGAACTGAAGAAAACACTTCTAAGTTTGTCATACTCTTTCCCTGCATTTCCTTGC
Organism: Clostridium paridis; assembly: GCF_016765615.1. Lineage (GTDB taxonomy): Bacteria > Bacillota > Clostridia > Clostridiales > Clostridiaceae > Clostridium_T > Clostridium_T paridis. Next base: position 78,091 of record NZ_JAESWA010000027.1, on the reverse strand, counting down.
TAACAATAGCTGACTCAAGCATGTATTGCACTGATAAGCGTTCATCTGAAGCACGACTAATTTCTCTATCCTTTGAAGAAATAAAGCTTGAGTAAATAAGTAAGTATCCTCCAATTGAAAAAGAAATAGCTACCGCTAGAACTGTGCTTATAAATATTTTAATTGAAAATTTCATTCCTACACTTCCAATCGATATCCTATTTTGTATACTGTTTTAATCTTATCTTCCCAGCCCAATTTTTTACGTAACCTTTGTATATGTAAATCTAATGTTCTTGTCTCTCCCATAAAGTTTGAACCCCATATTCTCTCAAACAGAGTCTCTCTAAAAAGAGCCATATTCTTATTGTTAACTAACATTACTAAGAGTTCATATTCCTTTAGAGTAAGATCTATAACTTCACCTCTTTTAGTAACTTGCCTAGATTCTGTGTTAATCTCCACATCCTCTAAGCTTAAGATTTTCTTCCCTTTATTATATCTTCTAAGAACGGCTTCTACTCTAGCTGTAAGTTCTGATATAGCAAAAGGTTTTACAATATAATCATCTGCTCCAAGCTTTAACCCCTTAACCCTATCCTGAATAGAACTTTTAGCTGTAATAAATATTACAGGGATGCCAAGCTGGCGTGTATATTCTAATAACTCATATCCATCTATATGAGGCAACATTATGTCTAGTAAAGCAAAATCGAAACTTTCCTTTTCTAATAAATTAGCTGCAGTAAGTCCATCATGAGCACTAGTGCATATAAAACCCATGTCCCGTAAATTCATGCAAATCAAATCATTTATCGCTATATCATCCTCAACAATTAAAGCCTTCATTAATCTATCCTCCTAATTTATATATCATAAATTCTATACCCCAATTGTAACAAAGTTGTATACTGCTTTTAATATTTTTTTCAGATAATACAACTTTGATACAACTTCTATACGAAGATGTCGCAACCCTTAAATATACTATGTAAATATAGTGTGGTTTTCATAGACTACGTTGTAAATACACAAACTGGAGGGATTCTCATGTTATATACTATTGGTTCCGATATTAAACGTGCCATTTACTCAAAAGGTTTTTTAGCAGGAACTTTGAGTATGGTAGTTGTAATAGCTCTTTCTTCCCTGGAAGGCATATTCTCTAGCTTGGCAAACTCTCCAACTTTGCCAAGTGGATATCACGCGCTTATGATTATTAATGTACTAACCTCAGAACCAGTTATGCTGGCAGTACCAATAATCGCATCTTTACCTTTTACTTCTGCCTTTGTAGATGATATTCAAAGCGGATTTATAAAACAGTTTTTACCTAGAAGTGGTGTGAATTCATATATTAGTGGAAAACTTATTGCATGTACACTGTCAGGAGGCTTAGTTATCTCCTTTGGGATTATAATTTCCTATATTTTTTCCTCACTAGTAATTACCCATATGGAAGGGCCTGCTATAGAGGGAGTTATAGCTACCTCATATTTGATAACTCTATTTGAGAAATTATATATTTTCTTTTTCTCTGGGGTGTTTTGGTCACTAGTTGGTTTTACTCTTGCAAGCTTTACTCAAAGTAGATATATTGCCTATTCTTCACCATTTATCATCTATTATGTGCTTGTAATAATTTATGAAAGATATCTTGATTTCTTCTACTACCTCTATCCAAAGGAATGGCTTAATCCTACTCACTTATGGCCACTAGGCAATGGAGGACTTATTATCTTTTTATTATTATTTGCTATACTACTTAGTTTAGCTTTTGGAATATTTGCAAGGAGGAAATTAATTAATGGATAAGATTAGAAAGGTTGGCTCTGTCGCTGCCTACAATTTTAGAGGATGGCACAAGAACCCTCGTATTATAGTAACTTTTGCATTAGCTTTTATACTTTGTTTTTTACTATCTGATAAAACTGTGCGATTTGCTCATGAATATAATACTACCATGCAACTTGTAGAAGCCTTTGTTTGGACTTTTGGTGATAGTAATTCTATTTTACTTTCCTCGCTCTTACTTCTTTTATTATTTGCAGATATACCGTTTTTAGGTCCCGGAGTTCCCTTTTACCTAATGAGAATTGACAGAAAAATTTGGCTTATTGGTCAATCATTATATGTAGTTCTTGCAACAGGCGTATATTTAATTTTTATCCTGTTCTCAACGGTGCTATTATGCATGAGTAACTCCTTTATAAACAATATGTGGAGTGATACTGCTGCGATACTTAGTTACTCTGATTCAGGTAAAACCATAGCTCTTCCTTCTCTTGTTAAGACTTTAGAAATGTCTACACCATATGAAACAATGCTTACCATATTCTTATTAATGTTACTTTATACTCTACTTATGGCTTTTATGATGTTAATGCTAAATATCATAAAAGGCCAATCTTTAAGTGTTGTTGGAGTATTTATCTTTAGTCTATATGGATTTATACTCAATCCCCAATTGATTAGAGCTGTATTTAACTTACCTGATGAATTAATGTATAAAGCAAATGTTGCAATTGGGTGGATTTCTCCCTTAAATCATGCTACTTATAACATGCATAACTTTGGGTATGACTTATTACCTACCCTGTGGCAAAGCTGTTTGATATTCATCCTTTTAATTTTAGTATGTTTTGGGATAACTCTTAGATGTATAAGAAATTACAACTTTAATTTTACTGGTACGGAGGTATAAAAATGAGTACTGCAATTCATATAGAACATATTTTTAAAAACTTTGGGCAAGAACAAATTTTAAGTGACGTAAGTCATGATTTTGAACAAGGAAAAATTCATGGAATAGTAGGCAATAATGGTAGTGGAAAAACCGTGCTTATGAAATGTATCTGTGGATTTTTAATTCCCACTAAAGGAAAGATTTTAGTACAAGATAAACAAGTAGGTAAAGATATGGACTTTCCACAAGATTTAGGTCTAATTATAGAAACTCCTGGCTTTTTACCTCAACTATCTGGAATGAATAATTTGAAATTACTTGCCTCACTTAAGCGAAAAATTTCAGAAGAAATTATAAAAGATACTCTTAAGCTAGTAGGTTTAGATCCTGATATGAAAAAGCCTGTAAGCAAGTATTCTTTAGGAATGCGTCAGAGACTTGGTATAGCCCAAGCCATAATGGAAGACCCATCTTTATTAATTCTAGATGAACCCTTTAATGGTTTAGATAAAAAAGGTATAGCAGACATACGAGCCTTACTTCAGGATTTAAAAACAAAAGGAAAAACAATCATACTTGCTAGCCATAATGCTCAGGACATTGACTTACTTTGCGATACCGTATGCGAAATGGATTCTGGAGTACTTACAGTTATAAGATAATATAAAAAAATAGTAGCCCCACCCGCAATTTGGAAGCTACTAATTTTTATCTATAAAACTTTAGTGATACCAGTTGCCTAAGCAACTTATATTGTATACTATAGGGTGCCTAAAACATATTACCAGTATGTTTTGCTCCCTATTTTTATTATCTTCATTTCTTACTTATATTATAACAAAGAATTATAGAAAATAAACCTATAAATTTATACGTTATATATTCTTTTATATTATTTCCAAAATTCTTAAATTTAATATTTTATTCTTCTAAAATTCTATTTTCTTTGGGGGATTTCCTGAAAAATCTGCAATAGTTGCAGTTCCATGTTCAATATAAAAGACCTTAAATATAGGATTATCAGCAGTCTTATATCCCTTTTTTATAGGTTCAAATACATTAAGTATCTTCTCTTTCATAGCTAATTCTTCAGTGAATCTTATTTCTCCACTTACTCTAAGAGTTATCATATCCTTTGACATAACTGAGTATTCTACATAAGGCACTTCTAATAGCTGTTTATAGACTTCTTTCAAGCTATTTGTACAAAAATATAACTTTCCTTCCTCCTCTAATATAAAACCAAAAGGTCTTACTCTAGGTTTTCCACTATCCACTGTTGCTAAAAATCCATTAGGATTTTCTTTTAATAACTTTAATACTTCTTCCATTTTAATTACCTCATTAATTTAAATATTTGTTATAAGTATTATGGTAAAATCAAAGTAATCATATTACAAGTACGCAGGTTTATATGACATAGTCATGTAAATAAGACTATTAAGGAAGGATGCGGTTTTTCTTGGATAATAATTCTGATCTTTGTCCAGTTACAGTAACTCAAAATGTTCTTATGGGGAAGTGGAAACTAACAATCTTATGGATTTTACATAATAAGACAAGAAGATTTAATGAACTTCAAAGACTTATTCCCACAATCTCAAGGGGAGTTCTTACTCAACAATTAAGAGAACTTGAACATGATGGTCTTATTCATAGAGAAGTTTATAGAGAAGTCCCTCCAAAGGTTGAATACTCCTTAACGGCTATAGGAGTAAGCTTTATCCCAGTAATGTCTCATATTATGGAATGGGGAGTTGGGTATATAAAAAAGACTTCCACCTGTAATATTGATGTTTGTATGGAAAATGATTTTCCCTGCAATAAATGTCACGAAATGCTGAAAACAAAATAAATGTAATTTAATGAAAAAATCAAGAGTAGTATCTATATAAAGATATCTACTCTTTTTTTCATAAAACTACAAAAGAGAAATTATATGTAGAATAATAAAAATTATAGGGAAAATGATAAAAATCCAATTATTGAAGACTCTATTTCTAATAAAAGAAAAAATTACAAAAACAAACAAAATAAAAGATATGATAACATCTAAGGAATATTTAAAATCACCCTTTGAATTATATATAAAATAAGAAAGCCATGAATAATTCTTAAAAGAAGTTCTTGAAAGATATTCATGCCTTAAATAATCAAAAATAAGTACTGTTATATAAGTTAAAGAAAATAAAGTAAGTTTTAAACTTAGTTTTTTGTTCATAACTACCCCACTACATTAAAAACTTGTATATTTTAATTATATAAATCTCTAATGTAAAAATATAGTACTTTATTAATAAGTTCCAAGTATAAATACCATTAATGCTATGTCCATTAAAGCTAAAACCAAGAGAAGTATAAACGCAACTGAAAAAACTACTAATGCACTTAATGATTCTTCATCCATTATCATCACCTCATTATGATTATGGACAAACAGTAAATATTTAATACAAAGAAAATAGTGGTTTTTATAAGAATTAATAATTATGTTAAAATATACTAATAAGTTTGAGATAAAGGGGGATATTTATGAAAAAGGTATTGTTGCTTCTTGCTAATGGGTTTGAAGCTGTAGAAGCAAGTGTTTTTACAGATGTTATTGGATGGAATGAAACAGATGGGGATGGATCAACTAAACTGGTAACTGTTGGACTAAGAGAAAAATTAAAGTGTACTTTTAACTTTACAGTAATTCCAGAAATGCTTATAAATGAAGTTAATGTTGATGAATTTGATGCACTTGCTATACCAGGAGGCTTTGAGGAAGCTGGCTTTTATGAAGATGCCTATAGTGAAGATTTTTTAAATATAATTAGGGAATTTGATAAAGCAGGAAAAATAATAGCTTCTATTTGTGTTGGGGCCTTACCCCTAGGCAAAAGTGGAGTTTTAGTTAATAGAAACGCCACAACCTATAATTTAAATAATGGAATAAGACAAAGAGAGTTAGCAGAATTTAAGGTTAATGTTTTACCTGATGAACCTATTGTAATAGATAAAAACATAATTACCTCTTATAATCCTTCAACAGCTTTCCCTGTCGCTTTTAAGCTTTTGGAAATGCTTACTTCTGAAGAAAACTGTAATAAAGTGAAATGTAAGATGGGTTTTTAAAATACTAATGCTCTGTTAAAGAAAAGTGTTGATAAATAAAAAATTTAGGGAAGTCTAATTAATTTAGTCTTCCCTTATTTACATTTACTTAGCATTCTTTAATTCAATGGTTTGAATCTTTCCATCTATATTTATATCAACTTTTATTATTTCATCTTCTCTCTCAATCGCCGATCCTGTGCTACTTGTTTTAATGGTGTACGCCTTTTGCTTTGGAGTGTTATCATCAAAACTTTGATTAGACTTTCCACCTGTAGCACTGCTTTTGTATGATATTTCTAAACTCTTCATTGAAGCTAATTCTGATACATCCTTTTTATAGGTTACTGTTAATGTATTATTATATTCACTACTATATTGGCCTTTATCCTTCTTTTCAGTTATTGTTTTAGTTCCATTAACTTTATATTCAGCCGTCCAAAGGTCATTTTCTCCTTTATAGGTATAGCTGACTTTAGTAACTTTTTGCTTTGTACAACCTGTAAGTATGAGTAGCATGATTAGAATTAAAATACCGGATAATTTCTTCAACTTTATCCCCCCAATAAGATATTTAATTATATTATCATGTTGTAATAAATTCCCTTTGTTTAATTATATCTGGTATTAACTGGGCATTCAAATGTTTTACAAAATTAAAAAGCTTAATACTAATGATTAAGCTTTTTAATGCTAATATTCACTCTTTTATCTATTATTCATCAATCCTATTGATGTTAGGCTTATGTTTATTAAGTATTATTTTTAATAAGTATAATATTGATAATAGTATGGATAATATGGATAGTAATATGGATATGGTGGATAGTAGTAAGGATAACGGAATAATGATAATGCTGCTAAAGTAGCAAATGGGAAACGCCTATTTCCAAAACGTCTAAACCTTCCAGGCCCCCCATGGCCAAAGCCGCCAAACTGTCTATGTTGACCGTAACTATCGTCGTCCTTATATTCTTCCATTACATCTTCAGGAATCAGCATGATAATATTATCCTCATCCATGCCCATAATGATTCCATCAACCATCTTTCCATCTTTCATTTTTAAAACTGCATGATAATTCATATATTTTTTACACTTATCATGCAAAGACATTCCGTCTCTTTCAAATTCCCCTATTGGATATTCCATTTTTATACATCTCCTTTCCTATATCATGATATTCATTTATAGAAAAGGTGGGACTGTTTTAATAAATAAAACTAGCAAATTGACATTATATATATTACGGGCATAATATATATAACTAAGTTTAATATTAAGGAGGACTTTAAGTTTTGAGTACATTCTTTAAAAGACTTTTGAATAAATCTTTTTCTATTGAGCTTAAGGATGCTCTAGATTACCCAACATCAGAAAAAATATGTGAAGTTATTGAAGCTCATTGCAATAAATCTAAAGATAAACTCCAATTTATAGATAAAACTAATCCAGTTACTTTTAGTTTAGATGGTACTAAATATGAAGCTAAGGTGAATATGGCTAGAGGTGGATATTATATATTGTGTACTGAAGCGTAAATTAAAGGCTTAACCGCAATGGTTAAGCCTTTTGTTTTCATATTAATTCTAGTATCACTTGAGAGATGTTATATAATCATCATATATAAACGCTGAATAAAATAAGAAAATTTGGTAATAATCATATTTATAAATATTGAGAGGAGTTTTTATGAAAACTACAAGTTATGTTAATATTGGTCTAATCTTGAATTTACTTATAAGTTCGCTGATTCTAATCATTCTATTCATGATTTTTTAATAAATGGTGGGACAGTACATAGACAAATCTATCTGCTGATTTTCTTGTAATTACTTGTTAAATTATAAATAACATATCATAAAAAATAAGCAGTTATAAGATGATAAAAAAATTGATACAATCTTTAATTACAATGACATTACCTTAAATTGTAAATCAAGTTATAGTCCTCAAATTTATATATCCTGATTGATATATAAAAAGACTGCTTACTTGTAGTCTAAATACACTTATATATTTAGATATGTAAACCCATTACATATGAACGGGTATAACGTAGACTTTTTATCTACTTGCTAACTGTATTACAATAGGTTTGTATAAGTAAGTACAAACCTATTGTAATATTCATCTTCACTTCTTTGCATAAAGTGCAGGTGTTCTTCTCTGAGAAAGTTCTAATGCAAAGTCTACTGGAATACTTTTGTTTAATACCAACCTTCTAAATTTGGCTCCAACTAATTTTTGGTTACAACTATTCCAATCAATTGGTGATACTAAGTAACTTATATAAAAGTTTTTCCCAGAATTTAATTCCTCAATCTTTTGTAATATTAAATTTAAAATCTCATCATCACTCTTCAACCTTATTCCTCCTTCATACTAATACATTTTAAACTCTATAGATTAATATTAAACCAATTAGTTTAAACAATCAATATAATTATGCCAAAAAAGCACAAATTTATACTATATTGACTATATTTAAGCTTTTTAGTATAATTATACTGAGGTGATTATATGGGCTTAAAAGAGCTTTTAAAATCTTATATAGCTATATCTGGTATTACATTAACTCAAATTCAGACCGAATTAAATACTCGTAATGGAACATCCCATGGTGTTCAAAATTTAAGTAAAAAGATAAATAACGAAACTTTACGTTATAATGAAATTGAACAAATTGCTGATATCTTAGGATATAAAATCGAATGGATTAAAAAAGAAAGTATAGTTGCTAACACTATAGGAAATAAAGCGTATCAAGATTATATGTTAAAGTTAATGCAAAATATCCATTTTCTTTTTAATGCTATGCAAAATATCCCCCCAGCATTAATTGAACAATCTTTAGAAAATGGAAACCTTAATCCAGAAAAATTTCAGGAACTTGTCAATTCACTAGAAAAGTCTCTTAATAAATAATTGATTATTAATTAACTAAAATCTAATGGTAAACAAAATAAAAGAAGGAGAACGCCTATCATCTGGAGATTCTCCCTCATTACTATTTATAAAATATTTATGTGTCTTTTCATCAAAGTATAATTCTATACTGTCTATATCTTTTTTTGTTCTTTATAGTTATCTTGCTTATAATTATTTGTAGTAAAGTTTTATCCTCAGTGGTGGAAACTTCTAATTATTTCTGAAAGACAACTAGCTCTCCAAGTTAAAAATTTCTCGCCACTTATCGAAAACTTTATTAGTGGCGGCGAAGTGTGACCTTTAAACCTCACTAAATCTATATTACTTAACTCTTTTTTTAAATTCTTCATTCCACTTTTTCAACTTTTCCATGTCTTCTCTTAACTCCTCAACACTAGGTGCAAAAACTGGTAGCTCGATTGATTGAGAATGTTCATATTTAGAGTACTTAGTCATTAACTCATCAAAAAGTTTACAATCATCAACTGTTATTAGTGGAATTTTTTCAAGCTTTCCTAAAGTATTAATTGACCTTCTAAATCTTTGCACCACGTCACAAAGCAATTTATTTTCAACAAACCTTTCTATTATTATTCTAAAATCACTACAAATAGATTTAGCTATCGTTTCGTATTCTGATTGTCCAAAATCATTTAATATTTTAACTGCTTTTGAAAGCCTCTCATTTATCAGTGAATTTAATGCTGCGTCTGGACTCTTAACATTAATCGGTGTCTCATTAGGCTCACCAGCACCCCATTGTTCATTTCTTAATGAAACTACTGATGCCTCTACACCATGCTTTTTTACTGCATCTTCTATTAATGTTAATAAAGATATTCTATGAGTAAACACAATTACCTGCCTATTTTTACTTAATTCAACTAATCTTTCAACCGTTGCTTCTTCATACTCTTGGTCTAACGAACTAATAGGATCATCAAAAATAAAAGGAGTACTACTTTTTCGACTTTCTACATCTGCTAAAAATGCTGCCAAAGATACAATCCTCATTTCTCCTTCGCTTAACACTTCACTAGTACTAATACTTTCTTTACAATTTTGAAGTTTTATCTGATGATATATGTGACCTTTTTGTGTTTTGGTTTTTACAAGTTCTACTTTTAATTGATAAGCCCCTAATAGCTTTAGCTCCTTTTGAAATCTGTTCATATATTCTTCGGTAACAAGTTTATTTGACAACTCAGATTTTTTAACTGAAAATGCCTGAGTACTAGTTAACCTTTTAGCTTTTTTTAAATCTTCAATTAATAAAAGCCTTTGTATTTCTTCTTCTATACTTTCTTTTTGCTGATGTAACCATTTATTAGCCTCAAGTTCGCAAACTTTTTTTTGAATAATGTCTCTCCCTTGATTTTTTGCATCTTCATGGAAAGTAATTGCCTTTTGTTCAAAAATATCTATTTCATTTCTAAAATTTTTTAAAAAATCAATATTAGGGATATTAGCAATATCTTCAGTATTGATTGCACTTAATAAACTCTTTTTTCTTAATTCAAAATCATTATATATAGATTTAATTAAAGCTATCTGTATCTCATCTACAATTCCACATGAATTAATTGTTAACTCAATGAGTGAATCTTCGGGAATATTAATTATTTTACCACTATAATTTTTAAACTCCAGTTCTGCTGTTTCTGCCTGTTTTTGAATATTACCTTTAATAAATTCCTCAAAAGATATCAATCTATTTTTTGCTTCCTCATCTAAAGGCTGTTGACATAGAACACATCTCGCCCCATCTGCTACATTAGGAAAAACTTTATCAGTATAGGCAATCTTTTCTGAATACTCACGAGCTTGTTGCCATAAAATCTTCCAACTTTCTATTCCAACTCCTTCTAACTGTGCCATGCCCAAAACTTTATCAACATCTTCATTCGCAACCCTTTTTTTTAATTCAGCATCTTTTTTAAGCTCTAAGTATTTGTTACAAATATCATCTCCTAATCCTTTTTCCATTTCCTCTATACTTTTGATCAATTTATTCAATGAATTTACCTTATTTCGTAAAGTCTTAGCTTGTTCTATTGGATTTACTACGTTTAATCTTTCTTTTAAAGCTTGTAATTGTTTATCCAATTCACCATTCCATTGGCATTTGGAAGCAAAATCTTTATTACTTTTAGCAGACAAGCTTAAATACCATCTTCCAGAATCAGTATCCATATATTCTTTTGGAATAGATGGCTTTTTTGATTGATTATTCTCAATCTCCTTTTCTATTACTTCACTAACTTTTGTACAAACATCTATAATCCTTGTTAGCAAAGTTAGAAGTCTTGGTTCATAAGTAACTTCATTCTCTGAGTTCACATAAACATAAGCACAATCCGTATCATATATTTCTGTTTCTTTTAATTTAATAGATACACCATCATCTTGTTTCCAATAAATACGTTCATGGTTATCTCCTATTTTAATATCGATATTACAACTTTTAATCTGATTTTTATTTTCAAAAATATTACTAATTAATTTACCAGGATTTCGTGCACCACACATATGTTTTAAAACTTTGACATAACTTGATTTTCCAGACCCATTTCTTCCATATACAACAGTCAATGGTTTCTTCCCCAGTTGCAATGGCTTTCTTGGTGATAATGCAAACATACCCGTTAAATTAGATATAGATTCAATTACTAAATTATTTGATATATCTTCATTATTTAAATGCCCAAGTGAAACTTTTATAGGTTTTAAATCACCGTTAATATCTTTTAGTATACCAGCTTCTTTTTTACATAATTCAACTAGTTGAGTTATATCTTCTTTATCAATAGAGTCATTAGTGGTAATTCTATTAATTGCATTTTGTATCCATAAGCTTCGCTTTGATATCCACTCTTCTAACTCATTTGTTACACCCATTATTTTTTACCTCCAATTAATATTACCCTTCTAATTCTTTATTTCGTCAATTACCATTACAATCCTCCACCTTGTTATAATTTTCATTATGTTTTTTTCGACATAAACATTAGAAGCTCTGCTGCATTTCCAGAAGCAGTAACTATCTTTACATTAATATTACTGTAGTATTAATTACATCTTATCAAATATATTATTCAAAATTACCCCTCAATTTTATATATAAAATCCACGACATTTCTGTCGTGGATTTATATGGTGGAGATGAACCTTATTTAAATCTTTTACAAAAATTCAAATCACTTAATATATGCTTCTGTATAAAGTTATTTAAAAAAGTCTACGTTATTTGTGGTACGGTTCGCTATAACTTCCACAAATGAGGTTTTTCCATTTTATTCTTGTGTATATATTCTACATAAACATGGTGTAATTCTAAAGTAATATTTTGAAATCCATAGTGGATGGCTACGGAGGTTTTGAACATTTTATCCTCCTGGACTATTGGTAAACTATTTCACTATAGCTAGGGGGTGGTATTGGGTATGTTTGATACTTTTATAAAGTGTATATCAAATTTTTATAAAAAATAAACCTATATAATTTTTTCTATTTAAAATTTATAATTTCAATAATATAAATTAGAATTTATCTAGTATAACTAACAAATGTAACTTCTCAATCAATCTTGTCACCTTATATTTCAAATTATATTTAATTCTATCTATTTGGAATTAGCTTAAATGAGTTGTCCATAAATTCCATAATTGCATCATACATCTTAGTGATATCTGTATATTCCAAGTAAATCTGTTTATCCTCGTCCCTATAGCCTATAGAAAACTTGTCAAACTTTATAAAATCCTCCTCTTTAATTACTCTTCCACCATTATGTACAATCATGTTTCTTGCATCTCTTATTGCCGTTATATATTCCCATTTTCCAGATTTAAATTCTTCTATCTTAACCTCTTGCTTTATATATTTTGCAGCACGCTCCAAACCACTTCCTCTTATATCTTTTAGTTCCTTTTCGATTTTATACACATCATGATAAATTCTGCAAAGCGTATTAACTGCTTCTTCTAACAATGAAACCATTGTTAGTAATAATGAATACTGGGTTAGTAAATCTACCCTACTTGCGTGTAAGGTACCACTTGTCATCGCCCAACATTCTGTTTCAAAATCATTTATTTTAGTAGCCTTTCTTGCAATCTCTCTATAACTATCTGCTATAGCATCTAAGGCAATCTTATTATTCTCTATCACACTTCTAAATGGATAAAAATCGCAATGAGCTAAATATAATGCAATGCCTCCTGGATCATTAATATCATAATGACTCATATCAGGAAATTTCACATCACTATCTATACTATACATTTTCTTCTCCTTTTCTATTACATCACTTCTTTGCATATTCAACTATTAAATTAGATTTTTTGACTTTTCTCATCATCAAATTACAATTTGTCTACCACTCAAGTTTGTTCCTAATTTTATTATAACATATTTTGTAAATAAACTATTTCTTATGATAAAGTATTTTTGCCTGTAAAAACAGCCTTAAGCAAGTTATGTGAATGCCTAAGGATATAAACCTCCGTTGCTTATGGTACGGTTCACTATAACAGTATTATCGGAGTCTTTTTATATATTGGGTGTTAATTAACTTCCCTAACAACTGCTTTAGAAGCGGCTCCATTTTCTAATTGTCTTAGAGGAACTCCATATATTCAATTTCTTAATATATAGATAACGGAAAGTTCAACAAATAATTATGATTACTATTATCTTAATGAAAATATATCATAACTTAAGAAATTAAATATGAACTATATTTTTACTTATGTTACATCATCACTTCAAATTGGAATTTGTCATCATCGTGTTATAAACATAATGTAAAATTCCACCAATTTCTCTTTTAAACCTTAATTCATAATATTTTTTGCTTAACATTGCCATTGACAACCTCATTTACATTTTGACCGGTAAATATTTGAAATGGTAGTCCACTCACATCAATGATGGCAGAATGCAAAGAGATCTCAACACCCAACTTGTCATTATTATTTATAATCCTATAGTTAAACAAAGAATTTGAACTTCCTTTCGCCTGTTTGATAATAGAGTATATTTCTTTCTCGTTTGAAACTGTTGGTAATACCCCGAGAACAAGAGCCAATTCACTTAGCAATTCTTTCTTTACAGCGAAACTCTCATCCACATTTTTTGTTAATGCAGCATACTTCAACGACAGTATCACATCTTCATATTTATTACAAATAAGCTCATTATCTTTTGTTTGGAGTTCACTTATTTCATCAGCCGCAGCTGATGGCTTTTCACTATAAGTTGTATTAGGCGCATACAAATAATAACTTTCAATGGCTCCTTTTTTAAGAACAAAACATCCAACAGTTTCAAGAATTGAAAAAAGAGATTTTAATCTTGTTTTCAAACTCAGCCATGCTGTGCCATCAGGCCAATTTTGCAATTCACTATCATCAAAGCTGAATAATTGAGCTACTAGTGCTCTTCGAATAGCTTTGTCTTCCTCCTCCTTATCATCCTTATTTATCCAATATGGATGTGCTTCATAAACAACCTTCATATCATCCTTATGTGATTGTACTAATTCTGAGATTTTCGACTTTATACTTCTAATCATTTCGGAAATATTTTCGTTACCAAATTCGTTTGCCAGCTTTATTGCGTAAGGCAATTGTGAAAATAAGTCTACAATACTATTATCATCAGTGAATCCGTCTAAATCGGTCAAAACGGCAACTTCTTTTCCAATTAACCTAAAAAGTTTTGTAATCACAGGAAATTGACCTTTTCCATCAACTGGAATAATTTGCGATCCTGCTACATCAATATTGAGGTCCAACTTGTTCGAAAGAAATCGACAGATTATTAAATCGCTTGCTCCCTCAATCAATAGTACTTTCTTGGCAAAGAACCCAGTTTTATAAACTTGACTCATTCTCATAAAAAAGTCTTTTAGTTTTCGATTTTTCAATTCAGGCATTTCTGGTGCTATTTGTATTGGGACTTTTTTTTCAGTAAAAAAGACCAAGTTACTTAAATCTTTAATTGAATTAAATGATATCAGTTCCGTTGAATGAGTCGAAATAATAATAACTTTTCCGTAACTGGAAACTGCTTTTTGAATTTCACGTAATAAATACGACTGAAGTTGTGGATGCAAAGAAACCTCTGGTTCATCAATCATTAATACTTGAACATCTTCATCAAATAATGCAGCCAAAATTGAAATAATATTAACAAGTCCACTTGCCTCAGCTACAACTGAATACTCATCCTCAGTTTCTGTCTTTCCAAAAAACACTTTCATATTTCCTGCGTCCCAGCGTATGTAGATTTGTCTGTTAAATAACACTGAGAGACGCTCTGCAACCTTAATATATACATCCTTTCTAGCATCCATTGTAAAAAAGTCTCCATTAACAGTTTCAATCTCATGTCGAGCTTGTCTCGCACCTTGATCACCAACATTATATTGATCCGCTGGATATGAATACTGATTAATCTTCGACCTAAATTGTTCCATTGGCCCAATTCGATTCGAAGATAAATATCTCACCTTATTACTACCCATATTACTTTTAAGGTGATTTCTCAATTCCTTTAAAGTTTGTGTTTTTCCCGATGCATTTGCACCTACGAAAATTGTAAGTCCAGAATACAATGTTATTCCAACTTGTTGCTCTCCAAAAACTTTTTCCACTTTCAAATTACATTTATATGGATAATCCATCCCACTCCTCCTCATTTCATAAGTTTCAGAATATCTTTATCTCTGTGTTGTCCATAATTGTGCTATTATAATCAAGGATTTTTTCTTTGCATTATTGTTATAATGTAATTTAACTAAATTAACAAATTACTATTTACTGATATGTTGTATCTTTCATTAGACTGCCCTTAATTAGCCCAACAAGCATGTCAATAGTATGTCCAATTATATAGATGATGGGAAATTTGTAACTTAGCTATTATCTATACCCAATACTCATTTCATGCAGTTTAAACGTTCTTATGCTTCCACTTACAGTATGCCGAGTAAACAAAAATAATGTCGTTAACCCCCACTAGTTCCTTGGCGAAATGGGAATTTAATTTTAAATTACTTTAATATAATTGTCCCACTAAGTGTAACCTATCCAAACATTCAATCGAAGATAAGGGTGTAACAATAATACACCAATTTTAAAAATAACTCTCATAACAATATCCATAAACCTATTCACCAAAAATCAATTCACTTATGGTATAACAATATGGTTCATATCCAATTTCAATTACTAGCTTATTAAAAATCTCTTTCGATACAAGGAGTTGACTTCCTCTTAATACTGGAGTCCTTTCCTGTTCACCAGTCAAGTGTTTATACTTACACCAATTTTGATACTTAAGAACGCATTTCCCCTCTAAATCCATTCCAACTAACCCTTTATCAGTACTTGTCATTGTTATTTGCAATAAACTAAGAACTTCGAAAGTAAGAGCTAAATAATCATATCGATAATATGTCATAAATGGGTTATATTCTATACTCGCATCCGTAAAAACAACGGTTTTTTTCCCCTTAAGACCCATTGGATTACACATATGTTTAGGATATATAAGACCAAGAACAGAACCTCTATAGGAATTATGATATAAAGGCAGATTTTTACTTTTACTGAAACCCACAGCAGAATAGGTCTGGTAGATCTTACAGTTATCACCAATATGTTTTGACCTCCATAAATCTTCCGCATACACATATTCTCGTTCAATATATGCTAACCTAATCCAGTCTTCTTCGTCTACACTAGACACTCTATCCTTTACATCCGTTGGGTGTGGAATTTCATTAGGCCTTGCTATTGCTGAATTACTAATTGCATTTAGTAGTAATACATCTTCTCTAATACTGTGGTAAAAATATTCTTTGTCTTCAACACTTCTCAATCTTGCAAAAATACTCCCAAATTCTTCTCCCCAACATAAATAATTTATAACAGCATTCCCTATGGCCTTTAGGTAATCACTATGAATCTGGATATTATCTATCAACAAACTAGATACATTGTCCATATATGTGTTAGATAAAATTCTCATATTGCTTTCATTATGAATTTCACTTAAAAATCCCAGGATATAATCATCAACTGATATGCCCCTACTTTCAAGCAACTTATATCTTTGATCTGAATCTTTAAACTCTCGAAGAATATAATCGTTAAATCCTTGATTAGTATTCTGAACCTTTGGTTTTACTCTTTCCTCAATATCTCCACCCAACAAGAAGTTTAATAAGAATCCATCATCTCCATATGCATTGATGCAAATGTAATCATCAAGATCTACTAATTGATATTTCTCTCTTTCCTTATAAGAATACATATCTTCAACTAATTGAATTAACATAACAATACTCAAATTTATATACTTAAAATGATTCGCCAAAACCCGCTTAAATGGTCTTATAAACATTGCCCTCTCTGCATCTTGTGTAAGCAGTGTTTCGATAGAAGCAAAAACTGACTTATGTATATCTGCTGTTCCATAACGCAACCTCACTAATAACGCATGATACAACAACTCTTCAATACAGTATTCTTCAAATTCTTTTTCAATCTTCTCCCATTCAATCTCTACTCTGCAACTCAATCGGAAATCAATAACGTCATAAACTAAGTCCCACAATGCTAGAACTTCTTCTCTCCAGTCATCAAGGCCAGATAGCATTTTTATTATGTTATCAGATAACTCGTTAACGCCTTCAAAAGGCTTATACATACTCTCAAAATATTCAAAGTATGAATCAATAGTCACCTTTTCATCTAGATCAAAAGCCTTTGTGAAAAATTCATAACCATTATATTTATGGTACCAACCGTCCTTTTGAGTAAGATAGATTCGTAGATTGAGATACGCCCTTACACCATCTATAATTTCATTCATTTTTCCAAAACAGATTACTCTCTCTTGAATATTCGAATATTTTCTAAATACAGGACTTTCAAAAGCAAAATCAACGAGTTGATTAATAACAACCCTAACCTCTTGCGACACTTCTTCATTATTTACCAGATATGTCTTTACAATACTGTTTACCTCTTCAGAATATCCATATGATTTCATAAAGTCTAAGACTTCATATATGTTTTTCTCATCTACACCTTTATCACTAAACGTTTCTATGATTTGGACGTTATTATCTTCATCATTAGAAGATTTCACAGGATACTCTTTAGATTTAATCAAATTACAATCTATATCATATTTTTCGCATAAATTTGTTACAGTTTCTATAAACCGTTCTTCAACTTCATATGCATCATCGTTAAATTTAAATTTGCTTATCAAGTCAACAACAGAAGTTCTTGCCAAAAGCACCTCTTTTCCCTTGTCTATCACTGCAATATTATTAAGGTAAGCCTGTATGAAATCACTGCTACTTTTATCGGGCATAGTCTTAAACAGTGCGTTCCCAATTCTTGAGTACCTTGGCGTTAGCCAATCAGTAAGTATTGTCTCTAGTGTATTCTCACATAGCCAAGATTGTTTATAACTTTCCGAATCTACAATGAATTTCTTCAATCCCAGTTCTGGCTCATATTTACACAACAATTGTGACCACTCATTCTGATAATCATCTGTTTCTTTTCCATCAGTTTGTCTTACCACCGCAACGGACATTGCACCTAATCGCTTTATGCACTTTCTGCCTTTTTCAGAATCTATGCCGTAAATATCTTCAACTGTATCCATTAATCTGCTTAATGTTCGATCTCTATGTTGTCCATATGACATTATCATTCTTATAGCATTGCGAAATTCATGGATTCCCTGTTGTCCATTTCTATTCTTATACAAGAAAATGGACTTCTGCATATAATAATCAGCTAAATCCATATGTATTCTTCTTGTCTTCTGTTCGTCAGTCACATCACCAAAATGCTTTAACACAAAGTCATAGTTTTCATTATTAGATATCTCTGTAACCAGTTCAAATAGCCTATCAGTTGTTAATGGACCCATCATTGCATTTTGAAAAGTTACCATTGTATCAATTGAAGATTCAACAATTATACTAAGGATTTTCTCCCATTCAGTCTTACATAAAATGATACCTCTCAATGGTTTCTGGATAGTATCATAAATTTCTTGTCTTAGACCATATAAGTCCATAGTACGTATACCGTGATTTGCTACCGCTGTTACCCGGTTTAGATTCGAATAAACTTCTACTAATTTATCTCCCTTGATTTCGCTTTCTTCCTCAAGCACACTGGATTGAAATACAAAGATAATCCAATTGTGAAACCAACTTAAATCAGCAATTTCTTCAACCAGTGCCTCTACATCACTAGAATATTCTTCATAAATCTTCTTAGCATTTGCAACTAAGTATTTAACTTTACCTTCTGTATCACCATAAATACCCTCAGCGGTTTTGACTGTGTTGAGAATATCTTTTACATATTCTTCATTTAACTGCCCTTCGTCACTCCCCTCTATCAACCCACGCCATTGTTCCATTAATTCCATATCTGTAAGAATTGAGATGAGTTCATCTAATCTGTCTCTATGGTCATACTCATCCAGTACAATTTTCATGTATTCTATATATTCACTATCAGTTGCATAGCGAACTACACCATCTTTGTTCGTATCCATATCAATCGCTGCAGCTGTCAAGTATTTCAATTGTTCTTTGCGTTCATCTGAATTGAGGTTTTTGTGAGATTTATTCTTCTCTAGCAATCCATTTATATATTTTTTCCATGGTGGAGTAACAAAGTTACGTGAGCATGAGTAACAAACTCTCAATCCTTCCTTCAAAGGCATGCTCGCTTTTCCTTCGTAGATAAGCATTTCACTTAACCATTGAAATCCATGTATTTGTCCAATACACATTGAGAACTTTTCCTCGTATATCTCATAATAGAATTCTGCATTCAACACTATATTTGATAACTCTGAAAGCATCACCAATTTTGAAAATGACTTTTTCTTAGTCGCCGCTTTCACAAAATAATCCGAATTTTTCTTTATTACATCAAATCCATAACCTCTAAAAAAACTTTCACTAACAAACTCCACATTAGCATATTCCAATAGCTTATCATACTGGCCTGATTCGTATAACAGCCTGAATAAATTGTTGAACGCCTTAATATTGCTATATACACCAATACTCTCAAGCCACACGATAAGGTCTTTATATATATTGTCATAAATTGAGAGCCCATTCCCATAAAGCAATTCTAGTATATATCTTCGGAAACTTTCATGGTAAACTATAAATCCACCATTTACAGCACTTTCCTTAAGTATACTACGTAGTATCTTTATCCTCTTTTCAACATAATTGCCTAAACCAGTTATAGCCTTCAGCTCTCCAATACTCAAATAGAAAGATGCTCCAGATAATACATATACTACTTTATGATCTTCATCAATCTGTTCTAGCAAATAGTCGTAGTAACCCTTTAAATCATCATTATAGTCTGGAATTGAAGAAAGAGTGTCCTCCCATGAATCTAGAAAACTGGACTTTGAAAGTTCATTGACCAAATAAGTAACGTATAGAGGATTACCATTGCTCTTATTAAACAAATAACTACTTAATGACACTTCACCGGCTTCTTCATACATACTAATATCTCTAATTTCAAGGTATCTACCAATTGTATTTGTATCCCAGTTTTCAATTTCAATGAGTTTATAGTTTTGCTCGCACAATTCTAATACTTCTGAAACTGGTTGTGATACAACGATAATTTTCACGTTTATAGGAACATTAATTCTCTTGATTATCTCTATGATATCAGTCTTATTTGCCCCGACGGTAGATTCATGAGATGACTTGATCCTCTCAATGTGATCAAGTCCGTCTATTATTATGACAATTTCTTTATCAATGTGATCAATTAGTGATTGAAGTTCGCTTTCGTCAACACCAAACCTGGATGTCTTTATATCCTTTAAATGCGGACAGACGAGCATAATATCATTAATCAGATTTGCCAGGAATATATTGGAGGTAATTCTTCCTGTGTAAAATATATCATCCAAACTTGTATAGCAATAATGCCTAGCAAATAGAATATTTTGTGATTTAAGGTACTCGATAAAATTAGTAACAAACCACGACTTCCCCGATCCTGGCTCACCAATTAATATAGTCTTGTTGTTCTTGCAGATGTTTGAGTAGAACTTTTCAAATGCATTTTCATCATAGATATTGCTACTTGAATCAACAGGAAATAGTTGCTCTATGTTTCCATAACCAACAACTAAACCCAAAGCACTAACTATCTGATCCGTTTTTAGTGTTCTCTGGTTAGCCCTTGCATTCTTAACTATATTCATCAACTTCAGAAGAACACCCTCTGGAGATATTTCATGGTTCGGATAAGTTCCTACTCCAAAATCCTTTAGGCACTCTATGGTTATTCTTTCCATTTCGCCTTTATTTACTATATCTAAACTTGCTTTTGGTAGGCATAGCTCTACTTTCAACTCTTGTAGAAATTCTTTAAAATTATCTCTAGATATATTTGCCACGTTATTTCTTAACCGTCTCCAAGAACTTATGGGCTTTTCTTCGCCCATAACCCAAATTTTATCTATATTAATCTTGTATTGTTTCACATTTGGAGATGTAAAATCATTGCTTGCGCCTACCTCTTGAAAAAAATCAATATCATCATTATAATCCCATGCAAGTAGTATTTTTATTGATACCTCTTTATCACGATCCAATTTTTCCCATGAATTGTATAGTACATCTAGTGCAAGGTCATAATCTATAGATGAGAAATCACCTTTTGCTACCGTTTTATCATCACTATACTTGATTTGTCGTTTGACTATCTCATTATTATTAATCACGGTAAGATCATCGAATTTATCATCATCATATTCCTTGATGTCAACCTTGAACTCTGAAGAATTGCCTTTGAGAAGGTCATTGATAATAAAATATGAAGTTAGTAAGTCTTGGTATTCATACCCCTTATGTGCATCTGATAGTCCCATATGATCCCCCCCTTTTATATTTTCATCAGATATTCATAATTATTAAAGTCTTGGCTCCCTACGAACTTCCCATTATAGATATAGTTACACCAAATAATAACTGACTTTTTAATTAACTGAGCAGCCTTATTATCACTTCAATATAGACTAAATTCTACAAATTTACTTAAATCCCTCCTATTGTTAATAACTTTACTATTACTTATATTTTATTATAAATAAAAAAGGTAACAAAACCTTCGTTACTTTAATTAATCAATATTTATAGAAATAATGCATATTGTATGTAATTTATTTTATTTGTAATAAATCAATTTTTCTAAAATTGCCCTAACCTTAGATATATCAGTGCTTACCAGATAAACCTCATTTACTTATGATACGGTACCGTTTATAATCCTATAACAAATTCAAAAAACCAAGTATTAGCTTAAATAATTGCTTTGTTCAGCGACCCTGGCACCACTGCGCATACCGGTCAGTACACAGTAGTTCATTAAGTTGATATCTTATAGGAATGTCATAGTTAAGTCTTAAAATTACTTATTTTTAAAACTGCGCTAAGAATTGGGTTGTTAGATATTTCCCAGCAGTCTTTCCTATTATGCATATGCCACTAAATAAATTTTTTAAAGATTTACTAATAAATCACAATAAACCCTTATATATGATCTCAATAATAAGTAACAATCAATTAACGATTCATGAAAACTCCTCTTTACTTATAACATGACTTATCATACATAATTCTTAAATAAAAATCCCTACTCATTAGAATCTCCAAGGTCAACTTTTAATAATGTCTACTCTATGGGGTATATCTTAATCTTTTACATACAATATTTATCCACTTCCCTGAATAAAAAAAAGCTTAACCTCTACGGCTAAGCTTTTTAATAAACAACTGGTACCCCCGGCGGGAATCGAACCCACAACGGTCCCTTAGGAGGGGACTGTTATATCCATTTAACTACGAAGGCTTATATATAGTTTAACTGTGAAACTTAGTTTATACATGTTAAAAAATTGTGGTTTCTAACAATTTCTTTAACGTGAATAAACTGTAGTTGAACTTAAACTATAATTTGTACGTGAAACTTAATTTATACCTGTTATAAAATTGTGTCTTCAAACAATTTTCTGGCACGTGTAAATTCTAGTTGAACGTAAATTTTAAATATGAAATTTTTATTTAGTGGTCTAACTTCGTTAAACCACTTAAAATCACTATTAAATTTTAATATATTAGGGTTTTACTGTCAACTTACAAATTATATCTCAGAAAGCTCTAATAACTCAAATTCCTCCATAATTAGCTCTCTCATGAAGCTTTCTAGTGGTAAGCCTTCTCTTATATCCTTAACCTTGCCATTGCTCTCAGTTATCATCTTATATATAAAGCTGCAGGACTTACGCAAGCTTTCCTTAAAGCCTTCTTCCTTAAGCATATATCCAACCACAAGTGAAGCAAAGGTATCTCCTGTTCCTGGGAAGGATACATCTACATGAGGATTTTCTATTTTATAGAATCTTTCCTCTTCTCCATCATAAGCCAAGGTTAATACCTTATCATTACCCTCTTCCTTAGCAGAAGTTAATACTACCTTTTTTGCACCCAGTTTTGATAGCTTTATTAATATTTCCTTCCACTCAGCTATATTTCTACAGCCTTTATATTCTATATTCAGCAGCATTTGCGCCTCTGTAACATTTGGAGTTATTATGTCACCATGAGCTATAAGTTCTCTCATTTCTTTAACCATATCCTCAGTTATTGACGGATATAGCTCCCCATCATCCCCCATTACGGGATCAATTAACACCAAGTTATCTTTTCTTTCAAAATACTCTATAAAATCCTTTATAAGTTCTACTTGTTTGTAAGAACCTAAATATCCTGTATATATACAATCAAAATCTAAGTTTAGCTTTTTCCAATGTTCTATATGTTTCCCCATATATTCTGTTAAATCCTCAAAGGCAAAACCTTCATATCCACCAGTATGCGTTGATAAAACTGCTGTAGGTAATGCACATACCTGAACTCCCATAGACGATAATATAGGAACTATTGTATTTAAGGAAGCTTTTCCAAAGCCACATAGATCATGTACTGCTGCTACTCTTTTCATAAATTATTCCCCCAAATAAAAAGTGAGCTTTTTATTATATAAGCCCACTATTTAAATTTCTATATTAAATTATATCATAGTTAGTGATTTTTAGAAGGCACTACTTCCTCCGCCACCTCCAAATCCTCCCCCATCTCCTCCTGTGAAGCTGGAGCTTGAACTTGTATTAGGTGCACTTTGGCTAAATTGATCATTAAAGTTATCCTGATAAGACATGCTATAGAAATATAAGAATCCGTAATTATACATAGGATTATATGCATCATTATATCCTGGAGTTTTTCTTATATGCTCTGATATATTATCAAATACTTCTAATGAAATAGCGTAAGGAAGTATTCTTTGCCATACATCTAACTTTTTTAGTCCTTCCTTATCATCTAGATCTACTAAATATCTCTTAAAGGCTTTCCATTTAAGTCTTTCATTTTCATATTCATTGGTTAATCTATCTTTTCCTGCTAGATGGACATACATATTAAGGTCATAAGCATCTTCATTTACTCTGCTAACCCATTCATTATATCTATCCCTAAAGCTTTTCTCCCCTGCATCTTCCATTAGCGTAGAAAAATCTACTCTACCATTTTCAGATAACTTATTTAACCAGTATAATAAATACTTTTCACTCTTTAATAAATAAGATTTATCTACTCCATTTACTAGGTTAAAAGCAACTTCCTCATAATTATCTTCATCTATCTTTTCTTCAAATTTAATAAATCCCTTATTAGCTAAATATAATATACTTGCTAAGAAATCCTTCATCTCTAGCCTATCATCAAGTAAGACAGTTACTAAGGCTGGAGTTATATCTGCTGGTATATCCTCATAATGATTTCCATTAAAGAATATATAGTCTTCTCTATACTTTGCTATTTCTTTTTTTCTCTTATTACTAACAGCATATATTGAGCCACCTATTAATATCATTCCTAGAGTTATTGCTACCATTATTGCTATGTTTGTTTTATTTTTTTCTTTAAGTGATTCATTCATATATTCATCATAGTTTTTATCTATAATTTTTGAAGTGTTTACCCAAGCCACTGGAAAGTGTATAGCTGCTCCTATTACTTCATTTTTCCCCATATCACTTAAGCTTAGCTTAATAAACTTATTATCACTATTCTCTGCTACTCCTCTATTAGGTCCTTCACCATTGAAGCTAACCTCACCTGTAATACCTTTTGGCAAAGTAATATAAACATTTATACTATCTATCTTAACATCCTCTTCATTTTTATAAAAAACCCACTTAAGCTCAGACAAATCCTTATATTTTGTAACTACATTTTTTACTGTATAGCTAATATTAAATACCTTTTCTTCGTCTTGGCTCTTACTAAAAATTTTAACCTCTTCACTATTTCCTGACTCACTTAACTTATAGGTATTATTATTTTCACTATCACTTTGGCTAACATCTTCTTTGTCATTAATATTAACCTTAACATTTTCTATCCCGTCTGAACCATTGGTTTCTATATTTCTCTTTATTCCATTAAAGCTTCCCGTAAAGTTATATTTATAAGTTTCCTTAACCTGCATATTTCCTTTATCATCTACTGTTGCTTTAATATCAATATTAGATATATAATATTCCTTCGATGCCCCAAAGGCATGAATTGGATTTATAAACAAAATGCATATAAAACTTATTGCTAAAACCTTAAATACTTTACCTGCTTTTCTCATATTCTCCCCCTATATATCTTAAGAACTTGATGCTGCAGAAGATGCTGCCGCTGCTGAGGCTGCCGCCATCATAGCTTGCTGCTGCGCTACCGCTATTAGTTGCATTGATAACCCTGTAGATATATCTGCCATCTTATTTTCTCCTTCAGTATACATACTTGTAGCTAATATACAACTAAACATGGTTTTTATATAGCTTTGAACCCCATACTTATATCCTTTCATACGTTTAAGCTCCTCATATATTTCAGAAACTTCACTACATATAAGATTTGCATCATCAGTTATTAATGCCATTAAAGCTACTGATGGAAGTGTATAAGTTTTAACTTTGACCTTCTTTTCCTCTAATTCTGATACCATATGATCAAATAAACTTATTCTATAGTCAAAATCTTCACTTAAGGCTAAAACATGAGATACTGTTTGAAGTCCATTGCTTTTGCTATATCTCATTTTACTTAACTTATTATAGATATATTCTATTCTTTCAGTAGTCTCTTTAACATCTAAATCCGTACATCCAAGAAGTGCTGCATATACATAATCATCCTTGGAGGTTAAAAACATATGGTTTCTTTTCATATCTTCATAAAAAAGCTTAGTTCTTTCTATTTTTTCTTCTCTATTATCAAAGCTTGTGTTCTTTAAAATGGTATAAGCTATCATTGGACTATATTCATAAGAAGATATTCCTTTATCCTTAAGCTTTTGTGTCCATTCTTCTATATCCTTAAATACTTCCTTATAGTTATCTTCAAAAGATAATAATAAAGACATCAAAGATAGGTTATTTCCTCTAAACTTTGAAAATACTCCTGTTGTATCTTTAATGAAGTCTCTTATTTCTTTAATTTTTTTAGCTTCTATTCTTCTGTTTCTTGAAGCATAACTCAATGCTATAAAGTGATTGAGTATAGCCATATCCCACTTAAATTCTTTTTTTGCTTCAAAATAATTATAGGTCATTAATTCTAATTTACCTTGTAATTCTACTCTCATTAAATCCACCTCAAATTATTATATGGTATCAAATAACCTTTTATACGTTAATACTATCATTAGGGTTCACCTATGTCAATATTTTCCGGGAAATTTAAAATGAACTAGCTTTCTTCTTTTTAGCTAGTTCATTTCAATCTCAAACGCTATTTTTACTTTAATTCATATAGATATAACCAACATCATTAAATTGTCCAAAGCTATCAATACATATTATATTAATATATCTTCTTATTTTTCCGTCAGTTCCTACTACTTCTCTTAAAACTTTCATATAATAGTCTTCAATATACCATTCTCCGTATGGTGAACCTTCAGGAAGTCGAGTTTCTCTATGAATATGATAGTACTTACCATCATAAGGAAGTTTATGTTCATTTATCATACCACCATCAATAATAGAATTATCCGCTGTTACAGAAATTGAATTCATATATTCTAAGGAAGGCTTACCTATCACTGGTTGATATATTGGACCTGTTGAATCTGCATTTATAAGTTCTTTTTCTGCTGCTTGACTTACAGCCCCATAACTACCTAGGAATATTAATCCTGTAATATGGGTTGCATCATTATCTAAATAATTTTTAGTAGTTGTTGTATCATTTGAATTAACTAGTAGAATTGGAGCCCTTAGCTTTGATGCTAGTACACTTCCACTTAATGCATCTGGAAAATCAAAACCAGTTGCAATAAGTAAATTTGTAGAATTTAGTCCAAATGACTTTGCAATAAGTGTTGAAGTTTCAAATCTATCCTTTCCACCAAATCTAAAAACATTAGAGCCTACAGATGGTGTTGCTGATTTAACTTGATTAACAACATTATTTGAAACAACACCTTCACTTCCTATTATATAAACATTACTTGGTTGTATATCTTTAAGTGTTTGAATTGAAGCAGATGGTAAACTATCTTTATAAGATAGCACAATTGGGTATTGATAAACTCCTGCTACACTTGAAATAGATAATGCATCTGGAAAGTCAAGCCCTGTTACTACTACTACAGTAGTTCCCTTTGGTACGTTTAGATTTTGATTTATAATTCTTGCAGTTTCTTCTCTATTATTTCCACCTAATCTAGTTATATTGTTATATCCATTTGCCTTAATTTGATTTATAAGCTTATCAGGTATTACCCCCGAACTACCTAAAACATATATATTCCCTGACTTAGGTAAATTCTTATTTATAAAATCTAAATCCTTAGCATTGTTGCTATCATCTCCAGTAAGTAATATCGGAGCTTTTAATTTGGCTGCAAGTACACTTCCTGTTAATGCATCTGGAAAGTCACTCCCTGTTGCTAATATTACATTATTTACAGTTGAATCTTTAATAACTTCATTACTTATGGATATAGCAGTCTCATACCTATCTTTTCCTTCAAGCCTTTTGTTAGCCAGTGTCTGAGCTTGTACTTTTATTAAACTATTTGATACTAAAATACTTGAAACTAATGCCAATCCTAATAATATTCTTAAAATTTTTCTTTTTGACATATTAAATCATTCCTTTTTTACTCTTAATCTTAAGATTTATTAATATATAAATACCATTAAACTTTACCATATTATTTCATATATTTGAAGTATATTGAAATAAACCTAATATCCTACAAAATATTTTTATATAAAAAAGAGGCTGTTGCACTTAAATATAAATGCTCAGCCTCTTATTAATTACTCTTCTATGCTGCTTGTTTTACTTCTTCTATCTTATCTGATATAAAATCGCCTTTTTTCTTAAATACTATAGTTAGTGATACAAATACTACTGAAATTAATGCAAATACACCTGAACACTGAGCTATTACAGATACGTCTGTTCCTGAAATAGCTTCTCTTAATGCTTTTACTGCATAAGTGAATGGCATATATGGATTAAGTACTTTGAAGAAGTTTGGTACTACTTCTAATGGGAAAGTACCTGCACAAGCTGTTAATTGAAGTATTAATAACACTATTGCTATTAATTTTCCTCCATCTCCTAGTGTAGTTATGAAGAATTGAATCATAGCTACAAAAGTTAATGACATTAGCATATTAAACAAGAAATATAGTGCCATGTTTTGAGGACTTAAGCCTAATGCTAATACTATTAAGCTTGCAAGTATTGCTTGAACCATACCTATAAGTCCTAGTGTCATATATTTACCTAAAACTACTGAAATTGAACTCATCTTCTTTCCTTCTCTTTCAGCCTTTGACTTAGGTGAAAGTACAAAGAACATCATAAGAGCTCCTACCCAAAGAGATAATGGTATAAAGTATGGTGCAAAGCCTGTTCCGTAATTTTTTACCTCATCAATTATCTTATTATCCATGTTTACTGGATTTGAAATAAATGTACCCATTTCATCTGGAGTATTAACTAATCCTTTATCTAAGTCACTTGCTCCATCTTTAAGTTTAGAGGAAAGTTCATTAGAACCATCAGAAAGCTTAGTTACCCCATCTTTTAATTCAGGAACACTTCCTTTAAGGTCTCCAAGTCCACCTTTTAGCTGAGTTGATCCATCATATAATTGACTAACTCCACTTGTTAAGGCAGGTAATCCATTAATTAATGCCTTAGCTTCCTCAATCTTTCCTTGACTTATTGCTGTATTTGCCTCAGCTAATATCTGATCATTTGTCTTAAGATCCTTTTGAAGTCCCTTTACCATACCTACATATTTAGGACTGTTTTGTAATAACTCCATAGTTTGTGGAGAAGATAAATCACTTAATATAGGTTTTGCATTATTAATATCAGTTTGAACTGACATTAATTTTGGAATTAGAGCCTTTACACTTGGATCCTTTGATACTCTTGATACATCCATTAGTAGATTTAAGTTGTCTTGATTATTTGCTATATCTGTTTTTAGTGTTCCTACGTTTGCCATAAGTCCATTAATTTCTCTAATATTATCTGGTGTCATTAACTGACCTAGTGAATTTAATAATGGAACCTCATTATTTATAGCAGTCATTGTAGGATTATAATTGTCTAACAAATTCTTTAAAGCTGTTACGCTATTTGGGTTTTGAGCCATTACGTATGCTTTTGATTTAACTAAAGTATCTAAGCTTGTTAACTGAGTTGATGCATCAGTTAATAAGGCTTTATTAGATAGTAATCCTTCAGTTAAGGTTAATGAACCTGCAATTAATGCTGCTGAGCTTGTTGGAACTTGTATAGTTGGTGCATTTGTACTTGCTGCAGCTGCTGCTTGAGTTCTTATTGAATTTATTAATCCTTGAATATTAGTATTTAATGCATTTATAGCTTGGTCATCTGTCATGCCTGCATCTTTTAAAGGTTTAAGCATTTGATCTAAACCAGCATTTATATTTTTTAGTTGATTATTTGTTGTTTCAATTTTTGTAATTAAAGCTTGCACAGAGCTTGGATTACTTAAAAGTGCAGATAGTTTAGTTATATCGTCATTAGTGATAAGCTTACTTGCACTTTGTAGATTGTTTGCTGCAACAGTTAATACTTTTAAGTTCTCTAATTGTGCATTTGCATCAGCATTTAATAATTCCTTTGGAATCTTTCCTTGTAGATCTGCTAGGGTTCCTTGAAGAGTTGTTGCATCTGCAAGTAGTTTATCAACATTTTGCATTCTTAAAGCTATCTGCTGATATCCATCTGGATTATTAGGATTCATTTGGACTACTAACTTTTGTATTGATGGCTGACTAAGAATTACCTTTAATCCATTTGAATTAGTTACAGCTTGTAAATCAGTAAAGCTCTTATTAACCTGATTTATAGTCTCTGGTGTTATTTTATCTAAAGAAGATAAATCCTTGTTTTCAAATTGTCTTGCTGTAGCTATTATATTTGTGATTTTGTCTTTATTTTCTGGAGTCAAATAACTTGAGATCTTGACTAGCTCAGCAGGATTTATAGTTGAAACATTTTTATTAAGTTCAGCTAATCCTCCATTTAATTGATTTGATCCATCATAAAGCTTATTAACTCCATCTTCTAAGGCTGGAATATTTCCTTTTAGCGTGGTTAATCCATCTGCTAACTTACCGCTTCCATCCGCTGCATCATTCATTCCAGATTTTACAGTATCAAGATTTTCATAAGTAACCTTCACATATTCCTTAGAAATCTTTTCATTAATTGTTGCCTTTAGCTTATCCTCTACCTTACTTCCTATTTGAGATGCTAAGAAGTTTTTTCTATTGTTTGATGTATAAATGATATCTGCTTTTACTGGTGTAGAGTCCTTTGCAGTAACTATATTCTTTGAAAAATCCTCTGGGATTACAAACATGGAGTAATACTTATCTCCCTTTGTTCCGTCTACTGCATCCTGGTAACTAACAAATCTCCACCCCATATCCTTGTTATCTTTAAGTTCATCTGTAATATCTTTACCATAGTTTACTTCTTTTCCATCCATTGTGGCTCCCGCATCGAGGTTTACAACTGCAACTGGAAGTTTATCCATTCTAGAATATGGATCCCAGAATGCCGCCAAGTAAAGTAAGCTATAAAGTAACGGTACTATAATTATTCCTGCGATAGCAAATCTTAAGAATCTATTCTTATAAATTGAAGAAAGATCCTCCTTTGCAACTTTTAAAAATTTCATAACTTCACCTCATTCACCACTTTTTGTACTGACTAGTCAGTTCTATTTTGAAGCTATTTTTTGTTTTTGTAAAATATTTCTTTGTACTGTGTAGTCTAGTTTTAGGTGAAGTATAGGATTTCATGTATATTTTTCTCTATTTTTCATTGTTTTTCATGGTATCTTAATTTTTTGTAAAAAAATAAGAGTTTATATGAAAATCTCATATAAACTCTATATTATTTATTTTGCACTTAAGCCGTGAAAAGTATATTCAATTAAGTTATTTACCACTTCATCTATCTCTTTATCTTGATTTACTAATTCATAAATTGCAGCAGAAACTAAGCTTCCAAAAAAGGTATAAGCAATAAAATATGAATCACCATTCTTAATAAATCCTTTATCCATTGCATCTTTTATATAAACTTCTATATTCTTTATATACTTTTGCAAATGTTCTCTAAGCTCTATTTGTCTTATTTCTTGTCCCCAAAGCTGACTCATTAAGACCTTGAAAAAGTCTTTATTTCTATATAAAACAGTAAGCTGTGTTATACATATTTCCCTAAGATTATCTTCAGGGTTATTATCTATATTTGCTACTACAGATATTTCATCAGTAAGAACACCAATACCTTCGATTATTATAAATCTAAATATCTCTTCCTTACTTTTAAAATGGTAATATAAAGTTCCTTTTGCAACTCCAGCCTCTAGAGCTATTTCATCCATAGTTGCTCCCTTATATCCATTATTAGAAAATATTTTTATAGCTGCCTCAAAAATTCCTTTTTTCGTCTTATTCATAGTTATCCTCTCCATATGTTTTTTGACTAGTCAATACACTTAAACATACAAGTAATTAAATTATAGCACTATATCCTTTTAATAACTATCTCATTTACTTACAATTTAAAAATTTAACATATAAATGTTAATATTTTAATCTCTTTGTGCTAAAATTAATCACGTAATTATAATTCAAAGTGAGGATTATTTAATGATTAAAATATATAATAGAAAAACAAAAAGCTATGAAGTAGAAAATGTTGCAGGAGGAAAATACATAGAATGGTCCTATGGTTCTCCTATTGGAAAGAGTATAACTGAACTTTTCGTAAAGAAAAAATTATTTACAAAAATATATGGAGCTCATTGCGATACTAGAGGCAGTATAAAAAAGATTCCTGCATTTATTAAAGACTTCGATATTGATATGAGAATTTCTAAAAAGAGACCTGAAGAATTTACTAGCTTCAACGACTTTTTTGTAAGAGAATTAACTGAAGATGCTAGACCAATAGATAAAAATCCTGATATTTTAGTATCTCCTGGTGATGGAAGATTAAGTGCCTTTGAAAATATTGATATGGATAATGTTGTTCAGATAAAAGGATTAACATATTCCTTAAAAGAACTTCTTTTAGATGAAAAAGTTGCTAACGAATATAATGGAGGAACTTGTTTGATTTTAAGATTATGCCCAGTTGATTATCATAGATATCATTTTGTTGATAACGGGGTTTGCTTAGAATCTAAAAAAATAGAAGGCCATTACTATTCAGTTAACCCTATTGCTTTAAAGAATATTCCTAAACTATTCTGCCAAAACAAAAGGGAATGGAGTATATTTAAATCTGAAAACTTTGGCGACATAATTCATGTTGAAGTAGGTGCTACTTGTGTTGGAACAATAATTCAAACCTATAAACCTTTAGAACCAGCTAAAAAAGGGCAAGAAAAAGGCTACTTTAAGTTTGGAGGATCTACTACTGTATTATTCTTCAAAAAAGGTATGGTAAAGATAGATAAGGAAATCGTAGAACAAACTGAATTAGGTTTTGAAACAAGAGTCCTAATGGGCGAAACCATAGGAAAAAGAAGTGAGTAAAGTTCATGAATAATAAATTAATAAAAGTATTTACTTTAGTGATTATACCGCTAATTACTTTTACTATATTTTTTATTATCGGGAAACATCAATATACTATTTATCATCAAAATAATATATTGTATCCAACTATGACAGGATCACTTATATTGTTCAAATACATACTTTTTGGTATTTATTTTAGTGCTATTTCACTTTCTTTATGTTTTTTATATTTTAGTAAGATGAAAAAACGCCAAAAAGTATTGTTTTTATTTATTGCAATCTCTTTATTATTAATAGGTTATATTATCTTTTCATTTTTTTCAGTATTCCTTAATTAATAACTTTTTAACTTTAAAGGTGTTGTCGAGATTTTTAAGAATCTTATAATGACAACACCTAAGTTTACATATTTATTAGCTACATTCTATTTTAAGCTTTTTTCTAAAGCTTTCTTAAACTCACTTCTATTTCCGTCAAAAATTATAATGTCTATATTCATTTCCTTTGCTCTTTCTAAAACAGAAATCTTTATAGGTGCCTTAGTTGCAACTAAAACTTTTTTAACCACCTGCCCTGCAGTTTTATTACTATATACATCTAGTTCATTTAAAGCCACATCATCATATTTTGCGCTATCCTTACAGGAAATACATATTAGCTTTGAATCCTTTATTGCCATAACATCAATTTCATTTTTAAGTCTTACTTCTTCATCTCCCCATAAAAATAAAACTCCCGTTTTCACCTCTTCAATTTCTTGTATCTCTTCAATAATATTTTGGGTATATAGTTCAAGCCAGCTTCCACTCTTAAATATAAAGCCTTTTATATAATTATTGGAGAACTTCACTGTAATTATGCCATCGCCCTCTTTATCATATTCCAGTTGATTTTTATCTTTTAGATATTCAATTGCCTTATCACATAAACTTCTTTCCTTATCTTCAAATAATTTTGTATCTATTCTTATCACAAAAGGGTCTTCAATATCATTAATAAATATTTTTTTATCATTTAATTTATATTTTATATCTTCCCAAAAGTTTAAATTATTAGCTATGATATTAGCCATTTCTTTTAAGGTACTATTTCTATTAATATCTGTTGTCTCGCATATTATGCTTACTCCATTGCTTTGTATTACCTCTTTAATATTTAAATCTTTAATATTAGTTTTTGTTATGCTTAAATTCCCCTTATCTAGTTTTAATAATTTTTCCCCTACTATGTCTAGGTATAAGCCTTCGATATTAAATTTTTCACATAAATGCACAAGAATAATCATTGACAAACTGTTTAAATCCTTAAGGTTTATTGCAATCTTTTCCTCTTTAAATTTTTCTATTAATCCACTAACATCTTCAAGAGATATAACTTCTAACTTTACTAATTCAACAATAACTTCCGGGAATTTTTCTTTATAAAGTTCATTTATATGATTAACTTCATTTTTTTCATTCTCTCCATGTAAAAATATAATCTTTTTAGGTTTAAAGGCCTCAGTAAGTAAGATTGCTTCTTGGTTATGTTCCTGTAATTTACTTATTAAAATATCATAACTCATTTTTCTCTTACCTTTCTTTTTTTATTAGTTTGCCACTTGATTATATTTTTATTAAAAAGAAAAAGAGTTTTAAGTCTATTCTTAAAACTCTTTTTAATATAAAGTTTATGCTATATTTCTTACATCGTCATTGCTATAGAACTTGTATATTGCAATTAGGAAGAATGCTACTGCAAAAGCTATTATTATTAATATATTCATGTATATACTTGTAATACTATTTCCATCCTGTAAACTACTTAGCCCAGTTAATATCCACTTTTGTGGCATAAAATCTGAAATTTTTTGAATATATTTTGGCATAATATCTATTGGAAAGAAACATCCTGAAAGCAAACATGTAGGTGTTATTAAAAGGTTTTGCATTGCTCCAACTCCACTTATACTCTTTGCAAAAGAAACAGTAAGTAGTGAGAAGCCTACTGCTACAAATCCAAATAAGAATAACATTCCAAACATTTGTATAAGTGGCATTCCTATATCTATCTTCACCACCTGAGTTAACACTAATAAGGTTAAAATTATTTCAATGGTTACAATGATCATGCTTAAGAAAACATTTGCCATTATATATTTTCTAGAATTTATTGGTGCACTAGATATTCTAAAGTAGGTTCTGTTTTGCTTTTCTTTAATTATTACTTCTGATAAATTTCCTGCTGACATAAGCACTATCATAATTAAAAATCCTATTGATTGTGCTGTCATGGCCTTAGATTTTGAAGTATCCTTTAAGGTATTTACTGATAAGTTAAAATCATTACTTCTATAGTTTGTATAAATCTTTTGGAAGGTTTCCTTATCTCCAGCTGATACCTTGCTTATATCACTGATATTATTTATATAATTATATAGATACGACTTAACATAGGTAGTTGCCTGAGCTCCTTTTATTGAAGTAACTTCTATATTACTTGGATTTCCACTTTCTACGCTTTTAGAAAATCCATCTGTAATTATTACCACACAGTCTAGCTTTCCTGAGGTTACTTTGTCATTTATATCCCCTTCATCTATATTTTCTATCTTAAAGTTTCCTGATTTTTGCATATAATCAACAGCATCTTTAGCTATATAATTACTATCCTTATTTAAAACTCCGACTCTTAAATTATTATCACCATTTCCACTATAAACAACTAGGGATATTAATATTCCAATCAAAGGAGCAATTATATATAAGAAGATATTAGATTTTTTTCTAAATGTGACCTTTAATCCATTTTTAACTAACCATAATATATCTTTCATCTTAAAGAGCCTCCCTTCTTCCAGCTATTACTCCGGATATTACTAAAAACAAGCAAGCTACTGCCATATTTATAACTATTGCTGGTATAACAGCATAACTATCTGAGGTATATATTAGTTTATTTATTGCTTCATTATTCCAAGAAAGTGGAGATAACTTTACTAAAAAGTTTAAAATTCCAGTGCTATTTTCTGATGTAATTGGGAAATATGCTCCTCCCAAGAAGGAAGCTACTTGTACCACAAGCATAACAATTGCTCTAGGCGCTTCTGGTTTTTTAGTTATATAACTTACTCCAAGCCCAAAACTTGTAGCTAATATAACTTCAGTTAAAAGAACTAATATAACTAATCCTATATTTGATCCCCAATTTGCCTTAAAGGCATATTTACTTACTAACATTACTACAAGCACACAAAGTAAATTAGCTCCTATTCCCCCTAGCACTTTTCCTATTAATATCTCACTTTTTCTTACAGGTGCCGCAATGAGCCTAGTGTCTGTTTTATTCATTCTCTCTCCTCTTATTAAGAAACAAGCTGAGATTGCTCCATATAGTCCTATCATAGTTGTCATTGCTATTGAATAATAATCTATAGCTCCAGGGGCGCTTTTTGAATTTAGTGAAGTTTCTTTAATATAGCTACCTTCACTATTATCATTAACTACTACTCCTACTCCCTGTGGTTTTACTTTTACCACTTCAGAAATTAGTTTATATTTATCAATAAAACCTTTTAACATTCCTTCTACGATATTTCCTTCAATAGACGTTCTATCATTCTCATATAACTTAACACTATCATTATTAATTTCAATAAATCCTTGATATTTTCGTTTTTCTACTTTATTCTTAGCATCTACTACATCATCAACCTTTTCAAACTTTATTCCTTCCCTTTCAGCTTGTTTTACAAATTCCCCAAAGTACTTAGAAAATTCACCTGTACTATTGTCTTTATATACTATACTTATCTTATCTAGTGATACTGTGTTATCACTGCTAAAAGCTCCAGATAAAGCTGTACCTAATATTAAGATTAATATTATTGGAAAAGCTAACATAAAGGTAAGTGTTCTTGTATCTCTTAATGTAGATTTTATCTCATTAATAGCAAAATTTATTATATTCACTTTTTCATCCTCCTATATTAATCCCTTAATGTTCTTCCTGTTAAAGTTAAAAATACGGTTTCTAAGTTAGGTGTTTTTGTTTCAACATTTCTTATTTCTATATCATTATTTATAAAATATTGAATTATTTTATTTAGGTTATTAACTTCAACTTCTGAATTTATTGTTACTGAATCTTCTTCAAGTGTTACTGCTTTTACTCCAATTATCTTCTTTATTTCTTCCTTGTTTAATTTATCTGTAGACTTAACTTTTATTAAATGCTCACTTGTATCTGTTACTATAAGCTTTAATTCTTCTTTTGTTCCGTCTGCAATTATTTTTCCATGATCAACTATTGCAATTCTTGAACAGATTTCTTCAACTTCCTCCATATAGTGGCTGGTATAAATAATTGTGCAACCCATTCTGTTTAATTCCTTAACTGATTCAAGAATATAATTTCTTGATTGAGGGTCTATACCTACTGTTGGCTCATCCATTATTATAAGTTTAGGTTTATGAGCTATAGCGCAAGCTATATTTAGTCTTCTTTTCATACCACCAGAAAAGTTTTTTGGATATTCCTTCATCTTGTCAGTAAGTCCAACAAATTTTAGTGCCTCTTCTGACTTTGCTTTAAGGACTTCTCCTCTTAAACCATATAACCCTGCAAAGAACTTTACATTCTCATAAGCAGTCAAATCTTCATATATTGCTATATCTTGAGGAACTATTCCTAGATTCATTTTTGTAAATCTACTATTCTTTTTAATATCTTTTCCAAGTATGCTTATGCTACCTTCATTACTTTTTAAAAGTCCAGATATCATATTTATAGTTGTACTTTTTCCTGCTCCATTAGAACCAAGAAATCCAAATATCTCTCCTTCCTCTACGGTTAATGACATATTATCTACTGCAATAAAATCTCCATATTTCTTTGTAAGATTTTTAATTTCTAACGCTTTCATTTAATCACCTCAAAAATTCATTTCTTTAACTTATGAGTTTATTATATAGAAAAAAGGTGGACTTATTTAGTATATAAGTTCACCTTTCATATATGAGAATATTCACTTTTTATATATGAGATTTTACATGGTCTATTTTATTGGTAGTAGTGTAGTTACAGAAAATCCATTGCTTCCATCAACAATTATCTTGCCGTCAATAGTTGCAGTTCTCTCTTCCATACCAACTATACCTAGGCCCTTTTTGATAAGAGTTGCTCCCTCTCCATTATCTTTTACCTCTGCTTTTATGAATTTATTTAATACATCAATATTAACTAAAATATTATCTGCATTAGAATATTTCATAGAATTAGTAAGGGCTTCAGATATATTCTCAATTATTATCTTCCACTGAATATAGGATATTTTATCAATATCACCTTTGTATATTAATGTAGTTTTAATTCTGCTTTTTTCAATAAACTCATCTATCATAAGCTTAAGCCTATTAATTCCTATCTGCTCTTTTGGTGGCTTTAAGTTTTTAAGAGTAATTCTAATATCCTCTATTCCTTCTTTAGATATATTTATTGAGTTTGATAAAAGCTCTTTTGCCTTTTCTTTATCTCTATCTATTAATGACTTTGCTGCCTCCATTTGAATTAAAGCTCCAGTCATAGAATGTCCTATCTTATCATGTATTTCCTGGGATAATCTATTTCTCTCCTCAAGCTTAAAGGTATACTCTGATTGTCTTAAATATTCCTTGTTCTCATTAAAGTTCTTTGTTAATCTATGCATATCTTTTCTCATACTATCTGCCTGATCTTCTAAGCTATCTAATCTACTTGTATAATTTCTTGACATTGTAAAAACAACAAAGCTAAATCCTAATATAAGAACATATATAGATATTATAGCCTTATCTAAAAACAATCCCGGAACTAAGGCTATTGCTAATGAGAAAATTCTTTTTTCTACATAATAATCTAATAATTCATATATATTTACGGGCAAAAACACAATAAATAGAGGGTTTATATATATGTAACCAAGAATGATAAATATCATAGAAAGCCCAATAAATACTTTTTTATATTTTTCCGGTTTTATTATATAAATGCTGCTATTAATAGAACAATATATAAGTAGCCACAATACTACTAATGCTCTGCTTTCCTTGCCATTATTAATATGCTCTATAATAATATATAAGGTAACAATAAATTTATTAACTATAATCCACTTCTCCATTACTTCACCATGCTATTCTAGCTTGCCTTTTAAATAATATATAGCTATCTGAGTTCTATGCTCAAGAGAAGTTTTATTAAGTATTGAGGTTATATAGTTTGCAACTGTACCTTCGGATATAAATAAATTTTTAGATATCTCTTTATTTGAGTATCCCTTAGCGATTAAACTCATAACATCAAGCTCTCTTTCTGTAAATAAGCTTCTATCTATTTTATCTTCTTTTTCACCTTTATCCTCTTTTAGATTTTCCTTTATCTTATCAAGAACCACATCCTGCATAACATTGTTTCCATTATAAACACTTATTATGGCATCCTTGATTCTTTCAGGCTCATTATTTTTAAGTAGATACCCTTTTGCTCCATTTTTTATAGCTTCAAGTATATACTCATCGTCATCAAAGGTTGTTAAAATTAATGGTTTTGTTTTAGTCTTTTCAGTAATTAGTTTTGTTGCCTCTACACCATTCATATTAGGCATTCTAACGTCTAGTATTGCAATATCCACTTCGTTGTTAATGCAGTAGTCTAGCGCTTCTTTCCCGTCATTTAGCGTCTCTACTACATCAAATTCTTCATAAGTATTTAAAATTATTTTCATTCCTTCTCTTATAAAGGAGTTATCATCTGCTATTATTATCTTTATCTTCATAGCTTAAGCCTCTCTTATCCATCTTATTATCATTAATTATATTTTACTATATAAAAAAATAAAAGCCCTAATAATAGGGCTCTTATGTATCAACTTAGGCTCATTTTCTTTAGCCTACTTCACCTTCTGAATTTTCATTTGCTAATACTATATCGCACGCTTGTCCATGATATGCAAGCTTAACTCCAAATATATAAATAAATACTCCTAGTACTAAGAAATAAAGAATTATATATAGTGGGCTGATCATCCATGCAGGTGCTATGTTATATAAGGTTAAGGTACCAAAGAACATAAATATAACTCCTGCAACCCATTTTATATATATTTCAGGTATATGTCTGCACATCCATGCTCCACCAATGATACCTATACCATCAGCAATTAACATACCTGTTGTTGTTCCCATTAATATAACTAATGGATTGCTGTTATCTGCTGCTATAGCTATTGTCATTAACTGAGTCTTATCTCCCATTTCTGCTAAGAAAAATGCTATTGCAACTGTTACAATTGGGCCAAACTTACGCTTTTTCTCATCATCTTCATCTATTTTATCTCCTCTTAGTGTCCAAAGACCAAATATCAAAAATGATATAGCTGCAACCATCTTAATTATTCCCATAGGTATTAATGAACCTATGTAACTTCCTACTGCTACTGCAAGGGCATGATTAAATACAGTAGCAACTAAAACTCCTATCATTACTTGCTTTACTTTGTATTTGCTAGCCATAGCCATTGCAAGTAATTGAGTTTTATCTCCCATTTCTGCAACTACGACTAAAAACAATGCCTTAATAAACTCCGCCATTTTTGTCCTCCTCTTAATTAATAATTAATAATTATAAAAATAAAAAAGACCTCTAACACAACGAAATCTCATTACTAGAATTAAAAACCTGTACATTAATATAAAGGTCTCTAATTCTAATAATAAAACCATTGTGCTAAAAGTCTCACTTGACTAAAATAAGCCACGATAAAGCCAGACCAAAGGTCAGTATGTTGACTTTATCACCAAAAAAGGCAGTTACTCCCTCTTAACATCTATAAAATATTATCATAAATTATATATATATACAATAAGTATTTTCAAACGCGAAAAGTGAATAAGTAAGCCCCCTTTGCAAACTTATTCACCTTTGTAAATCTGATTAAATATAAATTTCTCCCATTTTCTCTGCAGTAAATTCTAATGTCATATAAAATTATAGCACTGCACTTTTTAGTTTTTCAAATATAAAATATCGCAAATTAGTGTATAATATTACATTTTTTTATTATATTTTTCATTGCCATGTTTAAAGTTACCTGTTACCTTTGCCATGATTAATTGAGCTTCCTTAGTGTCAACATTCTTTATTCTTTGTAGAAATTTCTCACTTTCTTTACCTTTTAGAATCTTAATTAATTTCCCGCTCCAATATATAAATACTTTATTATCCTTTGAAATATTAAAATTAAAAGGTTCTTCATCTAACTTATTTCTTTTATCTATTTCACCCATTTTTCTATACTCCTCTTCCAATCAATATAATATAATTTCTTAATTAGGAATTGCAAGCCATACTACAATCAACATTACTACAGACATAACTCTAGTCATAATAAGATACAATGTGCTTGGCTCCACGCCTTTAAACTTCCATCCTTCAGATATCTTCCATGAAAGTCTAGGATTAATTATTCCAATAATTAAAATTATACTAACGATAACTTTTATAAAGATCATACTTTACCCCCATCACTAAAAAGCTTATCTAGATAAGTAAATGTGTTCATGAATTCTCCCATTTCTATTGCTTCCTTAATTTCTCCATCTGTGGCCCACTTAACTCCGCATACTTCTTCTGGCTGACAAGTAACACCTCTAATATCTATTTCGTGGTTAAATAACCATACATCTATGAAATCCATATGCTCTGGGCTATCTCTTTTAATTCTAAATAAATATTTCCCCTTGGATGGTGATAGTGTAATTCCTAACTCCTCTTTTACTTCTCTTAATGCAGCAACGAGACTCTCTTCGCCAGTGACTACTGCACCTACAGTAGTTTCCCACATGTTAGGGTATTTCTTATTTGGTGCACGTTTTGAAATCAAATAATCACCCTTACTATTTTTTATCCAAACATGTACTAAAAGATGATATTCGTCCTTCTCCATAACATCTCCGCGTTTAACTAATCTTCCAGTCTTTTCTCCATTCTCATCAAGGGCATCCAATAACTCTACTTCTTTAACCTCTTGCTTATTTTTCTTCTCACTAATTCCGACTAATACTAAAGCTAGTCCAAATAATGCTACAGCCAATATACAACTGAACATAAAAACTGATACTACCATATCTGTAGATATAGCATAGCCTACAAAACCACTATAAACAGAAAATAATAAAGTCCCAAGTACTGGGCTTAAAATTATTAATACTAATCCTATGGTTATTTTACTTAAAGATGGTTCTTTTAGCATCTCAGTAAATATATCTAAGTTTTCTTCTTGACTAAGGGGTTCTCTTCTCATTTAGCACCTCTCAATATTTTAACTATTATGGAAATTATATCATAATTGTGTAGCGCATAATAACATTATATAAACATTTTTTTCTAATATTGTTATATGATTGGTTTATATTTATTGGAGTGCATATCTGTAGATTATCTTTAGTGAAATTTTTACTTTTATGTTACTATTAACAATAATAATTCTGTTATTATTTTAGAGGGGGTCATTACATGAAAAAGCATCCTTTCATGACTACACTTTTATTTATTTTAGTAATTATAATATCTTTGATAATCTACAATAATTCTTTAAATACAGTTAACGTACCTAGTAATGTTATAGAAAATATAGTTAAAAATGATTTAGAACCTACAGCAGGTGTAAAATCCTTTGGTGGAAAAGTATTTTGTGATTATTCTATAGTTATATCTGAAGAAAAATATGGAGAAATAAATGTTTATCTATGGCTTTACAGTCAGGAACTTTATGTTGATTCTAATCAAATAAAAAGTGGAACTGGAACTATAGATCCCGCTGTTCTTCATCTAAAGAAAGAAAATAGCACCTATGCATTAAAGGATTTTTATATATCCACTGAAGCAGCTGGTTCAGATTCTATGAGAAAGTTTCCCATAAGAGTGAGAAACAAATTTAAATCAAATAACTATAACTTTTCATATGACACTAAGCTTTATGATAGAGCTAAGGAATATTTCAAAATTTAATTAAAATTAAAGGAGTGAATTTTTTGAATAAACGCTTTGCAATACTAATGTTAGTTTTGATTTTCTCTATATCATTATTTGTTGGCTGCTCATCGCAAAAACCTAATACTACGAATACACCAACTAATTCTAGCAAAAATGAGACTGCCGAAGATACTCATAGTTTAGCTGTGCCTGAAAAAATAATCTATTATGGTAAAGGTAATACAACCACATTTACAAAAGATGATAATAAATTTAATGCCCTAGTTAATGAAATTAACGCACGAACTAAGGGAATTAAAGGTTCATACTCAAGTATTTTTATGCTAGATGATGACTTAAAAAAGAAAGGCACTCTTCTAGAACTTGATTATACTGAAAAACACACTTTTGAATACACTAGAGATAATGGTGATAAGGAGACTTTCACTTATACCAAACTTTACTTTGATTTAGATAAAAATGATGACATTAGCAATGAAATGTCCTTTGAAGGTGATGGATATGGTCCTGTTGGTCCATTACTACCTGGTGATAAGTTGCTAGACATATTAAGTGCTATATGGGATTAGACTTTATGGAGGATTTTAAATGAGAAAAATTTCCCTCAAAAATAACTCACTTTCTGAACAATATACATCAATATTCCCAGTATCTATTTGTTAATTAAGTCCTTTTAAAATATCAGGTAAATCACCACCAGTTGGACTAAAACTTCCTTCTTTAATCCCCCAGCTTGTAGATTGGAAGTTTTTATTATCTATTTTTATATCTACATTTTCAATGGAATTAGATTGTACAGTAGCCTTTACTACTCCAGAATTTCCCCATCCGTCACCAGAAAACTTTGCTGTTACTGTACCATCTATAATTTGTCCATTTATATCAATCTTAGCTAATTTATCTATTTTATTATTCAGAACATTCACCCTATAAAACTTCGCAGAAAAATAATTGCCTTTTATTTGTTTCTTTAATGGAAACATGTACTCTCCATCTTTATTAAATTTCCCTAACTGGCTTATTTCTTCATCACTTGTAAGTGGAACATTTATTTTTAAATTTCCTGTAGCCTTAACACCTATAATTTTTATTACAGATTTTCCAGATGGTATTTTATCATTTATACTTCCATCTCCATTATTTTTTACAATATCAGTTACTTTTCCATCTGGCTTAACAAGTATAACTCTAACATCCCCACTATCAAACTTAGAATTATAAAGTATTGTAATGTCATTTCCATCTACAGAATATAAATTCATAACTTCCATACATCCATTTAAATCTCTATAATCCCTGTCTACACCTTCATAGTTTTGTTTACTATCTATACTAGCTAAATTGAACTTCTCCAATAAACCACTCAAACTATTTACATCTGCACTTATGTATTTTTGATAATCTTCACCAATGCTTTTTGTGCAACTATTTAAACTTAATGCTACAGAAATAATACTAATTGTATATAGAATATTGAGTTTTCTCATTTCTCCCCCATAAATCTATCTTTAAGTTAAATATCATTACAAAATTATCCTTTGTTTTGATAAAATTCCTTAAAATTATATTTAAGTTTATTTTATCATGTTAACCCATAAAAATACATATAGTGGGATTCTATAGATAATAAAAAAAGGCCTGCAAAAGCCTCATTTATCCAAAATAAAAAAGTGGATAAACAAGCACCCCTTTGCAAGCCTAACCACCTTTGGTTTTGGTGCGGCGAAGAAGATTCGAACTCCCGACCCTTTGATCCGTAGTCAAATGCTCTATCCAGCTGAGCTATCGCCGCAAATATTTAATTCACAAGTTTTATAATATCATATATAATTTTATAAAGTCAATACATGAAGCTAGTAAATATCTGAAAATTCGATTTCTAATACTTGCACCTTAGTATTTGCTTTTATTT
This sequence comes from Clostridium paridis, assembly GCF_016765615.1. Taxonomy (GTDB): domain Bacteria; phylum Bacillota; class Clostridia; order Clostridiales; family Clostridiaceae; genus Clostridium_T; species Clostridium_T paridis. The sequence goes on along the minus strand of NZ_JAESWA010000027.1, from coordinate 33,215 downwards.
TTCTGCTGCATCCGCATTCTTCGTCAATGCACCTAGGTAATGTTACTACAAAGTTACATCCCTTATCTGTATTATTATATACAGATATATTTCCATTGTGAGTTTTTACTAAATTATATACTAAATTTAGCCCAATTCCATTTCCCTCATACTCTGAAGTAATATTTTTTACAACCTTGTGGAATCTATTAAATATTAACTCCATTTCCTCTTTTGGAATTCCAGGCCCTTCATCCTTAAACTCTATCTTTACCTCTTCATCACTAACAGTTAGATTAACTAGAATTTCTGAATTTTTTGGAGAAAACTTAATTGCATTTGAAAGTAGATTCATAACTATTCTGTCAATAACTTCAGGGTCTACTGACATTTTGCATTCCTCTTCATTTGTATCGAAAATTATAGATATATTTTTACATTTAGCATATTCGTTAACAGAGTTAACTATGCTCTCTACTAAACATATGATATCTAGATTTTCCTTATTACATATAAAATAGTCATTTTCTAATTTCGTCACATCAATAAGATTATTCACAAGCTTTAACATCTTGTAACAACTCTTTGTAATAGTTTGTGTATACTCTTCCCATTTTTTGTCGCCCTCATTTACTGATTTATGTTTAATTTTAAGTAACTGAATAACACTTAAAACTACATTTAAGTGAGTTCTTAGGTCATGTGCTATATTTAAAATAAAATCTTCTCTTACCCCTTGAAGATCCTTGCACAAGTTTACTTTCTTTTCATAATCAGTTAAGGTATTTCCCAAAATTTCATAAAAATTAGTCTCTTCCCTTAATTCAACCATGGCATATACTCCTCTATCATAGTGCATACACTTTATATAATTTTCTCCCCTTACAATTTTACAGTAAATTGGAAAATTTGTCCATATATTTGTGTCTTCTAAATTATTCCCTTTATTTATAAAATATATGCAGTTAAAGCTTTTCAATAAAATTAGTGCATTGAATAATTAATTCTAATACATTAGAATTAAATAGATATTATAAATGTATTATCCTAAGTTTATATTTTATACATATACTTTACTAAAAAGTATATATTAGGTTTATAAGCTAAAATCCTATATATTAAAGGAGAGTAGATATGAAAGATTATGTTATCATAACTGATTCACCTAGTGACTTATCAGCAGATTTACTTAATGAAATTGAAGTCACATCACTTGGATTAGTTTGCTTATTTAAAGGGAAAGAGTATGTAGACGATGGCGGTATAACATTAAAATACAAAGACTTCTATGATGGTATAAGAAATTTAGAGCAACCAACAACTGGACAAATTAACTCATATAGATTCGCAGAAGAATTTACTAAACATGTTAAAGAAGGAAAAGGAATTATATATATAGGCTTCTCCTCTGCCTTAAGCGGAACTTTCAATAGCTCAGTTATGGCAAAAAATGAAGTATTAGAAGAATACCCTGATGCAGATATAACCTTAATTGACTCCAAAGCTGCCTCTGGTGGTGAAGGTCTTTTGGTTTACTTAGCTGCTAAGAAAAGACAAGAAGGATGTTCAAAGGAAGATTTGGTTTCTTGGATAGAAGCTACTATACCTAAGGTTAATCATTTCTTCTTTGTTGATGATTTAAACCACTTAAAAAGAGGTGGAAGAATATCCTCAACAACTGCAGTTGTAGGTGGAATATTAAATATTAAGCCTATTATGTATATTAATGATGCGGGGTCCCTTGTTCCTTTTGCTAAGGCTAAAGGTAGGAAAAAAGCTACTGCTCACTTATTAGATGATATGAAAAAAAATATTGTTAATCCAGAAGAGCAAACAATCATGGTAACTCATTCTGATTGCCCTGAAGATGCTGAAGCTTTAGCTAAGTCTATAAAAGAAATTTTTAATGTAAAAAAAGTAATAATAAATTATATTGGAACAGTAATAGGAAGTCATACAGGTGCTGGAACTCTAGCATTGTTCTTCTTAGGTGAACATAGAGAGCCTTAATATCATAAAAAACCCCTCTAGTCTTGAACTAAAGGGGTTTTTTTATATTAAATATTTAAATTTTAAACCCAGCCTTACTACCTTCCTTAGCAGGTGTTATCTCTAATCTAGCATCTATTCTCTCTTTTAGTTCTGGTACGTGAGATATTATTCCTACTAATCTTCCATTATGCTGAAGTTCTATCAAACAGTTTATTGCATTATCTAATGATTCAGGATCTAATGTTCCAAATCCTTCATCTACAAACATAGTATCTACCGTTACCCCTCCAGCATAGCTTTGCACCACATCTGCTAAGCCTAATGCTAATGATAATGAAGCCTTAAAGCTTTCTCCTCCTGATAAAGTCTTTACATGACGTGCTTTTCCAGTGTAATTATCAAACACCTCAAGCTCCAAGCCTTCCTGCTTTCTTCCCTTACCCTTTTCTTCTTTTCTCTTAAGTAAATATCTGTCTCCAGTCATCTTGGTAAGCCTTAAGTTAGACGCTTTTATTATGTCATCAAAATATGCTGCAAGGACATATCTTTCAAAGGTGATTCTTTGACGATTATCTCCATTTGCTACTCTTGCTATCTCTCCTACAATGTTATACTTGCTTTCTTCCTTTTCGCACTGTAGATTGATTGCTTTTACTCTTTCTAATATAGCCTCATTATTTGATATTCTTGTATATAATTCTTTTTCATTATTAAATATATCTTCTTGTACCTTTTTCTCCTCTTCAATAATTTCATTTAAGACCTCTAAGTCTTCAAGCTTTAAGCCCTTACATTCTTCAATACTTTTATTTAATCTATCACTTAAGGATTTTATATTCTGATAATAGATTTTTATTTTTTCTTCTAGTGAATTTATAGTTTCTTCTGCTATAAAACATTCTCTATATTCCTCTTCAGATAAAAATCTATTTTCCTTAAGTTTATTTTCAAATTCACTAATTACTTCCTTTAGTTCTTTATCTGTATCCTCTATTTGCTTTTGCTTTAATACTAAACCCTCATTCGCAGCTGACAATTTAGCCTTTAAGGAAGTCACCTTTTCTCTTGCTGACTTAATTTCTTTATCTATATTATCTATCTCAATATTTAGCCTATTAATACTTTTATTTAAACTCTCTAAGGATCTTAATTCTTCTGGAATTTCTTCTTCAATGGATTTAACTAATTTCTCTTCTCCTTGAATCCTTCCAAATAGATTTAATATTATACTTTCTCTTTCCCCTTGTTTTTTCTTTAACTTCTCAACTTCTTCAGATAATAGTGTTTGACCCTTTTCTAACTTTTCTTTATTTGAAATCTTAAGCTTAACTTCTTTAAGTTTTTCTTCTAAGTTCTTCGCTTCTTTAGCTAACTCCTTACCTATAACAGCAATTTCTTTTAAGGCCTCTGTCCCCTCTAAGTTCCATATCCCCTCTTTAAATAAAGCTTTTAGATTTTGTTTTTTACCTTCAATATTTTCTCTTTGCTCTTTTATTGATGTAAATACAACAGTTGTTTTATTTAGCTTTTCTTTTAGTCTATTATTAATTAATTCTAAGCTTTCCTTTGACTCTTTGAGCTCCTTTTCAGATGGAACCCCTTCATGTATAATTGCTTTTTTAGGATGATCAGTAGACCCACATACTGGACATGGTTCCCCTTCAATTAATACACTAGCCAATAGTCCAGCTTGGCCCTTTTTGTAGGCTTCATCAAGCATGTCATATCTATTCTTAGATTTTTTATATTCTTCCTCAACTTTAGAATACTCTTTAGCTAGTATATTGTGTTCTTCTAATAGTTTAGTTACTTTATCCTCTGCTGAATATAACTCTCTAACTTCTTTTAGTGAGTTGTTTATTTCTCTATATTTACTTTCTAATCTCTCTTTTAATGTTTCAGCTTTTAATGCTTCTTTAAGTTCTTCATCTATTTTAAGAATCTCTGCATTATTTAAATCTAGCTTCTTTTTTAATGCTTCATTCTCTTCTTTTTCTTTTGCTAAATTTATATTAAGACTTTGAAGCTCCTTCTTTTTCTCTCCATAAGCAACTATCTTTTCCTTAATAGAATTAAGATTAGCTACTTTTTCTTGCATTACTTTCTTATTCTCTTCCTTCTTTTCCTCTATTTCTAGAACTTTTGCTGCATTGGTTAATTCTATTTCTCCGTCCTTAACTCTATTGGTATTTAAAATAAGTTCTTCCTTTAACTTAGCTAATTTTTCTTTCTTTTGATTCCTATCTTTCTCTATGAAACTTACTTCTAGTGCTTTTTTAGCTAGGGATACTTTCTTTTCTATATTTACTATTTCTTCTTTTTGATTTTCTAGAACTTCTTTTTCTTTTATTAGATTTTCTTTCTCTCGTAGTTTTAAATTTCCTTCTTGAGCTTTAATATATTTTTCTCTTAAGTTATTAAGCTTTTCATTAATGTTATTTTTATCTTGGGATATCTTTTCTAAGCTTTCTTTATCCAGCACTAACAATGTATCTAATAAACCTAATATTTCAGTTATATTAAGTTCTTTTTCTTTAATTTTTTCCTTTAAGAAAATATCTTCACCTGGATTTATATTTCTTAAGTTAGTTGCTCTTCTTTCATTTATAGCTTTTAATTCTTCCTCTAGTTCTTTTTTCTTTATATTTAATAGAAACTGAATTCTATTAAACTCCTCTGTACCAAATATTTCTCTAAAAATCTTTTCTCTTTCTTTTGATTCTGATTCTAGTAGCTTCCTAAATTCTCCCTGAGGAAGCATTACTATTTGTCTGAATTGATTTTTATCTATTCTTATTAATTCTATTACTTCTTTAGTTACATTTGTTGCTCCAGTTACTATGGAACCATCAGGATAAATAAGTTCAGCAGAAGTAGTTCTCTTTTTAGGTTGAACAGGAACTCTCTTAACATAGTAAACTTTTCCTCTTAGTGAAAATTCAAGTTCAACATAGGTTATATCCTCTTCTTTTGCAAAGTCACTTCTTAAATTATCTATAGTTCTACTAGTTCCACTAGCTTCTCCATATAAGGCATAACTAATTGCATCAAAAATAGTAGTTTTTCCTGCCCCTGTGGGGCCTGTAATTAAGAATATATTTCTTCCTTCAAGTACATTAAAATCTATAACTTCTTTTGATGCATAAGGTCCAAATGCACTAATTGTTAACTTTAAAGGCCTCATTATTTATCCTCCTTCCATAAAGTATCCAATGCAACCTCCATATAAGTTCTTTGTTCTGAGGTTAATTTTCTTCCTTCTATACTTTCAAAGAATTCATTAAATAGTTCTAGTTTATTTTTTTCTTTATACCCTTCTTTTGCAGATGTTATGCTGGAATCTTCATTAAAATTATTTTCTTTTGCTAGAGCCATTATATTCGGATATACAGCTCTTAATTTAGATATTGGGTCATATATTTCTCCTTGATCTGTAAGTATTGCCTGAATATAATCTTCTTTATCACCAATTTCATATACTTCAGGAGAAATTAAATCTTTAATTGGCCCCTTTATTATTCTCATATCCCTTAATGGTCTAACTTGTTTAAACTCTATTTTTACTTCTCCCTTGTCATCTATTTCAACAACAGTTACTCCCTTTCTTTGATTAACCTCGGAGAAAGAGTACTTAAGTAGTGATCCTGAATATCTTATTTTATCAGAACCTACTTTTTGCGGCCCATGCAAATGACCTAATGCAACGTAATTGAAGTTTTCAAATATACCTGCTGATATTAAATCCGTTCCCCCTATGGATAAAGGTCTTTCTGATGAAGATGTTATAAGCCCCGCTCTCATAAATTCATTCTCATCTTCATCCTCAATATTTTTCATATTTGTAACATAGCCATGAGCTATTAAAACATTTCTTTCTTCTTCATTTAAATCTATATTGTTTAATATCTTTTTAACAGCATCTTCATGAGTTTTTATTTCACAATCCCCATATAACTCTCTTACATAGGCTGGGTCTCCATAAGGCATAAGATAAAAATTTACATTCCCATGTTCATCCTTTAATGTTACTTTCCTGATTTTACTTTGTAGTATTCCCTCTAGATGTAGTCCACTATCCTTAAGTAATGAGCTTCCAAATGATAGTCTTTCTGGACTATCATGATTTCCTGCAATAGCTAATATAGGCACCTTTAAATCCATTATAATTTTATTAAATATCTCATCTAACAGCTCTACTGCGTCTGCAGGTGGAACTGATCTATCGTATAAATCACCCGCTACAATTAATGCTGACGGTTTTTCCTCTTCAATTATATCTACCAATTGATTAAGCATAAATCTTTGGTCTTGTAGCATACTGAATTCATTTACTATTTTTCCAATGTGCCAATCGCCTGTATGAATGAACTTCATGTTTCAATTCCTCCTCTTAATTATGAGCTTTACATAATTAATTCTATAATTTAATTCTAACATATAGATTTTTTTATATGAAACTTAATTTAGAGTTAAGGTTTATGTAAACATCCAATTATTTACATTTAGCTATAGCTATAGTATAATTATGGTAGTAATAGATACTAAGGGGGAATCAAAATGCCACATAGAAAAAAAGTTCTTGATGAAGTAATAGATAGCGTAAATACTGCTGCAAAGGTTACTTCAAAAAAAATATCTACTACTCTTAACAAAGAAAGTGTAAAAAAAGCTGTAGATGGAGTAAAAGATACAGTTGGTGGATTAGCTGAAGAAGGGGAAAAAGTAGTTAAAACCACTGCAAGAAAAGCTAAGAAAGTTACATTAAAACCTGAACTATTTATAGAATATCAAGGAAATCAAATATCTCAAGAAGATCTTATATCTAGAGTTTATTCTTCCCTAGAAGGAAAAACTGATTTATTAAAAGTTAAAAGCTTAAAGCTATATTTCAATGTTTCAGAAAACAAAGTTTATGTAGTTATTAATACTTCAGATACCTATATTGTTGACCTTAACTAAAAAAAGTTATCGGATAATACTACTATTATCCGATAACTTTTTATTTTGCATAAACATTAACGATATTTAAAATTACTTCTACAGCCTTTTCCATAGACTCTATTGGAATATATTCATATTTACCATGAAAATTTTCTCCGCCTGTAAATATATTTGGTGTTGGTACTCCCATAAATGAAAGTCTTGCTCCATCTGTTCCCCCTCTTATTGGTCTTATGTTAGGAACTACACTAGACATTTCCATAGCTAGTTTAGCATTTTCAACTACAAACATTACCGGCTCTATTTTTTCCTTCATATTTCTATAACTTTCTTTTATTTCAACTTCAACTAACTGCATTTTATATTTTTCATTTAGTTCTTTAGCTTTTTCTTTCATTAGATTCATTCTATTTTTATATCCTTCAAAAGAAAAATCTCTTATTATATAGCTTAAAGTAGTTTCTTCTACTTCTCCTTTAATATCTGTTAAATGAAAGAATCCTTCATATCCATTAGTTTTTTCAGGCACTTCCATTTGAGGTAAAAGTGCATCAAATTCTAATGCTATTTTCATAGAATTTATCATCTTGTTATAAGCATACCCAGGATGTACATTTCTTCCCTTAACTATAACCTTACCACTAGCTGCATTAAAGTTTTCGTATTCTAATTCTCCTATAGTTCCACCATCTATTGTATATGCATACTTTGCTCCAAATTTATCAACATTAAAGAATTTAGTTCCTTCACCAATTTCTTCATCTGGAGTAAAGGCAATTCTTATTTCTCCATGCTTAATTTCAGGATGCTCTACTAAATACTCTATTGCAGTCATTATTTCTGAAATGCCTGCTTTATCATCTGCACCTAAAAGGGTTGTTCCATCAGTTGTAATAAGTTCTTTTCCCTTATAATCCTCAAGCTCAGGAAATTCTTTTGGTGATAACACTATATTTTTTTCTTTATTAAGTATTATATCTCCGCCATCATATTTAACTACTTGTGGATTTACGTTTTCTCCTGTCATATCGGGAGAAGTATCCATATGAGATATAAAACCTATAACTGGTATTTCTTTATCAGTATTAGCTGGAAGTGTTCCATAAACATATCCATGTTCGCATACTTCAACATCCTTTAAGCCAAATGCCTTTAATTCTTTCTCTAAAACATTTGCCAAATCAAATTCTCCCTTAAAACTTGGAGTTGTTCCTGTACTTTCATCTGCTGTTGTGTTTATTTTAACGTATTCTAAAAATCTATCCTGTACTCTTTTCATTTAATTTCTCCTTTTTCTTTATCCAATAATAAATAATTCTTCTTCTGAAACTTCTTCTTTTATATGCTTCAACGCTAAAATTAAATATACGAAAGCTATAACTATATATATAATATCAAAAAATGGTATAACTACTCTGGTTAAAAATATAATGGTATCTAAAATTATAGATGTAGTTAAAGCATATAATGAAATTCTATATAAGCCTTTAAATCTAATCTTAACCTTAAACCAATAAGCTGCGCTTAGTCCTGCTAAAGCTAGTACCACTGCCCATAATATATTTCCAATAAATACTTGAATTATTGTAAATATAGTTAAAATTATCATTACAAGTGTAGTTGCTGATAATATATTTATTATCATATTAACATCTAGGTTAAATCCAAGTTCTGAAAACTTCTGAACTGTTTGTTTTCCATTATTATTTACTATAACTCTATCTCTAAATATAAGAGTAGATGTCATATACTTCTCTATGTTTAATTGAGCAAGTTTGTTTTGATCATATTGATCATAATCATAACTTGTATCTATAAATAATAATGTATTCTGTTCTTCTTTTAGAATTGGTTTTGTTCCTATAGTTAATTTTCCATTCTCAAGTTTAAAGTTATTTTTATTTTCTTCTAAATATGTTCTTGCATTATCAAAATAAATTTTTACATCTCTTGATAAATCATAACCTTTAATTCCACCAAAAATCACGCTTAATAATAGTATATATAATACTCCCTTAGCAGTCTTTTCTCTTAAAAATACTAGATAACCTTTTATATTGGTGATACTATATATAAACTTTTGAAAAATGTTCAATTTTTCCACTATATAATTCCCCCTTAATTTTCCATGTAATTATTATTATACATTATTTACATGCAAATACCTATAGAATTATGTGTTTTCCACCATTTTCTTTAACCCTCTAGTCATTGAAATCATTACATATACTCCTCCAATTATTATATAAAAATAATATCTATAGCTTATTGATATTCCTGTTACTCTAAGAATAGCGGCTATAATAATTGGAAGTGTTATAGAGTAAATTGATATTTTATAAATATTTTTATATTCTAACGGCCACTTGAGTACTGCATTAATTAATGTTCCAATTAATGATATCATAAGTGCCAAAAATAAATTTAATATAACAATTAATAAGGGTGTTAAAAATACTATTAAGTATACTACGTATTTTAGCCTAGGAATAAATTGTTGTGCTTTTTTCTTATCTAAGCTCATTCCATCTAAAAAGTCATATGTAGCCCTATCTATTTTATATCTATTTCTCTTTGATATGGCCCTATCTTTTAATATAAGTATACATTTATCATACTTATTAAGTACATTCTCTGAAGTATTTCCAGACGTGTCAATTATAATAGTAGGCTTATTTTTCTTTGATATTACTATAGGTTCTCTTTCTTTTACATCCAAAATTCCATCCTTAAGAGTAAATTCAGGAAATCCATTATTTATTTCATTTTCCATTAGCGATATGAACTTATAATACCCCATAGCAGGTACTATAAAGCTTATAATTCCTGTTATTAATGTTAGGATCATCATATATAGAATAGCCTTAATTACTGTTTCTCTAATTAAAATATAGTAATCCTTTGGCTTAATAATGCTTATGTAAATCTTTTTAAAAAAATTAATTTTCTCCATAACTTAATGCCAAATTACATACTTGGCTAAATCTCACCTCCTATGGAATAAGTAATACTTTAGTTATTATTCTAACCATTAAAAAAATTTATAATATCTTTCTTTTGTTTATTCTTTAAGTTTTTGGTCAATAATCATAATAAATTTTTCCAATCAGGAGGGCTTTATATGAATAAAAAATTTTCTATTAAATCACTTATAAATAAAAACAAAGTTTTTATATTCTTCTACATTTTAATATTATCCATATCTACCTCCTTAGTTATTTTTTCAGTAGTAAATTATACATATCTAATTCAAAACTTCAAAGCAAAGTTTAACAATGGGGATTATACTGAAGCAAGTAAAATAGCCATATCTAGTCAGATATATAATCCTATTAAGCTTTTGATGTTTAAAGGAGATTTAAAAAACTTCTTAAGTGACTCTCTGAGTAGCACTATTAATTCATATAAAAATGCTGATATCTCAGAAAGTGAAGCACTTTACTTAGTATCAAAAATTGATTATTATGGACTTTTTTCAAAAGAGATTGAAGACTTTAAAGCAACATTACCTACCATTAAGGAGTCAAATAATAATTTTCAAGCGGGCTTAAATGCTATAAAAAGTGAAGATTACAAAGCCTCAATTACGAATTTTTCAAAAGTTTCTGAGTATGATTCAAATTATAAATTAGCATTAGAATATGAAAAAAGTTCCTTAGATAAGTTTAAAAAGGCTACTCTAGATAAAGCAAATGATTTGGCGAGCCAGAAATATTATACTGATGCCATAAATCTCATAAAATCTGATCTTAAAGATTATTACAATGATGATAAGGAAATATCAGATACTATTGCATCCTATGAAAAACAGAAAGCTGATTACTTAGCAAGTAAAAATACATCTAATTCTTCAAAGGCTGCTTCAACAGTTCCCTTATCATTAAGCCTTAGTAATATTAATACTCTAAATCTTACTAGCTTAACCTCTTATATGCTTTATGTTAATATTACTAATCAAAAAACTTATGTTTTTAAAGGAACAAAAAACAATTGGAAATTATTAAAAACTCTTTCTTGTTCAACAGGTAAAGATGATACAGATACCCCAAAAGGAGTTTATCAAGTTCAAGAAAAAGGTGATTGGTTCTATTCTGACAAATATAAACAGGGTGCTAAGTACTGGGTTCAGTTCCAAGGTAACTATTTGTTCCATTCAATTCCTTTCGAAGAAGATAAAAAGACAGTTATAGATCCTTCATTAGGAGCTCCATTATCACATGGTTGTGTTCGTTTGTCTTTAGATGATGCAAAATGGCTATATGATAATATAAATAAAGGAACTAAAGTAATAATTAATTAACAATTCGTGGGATGTATTAAAATAATTTGATACATCCCTTTTATTTATAGTAGAATAAGTTTAAATATTTATTTTAGAATATTTGAGGTGATATTTATGTTTATCTCTTACCCCAATGAAGTTAAGTATATTATAGGTAAATTAAAGGATAATGGCTTTGAGGGCTTTTTAGTTGGTGGTTCAGTTAGAAATTCCTTATTATCATTAGCTCCAAAGGATTTCGATATAACAACAAATGCTCTTCCGGAGGATGTTATAAGAATATTTGATAAAACAATTCCTACTGGTCTAAAGCATGGAACTGTAACAGTAATGGAGAACTCTATTCCTTTTGAAATTACTACCTATAGAATTGATGGTGAATATAAAGACAATAGAAGACCCGAGGACGTAACATTTGTTTCCTCTCTTAAAGAAGATTTAGCTCGAAGAGATTTCACTATAAATGCTTTTGCATACAATGAAACGGATGGATTAATGGACTATTTCAATGGTATTAATGATTTAAACTCAAAGCTTATACGAGCTGTTGGAGATGCAAACAAAAGATTTCAAGAAGATGCATTAAGAATGCTAAGAGCTATTCGTTTTTCTTGCCAATTAGGTTTTACCATTGAAAAAAGCACTCTAGACGCAATTAAAAAAAATTCTGAACTCATTCTAAATATAAGTTCAGAGAGAATAAGAGAAGAATTCCTTAAGATTATAACTTCGCCTTATCCAACTAGTGGGTTACGGTTGTTAAATTCTACTGGTATTCTAAATCATATACTACCTGAACTTCAAGCTACTGTTGATTTTGATCAAAAAACTCCATATCATAATAAGGATGTTTTTGAACATACACTCTCTGTTGTTGAAATGGTTCCTAATAAAGTTCATTTAAGGCTAGCTGCCTTATTCCATGATATAGCTAAGCCACCTTGCTTCTTTATTGGAGAAGATGGTCACGGACACTTTTATAATCATCAAAATATTGGAGCAGAAATGTGCGTAAGTATTTTAAAAAGACTAACCTTTGATAATGATACTATTAATAAAGCATCTATCTTAGTTAAGGAACATATGAATATTTTATTCAATCCTTCAGATGCTGCACTCAAAAGACTAATTAATAGAGTTTCTATAGACTTAGTTTTTGATTTATTTAAACTACAACGAGCTGATATATTATCATCAGCACCTCCATTTAAAGTTTTGTCTGACTTAGACTATATGGAGAAGAGAACTAAAGAAATACTAGAGTCCTCTGAACCTTTAAGTAAAAATTCATTAAAGGTAAATGGTAAAGTAATCATGGACTCTCTAAACTTAAAACCTAGTAAAGAAGTCGGCGTTATTTTAGACTACTTAATGGATATGGTTCTTGAAGATCCAAATCTCAATAATGAGCATACACTAATATCACTTGCAACTGAATATTATAAAAAAAGGAATGACAATGACTTATGAAAAAATATATTTTTATCTTTATAGGTGGAATGCTTGGAGCTATTTTAAGATATTTAATAAAAAATATTGATATTACAAGCTTCTATTCAGGAGTAATTCCACTAAATACATTAGTTATAAATATTTGTGGAAGCTTTATTTTGGCATTAGTCTTAACAACAGCATTAGAAGTTTACGATTTTAATTCAAATATACGACTAGGTATAGCAACTGGTTTTCTTGGTGCTTTTACAACATTCTCTACATTATGTAAGGAATCTGTTAACCTTATACGTCAAGGACACTATTATTCTTCTATATTCTATTTATTTTCTTCAGTTATTCTTGGACTAATAGCAGCTTACTTAGGAGTCCTTTTTACTAGAAAGGTTATTTCTAAGCTTATACTTAAGAATACCACTTTAAATGAAGTAGATGCTGAAGCTTCAATAGATGAGGAGGTTTAATATATGTCGTATATTTTAGTTGCATTAGGTGGAGGTGCTGGAAGCATCGTAAGATATGTTCTTGGAAAATACATAAGTGAAAAATCAAATAAACCTTTTCCTTTAGGAACTTTTATTATAAATGTTACAGGTGCTATTTTATTAGGAATTGTTAGTTCTATAGGTGTAAATACTAATATGCTGCTGCTTTTAGCTGATGGCTTCTTAGGTGCATACACAACTTTTTCGACCTTTATGTATGAAGGTTTTAATTTATTTAAAGACAAGGAAAAGCTAAATGCTTTTATTTATATATCAGGCTCTCTTATTTTAGGAGTATTAGGATTTTACTTAGGCTCTATAATTGCTACTATATAAAAAAATAGAAACCAATGGTTTCTATTTTTTTATACCTTAATTTCTCTATCTATACCAAATAGATATAAATATCTTTCTTTTACTTTTTTACCTGTAATTTTCTCCAAAGCTCGAGTATAGTAATCTAATTGAAGTCTATATCTATCTACTATTTTATCTATGGTTCCTTCTTCTACATAGTCTGTTTTATAGTCTAATAAAACTATACCATCCTCTTCTTCAAAATAAGCGTCAATTACTCCTTGAAGTCTTATATTTTCATCCTTATATTCTTCTCCAAGCTCTTTATTAAATTCTAATGCACTTATTTCTGTATAAAAAGGAATTTCTCTAACAACTTTTTTCCCTTGACTCGCTGACTCAAGCATTCTTTTTCCTAAACTGCTATTTATAAAGTTTTTTACCTTATTTATATTTATTACCTTTGCCTCATCTTCTCTTAGTAATTCTCTTGATACAAGTTCCTCTAACTGTTCTTTTATTTCACCAAAAGTATTACTTTTTAATAAATCAATTTTTTGCATGAAAAAGTGAATAACTGTCCCTCTCTCTGCTGCAGATAATCCTCTTTCTTCTTGCAAGAATTTAGGCTTAGCTATAAAATCAGTTTTAAATAAATCTTGAGAAACTTCTTCAATTATTTCACTATAAGCCCTTTTCTTTAGTTCTGAAACGGATATGTTAGATGGTAGTATTGAAGATTCTATATATTCATACTTGAACCCTAATCTTCTTTCAATCTCTTCATCTACTTTATTTATTTTCTTATCTACAAATAATTCTTTTTCTTCTGTTTTATCCACATCAGTTGAAATTTCATCCCCAACAAGCTGAGATTTTATCCACAATTTAATGTTCCAATTAGATTTATCACCATCAATTATCTTAGATACTTCGTTAGAACCCCTTAGAACATCTCCATCCTTATGTCTACAAAGAGCTATCCCAATCCAATCTAAAAAACTTCTCTTCTTTATTAACTCTGCTGCTGGTATCTTTTCATCACCCATTGATGCTGAAGAATTCCATTTTTCTGCTGCTTTTTCAAAATTACTTACTGAGCCAGTTAAAATCAACTTTTCCTTTGCTCTAGTTAATGCAACATAAAGTATCCTCATTTCTTCTGATAAGGTTTCTAAAAGAATTTTTCTCTTTATAGCATTCTTAGCTATGGACGGATATGTTATCCTATGCTCTAGATCTATAACTTGTGGCCCTAAACCTAATTCATCGTGGAACATAACCTCTTTATTTAAATCCATCAGATTAAATTTCTTACCCGTACCACTTAAAAACACAACAGGGAACTCTAACCCTTTACTTTTATGAATGCTCATTATCCTAACTACATCTTCATTTTCACCAAGTATCTTTGCACTTCCCATATCTCCTGAAGACTTTCTTAGCTTATGAATAAAATTTATAAAATTAAATAATCCCTTAAAACTTGTGGTTTCAAATTGCTTTGCCCTTTGGAATAAAATCTTCAAGTTAGCCTGCCTCTGAGCTCCATTTGGCATAGCCCCTACAAATCCATAATAAGATGTGTCCATATAAAGATACCATATGAATTCATCTATAGGCGTATAGGCAGCCCTTTTTCTCCACTTGCTTAAACTCGTGATAAAATAATTACACTTTTCCTTAAATTCCTCAGATGCCTTTATTCTACCTTCTACTATATCTTCAATAGTTTCATAAAAATATTTATTTTCTCCAAGTATTCTTAGCTCTCCTAATTCATTTGCATTAAATGAGAAAATAGGACTTCTTAAGGATGCAAGCATAGGTACATCTTGAAGTGGATTATCTATTATTTGCAATAGTGATAATATAGTTCTTATTTCTATAGTTTCAAAATAACCAGTGCCAGTATCAGAATATACGGGAATCCCCAAAGCTCCTAATTCTTCCGAAAAAACAGTTGACCAATTTTTAGTTGCTCTTAAAAGGATTACTATATCCTTAAACCTAACTTTTCTATAAGTTCCCGTAGTCTTATCCATAACCATGAAAGCTTTATCATCTTTAGCTGTCATAAGTTCCTTTATTCTTTTTCCCACTATTCTTGCTTCTAATTGTACACCTGTTAAATCTTCATCCTCTTCCTCTATTTCTTCACTTTCTTCTTCACCCACTTGAGCCTCTTCTGGAGTTTTTTCTCCTATATGAAGTTCAAGTGCTCCACCTATGATTGCTTCATCTATATCTGTTTCTGGATAGGAAGCCCCTAGATTTAGTGCTTCTTCCTCAGTATATTCTAATTCTCCTAGAGTTTCAGACATAAGCTCTTTAAATACAAAGTTTACTCCGCTTATTACCTCTTCTCTACTTCTGAAATTTTTATAAAGCATTATTTTTCTGTTTTTACTTCCTACTTCAGCAGAATAACTATTATACTTCTGTAAAAATAGTTCTGGTTTTGCCTGTCTAAATCTATAAATACTTTGCTTAACATCTCCAACCATAAATAAGTTTGGATTTTCAAGTTCTTTCCTTGATACCAATGATACTATGGTTTCTTGAACATTATTAGAATCTTGATATTCATCAACTAATACTTCATCAAACTTTTCTCTAAAGCCTAGAGCAACTTGTGATGGTTCTACTGATTCTGATTCTTCATTTATGAGTATCTTTAAACAAAGATGTTCTAAATCATTAAAGTCTAATATCCCTCTTTCTCTTTTCTTTTCCTCATAAGCATTTTTAAATTTAATAACTAGTTTAGTTAAAGATTTCATTAATGGATAGGTAATTCTTAAGTCACTAATTATATCCTTTGGAGGGGCATTAAATATTTCTTGGGAAATAGCTCCCAGGGACTTCTTAGCTTCATCTCTTACCTTCTTTATTCTCTCTTGAACTTTTGGCTCCTCAACATTTTTTGCTAACACTCTTTTAAGTTTAGAAAATTCTATGGAACTAATTGCCCTATATAACTCTTCTAAGCTGCCAGAATATAGCTTTTCACTTATATCCCTTATAAGTGATATATCTTCCCTAAGGTTTTCCCCATAAGGCTCTAATCCAGCAGAGTTTTCTGCTAAATCTAAAGCTGCTTCTAAGTTCCTAATTACTCCTTGTAATTCTGTACTAATTGATTCCTTTAATACTCTTACCCAACTAGAACTTTCTAGTTCTGCTTCGCTAGTTATATTAAATTCTTCTGCCTTTTCACTTAGCCACTTTTCAGGCCATGGCCCACTCATAGAAAATTCATATAGATTTAGTGTTAAATCCTGAAGCCTTTTATCATCTTTTCCCCCTCCATAAGCATCTAGTAAGTTTAAAAATTCCTTATCTTCTGCTTCATAGAGTTCTTCAAATATTTCTGTAATAGCCTCAAGCTTCATTAGTGTTCCTTCTGTTTCATCACTAATTCTAAAGGATGGATCTAAATCTATTTCATGAAAGTTATTTCTTATTACATCTAAACAGAAAGAATGCATTGTAGTTATATTAGCTCTACTAAGCAATGTAAGCTGTTTCTGTAATATCTTAGAATTAGGATCTTTCTCTAATTCCTTTGAAATAGCATCTGCTATTCTTTCTCTCATTTCTCCTGCTGCTGCAGAAGTAAATGTAACAACTAGAAGTCTATCTATATCCACTGGATTTTCTTTATCAGTAATAATCTTTATTATTCTTTCAACTAGTACAGCAGTCTTTCCTGAACCTGCTGCTGCTGCAACTAATAAATTACAGCCCCTAGTATCAATAGCCATAAGCTGCTCATTGGTCCACTTTGTTGCCATTTCTATTCCCCTCCTTTCTCCTCTGAACTTACAACCTTATTCATATCCTCCCAAACCTCATCCTTCTTTTTAAGCTTAATTAACTTATACTTATTATCTTTAAGGTTAGGATCAAACTGACATACTGATGAGTAATCACAAAACTCACAATAAGTAAATGTATTTTCCTTTGCGGGATTTATCTTTATATTTCCTTTAAGCATTTCTGAACATAATTCTTTAATTTTATGGTTAACATAATTTCTTAAAACCTCAAACTGCTCTTCTGTTGCTACTGAACTACTTGAGGATACCTCTCCATCCTTCTTTATTCCTGCTGGAATAACTACTGAGTATAGTCCTGGATCATCATCCATAGCTTTAATTATCTTAGGATCCTTTAAAACTAACCCATCCATCTTAAATGAAGACAACACTTTCTTCTCTATCTCTTCCTCAGCTATTCTTTTATCAACTGAAATTAGTGGATCATCTATCCTAAAGTATAAAATAGCTCCAGGCAAAGTATTTTTATTCAAAAAGTATTTAGAGTTTTTAATCAATGCATCTAAGTATACTAAAAGTTGAATTTGAAGCCCATGATAAAGCTTTGTTAAATCAAACTTTTTGCTTCCAGACTTATAATCTATGACTCTTATATAACTTTCCCCGTCTATTTCTGCCACATCAACTCTATCTACTCTACCTACTAAGAAGACCTCTTCTCCATCATTCACCTTAATCTTTATTGGCTCAGCATCCTTAAAGCTTGAGAATTCAAACTCATTTTTATATATTTCAAAGGTACTTCTTTTCATGTGTTCTGAGACTGCTGAAACTGATTTTGATAGAATTCTCTTAAATCTATCTGTAAAATACTTATATCTTTTTGAACTATTTAGTATAAATCCTTGATTCTCTTCTAATTTCTTGTCAACTAAAGTAGAAACTATTTGCGTGCATCTTTCTTTATTTAATTCGCTCCAATTTAACTTTTCATTTTTAACGTAATTAGTAAATCCATCTAGAATCTCATGCATAAATGATCCTAGATCTGGAGCTGAAAATTCATATATTTTTCTATCCTTTGCCTTTAATCCATACTGAACATAATAAGAAAAAGGACATTGCGCATATTTCTCTAGTCTTGAAACAGAAAACATCATTCTTCCATTTGCAGTGGAATATAATTTTCTAACCTTATCTTCATCTATGTCATCTTCCATATTGGTATATGATAAAGCCCTTTCAACATTCTGGGCTTTTTGATGCCATTCTTCATGATTTTTATACCAATTATAAACCTCTCCCCAATATTCCTCTACTTCTTCATCATCATAATTTCTTCTTAAGGCCTCTATCATATTATTGAAGGTTGGAGTTGGAGATATAACTTTATTATATTTTTCTTGATTTCTACTAATATCACTTTCTTCAATAAGTTTTGGAAAAATCTTTTTAAGTCTAGGTATTATTATTGACGCTCTAAGAGATTTTCCTTCAAAATCAGCCATAGGATAACTAATTATTAGTTTTTCACTTGCAAAAGATAGTGCAGTATACACTAATAACTGCTCTTCGAAGGCTTTAACTTTTGTGTCTGAAGCTAGCGGTATACCTCTATTTTTCATTGTATCTCTATCTTTATCAGATAGTATTCCCTCATCTTTTATGGCAGCAGGTATAACTCCATCATTTACTCCAACTAAAAACAATATCTTAATTTCCTTACTTCTAACCCTTGCAATATCCCCTATTGTAACCTCATCTAATGATAATGGTATTAATCCAAGCTCATATTTTTCTAAACCTCCATTAATGATTATGGAGAACTTCTTTAGATCCATCTTTTCCTGTGACATAACTTGAACTGCTTGATCTAGCACTTCCATTACTATTGAAACAATTTGTGAATATTCTTTTTCCCTCTCCTTAAGTCCTCTCTCTGAAAACTTATCTATCCAACTTTTTACCGTATCTATTGCTTTAATTTCTATTAGAAAATCATAAACACCTTCGCAAAATTCTCTAACTGTCCTTTTCCCATTAGTCTTTTTATAGAAATTAATTAAAGGAGTTCTTATCTCATCTCTTATCTCATTAATTAGTACCTTCATTTTGAGATCTTCCTCAGTGACTTCGCCAAAGCTTAGTGGATAGTACTCCCATTCATCTTCTGAAAGCCAATTAGCCTTCTTAATTCCATTAGCCAATACATAGTTTTCTATTATATCAATGTAGCTTTTATCTATTCCTGTTAGTCCTGTCTTTAAATATTTAAACATACTCTCATAATTCCAATTTTTATTTTGTAGTTCAAATAATGATGTAATTAATATAACAAATGGATTATTTAATATATCTTTTTTCTTATCGATATAATACGGAATTTCATATTCATTAAATATAACAGCCGTTATTTTCTCATAGTCCTCAATATTCCTACATACTAAAGAAATATCCTTATACCTATATCCTTCATCTCTAACTAATTCTTTAATATTTTTAGCGATTTCCTCTATCTCTTCATAACTATTAGCTGCTTTATATATTGTTAGATCTTTATTTTCTTTTGGGTATGCCTTAAAAGGGTATGAATAAAAGTACCTCTCTAGATGAGCTAACTCTTCTGAATTTCTTAATCTATAAGGAATTCCATTATTTAAGTCAATTACTCCATCAAAAGGAATTCTATTCTCCTCCATTAACCTAAGAATTCTCTTTTCAGTATTCTTTGTCACGTTAAATAAATCAGTATTATCAATATCGTCTAAGTTGTTCCATTGCTCCCCTACTAATGTTATGTAAACATTCTTAGCCTTCTTAGCTAATATCTTTATTACTTCATACTGTTGAGGGGTAAATGTTGTAAACTCATCTATCCAAATCTCTGTTTTATCATATATAGTGCACCCAGATAGCTTCCCAGCAAGCATTGTAAGTTCATCATCACTATCAATGTAGTTCTCATGCAGATAAGTATCAAACTTAGAATATATGAGTTTTAAATCCTCAAGTTTGTATTTAAGTTCTGTATCCCTATCCTCTAAAGACTTTGACAAATCTTCTAATATTTCTGGTGTTACATTATATTTCTTAAATTCTGTTATTAGGGTTGATATTACTTCAATAAATCCATTTTGTTTTGAGGCCTTATTAAATATCTTTAATTCTTTATCTAATTCCTGCAGAACCTTATATATTATCATACTTCTGCCAGACTCATTTATCTTAATGATTGAAGCTCCACCGCACTCAGAGAATACTCTATGGGCCATTCTCTTGAAGCTCAAAACTTCAGTTTGTAGCAAAGCTTTTTCTGTGGCAAACTTAAGAAGATTACTTTCAGTTCTAAACGTAAACTGCTCTGGTACTATTAATATAAATTTTCCTTCTTTTTTTTCATCAATTCTTTTTTTAATTGATTGAAGACAAAAATAGCTCTTACCTACTCCAGCTCTTCCATATATAAACTTAATGCCCATAAGCATCTCTCCTTTTAAATAATTGCTTTTCATTATATTCTAATTATATATATTATAAATTAAAAATAGGGCGTATCAAAATAATTTTGATACGCCCTATTTTTTTCATAAATATAAAAAATATTTAATTAATAGTTTCTTCTAGCGAAATCTACAAATTTAAACTTATCTGGTCTATGTCGTGATTGCGTATACTGAAATAATGTTCCATCTTGTAAATACACTACTGTATCTACTACAACCATCATATCAAAGCCTTTTACATTAAGATACTTTCTATCTTCATCTGAGCATGGTTGAACTGTTATCTCTTTTTTAGCAAATCCAATCTTAAGACCTAATTCATTTTCTAAATAATTATATATGGAATCTTCACATATTTCCTTAGTTAATTCATTTACGTAGGCACTATTTAAATAATCTTTATCTAATATTATTTTTTTATTACCTATTTCTCTTACTCTAAAGACTTTCCAAATTTTATCCTCGGTGTTAAGTTTTTTACTAAGGAAATCATCTCCATCTATAAGTTCAAGTTCTTTAACATATGTTCTAGTTTTCTCACCCATTTTTTCAGACATTTCCTTAAAACTAATCAATCCAGACACTGAAAAATTGTGTCTATTAATATCTAGCACAAAAGATCCTTTACCCTTTACCTTATTAATATATCCGTTCTGCTCTAGCATATTTAGAGCCTTTCTTACCGTATCCCTAGATATATTAAACTTATCCATATATTCACTTTCTGAGGGAAGTTTTGAACCATGATCCAAAGTTCCATTTTCAATTTCTTCAACAATTTTATTATACAATGTAAAATATTTACTATTCATTTTCAATCACCATAAATATTTTAACATGTACTTTTCTACTTCTCAAGAAGGTATGCTATTGATTCATAAGGTCTAAGTAATATACTATTCATATTTAATGTTGAATCCATATAATTTGATACTAATATATTTTTAGTATTATACCCTCCTAGCCTTTCCTCATTGTTTAAATCTATTGTTATTTCTTTATCATAAAAATTACTTACTACAACTAATAGTTGATTTTTATAACTTCTTGTATAAGCAAATACTCTATCATTATCTAATAATAAAGGCTCATAACTTCCGTAAGCTATGATATCATAATTTTTTCTTAATTCTATTAACTTTTTATAATGATAATATACTGAATTTTCATCTCTAAGCGCTGCTTCAACATTTATAGTTTTGTTTTTCCCTATTGGTATCCATGGAATTCCTTTTGTAAATCCGCAATATTTATCATCATTCCATTGCATCGGAGTTCTAGAGTTATCTCTTGACTTAGCTTGAAGAATCTCAATAATTTCTTCTTCACTTTTTCCATTGCTCTTTAAAATATTATAATAGTTTATAGATTCTACATCTCTATAATCTTCAATATTATCGAAATAAGCATTAGTCATTCCGACCTCTTCACCCTGATAAATATAAGGAGTTCCTCTTAACATATGTAGGGTAGTTGCTAACATTTTAGCAGATTCTTTAGGATATTTTTTATCATCTCCAAATCTAGAGACTATACGTGGTTGATCATGATTACACCAAAAAAGTGCATTCCATCCATCGCCCTCTTCCATTCCTATCTGCCAAGTATTAATTAAACTTTTTAATTCAAAGAAATCAAATTTCATTAATGTCCACTTATCACCATCTTTATAATCAACCTTTAAATGGTGAAAATTAAATACCATAGATAATTCTTTTTCCTTTGGATTTGAATATTTGATACAATTATCAATTGAGGTAGAAGACATTTCCCCTACTGTTAATATATCTTTATGCTTACCAAAACTTTCTCTATTTAGTTCTTTTAAATACTCATGTATTTTAGGTCCATCAGTATAAAATCTACGTCCGTCACCTTTATAATCATTTTCAAGTGTTTCTGGTTTAGATAAAAGGTTAACAACATCAAGTCTAAACCCTTTTACTCCCTTTTCAATCCAATAATTAGCTATATCATAAATTTCATTTCTAACTTGTGGATTTTCCCAGTTTAAATCAGCTTGTGTTTTATCATAAAGATGTAAATAATATTCATCAAATTTCTCTACATACTGCCATGCAGAACCACCAAACTTTGATATCCAGTTTGTAGGTTCTTGTCCATCCACTGGAGCTTTAAAAATATAATAATCCTTATATTTTTCATCTCCATTTAAAGCCTTCTTAAACCATTCATGTTCAGTAGAAGTATGATTAAATACCATATCTAACATTATATCTATGTTTCTTTTCTTAGCTTCTGATGCAAGCTCTTCAAAATCCTCCATGGTTCCAAATCTCGGATCTATGTTTTTATAATCTGCAACATCATAACCATTATCCCTTTGAGGAGATATGAAAAAAGGTGTTAGCCATATATAATCTACTCCTAAGTTCTGCAAATAGTCCAATCTATCAGTTACACCTTTTATATCTCCAAAACCATCTCCATTTGAGTCACTAAAGGACTTTGGATAAATCTGATAGACTACACTTTTCTTGAAATCCTTCATATAAAACATCCCCTCTTTACAATGTCAAAAATTTCTTAACGAGGTCAATTCAAAAACCATAGATGAGAAGGTCTTTAGATTAACCTCGTTAATATTATTTATCTTATTTAGCTACTGCTTCTTTTCCTGCTAAAACTGTTGCTGCTTTTCTTTTACTTATTATTACTGTTAATATGAATGGAACTACTACTGCGATTAACATTGATATTGCAAACACTGCCATAAATTGAGGTTTTATAGATAGTATTCCTGGAAGTCCTCCAACTCCTATTGAGTTTGCCATTACACCTGATCCAACTGAAACAACTGCTGCAAGTGCAGATCCAGTCATAGCACATAGGAATGGATATACATATTTTAAGTTGATACCAAACATAGCTGGCTCAGTTACACCTAAATAACATGATATACATGCTGGTATTGATACTTGTTTTTCATCCTCGTCTTTTCTATTAACATAAATCATACCTAAAACAGCTGATCCTTGAGCTATATTAGATAATGCAATCATTGGCCATAAGTTTGTTCCTCCAAATTCAGCTACAAGTTGCATATCTATTGCATTGGTCATGTGGTGTAATCCAGTAATAACTAATGGTGCATAAGCAAAACCAAAAAGTGCTGCAAATAACCATTTTAAACTTGATGTTAAACCTGTATAAACAACAAATGAAATTGCTGATCCTATCTTCCAACCTATTGGTCCTAAAATTGTATGTGCAATCAATACAGTAGGAACCAATGCGAAGAATGGAACTACTATCATTGATATATATTCTGGAACTATCTTACGTAATTTTGTCTCTAAGAATGCTAATAAGAATCCTGCTAACATAGCTGGTATAACCTGAGCTTGATATCCTATCATTTGAACTTTAGCAAATCCAAAATCCCAAAATGGAATTTCTTTTGCTCCAGCTACTGCATATGCATTTAATAACTGAGGTGAAACTAATGTAATACCTAATATAATACCTAAGATTTGAGTTGTACCCATTTTTTTAGAAATAGACCATGTTATACCCACTGGTAAAAAATGAAATATTGCTTCACCGATTAACCATAAGAATGAATGCACTCCTGCCCAGAATTGAGATACCTCTACTATAGTCTTTGTCCCATTTTCTAATAATTTAATATCTCCAATTACATTACGGAAACCTAATATCAAACCTCCAACTACCAATGCTGGTATAAGTGGTGTGAAGATTTCTGCTAGTCCAGCAAGTAGTCTTTGAATAAAACTCATATTACCTTTTGCTGCAACCTTTACTTCATCTTTGCTAACCCCATCAATTCCAGCAACAGCTACGAATTCATTATAGAATGTTGGAACCTCATTTCCGATTATTACTTGGAATTGTCCTGCTTGTGTAAATGTACCTTTAACACTTTTGAGTGCTTCTATAGCCTTAACATCAGCTACTTTTGGATCAGCAAGTACAAAGCGCATTCTTGTTGCACAATGGGTTACTGCTGATATATTTAATTTTCCACCAACCAACTTAAGTAATTGCTCTGCGTCACTTTTGAATTTTCCCATGATTGTTATTCCCCCCACAATATTTTTGTAACTTGATAAATTTTAGTAAACATTATCATTCAATACCTATACGTACAAGTTCTTTATATTTACATTATAGTTGTACGTACAAGTTTAGTCAATACGTTTTCAAAATTTATTTTTTAATTTAGAAAAAGCCATTAAAATTGGCTCTTTCGCTAATCTTAATGGCTTCTATAGTCCTTTTTTAATATACTCATGACTAATGTATCATAATATTTTTTATTATTATAATACTTTTCTCTCTTTCTGCCTTCCTCTATAAATCCACACGCTTTATAACAGTTAACAGCTCTCTCATTGTTAACCACTACCTCTAATTCAATTCTATGAGCTGATTGAGTCTCAAACAAATATTTAATTAATGTTCTTACAGAATCCTTCCCATAACCTCTTCCCCAATATCTGCTCCCGATGGTTATTCCTATATCATATACTCCAACTGTATTTTGAAGTTCTTTATAACTAATGTATCCTATTATTACATTCTTTTCATTTATTATTGTAAGGCTTTTTCTATCAATAATCATGAACTTATCGTAATTCTTCATTATATCCTTATATGGAGGCAATTCCATACCACCACCATCATATAATCTTACCTCTTTCTCTGAACAAATATTATATATTATGTTCATATCCTTTCTTTCAATAGCTTTTAGATATACCATTTCACCCTTCAACACCTTAACTTACCCCCTGTCAAAATAAGTAATCTATAATTATTATATACTACTATATTATGTTTTAGACAAAAAAAAATAGAACGATTATATCGTTCTATCTTGGCGGAGAAGGCGGGATTTGAACCCGCGCGCCGGTTGCCCGACCTACACCCTTAGCAGGGGCGCCTCTTTAGCCACTTGAGTACTTCTCCAAGCTAAAAATAATTATTTATATAAAATGGCGGAGAGATAGGGATTCGAACCCTAGGTACCCGTGAAGGTACGCCGGTTTTCAAGACCGGTGCCTTAAACCAACTCGACCATCTCTCCTAATTAACACAAAATTTATTATATCAACCTATTCTTAAATAGTCAATAGCTATTTGTAATTATATACATAATCAAAAAAACACCTAGATTTAATCTAGATGTTTTGGCGGAGAAGGCGGGATTTGAACCCGCGCGCCGGTTGCCCGACCTACACCCTTAGCAGGGGCGCCTCTTTAGCCACTTGAGTACTTCTCCAGGCTAAAATAATTATTTTTCTATAAAAAAATGGCGGAGAGATAGGGATTCGAACCCTAGGTACCCGTGAAGGTACGCCGGTTTTCAAGACCGGTGCCTTAAACCAACTCGACCATCTCTCCGTTTATCAGAACAATTAGTATTATATCAAGCACATTATGAATTGTCAACAACATTTTATCTATTTTTTATTTAAATAGTTTTATGTTTCTTTTTAGCTAAAAATATGATTATTAAAATTGATAAAGTTAGTACTATTGTAACGACTAAACCTCCCTCAGGTCCAAAGGCTGCGCCATTTATTATATTTTTACTATTACTAAGAGTATTAAATATACTACCCACCATTATTGGATTTCCACTTACTAAAAAACCATATAAATTTCCTTGGGCCATATTCCAAGCACTATGTATAGCACATATACCCCAAATATCCTCAGTATAAATTGTATAAAATGCTGCAAAGATACCAAAAAGAATAAGATTTATTATTGAAAGCCTATCTACTCCATTATTAGCTAAATGAAGAAATGCAAAATAGCATGAGGTTATTATAATTGCAATTAGCACATTATATTTTTTCCCAATAACAGGCATCATATATCCTCTCATCATGATTTCTTCCGATGCGCCTTGAATGATCCAAGCAAATATAAGAATAATGAATGACGGTATTAATTTTGATGATAATTCTCCTTTATATATTTGTGCATTTCCTGACATAATTATTATTACAGTAATAAAGCTCATCATTAATAAACCAATAAGTATTCCAAACAAATATCTATTAAAGAATCCTTTATTTATTTTAAATCCAATTTCTTGAATCTTTCGCTTTTCAATAAATAAAACTAATATTATATACAGTCCTATTACAATTATCCTACTAGTTAGTAAATAAATTGGATTACTATCAATAAAAGCAATTTTACCTAAAATAAATTTATGTGCTATAACTATTGAAAAAAATTCACTTATTATTTCAATAAAGATTGGTATCAATAATACTAATATAATTGGTAGCGTTTTTTGTTTTTGTACTTGCTTAAATATACTATTTTCATTGCTAAACAAATACTCCATTCTTACCTCCATTCCAAAATATTTATAATACATATTTAAATAAATATTAATAGACTTCGGATTGTAGAATAAATTGCATAAAAAAAGATTATCTTAACGATAATCTTATATTATAACTAAATTTCTTTTTTTATACTTTTAGTACATATAATATCAATTCCTGTATTTAAGATATTAGAGCATATTACATCTCCACACTTTATAGGTGTATTTGCATAAATTCTGCTAAGCATCTTAGATAATTCTTGCCATAACTCTATATCTATTTCTTCGCTACTTCTTACAGGAATTAGTTTATGCTTGCTATTATCTTTTGTTCTTACTACACTTGTAAAAATATCTTTCCTTACCATTTATAAATCCTCACTAAACCTCATCAAATTCTTTTATTCTTGATACTAAAAGATTAGAATTTTTTGAATCCTCTACAATATCAGTAAGCTTTTTATCCATTTCCCTCGCTAATATGTTTATAACCTTATCTATACAATAAGATCCATGACAATTTCCAAAAGTAGCACCTGTTCTTCTTTTAATACCTTCAACTGTTCTAGCGCCTAATGGTCTTCTTATTGCATCAACAATCTCTCCTTCGGTAATAGTATTGCACAGACAAACAACTTTACCATATCTATCATCTATCTTTATAAGCTCATTCTTCTGCTCATCTGATAATTCTCTAAATCTAAAGTATTCTCTCCTCTTATCTATAAAATCTCTCTTTAAGGTACACTTTAAATTATTAACTAATGATTCACAAAGTATTTGAGACAATGCTGGAGCTATTGTTACTTCTCCATAATGATCTCCTGTAACATTAATATAACCCTTTGATATTTCACTTTCATCTATTAACATTGAGTCTACATTAAACTCATCCGAAAACATGTAATTTATATCCCTCTTACTTAAGTTAGGTAATATACTATTTGAAGTTTTTATAAGCTCTTCATATGATAATGCTACATCACTCTTAACTGCAACTAAAGTTCCTAATGAAAGTGTTGGAGTTTGGAATACAAATCCATTGCTTTCTTCCCTTTCATTAATTACTAGCGTATCATTACATTCTTTAAAACTGTCATCCACTAAGAGATAATATAATTTTTTATCAACTTTAGTTTCTTCTTCATTCGTAGGATTTAAGTTATATTGCTCTCCAGGTATTGTGTTGACAACAACTTTACATGTGAACTTATTCTTGCTTGTAGTTACTCTAAACCCCTTAGAAAGCTTTTTAATGTCTACTACATCTTCCTCTAATCTAAATATTACTCCATTATCAGCAGCCACTTCTGCATAGGCTAAAGCTAAATCATATGGACTTATTACTGCAGTATTTTGAGAATACAGTGCTTTTTTCACAGGAATATTCAAGTTTGGTTCAACTTCTTTTATATGTTCTTCATCTATAAGGTGTATATCCTTTATTCCTCTTCTTTTAGCTCTATTATACATTTTATATAACTTATCAACTGCAACATCTGTTTGAGCTATTCTAATCGATCCTATTCTTTTAAATGGAACATTAAATTTTGTTGCTACTTCCTCTATTAAGCTATTTCCCATATTCTCTAGAGATGACATTAAATCATTTGAACATTCAGCTCCATCATAAATTATAGCTGTATTAATAAAGGATAGATCATCTGCAATATCATAATCTTTTTCAATTAATGCTATATTCAGATTATATTTTGAAAGTTCATAAGCAATGGAACAACCAATAATTCCACCACCTAGTATTAATATATCATAATCCATTTTTTTAACCTCAACGCACTTTATTTCATTATCTACTTAATTATATCATATTTATTCTTTAAGCTTATTTATATCTTCTCCAAGCTTTTTAATATATTCTCCATATTCAGCCCAATTTCCTTTTGTTTGAGCATCCATAGCTTTATTATACAATTCCTTTATTTCCTTTGTTAGCTGACTATTTTCATTTATTTTTTCTATTTTACTAATCTGCCCTTTATAATCAAAAAGCTTCTTTAATCCATTTTCTATATTATCCTCTATTACTATTCTTTTACCATCTGATAAAATTATCTTTTTCATCTCTGGTATAGTTTTATCCACATCTGCTTTTAAATATATAGGAAGTAAATACAGTAAAGATTCTTCTACTGGAAGTATTACTGTCTCACCATATTCAACTTTTGAACCTTTTCCTTCCCATAAAGATAATTCCTTAGATATATCTGGGTCCTGTAAAATTTGATTTTTAAATAAATAAGGTCCATAAACAGTTTTATCTGTTGGGAACTTAAATAGAGTAATTTTTCCATAATCGCTCTCATCCATCTTTACACTAATCATTGATACCATATTAGGTTTGTTTTTCACATTAAAGTAATCAAACAGCATCATTTGCTGCTTATTTTCTCCTGGCAAACTTGTAACAAGGTATAATCCTTCATTAATATTCTGTTGACCAGACAAAGCACTTAAATTATTTGAAATCTCCCAAACATCTTCTGATGTAAAGAATTCCTTCGGATCAGTAGTATGATATTTTGATAATACTTCACATTGTAAATCAAATATCTTTTTAGGATATTTTAAATGTTCTTTAAGCCCAGTAGGAATATCATTCTTATCCTTAAATAACCCTTTGAATATCTTCGAATAACTTTGAATTATTGGATCTGAATTATCTACAATGTAATAATTTGTTTCTCCTGATGATGCATCTATTGTAACTTTAACTGAATTCCTTATATAATTAATCCCATTATAAGGTTCAGAGTAAGGAAAGCTTCCTGAAGTTGTATATGCATCTATAATCCAATATAACCTTCCTCCACTTATTACTACATATGGATCATCATCATAAGTTAAAAATGGAGCTATTTTATTTACCCTCTCCATAATATTTCTATTTGTAAGAATCTTACTGTCATTATTAATTGCGCCTGAAAAAACTATTTTAGGATCCTTTTCAGCCAAACTAAAAATTAATCTATTAAAAATATTTAATTTTATTCCACCTTTATCATCATACTTATAGGAAACCTGTTCCTTTTCGTTAGGATAATCAAATTCTTCTTGAGATGTATCTACTATAGCATATTCGTTTTTTGCTTCACCATAATAAATCCTTGGGTTTTTTATTAATATACTAGATGAATTATCTAAAGGTATATTTTTTATTACAAAATCCGGTTGTCCTTGTTCTGTAACCTTATTAACCCTGCTCATAGCTACTCCATACCCATGAGTATAAATTAAGTGCTTATTTTGCCATGTACTCATTGAATCAGTACTTATTTCTCTTGGAGATATAAATACTTGAGTATACTTTCCATCTATATTGTATCTATCTGTATCTATATCATTAAAGTAGTAATAGCTTCTAATTTCCTGAACCTGATTATAAAAATTTAGAACTGGCGATGGAGAATTAATTTTTAAATTAGAAATTGTATCTTGATTTCTAATTATTTTTTCTGAATTCAAATTAGCTTGAGGTTCATAACTTTTTATATTTATATTATTTATATTGAAAGCTCTTGTTGTTGCGTCTATATTATAACCTATATATTTGCTCTCATATTCCATTTCATTCGGCTTTACCATAACCTTATAGACTACCTTATAAGTAACAGGTTCTAAAATCATAAGAAAAAGTACAAGAATAAATGGATACATTGATACTTTAAACCTATTCTTTCGTATACAAAAATAAGTAATAATAGATGAAACTATAGCTATCACAATAATAATTTTATAAAACAATAGCGTAATATTTATATCTGTATAACTTGCCCCAAATGAAGCGCCTCTATTGCTATATAGTAAATCAAAGCTTTTTACTACATATTTTATTGAAATAAGAACAAGAAATATAGGTAGAAGTATTCCTATTTGCTTTTTTGAAAACTCTTTAAGATAATCTAATAATTGCTTAAATGATTTGAATTTATTATTTATAAAATATTTCTTTATTGATACTAATGTATAAAAACAAATTGAAAATAAAGTAGTAATTATTATTACTTCTATTAAAAAGTTGCTTAATATTTTAAGTAAGGGGAGCTTAAAGACATAAAAAGAAGCATCTAAATTAAATATTGGTTCTCTATAATTAAAACTAACAGAATTCGAAAATAAGACTATTTCGTACCAATACTTAGTAGATGTATATATAGAAATTAGAAAAGAGATTATTATATTAGTTATTGAAACACCTTTTTTTATCTTTTTTAAACTGTTTTCGTCTATTTCATCTTTAATATTATTAAGAAGTTTTTTACTAAATAAATTTACAATAATAAAGCATATTAAAAAAAGTGGAATCAATATCTCAACTATTGAAATCAATCTAGTAAAATATAATTTAATGTAACCTAACTCTATAAACCATTCTATATTTATAATTAACTTAGCAGAGAATAGAAGTGCACTCATTATTAGAATTAAAATAAGAATAAATACTGCTAATTTCTTATTTCTCATAAATTTCACCCCGTATTAATCTTTTAGCAAATAGCCTACTTTCTCTAAATCCCTTATAATCATATCCATATCATCTTTGTTTTCTGTTGAAATAGTATGTAAATGAATCCCCTCTGTTAATGCAGATAAAGGTTTTGCCTTAAACTTCTTATACTTATCAAGAAAATTATTTAAATCATTTAAATTTCTTATCATTAGATTTCCTTTAAGCTCACCATAAATAGGATGTTCAATAATTACATCTTCAATCATTCCACCATACTTTATTACTATTTCTAATTCATTTGTCATTTCACTTGAATTATGACATAAAGCTAAAATTCTCCTATATCTAGAATTCTCCTTATTCATAATATATCCCTCAGGAGTTGCGACAATATTACTTCCAGCTGCTCTTATTATTGCTATATCTTTTACTATTACCTGCCTAGTTACACCAAATATTTTAGCTATTTCGCTGCCTTTTAATGGACTCTTGCTATTTACTATATAATTAACAATTTCCTTTCTTCTATCTTCACTATTCATATTCCACCTCATTAATTTTTATTATCACAATATTTAATTATTTCTAATATTTCATTTGATGTTTTTATTTTATGATGATGTTCTTCTATAACCTTAAGAAATTCTACATCATACTTTTTATTTAGTTTTAATATCTCATATCCTTTTTCAGGATGATTATAATATATATCTATTATTTTGAAATTACTATATCTACTTATTTTTCCGCTCGTAACTTTATCCAAAATAACTACAAGTGATTTTTCAAATACATTTAATGGTCTCTCAATTTTACCGATATCATGTAATAAAGCAATTTTAACGATTTTCTCTTTATCTATTTTTTGTATGACATTATTTGAATCTTCTATATACTCTAATGCATCTTTTGCTACCCTTATACTATGCTGTTTATCAGATTTCTTTAATAACTGAAACAAATTTTTTTCATCTTCATCTAAGTACCTTTTTATATATTCATCATCAATATCCTTATAGATAGCTTCTATCGCCCACATAAATTGTTTTATCCTATAAAACATTCCTATCTCCTCTCACTTGTATCTTACATTATAAGCGTATAATCACATTCTAATACATTTAAAAATTAATTTCTATATTTTCACATTGTTGTTATTATAAAAATAACTTTCTATATAATAAAAAAACCGTAAACTTTATGTTTACGGTTTTCTTTGGTGGAGATAAAGAGATTCGAACTCTTGACCCCCTGCGTGCAAGGCAGGTGCTCTCCCAGCTGAGCTATACCCCCAGAAATGGTGGACCTTCAGGGACTCGAACCCCGGACCTACCGGTTATGAGCCGGTTGCTCTAACCAACTGAGCTAAAGATCCATGTATTAACCTGGCAACTCCCTACTCTCCCACACAGTCTCCCATGCAGTACCATCGGCATCTCAAAGCTTAACCATCCTGTTCGAAATGGGAAGGGGTGTTACCTTTGTATCATCATCACCAGATTTACTACTTCGTTACATGTTACATTGATTATTATATAGTGCCAACCTTGGTTTGTCAACACTTTTTCTGAAGAAATTATTCCTTCAAAATTGCACACAATATCCAGTTGTTTTTATTTGGTCAAGCCCTCGATCTATTAGTATGAGTCAGCTAAATATGTTACCACACTTACACCCCTCACCTATCAACCTTGTGTTCT
>NZ_JAESWA010000026.1 GCF_016765615.1 Clostridium paridis | reverse complement strand
GATCAAACTCTCAATTTGAAAGCTTAATCTAACTCAAAAGATTACGTTGACTTAAGTTTATTTCTAAATCTTACTTCATTTCCTCTGTTTAATTTTCAAAGACCAGTTTGTTTGTTTTATCCCGTGTCTCTTAGGGACAAGTAGTATCTTACCATGTGTAAAATATAAAGTCAACACCTTTTTTTATGTTTTTTTAATAAAACTTTAAAACACACCTTATAAATACTCTACATATATATATTATTTGTTTATCATCTACTAGTTACTCATAATTATTCACTACGTCTATAGGATATATTATGTCATACAAAAATGAAATTATGCATAGAATATATTTATAGGACTTCCACTAAACATTGTATGTTTAATATATTGAATTTTAAAAGAGAAGTTCCTAAATATAAAGGAGTCATTAAATAAACTATAACCACCAAAAAAAATACTTCACCATATTCATATTTGATCAAAAAACTTCAGACGGAATGTATAAAAGCTCAACTAATTACTAGATTGACTTTTCTTATAGTGCATCTTTGCTTGGTTTAAAGATAGATTAAAGGATTAAATGTTTCACTTACAAAACACACCAAATATTAAAACTTATCAAACCAACACATATAAGAGCTATAATATTAGATAAAAATATTATAGTTTTCTATAAACATAGTTACTTATGACTCCTTCCCTATAGACCTCTCTATAGGGTTCTTTTTATTTATGAAATTAATTTAACTGAAGTGTATTTCTAATTCAGTTAATTAATATTCACAAATTACATTTTTTCAACGTTAATAGCTTGTGGTCCTTTGCCCTTCTGTACTATATCAAATGCCACAGACTCACCTTCGTGTAATTCTTTGTCCCCTTGTCTTTCTTTTACTTGTGAAAAATGTACAAAAACATCATTTCCATCATCTGCAGAAATAAATCCATAACCCCTTTTAGTATCAAACCATTTAACTACTCCATTTATCATTGCATTCAAAACCTCCAGAAACATATTTCAATACATAATTTACCCATTAATATCTTCTTTATTCTTTGTTGTATCATCTTTTTCTAATGTCTTTTTGTTAAATATCAACTTTGACCTAACTAGCAAATCTTTTCCGATGCTTATTATTGTTTCTTTAGGTGCTTGCTCCCTCTTATAATTTGCTATCTCCATTATAGGCTCTAATAATTCAAATGTTTCCATATACCCTTCACTAATTTTTCTTTTTATATTAGTGACGTTAAAGTCTAATGTTTCTGAGACTGAATCAGTTATACTTCTAGGTGATATTTCAATTATTTTAGTCTTAGGAAATAAGTGTCTTTCTACAACAAAGTCTTTGTTTAAATTAACAACAATTATAATATCGCACCCTTCTCCATACAGTGGTTGAATTGGTGTATTATCTGCCATTCCCCCATCTAAATACCTATTTTCATAAATTTCTTCACTTTCATAAATCATCGGTATGGCTGAAGTAGCTAATAAAATATCTTTAATTGTTGAAATATCATAATCATTTAATCTAAAATATCTTGGTGTAATATCTGGCATTTTACTGCATGTTACATAGCAACTTTTTTCATTTTTTAATATAGTGTCAAAGTCTATATAGTTATCCAATATTTCGAGAAGCCCACTTCTTGAAATATTCCCTTGCTCTAACACTGTTGGAATATACTTCTTTATAAACTTCATATTTTTATTGCCGATTGCTATAAGTGTCCCTCTTTTGAGAAGATCAAAATTACTAGTTGGCAAAATTTTTTCTTTTGAAATATTTAACCAAACCCTCTCAGCTAATTCTATATTACCACTTAAGAACATTACTGAATTTAGTGCGCCAATAGATGTGCCCGAAACTGCTGATATATATTTATCTATTCCAAGCTCTATAAAAGCCTTCCAAACACCTATTTGATATGCTCCTCTAGCTCCTCCTCCCGCAAAAACAAGTCCAATTTTCATAAAAATACCCCTTTATTCAAACATGTTACACTATTATTTTATCCACATTTATATTTTTGCTATCTAAAAACAATTAAAAATAATTAAAAATAATTAAAAATAATTAAAAGGTAATTAACTCTAGTTTCCTACTAGTATTAATTACCTTAATATGTGCTTATACTATTTTATTTTCTATGTATTAATTTTCCCTTGAATTTCTTCCAATTGCTTCTATAATTATTAATGCAGTATCCTCGATTGCCCTTTGTGTAACATCAATCTTTTTACATCCAACTTTTCTCATAATTCCATCGGCAAAGTCAAATTCCTCTAATATTCTAGCATCACTTGCATATTCAATATTTGATGATATTCTATGGAACTTATCTAATCTTCTTTTTCTGATTTCTATAAGCTGAAGTGGATCTATTGTTAGTCCAAAAACTTTTTTCTTATCTACTTCAAATAATTCATCTGGTACACCAACTTCAGGAACTAGTGGAATGTTTATTGCCTTAATGCCTTTGTTTGCCAAATACATACATAGTGGTGTCTTTGAAGTTCTTGATAATCCTAATAATACAACATCAGCATTTTTTAATCCTCTATAATCTTTGCTATCATCATATTGCATTGCAAATTCCATTGCCTCTATTCTTTTGAAATATATTTCATCAGTCTTCCACATTGCTCCTGGATTATAATCTGGAACTGTGTTAAGTATATTTGCTGCAACATTTATTATAGGACCTAATACATTAATGATATTAATATTTCTCTCTACACATTTTTGGGTTAGATATTCCCTAACATTCACGGTTATAACAGTAGAAACTACCATACAAGTATTCTCTGAACTTTCTATTACCTTTATTACCTCGTTGACATCTTCAAGCGTTTTTACGTATGGTATTCTCTTAACATCTACTTCTTCCTTAAATTGGCTTGCTGAAGCATTCGCCACTTGCTCCGCTGTTTCTCCTATAGAATCTGATATGGCATAAATCGTTAACATTCAAAGCACTTCCTTCCAAAACGTTTTCTTTCTTATCATAGTTTTATTTTATATTAATATTTTTATAGGTTCAATGTTTATAATTTTTCTACTATATGTGTCATAAATATCTAAAATGTTTCTTCTTTATGATATAATATCCTCATATATTATTTTGGAGGATTATTATATGAACAAAAATAAGTTAGTTGCAATAGGAATACTTCCAATAATGTGGCTTGTATATTTTGCATTTGAAGTTATTACAGGTAGGGTTAATGATTCTTATACAGTAATTATGAATTTATTAGTTGCAGTTTTATTTGGGTTTATAGGACTCCTTGTATATTCAATAGGAGCAAAAAATAATGTAGGTCTTACCTCTAAGCAACTATTAATTATATTTCTAATTTTATTCGTTATTGAGCAAGGATCAAAACTTATTATTAAGTTTAAATTTTTCAACTACAATATAACCCTAATAAAAGACTTTTTATACTTCTCTCCAATTATAAACACACAAGGTTCCTGGTTAAACGCTCGTTTCGGGGCAGGTGTTAGTTTTGGAGCATTAATTGTATTAAACATTCTGGCTTTAATTTTTTTCACAGAAATCTATAGATACTTTACTCACAATACAAAAAAAGATTTTTGGATTGATATGAGCTATATCTTTCTTATTACTGGATGTGTCTGTTCACTTATTGATAAATTATTCTATGGAGGAAGCCTTGATTTTATAGGAATCAGTGATTTATTTGTAGCTGATATAAAGGATATGTATATTAACCTAGGAATTTTATTCTTATTTTTAGGTATATATTTAAATGGTTATCTATCTGACAACGGTAAAGAATCAACCTTCAAAGAAGATATTCAAGGTTTAAAGAAATTTTTAGTATTTATGATTAATGATATAAAGGGAATTATATCAAAAAATTAATATATTTCTGATGATTGGAAATACTTTCTTATATACAATATAAGGAGGTATTTTTTATGAACATAAATAAACTGAAAAGAATTCCCTCACACATTGGAATAATACCTGATGGCAATAGACGCTGGGCTTTAAATAATAATAAAGATAAACATGAAGGCTATGAGTTCGGAATTGATCCCGGATTTAAATTATATGAAGCTTGTTTAGCACTAGGAATTAGAGAGCTTACTTTCTATGGCTTTACAATCGATAATACTAAAAGACCAGCAGTCCAAACAAAAGCTTTTCAGAAAGCTTGTGTTGATGCTGTTATGAAACTTTCTAATAAAGATGCAAATCTTTTAGTAGTAGGAAATTCTGATTCGCCTCTTTTTCCTAAAGAACTGTTACCTTACGCAAATAGAAGGGTTCATTTTGGAGAAGGTCTGATAAATATAAATTTCTTAGTTAATTATGGTTGGAACTGGGATCTATCCTATAACAAGAAAAATAGCTCAAATAAAAAGACTTCTAACCTTTTTTCTTCACTTGCCTCTTCTGATATATCTAGAATAGACTTAATAATTCGCTGGGGTGGTCGTCGAAGATTAAGTGGTTTCTTACCTCTTCAATCAGTATATTCTGATTTTTATATTATAGATGATTATTGGCCAGACTTCAGGGAAGAACACCTATTTGAAGCCCTTAATTGGTATCAAGACCAAGACATTACCCTTGGAGGTTAGCACTTAATAAAATAAGGAAATAGGCCTCATTCCTATTTCCTTTAACTTACACTTTTAGTTAATTATTCTTCCATCACTAATTTCTATAACCCTATCTGTCTTCTCAGCAATTCTATTGTCATGCGTTATTATCATGAATGTTGTTTTCATATTAGTATTAATATCCCTAAATAACTCATATACTTCTCTAGTACTCTTCGTATCTAAATTTCCAGTTGGTTCATCAGCTAACACTATGCTTGGGTTATTGATTAATGCTCTTGCAATTGCAGTTCTTTGCTGTTGTCCTCCTGAAAGATTCCCAGCATATTTATTCATATAATTTTTTAATCCAACTAAATTCAACAACTCTATAGCGTGATCTTTAACCGCCTTACTAACTTTCATTCCTGATATTTCATAAGGCATCAGCACATTTTCAAGCACTGTAAACTCTGGAAGTAGATAATGAAATTGAAATACAAATCCAATTTCTTTATTTCTTAGATCTGCTAAATCTTTTTTATTTAAGGAAGATATGTCCTTACCATTAATTGATACGCTTCCTGTACTTGCTTTGTCTAATGTGCCTACAATATTCAATAATGTACTTTTCCCGCTACCACTTTGCCCTATTATTGATACAAATTCGCCTTTTTCTACATTTAACGTAATATCATAAAGTGCCTGTGTCTTTATATCTTTTCCATATATCTTATTTACATTATATAACTCAATCACCTTCATACTAAATCCCTCCTAATTATTTCTAATCACTTCAATTGGATTTAACTTTAGTGACCTTGTAGCTGCTAAAGTTGCTGCTATTAATGAAGCTACTACAAATATACAAAATGAAAATACAATAAGCGTTAGATTAAAACCACCACTTACTATAGGTGTTCCATCTGAGTTTTTTACGAATGCCGTAAATATCTTAAATAATCCTAATCCCAAAAACAATCCTATTGTTGCCCCTAATATTCCTAATATAAACCCTTGATTTAAAAATATAAGTGCTGCGCTCTTGTCTCTTATACCCATTGCTTTTAATATACCTATTTCCTTAGATTTCTGCATAACGGAAATTGCTAAAACTCCAGCAATTCCTATGACTACAGATATAATTATAAATACCTGAATTGTTGTACTCGAAGATTTTTGACCACTAATGGCACTTAGTAAAGATGCATTATCACTTTTCCAATTATTAATTATCAGTCCCTTAGGTATTTCTTTCGATAGATCATCACTTATCACGTCTGCATCAAAAATCTTATTATCATCAAGTTTTGTTTCTATAGATGATATTTCTCCTTGTCTATTTACCTCTTCTTGTATATAACTTAAACTTCCAACAATCCAACTTTTGTTCAACTCACCCACACCATAATCAACAACTCCTGATATCTTCAAGGTTAGTTCTTTTTTATTAGACATAACTAAGATTAGGTCATCTCCAACACTCTTTTTAAGTTTTTCCAAGAGAGTTTTACCTACTATAATCTCATTATTATTAACATCTACATTCCCAGTTACTAACTTATCTTTAATTCCATATATATCTGCTGCTGACAAGGAATCTACTCCCTTTAATAATACTGCTTCATTTCCTTCTCCGTTCTTAACTAATCCATTTACATCTAATGATTTTGATATTTCACTAAATACTCCTAATTTTTTCAACATATCAATATCAACATCCGTTTCATTAAAATATGGATTATTGTTATTATCACTTCTAATTGTTACTTGAGAAGTTCCTCCCAACGTCTTGTCTATTAAGTCCTTCCCCAAGTTATTTATAAGTGTACCTAAAAATACTTGAACTGCAACTCCTACTGCTATCCCAAGAGTTATTAATATGCTTTGAACTTTACTCTTTTTTATAAATCTAATTGCAATCTTTAAACTAAGCTTCATATCAAGCACTCCTTTTGTTCAACTTAATCTTAT
The DNA here is from genome assembly GCF_016765615.1 of Clostridium paridis. Classification (GTDB taxonomy): domain Bacteria; phylum Bacillota; class Clostridia; order Clostridiales; family Clostridiaceae; genus Clostridium_T; species Clostridium_T paridis. Next base: position 31,087 of record NZ_JAESWA010000026.1, on the reverse strand, counting down.
AAGCTATTATATTAAGATTATCATCACTATAACAGCGAGTCAATAATTACTATTTGTTAATAATTTATAAAGAAACACCCCTACGTATAACGTAGGGGTACCAACTAAAAGTTTCCAAAATTGAAATCATCAATTGTTTGTAATATTTCATCCATTGTATTCATTATGAAGGGACCATATTTAGCTATGGGTTCATTTATTGGGTTACTATTTATGAACAAAAATCCTGAAGCTTCACTTGAATTTACTTCTACAACTTCTTCATCATTTATAACAGCCATATCACCTTTATTAACCTTAACTATACTCCCATCATTTAAGGATACTTGCACTTTACCTGTATGGACATAAATTAATGTAGTACCTGAAACTTCTTTCACAAACTTACCTTGCTTGATATTTACATCAAAATAATTAATTTCTTGAAAGGTTTCTACTACACCTTTAGTATTCTTAAAATCTCCACTAATTACTTTTACTGTGACATCGTCATCTTCAAACATCGGAATTATCTCTGAGGAAATGTGCCTATATTTAGGTTCTTGCATCTTTAATTCTTTGGGTAAGTTAATCCATAATTGATATCCCCAAAGCTCTCCATCCTTCATAATCGGCATTTCTTCATGGAGTATCCCTTTTCCTGAAGTCATCCATTGAACATCTCCAGCATTTAATATTCCTTCATTACCTTTTGAATCTCTATGTCTAAAGGAACCTTTCACCATATAGGTAATAGTTTCAATCCCTCTATGCGGATGCATTGGAAATCCTGCCATATAATCAGCCTTGTCTTCACTTCTAAATTCATCTAATAAATAGAATGGATTTGCATCTTCTAAATTAGATGTTCCTATCAGTCTATTTAATGAAACTCCTGCCCCATCTTTTACTTTTTGACCATTAACCACTTTAATCATATCTATCACCTAAAATCTCTTTGCAACTTCAACTATATCTCTTTTTGCTTTCTCAATAATCTCATCTTTTCTATCTGGATATTGATTGTGTCCTTCTACGTAGAATGTTTCTGCATCATTTATTCCTATAAATCCTGCTACTGCCTTTATATAGCTTGCTCCATGCTCGAATACAGCTGCTGGACCTTCTGAAAATACGCTTCCGCTAGCTTGAATATGAAGAAGCTTCTTTCCTTCTAACAATCCTACTGGACCAGCTTCAGTATATCTAAATGTTTTTCCAGCTACACATATTGTATCTATATATGCCTTAACTATTGGTGGTACTGAAAAATTCCAAACAGGTGTAGCAAATACATATTTATCATATTTTAAAAATTCATCAGTCAATTCATTAAATCTTACAAGCTTCTTCTTTTGCTCCTCTGTAAGACTATTAAAGTCTGCACCTGCTGCTAAACTTCCCCAAGCTGCAAATATATCTTCATCTATTAATGGTATATATTCTTTATAAAGATCTAGCTCTTTAATCTCATCTTGTGGATTTACTTTCTTATATTCATCTATAAATATCCTTCCCACTGTTAAAGAATTTGATGCACTCTCTTGTAATGGGTGTCCTTTAATATATAATACTTTACTCATTTTTATATCTCCTTTTAATTCATATTCTTATTGAGAATTGTTATCTCTTACTTTATGTAAGTATAATATCAAAAGTAATATACTTTTGTCAAGTAATAAACTAAGAAAAGTTATTTACTTTTTTAAGTAATGGTTTTACAATAATAGTGAGGTGATAATTATGGGAGACACTCATCTTTGTCCCAAATTTGAAAAGGCCTTTGAGCTTTTAGGCAAAAAATGGATAGGTTTAATAATAAATGGTTTATTAAACGGCCCTAGACGATTTTCTGACATTCGTAGCTTAATACCAGAATTAAGTGACAGAGTTTTAACTGCTAGATTCAAAGAATTAGAAGCTGAAGGAATTATTGAAAGAAAAGTATATCCAGAGACTCCAGTTAGAATAGAATATAATCTAACTGAAAAAGGTCTTGCGCTACAAAAAGCCATGAGTGAAATTCAAAAATGGGCTGACATATGGATAAAATAAAAAAGATAGGAGAAATCTCCTATCTTTTTTCTATAAATCTGATTCTATAACCATTATTTCCACTTTTGTTTTCTTATAAATGTATCTTAAAATTATTCCAGTTAGTATTGCTCCAAGTATTATATATCCTATTACAAACCATGATGTTTTATCTAATACATATGGCATTACAAACACACCTAAGAGGTTAAATGTCATATGAACTATTATATTACTCCAAAGTGACTTGGTCATTTGATAAATTAATCCTAAAATACAACCTAGTATGGCTGCATATATGCCTTGTAATAGATTTAAGTGATAAATACCAAAAAGTACTCCTTGAGCAATAATTGCTGGAATTACTGGCATTGATTTTTTTAACTCATTAAATACTATTCCTCTAAATAGAATTTCCTCAAAAATAGGTGCTAATATCGTAATTGCTAAAACAGATAGCATTGACCCATTAGCAGCTTGTAAAGTATCTGATACTTCCTGATAACTTGGGAAGAATTGCACTAACATTCCTACGAGAGAAACTGAAAATGCCGATAAAGCAATTGTTAGCGGTATTAAACTTAAGCCTACCTTTAAATTAAAAGCTTTAAATCTACATCTCACAAATAGATTTTCTTCTTTGTTTCTAAACATAAGTACATATATCCCAAATGTTACGATTGCAGCTATTAAGGCAATAATATATGCTTGTCCTAAAAATTCTTTTTGAAAAGTATCTGCAATATTATCATAATTTCCAGAACCAAATTTATTGATGTTAACCGCTACATAAACTATGCCATATATGAAAGCAATAGCAACTTGTGCTATTAGATATATTCCTGCATACCCTATAGATTTTAAAGTTGATATAAAAATATTTTTGATTCTCATGTAACCCCACCTTTTAATAATTTTCAATTAACTTTCTCATATACCTTCTATTTGTATTCCCCCCAATGCTAACTTATGATTTGATATAATTATACCATATATTTACTTATGGAAACATTTGATTATTTTTATTATCTTGTGAACATTTCTGAACATCAGTCTGTCTAATAGATATAAAACCTCTTAGCTAAGACTTTTATATATACAGGAGGAAATAAGATGCAATTAGTTACAACAATTGATAATGCTAACACAACAGAATTGGATGTACGTCTCGCAAAGAAAGGTGATAAAGATGCCTTTGTTAGATTGATAGATAACAACAAAACATCCATGTATAGAATCGCCTTAAGCATCCTTAGGAATAAACATGATATTGAGGATTCAATTCAAAATACTATAGTAAAGTCATTTCAAAATATTACTTACTTAAAGAAGGATGAATATTTTAAAACTTGGCTTATAAGGATTTTAATTAATGAATGTAAAAATACAGTGACTAAAAATAAAAAGATAGTTAATCTAGACTTTATTGATAATACTGAAAGCATTTCTCTAGATTCTTCTAAATTAGAACTTACTTCTGCTATAAATTCATTAGAAGATGACTTGAGAATAGTAACAACATTATTCTATTTTGAAGATATTCCTCAAAAAGATATTGCAAAGCTCCTTAATATTCCTGATGGAACCGTTCGATCTAGGCTTTCTAGAGCAAGAAGTAAACTCTATGAAGTATTAAAAGATTTATAGGAGGTATTTATGAAAGACGATTTAATATTTGACGATATTTTAAAAGATAAAGCAAAAAATGAAATTCTTTATCTACCAGATGACCTAGAGTTAAAAATAAAAGATTCTTTAGATGCACTGCCTGCTAGAAAGAATGTAAATAGTAGATTTTTAAGGAACGTATCTATGCTTGCAGCTATTACTCTTATTTCGACTACATGTTTAAGTGCTGCTTTCCCTGCTTATGCTAGAAGCTTACCTGTAGTTGGTTCAGTATTTCAATTTTTAAGTGATAAAAACTTAATTGATAGAGATTATGTTAAATATAGTTCTGATCTTAATCTTTCAAAGACATCAAATGGAGTTACAGTTACTATAAACAGCATATCTTATGACGGCTTAGAGCTTGGTATAGCATATACTGTTGAAAGTAAAAATGAGTTAAATAATAGCCCTCATATCTTTGAGAAAGATTTTAAAATTAATGGAGAAAAAGTAAGTTTCTCTTCAGGCGGAACTGGCAGCTTTATAAATAAAAACACCTATGTTGGTATAGAAAACTTTTCAACATCCAGAGATTATCTTCCAGCTGCATTAAGAAATACTATCTTAGGAGGAAATGTTACCTTACCTGATAATTTTCTAATGGATTTAGATATTAAAGAATTATTTCAAGGAGTTAATGGAGATTGGAACTTTAAATTCAAGGTATCAACTAACAAAGTAAGTAATAACATTACTAAGGTACCAACATCTATTAATTTATCAGAACTTCAACCAAACTTAACTGTAAACCAACTTGTATTAACCCCGCTTAATACTGCATTAAGAACTTCATCTGATGCACTAACTTCAAATGATTCTCCTATTGATTATTTTGCTTTTGATGACAAAGGAAGAGTTATTGGATTTAAAGGAAATACTGGCGTCGGTAACAAGACTAAAGAAATAAACAAAAATTGCATGGAATATATCTTTAATAATGTATACGAAGATACTAAGGCTATAACCTTTATACCTGCTGTTCCATCCAAAGAGTTTCAAAATACTCTTAGCAACTCTAATTGGAACTTTGATGTAGTTTCTAAATCAACACCTCTAAACTTGAAAGAAATCACTACCTTAAGTGAAGGAAAACTTGGAGATTACAAAGTATCAAAAATTGAAAATACTAAAGATTCAACTTTAGTTTACTATCAATGTTCAAACCTTATTGCTGCGATGGGACCATATGACTTAATAATAGAAGATGCAGCTCATAAAAAATATTCCTTAGAAAAGGAAGTTGTAAAAGACTTAGGAAATAATCAATTTGTAGCAAAAATAGATTACCTTCCTGAGGATACCACTTACACTTTAAAAGCTACTGACTTAGAAAAAGAATATACCCTTAGAGAAGATTTAAAATTTACTATTAATATAAAATAAAAAAGAGGCTAAATTTTAGCCTCTTTTTTTATTACATTGCTTCTAATTAAAGTCCTGTATAACCCATTAGGTATTCATCTACAGATTTAGCAACAGCTCTTCCTTCATTTATAGCCCAAACTACAAGAGATTGGCCTCTTCTAGCATCTCCAGCTGTAAAAACTTTATCTACATTTGTTTTAAACTTTCCATAACCTGCTTTTATATTTGTTCTAGCATCAAGTTCAACTCCAAAGGCATCAGCTACATAGTTTTGAGTTCCCAAGAATCCCATAGCTAAAAGCACAAGTTCTGCCTCCCAGTCTCTTTCAGAGCCTGGTACTTCTACAGGTATAATTGCACCTTTATCATTCTTTTCCCACTTAACATCAACTGTTTTGACCTTTTTAAGATTACCTTCTGCATCACCTTCAAAGCTCTTAACATTTATTGCATACTTTCTTGGATCATCTCCATACTTTGCAACAAACTCTTCTTGACCATAATCCACCTTAAGGATTCTTGGCCATTGTGGCCATGGATTATTTTCTGTTCTTTCTACTGGTAACTTATTCATAATTTCAAATTGGACAAGTGATTTTGCCCCATGTCTTAATGATGTACCAACGCAGTCAGTTCCAGTATCCCCTCCACCAATTACTATTACATTCTTTCCTTCTGCAGAAATATAATTTCCATCTTTAAGTTCAGAATCTAATAAACTCTTAGTATTAGCTCTTAAGAAATCAACAGCATAATGGATCCCTTTAAGCTCTCTGCCCGGAGCTTTTAAGTCCCTAGGATTTGATGCACCAGTTGCAAGAACGACAGCATCAAAATCTTTTAAGATATCACTAGCAGCATAGTTTTCTCCAATATTTGCATTGGTTACAAACTCTACCCCCTCTTCCTTCATAAGGTTAACTCTTCTATCAATTACTGATTTATCTAACTTCATGTTTGGTATTCCATACATTAATAGTCCACCAATTCTATCATGTCTTTCAAATACAGTAACATTATGACCTCTTTTATTTAAAGTATCTGCTGCTGCAAGACCTGATGGGCCTGAACCTATAATCGCAATTTTTTTATCAGTTCTAACCTTAGGAGGTTCTGCTTTTATCAGTCCTTCTTCATACGCTCTATCAATAATAGATCTTTCATTTTCCTTAATTGTAATAGCAGGGCCATTAATTCCAGCTGTACATGCTGCCTCACAAGGCGCAGGACATACTCTTCCAGTAAACTCTGGGAAATTATTTGTCTTTAATAATCTCTTAACAGCTTCTTTCCATTTTCCTCTATAAATTAAATCATTCCACTCAGGAATAAGATTGTTTATAGGACATCCTGATACCATACCATTTATCATGATACCAGATTGGCAAAATGGAATACCGCAATCCATACATCTTGCTCCTTGTATTTCTTGCTTTTCCTTAGGCAGGCTGGTGTGAAATTCTTCCCAGCCCTCTAATCTTTTTAAAGGGTCAATATTTTTCCCCTCTTCTCTTTCAAATTCTAAAAATCCAGTTGGTTTTCCCATAATTTTGCCTCCTTCCTATTTATTCTTTCCTGTTTTTTCATAGAATGCTGCAATTAATGCTTCTTCACCCTTAAGGCCTTGTGCTTCTTTCTCTTTAACGATACTAAGCATAGCCTTATAGTCATGAGGCATAACCTTATGGAATTTAGGTAATAAGTCTTCAAAATTATCAAGTACCCATTTACCTTTAGATGATACAGTTGCTAAAACATGTTCTTTAATTATTTCTTTAAGTTCTTTAGCCTCTTCTGCATCGACTTCTTCTAGTGAAACCATTTGTAAATTAACCTTGTTACTGAAGCTTCCATCCTCATCTAAAACATAAGCAACTCCGCCACTCATACCTGCTGCAAAGTTTACACCTGTAGGTCCTAATATAACTGCTTTACCTCCAGTCATGTATTCACATCCGTGATCTCCTACCCCTTCAACTACTGCTATAGCACCTGAGTTTCTAACGCAGAATCTTTCTCCAGCAATACCGTTTATGAAGGCTTTACCACTTGTTGCTCCATATAATGCAACATTTCCTATAACGATATTCTCTTCTGCTTTAAACTTACTTTGTTCGTTTGGATAAACAATTAATTTACCTCCTGAAAGCCCTTTTCCAAAGTAATCATTTGAATCTCCCTCTATTTCTAGAGTTAATCCCTTAGGTACAAATGCACCAAAACTTTGTCCTCCAGATCCATTACATTTAATTCTTATAGTATCTTCTTCTAATCCTTCTGATTTATACTTTCTTGTTACTTCTGAACCAAGTATAGTACCTACTGTTCTATTAACATTAGTAATATCCACCTCAACAGATACTCTTTCCTTGTTCTTTAAAGCTTTTTCAGCTATTTTTAAGAATAAGGTGCTATCAATAACTTCATTTAATTTATGGTTATATGCTTTGTCAGCTTTAAAGCTTATAGCCTTTCCTTTTTCAACTGCAGGCGCATTTAATACAGCCCTTAAGTCAACCTTCTTAGCCTTCCAGCCTTTAATATCTTCCTTAGCCTTTAACTTATCAAATCTTCCAACCATTTCTTCTATAGTTCTGAATCCAAGTTTAGCCATATATTCTCTAAGCTCTTCAGCTATAAATTTCATGAAGTTTACTACATAGTCTGGATTTCCCTTAAATCTTTTTCTTAATTCTTCATTTTGAGTAGCTATACCAACCGGACAAGTATCCAAGTTACAAACTCTCATCATTACACAACCCAGAACTACAAGTGGTGCAGTTGCAAAACCAAATTCTTCTGCTCCAAGTAATGCTGCTATAGCAACATCCTTACCAGTCATAAGTTTTCCATCTGTTTCAACTACAACTCTTTCTCTAAGGTTATTCATTACAAGTGTTTGATGAGCTTCTGCAAGCCCTAATTCCCATGGTAATCCAGCATGTTGGATAGAAGTTCTTGGCGATGCTCCCGTTCCTCCATCATATCCAGATATTAAGATAACATCTGCTCCACCTTTTGCAACTCCAGCTGCTATTGTTCCTACTCCACCCTCTGAAACTAGTTTAACTGATACTCTTGCTCCAGTATTTGAGTTTTTAAGATCATAGATAAGCTGAGCTAAATCTTCAATTGAATAAATATCATGATGTGGTGGTGGTGAAATTAATCCAACACCTGCAGTTGATCTTCTAGTTCTAGCTACCCATGGATAAACCTTAGAAGCTGGCAGTTGTCCACCTTCTCCTGGTTTAGCTCCTTGAGCCATCTTTATTTGAATTTCTTTTGCACTAACTAAGTATTCAGAAGTTACTCCAAATCTACCTGATGCAACCTGCTTAATTGCTGAATTTCTAGAATCTCCATTTTCATCTAGAATCCATCTTTCCGGATCCTCTCCACCTTCTCCAGTATTAGATTTTCCACCTAATCTGTTCATTGCTATTGCAAGAGCTTCATGTGCTTCCTTAGAAATAGAACCATATGACATAGCTCCTGTTTTAAATCTCTTAACTATAGAATCAACAGATTCTACCTCATCAATTGATATGGACTCTGCTGAGTAATCAAAATCAATTAAACCTCTTAAGTTTAATGCTGATTCTTCTCTATCTAATAGTTTTGTATATTCTTTAAATAGATTATAATCGCCTCTCTTAGTAGCTTCTTGTAGTTTGTGTATAGTCAGAGGATTATATAAGTGCTCCTCCGCATTACTTCTATATTTATGGCTACCAACTGAATCCAATGTTAAATCTAATGTTAATCCCTTTTTGTCATAACCATCCTCATGTCTTAATTCAGCTTCTTTTTGTATTTCTTTGATGCCTACTCCACCAATTCTGCTTATTGTATTAGTAAAGTATTTATCAATAACTTGTTCTCCAACACCTAAAGCTTCAAAGATTTGAGCACCTTGGTATGATTGAATTGTAGAAATACCCATCTTAGAAAGTATTTTAACTATTCCTTTAAGAACAGCTTTATTGAAGTTATATACTCCTTTTTCATAAGAAATATCTAGTAATCCTTCTTCTGATAACTCTCTAATAGATTCATAAGCTAAATATGGATTTACTGCAGAAACTCCGAATCCAAGTAATGTAGCAAAATGATGAACTTCTCTTGGTTCTCCACTTTCTAATATCAGACCTAATGAAGTTCTTGTTCCTTTTGACACTAAGTGTTGATGTAATCCTGAAACAGCTAATAATGAAGGTATTGCGACATATTCACTGTTTACGCCTCTATCACTTAATATAATTAGGTTATATCCATCATCATATGCTTTATCAGCTTCGTTAAATAAGTTTTCCAAAGCTTCTTCTAACGCATTTTCCCCTTTATCCTTTTTAAACAATATACTTAGCTCTTTAACTCTAAAACCATCTCTATTAATATGCTTTATCTTTAAGAAGTCTTCATTACTTAAAATTGGTGAATGCAACTTAATTTGTCTACAATTTTCTTTTGTATCTTCTAATAGGTTGCCTTCTGTTCCAATAAATACATCTGTAGCTGTAACTATTTCTTCTCTTATAGCATCTATTGGTGGGTTCGTAACTTGTGCAAATAATTGTTTAAAGTAATTAAATAGAGGTTGTGGTTTTTCAGATAAAACTGCAAGTGGTGTATCAATACCCATAGCTGCTAATGGTTCTTCTCCATTCTCCGCCATTTTTAGTACAGTATTTTTTAAATCATCATAAGTAAATCCAAATGATTTTTGAAGTCTTGCTCTTTCTTCTTCATCATATACTTTTACTTCTTCTTGAGTTTCCTCTAAATCTTCTATCTTAATTAACTTTTCTTTAAGCCATCTACCATATGGATATTCTTTTGAATACTTTTCTTTTAAATCTTTATCATCTATAAACTCTCCATTAACTGTATCTACAAGTAACATTTTTCCTGGAGTTAATCTATCTTTTAGTACTATTTTTTCAGGCTCAACATCTAGAACTCCAACTTCTGATGAAAGAATTAAATAATCATCGTCAGTTACATAATATCTAGCTGGTCTTAATCCATTTCTATCAAGTACTGCTCCAAGTTTTTCACCATCTGTAAATACTATAGCAGCTGGTCCATCCCATGGTTCCATCATAGTAGCATAATATTCATAGAACTCTTTCTTTTCCTTGCTCATAACTTGACTTTTTGCCCAAGGTTCTGGAATAGCCATCATAACAGCCTTTGGAAGATCTCTTCCATTCATTAATAGGAATTCTAAAGTATTATCCAATATTGCTGAATCTGACCCTTCCTTATCTATTACAGGTAAAATCTTATTTATCTCATCTCCTAAAACTGATGACTTAAATCTAGATTCTCTTGAATAAATCTTATTAACATTTCCTCTAAGTGTATTAATTTCTCCATTATGAATCATATATCTATTAGGATGTGCTCTTTCCCAACTTGGGAATGTGTTTGTACTATATCTTGAGTGAACAAGTGCTAAAGAAGTTTGAACTTTAGCATTACTTAAATCTTTATAGAAACTCTTTAATTGAGTAGCTAAAAGCATTCCTTTATATACTATTGTTCTTGAAGAGAAAGATGGTATGTAGAATGTTTCATCATGCATCTTTGGATTTTTTAATGCCTTTTTCTCTATTTTCCTTCTTAGAACATAAAGTTTTCTTTCAAATTCTATGCCTTTCTTTATCCCCTCAGGCTTTTTAACAATTGCTTGTAAAAAGTATGGAATGCAAGAGAGAGCTGTCTTTCCCAAATCAGTAGAATTTGTAGGCACCTCTCTCCAAGCTAATAACTCTGTGCCCTCTTCTTTGAGAGTTTCTTCAAAAATCTTCTTGCCTTCTTCTCTCACATCTTCCTTTTGAGATAGGAAAAGCATTGCTACAGCATATTCCCCCTCATTTGGAAGAATTATTCCTAATTTTTGTCCTTCTTCTTTAAAAAATCTGTGTGGAATTTGAAATAAAACACCAGCTCCATCTCCTGTATTTTCTTCAGCCCCAATTCCACCTCTGTGTTCTAGGTTAACAAGGATATTTAATGCATCTTGTAGAACTTTGTGAGATTTCTCTCCTTTAATATTTGCTACGGCTCCAATACCGCATGCATCATGCTCAAAACTTGGGCTATATAACCCAGTTTTCTTTGGATAATAATTATTCATAAACATGGCCCCTTCCGTTAAATATCGCCTTTGATAATATATAGGAACAAACAGCGAGTACCTATACTAAAGTATATATACTCGCAAACACAATTACAATTAAAAATGGAACTAAACTTTTTGGGGTAAGTATCATGTACTTAAATTTCACTATTCAATATAGCCTTCGCAACATCACCCATCTTTTGTCCACTGTCCATGCTACTCTTCTGTATATATCTAAATGCTTCGCTTTCCGACATACCTCTACTTGCCATTAGCATTCCTTTAGCTTTCTCAATGAATTTTCTATCTTCAATAGTATGTTCTAATTTCTCTACCTTTTCCCGAAGCTTTATGATTCTTCTTTGGCTTTGAAATATCAAATCAACTGCATTTAAGAGTACTGGTTTTGATATCGGATTACTTATACAATATATATCAGTTTCTTCTTGGACGAAGGACTTATAAGGTTCATTTACTATAGCTAAGAAACTACAGTCTTCCCCAAGGGAATCATATACATCCATAATGGTCATATCAGACAGCTTATATCCTACTATTATTAAGCTAGGGTATTCTAGCCTGGTCCTTCTAATTAATTCATTTCCTGAAGCGCATGTCCCTATTACTGTATGCCCTTCAGCTTTTAAAATTAATTCAACCTTTCTTGCTGTCTCTAAATTGCCCAAAGCAATTATTATACCCCTACTAAAATCCATAGCAACTCATCCTATCTATTATTAATACTTTTTCATGTAGCTATCTAATTCCCATTGATGAACTTTAGTTATATATTCTTCCCATTCCTTTTGTTTTGCCTTTGTATAGTTCTTGTATACATGCTCACCTAAAGTAGCTTTAACCAATTCATTTTCCTTCATATAGCCCACAGCTTCATGCAAATCTCCTGGTAATGCTTCTATCCCTGCTTCTTCTCTCTCTTCTTCCGTCATCTTGAATATATTACCATCCACTTCTGCAGGAGGAGTTAAATTCTTTTTGATTCCATTAAGTCCTGCTGCTAAAAGGGTTGCTAAAACCAAATATGGGTTTGCACTTGGATCTGGACATCTTAATTCTATTCTTGTACCAGCTCCTCTTGCTGCTGGAACTCTTATTAGTGGAGTTCTATTTTTACATGACCAAGCAACATAAACAGGTGCCTCATACCCTGGAACTAATCTCTTATATGAATTTACTAATGGATTGGTGATTGCTGCCATTCCTTTTATATTTTCAATTATTCCTGCTATAAAGCTATATGCTGTCTTACTTAATCCATTTACATCCGATTCATCAACAAATGCATTTTTGCCATCTTTATTTAACGACATATTTACATGCATTCCTGAACCATTTATCCCAAACACTGGTTTTGGCATAAATGTTGCATGAACTCCATGTCTTTGTGCTATAGATTTAACAACTAATTTAAATGTCATTATATTATCAGCTGTGGATAAAGCATCAGAATATTTAAAATCTATTTCATGTTGTCCTGGCGCAACTTCATGATGTGATGCTTCTATTTCAAATCCCATTTCTTCTAATGCAAGCGTCATATCTCTTCTTGCATTTTCACCAGCATCTATTGGTGCCAAATCAAAATATCCTGCTTCATCATGAGTTTCTGTAGTTGGCTCCCCATCTGTGTCTGTCTTAAATAAGAAGAATTCACACTCAGGTCCAACATTCATTGTATATCCTAAATCCTCAGCTTCTTTTAAAACTCTCTTTAATATATTTCTTGGATCTCCTTCAAATGGCTTTCCTTCAGGTCTATAAACATCACAGATTAATCTTGCAACCTTTCCTTGTTGTGGTCTCCAAGGGAAAATCGCAAAAGTATCCAAGTCTGGTCTTAAATACATGTCTGATTCCTCTATTCTAACAAATCCATCAATAGATGATCCATCAAACATACATTCATTATCTAATGCCTTTTGTAGCTGACTATCTGTAATAGCTACATTTTTGAAAGTTCCAAACATATCAGTAAATTGAAGTCTTATAAACTTAACGCCCTCTTCTTCTACAATTCTAACAATATCCTCTTTTGAATATTTTGACATAAAAATCCCCCCCTCAATATATGCTCTACTTTTTTTCGTAAAAACGGCGCTCAACAGAACCACCTTCAAAAGATATTAAAGTAATTCTATTGAACGCCGTTGTCCAACTAATCTGTATTAATTATATTCTCATAATGATAAGAAATCAACACATTTTTTTGTTTTCTTCAAAAAATACACTTCCAAACCTAAATTTTTATCAATGTATTCCAGAATTTCTTAGTAAAGTGTTAAAATACATAATCATGATTGATAATCTGATAATTCCTATTAATTTATGTATCATTACAAAAATACTTCATAAATCCACACAATAATATACGTCATTAAATAATATTATAATAGATAATCCCTTATAGGTCTATTATTTATTATTTTACAATTAATGAAAACATATCAAAGGAGTGATAAAATTATAATAAGTAATAAATAATTTTTATATAAATGGAGATTTAATTATGGCTGTACAAATTATAACTGATAGCACTAGTTACATTGATGAAACTCTTAGAGCTTCATTAGGAATAAATGTAGTATCCTTAAATGTATTGTTTGATAATGATAACTTTAGGGAAGTTAATTTAAAAAATGATACCTTTTATGAAATGATGGAGAAACGCGGTATTCCAACTTCTTCTCAACCTTCTGTTGAAGAAATATATACTTGTATGGAAAACATAATTAAAAAAGGTGATGAGATACTATGTGTATTTCTTTCCTCAAGTATGAGTGGTACATATTCTACAGCTCATATGGTTAAAGAAATGATTCTTGAAAATTATGTTAATGCAAAGATCGAAATAGTTGATTCACGTTCAAATAGTATGCAATTAGGCTTTGCTGCAATTGTTGCTGCTAGAGCTGCAAAAGATGGACAATCTTTAGAAGAAGTCAAAACTATTGCCCTGGAAAACACCCGAAGAAGTAGATTCCTTTTTATACCTGATAATTTAGTTTACCTAAAAAAAGGGGGAAGGATTGGTGGCGCTAGCGCATTAATAGGTAACATATTAAAGATAATACCTATTTTGACTGTTGAAGACGGTAAAACTTCTATCGCTAATAAAATAAGAACTAAACGAAGAGCTAAATTAGAGATGGCTGATATGTTTCTAAATGATGTTAATAAATTTGGATTAGGAGAAGTAGCAATCCATCATATTAATTGTATTGACGAAGCTAAGGATTTGGCATTAATTCTGAAACAAAGTCTTAATGTCCAAGTACCTATATGTGATATTGGCCCTGTAATTGGATTACATGTTGGTCCAGGGGCAATTGGAATTGCCTACTATACAAAAAATCCATTAAGGTAATATAATAATAGTTTCAATAAATAAAGGGAGAACTTATATACATAAACTCTCCCTTTATTCTTATATAATAACCTCATCTACTTTACCATCACCATTATAATCTAATTCCAACCAAACCTTCTCTTCATAGTCGACATTAACATAAAGTCTAGATCCCTTCATTAAATGAATTCTATCGAATTTATACAAATATCTTTCATTTCCAATTGAAAAGTCAACTATTTGTTCTTTGTGAGATTTAATCTTTATAATTAATTGTTGAGCTTCTCCTGTTCCAACAAAAATTGCTTGGTCGCCTATTTTTCCTACAATATTTACTTTGAATTCTTCTTGCCCATAAATTCTATATCCATAAAACTCATCCTTAATTATTTTAGTAACGTTATAAATTTCATTTCGTCCACTAAATATTTTAATATCAACATCTCCTGCAAAAACAAATTTCATGTTTTTCTTCCCTATAGTTTCCTTCTCTCTTTCATCATTATTAACTATAGCTTTATCTGAATTAATGAACTTAATAATTGTATCTAATATTTTCTCATTCTCAACTAAATCCTTATGACTTACTTCATAAGCTTTAATTACTCTATCATTCTCTTTACTATTCATAATTGCACTTAAAAAAGGCACTACCCCATCACCTTCTTTTGAATATCTTGGTTCTACAGCTTTTACAGTTCCCATTATATTATTACTATCTATTATTTTTATTGCATCTATTGTATTTATATCAATACCAACTATAAATCTATAATCCAAATCTTCTATATAATTAAAGAAATCTTTTATCTCTTTATGAAAATTTAATGCCTTCTCATAAAGACTATTATTAGATATAGTTTCTATGAATTTTTTCGTTTTCTCTACATCATTACACTCTTCTTCCTTATCCTGCCAAAAATAATCATACCAATGATCTAACTCTTCATCTGTAGTTAATAACCACGGCTTATTTTCCGTAAATTGCTCATTAGGAATAAGTTGATATATACTTGGATAATTATATAGAAGTTCTTTTATATTTCTTGATATAAAAGATAATGAGGCCTGCTCTATTATCCCTTCTATATCCTTTGATAGAATATTAATTTTTCCATTATACAAACATTGTACTGCGTCTATTGATCCCCAATATGGAGTCCCAAGTGTAATTAACTTATCTATCTTATTTTTTCCATACTCAATTATATATTTAGCCGCTATAAGACCTCCCATACTATGTGCTATGATAATTACCTTTTTAAATTTATCAATAAGTTCTTTTAAAAATATTACATTTTTACTATTGTCTAATCTCCAATCATAAGCAAAAAATTGAATTTTATAACCTTCGCCTAATTTCTCTTCTAATGTTGTAATTAATTTTTTATAACTATCTTTAGCTCCATATTCATCTTCCCCATTATTTGGTTCTATAGGTTTTATTGACTCTCCTTCTTCGTTACAATGCAATTCTCCATTTAATAAATAAATTAACTCCATAATCCCAAATGGGCCTTTTTCATTTACCCAAACTATATTATTATTTTCTGAATTCTTCAAATTCGAACCCATTATACCAGGTATTACTATTATTGCTTTATCCATTTTCCAATCCAAATTATTATTATCCCTTTATAGATATATTCTTTGAATGATTTTACTGTTCTCCTAAATTTAAAAGAAGAGAAACTTTTATGGACTATAGATCATCCATAACATTTCCTCTTCTTTCTGTAATATAGGGTTTTTTATAGGAAACTAAATTTATTCTTGTTTGAAAATGTCGGTTTCGGGACATTTTCAGGCATGAATAAGTTATTAGTTGAACTTAAAACCCTATTATATATATTTTTTATAACTATTCTTTACTAAGTGTTAATTATATAATTTGTTTTATCCCAATTAATATTAATAACACCCCTGCTATAATTGGAGCTTTTTCTCCAATATTCCATTTACTAAATATTTTTGCTACATAATTTCCAACCCATAAAGCTATGAAGCTAACCAAAGCAGAAAAGAACCCCACAAAAATAGGATTAACTCCTATCATTCCAGCACTAAGACCTCCACCTAGTGTATCCATTGATAAGGCTACTCCTAGCAGCGTTGCTTCCTTATAATCTATATCCTTTGAGTTATTTACATCAGCCTTTTCTGGATTCTTCATTATATCTTGTATAGAAATATCTTCATTAACTATTACTTCCTCTTCTTTATTTTTCTTATTTCTATATGGCTCAATTATAATCCAAATACCTATTCCAATTAGCAATATCATACTTAAATATGAAGATATACGTGAATTTAAAGTTTGTGAAACAACTTGCCCAGACAAAGCTGCTAATGAGGCAAAAATAAAGGTTATAAAGGAAATATATAAATTTTTAGACATGGGGATTTTAATCCCTCTAATACTATAAGCAATCCTAACACTGATGTTATCGATGTTATTTGCTAGAGCAATAAATAAAGTATATATTATACGCATATAGTTAACTCCTTTTTCCTCTTTGCTGTATATCTTATAGTATTAATTTTCAATACTATGTGTTACTTTAAGAAAAAAGATATGCCTATAACAAAAAATTAGAGGAAGATATATTTTGATTGACTCAAATCCTCCTCTAAACATATATTACCTAACATACATATCAATTAGTGTACCTAATCCTCTTTCTAAATTTCTTAATTTCTCTTTGTCTAAGCATCTTAAATATATTGCTTCAATTTGCAACATATATTTTTTCCCTTCAGATAAATGGGTCTTTCCTTCATCAAGTCTTGCTTTATAATCATCAGTTATTTTTGAAATTATATCTTTAAATTTCTCATCTGTACCCTCAGTTATTAACTCATTATAAGTATCAATAACTACGTCAGAATCTCTTTCTGAATAATATTCATGAGGATTTGTGCTATCAAATGCACAAACTCCTAACTCTCTAATAACTACCATATCAAGACTCTCTGGATCAAATCCACAATGATAAACTTCTAAATCCATTCCCCTACTCATACCTTCATCTAATATCTTCTTCAATATAGTGGATTTTCCTGTCCCTGGTCTTCCTTTAATAAGATATCTCTTGTCAAGATTTCTTGTTATATTAGGGATAAAATCCTTTGTTCCTTCTGGAGTAACTGCTTCAAAGTATCTATGATATACTTTTGATTCTTTATTTTCGCAGCTATCAGAATATATTTCCTCTACAAGAGATTTAGCCAGTTTATTAGCCTTACCGATATCTAAGTTTTCCATATATATTTCTTTTAACTTATTATAATATTTCAAAGCTTCATTAAAGGAATGTTCTGCTGCTTTGAATTCTGATTTCATTTTATCCTTAAGCTCCTCAATTTCCCGTTCTTTTTCTACTAATTCAGATTCTTTCATTATCCCTGATAAATCTATATATTCTTTACCCCTATTTACTTGAGCAATTTTTGATCCATAAATAGGATTACCATCAACAAATGCAACCTGAGCTTCTGGAATAATTACACCTTCTATATATTCATTATGCATATAACTATTTATAAGCTCTATTTCATATTCTCTTAATAGATAAGCTTGAGCAATTGATTTTATGAAAGAAGTCTTTATTATTTGAGGAGCATTTTTTACTATATATAAATCTTTAATATTACTTAATATCGAATCATAATAATTAACTTGTCCTCTTGCTGTATTACCGCCTCCGTAATAATTGATAATGTTAGCTACCATTTGAACACTTCCTCTTTAAAAATATTTCATTTTACATCTATATTATTTATATGATTTTATATTCATAAAGGTGAAGTTAATTAAAATGCATTTATTCAAATTTACCTATTTTATGTACACACACATAACCTTTTGCTTACCCGCATATTATACTTACTATAAGCCATGTATTTAAGGAGATATTATGTCCATTTATGACTTAAAACCTGAAGAATTACCTGTAGCTGCAACTATTGTAGCACTTCAACTTTCTATAGGACTCAATATTGAACAAAAAATTATACTCGGTACCTTCTTACAAAATATTGGAAGTAATTTAACTTTTATGGCTGCACAACAAGCTATTATTAGAGATAGAGTTAAGGAAGCCTCTACTTCTGCGGATACTACAACTACTGCAACAGGAGCCGCAACTGCTGCTGCTGCTGGTATTCCTACTTTTTAACCCAATATACTTTTCAGGGTATACCTTTGTCATTTAAACCTTATACCAAAACAGTCGCTAATTGCATAGTTAAATTCGTTAGCTCTCACTAAAGTTAGTTGTGATTAATTATCTCCTTGTTGATATATGGAATAAACTGCTGTAAAATATATATTGTAATTATTTATAAGCTTGGATAAAAGGACATAAATAAGTTTTATCTATATAGTTAAAACTCTATAATCTTCTTTTAACTGACCTTAACCTTTTTTATTCTAATTTTCTTTCTTATTGCAAGGTATTACTAAGCAAAAGGATTTGAAGACAAATATCGATGCTATGATAGCATAATATACTTATTTGTTTATAAAAATTTACCTTCTGCTTTGCGGAGGGTTTTTATATTTTAGAATACAAATTACTTTAATTAAATTTTTCAATAGTATATTGAAGGTACTACTGGAGGTTCTATGGAAGATAAAAATAGGGTTGGCGTAGTTGCTATCGTTCTTGATAGCATTGAATCTGCACCTAAAGTTAATGAAATACTTCATGATTTTGCCTCTATCATCGTAGGGAGAATGGGCATTCCTTATAAAGAAAAAGGAGTTTCAGTAATTTCAATTATCGTTGATGGGACAACAGATGAAATAGGTGCCTTAACTGGTAAGCTTGGAAGAGTTACAAATGTACAAGTTAAATCTGCTATAACTAAAAAGTAATATTAAGGAGTGTCGTTGTTATGATTAGAGAATACAAGGCTGAAGAATTTATAATTGAGGAAGAAATTCATCAAAGTATTTCTGAAGGTGAAAAATTAGCAAAAGACAAGGATTACGTAAAATCTTTACTTGAAAGATCTAGAGACTTCAAGGGATTAACTCATAGAGAAGCTGCTGTTTTATTAGCCGTTCAAGACGAAGATTTAGTAAACGAAATGTTCAAAGTTGCTAGAGAAATAAAAGAAAGAATATATGGAAACAGAATTGTTCTATTTGCTCCACTTTATTTATCAAACTATTGTGTAAATAATTGTGAATACTGTGGATATCAACACTGCAATAATGATTTATTAAGGAAGAAATTATCTCAAGAGCAAATAGCTGAAGAAGTTAAAGCCTTAGAAGCAATGGGACATAAAAGACTTGCACTAGAACTAGGTGAAGACCCTATAAACAATCCTCTTGAATATGTTCTTGAATCTCTTAAGACCATTTATTCACTTAAGTTTGATAATGGTGCTATAAGAAGATGTAATGTTAATATAGCCGCAACTACCGTTGAGGATTACAAAAAATTAAAAGATGCTGGAATTGGTACCTATATCTTATTCCAAGAAACATATCACAAACCAACCTACGAAAGACTTCATCCTCAAGGACCTAAGCATGACTATAATTGGCACACTACTGCAATGCACAGAGCAAGAGCTGCTGGAATAGATGATGTTGGTATGGGTGTACTTTACGGATTATATGATCATAAATATGATACTGTTGCTATGTTACTGCACGCTGAGCATCTTGATAAGGAAACAGGAGTTGGTCCTCACACTCTATCTGTTCCAAGATTAAGACCTGCTGAAAATGTTGACTTTTCTACTTATCCTCATATGGTTAAGGACGAGGATTTCAAAAAGTTAGTAGCTATTTTAAGAATTGCTGTTCCTTATACAGGTATTATCTTATCAACAAGAGAAGAAGCCAGTTTCAGAGAAGAAGTTTTATCTGTAGGAGTTTCTCAAGTTTCTGCTGGTTCTTGTACTGGTGTAGGTGGATATTCTGATACTAATAAGGAAAAAGAAAATACAGCTCAATTTGAGGTTAGTGATGAAAGAAGTCCAAGCGAAGTAATGAGAAGTTTATGTAGCCAAGGATATATTCCAAGCTATTGTACTGCTTGTTATAGAGAAGGAAGAACTGGTGAAAGATTCATGGCCTTAGCTAAAAGTGGACAAATCCATAATGTTTGTCAACCTAACGCTCTATTAACTTTTAAAGAATATTTAATTGATTATGCTGATGAAGAAACTAAAAAAGTTGGAGAAGAAGCTATAGCTAAAAATCTTCAATTAATTCCAAATGAAGCAGCTAGAAAAGCTTGTGAAGATAAGCTTCAAAGAATCCAAAATGGTGAAAGAGATTTACGTTTTTAATATAAAAAATCTTAAAAACAAGCTTGGACTTATGTCCAAGCTTGTTTAATTTTATCAGGTTATAAATCTTAACATTAAAGGAATAGTAGCTATCGAAAACAGTGTACTAATAAACACTGTAAATGCAGCAAAATCTTTATTCTTATTATAATTTTCTGCAAATATTGATGTAGTTGCTGCTACTGGCATAGCTTCACATGCAATAATAACATTTGTAGGTAAAGATTTAATTCCTAAGATAATTACTATTATATATAAAATAACTGGTACCAAAATTAATTTTGCAAATACTCCATAGTATAAATAAATATCTTTTATTCCCTTCCTTATTGATACATTGGCCATCATACTCCCAGTTATTATCATTGAAATAGGTGTTGTCATCCCTCCAACCATACTAACGACATTTTCAATAACTAATGGCATTTTAACTGGAGATACCATAACTACCGCTCCTATAACAACAGATATAATTCCTGGATTAATAAATATCTTTTTTAAATCCCTTATATTCTCCTTACCATTAAACAACATCACTCCATAGCTCCAAAGAAATACTGTAAATGCCATATTAAATATAGATGCATAGGCTAATCCTTCTTTTCCATATATACTCTCAATTATTGGAAAACCTATAAATCCGCAATTTGAAAATACTGTGGCAAATTTTAATATCTCTTTCTTTTCTCCATTAACTTTTGAATATAGTAGCTTAGAAATTAGTATTATAATTAAAAATGAAAGAAAACTATATCCCAGTGACTTAAAAAGATTTAAAATAATTTCACTGTTATACTTTATATTAAACGAATTAATTATAAGAAGCGGTAAAGTTATATTAATAAGCAAGGATGATAATCCTTTATTAATTTCTTCATTTAATATCTTTTTCTTATTTCCATAGAAACCTACTAGCATTATTAAAAAAATTTCCCCAATTTGTGAATATAAATTCATACATGCCCCCTACATTTAAGTTTTATGTAATTATACCAATTCTATAGTTCTTTATAAACAAATAAATGTATAAGTTAAAACTTTATTTTAAAAGTAAATATTTATTAACTTATGTATTTTGCACTCTATATTCCTCTATAATTAAATAAAGAATAATTTTTAGGAGGATCCTATCTTGAATAAATATGAAAGAAGCTGGATTTTGCAAGATTTCGGTAATTCTGCATATTCAATAGTAATTACAACAGCTATACTTCCTGTATTTTTCAAACAAGTTGCAGCTAATAACATGGCAGATAATATTTCTACAGCATATTGGGGTTATGCAAACGCACTTGCCACATTAATTATTTCAATCTTAGCTCCATTTCTAGGGACAATTGCTGATTATAAAGGTTATAAGAAGAAATTTTTTACTTGTTTCTTATTGATTGGAGTTATTTCAACTGCACTTTTAGCAACCGTTTCTGAAGGTAACTGGCTAATGTGCTTAGCTATTTATATTTTTACTACGATCGGATTTTCTGGCTCTAATATTTTCTATGATTCTTTTCTTACAGATGTAACCGAAAATTCAAAAATGGATAAGGTCTCTTCCTACGGATATGCTTGGGGATACATTGGTGGTACCATTCCCTTTCTTATATGTATACTAATTATCACGAATGCTTCATCCTTAGGAATATCTACTATCTTTGCTACTCAACTTTCTTTTTTAATAACATCTATATGGTGGTTACTTTTTTCTTTTCCGATACTTAGAAATGTTAACCAAAAATATTATATTGATGATGACCCTAAAACAATCATTAAAGAGCTTAAAAAACTTTGGATTGCACTAAAAAAATTAAAGAACAATAGAAATGTCTTTCTATTTCTTTTAGCCTTTTTCTTTTATATAGATGGAGTTCATACTGTTTTCACCATGGCTACTGCCTATGGCATAGATATTGGAATCGATAGTAATACAATAATGAAAATACTTGTAGTTATACAAATAGTAGCTTTTCCTTTCGCTATTCTATATGGAATACTCGCAAAGAAGTTCTCTACTAAGACTATGATTTTAATAGGCATCATAACTTACACTATAGTATCAATTTACGCATTTTTTATTAAAACTCAATTTGATTTTTGGATACTGTCTATTTTAGTTGCCAGTGCACAAGGTGGAATTCAAGCACTTAGTCGTTCTTTTTATGGCAAGATAATTCCAAAGGAAAATTCAGCTGAATATTTTGGAATTTATAATATATTTGGAAGAATTTCAGCTGTTATAGGACCACTCCTAATTGGTATAATCGGAACAATTACCGGCAGCTCAAAATATGGAATTTTAAGTTTAGTTATCTTATTCTTTATAGGTGGTTTTTTATTCTTAAAGGTAAAAAATGATAATTCTGAAATCTCTATTTAATAAAGTAAAAAACTGATCTTTCAAATTGAAAAATCAGTTTTTATATTTTAAGCTAAGCAAGTTTACATTTTAAATAATTGTGGTGACCCACCGGGGAATCGAACCCCGGACACCATGATTAAAAGTCATGTGCTCTACCGACTGAGCTAGTGGATCTTAATGCACAACATCCTCAAGTATTGTATACCACTTTATATTTTTTGTCAACCAAAGCTTTCTATTATATAGGTTTTCCGAAATATATATTTATATACTTAGTAGACCGCAATGTTTTTTTATTGTTTCTACAGATTTGTTAAACTTAATTTGTTCCTCTTCTGTCATTTCTATTTCTACTAATTCTTTTACTCCATCCTTATTCAAAACTGCTGGTACCCCAGCAAATACATTATTAAATCCATATTCTCCTTCTAATAATGTTGATACTGGAATTATTTTATTTTCATCATTAAATATTGCCTTAATTATTCCAACTGCAGCAGTCGCAATTCCATAATAAGTAGTTCCTTTTCTATTAAAAACAGCCCATCCTGCCTGTGCAGTATCTAAGGTAAGCTTATCTAAATCTACATTACCGATTCTGTCTTTATTATCCTTTATTACTTTACTAAAAGGCTTTCCTCCAATATATACATGAGACCATGGAACCATTTGAGAATCACCATGTTCACCCATAGAATACGCTTGAACGCTTCTAGGATCTACTTGAACTAGATCTGCAATAAAGTGTTTTAATCTTGCTGAATCAACTGAGGTTCCTGTTCCAATTACATGGCTCTTAGGTAGTCCAGATAGTTTCCATACATAGTATGCCATTATATCAACTGGATTAGAGATTATAATAAAATGACCATTAAACCCGCTTTTCATAATTGGCTCTACTATTGATTTCATTATTCTAGCTGAAGCCTCTAAAGTGTCCAATCTACTTTGACCTGGTTTTGGTGGTGGACCTGCTGTAATAATTATTGCATCTACATCTGCACAATCTTCATAGCTTCCTGCTCTAACCTTAGTGTGTTGGTCTAAATATTCAATACAATGACTTAAATCCATTGCTTCACCTAAAGCTTTTTCATGATTAATATCAATCATTATTATTTCTTCACAAACTCCTTGAGTAACTAAACTAAAGCCTGCACTGGATCCTACAAGGCCAGTTCCAACAATAGCAACTTTTCTAGACTTTATGGCCATTATTTTCCCTCCTAAAAAACTACATTATATAAGCAATTTTACTATTGCTTTCTTATATATTATAATTAGTATATATCATTAATTGACCTGTAACAATTTATCATTCAAATCTTCTTATTATCTAAAATATGGATTCAATACAAATTAAATAAATTATTGAAATTCCTTTAATTTGGGTTATAATATACTAATGAATAATAAAAATATCAGTTAAAACTTTCATACAATGAAAATTATAGAATTAATGACATTTTTAGAGATTGCCTAGTATCCCTATATGTTTTATAATATTTGTATACTAGAAAATTTATATTAAAAAGTAGGTGTACTTTATGAAAATTTCAACCAAAGGAAGATACGGTATTCAACTAATGTTGGATTTGGCTATACACTATAATCAGCAATTAGTACCATTAAAAGATATAGCATCCCGTCAAGAAATTTCCGAAAAATATCTTGAACAAATAATAACTCCACTAAATAAATCTGGGTATGTTAGAAGTGTTAGAGGTTCTCAAGGTGGATATATGTTAGCTCTTGAACCTTCAAAAATCACAATCGGAATGCTCTTAAGAGTATTAGAGGGTCCATTGTACCCTGTTGATTGCGCAGCTACTGATAATCCAAACTGTGATCGTGCTTCAACCTGTGTTACCATTGGCATATGGAAAAAAATGAAAGAAGCTGTTGAAAGTGTGGTTGATAACATATCACTTGAAGATTTAGTTGAAGAGTATAAATCAAAAATCGAGCCAGATTTCTGTATTTAGGTTTTATAAGTTATTCTTATAAAACCTTCTTTATTTTATGTCGAACTTAAGTCCCATATTGTAACTATCTGTTTTTATATTTCATAGTATAACCTATAAATTAATTATTATATATTTTAGAGAGGTATTACTATGTGCGGAATTTCAGGATGGATTGATTTTTCTAAGGATTTACTCCCTTTCTATAATGTTATAGAATCAATGAATGAAACTCTTAAACTGAGAGGTCCTGATAGTGAAGGCTTTTTCTCAAACAATAATGTTCTCCTTGGACACAGACGTCTTATAGTTGTTGACCCAGAAGGTGGAAAACAACCTATGATAAAGCATCTCAATTCTAATACTTACGTTTTAGTTTATAATGGAGAGCTTTATAATACTGAAGACTTAAGAAAAGAACTCCTTTCCTATGGACATACATTTAACTCTTATTCTGATACTGAAGTATTATTAACCTCATATATTCATTGGGGAATTAATTGTGTAGATAAATTAAATGGAATCTTTTCTTTTTGCATCTACGACAAAAATTCTCATAATATTTTCTTAGTTAGGGACCCACTAGGGGTTAAACCTTTATTTTACTCAATTAAAGGATCTTCTTTAATATTTGGTTCTGAAATAAAAACTTTACTTGCTCACCCTTATATAACTTCACAAGTAGATGAAGATGGGCTAACTGAACTTCTTGCTTTAGGTCCTGCTACTGCACCAGGAAGTGCAATTTTTAAAGATATTAAAGAAATTCCCCCTGGATTCTTTTTGAACTTTTCACCAAACGGATATTATCTAAAAGAATATTGGAAACTCACTGCAGAAGATTTTAATGAAACTCAAGATGATGCCAAAGAACACTTAAAAGCACTTTTAACTGATGCTATTACAAGACAATTGGTTGGTGATGTTCCACTATCAACTTTTTTATCAGGTGGCTTAGATTCTTCAGTAATATCCGCTATTGCATCAAAAGAATTTAAAGCAAAAGGGAAAAAACTAACTACTTACTCAATTAACTTTGAAGAAAATGAAACCTACTTTAAATCATCACTTTTCCAGCCAACCCCTGATGAAGAATGGGCGCTATTTATGTCAAAAAACATAGATAGTAGTCATCACACAATATTGTTAAACAATCTAGATTTAGTTACAAACTTGAAAGATGCCTTAATTGCTAGAGATCTACCTGGTATGGCAGATATAGATTCATCTCTCCTCTTGGCTTGTAAAGAAATTCGGGAGGATTTTGTAATTGGTTTATCTGGTGAATGTGCTGATGAAATCTTAGGTGGATACCCATGGTTTACAAATAAAGATATGATGAATGCCACTACCTTCCCTTGGGCAAGATCTACTTCAAGCAAAATAGATATTTTAAATCCTTCTCTTAAGCATTTAAAACTTCAGGAAGTTGTAGATGCTAACTATAATGATTCTATTTCGAGAGTATCTCATTTAGATGGTGAAAGTTCTTTAGATTATAGAATGAGGGAGTTATTCTATTTAAATGTTAAGTGGTTTATGGTAAATCTATTAAACCGAAAAGATAGAATGAGTATGTCAAATTCCCTAGAAGTTAGAGTTCCTTTTGCAGATATTAGATTAGTTCAGTATGCCTTTAACTTACCTTCTAATATAAAATTCCTCAATGGACGAGAGAAAGGACTTCTTAGAGAATCTTTAAAAGGAATACTTCCGGATGAAATTGTTGAGAGAAAAAAGAGTCCTTATCCAAAGACCTATCATCCTATTTACACTGAAGAAGTGTGTAAGGAAATGAATAGGATACTAAACACACCATCTTCTCCATTACTAAATATTATTGATAAGAAGAAAATTCAAGAGATAGTTGACACCAAAGGAACTTCCTATAAGATTCCTTGGTATGGACAGTTAATGATGGGCCCACAATTTATAGCTTATTTAATTCAACTAAACTTATGGTTAGATCTATATAATATACAGCTAGTTAAATAAAAAAGGTTAGGATTTCTCCTAACCTCTTATATTTTATTTCATTAATTTTTTCATGTGTGAAACTATTGGATCAGCTAAAGTTCCAACTACTATTTGGTAGTTTCCTTCGCCCATTTTCATAATTCCTGAAGCACCTAATTTCTTAAGTTCTTTTTCATTAATCTTACTTCCATCAGCTACTGATAATCTGATTCTAGTTACACATGCATCTATAGTTTCAACGTTTCCTTTTCCGCCTATAGCATCAAGTATTCCTTGAGCTTTAACTGCTAAATCTGATGAACCTTTTGATGAACTTCTAACTTCTACATCTTCAGCATCTTCATCTTCTCTACCTGGAGTCTTAATATCAAACTTCTTAATGAAGAATAAGAATACAAAGTAGTAAATTGCAGCAAATACTAATCCAACTAATGCTAATCCTAATGGATTGCTTGTATTTGGCTTATTGAAGTTTAATGCATAATCGATAAATCCTGCTGAGAAACCAAATCCTATTTTCATGTTAAGAGCATATGTTACTGCTCCTGCTACACCAGTTAACACTGCATGTATTCCGTATAGAACTGGTGCTATAAACATAAATGAGAATTCTATTGGTTCTGTAATACCAGTTAAGAATGAAGTAAATGCTAATCCTAATAACATACCAGTAACTTCTTTTCTTCTTTCTTTCTTAGCTGCTGTAATCATAGCTAAGCAAGCTGCTGGTAAACCAAACATCATTATTGGGAAGAAACCAGTCATAAATTGACCAGAGTTTGGATCTCCTGCGAAGTATCTTGTTAAGTCTCCTCTTACGATTTCTCCAGCTGCATTTGTGAATGTTCCAAATTGGAACCAGAATATTGAATTCATTACGTGATGTAATCCAAATGGAATTAATAATCTGTTTAATAAACCGAATCCGAATGTTCCTACTGAACCTGAGTTAGCAACTGCATTACCGAATGTATCTAATCCCCATTGAATTCTTATCCATCCATATCCTGCTAACACACCAAGAATTAAACATACAAGTGAAGTAACGATTGGTACAAATCTCTTACCACCAAAGAATCCAAGGAATTGTGGTACTTTAATATCTTTATACTTATTGTATAATTCACCTGCAACAATACCAACTATAATACCGGCTAATACTCCCATATTAATATCTTTATTGAAAGTAGCAGCAACTTCTGTAATTACAAAATAACCAACTGCTGATGATAAAGCTGCAACTCCATTATTTTCTTCAGCTAATCCTACTGCTATACCTATAGCAAATAGTAATGCTAAGTGACCAAATACAGCATTTCCTGCTGCTGCCATCCATGGAATTCCTTTTTCCATTAAGTATTGATTTCCTGTCCAAGCCCAAACGTCATTTTGACCTAGTCTTAACATAAGTGCTGCTGCAGGCATTACTGCTACTGGTGTCATTAATGACTTACCTATTCTTTGAAGGTAAGCAAGAACTCTGTTGTTTCCTTTTGACATTTTGAAAACCTCCTAATAAATTTTTTTCGATACAGATGGTTATCAATGAATAATTGCAAATAAAAAAGCTGAAAAGAATATACATAATACATTCTTTCCAGCTAATGCCCTAAATAGTTACACGCTGTATCGATTAATATCTTTAATTACAAATTCAGTATATACCAACCTATTTTACTTGTCAACGGTTTCAGTGAAAAATTTTTTAAAATCTTAAGAACTTATTATTTATCCCCCTAAGTTATTGACAACAAATATCTGTGACGTTATAATTTAATTAAACGTGTTACTGTTTATCAGGCATAAGTTTAATATAAACTTATGCCTTTTTTAATACCATGAAAACAATTTAGTGAATTTATTTTTAGGAAGGAAGTGAACTATCCTAATTATTTATTATAATTAGGTATTACTATGTTTGGATTATTTAGCAAAGAAGTTAAAATTATAGCTCCAGTATCTGGTAAAACAATTGACTTATCTCAAGTACCTGATGAGGTATTCGCTCAAAAAATGGCTGGTGACGGAGTAGCTATTGATACTACTGGAGATTTAATCGTAGCTCCTGCTGATGGAGAACTTACATTACTTTTTAAAACAAAGCATGCTTTTGCTATGACTCTTTCAGATGGTACGGAGCTTTTAATACATGTTGGTTTAGAAACTGTATCCCTAGAAGGTGAAGGGTTTGAAGCTTTAGCTGAGCAAGGTTCTAAAATAAAGGCTGGAACACCTATCTTAAAAATAGATAGAGATTTTATAAAATCAAAAGGTCTATCTTTAATTACTCCAGTTTTAATTACTAACCCAGATAACTTAAAAAACTTAAATGCTGTGATTGGTGAAGATGTTCATGCTGGTAAAGATACAGTTATAACTTATAAAAAGTAATAATAAAAAAGGGTGCTATATTAGCACCCTTTATATTTTAACCTTTTTTAGCGAAACTCTAAATCTCTCAATATGCATAGCTAAGTAAGCTACTTCATCTTCCACAACCTTAACATCTTCTAAATTATCTTCTAATATCACGGCTACATTCTGAGCTATTTTATATGACTTTCGATACTTTTTCTTAATTTCTTGTATTAAGTCGTTTGCAATAGGACTGTTTGTGGTTATTCTTTCTATTGCAAATCTTAAATGAGTTAAAAATCTAGCATAATCTAATGACTTTCTATCTATTTCAACTTCTAATGCATCCTCAACATATTCAATTATTGTATTACTAATAAAACTATATTTTATTGTATTAGAAAGCTTACCATTCTTTCTAGCAGAGTGTATATGAAGTGCTATAAATCCTACTTCTCCATCTGGAATATAAACACCCAGTTTTTCTTGTATCCTATCTGCAATATCTTGTGCTAAACTAAATTCCTTTTTGTATAGTGTCTCTACTTCTGCAACGAATGGATTTTGTATTTCTTCATTGTTTTTTAGCCTTTTAATAGCAAAAGATAAGTGATCTGTTAGTGCTATGTGAATGTTTTCACTCAATTCTTCTCCTAGCTCTTTTGATATATAGAATATCAATTCCTCGCAGAATCCAATAAATTCATTATCTACATTATTAGTTAACTCTCTGAAATTTCTTAAATTGTCCTTATCTTCTATTACAAATATCTTTTCTATTTCTGTTCCTTTTGTAATTTGATCTCCAGGTCTTTTACCAAAGCCGATCCCCTTTTCAAATAATAATTTTTCTCTACCCCCTGCTTCCACGAGAACTATATTATTATTGAAGGCTTTTATAATTTTACAATCTTGCTCCAAGGCCTTTTGCATTTCTACACCCTCTATCCATTCATACTTATATATTTATTCTAATTATATTTTCATATAAATTCAATTATTATATTTTTATTTCATACTATAATTATGTAATAATATACAAAAAACGAGGACCTATATCTATAGGATTACCTCGTTGCTTTCCAAATCTAAATTATATTTAATATTTTGGTGGCTTACCGGGGAATCGAACCCCGGACACCATGATTAAAAGTCATGTGCTCTACCGACTGAGCTAGTAAACCATATAAATTGGCGATTCCCTACTCTCCCACACAGTCTCCCGTGCAGTACCATCGGCATCTCAAAGCTTAACCGTCCTGTTCGAAATGGGAAGGGGTGTTACCTTTGTATCATCATCACCAATTTTACCTCTAAAATTTCTATATCCTTCGCATTGCGTTGTCGCCGGCATCCCTTTGGTGCTCACGTAACTTGAAGTACGTTCCGCTCCGCGCTCTTTGACTCCTAGCACTGCTCGAATCTATCAATTTTAATGTGAAAAAACATTATTGTATTAATATGTTCTTTCAAAATTGCACATAATATCCAGTTGTTTTTATTTGGTCAAGCCCTCGATCTATTAGTATGAGTCAGCTAAATATGTTACCACACTTACACCCCTCACCTATCAACCT
>NZ_JAESWA010000025.1 GCF_016765615.1 Clostridium paridis | reverse complement strand
GTAAATATTTTTTTGCTCATATAGTTCATCTCTCCTAATGATATTTATTCTATTATACATAAAAGTACCCCATAGAATAGGCTTTTTTTAATTGTCTATTCTATAGGGTACATTTTAAGTTATATAGACTAAAAGAGTTTTTTATTATTCAGAAACTTCTCCCACAGATGCCTTCTTAATTAATACAGAACTTACCCTTCTATTATCACATTCTGTCACTATAAAATCATATCCTTTTAAAGTTACCTTAAGATTAACCTCTGGATATGAATCTAGCTGAGAGAACACCCATCCACCGATAGTATCTATATTTTCTTCATGAATCTCTGTTCCTAATAAATCATTAATATCTTCAATCAATACTTTTCCATCAACTAGATAACTATCTTCTTCTATTTTTATTATCTCGTCACTTTCTTCATCAAATTCATCTTGAATTTCTCCAACAATTTCTTCAAGAATGTCCTCTATAGTTATTAGACCTGCAGTCCCGCCATACTCATCTATAATTATCGCCATTTGCTCTTTTTCCTTTTGGAACATTTTAAATAACACACTTATAGACATTGACTCAGGAACGAATTTTATTTCACGCACAATACTCTCTATATCTTCACTCTTGCCTTCTATTTTCTGCTTATATAAATCCTTTATATGTATGAAACCTATAACATTATCCTTACTATCTCTACACGCAGGATATCTAGTTAATTGTTCTTCTAGACATGTTTGTATTATTTCTTCAAAGGAATCCTCTAAAAAAATACAAGCCATATCTGTACGGGGTATCATTATTTCCTTAACTGTTTTCTCTGAAAAATCAAATATATTATCTAGAAAGGTTAACTCTGTTTTGTCTATTAGTCCATGCTTATAACTCTCTTCTACTAATATTTTTATTTCCTCATCAGTATGAGCTGCTTCATGTTCATGAACTTGCGAGATCCCAAATATTTTTAATACTAAAGTAGTGCTATGGTTAAATGCCCACATAATTGGATAACTAATTTTATAAAACATAATTAGTGGAAATGCCGTATGCATTGCTATACTTTCTGCACTAATGATAGCTAATGATTTAGGTGCAAGTTCTCCAAGAACTATATGAAAGCCTGTTATTATTGCAAATCCAAGTATGAATGAAATAGAGTGAACTGTAACTTCAGATAAGTTAAATAATTTAAATAGAGGTGCTAATATATCTGCAACTGCAGGCTCACCTACCCAACCTAACCCTAATGATGCTAAAGTTATTCCAAGCTGACACGCCGATAAATAAGAATTAAGATCGTTTACTACCTTTTGAGTATCTTTTGCTTTCTTATCCCCTTCTAAAACCAAGGTATCTATTCTTGATTTTCTTACCTTCACCATGGCAAATTCCGTTGCAACAAAAAAGCCATTCATAGCTACTAATAAAAGTACAACTATGATGTTAAATAAAATAATCATGTACTTTTCCCCTTCCATAGTGAAATTATATTAAAATAGATTATATCATATTAATTAACTTTCATAATTATATATTATCTCATAAATTTCAATATTATATTAATGGAGGATAAAGTTTTAGCTTTATCCTCTTAAATTGTCTTAATATTTATTTTTATCACAAACTTTTTTCACTACTCTATATGGTCTCATCATATCGTGATCCTCATGCTCTAAAATATGACAGTGCCATGGATATACTCCTAAATAGCCTTCAAATCTTGCTATAATGGATGTGATTTCACCTGGGTTAGCCCTAACTGTATCTTTCCATCCTCTCTCATTTGAATCTGGATATCTAGCTGGCCCTGTATATTTTATTTCTCCTGTTGCATTATAGTATGCTAAATCATAAGGGCGCCTCTCTAATATCTGAAATTTTACTAGATGCAAATGAATTGGATGAGTATCAACAGTGGTGTTTACAAATCTCCATATCTCTATACTATTGATTACAGGTGTTTCTGTAATTGGATCATTCCAATTCTGTCCAGTCAAAAGAAGCAATAATCTGCCATATTGATCTGTACTTTCATCAAGGGTAAGGTTTCGTATCTTGCATGCACAATCAGGATCTAATCTCTCAACTTCAACTAATCTATCTGGCATAGTGTTATTTTTATAGCTTTTAACAATATTACCTACTCTAAATTCCATAACATTAGCTGTTGTATTGGGGTCTGGATTTTCTCCCATTGGAAATGGAGTAGGTGCACTATTAGCTAGTACAAATTCTAGTCCATCAAGACCTGTAAAATCTATTAATAAATCTGCTCTCTCTGCTGGTGCTAAAATTAATTCCATTAAGTGAACCGGTCTTTCTAGTAATCCTTGATCTGTTCCTATCTGCATAACATGAGGTGCCTTACCATTAACAGGGTTAAACTTAAGAGTATAGAATCTTGAATTAGAACCATTTAATAATCTAATTCTGTACAATCTTGGCTCTACATCGCAGTATGGCCATACTTTCCCATTTGCTAATATTGTATCCCCAAAGAATTCTGGAACAATTGATGGATATACATCAGGAACTGGTGGAGTTGGTTCAGCTGGATAGTATAAACTTCCATCCTCATTAAAACTTCTATCTTGAATAACTATTGGAATTTCATAATCACCTTTTGGAAGGTTAAGAGATAGCTCCTCGTTATCACGTATCATATAAAATCCTGCAAGTCCTGCATAAACATTCAAGCGTGTTATCCCTATTGCATGATCATGGTACCATAAACAAGTCGCCTGCTGATTATTAGGATACAAATAAGTTTTTCTTTCAAAATCTGGTCCAACTTCTTTAAAGCCATTAGTAAACCAAGCTGATGGGTATCCATCACTATCATGAGAGACTTTTGCTCCATGAAGATGAACAACTGTCCTAACGTGTGGATTAGGTGGTTCAGCGCCGTGTATTGTTGTATCTACTGGCAATAAGTGTCTATTAACTGGAAGTTCGTTTGTCCACTTAACTAGTATTGAATTATCCTTTCTAGCCTCAATAGTAGGACCAGGATAGCTTCCATCATATCCCCATAACTCTGTAGGTGGTAAATCTCTATGAAGACTTTGCTTTATTACCTTCATAGGAACTTCATAATACTCTAACCTATCAACTGATCCTTTTGGTTTTAATACTCTAGGTCTTGGGAGTTCATCTACAAACTTTTCTAGTTGCATACTATTTCCTCCTCATTAGTTTAAGTTTTGAAATTTACATATTTTATCTTAATATAATATATGTTCTCATCCCCTAAATGTTTATTTTTAGTATAATTAGAATAAGAATTATTTTTTTGGAGGATTTCACTATGTTAAATAAAAATATTAAAATTGGCTTTATAGGAACAGGTGTTATGGGTGCATCCATGGCTTCAAATATATTAAAAGGCGGCTATGAAGTTTTGGTTTATAATAGAACCAAAGAAAAAGCTATGGACCTAATAAAAAATGGCGCAAAATGGATGGATTCTATTGCTGAACTTTCTTCTGCTTCTGATGTTATTATAACTATAGTTGGATATCCTAAGGACGTTGAGGAAGTTTATTTATCTGAAAATGGAATCCTTAATAATGCAAAAGAGAACAGCTATATAATCGATATGACCACTTCAAAACCATCTCTGGCAAAGAAAATATATGAAGTTGCAAATGCAAAAAATATTTATGTTCTTGATGCTCCTGTATCTGGAGGAGATGTTGGTGCTAAAAATGGAACCCTTTCTATAATGGTAGGTGGTGACTCTACGGCATTTAATGATTTAAAGCCTCTTCTTGAATTGATGGGAGAAAATATTGTACTTCAAGGGCCTTCTGGGGCTGGTCAACATACAAAGCTATCGAATCAAATTGCTATAGCTGGAAGCATTATGGGTGTGTGCGAGGCTTTATCTTATGCTAAAAAGTCAGGTTTAAATATAGAAAATGTATTAAAATCCATTGGTTCTGGTGGAGCTGCTAGTTGGCAACTAAATGCTTATGCACCAAGAATAATAAAAGGAGACTATGCTCCTGGTTTCTATATAAAACATTTTGTTAAAGACCTTGGAATAGCAATTGAGGAAGCAAACTCTATAGGACTAGAAACTCCTACTATTAACTTATGCAAGTCTCTTTATGATAAGCTTATACAGCAAGGAAAAGAAGATTTAGGTACTCAAGCATTATATCAATTATACCTAGATTAAAAAAAAGCGACTTAGTCGCTTTTTTTATATTTTAAACCTATATCCTGTTCCCCATAAGGTTTCTATAAATTCTGGATTAGATGGATCCTTCTCAATCTTTTTTCTTATTTTTTGTATATGAACTGGTATTGTTGCAGTATCTCCATAATACTCATCGCCCCAGATTCTATCAAAGATATGTTCCTTTGTGAATACGACATTAGGATTTGAAGCAAGAAGTAATAAAATGGCATATTCTTTAGAAGTCATTTGAACCTCTTTTCCATAAACAAATATTCTATGAGAGGATGTGTTTATCTCTAATCCTCTATGAGTTATCAGCTCTGGTTCTGCGATACTAGTACCCTTTAGTCTCTCATATCTATTAATATGTGATTTAACTCTTGCTGTTAGTTCAGCTGGACTAAATGGTTTAGTTAAATAGTCATCAGCTCCAAAATCCAAGCCTCTTATCTTATCAATATCTTCTGTTCTTGCTGAAACAACTATTATTGGTATCTCAAATCTCTTTCTTATCTCTTTTATTATTTCATAACCATCCTTACCAGGAAGCATTAAATCAACTATTATCACATCATATATCCCCTGCATTGCTAGCTTTAGCCCTTCAGCTCCATCATTAACTATTTCAACCTTATATCCATTTAACTGTAAATAATCTCTTTCCATTTCTGCAATATTTATATCATCCTCAATAATTAATATCTGTTTCATAGCTATTTCTCCTCTCTAATTTGTTTTTATAGGAAGTTTAATAGTAAAGCAAGTACCTACACCTTTTTCACTTGCGGCAGTAATTTCTCCACCATGTGCTTCAACTAACTCTTTAGCTATTGCAAGTCCTAACCCAGTACTCATTAAATCTTTAGTTCTAGCATAGTCTACTCTATAAAATCTATCAAATATATACGGAAGCTTATCTTCTGGTATACCTTCACCATTGTCTTCTATATCTATAAATACAAATTCTTTATTACTATATAGCTTTACATTAATCTTTAAGTTATTTTCTGATCCATACTTCACTGAATTTCCAATTATATTTTTAAACACTTGATGTATTCTTTTTCGGTCAATATTAACATAATATTTATCTTGAATTTCATCTCTATATGTAAAATCTATATTTCTTTCCTCAAGTTCAAAGTTAAATTCCCCCATTAAATCTTCCATAAAAGCATTTACATTTATATTTTCTAATTGAAGCTCTAGCTTTTGCATATCTAACTTAGAAAATAAAAATAAATCATCTATTAGCTTATTCATATAGCCAGCATTACTATATATTATTTGATGATACTTTTCTATTGTCTCTTTAGGCAAATCATTTCTATCTGTCATAGTTTCAATATATCCTTGAATGGATGTTATTGGTGTTTTTAAATCATGTGAAATATTTGCTATTAAAAGTTTTCTATTTTCCTCATATTCCTGCTTTAATCTTTCACCATCTTGCAATTTCTTAGCCATTTCATTAAAAGAATCAATAAGCACATTTATCTCATTACTAGCATCGGAATCAACATAGACTTCATAATTTCCTTTTGCGATTTCCTCCACGCCTAGTTTTAACCTGCTTATAGGTTTAAGAATTCTCTTCTCCAAGCTAACAAGGAAAAGTAATTGCATAATTCCACCTATACCAATTATTGTTGCAACAGTAATTCCAATAGATTTCATACCTAAATTTCTAAATAATATATAGCATATAAAAAGATTAAATATTATGATGAGTGGCCTAGTTAGTTTAATATGTCTATGATACCACTGAAAATCATTTCTCCCTCTATATAACTCATGTATTCTTCTTTGAAATTCTCTTTCTAATCTATGCTTCTCTATATGCCTTCTTCTTACTTCTCTCATATGTTTATTCCATCTATTAAAATTATCGTTATATTCGTTCCTATTACTCATCTTTACCCCCTAGATTACTATCAATATATATTAAATTTATTTTATATATAAATAATAAAAATATCTTAAAGCATTTATAAAGATTTTATAAAATCCTTATGCTACTTTCAATCAAATTCTGTTTAAAAACTTTTTATACTTCTTTATAAAATCTTTAAATTTGTTTTAAATTGATTTTATAATTTACCATTATTATTATCCTGTAAACAGAACAACAGGAGGTTACAAATATGCCAAACATTATTGATGTTAAAAATTTTACTAAGAAATATGGAGATTTTACTGCTGTAGATAATATTTCATTTAATGTGGAAGAAGGATCTATATTTGCTTTTCTTGGTCCAAATGGTGCTGGGAAAAGTACTACCATTAATACCCTTTGTACAATAATAAATAAATCAGAAGGAACCCTAAATATTAATGGTTATGAAGTGTCTAAACATAAAGATAAAGTTAGAAATGATATAGGAATAGTTTTTCAAGAGTCTGCACTAGATGGAAAATTAACTGTTGAAGAAAACTTAAAGTTTCACTGTGAATTTTATAATGTTCCTAAGAATGATATTAAAAACAGAATTGATTTTGTATTAGATTTAGTAGATCTTAAAGATTGGAGAAAAGCACCTGTAAATAGCCTTTCAGGGGGTATGAAAAGAAGAGTTGAAATAGCTAGAGGATTGGTTCATTACCCAAAAGTTTTATTTCTAGACGAACCAACAACAGGACTTGATCCTCAAACAAGGGCAAATATATGGGATTATATTTATAAGCTTCAAAAGCAAAAAAATATAACTATCTTCTTAACCACACACTACATGGATGAAGCTGAAATTTGCGATAAGGTTGCTATTATGGATCATGGAAAGATTGTAGCCTTTGACACACCTTCTAATCTTAAAAAGCAATACACTGGTAGCATAACCAAGCTCGAGGTGTTACAAACTTATTTATTAATTGAACATCTAAACATACATTCTATCAAGTATAAGCAAGAAGATAATGTATTTACTATTTATTCAAATGATACTAATG
The DNA here is from genome assembly GCF_016765615.1 of Clostridium paridis. Classification (GTDB taxonomy): domain Bacteria; phylum Bacillota; class Clostridia; order Clostridiales; family Clostridiaceae; genus Clostridium_T; species Clostridium_T paridis. Next base: position 67,371 of record NZ_JAESWA010000025.1, on the reverse strand, counting down.
GAATTATAGAGCTAATCACTACGTTTAAAGATATAATTGTAGATTTTGAAACAACAAAAGGAACTTTGAATGATGTATTCTTAGCTATCACTGGAAAGGAGATTAGAGAATAATGCGTGGAATGATTGCAATTCTAAAAAGAAACTTAACTAACTTTATAAGGGACAGGCTAAGATTATTCTTTTCTATATTTATGTCTTTGTTTTTCCTATTTATATTTTCATTCGTTATGAAATCTAGTACTGTAGGTGTTGAACAACCTTTAAACTATTTAATATCTGGAATTATAATTATGACGGTGTTCCAAGCGGCCTTAAGTAATTCAACAAACATAATAGAGGATATATCAATGGGCTTTATGAAAGAAATTATAGTATCGCCTATACCTAGATGGCAGATATCAATTGGACAAGTTCTTTCTTCTACAACAATAGCTGTTATTCAAGGTATACTAGTAGTTGTTGTGGCTCTATTTATGGGTCTTAACATTGACTTCTTACAATTTGCCGAGATGGTTGGGGTTATGTTATTAGTGGGAGTAACCTTCAGTTCAATTGGAGTATTCTTAGCTAGTGTTGCAAAAAGTTCAACTACTTTCCAGATAATGATTACTGCCTTTACTATGCCATTAACCTTTTTATCTGGAGCTTATATCCCAACAACTGTTATGCCAAAATTACTTAGACCTTTTGTCTACATAAATCCATTAACATATACAACATCAATATTTAGATATATTACCTTGAAAATGCAAAACCTATCTTCAGCTGAATTAGTAAAAGAGGGTGTGTCCTTTAACATTAATGGATTTATAATTGAACCTTATATGGGATTATTTATTATCTTATTAATGGGACTTATATTCTTTGTTCTTTGTGTACTACAATTTAACAAAGCCGATTTTTCAAAAGTTAAGGTTTTTGATCCTCATAAGCAATAGATTTGCTCTTTATACAAATCTGTTCGCTTTAAGTGTTGATGGGGGATGTATAAATAAAGCTTCTTCTTATATCTCATTGATTAAATAATTTAGAGCCTAATTATCGTAAGATAATTAGGCTCTAAATGTTATATATAAATATGTAACTTTTTATATGCAATTTCATACACTAATATAGGATAAAAAATAATAAACTAAGGAGATGTGTTTTTATGGCATTAACTGTCAACTTTGATACTCCTCAATCAGCAACAAACCGTTTTGTTACTACTTCTGGATCTGTTGCTCCTAACTCAATAGGGCACTTAAAGATAGTTCTTAATGTTACTACTACTGGAACATCAACTGTTAACCGTTCATTTTATAGAGCAATAGACTATGATAATTCAGGGGCTACTACTACTTTGACCATTACTAATGCTCCATATACTTTAACAATTACTCCAAAGCTTCTTACAACAGAAACTGTTAATGAAACTACTGGTGTAATAACATCATGGTCATATACTCAACCTTAAGATGATAAAATTAAGCATGGGGTCTTAAGTGACTCCATGTTTTACCTCATCATGTAGAAAGGAGGTAAGTAATTTGTCAAGTTTGCTTATTCCAGCGACAAAAAGTTTAACTGTCACAAATAGAATTCCTAATGGAAATATAAATGAAGACACAATATTGGTTGGTAGTGATGAAAATTTTGTGTATTTTAGTTATCTCTTTTTTGATACTTCCGTTATACCAAAGGATTCTTGTATTTGTAGTGCAGAACTTGTTCTGTTTAAAACTAATGACTTCTATAATAGTAGAAAAGAATTCTATATCAGTCCCTTATTGGATTATTTTAGTTCCTATACAACATTCAACAATCGTCCTAGAGTTAATACCATCATTAAAGCAACCTTTTATCCGGTGGTCTCTAAAGTTGCCGCAACAGTTGATTTGACATATTTTGTATCTTATTGGTTTAAAAATAATCTGGCTAATACTAGCATAATATTATTCACCAAAGAAAAAGATATTCTTACGAAATTTGGATCCGCAGTCAGTAGCGATCCTTATCTTATTCCTTATTTAAGTATATCTACTTGTCCTAATGTTTGTCCTAATAAACAAAAAACAATAAATTATTATGTACCTCCTCAGCCAGAACCTAAACCTCGTAGCTTAGAATATGTTGATGTCTCAGGGACTGTAGCTGCCGAATCAATCTACGCTTCGGTTGTAAATGTTAAAGTAACAAGAGCTGGAACTAGTAATATAGACAATTACTACGTTTCCCATTTATATGATAATTCTTTAAATCTTTCTGATAGTTCAATATCTGCAACTTATACTGTCGCAATTGTACCGCCAGTACAACTTGGTGATACTGTAGAAGGCGCTGTATTCGGCTCATACAAGGAATAGAATACAATTTTCTTCTACGCTATCACCAATTATTAGTAAGAGGTGCATAGTCAAAGTTATAAAAATATTCCTAGATGACTTGCACCTTTTTATTATTACCATATAGAGCATCAAATATCTAAATTTAATTTAGTAACATATCTAGCCCCACCTTATCATATATTTCAAATTCTTTAATTGACCTTAGTATTTCTTTTCTTCCTAGATCAATGAATCCTTGGTCATAATATAATTTCCCAAGTTCAAGTAGGGTTGCTTTATTACTTATCAAAGTTAATAAATTTACTGCTACTTTAAGTTCCTCAAATTTGTCATTTATAAGCAATATCTCTATGATTTCTAGAATTATTTTAAGAGACTCTGTCTCTTTTTCATCATTAGATATTTCTGAAGCTTCCTCATCCTTAAAAATATTCAAACACTGGGTATATACTCCTATAAGCTTGTTATTATAATCTGACGAAGCTTCAGTATTAAAACTATTTATTAAGCTTAATGCCTTTTCATAATTATTAGTTAATATACTGCTCAGGATTTTATGAACCAAAAAATATGCATAAGAGTTACTCTCCTCACTCATTCCATCCATATTTATGCACTCCTCAAATTCACCTGCCCGTACAAGGCATTTTGCCTTGAGAATAGACATCTCTTCTGTAAGTATTCCTATTTGCTCACATTTGGCTATATACTCTAATGCAGTTTTATAAAACCTTTGAGAATAAAACAAATCTGCTATAACTTCATTTGATTTAGAATAATTTTTCAAGAGTTCTTCCAGTATTTTTTTCATTTCATCTATTGGTGTAATTTTATTTTTTAGTATAAATCCTAAAGGATATATTGAACTAACAAAATCAGGTTTTAATTTTATGGCTTTTTCATAGTAGTTATAGGCAGTATCATAATCTCTAAGTTTTAAATATACATTTCCTAGTTCATAGTAAGCCTTAAAATCCCCTACTCCCAATATGCATCTATATTGAGGCGGCGCCTCACCTAATTCAACACACTTTTCTAATTCCCTTATTTGTTTAGTTGGCATATTCTTATCCTTGTAGGCTAATGCTTTTAAAAAATACAGTTCTGTAAACTTAGGATAATGCTCTATTCCAATGTTTATAAATTTTAAAGATGTTTCATAATCTTTTATTTTATAACATTCAAAAGCAATTCTAAATATCAGTAAATAGCTGTATCCATTTTTCGGATCAAAATTTTCATAAGATTTATAATAATGCCGTAAAGCTTTTTCTGAGTCAGCTAGTCTTGCATATTCAGTACCTAGGTTAAAATGTGCGAATGAATTATTGGGATTCTTTTTTATTTGTTCTTCTAAGAGAGTTATATTTCTTAATTCCTTATTCTTTGAAAATATACTCTTGTTTAAATAACCATAATGATAAATTTTTATATCTCTGCATATCACACCACTCTTACTTTCTGAGTATATTAATTGATTATGAATTTCTCCTTCATAATGTGTACCCTGATTATTTTTAAATAGGCGTGGATTTAAGTTTATAGTCATAGAAGATTTATCTATTGAATCCCCATAATAACTTAAAGTTTCAAAAAAATAAATGAAGTCCTCGTTTAACGAACTTTCCAATAATCTTTTAAATATATCGATAGATTCATGACTTAATTCCTCATCTGCATCAAGGATTAGTATCCAATCTTTTGTAGCATATTTCAAGGATTCATTTCTTGCTTCACTAAAGCTATTATTCCATTTATGATGATAAACCTTAGCATTATAACTTTTAGCTATACTTACAGTATTATCCGAGGATCCTGTGTCCACAACTATAATTTCATCCACTATATTATTAACACTTTCTAAGCAGGTTGCTAGATATTCTTCCTCATCCTTAACAATCATACATAAACTCACTTCATTACTCACAGTTAAATCCTCCATGTATATCGTGTAATATTTATCCATATAGTTATATAATATGTTAGATTACCTTAAAAGTTCTTTGATGTACAAACCTCAGTCTATAATGTTAGTAACTTAATTAATTATATTTAAACAAAAAGATCCCTGTGCTAAAACAGAAATCTTTTTTCATTCCAACTTGTTTTATTCTAATTCAAATAATTATCTACATAAATTCATTATTTCTTTGCTAACTTCCTCTACTCCATTTATATTTATAATCTTACTTTGATCATTTCTCGTTTTTTTTCTAACCTTTATATCTGAGTAGTAGTTTATTCCACCAATTATATTTTCTTTTTTCAGTTCATAATACCAGCCCAAGCAATAAATCAAGTCCTTTTCATGCATTTTTGTACCTATTTTGTACTGATTATCGGCAAGTATTATTCCTAATATAGGTATGTTTATAGCACATAACTCGTATATAGTACTCCCACATGCAGATATTGCTAAATCACATTTTTTCATCACATCAACGATATTAGAATTCTTATATAATTTTATATTTTTTCTTCCTTTACATATGGATTCTATTTTTTTTATTACTTCTACATCAAATGCTGGACCAATGACTACATGATAATTAATTTTTAAATCTATAATGTATTCTAATATCTTATTAGTTATATTTAATGGATCTCCTCCCCCAACTGTTATCATAATATCTTTTATTTCTTCTCTATCTTCTTTAGCCTTCTCAACTCTAAATTCTTCTCTAAGCATTAAATACTTTGTTCCTAATAATAATCGTGTATCATTAGGAACTTGATATTGGAAATCTACAGCAGTGATATTAGGATTAATTAGAATATCCACATCAAAATAGAATAAATTTAGGTCATCTATATAGACTGTATTTTTGAATATCTTTTTAGTTTCGAAAAAATACCTCTCATCTACATCATAACTATCAGTTATAAGTAAATCTGCTTTTATATTATTTAGCTCACTAATTGTATTTTCCTCATTAATAATTACAACATTAAAGCCTTCTTCTTTAATTTTCTTTATTCCCATGCTATATTTATTCGTTAGTGGAATATCTACCCTACATACGTAGAATACATCGTTATTCTTTCTTAGGTTTTTTGCTAGTGTCAAAGTCCTCATTATATGCCCCATGCCTATTTGGCTTCCGCCATCAGCACGTATTGCTATATTAATAATACCACCTCACTAATCAAGTGATTATTCTCACTACCTCAAAAGCCTCTGCATATTTAACTCCAATTACACTTCCCCAAACTTTGGCACTTGCTACGAGACTTTCTAGTGATCTTGGATGTGGAAAATCTCTAATTTCACTTTTATAATATTTCATGGCCTTCAATTTTTTATTAAGTGTCTCTGTAACATCAACAAAGTAATTAGGTCTAAAACTGTTTTTATATTCAAAATTCCACTCTGTAGAGGATACCGTCTCAAAGCAATAAATCTCTTTAACCTGCTCTTTGTTAATGGGTCTTGTTGCTGTTAACACAGCCTCATATATTTTTTTATGATCTATATTTAGGTCACCACCATGATGTGTATAAATAATATCTGGCTTTAGTTTATTTAAGTAAGCTTCAATAACCTTAATAATATCTAGCAAATTCAATGAATCGAATCTGTTATCAGGCAAGTTTTCTAAGTAGAGATCTTCATATCCGATTATCTTAGCTACACCATTAGCATCCTTATGAAGATCCTCAACTTCTATATTATTTACCTGATTTTTATTCTCATATCTCGAAGTAATTCCTTCTCCTAAAACAAGCGCAAAGCATCTGTCACCATTATTTACATGCTTGGCTACAGTTGCCCCAACTCCAAGTATTTCATCATCAGGATGTGCTGCTATCACTAATATATTCTTCATAAAACCTCCTTACAACATCTCTTTTAAGCAATTTCATAGCTTTGTTGCTATAATCTCCCATTCAGCATGAACATAGTATAGAGGGTTAATTTGTTCGACTGCTTCTATATGCTTAATACTTCCTAGTTGCCATTTTTCTTGAAATAACCTATAAATATCTCTCTTACCATAAAAACTTACATTTCCAACATTGCTTATTCCTTCTTTTATATGTTCTGTCATTCCATCAGCTCTATATTCTCCAGATGTACAACTACTGTGTTTATCGCTAAATGGGTTAAAGAAGAACTTTCCACCTCTCTTTAATACTCTATTTATTTCACTTACCGCTAATTTGCATTTATTAAGATTAACACATGATAACGCTGATCTATCAATTACAAGATCAAAACTTTCATCATCAAATGGAAGTTTTTTAATATCTCCAGCAATAAATTTTCCTTTTAAATTTTCATCCATGAATCTCTTTTTAGCATACTCTATAGCACTTTTACTTCTATCTACTCCTGTGACATTAAACCCCTCTCGTGCTGCGAACCATAGGTTATTTCCTGCCCCACAGCCTACTTCAAGTATTTTTATATCCTTTCTTTCTATGTTTTTAGGATAATTTTTATATACAAATGCTACTACTGAATCATAGGGATATCTATTAAGCTGGGTTCCACTATCATATATTTCATCCCAAACCTTCTTATTTAAATCACTCACCTTTATTTACACGCCCCCTTGAAACAATTTGTATAGAGTTTTTTTATTTATATTTTCTCTTGTTATAATATCCAATGCTTCGTCCTTACTAACATTGAATAACAAATCAATAATTGCTATATTTGGAATAAAATCATCCCATGCTTGATTGTAGGTTGGATGATTATACTCTTGAAAATATATATTTATATTGTTTTTTCCAAAGTAACTTCTATCAGCATAACTTCTTCCAAGCTTTCCAAATACAAATGTATCACAGTTGAGTTTTTTGCAAAGTTCTACAATAAGCTCTTGTTTTTTTTCCTTAGTCTCAATATTGCTTTGATAATAAATTTTTGTTTTAATTCTAAGTTCGCTTAGAAAAAATTTATTCATGTACTCCGTCAAGTCCACCAAATTACTCCATTCTCTTTTGTATACATCTTCTAGAAAATCACTATAATGATGAAAATACTGAGTTTTTTTATAATTTAAATATATACTCTTCCAATGTTTATCCTTCCAATTGTATTTATTATCTATCTCCATGGTTTTAATGGTTTTATCCATATGTCCATTCATCTTAATAGGTACAGAGAGCCAAAGTGCTCCATTTGATGTTTTTATTCTATTTCTATTTGTGAAACTATTTTTTTCAAATTGCACTTCATCTAAGACCACAAACTTATCACTTATAGCTATTTTATGGAAATAACCAAGCCACGGTAAATATGCTGGCTGATGTGCTGATAAAATCATTCTTCTATCCTTCTTTTAAGTAATACTTTTTATAAACCTTAGCTGGATTCCCCTTTATCAAAGAATACGGTGGTATCTCTCCACCATTTATTAAAATAGTTCCAGCAGCAACAACTGAATTATGTCCTATTTTTACATTTCCTCCTATAAACGAGTGCGAACCCACAAACACATTATTTTCTAATATTATCTTTCCTCTTGCTATTTCATTACTTAATCCAATAGTTCTACTATGAGAATCTGCTATATTGATAGATACAAATGATGCAATATCACATTTATCCCCTATAATAACCTCTCCACCTTTAGCATTTATTTCAGAAAAAAAGCCAATAAATACATCCTTACCTAACTTAGGACTACCATTAACAAAAACTAATGGATGATATTCATTTTCTCTCAGCTCCAAAGTATCTATTAATAGCTTTAAAAATTTCTCTTTAAGATTATCATTAGAACTAATACTATTAATTAACTCTTGAATCTTGTCATTATCTATAACTCTCACCAACTTAAACTAAATATTTTCAAAATTAATTATTTCCTTGCTTCTTACCGTCTTAGTAATTTTCTTACCAATTAAGTATTGTGCAAATTTAGGAGGTAACCCCTCCCCAGGTCTTTTAAACTCTATATCATTCTTATCTATAATATGCCCAGCTAATAGATCCTTTTTGGCTATAATACTTCTCCTTGCTATTCTTCTCATCTCCATTTCCTTCTCTGTTGGTTTAACTCGAGAAGAACCCATGGCTTTTTCTGCAAATCTAATAGAATAAACTAATTTTTTCATTTCATCAATGTCTGCTGAAAACCAGTGATCTGGACCTGCCATATTCTTATCCAGTGTAAAGTGCTTTTCTATTATCTTTGCACCCAAGGTTACTGCCATTACAGCTGCTTCATTTCCCATTGTATGGTCCGAAAACCCTACAATTGCATCAAATGCATTCTTTATAGTATTCATTTTTCTTAAATTCACTTCCTCAGCATCTGCAGGATATGAAGATATACAATGTAATATTGCTAAATCATTATTACTCTCACCTCTTATAGTTTCTGATGCCTCTTCTATTTCCGAAATATAAGCCATTCCTGCAGATATAATCATAGGTTTGCCTTTACTTGCATAGTATTTCAATAGTTCTAAGTTTGTTAAATCATCTGCCCCTACCTTAATAATTGGCATGTCAACAATACTAAGTAAGAAATCCAAATCAGAAGGATTTTGTGGCGTAGAAAAAAATATTATATCTTTTTCCTTACAATAGTTAGCTATATCAATCCATTCTTTTTCATTAAATTCATATCTTTTAAACATTTCATACATAGATTCTGTTATTTCTTTGCCTTGGGATTTATATACATACACTTCATCTCTATCAGAAATAAACTCCTCAGCTTTAAAGGTTTGAAATTTTACAGCATCTACACCGCATTTCTTGGCACTATCTATCATTTTCTTTGCTATCTTTATATCTCCATTGTGGTTTATTCCTGCTTCTGCAATTATAAAAACAGGCTGATTTTCTCCTATATACCTTTCTTCATTTATTTTTATTAAATTCATAAGGAGTAACTACTTCCCTCCTTTATATTGCTTTAATAAGATTTCACTAGCTCTTTTCATTCCTTGAAGTTTAAGAATATTCGCCCCTTCTATAATCTCACTATTCAAATCATAACTATCCTTTTTCTGTACAGATGCCTTATTTATATAGTTTAACCACGGCTTTTTTAAAAGCAGCTTAATAACTTCTTCGGCTGAAAAATTTCTATTTACCTTATATAACTCATCATAAACAGCACATAATAGCATATAATCGTCCATTGTATCTAAAGTAACTCTTAATCTTGGATAGCGATATTTTGTGGCTGCCAACACATTTTTCAATTTATAAATCTGTGGATTTTCATATATATAATCTGTTACATGCTCTCTTTGATAGGATTTATAAGCTTCTTCGTATGTTTTTTTTAGTGCTGAAAATTTTATTACCTCAACATCTAAACCTATAGGAAATGTTCTTTCTAGCACAGTTGAGACATAATCACAACTTTCATCTTTTAAATACTCCCCTATTACTAAGTCAATGATCTCTCCATCAATGCAAGGGCAGTCGCTTGTGACTCTAACAATTACATCAACTAAGTTTTCTTTTGCTGCAAAATAGTATCTTGATAATACATCTTCTTCCGAGCCTCTAAAGAACTTAACCTTCTCCTTTTGAGCTATTTTTACTATTTCGTCATCCTCCACCTTATTAGTTGTTGCAATTATAATCTCATTTAAGTATTTTGACTCTTTCATTCTTCTTATATCTTGCTCAAGCACAGTGATATTAGATTTATATGGTAAATGCATTAATACTTTACTTGGCAGTCTAGTAGAACTTGTTCTAGCCTGAGTTATCATTGCTATTTTCATAGATATTCCTCCGACCTTTTATATAAATTCTTTTAATATATTCTCCAATTTCGTACCATTGACCCTTCTAGATAAATAATTTATAAACAATTCTTTTTCTTTATCATTAGTTATAGAAGTATAATATTGTCTTAGCTTTTCTATCTCACTACACTCAATACATAGCTCTATCTGAACATAGTTATCTATAACGCCAATATCAAATAAAAGTTCCTCATAGGCTTGTTCGTTACTTATAGGTTTTGTCTTATTTAAAGAAAATTTCAATATTTCTTCCACTGCTGATTTTATTTTAGGTTCTATAACTACATTTTTCACCAATGCTTTTACATTCTTAGCTTGATCCTCAATTATTTCCAACAGATTATCCTCTTCAGTTGCGACTATAGCTAATTTTTTATCAAACACCATCTTAAATTTTGTTCTATAATACTCATCTCCATAAAGAATAATAGAAGGTACTCCAAATGACATAGCCTCATAGGTTGTAGATGATCCTAAATTTATATTCATGTCCATGAAGTTAAGCAGTCCTAAAAGAGGTAATTCTGTTGAATACTTATATTCAAGGTTCGAATTCTTTAGAGACCCTAATAATCTAATATCTCTATTTTTGTCACTGTTAGGCGTCATTGGGTGAAATCTTATAAACCAGTTCCAATTACTTGGAGACCTTTCGATAGTATCTAATATCCTGTTTGGAATTACTCCTGGAGAGGTATGGGCAAATAAAATATTTACACAATTAGGCTTATTTAAAATACATCCAAGCTTTTCTTCAACGTATTTATTTATATTTTCCAATAACCTTTTATCATCTTTCAAACACATCTCAATCCAAGGATCTCCCCCATCAACTGCACCATATATTTCAGGCTTATTTTGAGTCCACTTTTTAATTGCTGATGCTTCCACATTATCAAAGCTCCAAAAGTAATTAGGCAAAAGTTCGTATCCCCACTTAGGAAGCTTGTTCCATTCTAAATAAATAGAATTCTCCCCTCCTGGTCCATGTGATATATCAACTGAAGTTACTCCACATTCCTTGCATGCTAAACAAAATGCATATCCAATATAGTTTTGAAATACTGAAACAAACCCTAACTTTGGTTTAACTCTATAAAATATTGCCTTAAAATAATCAGCCATTCTTCTAATTCTTATATAATCAATAGCTATAGATTTTATTGAAAAATCAAATATATTTAATTTGGTTTTCTCCCTAAGTCTATTTAGCTTATACAAAAATGCATTAAATCCTTCTAATCTATATTCAAGATTAATATCTTGATCTTCCTTAGCTACTACATAGTTAAGATGTTGTTGAATATGCACAGCAGGTCTATATTCAGGATATCTATATATATTGTCAAGCATTAGATAGTCTAATGACAATGTCTTTAATCCCATATTTTCAAGTTCATCTGCAATAGGATCACAAAATCTACTGTACCAAACACCATCTACTTCACTTCTGAAGCCAGCTCTACTTAAAAACACTGCATCAACTTTTTTCTCTAACCATGATGAATCCTTTTTAACTTTTATTTGATGAATATAATCTTCTTTTTTATCAGTTGAATCAGTATTACGTTTATTGGCATTATCTACTGCTATTCCATATAAAGTATTTCTAATTAAAGACCATATATGAACATCCCCCATTACCCATTCTTCTACTGGATAGTGAGCCTCTATATCTTTAATTATTTTCATAAGCTCTTTGTTCAAGTATTCTTCATTAGTTACCTTTCTTTTAATTTCTTCTTCCTCTTCACATTTTTTGATTATTGATGCTTCATGCTCATCCAATAATTTCTCTATTCTTTTTACTAATTTATCATTAACTTCTTTATCGCTATTTAAAATACTAGCCTTTTTATAAAATTCAATTGCTTCTCCGTATTCATTTAGTTGCTCATAGGTATAGGCTGTATTGTATAACAAATCAAACTGATTTGAATCTATCCCTAATCCAATATGAAGTATATCCAATGCTTCATAGTATCTTTTTTCATATATAAGGAGTGTAGATCTTATTGAATAGCTCTCAATATGATTCTGTGGTATCTTCTTATATTTCTCAAAAAGTTCTTTTTCTAATTCTTCCATGCCTTTTCCTAAAAGAATACCTTTCGCATCATTTATATTCATTTGACATCTCCTTATTAATTGCTTATTTCTCGATCAATTATCTTCTTTATCCCATCTAAAAAAGAATACTTAGGATACCAATTTAACTCTCTATTAGCTTTTGTTATATCAGCTACAACATCATTCATTTCATTTTTTCTTTGACTATCCTCACTAATCACTTTCTTCTCAATATTTAATATTCCTAGGACAACTTCAATTACTTGCTGTACACTAATTGAATAACCGCTCCCAATATTATATACGGAATAATTTTTGTTATTATTTATAGTTAAAAGTATTGCATCAACTACATCTTCTAAATAGATATAATCTCTTTTAGGAGATAAATCTTTAATTTTTATTTCATTGCTATATAGAGCTTGATCGATTATATGAGGAATTAGAAATTTTTTATTTTGCCCTATTCCATATATATTAAAAGGACGTATAATACTTACATTTACATTAAACTCTCTTGAATAAAACTCACACATTTGCTCTGCTATATACTTAGAATGCGCATAAGGATTATTCGGACATATATCCGAAGATTCTGAAATAGGCATGGTTTTAGGTTGTCCATAGATATATGAACTAATAAATGTTAAATCAATATTGTATTCCTTACATATCTCCAATATATTCAAAGTTCCAAAGGTGTTAACTTTATAGAACTCTTCTGGTTGCATCCAACTCTCTGGAACAAACGTTTTTGCTGCCAAATGAAAAATATGACCTATCTTTTCAAGATTAAACGTTCTTAAAGTTTCTATACTTGTAACGTCTCCATTTGAAGAATTCAATTCCAAAACCTCATATTTTAACTCTATCAATTTTTCTTTTAACCTTCTTCCAATAAACCCATTTGATCCAGTTAGCAATACTTGTTTCAAATTACTCACCTCTTTTCTATGCTTATTGAATAGAATCTTTACCTATTTTCATAAACATCTCAATTGCCTTCTCATAATCATCTGGTCTTCCAATATCTAACCAATATCCATCAAATTCAAAGCTATATATTCTATCACGATTTTGAATCATATCTAATACCAAAGAATCGAGCCCATATGGAATTCCTTTTTTTACATACTCTAATACTTCAGGTTCAAACACGTAAATCCCCATACTTACGTCATAGTTATATTCTGGCTTTTCTATAAAACTTGTAATAAGTCTATCGCCATTAAAGTTTAGAACTCCAAAATCAATCTTAGAGAATCTTTTATTTGTTGCTATCGTAGCTTTTGCTCTTTTTTTCTTGTGAAATTCTATTAATTTATTAAAATCTATATCCGTAAGTATGTCTCCATTCATTACAATAAAGGTTTCGTTTAAATCTTCTATAAATGCTAATGGTCCAATTGTACTTAATGGTTTTTCTTCATAAATAAAATCTATAGGTATTCCAAACCTCGAGCCATTACCGACATAAGCCTCAATAAGATTCCCAAGATACCCTAATGTTATAGTTACTCTATCGAAACCTGCCTTCTTTAATTTCAAAATTACAAATTCTAATATTGCTATATCTCCAATTGGCATAAGTGGTTTGGGAATTACAGTTGTATATGGTTTAAGTCTTTCGCCTCTTCCCCCTGCCATTATTATTGCTCTCATGAGTTCACCTCTTTATATATAATAAATATTCGTTTTATAGTACTTCATATTCTCTACACGCTTCTAAACTATTTGTAGAGCCTTATTCCTTATAAATGTTTCCCCATGTATCTATTGCTTTTTCCCAAGAAGTCATATTCCAAATTTTATCCCTGTTTTCTCCACAATTAACTATTAACTTTTCTAAATTCTCAATGGCATATATTACTTTCTCTCCCACATCTTCAACCCTATCTACTTCTAATAAATAAATATCTTTATTTTTAAATATTCCATAAGGTAACCAGCTACCTGCTATTACTACATTCCTTGCATAAAGATACTCTTGCATGGAACCACTTAACTGATCAGTTGTTTGTACATGGATCATAATATCCGAGATTATTCTAAGCTTTGCTATATCTTCATCACTTAGAAATTCATCTATAATCATATACTTTAATCCTGATTCACTAAGTTTCTCACTTACCTCGTTAACTACAGCCCCATCCCCATATGTCATAGGAAATAGAAAATAACACCTATCTGGTATTTTGTCTTTTATTCTTATTAATGACTCAATTAACAAAATATGATTTTGCGCAGGTGAGGCATTATGCCCGCAAGTTACTATTATAGAGTTTTGTGGACATTGTAGTTCATTCTTAATCTTGTCCTTACCTTCTTTCATAAATCGTTTAATGTAATCTAATTGTATAAGTCCAAATCTACATACAGAAAGTTTTTGACTATATCTGTTATTATAAAAGTTATCAAATTCTTTTAATGTATCTCCATTTCCAAAATTAATATTGTCTGCTACTTCTATTATCTTTTCTTGATACTTTTTGTCCTCGTTTATTGTTCTATAAAAATCACTTCCCCAAACTGTTGCAACTAATTTAGTACATTTTTGCCTAATTTCATTAAATACTTGTCCATAAAATGGTGCTAAAAAATGGATATGAATAATATCATACACTTCAATGTTTCTAAGTATAGCTATCATTTCATCTAGACTTTTATAGATAAAAACTTGATTTAAACTTTCACTTATCCTATCATTCCTATAATTCTCGTCCATAGTTAATAAATCAAATTCAATATCAAAACCAGCCTTTAAATTTATTAAAAAATTTTTAGTATACACAGAAAAAAAATGACAAATTACTAAACATTTTTTTTTATTGTTCTCATGTATTATACTTTTAGAGTTTTCCATTATTTCTTCTCCTATAGTCTCAGAGCATTATGATTTAATATATTATATTTATCTAGAAATGAATTGTGCTTATTTTACTTATCTTTAAAATAAGAGAACCCTACTCAAAAGTATTTTTTAAGCAGGATTCTTTTAAATTTAAAGTATTATTTTTAATGTTCCGTAGCAGCTACATTAGTCTCGGAATAGTGTTTATAACCTGAATTCCATTTTGCATACCTTATATCACTCCGATGATCTACTAAGCTATAATTTTCTTTTAAGAATTCCCCAAAATTCATTGTTACTTTATTAGCACCCCAAACGTTTAGATGTCCTGCATTATTCATATCTGTTTTAAAGTTAAAACCTATTTGATCAAACTTATCACAGTAATTTATAAATGTTATATTATTATCTTTTGCTATCTCAGACACTTTATTAAACATTTTAGCTGGCTCCCTATTCCAATTGTCACTCCCTGATGTACTTGCATAATCATAAGGAGCATTAGTAAATATAAGTTTGAAGCCTTCTTTTTTAGATAAATCTATAATTTTATATAAATACCTTTCTGCCTTTGGTGGAATAGTCCCTATTTCTTTAGTAGTTATATCCCCTTTTCTATCTTCACCATACATTTCATTACCTGCTGAAAATCCTTTTTGATAATACGAACTTCCAATGTCAAAGCTAAAATCTTGTTCCGTTAATTCCTTCCATCTATTGTGGTACTTAATCATCGGGAAAAGAAAGCTAGCCCACTGATCTTTAGGCGTGGTATTAATGATTGCTTCAACTTTATTTTTTGACAATCTCATATTATCTAGGACATATCTAACATATCCTTCACTTCCAAATTCATCAGTCAATCCTAAATAATACAAATCAACTACAATAATAGGATTTTTATGTTTCTTTAATACTTCTTTTAATAAATAATATGTAACATCTATTGGCTGACCTCCAGTTCCATAATTGAAGCTGCTTATTCCATATTTACTCCACAATATATTAGGATCAATTCCCCCGTTCATGTGGCTTGAACCTAATAAAACAACATCATATTGATCATCTATATTTTCATACAATCCTTGAATCAACTTGCTCCTATGATTTATCTTAATAACAAATATGGAATTTAGAATAGAAATAACAATTGTTAATAATATACAAAAAATTGAACCCTTTAGAATTGCTTTTCTAATCATTAATATCCCTCCTAAAACTGGGAATAGATAAATTGTTGTGGATTATATCCTTCTCCATATACTCCAAAAACTAATATAAAAATAATACAGCTAAAGTATACAGACCATCTAAATACTGTATTTTGTTCTGCCAGTTTACTTCTCAAGCTCCCTTTTGCTTGCATTACATTTATAGTTAATACAATTGCTATACCAAGTATTGATATCAAGAAATCCTTTGAGTCCATACCCAACTTACTGACAGAGTCAACTGATAGAGGCAATGGATTAAAAAAAGTCATATTTCTAATCATAATTTTTGCTGTATTGAATGAGTCTGCTCTGAAAAATATCCATGCAAAATTCACTAACACAAATGTTACTAATACTTGAAGTAGTTTGTAGCTAAATACCTCTGTTCGTACCTTGAATATGCTAGTAAGCTTCATTTTCATTGGCTTAAATATATCTCCTAATACTTGATAAGTTCCGTGCAGTATACCCCAAATTATAAAATTTATTGCAGCACCATGCCACAATCCACTTAATAAAAAAACTATCATTACATTTGTATAGGTTCTTAACTTACCACACCTATTTCCCCCTAATGGTATATATAAATAATCCTTAAACCATGCACTTAATGAGATATGCCATCTCCTCCAAAAATCTTTTATAGATCTCGAAAAATATGGTTGTTTGAAGTTATATTTTAATCTAAAACCCATAACTTCTGCTGCTCCAATAGCTATATCTGAGTAAGATGAAAAGTCACAGTATATCTGAAATGTGAAAAATACCGTAGCTATAATTGTTTGGAAGCCTTTATAATTCCCAGGATCATTGTATACAGTATTTACCAGAACAGCTAACCTGTCTGCTACAAATAACTTTTGAAAGAATCCCCATAGCATTAAAAGTAATCCATTTTTTACTCTATCATAATCAAAATAATGTTTTTCATTAAACTGATGTAATAAATTTTTAGACTTCTCTATTGGTCCTGCAACTAATTGAGGAAAAAAAGATACAAATAAGGCGTATTTACCTAAATTTTTTTCAACTTTTACGTCCCCTCTGTAAACATCCATGGTATAACTTAGTGCCTTAAAAGTATAAAAGGATATGCCTACTGGCAATAAAAAATCAAAAGTTGGTGTTGCTATTGTTATATTAAACAGAGAAAATACTCTTTTTATATTGAAGTTAAAAAAGTTATAGTATTTAAATAAAAATAACACTCCTAAATTAATCATAAAGCTCATGAAAACCCATATCTTCTTTATCATTATGGACTTTTTTTCATCACTTATCTTATCTGCATTTTCTATTAATACTCCACTTAAATACGTAACTATAGTTGAAAACCCTAATACTAATGCATATTTAGGACTCCAACACATATAGAAATAATAACTAGTTCCTAATAACCATACCCATCTAATCTTAAAAGGTATTAGGAAATAAATAATGGTTACAACAGGAAAAAATATTAAAAAACTAATTGAATTAAATATCAAAGTGATATTCCTCCTTAAGTATACAATTACTTTTCATATGTAATATTCCTAATTTGGTAATTTTTATACTAATATATACCTCACAAATCTTAAATATTTTACATATTATATGGGAAGAAGGTTTTCCAAAATCTTATATTTTAATGGGGGATGTGATTGAAGTGGAAGACTGTAAAAATTATAAAAACTCAATTATTTTGCCTAATCCAATAACACAGGTTGCTAGTATGGCTAACCCTTTATTTTTGTCACTTCAAGGCAAATACTTTGTAGGATATGCTGATAATATGGAATTTGAAAGTGGAAACATTGCCTGGGCTGGATTAATTAATCCACCTAACTCTGGAGTAAATCTTTTTGCTTTTGTTTGGACAGTTACAAATATTGGAGAAGCTCCACTAATTGCTAGGGTATGGGTTAATGCTACCCCTCCTAGTACCCCAACAAAATCTGAATTCGTTACTCCTGCTAATACCGCTATTCATCCATTGCCTGTACCAAAAGTATTACTACTCCAAGGAAATAATGCATTGAGTGAACCTGAAGATGGAACTAATGTATATGTACGAGAGGTTAATCCTGAGGTTACAATTGCTAGCGATGAAAATGGTAGATTGATATTTCCTCCTGGAGGCTCATTAATTGTTACTATATCTTATCCCAAAGGAACAATAGGAACTGGGATGGGACGTGTTGCCTTTGGATGGAGTGAAGAAAAAACTAATGAAAATAGGAGGTGCCTATAGAATGGACTTCTGTAATAAATTCCAAAGCTCTATAAACTTGCCCAATCCAATAACTCAAGTAGCCAGTATGTCCTATGATTTATATCAGTCTATTCAAGGGAATTTTTTCTTAGGATCTACAGATGAATTAATCTTTGGAAATGGAACAAGAGCATGGGCTGGTTTATTTAATCCGTTTAACTCAAATGTTAATTTCTTCGTTTATTCTTGGGAAGTAGCAAACACTGGAGATTCTCCAATAAGGGCCCAAATATGGTTTAATAGTTATCCAACAGGCCAACCAATGCGCGTATTGACTGTTGCTCCTGGCAACACAGCTCTATGTCCTCTACCAAAACCAAAGGTAAAATTTCTTCAAGCCACTAATGTAACTAGCGAGCCTGAGGATGGCGTCAAAGCTTTTGTTAGAAGAGCTCAAGCCAACACTACAGTTGGAGATGTAGAGTTTGGGAAATTCATATTTGCTCCCGGCGGCTCTTTTTTAATTGATTTATCCAATCCAGAAGCACCTAATGAACCTGCCAAAGCAATTGTTTCCTACACCTGGTTTGAAGAAAAAATTAACTGTTGATTTAAATGAAAATGGAAGGATGCTCACTCATTGTTATAAATGAGAAGCACCCTTTTTTTACTATATTTTCTTTTAGCAGTGATGTTCCCTACTTTGACATCTTTTATCCCAAAATAGTAAAATTATTTAATAACACTTTCTCTGTGGTTTTCTATATATAAAAGCGTATAATCTTGATATTTCCAAATATCAGTATTTTCTTATCCTAATTAATATTTAATTATTTTCTAATAATATTTTAATCTTTATGTTGGATAATAATTGAGAAGAACTGATTTATCTATATTTAAAGTGCATAATTAAGGATGTGATACTTTGCACACTGTATTAGAGTTAATTAATCAATATGGATATATGATTCTATTTTTTGCATTAATTTTAGAATTAATTGCCTTCCCTCTACCTGGAGAACTTATAATGACCTATTGTGGGTTTCTTGTATATGACTCTAAAATGAGTTGGCTTTTAAGCATATTGGTAGCATCTTCAGGTGCAGCCTTAGGAATAACAATTTCTTATTTTGCAGGAACTAAACTGGGATTAAACTTTTTTAAAAGACACGGTTCATATATTCACCTTGGACAAGAAAGACTAGAAAAAACCTCATCATGGTTCAATTCCTATGGAAATAGATTGTTGATTTTTGCTTACTTTATCCCTGGCGTTAGACATATAACTGGTTACTTTTCAGGAATAACACAAATATCTTATAAAAAGTTTTCTACTAATGCATATCTTGGAGCACTAATATGGGCATCTACTTTTATTTCCTTAGGTAAATTTCTAGGTCCCAATTGGGAAAAGTTCCATGGTTATATATCAAAATATCTACTTATAGGAAGCTTAGTTATTCTAATTATTTTGGTTATTATTTATTCTTATAAGAATCATAAAGATGAAATAATAAAATTTGCCTATAAGTATATGGCGAAAGCTCTCACTACATTTCATTCCATGGGGAGGATAAAGGTTACTATTGCTTTTATTTCTGTTGCTTTTTTAGGTTTTTTCGCTCTTGTAATTGGATTAATTCAAGACTACTTAGCCAATGAACTTCAACAATTTGATAAGATTACTACTTACTTAGTAAGCGTGGTTTTTGATGAAAATTGGGATTTTTTAATAAGCTTTCTAAGTTATTTGACTTCTATTAAAATACTAATTCCATTAATAATTCTTATGATTATATATATTTCTAGAAAAGGCATTGATAAGCTTCTTGAAATGCGATTTTTGCTTATTACAATTGTTGGTGGAGAGGTCTATCTATCAATCCTAAGATACATTTTTAAACGTATAAGTCCATCATCAAATATATTAGAAAATATTCAATATAGCTTTCCTAGCAAGGAATCGTTAATAGCGATAATTACGTACTCTTTTATTACCTTTATACTAATACGCCACACTAAGAAAACTTGGGTTAATACTGCACTAGTTTTAATAACCATATTAGTTTGTATTTTATCTGGTCTTAATCCACTATATTTTCAAACTGAATATCCAAGTGATGTATATGCAGGATATATTTTCGGTGGTGTATGGGTCACCTTAAATATTATTCTACTTGAAATATATAGAATAATACCTAAAGTACAATCTTAAAAAGGTAATATAAAAGCAATCTAGAATTACTCATTCTAGATTGCTTTTATACTTTAATAAAGTATTATTTCTTTTTCTCATTCAAAATCTTTCTTAGTTCATCCTTTGTAATCTTCTCATCATAATAATCTAACTTTAAGTCTACTAAATTAAGAAGTTCATTATACTTCTTTAACTGTTCCTCTATTACATTTTTTTGATCAAGTATTATCTTACGTCTTTCTGATATAGTATCTTCACCCATAGCACAAAGATCAACATATTTTTTTATATATGCAATAGACATTCCTGTTGCTCTCATGCAATCAATAATCTGAATCCATCCTAAATCATCCTCTGTATATAATCTTCTACCACTCTCATTACGCTTAATTGATGGAATTAACCCTTCCTTTTCGTAGTACCTTAAGGTATAAGATGATATATTAAACTTTTGGGCCACTTCTTTTATTGAGTAACTCATACACTCACCCCTTTAAGAATAATCTTGTTTTAACTAAAATATAGTACTCATTATAAATGTTGTAATAATTAAAAATCAACTTCTATAAAATCCCCATTGACTTAGAGTGCACTCTAAGAAATATACTTATATCATCATGAAAAATTTGATTTATAGAAAGGATGAATACTATGGATAAAACCATTCAAACACCAATAAACTCAGAATATAACTTTTATACAACTGCAAAAGAAGTTATTAAAGGAATAACCTTACAAGGTAAAGTTGCAATTGTTACAGGAGGGTACTCCGGAATTGGGTTAGAAACAGCTAAGATATTGGCAGAAGCTGGGGCTAAAGTGATAGTTCCTGCAAGAAGCATTGAAAAAGCTAAAGAAGCAGTGAAAGGAATTGAAAAAATTGAATTAGAAACCCTAGATCTTATGGATCCTAATTCTATTGATGCCTTTGCTGAAAGATTTTTAGCCTCTGGAGAACAACTAGATATTTTAATAAATAGTGCAGGAATAATGGCACCTCCTCTAATGAGAGATAAAAGAGGGTATGAGTCTCAATTTGCTACCAATCATCTTGGACACTTTCATTTAACTGCTAAGCTTTGGCCAGCCTTGAAGAAACCAGGAGAGGCAAGAGTTATTGCTGTGTCTTCTAGAGCCCAACGTTTAGGAGGTGTTAATTTCGAAGATCCAAACTTTCAAAATACCGAATATGATAAATGGAAAGCTTATGCTCAGTCTAAATCAGCAAATGTGCTTTTTGCCGTAGAGCTTGATAGACTGGGTAAAGAGTATGGAGTAAGAGCATTTGCAGTGCATCCTGGATTAATTCCAACAACTGATTTAGGAAGATTTTCTGAAGACGGGAAAGTCGCTCCAAAGCAAATAGAAAGTAACAACAAAAAGCTTAATGAAAATAAAAATGCTGATGCGTTTAAAAATATTGAGCAAGGAGCAGCTACAAGCGTTTGGTGTGCAACCAATCCTAAGCTTGAAGGAATGGGGGGAGTTTACTGTGAAGACTGTAATATAGCTGAAGCTGTTCCATCAGATAGCTTGAAAGGAAATGGGGTACGTCCATGGGCTATAGATTCTGAACTCGCTAAAAGGTTATGGCAGCTTAGTGAAAATCTTACTGGTGTTAAATTTAACATATAACCTAATATAGATTTAAAGAAAAAGAAGAATCTAAAATAAACAGATTCTTCTTTTTACCTCATATAAACATTAATAAATCCTGAAAGCTATCAATAACATAATCATATTCTTCAACGTCCCCAAAACCATATCTTGCATAAACAAAAGGTATTCCTGCAACTTTTGTTGCTTTTAAGTCTCCTTCGGTATCTCCTACATACACAGAAGCCTTTAAATTATTTCTTTCTATTATTAATTTAATGTTTTCCCCTTTATTTAACCCAGTATTACCTGAACTCTCATGATCTTTAAAGTACTTCTCAAGTCCATGATACTTATAAAACGCTTCTATATATCCACACTGACAGTTACTTACAATGAATAAATTGTACTTCTTTGATAACTTTTCCAATGTTTCTTCAACTTTATCATATAAGATTGCTCCACTCTGTTCCAAGTGTTCACATTCTCTCTTGCAACAATCTTCCATTATTTCAGCCTTCTTAGCATCATCAAGGTATGGAAATAGCTTTTTCCCAACCTCTTCTTGTGTTAATCCCATTATACCTTTCATATCATCAATGGTTAATTTATTATTTACCTCATCATATTTATCTAAAGTTTTATTCCAGCAATCTATAATGCTGCTTGTTGAATCCCATATGGTTCCATCCAAATCGAAAATAATACTATCTAATTTCATATTTCCTCCTATCTATCAAGACCCTATAAATTTATTACTCTATAATATTTTCAATTATAGCATAACTCATTCGAATATATTCATACGCGTAATTAGTCCACTTAA
The DNA here is from genome assembly GCF_016765615.1 of Clostridium paridis. GTDB lineage: Bacteria > Bacillota > Clostridia > Clostridiales > Clostridiaceae > Clostridium_T > Clostridium_T paridis. The sequence goes on along the minus strand of NZ_JAESWA010000025.1, from coordinate 44,366 downwards.
TTATGATTATCATTATTGGGAGACATACCAATTATAGATAATACTCCTTTGATTGAACGAAATTCTTTTAAAGGATATTCAGTGTAATTTAATTCAGGATATTCTAATTTAACTTGTAAATATTCTTTAAGATCCATTTGGTTTGTTGAATTCTTTAGTCTCAAGTATATCTCCTGCGCTTCAATATCCAATGGATTATTTATTCTAGAAACCCTTTCACTTAAAGCTAGGTTTAAATCACTTGGTAACTCCAAATCATCCATCTTTTTCTCACCATTATATGACATTATTGCATTACAATATATATGTTCCATAGATTTTATTACTTAATATTTTAAGAATGAAATCTTAATGCTTTTCTGATAAATTTAGATATAGCACTTCGATATTTTTAATCAGTTACTTTTATACAATTAAAGTGTAATGGATAAATCTCTGCAATATAACCTGAAATATATAATTTTGGCTATACCACTAATAAAATTTACATAGATAAATTATGTTAAATATTTCTATAAAGTTTTATTAGAGCACAGTCTAAATAAACAAATTTTAAATTTAATAAATTGTTTTTATAAGTATCAATTTTAAATAAACAAAATGGTATAATAAGGTGAATTTATAAGTAAAGTAAGTATAAATTATGAAAGTTGGATATATAAGAATCTCAACCATTGAACAAAATACAGCAAGACAATATGAAATGATGAAAGAAAAAGGAATAGAAAAATATTTTGAAAATAAATGTAGTGGTAAAAATATAAATAGAAAAGCATTAAATGAATTAATGGAGTTTATAAGAGAAGGAGATGTTGTATATATTGAAAGCTTCAGTAGACTTGCAAGAAGTACAAAAGATTTACTAGATCTTGTAGAATATTTCACTGATAAAAAAGTAAATTTAATAAGTTTAAAAGAAAATTTAGATAGTACAACAGCTACTGGAAAACTTATGCTTACTATGATTGGATCTATAGCAACATTTGAAAGAGATTGTATGTTAGAAAGACAATCTGAAGGAATTGCAATTGCCAAACAAAATGAAAAGTATAAAGGAAGAAAGAAAATTAAATTTCCTACAAACTGGGTAGAAATTTATAAACGATATAAGCATAGAGAAATAACTGGAACTAAGGCAATGGAAATATTAAATTTAAGAAGAAATACATTTTATAGTTTGATAAAAGAATATGAGAATACAAATAAATTCCTAGTATGTAATTTTTAATAATTTAAATTTAATTATCTATAAAATTTTAGGATATGTTTTATGCTTTTTCCACTGCTACACAAACCAAATAACATCAAAACTATCTAAGGCACTCCTATTTACCTGATTCATTAAAGCAATTACTTCCCGCCCAGCTTGAATCACTAATACTTATCACACCAATATGAAGCTAATCACATTGAACTTCATATTTAGTTCTACTATAAACTGTAATTCCATTATTAAGGATGGTTTAGTTTTGAACAGGACATCATCTTATACACATAGTTATTTGGGAATTAAAGAATTTAAATTAAAATATAGAATACCTATGCAGGCAGCATCGGTGGCTAAAAATGTAAGAGCTATAATAATATAAATCTAAAGAGTATAATAACTACACATGTACTATGTATTATATTTTTTTATAGCTATTTAGATATTAATACATTTCGGTTTAGAAAATACGAAGGAGGACGAAGGTTAACATCTTCATTAGATCAATGAGAAATAAAATTGTAAAAATGCCTAACGATAGGATCAAACCATCAAATTATCATAATGTACTAAAACTCAATGGATTAACTGTAATGGAAACTTGTAGTTTGACTCAAAGTAGTCGTCAAGGAAGAATTTATCTTGAGGATCATCTGTTATTATTTGTTTTAAGTGGTATATATACCATAAATCTAGGCAAACAACAAATAACTGTGAAGAAAAATCAAATGGTACTTATAAAAAAAGGTGTGGTTATAGAATATAATAAGATAGGTGATTTAGATTATAATAATACTTTAGATTACTGGATGTTTTTTCTGAAGGATGATTTATTGAAACATTTTGCAAAGATGATAAATATTAAACCAGGAGAGTACAAGCAACTAGTTACAATTAATGTTCAACCCATGAATGAGCGTTTGTTAAAATATTTAGAATCTATAAAGTCCTATTTCAATGAAAATGAATCTATTGACAACAATTTAATAAAACTAAAACTTTTAGAACTTTTATATGATCTAGCTGCCATCGATAATAATTTCATACAACAATTACTTCAATTTAAACCTCCGTCGAGCACAAATATCACTAAAGTCCTGGAAGAAAATATAATGAACCCAGTTTCACTCAAGGATTTGGCATATTTATCTGGAAGAAGCTTATCAAGCTTTAAAAGAGATTTTTATGCAATTTATCAAGTTCCGCCAGCCCAGTGGATCCGAGAACGCAAAATCACTAAAGCCAAAGAACTATTGGCTAGTACATCGCTCTCTATTACAGATATTTGCTTCATGACAGGTTTTGAAAATCTGGCGCATTTTTCCCGTATATTTAAAAAAATTACTGGTTCTTCTCCCACTTTCTATAGAAAAAAAACAAATTATGAACTCTAGTATTTGAACCAAATAATCAAATACTTTGAATCATTTAGAAAAGAACATTATCCTCTTAAATGTTATACTAACATCAAGATCTGGGAAAAATAAGATCAGTAATAAAAATTATACTTTCTCTTAATGTAAATTATGTTGCAAAAGAAATAGTTGCTGGATAGTACACATTTAAGAGATAGATACGGAGGGATGGATATGAATAAAACTGTTTTAATAACAGGCGCTTCATCTGGTTTAGGCAAAGCAACAGCTAAGATGTTCGCAAAACAAGGATGGAATGTCATAGCTACTATGCGATCACCAGAAAAAGAAAAGGAGTTAACATCATTTCAAAATGTTCTTGTAACACGTTTGAATGTTTTGGATAATCAGAGTATTTTGAATGCAGTTGAAGAAGGTATCAAATGCTTTGGAAAAATTGATGTATTGGTGAATAATGCTGGCTATGGTCAGTACGGTCTTTTCGAGGCAGTATCTCAGGAAGATATCCGTAAGCAGTTTGAAACCAATGTTTTTGGGTTAATGGAAGTTACTCGTATATTAATTCCACATTTTAAAGGAAAAAATGGAGGCATAATAATTAACATAAGTTCTTGCGGAGGATTAATTGGATTACCTGCAATATCTATCTACAATAGTAGCAAGTTTGCTGTTGAAGGATTTTCGGAATCTTTGTCCTATGAATTAGCTTCTCAAGGTATTGTTGTAAAAGTTGTAGAACCTGGCGGATTCTCCAGCAATTTTCATACGATAGCTGCTGAAAAAAGACCAGAATTAGCCGAATTAAGTTCTTACGCCAAATATTTGAAAGATGCAGATGATTTCTATTCAATGCTTGTGGGACACCGTGATAGTGCAGAAGATATAGCGAATGTAGTGTATAAAGCTGCCACTGATGAAAGAAATCAATTTCGATACATTATTGCAAGTAATGTGCAGAATTTGGTGGATGCTAGAATTGATATGGACTATCAAGAATTTACTGATTTTATGCGAACTAAACTGAATCAAAAATAGTAAGCGATTCAGTTCTTACTTTTTTAATATTATTTGCCAATTATAATGAAATAAGAATAGATTACATTGTGGAGATTAATTGTGTAATGTAGCTATTTCCATGTATGTCGGCTGCATTTGAAAGGGGTTCTAGGCCCTTAAAACCCTGTGTCTTTTGAAAATGGTAGATATTTAAAGCACTAAATTTACAATTAGGGCAGAATGAGCAAATTCACGTATTATGGCCGTATCATTATAACATCTTTACAAATATTAACTTTTACTTTACACAAATAGCAGCTTCGCTGGAACTACCCCACATATACATGGGTCTGGATTAAAACCTTTTAATATTGGATTTACAATTTTCATATAAACCTCTATAAATGATTTATTTCATATGTATTAAAAATATATATAAATTAAACAGACTAAATATGCTGCTTAATTATTAGTCTGCTTAATATCATAATCATTTATTTTTTAATAGCAGCTACTGCTCCACCAGTTATGCCTAAGAAAGTTAAACCAATATTATATATATTGGTTTAACTTTTTTACGAAGAAGTGCAAAAGTTACTAATACTGCACTAAGGGGTATCGTCAACAATTTTCTAAATAACACCAACTACTTTCCTAGTATATGGAATTTAAAAATAAACACTAGAATGGGTTCTAAGCCATAGCTGTCAACCTAAGAAGCGTAATTAGTCCGCTTAATTATGATTAATTTGAGCCTATACGATTAGAAAATTAATTGGTATAATGTACCAAAGGTTGTAGTTAGGAGATTTTTTATGATTAATACTGTTTTAGGAAAGATAAAGCCCTCTCAATTAGGCATTACCTTAATGCATGAACATATAATATGGGATTGGAGTGGCGCAGAAAATACTAGAGAAAATCTATATTCTCTTGAGGAAGTTGTTACTACCATGGAACCTTATCTACTTGAATTAAAGAAACTAGGGTGTCAAACATTAGTAGAGGCTACTGCGTGTGGATCTGGAAGAGACGTTGAGGTTTTAAAGGCTTGTGCTGAAAAAACAGGCCTAAATATAATAACAAATTGCGGAGCATGGGATGGTGGAAAACATAGAGGTAAATTTATACCTGATGAGATTAGAAATAGCACTATAGATGAAATTTCAGCAGCTTGGATTAATGAATTTGTAAACGGAATAGACGGTACAAGTATTTATCCTGGCTTTATTAAACTGGCTTTAGGTGATGAAGGTTTTATATCAGAACTACAGGAAAAGCTCTTGAGATCTGCAGCTAGGACAAGTCTTGCTACAGGTTTACCAATTGAATGTCATATAGGTTCTTCCAAAAGTGCAATTAAGGCAGTAGAAATTATCGAAGAAGAGAACCTTCCTTATGATAAGTTTATATGGTTACATGTAGATTGGTCCAATGACTATACAACAGTATATAAACTAGTTAAGAAAGGTATATGGGTAGAAATTGATGCCATTAGCGCCTTCCCTGAACCTTATGAAATACAAATAAATCTTTTAGAAAAACTTATTTGTGATAACTTAATTGATCGGTTATTAATATCACAAGATGCAGGCTGTTATGAAATTGGAGTCGTTAAGGATAGTAAACTAAGATCCTATAACAATATATTTACTAAATTCATTCCTATCTGTAAATCAAAGGGGATTTCAGAAACAGTTTTTAATAAAATTCTTATAAAAAACCCTGCTAAAATATTAAACATTGAGTAAACAATCTATTAAATATATTTTAGAAGGCTTAGTTATATAAACTCTAATTCATACTACTAAGCCTTTTATTTCAGTTATTGATATAATTCCCTAGGAAATTATATCAATACTAATTATTTGCATTTATTATTTCTTTTAAAGTAACATTTTGATTAATAAATCTTGCTGTACCCTTTTCCTTTTTAAGTCTTATGGCTCTTTGCGGACAATTATGTGCACAAGCTAAGCACTGCTGACAATTATTATTGTATACAGGCTTTGCTTCTACTTTTATGTTATTCACTGGACATACCTTTTCACAGGTTTTACACCCATTACAACTATCTTCAACTATAAAATTCTTTTGAAATTCATTGTCGTAAGTTAATTTTTTATTTAATCTTCTAATACCTTCAGCAATAATAGTATGTTTCTTTATATATTTTTTCTCTTCACTAATTTCTTTGATTATTCTATTTATATTTTCTTCAATATTCTTCTTAGGTTCACTTTTCTTTTGTTTTTCCATATCAAATCCTGGAAGATAATTGTCAACCATTAGCAGTTCATCTATATATGAAAATTCTATTCCATTTCTTTTACCAATCTCAAATAAATGTCTTGATGCTGATGCTGCAAACATTCCATAAGTAGCTACTCCAAATATATAATTACTTTTTAATTTAGCTTTACTTAAAAACTTTTCTACTATTTCAGGTACTCCACCATTATAAACGGGAAATACTATTCCTATTTTTTCGTCTTCAAAGTCATATTTTCCTTCCTTTATTAGTTTTGGAATTGAATAATACTCATCCCCTATTCTCTTAGCAACATATAAATTGTTTCCTGACGCTGTAAAATATAATATTTTCATAATATCCTCCTAATTTACTGTTACATTTGTAACACTACTTTTTGTATAGTATAATGTAGCTATAAAAACATTTCAATAGTACAAGTACGAAACGTTACAAAAGAGAGGATATTGTTATGGCTAATAAAAAAAGTAACATGCAAAATAAGTTAACTAAGGAAAGTATTTTTACTGCTCTTATGATTCTAATGGAAAACAAGCCTTTTAATGAGATTTCTATTACTGAAATAACAAAAAAGGCTGGTGTGTCAAGAATGGCCTTTTATAGAAATTATACTGTTAAAGAAGACATTATTAATACTTATATAGAAGAACTATTTCAAGAGTACTTTAGCGAGATAAAACCACATGAAGATAAATTTAACTATGAAAATGTTCGATTATATTTTTCCTACTTTAGAAAACATGATAAGTTGATTTCCAACTTGATTAAATCAAATTTATCCAATATGCTCCTTGAAAAATGTATAGAGGCTTTTTATGTTTTATCTCAAGATATTTCATGTAATAGATCCTATCCTCCTGAAAAACAGAAGCTATGGATTGCACTTTTAGTAGGTGGACTATATAATGTTTTAATTGAATGGGCAAAAGATGGAATGAAACAAAGTGATGAGTATATGGCTCAAACAGTATGTGAATTTATGAACGAGTAATTAAAAAAAGCAATCAGTATAATGTTGAATTATGCTGATTGCTTTCTATATTAACGTATGAAATTAGTGCCTTGTCTTGGTTCTCTTTCTGGTAACTTAACTCCATTTTCTTTTCCTGCTTGTATGCACTTTAAAAGCCATGCCATATTTCTACCTAATGTTCTCATTGTCTGCATACCTTCTAAATCTTGAACCACTTCCTCTGGTGTATTTCCATGAACCATATTCCAATATTGAGAAGATACCACTGGCATATTAGATATAGTAAAATATTTATTTAATTGATCAAAAGCTGCAGTTGATCCTCCACGACGGCAACTTACAATCGCAGCTCCTGGCTTGTTTTCAAAGCAGTTTCCTGCATAAAATACTCTGTCTAAGAAAGATGTAATTAATCCTGACGGAGCTGCATAATGAACAGGTGATCCAAATATAAGTCCATCAGCTTCCTTAATCTTCTCTATCGCAATATTTACAGTGTCATCATTAAACACACATTTTCCATCACCATTTCTACCACATCCGCCACATGCCATACAGCCACGTATAGGTTGACTTCCTACATGGAAAATTTCTGTTTCTATATTTTCTTTTTCTAGTTCCTTTGCCACTTCACTTAACGCAGTATAAGTACAGCCTTTAGCTTTTGGACTTCCATTAATAAGTAATACCTTCATTTTATTCACCTCATATAATATAAATATAATCTATCCTTATTATAAATATGATTACTAGCTTAAAGAAAGTATGCACTTTTCTGTAACATAGTAACTAAATAGAAAGTAATAGAATATTCTTATACCTCTTTGACATCTTTAGGTATTATAGCTGTTAAAACTAATGATAATACACTTATTGCTATAAATATAACAAATAAAACATGTAGTGAACTACTTAAAGAAAGCTTTACTTGCTCCATAGTTACTGCACCATTAGTAGAAACTAATTTATATAAGTTGCTTGGATCCACTCCACTGATTCCACGATTAGTAAAGTACTTGACTATGTACAAGTTAAATATGCTTCCAAATACACTTACACCTATTGTTTGTCCTATTGTTCTAAGCAATGAATTTGCAGCAGTCGCCGCACCTCTTTTATTATATTCCACTGATTCTTGTATAACTATAGTAAGTATAGTAAACGCTCCACCGAAGCCGAAACCCATTATAGTTGCATATATTATTACCAATAATAATGATGAATTAATGCCTAGAGTAGGTAATAATATAGTACTAATTAATAATATTACATTAGATATAAATATTACTGCTTTTGCCCCATATTTTATTATTAATTTTCCTAGTACTACTGAAGCTATGAGCCAAGATACTGACATTGGTGCTAGTGCCAAACCTGATATTTTAGCATCAAATCCTAATATATTTTGAATATATATAGGCATATAAACATTTGCTCCTATAAGTACTGCTGAGGCTAGAAAACTAACTAAATTCACTAATGTAGTTGTCTTTGTAAATATATCAAAAGGAATGATTGGTTCCTTTGCTTTTCTCTCAACCTTATAAAATATCACTAAGAATACAGCTGTTAAAATTATAGATATACTAATAAATATATTGTAATTAATTCTTACCTTTTCACCTGATAAGAAGATATTTAAAAATATAACCATTGCTAATGATAATGTAATAATTCCTGCAAAATCTATATTATGTTTTTTCTTTTCAAAGTTTTCTTTTAAATTCCTTTGAAGAAGTATTATTGATAATATACCAAACGGCAAGTTTATAAAGAATATCCAATGCCAAGATAGAGTGTCTATTAATACCCCTCCTAGAAATGGACCCAAAAGACTTGCAATCCCCCATACTGTTCCTATACTTCCTTGAACCTTAGGTCTTTCTTCTAATGTAAACACATCACCAACAATTGTATATGTAACTGTAAATATAGCTCCAGCTCCTAAACCTTGAATTGCACGAAATGCTATTAGCATATACATACTCTGAGATAACCCACATAATGAACTTCCAACTAAAAATATTATTATTCCAATTGTAAGCATATTTTTTCTTCCATATAAATCTGATAACTTACCGTATATCGGTGTAGAAATTGCAGATGTTAGTAAATATACTGAAAAAACCAAACTAATAATTTCAAATCCTTGTAAGTCTTTTACTATAGTTGGAATAGCTGTGGTGACAACTGTTCCTTCTACTGCACCTAAAAACATTGCTACCATTAATGCTATTATTATACTTCTCTTTTTCGAATTCATTTCTTAAATTCCTTCCTTATTATAATCCTTAGCTTTAAGTATAAATTATACCCTATAATTTACTACATAACAATTAACTCAGCTTTCACCTAAATAAATTAAAATGAGAAAACTGAGTTTCTTATTAATTGAACTTAAAACCCTTATTATTAAAATATTATAATATTACTTTACCAGTTTTATTTGGTCCTAATATAACATTTGCCTCATTAAATTTAATTTCATAAAAATCTAGAATATGTCCTGAATTTGAGATTAGTGCTTCTTGCTCAGGGAATCTTTTTATAATTATCGACTTTATTTTATCAATATCCCCCTCACACTTACTTACTATAGCGTCTGCAACCCTTATTACCTCGCTTGTCCCATCTGGAATTGTAGTAAATGAAACTTTATTGTTTTCTTCTAACTCAAAGGTCTTTTGAGTCCCTTTAAATGTTAAAAAGTAAACAACTCCTTTATCCTGAGCATCATAACTATACGATAAAATTCTAACATTAGGTAAATTGTCTTTTGAAGTTGCTAGTGCAATATTTTTACTTTCTTCCATTAGTCTATTAAATTCTTTTAAAAAATCCATATTCATTCTCCTTTTGTATATAAATTTTCTACTCACTTATACTAACACATGAAACCCTGACAACTATATGTCATGGTTATGTGCTATAATTAAAAAAAATTTATTTTAGGGTGATGTAATTGAAAATAGACAGATTAATATCCATTGTTATGATTCTACTTGAACGCAAAAAAATTAGCGCCACAAAGCTAGCCGAAATGTTCGAAGTTACTCCAAGAACAATATATAGAGATATTGAAACGATAAATATGGCAGGTATCCCAATTGTCACTTATCCTGGAGTTAATGGTGGTATAGGAATTATGGAGCAGTATAAAATAGAAAAAAAGCTCTTTACCCTTTCTGATATCCAAACCTTATTGTTAGGGCTTGGAATTATAAATTCTACAATTAAAAGTGAAGAAATTCTAAATGCAATTGCCAAAGTCAAAGGTTTAATTCCTGAGGAACAAATAAGAGATATTGAATTAAGATCAAATCAAATTAGTATTGACCATACACCTTGGTTTGGAAACAAAAAAGTTTCCTTAAATGTAGAAGAAATAAAAACAGCACTTAGTGAGAATAAGTATGTATCTTTTGATTACTCAGATCAAGAAGGGAATAAGAGTCAAAGGAAAGTTGAACCTTATAGGCTGATTTTAAAAAATTCAAACTGGTACTTACAATGTTACTGCATCACTAGAGAAGATTTTCGTATATTTAGACTATCTCGTGTTTCATCACTACAAGTTCTTAATGAAACCTTTATACCAAGGGAATTTGATTATAAACCTTTAGAGGTATCAAAAGATGTAGAAAAAATGTACATAACTATAAAGCTTCTTATTGATAAATCACTACGACACCTAATGATAGACTTTGCTGGTGAAGAAAACATCAAACCCTATAAGGATAATAAGTTCATAGTTTACTTGAAATTTATCGAAGACGATTATTGGTATAACATGCTGCTTAGAATGGGGGATAAATGCGAATGTTTAGAGCCAGATCACGTACGTTTAGAGGTTATTAGAAGAATAAAAAATATGCTGAGGATTTATAAAACAAGTTGATACATGGATTTCTTAAGCACATAAAAACCTTGGGGCATATGTAGTACTCCAAGGTTTTTAATTATATATTTATAATAATTTGTACAATAATATTTTATTTAATTTTCATTGGATTTCTTCCTTCGCAAGGAACTCCAGTTTGACACAAGCCACATCCAGATCCAAACTTTGGATTTCCACCATAAGATTCTGCTAGCTTACTTGATTCTTTTCCATATACATGCATGTAGCATTTTATCTTATCATGCCCATCTTTAGTAATTGCACCAACAGGACATCTTTTAATACATGCTCCACATATACCTTTACTACATAAGAGGCAATTCTCAGTATGGCTCTTAGCCACTCTATCGTCCGGAGTTAGTTTTAATTCTGTCACCACCGAAATTAACTTCACAGCTATTCCTTTTTCTGTGATAAATGCATCATTTATAGAAAATGTTCCCAACCCAGCAGCGTATGCAATATGCCTTTCAGACCAATTTGAGGTTGGTCCTGAACTATCCTTCTGGATTTTAAACCACTCTGACTTGTGAGGTGATATAGTTCTATATCCCATTTCACTCAAATAATTTTCTAAATACTTAGCAAACCCATTAATAAAAACTTCATCTCCAAATGTACGCGTTAATGCCCACTCCTTTGAACCAAATTCTTTTTGTGCTCTATTACTTTTCCTAGTTTTCTCATTTATCGGAAGTACAATACTTATAACAGTTCCCCCTTTATAACTACCTTCTCCAAATGCTAATTCGAAAGCTTCCTTTGGTGTAAAATGATGCTCTCCTATTATTTTTTTGTACTCAGTAAATAAAGGGTCATCGCCATTGGCGAATTTTATAATTGGTTCCTCATAATAAGTATCATTAATTACTTCAAACCAATTTTCTTTGCTTTCTCTAATGTATCTTTTAATTTCATTTTTAATTAGATTCTCCATATTAACCCCTCCATTATTTAATTGCTTTTAAATATTCAATAACTACCTAATAGCTAATACCTGTCATTTTAGTGTATGTACACTATATGTATTAAAAAAATTAAGGCACTAATGCCTCAATTTTAGAAAGCAGTGTTGTAAAAATATCTAAGTTATCTTTTCCTAAATATTCTTCTAAGAAATTCTGCGCTTTTTTCCAATGCTCTTCAGCACTTTTATAAGTCTCAATTCCTTTTGAGGTTAGCTTAAGCTGCCTATTTCTAGACCCTTTTTTAGATATATCTTCAATAAGTCCACTTTGTTCTAAAGGTTTTAAATTTCTAACAAGCGTAGTCCGATCTAACCTAATTAATAATGCTAAATCACTAACACTTATTGGTCCTGATTGATTTATATGTTTAAGTAATGAATATTGCCCTATTTTTAAATTACTTGGAGCAAGGAATTCATCATAAACTTCAGTAACTGCTTGGGAAGCTCTCCTAATATTTAAGCAATTACAAGATGCTGAGGTTTTTTCATAAATATTTCTATCCATATTATCACCTTTTCTTTTCGTGTATTTACACTATTAAATGGTACATCCATTCTGTCCTTTTGTCAATATATAAAAACAGGCTAGTAAATAACCTGTTTTTATATTAAATGAATTATTTTACTTATAATGTCTTAAAATGAAATATCCGATTGCTATAAGGAAAGCCATTCCCAAAAGAAGCTTTATCAAGCTTGTAGGCGCATCTCCTTGTACTTCTCCAGTCTGTCCATTTATAATATACCTATACACCTTATTTTTATATGTATAGGAAGAAATCCAAACTGGAACTAGAATATGCTTAAACTTTATATCATTATAGCTTGTTGATATATTAATATCTCCTATCTTTTCGCCTTTATTATTCTCTTTTATGTATGACATTATATCTTCATCAACACCTCTTTTTGCATTTTCCCATCCTTCTTTTAGTCCAATACTATACTTCTCAGCTGCAAAACCTGAAAGAAATTTAGGGTCATATGCAACAAGCTCCTTTAAGTGGAAAGGTTCTAGTTCCTTCATGAGCTTCTCATCTATTTGTTTAGATGCGTTTATTAGGATATCATCATAATACTTAGAATATTTGCCATTGTTAGTTTTCCATATCATCTTTTTTACTGTTCTTTTTTTAGTATTGCCATCAACCACATAATTCTCAGTAATATGATGATTATTGCCTACTTCAATGGAGTAATCTGAAATAGTATCAACGTCATATGTCCAAAAAGGAATATATATTCCCGTCATCTTATCATTCTTATAGCTGGTTCTTAAGGCTTCAGGAGCGTATGGTCTTTTCTTTATCCAATCAGAAAACATTTCATTAGCCTTTTTTTCTGAAATCTTAAAAGGAATTAGTGACTCAGGAGCTATTCCTATAGTTGCTTCATTTTTAACCGTATATGCTGAACCACAAAAAGAACATTTAGTTGCAACCTCTAGACTATTAAACACAACTTCACTGCCGCAGCTTGTACATTGAACTACTTTGGTTTCACTTCCCCAATCTTTTGATGCCATATCTTCTGCTGTTTTGAAATCATATTCTTTAATATGCTTATCTTGGGATAATACCTCTTGACTATTATTACAATATTCACACTTTAATGTTTGAGATTCTGGATCAAATTTCATGTTTGCTCCGCATCCCTGACAAACATAATTTTGAACTTCACTAATATTTTGACGTGAGTTATTTTCCATATCATTTCCTCCTAATTAATCTTCTCTCCACATTCGGAACAAAATTTAACTCCTAAAGGCATTTTTTTGCCGCACTTACCACATATTGTTTCTCTCATCTGTGGAGTACCACATATTGGACAGAACTTCATACTTTCTTCTATTTCTGCATTACATTTCAAACATTTAACTTTTGGAGGCATTATAGAACTTCCACATTCCGGACAGAATTTTGAATCTGTTGAAATCTTATGACCACAAGTAGGACATTGCATTCCATTAACATTTAATTGTGTAGTATTTATTGCTTCTGGTTCTTTTTTTAATGATTCAGTCATAATTGCACCAAAGGCTGCCCCAGCACCTAATCCCATTCCCATGTTTATGCCTCCTTGGCCTGGATTCTGAGCAGCATCTTTAATTGCCTCAGCTGTCTGAAATTTAGTATATTTATTTAAGTCACCATAAATTCCCATGGTTGACTTCTTATCGATTGCCTTTTCCACCTCTTCTGGAACTGATATATTTTCAACATAAAAAGAGCTCAGCTGAAGCCCCATAGCATTGAATGTAGTCTGCAATTTTTCAAGCGTTATTTTTCCTAACTCGTCATAGTTAGATGAAATGTCTAAGATTGATATTTTAGCTTCCCCTAAAATATCTGAAAAACCGGAAACAATAGAACGCCTCAATTGTCCTATTATACTATCCGTTTCAAAAACTCCATTTGTCCCGAATATTTCCTTAAGAAAGGTCAATGCATCATTAACTCTAAATGTAAATGCCCCAAACGCTCTTATTCTAACAACTCCGAATTCAGAATCTCTAACAATTACAGGATTCGTTGTCCCCCACTTTTGATCAATAAATTGCTTTGTATTAATAAAATAAACTTCTGCCTTAAAAGGTGAATCAAATCCATATTTCCAAGATTTTAATAAAGTAAGCACAGGCAAATTTTGAGTCGTAAGTGTGTACCTTCCTGGTGCAAATACATCTGCTACTTTACCTTCATTTACAAAAATAGCTACTTGAGATTCTCTTACCGTAAGCTGTGCCCCCATCTTTATTTCATTGTTGGCAACTGGAAAACGATAAACCATCATATCACTACTATCATCAGTCCACTCAATGACTTCAATAAATTGATTCGTAAAAAGATCAAGTAATCCCATAAAACATTCTCCTTTAGTAGTATTTATATAATCCTATTGGTAATCTTATTTTATTTTACCAAAAATTTCTCATGAAATATATGGTTTTAGTTATATACTATTGTAATTATCTAAATTCTATTTTGAGAACAAATTATATTTGATTCTAAGTGATATATTGATCAAAAAAACCCTTGATATTCAATCAAGGGTTTTTACTAAATATTAAAGATAATCTCTATCAAACAAATTTATTAAATCTTCTCTAGATAATGTTTCAATCAAACTACTATTTTTAAGCTCTCCTGTAAGAATACTATTAATAAGTTCTTTTTTATCTTCCTGAAGATGAATTATTTTTTCTTCTATAGTCCCTCTTGCAACCAGTTTAATTACCTCTACTGTATGAGTTTGACCTATTCTATGAGCTCTATCTGTAGCTTGATCTTGAACAGCTGGATTCCACCATGGGTCAAGGTGAATAACTAAGTTTGCAGCAGTCAAATTCAAACCAGTTCCTCCAGCCTTCAATGAGATTAAAAATACATTTTCATCCTCATTTTTGTTAAAATCTTGCACCATTATTATTCTATCCTTTGGCTTTGTTTTCCCATCTAGGCGAAGATATTCTATTTTTTCTTTGCTTAGCTTCTCTTGAATTTTATCTAATGCAGAGGTAAACTGTGAAAACAGAAGAACTTTCCCACCTAACGCACTATGCTCTTTAATTAGTTTCATTGCAATATCTAACTTCCCACTTCCCCCACAGTAATCCTCTGATACAAGAGATGGATCTAAGCATATTTGTCTTAGTTTAGTTAAGTATGAAAGTATATGAAACCTATCATCACTACCATTTTTTATTTTTGATTTTATTGTTTTTATATAATTTCCATATATAGATTTTTGAGGAGCTGTCATTTCAACTAAAAACTTCTTCTCTATCTTATCTGGTAGCTCACTAACCACCTCTTTTTTAGTCCTTCTTAAGATAAATGGTTTAATTAACAACTTAAGCCACTCTATATTTTCATCTCCACTTTGAACAAATTTTTTTTCAAACGTTTCTTTAGCATATAGATACCCTGGCAATATAAAATCAAATATAGACCAAAGCTCAGTTAAATTATTTTCAATAGGTGTTCCTGTTAATGCAAACTTTGTTTTAGCATTTATTTTTTTTATAGCCACAGTATTTTGAGTTAAAGCATTCTTTATGTTTTGTCCTTCATCTATGACGCAATAATCAAAAGTAATATCTTTATAATAACCTATATCTCTTTTTAAAACTCCATAAGTTGTTAATATTACATCATATTCATTTATGCCTTCTATTCTTTCAAGTCTTTCTGCTCCATGTAATATTAGCACCTTTAAACTTGGAGCAAACTTATCAAGCTCATCTTTCCAATTATAAAGTAATGATGTTGGGCATATAATTAAGGTACTTTTTCCTCTTTCAGATAACATGAACGCTATAGTTTGAACTGTTTTACCAAGTCCCATTTCATCTGCAAGTATTCCCCCAAACCCTATCTCGCTCAACATTTTAAGCCATTTAAAACCCTTAACTTGATATTCTCTAAGGGTTCCAATAAAACTATCAGGCACCTTTATATCTAACTTATTAAAATTAGTTAACTTATTTCCTATTTCATTTAACTCTATCGATTCTCTAATGTTTCCTAATCCATTGTTTTTTATATTTTCATATAAATATAATGCTTTGCTTTTCTCTATCTTTACATTTCCTTCTCCAATATTCTCACTTATATCTAATATTTCAAAAAGATTAAAAAAGTGCTTTATTCCCTCATCTTCAAAATCTAAAAACTCATTGCTCTTTGTTTTATAAAATTTAAGGTTTCCTTTATATGCTTCAAATACATCGTATAATTCATCTTTTCCAATATCCCCTATGCTATAGGAAAAATCATAATACCCATCAGTTTCATATAAATCTGAAATAATAGAAGTTGAATTATATAGTTTCATCTTCTTAAGCCCATCTCCTAAAATTACCTTTCCTAAAGAATGTAGGCTATTTTCTTTTCTTCTTAATATATTAAATAGTTCTTCATCTCCTCCAATAAACATAAATCTATTGGAATGTTTTATAAAACTATTTTTCTCGATCTTCATTAAGAGTTTATCTTCTTTGTTATAATCTCTTATAAACGCATCCTCATTCTTGCTTTCATTTAGAATATTTATTTTTTTGTTACCATAAATTAAAAACACATCGCAATATATTTTATTGTTTTCCAGATAAACATTAAATTCTGGACTAGCTACATTCGTTGCGAAATTTCTTAAACCTTCTGATATATTCATTTCTTTTGAAATTCTACTTAGTATGAAAATTAGCTTATTATAGTTATCTATATCTTTCTTATAAGTAACCTTTCCATATAGCTTAAGTTTTTCATGAATAATTGAATAACTCTCGATTTGATTTTTAGAAGGCAAGTAAAGCTCATTTTTAAAATAATAGACATCATTTTTTGAGTTTAGAGAAATAGGAAGTTGTTTGTGCGTTGTTAGTATAATATGATTATTATCCTCTTTTAAGTTGAAGGTTATAGGTAAATCTTTATGGAAAATTGGAACTAAAAATTCTATATAATCATACTTAAATTTAATTTTTTTATTTTCTATCCCCTCTAAGAATGCTCTTAGTTCATTGGGCTTAAGTCTAATTCTCTCACTGCTTGATGATTTTTGTCCTTGATAATATATGGAATCTTTTTCTACTATTCTAGTGAGTCTTGCCGTGCTTACTTTTTCTGACTTTTTAACTTTCTTTGCTTCTATCTCTTTATTATTTTGACTTTCTACCTTCTTATCCTTTAATATCAGGTTTAAAAATTTATAACTTGTGGCGGTTAAATGACTACACATAAATGTATATCCACTTGAAGCAAATTCTTTGAACTCATCACAAGAGCATACAACTCCATCTAATCTTTTCTTCTGTAGATTGATTTTAATATGAGTATCATATTCTTTTGGTTTATTTTCATCTCTAACTTTGCCATAGATATGATACATATTATCTATATTCTTGCTTTTGAAATAAGTAATCATTCCCTTTCTTAAAGCATTTTCCCCTTCTATTTTCATAGCATTAGAAGCAGACTTAAATAATATAGACTTCAATTCAACTAACTTCAAGTAATCACTCCCTTCCACTCATAGATTGTATTATAGCATAGGAATTTCTATATAACTAAAGTAATTGCACTATATACTAAAAGTAATGCCATTATAGTATTAATAATTCCATTATATCTTTCAAAAAACTTCTGGAATACAGCCCCAAACATAGCCCAGGTAAAAACCCCCGTGCATCCAAAAATTGTAATTAAAATAGTAAATACTCCTATTGAAAGAAATGAATTATAATAAGGTGTAACAAAAGTAGAAATTGCTGTTATTCCATATAATATAATTTTTACATTCACAAATTGGAGAATAAAGCCTGTGATAAAATTATCTACTTTTTCTTTACCTTCAACCTTTTCTTGAGGTTTACTTTTTATGACGTGCCATGCAAGCCATAAAATATAAGCTACTCCTATATATGTCATTATAGGTTTTATTTTCGGAATAATATTAACAAGTACGACGCTAAAAAAGCTACATAATATCATGACTGAAAAGAATCCTGCAAATATCCCTCGAATCAAGCCCTGACTTTTTTTCAAACCATGCTTACCAGCATTAGACATAGCTAAAATATTATTAGGCCCCGGTGTAAATGCTGTTAAAAGTGTAAATGATAAAAATGCTATATAGTTCATAATAATCCCCCTAAATATACTTAAATAGAAAGTGTCTATAGTGACTTACTCATTCACTATACTTTCCGTAAATCAATACTATCAAAGGGCTATATATTTGTAAAATTGATATTTCCGAATTGACAATTCATTTTTACAAATATATTATAAATATATCTTAAGGGGGAGTTAAATGGATATTAGACATTTTAAAACATTTAAAAGCATTGTTGAAGAAGGTAGTTTCTCAAAGGCTGCAGAAAAAGTAGGATACACTCAGTCTACTGTTACTTCACAAATTCAGCAACTTGAACAAGCACTTTCAATTAAAATCTTTGAAAAAATCGGGCGTAATATGGTATTGACTCCTCTAGGAAGAGAGTTGATTCCCTACACAAATGAGTTACTTGATACCATAAAGAAAATTGAAAGCATTGGAAAGCATAATGATATTAAAGGCGAATTACGAATAGGAATTGCTGAATCATTAATATCATATAAATTACAAAATGTACTTAAATTATTTAAAGAGCACGCTCCAAGCGTAAATCTGTTTATTATTTCTGAAAACTGTTTTGTTATAAATGATATGCTATTAAAAGGCGAGATCGATATTGGCTTATTATATAATGTTGGAAACCCACAAGATAGCTTGACTTCAGTAGACTTAGCTGATTATACTTTAGCTTTAGTTTGTTCTCCTTTATTTGAAAAGGACGCGGTTGATTTTTGCAAATCGAATCAAAAAATAAGTACAAGCCTTGTTATAAATGAAACTAATTGTATTTACAGAAGAATGCTCGAGAGGTATTTTCGTGAGAATAATATATTCCTAGATAATACTATAGAATTATGGAGCATTGAAACAATAAAAAAATCTGTTGCTAGCAATTTAGGAATATCTTATTTGCCTCGTTTCGTAGTTGAAGAAGAACTTGAGAATAATAAATTAAATGAGCTTAAAATAGGATGCTCTGATGCCAAGATAACTGCTATATATTCCTATCATAAAAACAAATGGATTAGTCCTGCTATGTCTTTATTTATGCAGCTAGTGCGAGAGGATTTTAAAATATAATAAATATAAATGGTCAGGAAAATGTTAAATTCTCCTGACCATTTATATTCTTATATCATTTTTTATTTTCTTGCCATATATAACTCTATAGTATCATGAATATGAAAAATATCTCCATAGCCAATAATAGCTTGTTCAATCTCACTTTCAAATAATTGTTTTGTATGTTCTGGCATAGCCCTATGATCTGAATAGGTATTTAGTAAAGAAATATACTCACTGGCAGAAAATTTTCGATTCCCCTGATATAATTTCATTTCTAAATCGTTAAATCCATAAGATTTTATAGTTTCTGATATCCTTTTATAACGATCACTAGCTGGTTCTACTATTCTCATATTTGATGGTCTGTATTTCTGATATATACCTTGAATCTTTTGGTGCAGCAAATCATCCTCTTTAGCTGGAAAGGGTTTATTCCAGAAAAGAGCTATTACTCCATTATCCTTTAATAATCTATGAACCTTTGGATAACCTATATCCTCTGGAATCCAATGAAATGCTGTGGCGGAATAAATTATATCAATGCTATTATCTTCACATTCAAAATCCTCAAAAGAAACATTACATACTTTAAAATTTTTATATTCCTTAAACTTTTCACTAGAATATTCTGCTAGGTTTTCTCCTAACTCAACTGCAGTTACAATGCATCCAGTTTTAAGAAAAGGAGTTGTTGCTTGTCCTGTTCCTATTCCAACCTCTATTGCCTTTTTATCTTTTTTAAGCTCAGAATATTCAATAATATCATTGAATAGCTCTCTACAGTATGTTGGTCTCATCTTATCATAGTTCTCTGCATCTTCATTAAATGCAAAACGCAAATCCATATTATACCTTCTCCCTCTACTCTTCATAACAAATAACAGGCGTTCCCTCTTCTATATTCTCAAAAATTGTTTTGGCTAAATATAATGGAGCATTTACACATCCATGAGTTCCATTATTCTTATATATCTCTCCTCCAAAAGAATACCTCCAACTTGCATCATGTATTCCTATATTTCCGTTAAAAGGCATCCAATAGGTCACATCTGCTTCATAATTTTCACCTCTTAACGTTGATCCTTTTTGTTTATAATTAAGCATATATGTCCCAAGCTTAGTAGAATTTCCTCTATTGGGGTTTCCTGTTACTACATCCCCTTGGGTTATAAGCTTTCCATCTTTATAAAACCATAAATGTTGTCTTGTTATATCAATTTCTACATAAGTTCTTCCTATATCATCCTCATCCCTATATAAAGCCCTTTGAGTATATATAGGCTCCTTTTCTGATACTTCACCAATCTTTATATTTTCCAATAATGCCTTGGCTTCTTCTGTACTATTAAGCTTCCATCCATAAAAACCACCTTTAACTTCTACTATTTTACCTATAGATGATTTAAACTTTCTCGTTATACCCACTGTATCATATTTACTTCCTAACCCTTGCAAATATTCTTTAACTGCCTTTTCGCTTATTACTACTTCCAAATTCTCATCGATACTTAACCACTTACTTATTGTCTCTCCATCTAATACTTCACTTTTACTCCCAAACTTATAGGTAACTTTTGTTGTTACATATTTATCGAGTAAATTTTTAGTTTCAGTAGTCTTGGCAGATTTTAAAGTGTACTTTGGATTTTCATAGCATTGATTGTTGTTTAAGTCTAATTTAGTTTCTCCTTGTAGTATACTATTTTCTATGGCTTTATTTAAATTTTCTTTAAGCACCTTATTACCATATACCTCTTCAATCACTTCATATGAACCCTTGGAATATTTAAAACTTACATTTTTAGGTTCAATAATATCTTTCTTTAAGCAACCTAATTCATTTATCTTATTCCCCAAATTATCTTTATTGTAGGAATATAGACCATCTACATAATACTTTTGCTTTTTTAATATTGCTATTATCCATTTAACCGACTTTTGCTTTTCATAAACTTCAGAAATGCTTTTCTGTTCATTATATTTCATATCTATATCTTGTCCTATTATTTCTTCTGTTACTCCATTTCTTTCATTTAACTGTAACTTATAACCCTTAACATGACTTTCAAATATACCATATACATCTTTATGTGACTTTAAGGAAACATCTACTCCATTTATTACTGTATTAAAAAAGAAATGCTTTGTAAAATATAATGAAATACTCAAATATATTAGTACAATTGAAGCTACTACGATAATAATATTTCCTATAGTTTTATTCCATAAAACCTCTTTAATATTGCTGTTTTTCATATAGATCAATAACCCTTCATAAAAAATACTGACATATTATTCTTCCTAATAATATGTCAGTATTTTTATTTTTAGTATATAAATCTATTGCTTATCTTTATTTAAGTTTCAAGGAAATTTTTACTTTGATTAAATCGCCATTTTCTATAGTTATTTCACCTTCATGCTCTTTAATTATTTCATTACATAAATATAATCCTAATCCTCTACTATCTACAGTAGTCTCAGTAGTAGATTTTACAAAAGGTTCAAATATATTATTAAATATTTCATATGGAATAGGCTTGCTGCTATTTATAACTTCAATAAAATATCTATCTTCCATAATATATGAATTAACGTATATTTCATCTCCACCATATGAGTACTTTATAGCATTATCAATTATATTAATTATTACTTGCCTAATTTTATCCTCTTGTGCTTTAACAATTCCGCATCCTATATCTTGAATTATCCTTAAGGAGTATTTTTCCGCTTTTATGCTCATATCATTACAGCTTTGAGTAATAAGCTTTCCCATATCTACTTCCTTAAAATCTTCTTTTATAACATATAATCCTTTAGATACTTCTATAAGCTCTAAAACTAATTTATGAAGCCTTTCACTTTCTGAATAGATCCTCTCAATAGCTCTTTTGTCAAATTCTTTATCCTCAACCATGCCTGTTAGTAATAATTCGGCATATCCTGATACGGCTGTTAGTGGTGTCTTTAACTCATGTGTCACACTATTAAAAAAATCTCTTCTACCCCTTTCAAGTCTATAAACTTTTTCTTCTTCTGATTTAATAGTTTCTATTTGCTCTCTTATTCTATCTCTCATCTTTATAAATTCTCTTGCGAGTATTGCAACTTCATCTTTTCCATGTTCATCAATTGAAATACTGTATTCCCCATCACCTAACTTTATTATTGCATCTGTTAATTTACTAATTGGTTTAGTTATCTTATTAGTCATAAGAAATAAAAACATAAAAATACATATAAATATTCCAACTTCTATAATATTTATAATATTTATTGTATTTCTATAGGTTGCATATTCTGCATCATAATCCTTTACTATACTTATAAAACCTAAATAATTATTCTCAATATATACAGGATACGTTAAAACCGCAGTTACTCCATTATTTCTATATTTAAGATTTACTACTGCTTTACCTTGCAAAACCATATCACTACTTTTTTTCACTATATCTCTAAATTCTTCTTCTATATCTCCTTCAACTATCTTATTGTTTACATCAGTTATATCGCACTGACATTGATAATTAAGAGAAATATATTTTACTATATAATTTCCTTCTTCAACTAACGCTTCTTTTTTATCTTTCGAATTATTGGCTACAAGCTTATATTTAATGTATTCACTTGTACTATTCATTACTTGCTTTAGAGAATTGTTTATCCCCTTCTCCATATTAGAATTTAAAACATTTGTTATGGCAACATTCATCACAATTAATGAAATTATTAGTATAAATACTAATCCAGCTATAAATTTATATCTTATTTTCATATAAGTTACCTCATTACGTACCCTACGCCGAAAACTGTGTCTATTATAGATGTTGCCCCATTTTCATTATCTAACTTACTTCTAAGTCTTCTTACATGAACATCAACTGTTCTAAGCTCTCCGTCATAGTCAAAACCCCATACCTTATCTAAGATGTCTTCTCTTGAAAAAACCTTTTTTCTATTCTTAATGAAAAACTCAAGCAATTCATATTCCTTAGGTTTAAGCTTAACTTCCTCATTGTTTTTATATACAATCCTACCCTCTAGATTCACTTTAACATTTTTATTTAATTCAATATAAGTTTCAGCGGTCTTCTCCTTATATTTACTTACTCTTCTCATTGCAACCTTTACTCTAGTTAATACCTCTTTTATATGAAATGGTTTAGTAATATAATCATCTGCACCTAATTCTAGCCCTAAAACCCTGTCCACAATATCATTTCGTGCAGTTAACATAATTATAGGAATAGAGTATTTACTATTTATCTGCCTGCATAATTCAAAACCACTTTCATCAGGTAAGTTTATATCTAGTAGTACCAAGTCTGGCTTGAAAAAACTCAAGGTGTCTTTTGCATCTTTTGATAAGTATACTCCTTTAACTATATAACCATCTGCCCTCAATGCAGACACTAAAATATCATTTATAGATACTTCATCTTCAACTACTAATACCTTAAATTCCATTAAAAGGCCTCCTTACTATTCATATTTAAAATATTATTGAAATCTCATTAGGCCATTACTAGTTCTCCCTCTTCTAGTAATAGCCTAAGAATAATCATTAGTAAGTGTGTTTCATTTTGATTATTAATAACGTTATGGAAGATATTGTTCTTCTATCTTTACTACTACATTATTTTCTAGATCTACGTAGCATAAAGTTCCGGGAATTACAACTGCTACTGAATCATGTTCTACGATAGATTTTAATTTTTCATAACTTGCTTTGTACTGTTTCATAGAATTGTTATTATCACCAACTCTGTGTCCACAAACAGTTATCTCTACATTTGGGGATATTTCATAAGTCTTTATACTCTTATTTTTATTTCTAATATAAACGCCATCAAGAAGCCTTCCATCTGGAGGAAGCTCAACCCCATCTTCCTTTGCAGCATTTTCTGCTGTATAATCTTTACCATCCTTATCTAAGAAAAGCTGTACTTCATCATAATCTAAATATCTTTTACCATTTTTCTCATATACCTTACTAATCCAACCAACCATTTTTATTTTTTGAATCTTCATTACATTTAATGTTAACTCAATAGTTCTGTCGTATTGCTCTACTTTTCCAATATACTTTTGGCTACCTATCTTACTTGTATCAACATTATTACTAATCCAATCAACGTCCACTTCTTTTTCTTCATTATTTATTTTTACTTTAACTTTACTTGGCAAGGTATATTTATTATTTTCATAAACACTTGCAGATAATTTTGCAACTTCAAATTTTGATTTTATATCATTTAATATTTGAGTCATATTTTCAATATCCACATCATTATTTATAGCAAGCTTTACAATATAATAAGCATCATCTAATCTTTGTTTATCCATATACTTATTTTTTATTTCTATATAGGCTCCTTTATTTGCCTTATCCATTGAAAGTGCTTTTTCAAAACTAGTTTTAGCATCATCGTATTTTCCAGCATTTAAAAAATCTGTTCCATCAGAAATACATTTCTTTATTTCTTCTTCTTGCATAACCTCTTCTTGCTTAACATCATTTGAAAGTATATTTGTTTTTTCTTTATTTCCGCAACCTGAAATAGTAAATAGTAGTACTAGTGATAATAAAAATAATACTCCTCTTTTTCTCATGATTTCTCACTCCTATATTTATTATATCTAAATACTAACACCCCACTTTTACCAAAATTAACAGACTTGTTTCCAGGTTGTTTCCACACAAAAAATTTTTTAATTTTATTCTCAATCTTTAAATGTTTGTCTTGTAACTATAACTATATTTCAATCAAACATTAACCCAAATATATACTATTATGTATTTAACTATAAATATAGTATGTTTTTTTCCATAAAATTATTTACATTAATTGCATATACAACTATAATAAGGTTATAAATAGTTGTATATACAATTAATTCCCAAGGAGAATATTATGATAACGAAAAAGCAAGGTGGTTTTTTAATCTCTAAAATACATCAATTATCTGGGCGTATTTTTACGAAGAAACTTAAGGGCTATGATTTTTATGATATAAACTCAGCTCAAGGAAGAATTATATTTGTGCTATGGCAAAATGATGGGATATCAATTCAAGAATTAGCCAAAAAAACTGCACTAGAAAAATCGACTCTTACAAGAATGCTCGAAAGGCTTGAGGGTTCAGGATATATTAATCGTATTCCTTCAAAAGATGACCGTCGCAAGATTATAGTGACGCTTACCAATAAAAATGAAAAGCTTAAAGATGATTATGAACAAGT
This sequence comes from Clostridium paridis, assembly GCF_016765615.1. Classification (GTDB taxonomy): domain Bacteria; phylum Bacillota; class Clostridia; order Clostridiales; family Clostridiaceae; genus Clostridium_T; species Clostridium_T paridis. Next base: position 18,735 of record NZ_JAESWA010000025.1, on the reverse strand, counting down.
TTCTAATGAAATGTTGGACCTATTTTATAAAGGCTTCACAGAGCAAGACATAGATATCTTTGAAGCTTATCTTACTAAAATCTATTCCAATCTTTTAAACTTTGAAGAAAGTTTAAACAAAATAAAAAAATAAATATATAAGGGGGAACTCAAATTGAGTAATGAAGAGATTATAAAAAAATCAATTGAACTAATGGATAGCTGTAATATAGCTATGGTTGGATCAAATGGTGATGATGGATTCCCAAATATTAAAGCCATGATAAAAATAGAAACTGAAGGACTCAGCAAAATCTGGTTTAGTACAAACACCTCTAATAAAAGAGTTGCACAATTTAGAAAAGATCCAAAAGCATGCGTTTATTTTACCGATCTTGAAAAATGGACAGGCTTAATGCTAGTAGGAAACATTGAAGTACTTGAAGACCCCAAGACAAAGGAAAGATTCTGGTCTGATGGCTGTGAAGTATATTACCCTCTTGGAGTAACAGATCCCGATTATTGCATTTTATGTTTTACTGCTAAATGGGGAAACTACTATAAATCTTTAATCAACACGACATTCGAATTATAACTTACTAAAAGCTTGCTAAGGATATAGCAAGCTTTTTACTTTTGTTTATTTTAGAAACACTTTGTTCATATGCACCGAATTGAATTTATTTTTTATGTATGATATACTAACTGGACAGTTAGTATTAATGATGAGAGGCCGTGTTAATTTGGATAAAAACAAAGTTCAGGATACAAAACAAAAGCTAATAGATTCAGCTATTGAAGTTTTTTCTGAAAAAGGTTTTGACGGCGCTAGAGTAGACGAAATTGCGGCTAGAGCTAATATAAATAAGGCTATGCTTTATTATTATTTTAATAGCAAAGAAAAACTTTTTGAAGAACTAATTAAGCAATATAAAGAGGATGTTAAAAATTTAAAAAATAGCTTACTTAAAGATATTGACCTAGATAATGACAAAGATATAGATAAGCTATTTGCGGGAATGTATGATTTTATGTATGAAAAGAAGGATATCCTAAGAATTATTATGATAGAATCTCTTAAATCTACTTCTCAAGATGTTACAATATTTAGTTCTCTTCTCCCTTCCGTAGATCTTAAGTTGTCAAACTTAAAAGACAAAGGAGTAGAGGTTGAAGATACCACAAGTGTTATGATTAATTCTTTTTTCTATATGCTTTTACCTGCAGCTGGATTTATTATTTTAGGCGATAGATGGATGGATTTTTATGGCTTTGATAAAAAGGAAGCTAAAAAGAAATTCTTAGAAAGCTATAAGGAAATAAGAAAAAACTTTATTCACAAAAAAGTTAATAAGGAAAAATAGCAGATATATTTTTATATTTGCTATAATTTTTAATTTTTTGTTAACTAAATAGTTAGTTAAGACATTTTATATTTTTTAGAAAGGAAGTGTAATATGGATAAACATGATGAACGCTACATGTGGCTATGTCTTTCAGTTATAGTTGTAGGAACCTTTATGGCAATTCTTGATTCAAGTATAGTAAATGTTGCTATTCCAAAGATGATGACTATTTTTGGTGCAGCTGAAAATCAAATTGAATGGGTACTAACAGGCTATATGTTAACTATGAGTATAGTAATACCTCTTACGGGTTATTTAACTGATAGATTTGGTGGAAAGAATATTTATATTTTTGCGTTAATTGTCTTTACAATAGGTTCTGCCCTTTGTGGTTTGGCTACTAGTACAAATACTATGGTAGCTTCTAGGGTTGTGCAAGCAATTGGGGGTGGCATGATTATGCCTGTAGGTATGACTATGCTACTTCAAACTGTACCTCTTGAAAAGCGTGGATTAGCCTTAGGGGTCTGGGGAATTGCTGCTATGGCTGCTCCAGCAATTGGACCTACACTAAGTGGATACATAGTTCAATATATGAATTGGAGATTGATATTTACAATTAACATCCCTGTAGGAATTGTCGGTGTCACTTTAGCAGTTTTTCTTCTAAGGAACTCTCCAAAAAATTATGATAAAAGATTTGATTTTGGTGGAGCTATTACATCCGCGACCTGTTTATATACATTGCTACTAGCTCTAGCAAAAGTTTCTGATAAAGGTTGGACATCTGCTTATACAATTGTGTTATTTACCATATCTTTCGTGTCCTTAATCGCTTTTATTTTTATAGAATTAAATCATTCTGAACCGTTATTAGACCTTAGGGTAACTAAAAATTTCCCATTCACCCTAAGTTTAATAATAAGTACTGTAACTACTATAGCTATGTTTGGGGCAATATTCTTAATGCCTATTTATATGCAGAACTTAAGAGGGTATTCTGCAATGCAAAGTGGAATGATGATGCTTCCTCAAGCCATAGTTACGGGAATAATGATGCCAATAAGCGGAAAACTCTTTGACCGTTATGGGGCAAAGTGGCTTACTATTATTGGACTTATCATAGTATCAGGTTGTACCTATATGCTAAGCAAATTAACCTTAGATACTCCCTATAGTACTGTTACATTAATAATGGCTGTAAGAGGCTTTGGTAACGGGCTTGCTATGATGCCAATGCAGACTGAAGGCATGAACTCAGTTCCTCAGGAACTAACTGCAAGAGCTACTGCATTGAATACAACGATTAGACAAGTTGCTGGATCTCTTGGTATAGCTATATTAACCACAATTCTTCAAAGCAGACAAGCTTTCCATACGGTAATATTTGGGCAATCAATAAATACTAATTCTCCTACACTTGCAAAAGCCCAAGCCTTACTACAAGGAGCTGCTACTGTAAAGGGAATGAATCCCTCAGAGGGAAAAAGCTTATTATTTTTACAAGTATACGGGCAGGTAGCAAAGTCTGCAACAGTAGTAGCAATGAATGATACCTTTATTGTTGCGACCGGAATATGCGTCGCAGGTGTAATAATATCATTTTTTATAAAGAAAAAATCATCGAATCAAAATAATAATGAAATTGAATCAGTAAATATGGAATCATAATTACAATATTAAGGAGGATATATATGGATAAATCATTAAAGACAACTACTTCAAAAAAAAGTAAAGGGAAATTAATAATTGCAATAGTTGCAGTATTAGTAATTGCTTTAGGTGGTTTTGGTATTAAGTATTATATAGAGCAAAAAAGTTATGTAAGTACAGATGATGCTAAAATAACTGGAGATATTTTAAATGCCAGCTCAAAAATACCTGGCAAAGTTGTAAAAATTAATGTTCATGAAGGTGACACCGTAAAAAAAGGTCAAGTATTATTCACTCTAGAAACTGAACAACTTCAATATCAATTAAACCAAGCTCAAGCAGCTTTAGATGTAGCTAAAGCTCAACTATCAAAAGTTGAAGGTGGTGCTAGAGCTGAAGAAGTTGCTGGTGCTCAAGCCCTTGTGGATCAAGCTAGTGCTTCCCTAGGAGGAGCTGATACAACAAAGTCAAACCTTCAAAACACCTTAAATGACGTTCAATCTCAATACAACAGTTTAATTGCCCAAATGAGTAGTTTCAAGAACCCTGATACAGGAGATTTTGATGCTAATTATGCTATAAAACAATTAGATACTGCAAGAGCAAAAGGCTTGCTTACAGAAGCAGAGTATACTGTAAAAGCCCAAGCTGTTGAACAATTATTCCAAGGTAAACTACAATATGAAAATCAAATAAATCAATTAAAAGGACAAATTAAAACTGTTGATTCTCAAATTGACACAGCAAAAGCTGGCTTAGATGGGGCAAAAAGTAAGTTAAACTTAACAAATGCCGGAGCTTCTGATAAAGATGTTGCCATAGTTGAAGCTCAAGTTAGTGCTGCACAAGCTTCTTATGATCTTGCTAAATTAAACTTCAGCAATTCAGAAATAAAAGCTCCTGCTGATGGAACTGTTGTTCAATTAAATATACATGAAGGTGATATGATAGCTGCTGGTCAAGCTGCTGTTTCTGTAGTAGATTTAAGTAAACTTCAAGTAACAGCTAATATCTTAGAAGGTGACTTAGAACACATAAGCCCAAGCGAAAAGGTTACTATGACTATTGATTCTTTCCCTGGTGCTACTTTTACTGGTACAGTTAAGGAAAGTGCTTTAGCAACTTCTTCAGTTTTCAGCTTATTTAGCACAGAAAATGCATCTGGTAACTTTACTAAGGTAAGTCAAAGAGTGCCTGTTAAAATAACTTTAGACTCAACTGACAAGACATTAATTCCTGGAATGTCTGTAGAAGTTAAAGTAAAGATTAAATAGTAATAAACAATGCCTGATTAAATGGAGTTTCCCACTTAGTCAGGCATTATTTGTTTTAATTTATTTTATACTGTTCTATTCAGCTGCTTGTGCATCTGCTTTAGTCTGATGAACTGTACCACGTGGATGTTGAGGTGGTGCATAGATAGAATATACCTTTAATGGCCTATTTCCAGTATTAATAACATTATGCCATGTACCTGCGGGTATCATAATTGCAAATTCATCATAAACTTTCGCTTGAAAATCCAATCTATCCTTATCTTTTCCCATTTTAACGAGTCCTTCACCATCTTCAAGACGAATAAACTGATCAACCTCTGGATGAATTTCTAAACCTATATCATCTCCAACGTCTATACTCATTAAGGTAACTTGTAGATGCTCTCCTGTCCATAATGCTGTACGAAAAGTATTGTTTTGTTTTGTAACATCATTAATGTTAACAACAAAGGGTTGTGGACCATAATCCTTAAGTTGAATTGGATTACTTTCCATTACTGGTTCTGGGAAGAAGAATCTTGAATCATACTCTGCTGCATCGACATAAAGATCTTTTGGATAATTCATATCATATGCTGGTGGATTAAAAAAATAAGGATTTGGATAGTTGCTATAGTATGGGTTATACATTGGTGGAGCTATGAAATAAGGGTTTGGATATCCCCTATAAGTACTATACATCTTATTTCTCCCTTATAAAGTCTTGCTGAATTATAATATGTTCTATAATTAGGAATTGTGATTATATATCATATCAATGATATTTCCTAAGATATTTTGATTTTATTATATTAAACCTTATAATTTAATACCTTCAAATGCATAACCTATAAGCCTTTTTATAAAGGTCTCATCAATTTCTGCTCCTGTTATTAATAATCTATAAAATATTGGACCCCAAATTAAGTCTATACTTGACTCTAAGTCTAAGTCTTTTTTTATTTCTCCCCTCAAAATACCACGTTCTAAAATCTGTTTTGAAATATTTCGTCTTGGAATAAAATATGCTTCTCGATAAATATCAGCTAATTTAGAATCGTATTGTCCTTCTGCTATTATTTCCGTAATTACATTTCCTTTTCTAGTAGTTAAAAATTTTACAAAATTATCTACTTGAATGAGCATATCCTCAAGGGTTGACCCCGTATCAGGTATTGGAAGTTCAACATTGGTAGCATTTAAAAAACCATCCATAACAACTGCTGCCTTATTGGGCCACCATTTATAAATAGTAGCTTTGCTAACTTTGGCTCTTTCTGCGATTTTTTCCACAGTTACTGTTCCAAATCCAGTCTCAATTAACAAATCATATGCTGCATTAAGAATGTCCGATTTTGTTTTTTCACTTCTTGGGCGGCCTAACTTTTTCTCCATATAAATACCTCCATAATAATCCCTAAAGAAAATATATACATAATAAACTATACGTATATTATAATATATATTTTTTCAATTTCAATAAAAACGTCTCTTTACAATACTGAACGTATAGTATATTATATATTTATAAACTGTACGTTCAGTATTATTAATTTAAAGGAGTCGATTTAAATGGAAAATCTGAATTTTGAATTTTCAAAAACTAAACCTATATTAACTAATTTATTAATTATGGTTATGGCTATAGCCTGTGGGCTTACTGTTGCAAACTTATATTATATACAACCCTTACTAGCTGATATAGCTAAGACCTTCAATGTAAGCGAAGTTAGTGTAGGCTCTGCAGCAATGTTAACTCAAATAGGCTACGCAGTTGGAATGATACTTATATTACCCCTTGGAGATATAAAAGAAAGACGTGGATTAATTACATTAATGCTTTTATTTTCGATCCTATCTCTTACCTGTATGTTTTTCTCTCAAAATATATCAATGCTAATGATCTCATCTTTTGCAGTTGGATTTACTTCTATTATTCCTCAACTTATTATTCCCTTGGCAGCTCAATTATCTAATCCAGAAGAAAGAGGGAAAATAATAGGAACAGTCATGAGCGGTTTATTAATTGGAATTTTAGTATCACGTACCTTTAGTGGTATTTTAGGCGGTTATTATGGATGGAGAATAGTATACATTATTGCAGCAGGTATGATGATTATTTTAATGGTTGCTTTAAATAAACTAATACCTATATGTAATCCTGTTTCTAATGTTAAATATACTGAATTAATAAAATCTATGGTTAGATTAATTAAAACTGAATCTACTTTAAGAGAAGCATCTATTAATGGAGCTATGATGTTTGCAGCTTTTAGCGCATTTTGGACATCTCTTACATTTCTACTTGAAAGCTCCCATTATAATATGGGGCCTCAGGCAGCTGGTTTATTTGGTTTAGTTGGAATCAGTGGTGCTTTAGCTGCTCCTTTAGTGGGAAGATTGGCTGATAAGAAAGGTCCCAGATTTGTTATAGGTATTTGTATTTCCATAGTTATACTATCTTACTTGCTATTTCTTTTACTTGGATTTAAAGTATTTGGATTGATCTTAGGTGTTATTTTGCTTGACTTAGGAGTTCAATCTTGTAATGTTTCCAATCAAACAAGAGTGCATTCTTTAAATGAAGAAATGCGTAATAGAATTAACACAGTATATATGGTGAGTTTCTTTCTAGGTGGAGCATTTGGTTCTTTCCTAGGCTCTTATAGCTATGCTCACTTTGGTTGGTATGGGGTTTGTGCCTTTGGAATTATAACTCAACTGGTAGCAATAGTTGTCCATAAAACTGCCAAGTAATTTTACAAGTATAGTTTTATTCTAAATAATCAGGAGGTGATAAAATGAATTAAACTGCATCTATAAGTCATGACCACCCGTAAAACGGGTGGCATGCTCTAGCCCTATAAGGGCATATTCCTGGCTGTGTCTCAAGACACGCTGAAAAATCCACCAACCGCAAAGTTTTTACAGACGGCCTCTAAAGAGGCTGTTTTTTATTTGTCTTTGCTTTCTGGCTCACCCGTAAACGGGTCTATAAATTCTTTCATACTTATTTGGTCACTTGCTACGTCTTCTTGTAGTTGATTTCTTATGTATTCTTCAATTGCTTTTTTATTTCTTCCTACTGTATCAACATAATATCCTCTGCACCAAAATTGCCTATTCCCATATTTGTACTTAAGATTTGCATGTCTATCAAATATCATCAACGAACTTTTCCCTTTCAGATATCCCATAAACTGAGATACACTCAATTTGGGTGGTATGCTCACTAACATGTGAATATGATCAGGACATGCTTCTGCTTCAATTATTTCAACACCTTTGTGTTCACATAGTTTTCTCAATATCTGTCCAATATCTTTTTTAATCTTTCCATAAATGATTTGTCTTCGATATTTTGGTGCAAATACAATATGGTATTTGCAATTCCACTTACTATGTGCTAAACTTTCACTATTCATAAGATTCCTCCTTTGATATTAATGCGGTTGGCGAACCTGCAATAATTTTATCAAATGAGGTTTCTTTTTTTCTACTCATAGCTATAAGCTTTTTTGAACCACAGGTATAACCTGTGGTATTCGTTACACAAAAATAAGGACTTACTTTTTAGTAAGTCCTAAATTCCTCCATTAATATTGAGTATACTTTCGCATCTCTTGGTTGTCCTTTAATAATCACTTCTTTTCTTAATGTTCCTTCATAAGTCATTCCTAACTTTTTTAATACTTTCTCAGATGCTATATTATTAGCCTCACATTTTCCTTCAATACGGATAAATTCCATTCTATCAAAGCCAAACTTAATTACCTCATTTAATGCCTCTGATGCAATTCCCTTTCCCCAATATTGGCTGCTTATAACTGCCCCAATAGAAGCAGCTTTATCTAGCTTAAAGTAGCAACTAACTGTTCCAATTATCCTATTATCAACCTTATCAATAACTGACCAGACTAAGGATTTCCACTCATTCATTCCTTTAATCAAATTTTTCAAATGATTATAAGTTACATTTTTGTCTTCATGTTTTTCTCTTGGTACGTAGTAAGTAGTTTCTTCATCCGAAAAGACCTCAAACAATTCATCTACGTCTGTTATAGACAACTTTCTAAGAAGTAGTCTTGTCGTTTCTAGACTTGGACAGTCACCAAACTGAACACTCAATTATTTCCCCTCCATCTTTAAATTTATACCAACATCAACGTCTTTATCTTTTTTAGATAATCTATAAAAAGTTAATATTGCTCCAACAAGACTTATTACTCCTGCTGTTATATATACAATCCTCATTCCATATATAAATGCATCATTTCTTCCTGCTACATAATCAGTAACACGATATCCAATTTTAGAACTCATCATACTATATAAAAGTGTTGTTGCTAAGGCTATTCCACATACCATGCCTAGATTTCTTACAAGTGCATTTACACTTCCTGCTATTCCAAGTTTATTTTTTGGTACGGTTGACATTATCAAAGAATTATTAGGTGATTGAAATAATCCCATACCAATAGACATTGCCCCAATAAACATTACCATAATTAGCAAAGTTGATTTTTGATTTAATGATGACATTAGTAATAATCCAACACTTATTAATACCAATCCTATAAAAGTTAATTTTTCTGATCCAATCTTATCTGATAGATGCCCACTAACTGGTGCTGCAACTGCTAAAATTAAAGGATAAACCATAAGTATTAATCCGGTATGTTCTGGCGTATAATTCATTACATCTTGAAGGTAAAATGGTAAAATAATATTATTGCAGAATATCGCTACAAAGGTTATAAATCCACAAAATATACTTAAGGAAAATAATTTATTACTAAATATACTTAACTGTAAAAGCGGATTCTCTTTTCTCTTCTCAACAAATATAAATGCTATAAATGAAACAATTGCTACTGCGAAGCTCACTAAAATTATTGGGTTTGTAAAACCACGGCTTAATCCTTCTTCTAATGCTCCAAAAAGCGGCACTATAGTAAGCATAAATAATATAGCTCCTATATTATCAATCTTTCCTTGTGCAGTTTTGTGAGTCTTTGGTAATAGCTTGAAAGCATAAAATAATGCAATTATTCCTATTGGTACATTTATTAAGAATATAAATTCCCAACTTGCTGTACCCACTATAATTCCACCTAATCCTGGACCTATTAATGATCCTAATGCTACAGAAGTTCCTAAAAAACCAAGTGCTTTTCCTCTTTCATTCCCAGGAAATACTTCTGTGATAATACCTTGATTATTTGCCATAGTCCCTGCTGCTCCTATAGCTTGCACAATTCTTGCTATAATTAATACTGGAAAAGACTTTGTTATTCCACATAGCAGGGATCCCAAGGTAAATAACCCCATACCAAATTTGAACATTTTTGCCTTTCCAAACATATCTCCTAATCTTCCAAAAATCAAGACTGTCCCTGCTATTGCTATTAAATAACTTGTTGCTACTAATTGAATACTGGATGTTGTTACATTCAATTCTCTAGCCATTTTAGGCAACGCAACATTTACAATACTTCCATCTAATGCTGACATTAATGTGGACATTAATACTACAATTAGTATCGACCATCTACTTCTATCGTTATTTGCTTTTTCCACTTAATTTCCTCCTTATACATTAGCTCTAGCTTAAATAAACGCCTATAGTAATAGTCTTTACCTACAAAGGCATTACTCCTCTTCCTTTAATCTTTTACTTCTATCTAAATCTTCTTTAAATAACATCTTAATAAAATCATTAACTGGATGATCTCTCCTCAGATCTTTACGTTTGATAAAATATATTGCAACCTTATTAAACTCATTAGCTAATTCATGGATTTTTATCTTATCATTTCCCTTTATTAAGTTTTTAGGCAATAGAGATATCCCCATATCATCTTCAACAAACTTTATAATTGCTTCAAGGGAATCAACTTCAATAATCCTTTGAATTCCTTTATTAATATAAACCCATTTTTCTAAAATAGAACGATAAGGACAATCGTTATTGCTATTAATAATAATAGGCTTTTCTAATAACTCTTCTGTTGCTTTAATTTCAACTGAAGATATAATTGCGATATCCTCTACAAAAGTAAATGCTTCACTCATACTTTCATGTTTGGGCTTAACGTTAGTAAATGCACCATCAAGTTCTCCTCTAATAATTTGCTCTACTAAATTTATTTGGTTATCAGTTTTTAGAGATAAAATCACATCAGGATAGCCTTCAGAATATTTTTTTAACCACTTAGGAGCTATCGAAGCTGCCATTACTTGTGTCGCCCCTATTTTTAAATAATTATTACTACAAATTCCTTTAAATTCGGATTTAGCTTCATCAATTAGTCGTATAATTTGTTCAGCATACTCAAGTAGCCTTTTCCCATCATCAGTTAATGAAATACCTTTATTATGTCTTATTAGCAAATCAGTCTCTAATTCTTTTTCAAGTGCTTTTATACGCAAAGTTACATTTGATTGAACATATCCCATCTTTAAGGCAGCCTTAGAAATAGACTTCTCATAAGCTACAATTTTAAATATTTTCAAATCGTTAATTTCCATCTTTCATTACCCTCTTTACTTAACAATAAGTATATTATTCTTGGTATTACTTAAAATGATATTTGTCATGATTTATAACTATTATACACAAAGTTTAAATACAAATATAATAAAACTAAAGGTACCTTCATGAAATATAAAAGGAGAGGATAAAATGATAGCAACACAATATAAAATCACTCTACCAAGCGATTATGATATGAATATAATTAAAGAACGAGTGAGAACTAACGGCTTTAAAACTGATGGTTTTGATGGTTTGAGATTTAAATTATATCTAATTACAGAGAAAGATGAAAATAATAACCTTCAAAATAGTTATTCACCTTTATATCTTTGGAAGGATAGTAATGGGTTAAATAATTTTTTATTTAATGGATTTTATGATAATATACTAGCTTCATTTGGATGGCAGCAAGTAAATATAGGAATTCCCTTAATTGATAAACTCTCAAGTAAAATTTCAGATATTAAATATCTATTTGAAATCACAGGAAATATTGAACCACAAGTTAGTTTAAATAACTATAAAGAAAAAGTTGAAAAGGAACTCCCATCGATTGAAGATACAGAATATATTGTTGTATATAATCCAGATAAATGGAAATATAGTGCTTTTTACTTTATTGATGATTTAAATAAAATAGAAACAGAAAAAGGCACTATTTATAATATACTTCATATATCGCAATAAAAGTTCAAAATGATAGCTGTTTAATAAGGATATTATTTATATCCAGAATATGCATAACATAAAATAGGACTTACTTTATAAAAATAAGTCCTGTTTTATTTAATCATTTAATACCAATTCTGTTTTAAATATCACTACTGCACTTCCAGCAACTTTAACTTCTATTGGCTCATTATCTTCTATCTTTACTTCAACTTCAATTATACCAGGTCTTTTTATCGCTTCTCCTTGCTTTGCGTTAAACTTAAAAGAAGAGTTATTATGCTTAACTAACTTATGATGAATAAGATAAGCACCTAGAGGCCCATTTGCATTACCTGTTACAGGGTCTTCATTAATCCCTATTGCAGGCGCAAACATTCTGCCATGTACTAACATATCAGTATTTTGAGAATCAATGGTAAAAACATAATATCCATTACACTCAATTATTTCGCTAAGCTTAACCAGTGCACTATAATTTGGCTTCAAAGCATTTAATATTTCAATACTTTTTATCCCAATCATCACCTTAGAGTGCCCTGTTGATACAATCTGAATTTCGTAGTTTTCTAAAAGCTCCCTTTTCTTTATATTAAGTGCTGCTAATAGTTTTTCTTTATTTATACCATCTATAATTTTTCCAAATTCAACTTTTCCCTGTGTCATAACAATTTTATATTCATCATTTTCTCTTATTATATCTACAGGCAGAATTCCTGCTCCTGTCTTATGATATATTCTTGAAGTATTGAGTTCATTTTCAATAGCTCTCACATAATGCGCCGCAATAGTTGCATGCCCACAGATAGGCACCTCATTCATTGGAGTAAAAAAACGTACTTGTACATCATACTCATCGCAGTTTGAAGACAGAATAAATGCAGTCTCTGAATTATTAAGTTCCCTAGCTATTTTTTGCATTTCATAATCAGTTAATCCATCTGCATTTGTTATTACCCCTGCAGGATTTCCAGTAAATTTTTCCTTTGTGAATGAATCAATTTGATATAAATTATATTTTCTTATCATGATTTACCGCCCCAATTTAATTTTGCTATATTATAAGGAAACTCGTTAAAGAGTTCCCTTATAATATCTGTCTCAACTCTACACACCAAGTCTATAATTGTCAATATCCCTATACTCTCCAAACTTCATTCCCACTTCTTTAATCGTCCCACAAAACTCAAATCCAAATTTTTCATGTAACTTTTGGCTAGCTTCATTTCCTGATGTAATAACAGAAACTACCGTATGTGTCCTTTCATCTTTCTTAGCTTCCTCCAAAATAAACTCCATGAGAGCAGCTGCAATTCCTTTTTTTCTATAATCCGCCCCGATATATATTGATAGCTCTACAGTTGACTTAAATGCTTCCTTTTCACGATATGACGACAATGAAGCATATCCTGCAACACAATTGTCCACTTCTGCAACATATAAAGGATGATTTCCTACATTATGCGTATAAAACCATTCTTTCCATTCTTCCAAGGTTTTCATCTCTAAATCCAAAGTAGCTACTCCATTTTTTACTTCATAATTGTATATCTCTAAAAGTTCATCCAAATCCTTAATTTCAGCTTTTCTTATTATCATTTATAGTAACTCCTTTTCTTTTAAAACTTGTGATTTTATGCTTATTAAGTTCCTATTTATAGAATAAGTATTACATTCTACCCTTAAGAACCACTATAAACTATCTTAGAACATAAAATATCATAAAAATTATACCATATAATTAATTTACTTTATTCTATATTTATGTCAGTTTACCCTATACTTTTTTATTCCCTTCCTCTTCATACTACTAGTAGTCATATTCTTAAGTAAAGGTATTGTGGAAGAAGAAATAAATTTCATCTATTGATAAATAGTGGAAAAAATATTAAAATTAAGAAAATCAATTGGTACGCTCTTCAAAAATATGTAGTTATTTTATACATATGTTGAGCCACTCTTAAAAAAGTATTTTTAATTAAAATTTAATTTTATTGGGGGAATTTTAATGGAAGTTGTAAAGTTTAAAGAATTTAGAGACAAGGTTTATCAAAATGTCTCAAAAGTTATTATCGGTAAAGAAGACATAATAGACAAAGTACTTTGTGCCTTTATTTGTAATGGCCATGTACTAATGGAGGATGTTCCTGGCCTAGGTAAAACAAAATTAAGCAAATCTCTTGCTAAAACCTTAGACTGTACTTTTAAAAGAATTCAGTTTACTCCTGATCTTTTACCTTCGGATTTAACTGGAATTTATTTTTTTAATCAAAAATTAGGAGACTTTGAATTTAGAAAAGGTCCTCTTCTAAGTGAATTTGTCCTTGCTGACGAAATAAACAGAGCAACTCCAAGAACTCAAGCTGCCTTACTAGAATGTATGGAAGAAAAACAGCTTACTGTGGAAGGAAATACTATAAAATTAGAACCTCCTTTCTTTGTAATGGCAACTCAAAATCCAGTAGAACAATTTGGAACTTTTCCATTACCAGAGGCTCAATTGGACAGGTTTTTTATGAGACTTTCAATGGGATACCCTGAATTTTCTGAAGAAGAAAGTATGATGGATAGATTTATGTTTAACGATCCCTTGGATGAACTTTCAGCAGTAGTAACAAAGAGCGAGATTAAATATGTTCAAGAGCATTATAAAGAGGTTCACATAAGCAAAGAGGTAAAAGACTATATATTAACTATTGTTCGTGAAACTAGAAATAATAATAATGTTTCTTTGGGTTGCTCCCCTAGAGCTTCTTTAAACTTAATGAAGGGTTGCCAAGCATATGCAAGTATTAATCTAAGAGATTATGTACTTCCTGAAGATGTGAAAAAGCTAGCTATACCTATTCTTAGCCATAGACTAGTTCTTAAAAACCAAATAGGTTCCCAATCTGAAAAATCTGAAGAAGTTATTAAAGAAATTCTAAATTCTGTTGATACTCCACTTGAAAAAATATAGGGGTGCATTATGTTAGGTTATTTTGCATTCTCCTTTCTAATAATAGCTCTATTAGCTTTGGGAGAATTTACACGGAGAAATGGTTTTAGAAATCTTAAAGTCAAGAGAACCATAAAAAATAATAAAGTTCAAATAGGTGAAGAAATTTTTGTAACTACAACTATAGAAAATAACAAATGGCTCCCAATTTCATTTCTTAATCTTAAGCAAGATATACCAGGTGGGCTTAACTCAGAACTTCATAAAAATGAAGTAAGCTTATTTTTATCTATAAAGTGGTATGAGAGAATTAAAAGTACCTTTAAGCTTAAAGGAGAAAAAAGAGGAGTTTATCTTTTGAAAACTATGAAATTATCTTTAGGCGACTTGTTTGGCTTTAGTTCTGAAGCAATTCAAATAGATGATTATAATGAAATTATTGTATATCCACGAATTAAAAACATAGATTCTTTTAACTTAGTTAGCAATAATATTCAAGGCGACAATATAATAAGAAGATGGATTTATAAAGATCCTATCTTTACTCGTGGCATTAGAGAATATAATGTTGAGGATAGAATGAAGGATATTCACTGGCCTTCTAGTTTAAAAGCCAATAAGCTAATGGTTAAGGAATATGATTATTCATCTGATAGAGAACTTATTATAATTCTAAACACCCAGTGCGGTGCACCCTACTTTAGTGTAATTAACTCAAATGTTATTGAGTATGGTATTGAGTTTTCAGTCTCATTAATTAATAGTTCAATTAATATGGGTATCCCAACTGGTTTCTGGACAAATGCACATATTTTAGGTTTTAGAAAAGACTTGAAAAATATAATAGAACCTTTTTTAAATTCCTTTAATGAAATCTTAGAACTTTGTGGAAGGATGTCCTCTGCCTCCCCTAGAGAAGACTTTGCTTCATTTCTTTCTAGCAACTTAATGAACTTTAGAAAGAATGCTGTTTATACTGTAATCTCATGTTTCTTGGATGATGAGAGCATTTATATGCTTAACAAACTTAAAAATGCTGGAATGTGTATTAAAATAATCGATATAACTCCCGATGCTTCCTTACCTGAAGTAAATGGTATTGAAAAAGTTATATTAACTGGAGGTAATGCTAATGAGTTCAATTAGAAAAATACAAATATTATATACTCTTAGCCTTTCACTCTTTGTAGATATAGTTTGGAGCTGTATTACAAGAATAATATTTGGACAAGGATATAACTTAAAACTTTTTATAATACTACTGGTTTCTGCCTTTAGTATCGAATTCATTAAAGAAAGATTTAGCAACAAATATTTAATCATAGCTATCCCTACAGTTATTTCTTCATTTTTAAGTTCTGGCTCTTTGTATAATATTATAGTTGTAGCATTCTTATCCTATATAATTTATGAAACCAAAGAAATAACATATGATTTCTTTAATATAGAGAGCAAAGTTAAATACAGTATCGGTCTTTTATTTGTTCTAGGTTTACTTGATTCAGGCAGAAATATTAGGTTATATATTATTTTTATCATAGTTTCTATATTGCTACAAAGGGAAAGTCGTGCATTTTCTTATAACATGAAAAGTTCATCCTATGGTAATTTAATTATAGCTATAACTTCAGTGATCCTTACTATAGATAAAGTGTTTTTGCTGGTTTTAGGTGTTTTAAAAACAATAATGAATTTGTTATGGCTACCCATAAGCTATATTCTACTGGCTTTCGCCTATGTTTTATCCCATGTATTTTCTTTTGCTATTAAAGCAATAGAAAACATGACTTCTAATAAAGTTCATGAGCAAGTAAAGGTTGATACCAATTCTTCTGATAGTACTTTAGTACAAATAGACCAAATAGCCCACTTCCCGCCTATAATAAAAATAGTAGTTGAAATTGCTGTAATTATCATCATCTTATTTATGGTTTATAAACTATATAATACAAAAAAGGTATCTAAAAGAGATATGGATAATTTTATTGAAATTGAAACTGAAAAGATATCTGGAGCTAAAATTAGAAAAAGAGTGAAATATAATTATGGTAAAGATCTTAAGGGGAAGATGCTCTATTTGTTTTTTAAATTTGAAGTTTTAACTAAAAGCAAAGGAATATATAAAAGCTTCATGACAGCGAAAGAACTTGGTAATAGTACTAAGCGTTCAATAGACAAAACTAGAGAGATCGATATATTAATCAATAACTACAATGAAGTGAAATTTTCAAATCATATTCCCACTAATAGACAATATGAGGATATAAAAGAAAGTTATAAAACAATAAAAAAAGAATTGTAAATTTAAAGGCCCATACTAATTGCAATGTATGGGCCTATTATTTTTTTATTAACTCTTATATATATTATCTACTATTTAAATGCATTATAAGAAATAAGTACAATATGTACTTATCAGTCTAATTGACACTAATCTCTTATATGTTATGATTTAGTATATAAGTAATATTATGTAAAATATGATAAGTTTTATCTAGAAGGGAGGTTTGTATAAAATAAATTAAGCACTAATTTCTTATCTTATTTATAATTCTTAAATCTACTATAATTCTTTTTATAAAATTACGATTTTAATCTATAAGTGTTAATCAAGTCTTTATAACAGTAACTGTCCTTATATAAAAATATTCTGCAAAAATTCTTTATGGCTTAAATTTCAAAAATAAAACTCGCAATGTGATACAAAATACCTCATATTTATAAAAAATATATAAGGATGTGTTAAAAATGAGTAAAAAACTATCTTTAACAAAAGCTTTGGTATTTGCATCAATGCTAGCGACATCAATTATTGTAGCCCACCCATTAAAAACATCAGCAGCTGTTGTTTCTGGACAAACTTATAAACTTATTAATGTTGGAAGTGGAAAAGCTCTCGATGTTTATGCTGCCGGAACTGCAAACTATACTAATGTTGATATTTATACTGATAACGGTACTGGCGCTCAACAATGGAGAATTGCACAAAACAGTGATGGCACTTACAAACTAATTAACGTAAATAGTAATAAGGCCCTCGATGTTTACGCTGCTGGAAATGCTGATTATACTAATGTTGATATTTATGACGATAATAATACTAGTGCCCAAAAGTGGAACATCATCCAAAATAGTGATGGTTCTTACAAACTTATCAACACTAATAGCTGGAAAGCTCTAGACGTGTATTCTGCTGGAAATGCTGATTACACTAATGTTGATATTTATACTGACAACGGAACTGCTGCTCAAAAGTGGAATATAGTCCCTGTTAATGGCGGATCTAATCCTTCAGTAAATAAGCCTTCTGAAGTTCCAAGTGATATATGGACATATGCTATTAATGCTGATAAAAAGTATACTAATGATGGAGATTTTGCTCTATTATTATGTGCTGTAATAAAGAAGGAAAGCTATTTTGGAGCAGGCTTAGGCGGAAGTCCATCTTCTGGTGATGGATTAATGCAAGTAGAGCCAAATACCCGAAATGCTTATGCAGCTAAGTTCCAAGCAAAATATGGGTATGCTTATAATCACGGCAGCTACCAAGATCAAGTATACTTGGGTGCTCTTATACTAAATGAAAACATTGTACAATTTGGCAGTGTATATAACGGTCTATTACATTATAATGGAGGACCTAACTGGTATCCAGGTGCTACAGATTCATACGGACGTGTAATAGAAGCTGATAAATATGCAAATGAAGTTTATGGAACCTATAGATCCTATGGTGGAAAACGATAACTCTTTAGCATATAGGATTGTCTTCTATAAAAATTGCTCTTTATGAATAAGAATTTATAAAGTTTTTTGCGGACAGTTACTATTATAAATATAAAAAAAAGCCGATTTCAGTCTATCACTGAGTCGGCTTTTTAAAAAAATAATCTTAATGTGAAAACTAACCTCCCTTGGACATACATAGCAACTTTCCCATTGTTTTTATAGCGTAAAAAATCATAAACTACATATAACTATAATTGCAAACAATTATTAAGTAATAACTTATGAAGGAGGAATTTACTATGGCAAGTAGAGGTAACAGAGTTTTAGTACCACAAGCAAAGGAAGGTTTATCTAGATTCAAAATGGAATCTGCTAGTGAAGTAGGAGTTACTCTAAATCAAGGTTACAATGGAGATTTAACTTCTAGAGAAGCTGGTTCAGTAGGCGGACAAATGGTTAAAAAAATGGTTGAAGCTTACGAAAAAAATCTATAATTAATAAATAGGAGCGTTTTTGAAGTGCACCCCAAATGTTAGACAAAAATAATATTTGGAGGTGTATTTTTTATGGCAAAACATTCATTAGAAGTTAAAATCAAAGCAGTGAATGATGTGCTAGAGTTAGGTA
>NZ_JAESWA010000024.1 GCF_016765615.1 Clostridium paridis | reverse complement strand
TTTAAGGGTAGCAAGTAAAGCAGTATGCGGCTGCGAATCTTTTACAGGTGCCTTAAGGCACAACGCAAGTAATATGCCCTTATAGGGCTAAGGCAAAACCACCAGCTAAGCTGGTGGTTTTTTATTATGTTGCAAATTTCCAAGAAGAATCTAATGTTATTTTAATGTGATTTTAATTTATAGAGTCCATAATTTAAAACATAAATCAATGTTAAGTTATTTAGTCATGAGAGGAGAAAGTATGAGTGTTTTAGGAAATTTTATAGAAGTAATATTGCATATTGATAAGTTTCTAAGTCAAATAGTTAATCAATATGGAATATTGACTTATGGTATTTTATTTTTAATTATATTTTTAGAAACAGGAGTAGTTGTGACACCATTTTTACCAGGAGATTCAATGCTTTTCGCTGCTGGAGCAATAGCAGCAATGGGAGGAATGAATATATTTATTCTTTGGATGATAATATATTTAGCTGCTGTGCTTGGAGACTTAGTTAATTATCATATAGGTAAAAAAATAGGACACAAAATACTAGAAAAAGAAGATTTAAAATTTATAAATAAAGCTCACTTAATAAAAGCACAGAAGTTTTATCAGGAACATGGTTCAATGGCTATAGTAATAGCGAGATTTATACCTATAATTAGAACCTTTGCACCTTTTGTAGCAGGTATAGGAAAGATGAACTATTCAAAGTTTATCCCTTACAATATGGCAGGTGGAGGGTTATGGGTAACTTTATTTTTAGGTGGAGGATTCTTTTTTGGAAACTTACCATTTATTAAAGAACACTTTTCATATGTCTTAATAGCTATTATTATAATCTCTCTTATTCCAGCGGTAATTACAGTTATTAAAGAAAGGAAAAATAGGGATGACAACGAGAATGATATCATTTCAGAAATTTAATTGTTTCAAGTTTTTAGGAGGAGAAAATACACAGTTACTATGTAAGAGAGGTGATTAGATGTGTTTTAATGTATTAAGAAAAATAAATACATTTGATAATTATGGACTGTACATTGTCAGAAAGTATTTGAAAAATAAATATCTAGATAGTGTAATGCCAATAGTAACAAGTATGGGAAACCTAGGGTTAGTTTGGATTGTAATAGCAGCAATTTTAATAGCAAATAAGCCCTATAGATTAATTGGGTACACGGTAATATTAACATTAATTGTTAGCACTCTAATAGGAGAAGGAATAGTAAAACATATAGTCAGAAGGATTAGGCCTTGTGATTATAATGGCAGCGAACTTTTAATAGCAAAGCCACTAACTTATTCTTTCCCATCTGGGCATACTTTATCTTCATTTGCAGTAGCAGGAGTATTATCTATATATTTTAGCGAGTATAAACTGATATTTGTTGGGATAGCATTTTTAATAGCATTATCAAGGTTATATCTTTACGTACATTATCCAACAGATGTTATAGCAGGAGTTTTAATAGGAATAATGTGTTCAAAATTAATTTTTATAATGATACAAAGTGGATATATTGATAAGATTGCTATTTTGTACAAAAGCATAGTATAGAAAGGATATTTAAATATGAATTTAGAATTTTTTAGACTAATAAATGATCTAGCAAATAAGAATACGATGATTGATAAAATGATGATTTTCTTTTCAAAAGATATGCCCTATATATTTATGGCAGTAACTGCAATAATATTTATATTAGGTATGCTAAATAATAAGATAGAATATAGAAAAGTTGCGTTAAATACAATTGTGTTAACTTCAATTAATTTAATACTAAGCTTTATTATTGGAAGTATTTATTATGTTGATAGACCATTTGTACATAATAAAGTGAATTTACTATTCCCACATACGGCAGATGCATCATTTCCAAGTGATCATGCTACTGGGACAATGAGTATAGCATTAGGGCTTAAAAACTATAATAAATTACTGAGTGTAATTTTAACTATTCTTTCTGTATTTGTAGGATTTTCAAGAGTATATGTAGGACATCACTATCCGTTTGATATAATAGGGGCATATTTTATTGTTTTTGTAACAAATTATATTTATAACATTAAGCTAAAAGATATAGTTGGAAGTCTATATGAAAGAATTGAATGTAAGATAGTAATGAAGGTTAAATCAAAAAAATCATATAATAATTAAAATAATTCAAG
This sequence comes from Clostridium paridis, assembly GCF_016765615.1. Classification (GTDB taxonomy): domain Bacteria; phylum Bacillota; class Clostridia; order Clostridiales; family Clostridiaceae; genus Clostridium_T; species Clostridium_T paridis. The sequence continues at coordinate 180,453 of NZ_JAESWA010000024.1, read as the reverse complement.
CCACACATTTTCAAAAAATGAAAGTGTGTGGCTTTATATATTTGTGTATTAAAAAAATCTAGCACCTGCAAATTCAGCACTGTTGATTATTGTAAATTTATCTTTTGATATGTTCATTTCTTCACTAATTACTTCTTCAAATTTATCCTTAGGAAGCTTGCAGCTTATACGAAACCCATGTTCACCGTAAGAATCCCAATTTCCTAATTGTTGGAGAGCAGGGAAGTCCGTTATATTAGGTCTATCCATGTCTTTAAACGTAATAATATAATCTAATTGTAGATGAGTTTCAGTAGAAAAAAATTTAAGGTAGTCTTTTATAGCCATAATAGAAACCTCCTATTTTAAGTTCTTAATATTATTATATTTTACCATATTTCAAAGTTAATATATTAAATAAATTCAATATAATGTAAGATGGCAAAAAAGAATGATAATGGGTTTTAAAAAGAAGCCCATTTTCATTCTTTTCATTTATTTCATAGTTGGAAGCCTAAATTAAATACTGATTATTTTGTTCCATAATACTGACTTAAGGAAATACCATTTGAACCAAGAGGTACTTGATGATCAAGACCAATGAACTTCCCATTTGATTGCCATAGGGCAGGTTTTAATAAACCGTATTTTGCCTCATCCCAAGTTGTCCAATCATAGCTTAATAACCCACCTGTATCACCTGAGTTTGGATTTATACACCAGAAGGTATGATTAATATGATTCTTTATCATATAATCCCTAAGGAGTGTCATCCATTTTTGATTCTTTCCTCCGTCCATATATCCGCCCCATTCTCCAATAAGAAGAGGTGCGATGCCCTTATCATTAATATATGCCCAGGAGTCATACCAATAGTCATCTAATAAAGTTTGGGTTGTAAAGTCCTTATCAAACCATGTTTGATTATACACTGATGGACCATAGTCATGAGGAGAGTATACTACTTGACTGTTAAGTGTGCCTAAGTTAATTGGATAGTCTTTTACTCCTCTTAAATTTCCACCCCACCAAGCTCCATACCATGGAGAAGCATCCCCAGTAGCTCCCCATATATCTGGTGTAGCGTAGGTATAACCTTTTTCAGTTTTTGGGTATTGTTCAACGCCTTCAATCATTACTAATAATTTAGGGTTTGAAGCAAGTACAGCTTTAGAGCACTTTTCAGCAGCATATTTCCAGTTGTTTTCATCTGTAGAGTTGTCCCATTTTGCCATATCTGTAGGTGTAGTTGCAGTATATCCCCTTTTACCATGTGGTTCATTTTTTAGGTCAAAGGCCAAGATAGTATCGTCATTTTTGTACTTATTTGCTAGCCATGCTAAAGTATCTATCCATTTTTGAGTAGTTATTTCTCCAGCTGTAGAAGTGGTTACACCATACCACAATGGATAATTGTGCCCTGAGTTATTAGCATCTGGACTATGAACATCAACCATAACTTTTATACCAAATTGTTTACAGTAGCTCATGATGATATCAAAAATCTCCATGCTATTTTTAGGACCATTTGTAGTTGGATCATAAAAATCAGGATTACAAACATAGTATGGTGGATTATTAGCAGCAGTTACGCTTGAAACCTTATTGGGTGTTCCTATCATCCAGCTGTACAAAAGTTCGGAAGAAATAGGGATTCTTAAAAAACCTATTCCTCTATCAGCTACTCCTTTTAATATTCCTTTAATGTCATACCATGCGCCGTGGAATACGTTTTCGCTACAGTTAAAGCCAAACCAGTTTGCGCCTGTTAGCCAAACCTCTTTACCATTCATATCGTAGATTTTATTTCCTACGCAATGTAGCCAGTCGTCATTATTAGAGTCTACAGCAGCAGTTACCTTTTGAACGTTACTAAAAGCAGCAGTTGTAAAAATAGTAGTTACAATAATAAGCAATGAAATTATCTTTTTGAATCTTTTCATTATACTTGTTCCCCCTTATACAAATATTTAATGTAACATCCTATATTCGAGAAGTTGATTAAGTTTCACCTCCTTGTAGATTAATAAGATTCATCGGTAGATAGTCTTTTGTACTTTAAGATTATCTTCAGTTATGTATTAGGATTGTGATTGATTAGGTAGATTAATTTATCATCATTAAGTGAATTGTAGAATTTAAGAAGATAAGTAGAAAAAGTTATGAATAGTGATTTTAACAGTTAGTTGAGTTTAACTAGTAGTTCTATTAATTATATACATATATATTAACATAAATGTATATATCTTACAATTTGCATTGAATTTATAATGTAAATAGAAAAGCATTAATAGAAATAGTAATCTATTAATGCTTTTGATTTTAACGAAATTAATTTATTTAACTAGTCCTGATGATTCTAATTTCATCTTTAAATTCACTTCATAATCTATACTTGGATATAAGTTATTCCAATCTTTGAACTTCGTAGAGTTATTCCAATTTCTTGAGCGATATCTTAGACCAAATCCTATTGGATCAAGATTCTCTGCTTGGAGTTTTTTTAACATCTTTAATATTTGCCCTTCCAGTACTTCCGAGGATAGTTTCTCGCAGGAATTTAAGTTTATCGGTACTTGTGTTGTTGTAGATTCTGCAATAATTCCAGTTATCTTAACATTATACTGTAATTTAGGATGTGATTTATTAGCAGAATTAATGGAGTAATTATGTTTTACATTTTGAACCCTTATTACAAATTCTCTTTGAGGTGTAGTTATATTAAGCCTTAAATGATTTTTATTATTATATATCATGTTAAATATTTCTGTTTCATCAGGAGAAAATATTGTCTTAATTTTTAATGATTTATCTTTTTCTAATAAGGCAAGCTGATTAATTTTAAAATGATCTTGCTGAACTTTAATGATTGGAAGAAAGGGAGTAACTCCGAGTTCGGTCATACTACGATAAAAATCAAATAGATATACTTGAGTGATATAATTTGTTTCCACACCGGAACCATCAAATGCAAGTATCAGTGAACTCATAGACAATAAATTTTTCCCAGACTTTTTTTGAAGTTCAGCTCGTTTATCTAAGACAAACTTTGCACTAGGATCACCTACGACAACAAAAGCAATTGTTTGAATTTCTTTTATACGCATAAGCCAATCCATGGCAACTGATAAGTCTTCTGTGGCTAAATCTTTTCCAAATAAAATAACTTTTGCATAACTAAAATCAATATCTTTACTACTTTGGGTTTTAAGTACATCAATTGCTTCAGCTAAGGTGTTCGCTTCAGCAGTTAGATTCAAGTAGTCTACGATTTGTTTTTCTGGAAGTGCTAGGGTTAGCGTTATTTTAAAGCGATGCATATCTTGTTCCACTTTATCAATGCCTATGCAAGCCACAAAAGCTCTTTTATCGATCTCTTTGGTACTGCTGCAGCCACTAGAAATTAAAAGTATTTGAGTTATAAATATTGATATAAAAAAACACTTTAAGATACGCATTAAGTAGCTCCTTTCTTTTTTGCAATATAAGCTGTTAGAATTACTAAGCCAACCACAATAGGTTCTGCAAAAAGTCTAAGTATGAGCCATACAGTTCCAGAAGAGAATATTGCTTCTTCATTTTTAAATATCCCTATCAGTAAAAATGGAATGATGCCAAATACACCTAATATGTACCAAGGAATCTTTTGAGTTTTATTAGGTTTAATTTGAAGTTTAAACATATCATTAATTAGTTCGAAGGAGACATACCAATGTATTATTATGTTTATTATAGCTGTAAAAAAGAAAAGTAATATATATATGAACATAGTACGCTCAATTATTCCAATTTTTATGCTAATGCAATCAGTAGTAGCTATCCAAGGATAATTAAATGAAGATGCTTGCTGTGTTCCTAAAAAGCCAATTGGTATAAAAAGGGCAAAGATTAATAAAAATAGCTCAATTAAAGGAAATACCCATATGTGTTTTAGTTGAAAATTTTCTTTATTAAAGAATTTATTGAAAACAAGCATATCAGTATATCCAGTAAACATATAGGTTGTTACAGCATACGATGACAATGTTGGCATAGAAAAAGTATGAGTCACAACTTCAAGGCATGAATCCCAAGAAAAGTAATGATTAAATATAGCTTTAGTAAAAATAAATAAAATCATAGGAATTATAATAATTAAAAATATTTCTAGTGAGTGAAATATAGTTAATCCATCTGTTTGTATGGCCCAAATTAGCACAAGTACAAGAATAGCTAATAGCATATATTCAGACATCTTGAAAAAGATAAAACGTTGAATCATCTGAATTAAAGCTAATAACATAAAAAAACCAGATATATACCATAGTGAGCAAATAAAAAGCATAATACTAATTTGTGCCCATCTAGGGAAGGTAATAGATAATATTTCTGGAAAAGCCTTGTTAGGAAAATTTATAATTGATTTCATAAATAAATACAGCAAGATTGTACCAAAAGGAATTGCAAAAATGATAGCCATAATTGAACCTTGGTATTGATCATGCAGAATAATCCTTGGTAAAAAAATTATTATATTATTGATAGAGTTTATAAATACAAGATAAAAAAAATAGCGTTTCATTAAGGCACCTTCTTTATGGCTAAATATCACATTTTATTTTTTGAAGAGAAAAGTTGTAAATATGGTTTACCAAAGCTCCTAATACTAGCTAAATAAAAGATTATAACAATGAAGCCAATAATAACTCCTATTAAGCCATAAAATACGGAGAAGATCAGCACAATATATTTACTTAAGCTTATAGCACGGTTTATTAAATTTGCTGGTAATATGTAGTAAGAGATTATTATAGTAGATATAATAATAACCATTATATTAGTTGCTAAGCCAGCAGCTACAGCAGATTGACCAAGAATTAACCCACCTACAGTTGTAGCAACTGATCCAGTACCTTTAGGTAGATTCGTAGACGAATTTAATAATAATTCCATAATAATTAACATAAAAAGCACCTCTAAAAATGATTGATAAGGTAAATCTACACGGCTACTTGCTATAGACATTGCAAATTCATATCGAAAGATTTCAGGATTATATGAGGTGGAACCAACATATAACCCAGGCAAAGCGATTACTAAAAAAGCACTTATATATCTAAGAATAAGAAGAAATGTACTGATGGCTGGAAGTTGGTAGTAGTCATCCATAGAAATCATAAAATCAAAAAATACTGAAGGTAAAATCAAAGCATACGGATTACCTTGTACTAACATAATTACTTTGCCATCTTCAATATTTTTGATTATACGGTCAGTCCTATCTATAACCATAATTGTAGGGAAAAGTATTGAATTTTCTTTCATAAAATCTTTATGTATTTTTTGAACTGAATTAATGGATTTAACATAAAATTCTTCTATCTTTTTATTAAGCTGATCTAATATGTTATAGTCAACTAATTGATTGTTATATAAAATTACTGCAGGTATATTTTCTACGCCAAGCATATGTTGTTCAACAGTTAAATTTTTTTGGCTATAACGATTGCGAATTAAGTTGAGATTTGTTTCTATGTTTTCTTGTAAATTATCTTTAGGCCCTTGAGTTACAGTTTCACTAAAAGAATCAGATATACTACTTTCCATAAACTTTTTTGCTTCAAATATGTAAATATCATTTTCAAGTAATATAGCAACTGAACCATGCAAGATTTTATTTAGTATAAAGTTTTTATCAGTTGCTGTAGTGCATTTAGGTAATGAAATAATATAATTTTGAAAGTTTTCGTAGCTTGTCATGTTAAAAAAAGGAGTAATGAGTGTTTTCATAATATTTTCTAAGTCACAGATACTAGAAATAAAACAAATATAAGCTTTCTTTTTATTGTAGTTTAATGTTCTGAATTCAGCATCGGCTGAATTACATAATTGAACATTTAACCAGTCCTTTATGTCATTAATCTTATTCATATAGCTACCTCTATGTTTAAATTACAGTTTTATTTTTTTATATTTTCCTACATAAAAATATTTATACCAACTTAATAACTACATAAAAAAAGATAATGGTAAAGCCATTATCTTTAATATAAAAAACTAAAAAGATGAAGGTTAATTATACATATTAAGAGTCTGTCCAGACATATAACTTGAGTCATCAGAAGCCAAAAATACAAATGCTTGAGCCATTTCAAAAGGTTGAGCAGCTCTTCCTATTGGGGAAGATTGACCCCAGGTAGATACTGCATAGGGATCAAAGGCGGATGGTATTAAAGGAGTCCATACTTCCCCAGGTGCAACACTATTAACACGAATGCCTCTAGGCATTAATATTAATGCCATTGCTTTAGTGAAAGCTGTGATTGCACCCTTGGAGGCTTGATAATCAGGGGCTATGGGATAAGGTTTGAAAGCTGCTATAGAAGACGTATTAATTATTGAACTTCCAGCATTTAAATAAGGCAAAGCTTCTTTTGTTAAATAGAAGTAAGAAAACACATTAACCCTAAAAGTATATTCTAGTTGGGCAGAAGATACGTCCTCTAAGTTATTTGTAGGATAGATTACACCTGCATTATTTACAAGAATGTCTAGTTTACCAAAGTGTTTAGTTACTTCATTGATTATTAATTTAGAATTTTCTTCTATTGAGATATCAATTGGCATTATAATACACTTCCTGCCTATCAGTTCAATTTTGTTTTTTGTCTCTTGCGCATCTATATGTTCATTTAGGTATACAATCGCAATGTCAGCACCTTCTTTTGCGAAGGCATATGCAGTTGCTCTACCAATGCCACTATCACCACCAGTAATTAGTGCTACTTTATTTAATAATTTCTTATTATTTATAGGATTTTTTAAAGGAGTCTCAGATATTGGCTTGGGACACATAATTGCTTCGATTCCTGGCTGGAAAGCTTGATGCTGTGGTGGAAAAGAATTAGGTAAATTATATGGATTATAGGGTGAAGGCATTTATTTTTTCTCCTAAGATAATAGTATATTAATAAAGTATTCAGTCGATACTTAGGCGTGCACTATACTGCAGATAATAAAGTGTGGGAATTTTATATAATAGCAAAAATAATGATCATTCATAATTTTGTTATGTAACAATTTAAAAGTTGATTCAATATAATATGTTAAGGTGAATTTTATAAAGGAAGTGAGTGTTTATGGCGGATACAGCCAGACCTTGTTCATTGATACCATATACAGTAGGATGTTGTTGCGGACCACAAAATGGTATTTCAGCTATTCAACCAGATTGTCAGGAACTCCCTAATGGAGAGGTAGTAAATAACCCTGCTTATGTAGAGGATTTAAATAGTTCATTTTGGAGTTATAAATTTCTTACAGATTGTGCAGGGACTACACGAGCTATAAGTAATTTTGTAATTCCTATTTGCCAGAGTATCCATTCATCAAATATTATAGTCGAAGAGAAGCTTGATGGAACAGGAAGTTTTACTCAAGTTCCATTTACTTTAAGTACGACTGATCCAAACTTTGGTGCAGCCCCTTCTGGATTTCAGTGGTTAAAGGTAGAAGTTTCAGGTAGATATGATAAAGGCATATCAGTAGAATATAGACTTACTCTAGTTGGAAATTATCCTGAAGCTATTCAGCCTATTAAAGTAAAAGCAGCCACTAGTGTAATAACCTTTAATTGTGATTGTTTCTTAGTTCCAGAGTGCAATCCAGAAGGCAAACTTGCAGTAAATAAAGAAAGTAGTGTAACCATAGTTAATAATAAGGCTACCTTAAATTATAGTGTAAGAGTTAGTAATATAGGTAATGCAGCTCTTAATAATGTTCAATTCTTGGATACAATTTTTATTCCTTCTCAGCTTACAATTGGGACAATAACTGTTAATCCTAATACTCTAGTAGTAGATAGAAGTACTGTTGGACAAGTTAAGATAAGTGGAAATTTAGGAACTATAAATCCGGGTGCTTTTGTAGATGTAACCTATACTATTCCAATAAATAATTTCAGTCAACCAGGAATATACACCATAAATAATACTGCATTAGCTACAGCTCTAAACACATCAAGTAGTGATAGTACAGAGCTTACAATAAATGTAGCAGAAGTTTCTACTATTAAGTGTTGTATAGTTTCAGATAGAAATCATGTTGATTTTAGAATTCTATTATTAGCTGTACCACCTTCACCAAGTGTTTTAGTAGATTTTAAGGATGGGCTTTTCATCCCAGCAGGAATAACTGTACAATTCACTGACTTTTCAGGATGTAATGCTAGCTTTGTACCAAGTGGAAATCCAGTACCATTAGATACTAATATTACTGGTCCAGCGAATATATTAGTCACTTGTACAGAACTCAATGTACCTTCTGATGGTGCAGTAGCAAGGCATGTAAGAATGAGAATTATATCTGATAGTGTAGTTGGAACATCAACCATTAGCAATTCAATAACTGATGTAACACCTACAAATCCAGGAGCACAAATATTCTTAGGCGCAGGAACACTTCCAGCTACAGCTGAAGTTCAAGTTAATTTGAGTTTAGATTGTTTAAATCCATGTCCTTTCTAACAATTTAAAAAAGAAAAAATAGATTAAGTATAAAAATCATGAGAGGTATTAAGAGAAATCTTATACTTTTCATGATTTTTTATTATATAGTATAATGAAACAAATATATAATAAGGAATATGGTGGAATTTAGTGTTGAAGAAATCTATGAATAGTGAAGATATTTTAAAAATTAAGCATATTTCTTTATTGATATAGAATTTACTAAACCAACAATAATAACAATAAAACTTACACCAATACAAAAGATGGTATTATCAATAATTTTTAATAATGAAAGTATAGAAATAACACTACACATTATTCCAAAGCACCAATACATCTTTTGATTATATTTTATAAATCCCTGTTTATCTTTTATGATATAATTTTTACCGTTTAGTTTAACTCTATCTAAATTAATTAATAACATAGGTCTGAGGGTCGCTATAACTATAGTTACGATACCTATTATCAATATAGATAAAACTATAATATTAAATATAATACTTTTATTCATATACTAAAAACTCCTTCCTGTTTACAATTATATACCATATATTGCTTTTATTACATACCTCGAAAAATATATAAAATTTCAACATTAAATTAAAACATAGCCTTCTATTTAAGAATTATCAATAAATCCTAAGCGATAGTGAAATAATAAATTATACAAAATAAAAATATTAGGAGAATAAAAGCCTATGAGAAGTAAGTTTAAAATATATTTATCTTTTGGTATGATTATAATCTTTGTATGCCTTTTATGTATAAGTAATAAGGTAGTGGCTAAAGAGAATACTAAGTATTATGAGAGTAAGAAATTTAATATATCCTTGCGTTATAATAAGGAGTGGAATAAAAGTCCAGGTTATAGTGATAAATTTCAAGGAAAAGATGGTTTCTTTCAGATTTCTGCATCTACTGGAAAAGATTTAAGTATAGATGAAGTTGCTAAAAATGAAGCAACTCATATTTTAGAGCCTTTTGGAAGTAATCCTAAAATAACAAAGCTGATTATTGATGGAGAAGAAGCAAGGTTAATAATGCCCTCAAGTGATCAGATTAAGGACTTTAATAATCAAGCAGAATTAATAGTTAAATATCCTAAGGCTATCACTATAGACAATGAATCATATTACTATTTTATTTTATGGGCAGATAAAAACCATATTGAAAGTATTTCTAAAACTTTAAAGTTTATATCATAAAAAAGGATGACTAGAATTATTTTTAATTCATAGTCATTCTTTTATCTTAAAGTAAAAATTTTACACAGGTTTTGACAGATAATTGCAAATTAATACGAATAATAAATATAAAGGGGGTAGATGAATAAATGAACGATAGAGAATTACTGAAAATTTTGAATTCCATCAGCTACTCTGAAGAAGAGATAAAAGATTTAGAAAATAGAGCTATTGAAGCTAAAAATAGCATAGGTGAGGACTTATATTATGTGAAAAATGATAAAGTATTAAGAAAAATAGCATTTATAGAATTAGAGGAAAAAGTTAAATCATTATTAAAAGATAATGAAGAAATAAAATATAAGATGATTGTACTTAAAAGTTATAGGCAAAAAGAAATATTTAGAACAGATATTGGATTCAATGGAGGAAGAACTACTATATATTTAGGGCTATTCGTAACGGATACAAGAATATTTGTATTTAAAATGGATAGTATTTATAACTTGTTAGAAGAGGTATGTGTTAATGAAATAAGTAATATAAAAAGCTTCATAGATTTATGGGAGAAATGCTCAAGTATTGGCTTTAGATTTGATGGTGGAATTGATATCCTTGCTAGGCCATATGGAGAAGAAAATGAAAAGATATTTATTGAGATGATAAAATATCTAAAGGAAAAAACTAATGCAGAATTTAAACCATATAAGGGTCAAAGACCGGGAATATTTTTAATGATAGTATTTATCTTAAGTATTGCTGGTATGATTATGGGTTTCATTGGATCAATAGTTTACACTATTAAGGCTGCCTTGGATATTTTAAAGTGAAAAGTCTATTTAAGCAAGAATTCATGTGGAGGGTAATATGGATAATGTAAATGAAGAAAAGCTTATAAAGGGTATTTTAAGAAAAGATAAAGAATGCTTAAATAAGCTAATGAATATATACGGTAATTTGGTTTATTATATTGCCAAGAATATTTTAAAAGAAGCTCACGAAAAAGAGTGCATAGAAGAGTGCTATAATGATGTATTTACAGCAGTTTGGTTTAATATAGATTGTTTTAATGAGGAAAAGGGAAGTTTTAAATCATGGCTGATATCTATAACAAAATATAAGGCATTAGATATTAAAAGAAAAAATTTAAGACATTCTAGTAATACTGAATATATGGATGAAGTGATTAGTGAAGAAAACAATGAATTAGAAAGAATCGAAAATATTGAGCTTATAAATGAATTGCTAAATAATTTAGAAGAAAAGGACAAGCTTATAATTATTAAAAGATATCTAGATGGAGTACCAATAAAAGAAATAGGAGAGTCTTTAGGATATTCAGAAGAATATATTTACACCAGGATATCTAGGGCGAAAAAGAAGATTCAGAAGATAGTAGGTGAGATAAATGAATGATAGAAACCTACTTGAATTATTAAACATTAACTACTATTCAGAGGAAGAGATAAAAGATTTAGAGTATAAAGCTATTGAAGCTAAAGAAACAATAGGTGAAAGTTTATACAAGATTAAGAATGACAGGGTGTTAAGAAAAATAGCCTATATTGAATTAGAGCAAATAGTAAAATCTAAATTACGCAACACTGAAATAATAAAATATAAGATGATAGCACTTCAGAGCTATATGCAGGATAGGCAATATGATAGAACTGGAGGGCCAATGGCAGCTCAGATAAAGTATTTAGGATTACTTATAACTGATGAGAGAATATTTATATTTAAGTTGGATCTCTATTATAACATTTTAGAAGAGTGTATTTATGAAATAAATGATTTAGTAGGTTTAGTGGATGCATGGGAAAAATATAAGACCATAGGATTAAAATTTGATGAAATAAATATAGTAAAGCCAAGCCCTTATGGAGAGGAAAGTGAAAAGATATTTTTAGAAATAATAAGGTACTTAAGAGATGAAAAAGGGATTACAATTGAAAAATATACAAAACCTAAAATGATTGAATCAAGAAGTATTATATTTAAAATTTTCATGATAATTTTTCTGGCTTGTTTTATTTATGGCATTTTCTTATATTGGAGAGATACCTTAAATATGTTTAGGTAAAAACCTAAAATTTAAAGAGTAGTGACAGATAATTACAATCTCATGAGAATAATAGGTATATGGTATTAAAAAATTATTTATGAGAGAGGGAGTAAAATGAAAAGAGTAATTCGTTTATTATCTGTTTTTATTTGCATAGTATTATTTGCTAGCATTGCCTTTGGATGTGGTAAACAATCTGATCAACCCAAAGAAGCGAAAGGAATATTCTACAAGGTAGAAAAGGACGGTAAATACCTTTACTTAGGTGGCTCAATACATCTTGGAGATGATAAAATTAAATTTTCAGATAAAGTAGAAAATGCTTATAAAGAATCAAATAAATTAGGAGTAGAAATAGATATTACGGACCCGGGGATAAGTGATAAGCTTTCGAAAGAAATGATCTATACTGATGGTGATAATTTAGACAAGCACTTGAAACCTGAAACTAAAGAATATGTAACTAAACTCCTAGGTGAGATAGGTGTAAAATATAATGGAGAAATAACTAAACTTAAACCATGGGCACTTCAATCTACAATATCAGTATTGCAATACTCAGCATCTGGATTTAAAACTAATAATGGACTTGATATGATATTTATATCAAGAGCAAAAAGTGATAATAAGGCAATTGTTTCCTTAGAAGACTTTGATACACAATATAAAGCAATTAGCTATGGTGATGATGAATTTCAAAATGCGAACTTAATGAAACTTACAAAGGTAACAGAAACTAAAAAACAACTTCAAGATTTGTATGCTGCTGTAGTAAATGGGGATACAGAATATGTTGAAAAAACCAGTGGTGAAATGAAATCAGGGGATAGAATGTTTAAAGATTATTACGATGCTATGGTTACTAAAAGAAATCTAAAGATGGAGACTAAGATTGAAGAGTATTTAAAATCTAATGATAAATACTTTATTATAGTAGGAGCAGGCCATGTAGTTGGAGAAGATGGACTTGTAACGTTATTAAAAGATAAAGGTTATACTGTTACAAGATTAGAATAAAAAGAAGGGATTTTCCATATTCCTTCTTTTTATTTAGCAATGGCTCTTTTAATTACAACTTTTTCTTTCCACTTTCCTTTTTTAAATCTGATTAAGTATAAGCAACCTCTAATGGACCAGTCAATAAACATTCCCATCCATACACCAATAAGGCCAAAGTGAAGAATGTTTCCTAGTATATATCCAAGAGTTATTCTGAAGACCCACATACCTATCATTGAAGTCATCATGGTATATTTTGCATCTCCAGCACCTTTTAAACCTGAAGGAAGTACAAAGGATATAGACCAAACAGGTATAAAAATTACATATAAAATACATGCATGAGCTGTTAGTTTAATTATATCAGCATTACTTGTATAGAGTCTTGGGAACACCCCTGAGAAAGGTAAAAATGCTAAGGATAATATAATTAAAGAAACAGTTGATAGTTTAGTAATGTAATTTAGTGTATTTTGAGCTTCTTTGGTTTCGCCTCTTCCCATATGCTGACCAACAAGAGCTGTAGCAGCTGTGCAAAAAGCATTTCCTGGGATATTAAGCATTCCACCTATGGAACTCGTTATGGCATTAGAGGCAATAGCAACTGTACCCATATCAACTATAAAGATTTGGGTAATTAATTTTCCACCATTAAATAATAGAGATTCAACACTAGCAGGCAGTCCAACGGAGAAGATTGGCCTTAAAAGTTCTTTATCAAATTTGAATTTTTTAATTTCAGTTAATTTTAATATGCTTGATCCTCTAAGGAGTACGCCTAGGATTATAAGTGCACCAATAGTCCTAGCTAAAGCTATTCCAAGTGCAGCTCCAACAATACCTAACTTGATTATATTAATAAATGTAAAAGTGAAAACTACATTTAATATATTCATGAATATTGTAATTTTCATAGGTGTTTTTGTGTCACCTGCACCTCTAAGTATTCCATTTGCAATAAGATCAGTAGTGATTAGCGGGTAAGTTAATAGAGTAATCGATAGATATATATCTGCTGAGTTAATAACTTCTTGCTCTGCAGCACCAAAGAGTAATTTAACCAATAAGCCTTTAAATATAAACATAGTTATAGTTATTAGAAATGAGATTAGTAGACCAGAATATAGGGCTTGTTTCATAGATGCGTTTGCTTTCTTTATATTACCTTGTCCAACAAATTGTGCAACTACAACCATTCCACCAACTGCTAAAGCCGAAAAAAAAGCAATGAAAATATTGTTGATAGAATCAACCATACCAATTGCTGAAACTGCCTCTTTGCCTATATGACCTGCCATCATTGTGTTTATCATTCCCATGGACATAACAAATAATTGTTCCATCAGTATGGGAATAGTTAAGTTAATAACGTCTTTTCGTATCCATTTCATTTTATCACCTGTTAATGGGTTCCTTTATTGTTTATTCTTAAGCATAAGTTAATTATATAATATAGCGAAATATAATCAACCTTAACTACAAGTAAATTATCACGTAATTAAGTTAAAAGACTGGATGGATTGTATAAATCATATATATTAAAATTTTATTTTCTTTGTGCTATAATTTAAATTATGTTTAGGTGAAAATATAGGATTTTTTATAGGAAACTTAACTTATACTTGTTTGAAAATGTCGGCTTCTGGACATTTTCAGGCATGAATAAGTTAATAGTTGAACTTAAAACCCTGTATTCACTAAAAGAAAATTACAAAAGTAGAAGAGGTATTAGGTTATGAAAACAAAAACAAATCAAATGGCATCAATATCGTTAATAATTATGTTAATAGGTTTTATAGTTACAATGATTTCAGGAAATAGTACAGCCATTGTACTTCTTCAAAGTGGTTTTGAAGCTGGTCTTGTAGGGGGACTTGCTGACTGGTTTGCAGTAACAGCATTATTTAGATATCCTTTAGGAATTCATATTCCACACACAGCTATATTACCTCAAAATCGTGATAGAATAACTAATTCATTAGTTTCGATAGTAGAGAATGATCTTTTAAATAAGTCGAGTATAATAGATAAAGTAAGCAGGCTAGAAATTGTTTCAAAGACTTTGAATTTATTAAGAAATAATTTGTATTCTGATAATGTAAAATCAGGAATTATAAATATAACTAAAAATATAGCGGATTCAATTCCAAGTGATAAAGTAGCAGTATATCTAAATAGAATGATTAGCGAAAAGATAAATGAAATAGATACTAAAAAATTGATCGAACTTCTTACTAATGCATGCCTAGAAAACAATTATGAACAAAAGGCTTTAGATGTATTAGTTGAAAGAATAAAAATTGAAGTTAAGAAAGAGAGCATAAAGAATGAAATTGGAAGTTCTGCTATTGAAGCCATTGGTAAAATAGAAATCAATCCTTTAATGAAATATACAATTAGTGCAGCGATTGGAGCACTTGGGGAAGAAAAGGTAGGAAAGATAATACAAGACTGTATTGTATTTATATTAAATGACTTAGAAGATACAGATAATAGAAGTAGACATATGATTCTTGAATCTGTAAGAAAAAGCATTGTAAATGGAAAAGATAATGAAGAACTTATTAAAGTAGTAGATAATATAAAGGCAAATATAACAGCTAGCACTAAATTTAATGAATTTATGCAAGAACAAATAGAAACTATAATAAATTCAGTTTTAAATTATATTAGTGATGAAGAGTATATTGAAGAAGAGTTATTGCCGCTAATAGATAATATGTTAGTTAATCTTTTAGAAAATATAGAATTGATAAATAAGATAGAAACATATATTCAAGAGCAAATTGTAAATTTTGCAGATAAAAACCATAGTAAGATAGGTAAGTTAGTTAAAGAGAACATAGAAAAATTAGAGACAGAAACCTTAATTGAACTTATAGAAGATAAGGTTGGAAATGACCTGCAATGGATTAGGGTTAATGGAGCTATATGTGGATTTATTATAGGAATAGCATTGGGTTTAATAAAGTTAGTAGTTTAAGAAACATAAATAGAATATAGTAAATATAGAACCTTCTACTTATTTTGGGTAGAAGGTTTTTTTGTAGTACAAATTAACAAAGAGAAAAACCATGTAATCATTTGACAAAAAATGTAGGTAATTATATAATTTTAGCATAGGAGTGAACACTCACTCCGCACGGAGGTAAATATGAAAAAATCTTTATTAAATACTAAGGAAGGAATAATTATATCAACCATAGACGCTATAAATGAATTAGGATTACAGAATGTATCAACGAAGGAAATAGCTAAAAGACAAGGTGTATCAGAAGGAACACTTTTTAGACATTTTAAAAATAAAACAGATATATTACTTGCAGTGTTAAATCATTTTAGTCAATTTGATGAAGATATTATTCAAGTAAGCGTAAACAGAAAATTGAATCCAATAGATACAATAAAATATTACATTGAAACTTACTATCAATATTACGAGAGTTACCCAGCAATTACTGCGATTTTGCATGTATATGATAACTTAATGTATGAGGAGGTATTGTCAGATAAAATAAAAAATATTATTGAAATTAGGACAACCTTTTTAAAAGATACAATTGAAAAAGCTCAAGAAGAAGGATTAATAAAAGTAGAAGTTGATGCTCAGATTTTAACGGATTTAATCTTAGGAGGAAGTAGGGAAACTTGTTTAAAGTGGAGAATTGAAGGCTTTGACTTTTCACTAAAGGAAAGAACTGTAAACATGGTAAATACACTAATAAATGCTTTTATTATAGAGAAATAGTTTAGGAGGAAAAACAGATGTCCTTTAATTCAAATGATCAAATGCTTGAATTATTTATACATGAGACTTCTGAACAGCTAGAGAAGCTTGAACAATCTATTATTGATGTTGAAGCTACTGGAGGCTATACTTCAGAAACTATAAATGAAATATTTAGAATAATGCATACAATAAAGGGCTCATCTGCAATGATGCTATTTAATAATATTTCAACTATAGCTCATTCAATAGAAGATTTATTCTATTTTATAAGAGAAAAAAATCCTAAAAATATTGATGACTCATCCTTATGTGATGTTGTTTTAGAAGGATTAGATTTTATAAAAATAGAAATAGAAAAAATCAAAAATGGAGATTCTCCAAACGGAGATGAAAAGGTTTTAAAGGAAAAGATAAAAAAATATTTAGAAAAATTAAAAATTGAAAATAACGTAATTGAGACAGTGGAAAAAAAGAAGGAAGAAGTAAAGCAGTATTATGTAGGTCCTAGTAAATCCATCAAGACAACTAAAAATAATACATTTCAAGTAATTGTACATTTTCAAGAAGGTTGTGAGATGGAAAATATTAGGGCTTTTGCTATTGTCCATAATCTTAAGGAGATTACTGAAGAATTAAAATATATTCCAGAAGATATTACAGATAATGACGATAGTGTTGAGCTAATTAAAGAAAATGGTTTTAGAATTGAGTTTAAAACTGATAAGAGTTATAAAGATATCGAACATCTATTTATGGAAGTTGCGTTTATAGACAAGCTTGATATTAAACAGTTAGAAGTAAAAGAAGAATCAAAAGATAGTGATGATAATAAGGATCAAAAAGAAACAATAGGAAATGAGACGCCACAAGATAAGTTAGCTAATTCTAATAAAGGTAGTCAGGGAAAAAGCTTAATAAGTGTTAATGTTGAAAAGTTGGACAACTTAATGGATCTAGTTGGAGAAATAGTAATAGCTGAAGCAATGGTTACAGAAAATCCGGATTTGAAAGGATTGACTTTAGACAACTTTAATAAAGCAGCTAGACAGCTTAAAAAAATCACTTCAGAGTTACAGGATATGGTGATGTCTATAAGAATGGTTCCAATAGCTCCAACATTCTTTAAGATGAATAGAATAGTTCGAGATATGAGTAAGAAGTTAAAGAAAGAAGTAACATTAAAGTTAATCGGTGAAGATACAGAAGTGGATAAGAATATTATAGAACACATAGGTGATCCACTTATGCATATTATAAGAAATTCTATAGATCATGGTATTGAGGATACTGAGGAAAGGGCAAGCAGAAGTAAAAGTCTAATTGGAACAGTAACTTTAGAAGCTAAAAATGCTGGAAGTGAAGTATTAATTATTATAAAAGACGATGGCAAAGGGTTAAATAAGGAGAAAATATTAAAGAAAGCAGCAGAGAATGGAATATTAAATAAGGCACCAGAAGAAATGACAGATAAAGAGATATACAACTTGATATTCTTGCCAGGTTTTTCTACCAAAGAAGCTGTAACTGAATTCTCAGGTAGGGGAGTAGGTATGGATGTAGTCATAAAAAGTATTGAAAAAATAGGTGGATCTATACAGGTAGACAGTAAGCCGGGAATAGGAACTACTATGGTACTAAAAATACCTTTAACACTGGCAATTATCGATGGGATAAATATTAGAGTTGGAAAATCAATATATACAGTTCCAACAACATCAATTCAAGAATCTTTTAGACCTAAGGAAGATGAGATTTTTAGGGATACTGAAGGAAATGAAATGATAATGATTAGAGGGAAATGTTATTCAATCTTAAGACTTCATGAAATATATAATGTCAAATCAGCAACAAAATTAATTCATGAAGGAATATTAGTTATGATAGAAGATGAAATCCATCCAGTGTGTTTGCTTGCGGATGAATTAATAGGGGAACAACAAGTAGTTGTAAAAGCATTACCAAGTTACATAACAAAAATCAATAATATAAAAGGTATATCAGGATGTACATTATTAGGGGATGGAAGTATTAGTCTCATTTTAGATATATCTGCATTAATTGATTAATAAATGGAGGGAGGAAAAACTGATGTCAGAGAATGAAAAAGAGATACTAATTGAAGAAGATACACAAAAAGGAAAGTTCCTAACATTTAAATTAGAAAAAGAAACCTACGGAATAGAAATAAAATATGTTATAGAAATTATAGGAATTCAAGAGATAACAGAAGTACCTCAATTACCAGACTTTATAAAAGGAATAATAAATCTTAGAGGAAGAATAATTCCTGTAATGGATGTAAGACTAAGATTTAAAAAGAATTTTGTAGAGTATAACGATAGAACTTGCGTAATTGTAGTAGATATAAATAATTTATCTTTAGGGCTTATCGTTGATGGAGTTTCAGAAGTAATTTCAATAAAACAAGAAGACATAGTACCACCGCCAGATATTAGGGTTAATAATGAAAGTAGATACATATGTGGAATCGGAAAAGTAGATGATGATGTAAAACTATTATTAGATATTGAAAAACTATTAAACGTTGAAGAAATTAACGAATTAAACAATGTATAGGGGGAGAAATAAATGAAATTTTTAGGGGATTTAAAAATTAAAGGCAAACTTATTATCAGTTTTGTTTTAGTTGCAATTCTTACTGGGGTAGTAGGTACTATAGGAATTATAGATATGAAAAATCAAAATTTGGCTGCAAAGAATATATTTGAAAGTAACTTCCTACCATCTCAAAATATATCAGAAATTCAAAAAAATCTTTTGTTAGTAAGATCAACGTATCTTTTAATGCTATATGAGAAGAGTGAAAGTAAGCTTCAACAGAGAATTGATGATATAAATAATGCGACAACCTCAACAAATAGCTTGTTAAGCCAATATGAAAAGACAATAACAACAGACGAAGATAAAGCATTATTTAATACACTAAAGGAGGATCTACAAGTCTATAGATCACTTCGTTCTCAAGGGGTAAGTCAAGTACAAAACAATAAAATTGATGAAGCAATAGCTGGATTGCCAGAAGCAACTAAGGCAAGAGAAAAAGTAGATAAAGATATTCAAGATATGATAGAGTTAAACAAAAATCTTGCTAAGGATATTAATGATACTAATACTAAAAGTTATAAAAGTCAATCAATGTTCATGCTAGGAATTATTGTAGTGGCGATAGTACTTGCCATAGGTTTAGGACTTCTAATTGCAAAAATAATAGGAAAACCAATCTACAAATTAGTTGAAGCCGCTAATAAGATGGCTGCTGGAGATATGGATGTAGACATAAATATAGATACTAAAGATGAGGTAGGGATTCTAGGACAAGCATTTAAAAAAATGGCATTTAACATGAATGATGTTCTAATAAATATTAATGCATCATCGGATCAAGTAGCTGGTGGAGCTAAGCAAATAGCTGATTCAAGCATGGAACTATCAGAAGGTGCAACAGAACAAGCTAGTTCAATAGAAGAGCTTACTGCATCAATTGAAGAAATATCTTCTCAAACAAGAAATAATGCTGATAATGCGGCAAAAGCAAATGAGTTAGCAGAAGTTGCTAAGAATAATGCCTTAAAAGGCAATAGCCAAATGAATGAAATGCTAAATTCTATGAATGAAATTAATGATGCATCATCAAATATCTCTAAGATAATAAAAGTTATAGAAGAGATAGCTTTCCAAACCAACATACTTGCACTTAATGCTGCAGTAGAAGCAGCAAGAGCTGGACAACATGGAAAAGGTTTTGCAGTTGTTGCGGAAGAAGTGAGAAATCTTGCAGCGAGATCAGCTAATGCTGCAAAAGAAACTACTATGATGATAGAAGGTTCTATTAAAAAAGTAGAAGATGGAACTAAAATAGCAAATGAAACTGCAAAGGCACTTAATGAGATGGTTATAAATATTGAAGAGGTTGCTGAATTAGTAGGTGATATTTCAGTATCATCAAATGAACAAGCATTAGGAATTGAGCAGATTACAGAGGGAATAACACAAGTATCACAAGTGGTTCAAAGCAACTCTGCAACTTCAGAAGAAAGTGCAGCAGCAAGTGAAGAATTATCAAGTCAAGCTGAAATGCTAAAAGAAATGGTAGGAAGGTTTAACTTAAAACATAATTATGGTGGATATAACAATAATGAAACTTTAAGCCCAGAAATTATAAAGATGCTAGAAAATATGAAAAATAACAGAGACCACAATAATTCTAATACAAAAATATCATTAAGTGATGATGAGTATGGGAGATACTAATATAATTAATACCAGTCATCTATAGGAAGGGGCATATGATATGGGGATTAACAGAAAAATTAGAGTATTAATAGTAGATGATAGTATGGTGTTTAGAGAAGTGATTTCAAGAGGGCTAAATACTGATAAATTTATTGAAGTAGTTGCTACGGCCAAAGATCCTTTTGAAGCTCGAGACAAAATAATAAAATATAAACCTGATGTTATGACCTGTGATATAGAGATGCCAAAGATGAATGGAATAGAATTTATTAAGAGACTGCTTCCACAATATAAAATACCAGTTGTAGTGGTGAGTTCCATAAGTGAAGCCGTATTAGATGCTATGAAGGCAGGAGCTGTGGATTTTGTGACTAAACCAGATATTCAAAGTGTAGGTAGTGTTGAGGAATTTATAAATGAACTAGTTTATAAGGTTAAGGCTGCATCTGAATCTAAGATTATGGATGTTAAAGAAAATCATAGTGAAACAATTACATCAAGTGATGGAAACTCTAAATATAAAATTATAGCAATAGGAGCATCAACAGGAGGAATAGAAGCAATATATAGTGTGTTAAAGAAATTCCCTAAAAATATGCCAGGTATAGTTATTGTGCAACATATTCCTCCTGTATTTTCAAAAATGTTTGCAGAGAGACTTAATAGTCAAATAGATCTCGAAGTAAAGGAAGCAAAGACTGGAGATTATGTCGAGAAGGGTAAGGTACTTATTGCACCAGGAAACAAGCATATGAAAATAAAAAATGTCGGTGATAGATTTCAAGTAAAGTGTTTTGATGATGAAAAAGTTAATGGAGTACGCCCAGCAGTTGATATACTCTTTGAATCAGTTGCAAAAGAGGCTGGGGATACTGCCATAGGAATAATATTAACTGGTATGGGATATGATGGAGCTAAGGGATTGCTTAGTATGAAACGTAAAGGTGCAAGGACAATAGGACAAGATGAGAAAACTTCCGTGGTATATGGTATGCCAAAGGCAGCTTTTAATGTAGGAGCTGTAGAAAAACAGGCTAAACTAGAAAATATCCCTGAAATTGTAATGCAGTTTACTTTGTAGATAGTATATTATTTTACTGATAAGAACTATAAGCTGGGTGGTGATAAGGTGAGTGAGAATAAAGAGAGGAACTTTGAAAAGTCATTTCTATTAAATACTTTAAAGTCAATTGGTGATGGAATTATTGCAACTGATAATTGTGGCAAGATTTCATTTATGAATAAGTCAGCTGAAGACATACTTGAATTGAAGTTTCAAGAATTAGGAGAGGAAAAAATTCAGAATATATTTACAAGTATTGGATTGAGCAATAATGGACATATTGAAGATATTTTTGCAAATGTAATCTCTGATAATAAACCCTCAGGACTCAGAGACAATACATTTATTATAACTAGAAGCAATAAGAAAAAATATATTTCTGCTAATATTTCACCGCTAAAAAATGAACGAGATGAAGCTATAGGAATTATAACTGTTTTTAGAGATATTACAAGAATAAAAAGCTTGGAGTTAGAGGTGAAAAAGCAGTGGAGTAATTTGAAAAATATTTTTGATAAAGCTCCTTTTGGAGTAGTTATTTTTAATGAAGACATTAGTGTGAAGAATATTAATGATGAAGCAATGGATTTATTAGGATTAAATAATATTGAATGTATAGGAAAAAGCTTTAGGGATATTTTTTCATGTGGATTAAAAAGAAATGGAGGCTTGTGTAGTTGTATAGGGAAATGTGAAAATTGTAATATAAGAAAAGCTTTTTATTTGGCTATGAATGAAGGAGTGTCTACTAAAAATATTGAGGTGAAGAAGACTTCCCAGGTAAATAATAAGGAAGTTGATTTGTGGATAAAATTCACCATAACTCCAATGACAGAAGATGATAAAAAGCATGTAGTTATATTTTTAATGGATATTACAAGAATAAAAAATAATGAAATCGAAATTACGAAATCTAGAGACTTCTATGTAAATCTATTTGAAAATTTCCCAACTACAATTTGGAAAACTAATACTAATGAAGAAATGATATATATGGCAAAAAGATGGGAAGAGTTTACTGGGATAAGTGCAACAGAAGCCCTTGGGAAGAATTGGATTAACATTATGCATCCAGAGGATAGAGATTTCTATTATAAAATTAATAAGAGAGCTGTTAAAAACAGGGAGTTTTATGAATTTGAATTCAGAGCTTTAAATAAAGATGGTGAATATCGGTGGATAAAATCTCTTAATAAACCTTTTTATGATATAAATGATAAGTTTGATGGATATTTAGGAATAGCCTTTGATATAACTAACAATAAAATAGCAGAAGACGGTTATGTAAGATATAAGATGCTATCAGAAAAGGCAAGAGATATTATATTATTTATTGAAAAAGGTGGTAGGATAGTAGATGCTAATGAGGCTGCAGTACAAACTTATGGATATACAAAAGAAGAATTAGTATCTATGACTATATTTGATATTAGCGAGAAACAAAATACCAGTGGAATAGCTATAAATCAAAGTAAGAAAATTGGTAAATATTTTGACGGTGTTCACATAAGAAAGGATGGAAGTAAGTTTCCGGTTGAAATAAGCTCAAAGGGTGCAGTTATAGATGGAAAACGCATTATATTAAGCGTAATAAGAGATGTTTCTGAACGAAAGAAATCTGAAGATTTAATTAGAGAGAGTCAAGCTAAATATAAAGCACTATTTATGAATATGAAGGATGCCTTCTCATTTCAAAAAATTATTTATAATGATGATAAAGAGCCTATTGACCTTGAATATATTGAAGTTAATACAGCCTTTGAAAAAAATTTCTCTATTAGATATGAAGAGGTTATAGGAAAAAAGATAACTGAAGTTTTCCCGGCACTATCTAAGGTTATTATTAAGCACATAGAACATTGTTTCAAAGAAAATAAGAGTTCAAGTAGTAGTATTATTAAGGAGTTTTATTCAGAGAAATATAAAAAATGGTTTTCAATTTCACTTCACTCGCCTGAGGAAGGATACTTTGCTTCGATTATTGAAGATATCACTGAAAGAAAGATATCACTAGGAGCATTGAAAAAAGCAAAGGATGAAGCTGAAACTGCAAACAAGTATAAAAGTGAGTTTCTTGCAAATATGAGTCATGAAATAAGAACACCTATAAATGGAATCGTAGGAATGATAGATTTAACACTGCAAACTGAGCTTGATTATGAGCAGGTAGATAACTTAGTTACTGCAAAATCTTGTGCTAACTCACTATTAAACATAATAAATGATGTGTTAGATTTTTCTAAGATGGAAGCAGGAAAGTTATCAATTTATGAGATGGATTTTAATGTTAAAAAATTACTAGAGGAGATAATAAGATCACATTCTCCTTATGCAGATAATAAGCAAATTGAATTGAGTTATGGATTTTCATCAGATATTCCAAACTACTTAAAAGGTGATCCGAATAGATTAAAGCAAGTTCTGAATAATTTAATAAGTAATGCTATAAAGTTCACTAGTAAGGGTGAAGTTTGGGTTAAGGTATCAAATATGAAAACATCAGGAAAGCATATAGATCTTAAGTTTTCGGTACAAGATACAGGAATAGGAATAAGTAAGGAAGAACAAAGATATATATTTGATAGCTTCAGGCAAGTTGATAACTCATTTACTAAAAGGTATAGTGGAGCAGGACTGGGACTTGCTATATCTAAAAGACTTGTTGAAATAATGGGTGGAGAAATTAGTGTTAAGAGTGTTAAAGAACAGGGAAGTATATTTAGTTTTATATTAAGATTTTCACTAGGAAATAGAGATAATATAAGCAAACGAGAGATAACAAAGATAGTTAGAACAATTGATCCAAAAAAAATTCTCTTGGTTGAAGATGATAAGGTTAATCAGATGGTTATATCAAGAATTCTCAAGAAGAAAGGACATGATGTTGAGATAGCCCAAAATGGTATCGAAGCAATTAATAAAGTTGAAGCACATTCATACGATGTAATCTTAATGGATATTCATATGCCAGAGATGGATGGTATAGAAGCTACAAAGAGAATTAGAATGAAACATGGAAAGGATAAACATGTTCCAATAATTGCAATAACGGCTTATGCTCTTCAAGGAGATAGGGAAAAGTTCTTAGCAAATGGAATGGATGATTATGTTCCAAAGCCTATAATAATTGATGAATTATTTTCTGCTATAGATAGAGTTACAGCCCCATATAAGAACCTTGAAAATTACTCAAATTTAACTCTCAAATTAAATGAAAATGGAGAGGTTGAGTTCTTAAATTATGAAAATAAGGAAGAGAACGTATTAACATCAAAGGAGGTAGAAATCTTAGAAGATAGAATAGGAGAATTAGTGAATTCATTAGATTTAGAAAATATATCTCAGGTAGAGTGTTTAGCTAATGAAATTAAAAGACTATCAAATACTATGGGACTTGACATAATAAAGAGTGTAGCATTTAGAATTGAACTTTGCGCAAGGAGAGGAGACCTAAATGAAGTTGTAAAGAATGCTAAAAAACTACTTGATGAGTTTGATACATTTAAAAAATCAATTTTATAAGGAGGGGAAACTATGAAAATATTAATAGCTGAAGATGATTTGGTAAGTAGAAAATTTATATTAAAATTACTTTCAGCTTATGGTGAATGTGACTTAGTGGTTGATGGATTAGAGGCACTTGATGCATATCTTATAGCTGTTAAGGATAATGCTCCATATGATTTAATTTGCCTTGATATAATGATGCCCAAGGTTGACGGTGTTAAAGTATTAAATGCTATTAGAGATTTTGAAAAACAAAGAGGATTATTACCAGAGGAAAAGGCTAAAATAATTATGATTACTGCACTAGCGGATACAAATTATGTACATAAATCGTTTGATTTAGGTTGTGAAGCATACGTAGCAAAACCAATAGATACAGAGAAATTACATGAGGTAGTTGAAAAATTAGGAATCAAAAAAATAAAATAGAGACATTATTTTAAAGGGGGAGAATATATGAAAAAAGTACTTATAGTAGATGATGCAGCATTTATGAGATTATCACTAAAAACAATATTGGAGAGAAATGGTTATGAGGTTGTAGGAGAAGCCGTTACAGGGGTTGAAGCTATAGAGAAGTATAAAATATTTAGCCCAGACATCGTGACTATGGACATAACTATGCCTGATATGGATGGAGTTAAAGCTCTTGAGGAAATTAGAAAAATAAATCCTGGTGCCACAGTTATAATGATATCAGCACTTGGACAAGAAACATGGATTAAGAAGGCTATAATAGCAGGTGCAAAAGGATTTATTGTAAAACCATATACTGAAGAGTATGTTCTAGAAACAATTAAAAAGTTCTAGGAACTTTAAAAATGGGCATGTAGTAGAAAACTACATGCCCATTTAATTATAGCTTTGAAAAATCTGTTTTATGATATTTATGGTCTATTGAAGTAGTTATACCTTTATTGTATACGGAAATAAAAGTGCCTTCATAGTTCATTTTCTTATTTTCTTTTAAATCTAATAGAGCATTACTATCACTATAATTAATTAAGATTTTTCCAGAGCTCGTTATAAAAATATCTTTTTCATCTGCAGCAGTAGTTAATTCTTTAGACTCCCACTGTGAAGTATTCTTACTATTTAATGATCCATAGAGGACTTTAACAATCTTCCCATTACTTACTTCCCCTAAATACACAGTACTATCATTATCGATACCTAGAACTTTAGTTTTTATTCCATGAGAAATAGTTAAACTCCCTTTTGGTTGAGTAAGATATACCTTGCCGTTACGATCTTGATAAATAAGTCTTTCTTCTCTTGGTACAACAAATATACCAGTTAAAGAAGAGTTTTGAAGATCTATTTTCTTCGAAGAAGTCTGATTTATATCCATTCTATAAACAGAAGATTTATCAGAACCACTTTTAATTTCAATATACGTAACACCAGTAATTGTAGATGCTTTAATAGAATTAATTTTACTACCAGTTTGAGCAGAGGCTATATCAGAAATTTTTTGTGCATCATTCTTTTCAGCGTCATAATTATATAGGGTAAACATATTACCTTTGTTAGTATGTTCTTTTTTAGATACTAGCATAATATTTCTATCTGGAAGCCAAGTGAAATATGATATTTCATCTTGACTTTTATTGGTAAAACTTTTTTCTTCACCATTAGCTGAATTAATGATTTTAAGTTCTGAATCTTTTATGTATGCCAAATATTTACCATTATAGGATACTTGCAGAGTACTCATATCATTAGGCAAATCAACATTCTTTTCAGGCTGCTCTTGTGGTTTGTTTACACTAACTTCCTTTACATTAACATTAGCATTTTCCTTAAGATAGAATTTATCAAGCCAAATAAGTACTATAAATTGAAGAATTAGTGATAACACTGCACATGCCAATAAAGCTTTTACATTTCTTTTCATAGCTTCTTCTCCTTTACTTTACAATAATTGAAGAAACTATTGATCTTTCACCTAAACCATTCGATAAGGTATTGATAATTTCTCCGTTTAAATACATAGTAGCAGATTTACCACCATCTAGATTTATAGCAGTAACACATTTGCCTTCATTAAGCATAATTTTCTGAAGTTCATTCATAGTAGCTCCCATTCCATCTAATATGCTTCTTCCGTCTGTTACTACCATTACAATAGAACCATCTGCTCTTTGTCCAATTGCTGTTCTTGGAGCCATACCTTGGGAAGCATTTTTCCCAGATAGGGGAATAGCTTTTCCTCCAGAAACCAAAACAGGACCAAAGGATAGTGCTTCCACTGTATGTTTATTTTTTAAATCATTAATGGAATATTCTCCAGCAAGTAGTGTGCCGTCTTCAGTTATTGCCATACATACTGATTTAGTAGAATTAGATTTTAAGTCTGAAAAGATGATTTTCCCATCAGACATTATTAATCCGGTTGGAGTACCTCCATTTCCAGAACTAGATACTGTACTAGATTGATCAATAAAGGCACCGCCATTAATTGCAGCAACAGCATCATTTTTCTCTGCCATTTGAGAAGTAGTTTCTCCTTGCTTATTTAGACTACCTGTGTAAGCAACCTTAACTCTATGTGGATCGTTAATTACAAGCATATATCCTTTAAATCTCTTACCTTCAAAATCGTATCTTTCGATAGAATCATCAGCCTTTTTATTTACATTTACAACCGATGCATTTGCGGGCATATTATCAGTTGAATCATCACTTGAAGAAAGTATTTCATTTATTTTATCTTGAGATAAAAATGCTGTAGCTAAGTATTGATGACTTAAGGTATTCATAGCAGAGCCAACATATATTTTTTTTGCATTGTTAAAAGGGCCATAAAGTAAAATAAAAGGACCTGTAACAATTGTGAATAATAAAGTAAAAGCTATAAGAAAAAAGAGTCTTTTCCATGGAGATTTCTTCTTTTTCTTCCTACGTTTCTTTTTCATTTTTAGATTCGTATTAGTTGTCATTAGTCACTCTCCTATTTATTTCTAGAAATATTACATTACATAAACCATATAAATACAATTCTAACTTATTTTCGTATAAAAAGTTTTAAAAATTGATTACTATTTTATTATTTCTTTATTACATGTGGAAAAAAATTCTTTGGACATACCCCTAAATATTATACCTTTTATTTATCATTATGTAATTAGATAAAGATAGGTAAATAAATCTTATTGATTATCTAAATGATAAATAGATAATTTTATATCTGAAAAATAATGAAATAGTAAATTGAGGTATTCATATATTTTATGATGGGAATATTGGAATTAAAGGGATGTGTTTGATAATTGATGAAAGGGTATAAATGACAATTTGATATATTTATAGACACTATAGTGACAAAGTGGTATTTTAGATATATAATTCATAGTATTCCAATAGGTAAAATATAAATAAGGGGGATAATAATGAATATTAAGGTAAATGGGGCACTGAAAATATTCAATGAAGAAAAGAATAAATCATCAAATGTAGTTTGGCATAGCATGAATGTGACTCGAAGAGATAGAGAAGAATTGCTTAATCAGCAAGGGAAACTTATCTGGTTTACAGGACTATCTGGTTCGGGAAAATCTACTGTTGCTTCTGCTTTAGAAAAGAAACTACATGACTTGGAAAAGCTTACTTATACTCTGGATGGAGATAATGTAAGACATGGACTAAATAAAGATTTAGGATTTTCTAATGAAGACAGGATAGAAAATATAAGAAGAATTGGTGAAATATCAAAGCTTTTTGTTGATGCAGGAATAATAACTCTTGCAACCTTTGTTTCACCATTTAATGAGGATAGAGAAAGAGTTAGAGAACTTATAGGTAAAGATTTTATAGAAGTATACATTGAATGCCCTTTAGAGATTTGTGAAAAAAGAGACCCCAAAGGATTATATAAGAAAGCAAGAGCAGGAGAAATAAAAGATTTTACAGGAATTGATTCTGTGTATGAGATTCCTGTAAAACCAGAAATAACTGTATCCACCCATCTGAATTCTATAGAAGAATGTGTTTATAAGATAATGAGTTATCTAGCTGGAGGAAGAAATGAGACTTAATAGTAAGATCATTAAAACAGATATTTTAATTATAGGTGGGGGAGCAGCAGGAGCATTTGCTGGGATAAAAGCAAGTGAAGATAAAAATATAAATATCGTTATTGCTGAAAAAGCAAATATAAAAAGAAGTGGATGCCTAGCAGCTGGCGTAAATGCATTAAATGCTTATATTACAGAAGGGGAAACTCCTGAGTCTTTTTTAGAATATGTCAAAGAGGAATTTAGTGGAGTAATAAGAGAAGACTTAGTATACACAATTGCTAAAAGGCTAAATAGTGTAACCAAAGATATAGAGGATGCTGGTCTTACTATATTAAAAAATGAAGAGGGAAAGTATCAGTCTAGGGGAAAAAGAAGTATAAAAATAAACGGAGAAAATATAAAGCCTATATTAGCAGATGCTGTAGATAAAAGAGAAAATATAAAAGTAATAAATGGATTAAATATTATAGATTATATAGTTAAAGATAATAAGGTAATAGGTGCATACGGCTTTTCTATTAAAGAGGAAGTATTCTATACCATATATTCGAAAGCAGTTATATGTACAACTGGTGGTGCAGCAGGGATATACAAGCCTAATAATCCAAGCTTTTCTAGACATAAAATGTGGTACAGCCCATTTAATACTGGAGCAGGCTATGCTATGGGAATAAGAGCAGGAGCAGAAATGACAACTTTTGAAATGAGATTTATAGCTCTTAGATGCAAAGATACGATAGCTCCTACTGGAACAATTGCTCAAGGAATAAGAACCCCACAGATAAATAAAGCTGGAGAGCAATATGTAAAGAAATATGGAAAGGCAACTACCATAAATAGATTACACTCAACTTTAATGGAAAACTTACATGGACTAGGGCCATGCTATTTAAAGACTGAGGGAATATCAAAAGAACAAGAACAAGACTTATTAAAAGCTTATTTAAATATGGCACCAAGTCAAACATTGAAATGGATAGAGAATAATACATCACCCTCAATTGAAAATGTTGAAATAGAGGGGACAGAGCCATACATTGTAGGTGGACATACAGCTAGTGGCTATTGGGTTGATACTAAGAGAAGAACGACTTTGGAAGGATTATTTGCTGCTGGTGATGTTGCAGGTGGGAGCCCAAAAAAATATGTTACAGGGTGCTTTGCAGAGGGAGAAATAGCTGCAGAAGTGGCACTTAAATTTATAAAAAGCTTAAACAATGATGAACTTAACGAAGATATGATAAATCAAAAACTGAATGAAGTTAATAAATTTTTTACTAATGAAGCAGGCGAATACACAATAGAAGAATTAGAAAATGAAATGCAGTCAGTTATGGATGAGTATGCTGGTGGAATTTCAAAATACTATAGATATACTGAAGAAGGGCTGAAAATTGCAAGAGATAAGATAGATATTCTTTCAAAGAAAGCTAAAGAATTGAGAGCAAAAGATGCACATGAGTTACTATTCATCCATGAAATTATAGATAGGCTTGTTGTTGCTAAAGTACTAATTGAGCATTTGCGTACAAGAAAAGAAACAAGGTGGAAATGTTATGAAGAAAATATGGATTTTCCAGAAAAGGATGATAAAAACTGGCTTAAGTATGTAAACTCAGTATATGAAGAGGGAGAAGTAAAAGTTATTTTAAGAGATTTGGTTGGAAAGGATGAAAATTATGAGCATTAAAATTGATAAAGATAAGTGCATTGCTTGTGGAAAGTGCTTAGAAGTTTGTCCTGGAAATCTTATTTATAAAAATGAAGAAGGTAAATCTTATATAAAATATGAAAAAGATTGTTGGGGGTGCACTGCCTGTCTTAAAGAATGCCCAGTAAATGCAATTCATTATTTTCTAGGTGAAGATATTGGGGGAAAAGGTGCTTATCTATTTGTTAAGCAAAAAAAAGAAGATTTGAATTGGCATATTATCGATAAGGAAGGTAAAGAAACCTTAATAACTACCAATCGAAAAGAGTCAAATAAATATTAAGGGGGATATAAAAATGAAGAAAAGGGGTTTAGGACTTGTTTTAAGTGCAGTATTGGCAATAGGAGTTTTAGCAGGCTGCGGTTCCAAAAAGAATGTGGAACTTAAAACAGTAAGAGTTGGGTTTTTCCCTAATTTAACACATTCTCAAGCTTTAGTGGGGAAAAATAGAGGTGATTACCAAAAAGTATTAGGAGATGGAGTAAGCATTGATTGGAAGCAATTTAATGCAGGTTCATCAGAAATTGAAGCATTCCTTGCAGGTGAATTGGACTTAGGTTATATAGGACCAGGACCAGCAATTAATGGATTTACTAAATCCAAAGGGGATGTTGTTATTATAGCAGGTTCAACTGATGCAGGGGCAGTTCTTGTATCAAGAAAAGGAACATCAATAAAATCAGTTAAGGATTTGGATGGTAAGAAAGTAGCTATACCTCAATTTGGTAATACTCAAGATTTAAGCTTAAGATATCTTATGCAAGAAGCTGGATTAAAAGACAAAACTAAAGGTGGAACAGTAGAAATAGTACAAGCTGAGAATCCAGATATTAAGACATTAATTGAAAAAGGGGAAATAGATGCAGCTCTGGTTCCAGAACCTTGGGGAGCTAGGTTAGAGACGGAATCAGGAGCAAACTTGGTTTTAGACTATAATCAGATCTGGAGAGAAGGGAAATATCCAACAGCAGTTGTGATTGCAAGAAAAGAGTTTCTTCAAGATCATCCAGACGTAGTTGAAAAGTTTCTTAAAACTCACGTTGAACTTACAGATTATATAAATGCAAATCAAAGCGAAGCTGGAAATATAGCAAATAAAGAAATTGAAGCTTTAACTAAAAAACCAATATCAAAGGATATTCTTGATACGTCATTTAAGAGAATCACAGTAACAAATAGTCCAGAAAATGAGGCTACAAAAGAGATGATAGATTTATCATTAAATGCAGGCTTTATAAAAGAAAAACCATCAGATACTGGATTGTTTGATTTAACAATACTAAATAAAGTATTAAAAGAAAAAGGAAAAGAAGAAATTAAATAAGTGGGGAGAATGGGGTGAAAAGGTGAGTTTAAAAATTGAAGCAGTAAGTAAAAAGTTTATTTCTAAAAGTAGTGAAACTCATACCTTGCAGGATATTAATCTTTCTTTTAATAAAGGGGAATTCATTTGCCTTTTAGGGCCATCAGGTTGTGGAAAATCAACTCTGCTTAATATTATTGCAGGACTTGAGAAACCTACAGATGGAAAGATTATTTTAAATGACCAAGAGATTAAAGGTGTTGGAGTAGACAGAGCAGTAATGTTCCAAGAATCTGCGCTATTTCCATGGCTTAAGGTTAGAGATAATGTGGAATTTGGCATGAAAATAGCTGGGGTGCCTAAGGATGAAAGAAGAGAAAAAGCTTTAAAATATATAAAAATGGTTCATTTGAGTAAATTTCAAGATTCATATATACATCAGTTATCAGGAGGAATGAGACAAAGAGTAGCTTTAGCTAGAGCTCTTACACTAGATTCTGAAGTGCTTTTAATGGATGAACCCTTTTCAGCACTAGATAGCCAAACTAAAAGTATTCTTAGACTTCAACTTCAAAAGATTTGGTGGGAAACTAAGAAAACAATAATCTTTGTTACTCACAATGTAGAAGAAGCAGTGCTTTTGGGAGATAGAGTTATAGTTATGGGAGCAAATCCAGGTATAGTTAAAAAGGAATTTAAAATACAATTAGGCAGACCTAGAGAAGAAGGAAATGTAGATGTTGCAAAAATAACATCAGAGATAATGAGTGTTCTTAAAGAGGAGGTGGAGAAGGTTGCAAAAGCAGAATACGATAGTGATTGGAGTATTAAAGAAAGTTCTGTTTTATATAGGCTTGATAATGATTTGGGAGCTGGTTTATAAAGTAGGGGTAGATACACTACACATATGGAAACCATATACCTTCCCATCTCCAATAGATGTAATAAAGTCAATTTGGAGTTTGATTAAGGATAATACATTAGGAATTGCCGTTGTAGTTAGTTTGAAAAGATTAATAGAGGGATATTTAGTTTCACTAATTATTGGACTTGCACTTGGATTATTGATAGTAAGGTATAAATATTTAGATGAGAACTTCAGTGCATTAATATTGGGGCTTCAAACCTTACCAAGTATTTGCTGGTTACCATTTGCTATACTTTGGTTTGGTTTAAATGAAAAATCTATTATATTTGTTATAGCAGTTGGATCAATATTTGCAATTGCAATGGCAACAGAAGCTGGCATTAAAAATGTTAATCCTATCTATGTTAAGGCTGCAAGTACTATGGGTGCAAAAGGGTTTAAATTATACTGGAATGTTGTTATTCCATCTGCTCTTCCATCAATAGTTGCAGGAATGAAACAAGGATGGTCCTTTGCATGGAGGGGGTTAATGGCAGGCGAAATGCTATCAGCAACAAAAGGCTTAGGACAGGTACTTATGGTTGGAAGAGATTTAGCAGATATAAGTCAGGTTATGGCTGTTATGGTTGTTATCATTGTACTAGGACTTACCTTTGATAAATTTATTTTTGGGAAGTTAGAAAAGAATATACGATACAGATGTGGTTTGGAAAGTAA
Source organism: Clostridium paridis (assembly GCF_016765615.1). Lineage (GTDB taxonomy): Bacteria > Bacillota > Clostridia > Clostridiales > Clostridiaceae > Clostridium_T > Clostridium_T paridis. The sequence goes on along the minus strand of NZ_JAESWA010000024.1, from coordinate 146,561 downwards.
ATAAAGAGGGGGCAATAAAATGGATCATTTAGACAGATTAGAGGCAGAAAGTATTTATATATTAAGAGAGGCATACAAGCACTTGGGGAAATTAGGAATGCTTTGGTCTATAGGAAAAGATTCTACAGTAATGTTATGGTTAGCGCAAAAAGCATTTTTCGGGAACTGTCCATTTCCTTTAATTCATGTTGATACAAAGTATAAGATTCCTGAAATGATAGAGTTTAGAGATAAGGTGGCTAAAGAGTATAATTTAAACTTAATAGTTAATACAAACTATAAGGCAATAGAAGAAGGTATGGGACCAGAACAAGGTAGATTAGTTTGTTGTAAAGCTCTAAAAACAGATGCACTTAATGAAATTACAAAAAGAGAAGAATTTGATGGTCTTATAGTAGGGGTTAGAAGAGATGAGGAAGGTTCAAGATCTAAGGAAAGGATCTTTAGTGAAAGAAATGCTGAATCAGAATGGGATTATACAGACCAAGCGCCAGAACTATGGGATCAATTTAAAACAGATTTCAAGAAGGGAAATCATATAAGAGTTCATCCAATATTAAATTGGACTGAAATTGATGTATGGGAGTATATAAAAAGAGAAAATATTCCACTGATTGATTTGTATTTCGCAAAAGATGGTAAAAGGTATAGAAGTTTAGGTTGTGCGCCATGTACAAAACCTATAGAATCCAATGCAACTACTATTGATGAAATTATAGAAGAGCTTAAGAATACTAAAGAGACTGAAAGATCCGGTAGAGCACAGGACCAAGAAGATGCTCATGCATTACAAAAACTAAGAAAATCTGGATATATGTAGGATGGGGGAAGTAAATTGAGTAATACAAGGGATAATTTAAATATAGTTGTTGTTGGACACGTTGACCATGGTAAATCAACTCTTATTGGAAGATTACTTTATGATACAGATTCTCTTCCATCAGGGGCTATAGAAAAAGTAAAAAGGATATCAGCAGAGAAAGGAAAGTCTTTTGAATATGCATACCTTTTGGATGCTTTTGAAGAGGAACAAAAACAAGGTATCACAATAGATATTACAATGCTTCAATTCTTTACTAAGAAAAGGGATTATGTAATTATAGATGCGCCTGGACATAAGGAATTCTTAAAGAATATGATATCAGGAGCAGCTAGTGCTGAGGCAGCAATCTTAGTGGTAGATGCTAAGGAAGGAATACAAGAACAATCTAAAAGACATGGATATATACTTTCGCTTTTAGGAATTAAAAAGGTATATGTTGCTGTAAATAAAATGGATTTAGTGGATTATTCTGAAGAGAGATTTAATGAGATTCAAGTAGAGTTTAATGAGTTTTTAAACAACCTAAATATTTATCCAGAAAAATATATTCCTATTTCAGCATTCCACGGTGAAAATATAGTGAAAAAGTCTAAAAAATTATCTTGGTATAAGGATAATGCCATTCTAGAAGAAATGGATGTAATTGAAAAAGAAAAAGGGATTGAGGCTAAGCCACTTAGATTCCCTATTCAAGATGTATATAAGTTTGATTCAAGAAGAATTATAGCAGGAAGAATTGAGGCTGGAACATTAAAAGCTGGCGATGAAATAACAATATATCCTAGTGGGAAAACAACTAAAGTTAAAACAATAGAATTCTGGCAAGAAAAAGATAAAACAGATATAGTTACTGCGGGAATGTCTGTAGGTATAACTGTTGAAGATGAATTCTTTAATAAAAGAGGAGAAATAATCTGTCATAAGGATGAGCCTGTAATAGTATCAAATGTATTTAATGCTAATATATTTTGGCTAGGGAAAAAGCCTTTATATGCAAATAAAAAATATAAACTTAAACTTGCTACAGATGAAGTAGAATTCGAAGTTCTTTCTATAAATAAGGTAATAGACGCAGCAACATTAGAGAGTAAAAAAGATTTATCTACAATAAATAAGAATGATGTAGCTGAAGTTACATTAAAAACAAAACATGCAATAAGTTTTGATGAGTTTTCTAAATTACAATCTACAGGAAGATTTGTAATTATAGATGGCTTTGATATAAGCGGTGGTGGAATTATATCAGGGGTTGAAGATTCTTTAAAAAGAGAAATAAAAGACCTTAAGACTAATAATCTTGCAATTAGAAAGAGGCTTGTTACTAGAAAAGAAAGAGAAGAAAAACTTAATCAAAAAGGAAAAGTAATATGGTTATCTGGACTACCTGGTTGTGGTAAGAATGAAATAGCTGTTAAACTTGAAAAGAAGTTGTTTGATTTAGGTAAGAAGGTTTACTATCTAGATTCATCAAATATAAGATTTGGTTTAAGCTCAGACTTATCCTTTGATAGGCAGGATGCTTATGAACAAACTAGAAGAATTGCTGAAGTTGCTAATCTTTTTGCTGATAGTGGAACTATAACTATAGTATCTGCTGTAAGTAGATTTAAAGAAGATAGGGAATATGCAAAGGATATAATAGGAAAAGATAGTTATACAGAAATATTTGTTGAAGCATCTTCAGAAATATGTGAAAAAAGAAATCCAAATGCATTTAAAGGTGAAAATGCAAAAGAATATTTATATGAGAAATCAGAATATCCAACACTTTCATTATATATAGATGATGCAGAATTTAACTCAGATAAAAAGGCTCAAGCTATATTGGAAGTCTTAAAACTATAGAAGTTATGCGCCATATAGGCGCATAACTTTTAGCGTGTTAACAATTAAGATTATTAATTATTATGATTTATAATATTAATTTTACTTATTGTTTTAAGAGAAGTATACTTTATAATTGAAAAGGAAATTAGATAGAGGTGATATATATGGAAGAGTTAAAGAAAGTTCTTTTAGAGGAAATAGTTGAGTTTAATAAAGTAGGACACAAATATCTAAATGGTGAGATCACTAAAGCTGCATTTAAAAAAGCCTCAGGTGGAATGGGTGTGTATGCTCATCGTAAAGGTGACGAGTTTATGATAAGACTTAGAACTCTATCAGGTGTGATTTCAAAAGATGAGCTTAAATTAATATACAGTTTTTCAGAAAAATATAAGTTACCTTCAATTCATCTTACAACTAGACAAGCAATACAATTGCATGGATTGAATATTGATGAAATTTGTGAAGTAATGAAAGATGCATTGGAAAATGACATTTACACACGAGGTGCAGGCGGAAATTTCCCGAGAAATGTGGCAATTTCACCTTTATCAGGAGTCGAAAAAGGAGAAAGCTTTGATGTAACGCCCTATGCTCTTGCAGTAAATGAGCATTTTCTTAGAAAAATAAACACATACAAACTTCCAAGAAAATTAAAAGTTTCGTTTTCAAATAATAACGACGATTTATCACATGCTACTGTTGTAGATCAAGGTTTTATTGCAGTTAATCAAGATGGAAATGAGTTTTTTAATGTTTATATTGGAGGAGGACTCGGAAGAAATCCTAAGCTTGCTGTTCTTGCAGAAGAATTAGTTCACCCGAAGGATGTTCTATATCATGTAGAAGCAATAACTAGATTGTTTATCTCGGAGGGGGATTATAATAATCCTGCAAAAGCTCGTATAAGATATATATTAGATAGAATGGGTGAAGAAGAGTTTATAAAATGTTATAAGCATCATTTAGCAGAGGTTAAAAAAGAAGAAAGTTTAGATTTAACAGTTAAAGCTATTGAGGTCAATAAGGAGGGTCAAGAAAGCAATATAGGGCACCCTAGACTTTTCCCTCAAAAGCAGAAGGGTCTATACAGTGTGTATTTTCATCCAATTGGAGGACAATTAAAAAGGGAAACATTAAAAGATCTTATAGATGAGATAGAAAATATAGATGAAGTTCAAGTAAGATTGTCTATGACTGAAGGAGTATTTATTAGGAATTTAAATACTACTGAAGCTGAAAGAATTCTTAAACTAACTCAAGGGATTGGAGGAGAAAACAGGATAGAACAATCTGTTGCTTGTATTGGTGTTCCTACTTGCCAAATAGGAGCATTAAACGGACAAGGCACTTTAAAAGAGATAATAGATACTTTTAGAACAGAAGGTATTACCAAAGATATTTTACCGCGTGTTCATATATCTGGATGCCATAATTCCTGTGGAGTGCATGAAATAGGAGAAATCGGGTTTTCAGGAAAATTAAAAAAAGTAGATAATGAATCACTTAATGTTTTCGAAGTTCATATAGGTGGAGCACTAGGTGTGGGAAAAACTAAATTAGGTAAATACTATGGTGACATACCACAAAAAGAAGTTTCTAGTTTTCTACTAGATATTGCAAAGAAAATAGAGAGTGGTAATTTAGATTTTTATGAGTGGTTAGATAATAAGGAAGAAGAACTTAATGTGATATTTGAGAAGTATTCAGTATAATCAATAGGAAGGCTTGCTTGGCAGGCCTTTTTACTCTTTAAGAGAAATTTATAATATCGCATGGAAATAAAAAGGATAAACTTTTAAATTTAATACAGTTGATATAAAATTAAGTATAAAAGGTTTGACAGAATTTAAATTTCTATAATATATAATGCATTAAAGAATTTACATGTCACTGTTAAGCTTTTAGACGTTTCAACTAAGAGTTGGACCTTGAGATGTAATATGATTTTTGCATTATATATATTTGGCAAGGAGTATCAGATGATTCAGTTATTAGGAATTTCTAAAAATGTCTCTCAGGAGATAAGAGAAAAATTTAATATAAGAAGTAAGAAGCTAAAAGAAGAAATGTTGAAACTTAGAGAATTTTTAAATGAAGTAGTAGTAATTAGTACGTGTAATAGAACTGAAATATACTTTAATTGTGATAATACAGAAAAAGAAGTAATAGATATATTATTTAATAGCTTAAATTGGGAGTGCGAACTTAAAAAATATATCTTTCATATACAAGATGATAAAGTAACTAAACATATTATGGAGTTAGCTAGTGGTTTTCATTCTAAAATAGTGGGAGAAGATCAAATACTAGGACAGATTAGGGATGCTTATGAAATGGCATTAGAAATAAAAAGTATAAATGGACCGCTTCAAAGACTATTTCAACAGGCTATCACTTGTGGAAAAGAGTTTAAAAACGAAACAAAGTTATATGAGATTCCGGTATCCTATTCATCAATTGCAGTCAATAAAGCTATAAATCAAGGTGTGAAAAGATTTATGGTAATTGGTTATGGAGATATGGGATCCTTAGCTGTGAAATATATTCTCTCACATAATATAGAGAAACTTTACATAGTTGTGAGGGATAAGAGTTCAGTTTCAGATATGGAAGATGCACGGGTTGAGGTAATTAACTTTCAGGAAAAGAATTATAAGCTTGCAGAAGTTGAATGTGTAATAAGTTGTACTTCTGCTCCTCATATTGTATTAAAAGAACATGAATTAGATGAAGATAAAGAATACTTGTTGTTTGATTTAGCTATTCCAAGAGATATTGACGAAAGTATAGGGTTAAGAGAGAATAGTGAACTTTATGATATTGATAGAATTGGTCTTATTGATGAAGAAAATAAGCAACTAAGAAAAGAGCGAATGGAGTCAAAAAGATATGTTATAGAGAAGCATATAGAAGAATTTAGTGAATGGTATTCATTAAGACAGATAACGCCACATATAAAGAAACTTAAAGAAGCTGGAAATCAGGTAGCAAGTGATAGAATTACAACTTATAACAATAAATTTAGCACAAAAAATCATAAAGAACTTGCAAATAAACTTATTAAAAGCACTTCTGATTTCTATGTAAATAGAGCTATAGAAGTTTTAAAAGAGGAGAAGCTTAAAGGATGTGAGGAAGAGTGTCTCAGAATAATAGAGAAGATATTTATGAATGTCCAGAATTAATGTTTATTTCCTTATTAACAGAGAAAGTAAAAGTTGGAATAATAGGAGCGGGAAAAGCAGCATTTATTAAAGGTAAAAGCTTTATTGAATATGGATGTAAAGTGCAAATTTTATCAAAAGATTTTTCAGAGGAAGTAAGTAGTCTTCAAGATAAAGGGGGAGTGCTTACTAAAGGAGAATATAATAAAGACTTTATTATAGATAAACACATAATTGTTATTGCAGTTGATGATAATGAAGTGGCTGAGATAATAGCGAGTGATTGTGATACATTAAGTAAAATATATATTGATTGTAGAAATTATAAAAATGGAATGGCAGCTATGCCAGTGCAAGGAACACTCAAAAATGTATCATTTGCTATAAATACAAAAGGCGGGAATCCTAAAGCAGCATTAATGCTTAAAGAGGTATTTAAGGGTAATATATCAGATTATGATGAATTCATTGGAGTAATAAATAAAATAAGGGAAAGAGCAAAGGAATTAACAAGTTATAAAAGAGAAATAATAGACTTTATAGCTACAGAAGATTTTAGATATATGTGGCAAAAAAAATTAGGAAAAGAGGTACTTCTATTATTTTTTCCACAAGAAATAATATGTAAGTTACTGGAGGATTTAATATGAGTTTAATTATAGCTACAAGAAAGAGTATGTTAGCCCAGGCTCAAGCAGATAAGATTTTGGGATTAATAAAAGATAAGCATAATATTTTAGGAGAAAAGCTGTTAATAGTTACGGAAGGCGATAAGAGATTAGATGTGACTTTAGATAAAATAGGTGGTAAGGGTGTATTTACTAAGGAGATAGAACTTGCACTATTGGATTTAAGTGCTCATGCTGCAGTTCATAGTATGAAGGATGTACCTTATGCATTAGGAGAAGCTTTTGAAATAGCAGCTATTCCAGAAAGAGAAGATGTGCGTGATGCATTTATTTCAAGTGATGGAGTTGAATTTAAGCATTTGAAAAAAGGAGCTAGAATAGGAACCAGCAGCATTAGGAGAGCAGCTCAGCTAAAAGCATTAAGAAGTGATATAGAGATACTACCATTAAGAGGCAATGTGCAAACAAGAATTGAGAAGATGCATAAGGAAAAGCTTGATGGAATTATTTTGGCATCAGCAGGGCTTAAACGCTTAGGTATAGATGATATTGTAACTAATTATTTTGATGCAGAAACTTTTTTGCCAGCAGTAGGCCAGGGAGCATTAGGAATCGAAACACTTGTAAATAGTGATAAAAAACATTTGTTTAAAGCATTAGATAATAAGGAAGTAAGATATGAAGTTGAAGCAGAAAGAAGCTTTATGAGAACTCTTAATGGAGGATGTCATTCTTTGATAGGCGCATATGGAAAGATTAACGGTAATGAGTTGTATCTAATTGGAACCTACGAAGTGAATGGAAAAATAGTTAAAAAAGATATTTCAGGGCATAAGGAAGATAATATAAGACTTGGAGAAGAATTGGCTAAAAAAATTCTATTAGGCTAAGGAGGACAAAATGGGAAAAGTATATTTAATAGGGGCTGGTCCTGGGGATGAAGAATTAATTACTCTAAAAGGAAAAAGAAAGTTAGAAGAATGTACTGCAGTACTTTATGATAGACTCGTAGGAAGTAATATTTTAAACTTCTTAAATAAAGGTTGTGAAGTTTATTATTGTGGTAAGGAGCCAGGATGTCACTATAAAACTCAAGATGAGATTAACAATATGTTGGTTAAGCTAGCTAAAGAAGGACATATTGTTGGAAGAATAAAAGGTGGAGATCCATATGTGTTTGGGCGTGGCGGAGAAGAAGCTTTAGAGCTTATAAAAGAAGGGATAGAGTTTCAAGTAATACCTGGTGTTACATCTGCAATATCAGTGCTAGGCTATGGGGGGATACCTATAACTCAAAGAGGGATGTCTCAAAGCTTCCATGTTATTACGGGTATGTCAGCCAACACACTAAAAATTAATTGGAGTAGTCTAGCTAAAGAAAATGGTACCTTAGTATTTTTAATGGGGCTAGAAAATCTAAATAATATTGTTCATAATCTTGTTCAAAATGGTAAAGCAGCTCAAACGCCAACAGCTGTAATAATGAGGGGAACATCCTCCAAACAAAAGAAAGTTGTTGGAACTCTTGAAGATATATATGAGAAGATTGTGGAAGCTGGACTAAAGTCTCCATGCATAATTGTGGTAGGAGAAGTTGTTAAGTTAAATGATGAGCTAAATTGGTATGAGAAGTTACCTCTTTTTGGGGCCAATATATGTGTTACTAGATCAAAAGAGCAAGCAACTAAAATTAAAAATAAATTAAAAGATTTAGGGGCAGAGGTAACAGAGTTGAATTCTATTGAGTTCAAGGATATGACTTATAATCTAGGTGAATATAAGAATAAATTAAATGTATATGATCATATTGTACTCACTTCTGTAAATGCAGTTAACTATTTCTTTGATTATTTAAGAAATATAGAGTATGACATAAGAAATATAAAAGCTAGCTTTAGCGTGTTAGGTAAGGCTACCTCAAAAGCATTAAAAGAAAGAGGAGTATTTCCTGATAGAATTGCCAAGGAGTTTTTAAGTGAAGGGTTATTCAAGGTAATGGAAAATGACTTAAAGCCAAATGAAAAGGTACTTATACCTGGTTCTATGCAAGCAAAGGATTATCTTACCCAAGAAATAAGTAAATTAGGACTACAGGTAGATAAGGTAGCCATTTATGAAACAGTACAAGGTGATATGAAAAATATAAAAGCATTTGAAGACGTAGATATAGTTCTATTTACGAGCCCAACTACAGTGAATAATCTTATTAATATCATAGATATAAATGAGATTAGAGAGAAGATATGTATAGCAATAGGCCCAGTAACATATGAAGCTCTTAAAGAAAAAGAAATAGATGCATTAGTTTGTGAAGAGCATAGTCAAGATGGACTTATAAATAAAATAACTGAAGTGTGGAGGAAAATGAAGTGATTAAAAGAGGAAGAAGATTAAGAGCAAGTGAAACAATTAGAGATTTAGTAAGGGAAAATAGTCTGTCTTCTAATGATTTTATATATCCGATTTTTGTGGTAGAAGGAGAAAATATTAAAAAGGAAATTAGTTCTCTACCAGGAAACTTTCATTACTCAATTGATAAGTTAGATGAATTAGTTAATGAAATAGAAGAAGCTAAAGTAAAGGGAATTATGATTTTTGGTATACCAGATCATAAGGATGAATGCGGAAGCTCAGCATATGACCATGATGGAATAGTGCAAAAGGCTATTAGAAAAATTAAAGAACTAAATAATAGTATTTTGGTTATAACAGATGTTTGTATGTGCGAATATACAAGCCATGGACATTGTGGAATCATAAGAAATGGTGATGTTGAAAATGATGAAACTCTTGAATATTTAGCAAAGATATCCCTATCTCATGCGAAAGCAGGAGCAGATATGATTGCACCTTCAGATATGATGGATGGAAGAATTGCAAAAATTAGAGAAGCACTAGATAAAGGTGGATTTAAGCACATACCTATAATGGCTTATTCAGCTAAGTATTGTTCAGCATTTTATGGACCTTTTAGAGAAGCAGCTAATTCTGCACCAGAATTTGGGGATAGAAAAACATATCAAATGGATCCAGGTAACTTAAACGAGGCTATAAGAGAAATTGAACAAGATATAGAAGAAGGGGCAGATATAGTAATGGTTAAGCCTGCATTATCTTATTTGGATGTAATAAGAAAGGCAAGAGATACGTTTAATTACCCTATAGCTGCATATAATGTAAGTGGTGAATATGCTATGATAAAAGCAGCAGCTAAAATGGGTTGGTTAGATGAAAAAAGATCTGCACTAGAAATGCTATTATCAATGAAGAGAGCAGGAGCAGACATAATAATAACATATTACGCGTTAGAAGCTAGTAAGTGGATAAATAAATAAAGAAATTATAATCCCCCCATATCCTTAAAGATATGGGGGATTTTGTTTTATATTATAGCATATTACAAATTACCCAATTATGTATGGATTTTTAATTAGAATTTTAATATAATAATATTATGTAGCTAAAAATGGGAGGTGCATTATGAGTAATGTAAAAATTAAATCTATAGAAGTTTACCATCCAGAGAATGTTGTAGGAAACGAGTTCTTTATAGAACATTTCAAAAAATATGACAAAGATATAGCTGGAATGTTAAAGGCTTTCGGTAAAGAAAAAAGGTATTTAATTAATAATGATAGGGAAAATACTCTAACCATGGGTATTGAGGCAGCAAAAAAAGCATTAAGGTCAGCTGGAATTACAGGGAAAGATATTGATTGCATCATTTTTTCTAGTCAGATGCCAGAATATTCATTCCCAACGCAAGCACTGATAGTTCATAAGTACATAGAAGGAAAAGATGAAGCTATGTGCACAGATAGTAATACTAATTGTGTAGGAATGCTTGTAGCTTTTGATAATGCAGCAAGATATTTGCAAAATAATAAGCACACAAAGAGAGCTTTAATAATAGGAGCTGATTATACATCTATACATTGTAGAAAAGATGATGAGATGACATATCCTGTCTTTGGAGATGGAGCATGTGCAATGGTTATAGAAAAAACTGATGAAGAGTCAGGGTTTATTGATAGTGTATACAAGACTAATTCAGATGAGTGGGACTTAGTAAAATTCCCTGCTTGTGGATTATCAAAAATATATGATAGTTCAATTTACGATAGACAATTACATTGGACTCCTTTTGATGGAAGTTTTATAGGAGAGTTTGCTAATGAAAGTGTACACAAGTTATTAGATAGACATAATATGAAGATTGAGGATATAAAAGCATATTGCTTTTCGCAATTTGCATTTCCGATAATAACATCCTGCTCACAGGCAATGGGGGAAGATTTGAGTAAATTTATATATATCGGAAATAAATATGGATACACTGGTACAAGCAGTCCTTTTATAGCTTTGTATGAAGGAATTAAAAATGGAACAATACAAAGAGGGGATAATGTTTGTTTATGGTCTGTGGGAACTAATTGGACAACCTGTGCTATAATGCTTAAATACTAGATTTGCCAAAAAACTCACAATGCCTTTGGAATAAGTAAGAGGCATTGTGAGTTTTTTGGTATAAAAAGTTTTATAATATTTTTTCAATTTAATACTTTTTTACAAAAGGTTATGTACTGAGTTTTAAACTAAGAAACAACTTCAAAGTTTGCTAGTCCAACATTCTTAGCAAGTCTATTAAGTTGCATCTTTAAAACTGCATTGTTTATGATTTTTGCTTGAACATTGATAAAACCATCATTTTTATACATTTCGAAGCAGCCTTGAAGCATAGCAGATAAATCTTGAGATGTCACATTTAATTCTGTGCAATCAAGAAATAACTTATATGATTTTGCATCTATAGCTTTTACTTGATTAATGTATTCTGCTATGTAAGCCTTGCCATCTTCCTCTGTAAATGATCCTCTTACATTAATAAATAAAGTTTTGCTTGAGCTTTCAGCTTTGAAATTAAATTTGTTACTCATTTATTCATTCCCCTTTACTTAATAAATATTAATAGTAGGCTTGTCCCTACATAAAATATTTTACAATATTTTTCATAATATTACAAATATATATATAAATTTTTATAAAATATTTAATGTGGATATATTATGTATTCAATAAGGTATTTTATGATTTTTCGGTTTCTAAAGCAATAAAAAATAATAGTAAATATGTAACTATAAGGATATTTATATCGTTTTAATATATATAATGAAAAAGTTATATATTGATAAGCTTTAAATTTTATTTATGGGAGGATTGTATGAGGCTAAAGAATGAAGATATTGTAGAAGAACTAAGAAGAAAAAATGCTAATGCTATGGAATTTATAATAGAGAAATACAGTAACTTACTTTATAAAGTAGTTCACTCTGTGCTGGGGAGTTATGGAGATGGAGACTATATGGAAGAATGTATAAATGATGTTTTTTTATCCATATGGAGTAATATAGATAAGTTTATTGGTGATGAACGGAAGTTTAAAAATTGGATTTGTGCTATAGCAAAGCATAAGTCAATTGATTATAGTAGAAAAAAAGCAAGATTAAGATTATTAGATAATATTGATGATTTAAATATAGTAGGAAATGAGTATGTAGAAGAACGATTGATTTTAAAAGAGTTTAAGGATGAAATATTAACTCACATAAATAAACTAAGTGAATTAGATAAAAATATATTTTTAAAAAAGTATTTTAGAGAGATGTCTGTGGAAGAGATAGCAAATGAATTAGGACTTACTAGAGGAAATGTAAATACACATCTAAGTAGAAGTAGGAAGGTTTTAAGAGGAAAATTAAAAGATTCTTTTGTGGAGGTTATTTAAATGAAAGATATATATGAATTTTTTAATGAAGTAGATATAGATGTGGAAAAATACGAGGCAATTGATGTAAATATATCAGATATGATGAAGAAAAGGGTAATTAGAAATTTTAGAAAATCAAAAGATAGTTTTCAGTTTAAAAGAAAACTTAAACTGGGAAAGATACCTGTGGCTATTGGGATTGCAGTAGTAATTGGTTCACTTTTTATGATCGAAGATCCAGCTTTAGCAAAAAGTATGCCAGTGGTAGGGACAGTTCTTAATTTTTTAGAAGAAAATTCAACTTTCATTAATCCGGAGTACTCAAAATATAAAGAAAATCTTAACATAGAATCCAAAGATAAAGGAATTGCTATTACACTTAATTCTGCAGTATATGATGGGAATTATTTATATCTAAGCTACAAACTTAAGAGCGATAAAAACTTTGACGAATCTAATGTAATAAATAAAGCAACATTAACAATCAATGGAGTACAGATAAACGGGAATCAAAAGTTATTAGAAAAAGAGAATGTTAATAAAGATTATAAAATTTATGATGATGAACTAATATCTATTGGAGAAATACCTAATAAGTTAGGAGGAGCATCGGAAGAAACTTTGCAAGATTATGGGGAATATATAGGATTAACCAGATGGGATTTATCAAATTATCAAATAGATAAAAAAGTAAATATAGAATTTAATATAGATAGTATAGGAAAGACACAAGGAAATTGGAGTTTTAAGTTTAGTGCTTCAAAGGATCAACTCATAGCAAAAACAAAAAGAATAGATAACGCAGGGGTGTTAAGAATAAATGATAATATGAATTTAAACTTAGACAAGATTATTATTTCTCCCTTTGGAACTACAATTGAAAATACAATGGTAACTGAAAAAGAAAAATGGAAGGATAAAATAATGGGAGAAAAATCAACAAGCCTATCATACAATTATGTAATTGTAACAGATAAGGGAGAAGAGTTGTTCCCAGAAATAGAGAGGGTTTTACATGAAGAGAATAGTAATGGAAAAGATGTATATAAGAGATATACTAGATTCACAGCAGCAAAGGAAATACCAGATTCAATAACGATAATTCCTATACTTCAAAAGAGAAATATAATCAATTATAGTATAAATGATTATGAATGGATTAGGATAAGCGATTTAAAGGTGGGCAAACAAATAAATCAAGGGAAAGACTGCAGTATTGTAATTAATTCAATTCATAAAAGCAATGAAAGCATAAAGATAAATATTTTATTTAAAGGATTAGATATAATTAATAGAAATAATATTTTTGTGGTGAAAGATATAGAAAAATATAAGTTCTTAGAAAATAATTTAACTGATAAGAAAAAGGAATTTGAATTATCCGAAGTTAAAATTGAGCCAGAAGAATTTATGAAACCCGATATAGAATTTAAAAATTATTCAGTTGGTGGATATAATTACATTTTTAAAGGGAGGATTTCCGACGATGCCTATCTTGCTGTACCCAAGTATGATAGCTTTTATCAGGTAGATTTAAAGGATTCAATTAAAATAAATCTCAATTAGTTTTACTTAATACATATAGTTTGGATATAGATATATTCAGATTATATGTATTTTTTGTATAATAAAGTTATTTAATAGAGAGGTGATTTATATGAAACTAAATAATCTATATTTTTACATTCATTACTGTAATCATAGATTTGTGGATGAGAAAAAAGATTTTTCGAAAAAGTTAACTAGAAGAATCAATCACCATGAGCTCTTATTGATAGATAGTGGAAAAGGTTATATTTCTGTAGAAGATAAAAGATATAGCATAGAGAAAGGCATGCTGTTTTATTTTAATCCTAGCAAGACACACACTATAGAAGTAGATGAGAATGAACCAATGTGCTTTTTATCTGTTCACTTTAGTTATGTAGAACTAAGTTATTCCAAGAATACATGGGTAACTAAGAGTAGTAATGAGCTACTTCCTTTAAATCCAATGGAAAAGTTAATAGATTATTATACTATAGATGTTTTGTTTAGAAAGTTAACTAACCTTTGGGATGAGAAGTTATTGGGATATGAGTTTGCATCAAGGACAATGTTGCAAGAGATATTATATGAAATATTAAATAATATAAATAGAAAGAAATCTAATTATTCTACTGCCTTAAAAGTTAATAATATAATTTCTTATTTAAATGAAAATATAAAAAGAAAGATAACACTAAATGAGTTATCAGAATTAGTTAAATTATCACCGACATATCTATCAAGATCCTTTAAAGAAATTACAGGTTATTCTATAATAGAATTTTTTAATAAAATGAAGATTGATAAGGCTAAAGAGCTTATTATAGATGGGGATAAGAAAGTTAAGGAAGTGGCAGAAATTTTAGGTTTTAAAGATGAATTTTACTTTAGTAGAATTTTTAAGAGAATAGAAGGAATAAGTCCGTCAGAATTTTATAGCAAAAATGTCCATGGAGTCTAATATAATGCATGGAGATATAAGGGCTAATGATCTTATAATTATAATATAATCATCACATCTGTGATTTGAAGAACTATACATAGAAAGGATTATATTATATGAATCTTTGGAGAAAAAACTTAGTCGTTTGTTGGATTGGTATGTTTGCAACAGCAATAGGCATGAGCCAGATAGCACCAGTATTACCAATATACATAAAACATTTAGGTATCAATAATGTAGAATTTATCGAACAATTATCTGGGATTGCATTTGGAGTTACATTTATAATATCAGCTATTTTTTCACCTATATGGGGAAAAGCAGCAGATAAGTATGGAAGAAAACCAATGTTATTACGTGCAAGCCTTGGAATGTCAATTGTAATATTTAGTATGGGTTTTGTTCATAACGTATATGAATTAATAGGGTTAAGACTACTGCAAGGGGTAATTACAGGGTATAGCACTGCATGTACTACGTTAATAGCAACTCAAACCGATAAAAAACATGCAGGATGGGCATTGGGAACTCTTTCTACGGCATCTGTTTCAGGATCGTTGCTTGGACCAATGCTTGGAGGGTATGTGGAAGAAATACTTGGAACTCAATGGGTGTTTTATATAACTGGAGGATTTATGATGATAGCTTTTGTTACAACACTATTTTTTGTAAAAGAAGATTTCACCCCTTCTAAAGAAAAAACACTTACTATGAAAGAGGTATGGGCAAACATTCCAAATAGCAGTTTAATTATAACCATGTTTATAACTTCTTTTATACTTCAATTAGCTCTCTATTCAATAGAGCCAATAGTAACAGTATACGTTACGCAGTTATCTAAAAATTCTGCTCATGTTGCATTGATTTCAGGAGCAACATTTTCTGCCTCAGGGTTAGCTAGTGTTTTAGCAGCACCAAGGCTTGGCAAGCTTTCAGATAAAATTGGATCGCAAAAAGTTATGTTAATAGCTCTCATAGTTGCAGGTGCAGTATTTATACCACAAGCATTCGTTAAAAGTCCATGGCAACTTATGGCATTAAGATTTATTTTAGGGTTAGCTACAGCAGGTTTAAATCCATCTATTAACGCATTCGTAAAAAGAATAACACCAGATTTTATAACAGGAAGAGTATTTGGATTTAATATGTCAGCTCAATATTTAGGAGTATTTTGCGGATCTATATTAGGAGGTCAGGTAGCTTCACTAATGGGAATTAAATATGTATTCTTTGTTACTAGTACTCTACTATTAATAAATGCATTGTGGGTATATAAGAAAGTATTTAAAAGATTTGAAACTAAACCAATTATAAAAAGTAAAGCAGTGTAGGAGGAAACAGAAGGTGGAAAAAGTTAAAGAAGAAAATGAAGTTGTTAATCTAAAATCAACTGCATTAGTTGTAATAGATCTTCAAAATGGAATTGCAAATAGAGATCTTAAACCAAATACCGGAGAGGTTGTTGTCAGTAATGCAGTAAAGTTAGCAAAGGCATTTAAAGAGAAAGATGGCTTTGTAGTATTAGTAAGGGTTTCAACTTTAGATGGGAAGGATATGTTAAAGCCAAAAACAGATATGATAGGAAGTGCAGCTAAGCACAGTGAAGGATGGGATATGATTGTCCCAGAATTAGCTGATATTAATGATACATATTTAATTACCAAAAGACAATGGGGGGCGTTTTACGGAACAGACCTTGATTTACAATTGAGGAGAAGAGGGATAGATGCAATTGTATTGTGTGGTATATCAACTGGAATAGGAGTAGATACCACAGCAAGAGAAGCATTCCAAAGAGGGTATAATCAGGTCTTTGTTGAAGATGCAATGACAGCTATGAGTAAAGAAGAACATGATTATGTATGTAAAAACATTTTTCCAAGGATAGGGAAGGTTAGAAATACAGAAGAAATTATAAAATTAGTTAAATAAATTAAGAGTTTGTAGATAGCCTATACAGTAGTGTGTGTAGGCTATTTGTTTTTTTAAAAAAATTATATACTTCTATTTTATAGATACCTTGACAGACGAGGTATCTATTGTTATGATATAACTACAGAATAAAAAGTAACAAAAGTAAAATTTTAGATAAAGAGGTGAGGGTATGTCTATTACTTCAGATATAATAAGAGGACATACAGAGAGTATTATATTAGCTCATTTAGAGGAAAAAGACAGCTATGGTTATGAAATAAATAAGTCTATTCAAGAAAAAACGAATAATAAATATGAATTAAAAGAAGCAACTCTTTATTCAGCATTCAGAAGGTTGGAGCAGTCATCGTTGATAAGCTCATACTGGGGAGACCAAACAACTGGAGCAAGAAGAAGATATTATTCCATAACTAAATTGGGTTTAGCTGCACTCGAGCAGAATCGTACGGATTGGAATGAATCAAAGCAACTAATTGATAGTTTAATTAATGGAGGTAGGTAATAATGTATGAAAAATTAAGAGAAAGGGTAGAGGAACTCTTTCAAGATGCCCCTAGAACCAATAGAGCATACGAATTAAAAGAAGAAGTTTTAGCTAACTTAATAGACAGATATAATGATTTAATTGAGCAAGGAAAGAGTGAAGATGAAGCTATAAATTCTGCTATGTCTGGTGTTGGCGATGTAGAGGAATTAATAAGAGGTTTAAAGCAAAATGATGTTTTTAATTATGAAGAAATGAAAAAAGAAAGACAAAAGTCTGCACTTATGATATCAATTTCTGTAGGCTTGTATATTATGAGTGTAGTTGTTCTTATAATAAGTAATGAGTTTTTGGGAGTAAATGATGCTATATCTGTATCTTTAATGCTTACTATAGATGCTGTAGCAACTGGACTAATAATTTATAATGGAATGTCAAAGTCTAAATATATTAAAGAAGATAATACAATGGTTGAAGAGTTTAAAGAATGGAAATCAACTAATAGAAAGAAAAATGGAGTTATGCAGTCAATAAAGTCAATAGTTTGGACATTGATAGTTGCAATATATTTACTAATAAGTTTTGTCTTTAATGCATGGGCATTCTCTTGGATTATATTTATTGTAGGAGCTGCAATAGAAAGAATTATCACTCTAAGCTTTCAATTAAAGGAGTAATAATATGGAGAAAAGGTTAAAAGTAATAAGTATAATTATATGGGGAATAATTGCTGTAACACTTACTGGGGCACTTATATTTGGAATAGCTGCTGGAGGAAAGGGCAACTTTTACAAAATGATCGTATTCCATAGTGGTGATAGAAAGATTCAACAAACAAAAGAAATGTCACTGCAAGATGCTAAAAAAATAAATATAGATTTTTCTAGTGACGATATATCTATCTATACTACAGACCAGGATAATATAAAAGTTGTTCAAAAAGCTTATGGAACTTTGAAGGAAGAAGAAAAATTCACTATGGAGAAAAATGGAGATACCATAAATATAAAAAAAGGAGGAAATCATCTTAAATTTTTTATATTTGGTTTTGGTAATTTTGGATCTGAAGTAGAAGTTTATATTCCTAAGAAGTACAGTGACAATCTTTCTATTGAATCTTCTTCTGGAGATATAATAGTAAATGATGATATAAGTCTTAAAGAAGCATCCTTTAGCCAAAGTTCAGGAGAATTTAAATGTAATAGCGAAATAAAGGCTGATAAAATAAATCTAGAGGCTTCATCTGGGGATATTGATGTTAATAGTCTTATAGGAAAAAGCTATGATATAAATGTTTCATCAGGCGATATAAGAATATCTTCCCTTTCAGGTTCTGGAGATATTGAAGCCTCATCCGGAGACATTAAAGTAGGGTATAAAGATATAAATGATAAGTCTAATATTACTGCAACCTCAGGAGATATTAAGGTGAATATGCCAAAGGAATTGAGCTTCATGTTTGAAGGAAAGTGTACTTCTGGAGATATAAAATCAAACTTTGATTTAAGTTATAATAATAAAAAAAGAAATCAAGCAACAGCAAAAGTAGGAAATGATCCGTACAAACAATTAAAAATAGATACTTCCTCAGGGGATATAAATATTTCACTTAATTAATAGTTTTTATGAGATAACCTCAAAATTTAAGTATTTTGAGGTTATTTTTTTGAAAAACTAAAATAATGCTACTTAAAGTTAAAATAACAATATAAGAAAAGGTGGTATTAATAAATTTACAAGTGATATAATTATTATGGTAATTAATGAGAGGCATATGGATAAGAAATATTGTGACTTATATTTTAGAAAGGCGGTGAATTTAGTGAGAGGATTATATAGGTTTTTTATAGGAAACTTAACTTATACTTGTTTGATATCAGGCATGAATAAGTTATTAGTTGAACTTAAAACCTTTTAGAAAATCCATTTCACTAAAGACTTATGAATAATAATGAAATATTTGAAGCATCTAAAAAATATATGCCTGGTGGAGTAAATAGTCCTGTAAGAGCTTATAATGGTTTTGATATAAATCCGCCCATTATAAAGCAGGGGAAAGGTGTACGCATATATGATGAAGAAGGCAATGAGTATATAGATTTTGTTTTAGCATGGGGACCACTTATCTTAGGTCATTGTGATGAAGATGTAGTAGAGGCTATTTCAAAAACAGCTTGCAATGCAATTGCATTTGGTGCGCCAACAAGACTTGAACTAGAATTATCAAAATTTATATGTGAGACTGTTGATAATGTTGAAATGATAAGAATGGTTAACTCAGGTACAGAGGCGACCATGAGTGCTGTAAAACTAGCAAGAGGATACACAAAAAAAAGTAAAATATTAAAATTTTCAGGTTGCTATCATGGTCACTTTGAAGGATTTCTAGTTGAAGCTGGTTCAGGAGTTTTAACTGCTGGAATAGCAGGGAGTGCTGGCATACCAAGCGAAACTGTAGAAAATACATTGGTAGCTGAGTATAACAATATCGAAAGTATAAGAAAAGTTTTTGAGGAACAAGGGGATAATATTGCTGCAGTTATTATAGAACCTGTTGCTGGTAATATGGGGGTAATTGTAGCAAAAGAAGAATTTTTAAGAGAATTAAGAGTTCTTTGCGATAAATATGGTGCGCTACTAATTTTTGATGAGGTAATGAGTGGATTTCGGGTAGCATATAAAGGTGCACAAAGCCTTTTTGGTGTAAAGCCAGATCTTGTTACTTATGCAAAAATAATGGGAGGGGGACTTCCTTCAGGTGCCTATGGAGGCAAGAAGGAAATAATGCAAATGCTATCTCCAATTGGACCAGTTTATCAAGCAGGAACTATGTCAGGTAATCCAATAGTGATGGCAGCAGGATTAACAACTTTAAAGAAATTATATGAAAATCCTATGATATATAAGCATATTGAAGAAATAGGAGATAGATTAGAGCAGGGTATAAAAGAAGCATCTAAAGAAAATAAAATACCAGTAGTTATAAATAGAGCTGGAGGAATGTTTACTATATTCTTTACAGAAAAAGAAACTATCGAGAGTTATGCTGATGTTAAGAATTGTGATAATGATAGGTTTAAAAGGTATTTTATTCACATGATAAAAAAAGGTATAAACATGCCACCTTCACAGTTTGAGGCATTATTTCTTTCAGCAAAGCATTCAAGTGAAGATATAGATAAATTTATAGAAGCATTTAAGAGTTTTGAGGGATAAAAATAGTTAGTATAAAGCAACTAATGAAGTATATTTAAGTACGAATGAAGATGAATCTATAGTTAATACGCCTACATAAAAAGTAGGTGTATTAACTATTGGATTCATCTTTTGTTAATTTATTAATATTTTAATATTTTAATAATAAATTAGTATATAAGGTTTTAGTTACCAAATTAAAATCTTATAAATATAAAATACACAAATATATTTCATCGTGTCTTTTGAACACCTCCTCCACATTGCCTCTGCGTAAGGTTGCTTTGAGAGCTAGAATGAAGTATCTTTTTGTATTTATGAAAACGTCAAAGAAGTAATCTTATTAAAAGGGGATGTTAATCATGACTATCTATTTTGGTATAATTTACGGGGTTACGATAATTGCAGTACTAGCTATTATTATTCTGTCAAAGTACATTTTTAAGCAAGAAAAAGGAAACCCTAAGATGCAAGAGATATCTAATGCTATTAAAGAAGGAGCAATGGCTTTTTTAAAGAGACAATATAAAACTATTGCTTTAATAGCTATAATAGTTCTTATTATAATTACAGGAGCTAATTATTTTGCTAATTTATCAAAGGGAAGTAGTGACGCTACCAGCATAGCATGGCATACTGGAGTAGCATTTGTTATGGGTGCTTTATGTTCAGCTATATCAGGCTATATAGGCATGTATATGACTGTTAATTGTAATGTAAGAACAGCAGAGGGGGCAAGAAAGGGTTTAAATAAAGCTTTACAGATAGCGTTCAGAGGTGGTGCAATTACTGGACTAGCTGTAACTACCTTATCGTTATTTGGAGTTTCAACATTGTTTTTATTATTTGGAGGAGCATCAGGGAATGATACTCTAATAAAAGAGGCGCCATCACTCATAGTTGGTTTTGGATTTGGAGCTTCTTTAGTTGCGTTATTTGCACAATTAGGTGGAGGAATTTATACAAAGGCTGCTGACGTAGGAGCAGATTTAGTAGGTAAAGTTGAAGCTGGAATTCCAGAAGATGATCCAAGAAATCCAGCAGTTATAGCAGATTTAGTTGGAGATAATGTTGGTGACTGCGCAGGCAGAGGTGCAGATTTATTTGAATCAACAGCTGCAGAAAATGTTGGAGCTATGATACTAGGGGTAGCCCTATATCCTATATTTGGAGTTAAGGGAATTTTGTTTCCTCTTGTAGCACGTGCATTAGGGATAATTGCGTCTATAGTGGGAATAGCTTTTGTAAAAGTTAAGAATGAAGATGAAGACCCAATGAAGGAACTTAATAAAGGTTATGGAATTACCACTATATTAGTTCTTATATTCCTAATCTTTAATGTAAGATACATGTTAACTGGAACTCTTCCAGATGGAAGTGAAGTTAACACTTGGATGCTTTATGGATGTGCAGTAACAGGAATAGTTTTAGGTTATGCATTTGTTCTTTTGACTAACTACTACACATCAGTGAATAATAGACCGGTAAAAGAAATAGCAAAATCTTGTGAAACTGGTCCAGCTACAAATATTATAACTGGTATATCTATGGGTATGGAATCAACAGCATTGCCTGTACTATTTATATCCATTGCTATTTTTACTTCATATAAGCTTGGGAATGCGGCTCTTGGTAATATTCCTAATGCTGGATTATATGGAACTGCCATTGCAACAATGGGAATGTTATCAACTTGTGCATTTATTCTTGCAATGGATACCTTTGGACCTATAACTGATAATGCTGGAGGTATAGCAGAAATGTCAGGGGCTTCAGAAGAGGTAAGACTAGTAACAGATAGATTAGATGCATGTGGTAACACTACAAAGGCACTAACTAAAGGTTATGCTGTAGGATCAGCTGCATTAGCTACATTCTTGTTATTCTCAGCATACCTAGATCAGGTAAAAAGTATATTAGGAAAGCCGTTAGAATCATGGTATTCAATTGATATTGGTAAACCAGAAGTATTTATTGCTGGATTTATTGGAGTTATGTTAGTGTTTCTATTTAGCTCAACAGCTATTAGAGCAGTTGGAAGAGCAGCTCAATACATTATAGTAGAGGTAAGAAGGCAATTTAAAGAGATTCCTGGAATTATGGAAGGAAAAGCAAAACCTGATTATGCTAGGTGTGTTGATATAGTTACAAAAGGAGCTCTTAAGGAAATGGTTCTTCCAGGAATACTAGTAATAACAACACCAGTACTAGTGGGAGTTTTATTAGGAAAAGAAGCAGCAGGTGGATTTTTAATGATAAGTACAATAGCAGGTGTTGTAATGGCGTTGTTTCTAAATAATGCAGGTGGTGCATGGGATAATGCAAAGAAATATATAGAATTAGGAAGTTTTGGAGGAAAGAAGTCAGAGGCTCATAAAGCAAGTGTGGTAGGAGATACAGTGGGAGATCCATTTAAAGATACAGCAGGTCCATCACTTCATGTATTAATTAAGCTAATTAGTACAATAACATTAGTTTTCGTAGCTTTATTTAGTTAATATTTCTTAAGAAAATAATTAAAGGATTGATGAAAACTCTAGTAATTATATTAATAGCTAAGGGTTTTCACAATCCTTTTTACTTTTTTTTCATATTAAGAAAATCAAAAAAGTAATTTTAATTTATAATTGTCATATACTTAGTTGGTGAAGAGGAGATTTGAGATGTATAAATTAATATTAACAGATATGGATGGAACTTTTCTTAATTCAGAACATGAATTATCAGAAGAAAACATAAAGGCAGTAAAACGTGCACAAGAAAAAGGTGTTTTGTTTGGAATAGTTTCAGGAAGACCTTACAAGCTTATCAAGCCATTCGTGCAAGAACATAATTTTAATTGCTATGCGGTAGCATTAAATGGAGCTCAGATATATAATGAAGAATTTGATATAATCAGTGAAAATTATATTGATAATGACAGTGTATATGAAGCAATAAAAATTTATGAAGAGGAAGACATATTATACCAAATATATACTAGTAATGAAACATTATGTAAACCTCTAGGGAATCACGAAAAAGAATTTATAAATCTAGCAGAGGAATATTCTAGTGATAAGGAGGAAATAGCTAAAATAGTAGAAGATATGAAAAAACATACTTATGGTAATAGTCTTATTGTAGAAGATATAATAGACTACATAAAAGTTAATAACTTGAAGGTATGCAAAATGGAAGTAAAGTCTTCTAGTGCAGAAAAACTAGCTATAATTAAGGATAAGATTGGTAAAATAGAAGATATAAGCATCACCTCATCATATAAAAACAATTTAGAATTTGTGCATAAAAGTGTGGACAAGGGGTCAGCACTAGAACAATTAGGAGAAAAGCTTGGTGTCAATCCTAAAGAAATTATTGCAATAGGAGATAATTTAAATGATTTAGGAATGATAAAAGCTGCAGGGTTAGGAGTAGCAATGGGAAATGCTATAGATGAGCTAAAAGAACAAGCTAATTTTGTAACAGTATCAAATGATGAACATGGAGTTGCACAAGTTATCGATAAATTTATATTAAATAGTATAAAATAAGGGAGTACTTATAAGATAATAATTCATAATATTTTCATATCGGTTTATTATAATTATATAAACAATAAATATAAAGGACGGTGAAAATAATGGGGCGATATGATGGAAGAATTATAATGGGTGGATTCCATATGGGATGGATTTTCATGATAATATGTTTGATACTTATTGCATTGGCTATTTATTTTGTTATTAGAGTGCTTAATAAGAATAATTTTATAAAAGATACAGAGGAGAGTTCTCTTAATATACTTAAGGAAAGATTAGCTAAAGGTGAAATATCGGAGGAAGAATATCTTAGAAAGGCAGAACTTATAAGAAAAAAATAAAATAAGTATGAGTAATTGAGTAGGTTTTAGATAAAGATAATTTTATCTAAAACCTATTTTTATTTTCAAAATAGTATTGAAAAAAAAGAAAATTCGTAATAAAATAATATTAAACAATAACAAACAATAATAAATGATAATAAATGGAGGGATACAATGGAAAAGATTTTATTAACTGGAGGAACAGGATTCTTTGCAAGTAGATTTGCTGAAAGGTTTAAAGATCAATACAATATTTTATCTCCAGATATAGAGGAATTAGATATAACAGATGAAAAGAAGGTATTTGAATTATTTAAAAAAGAAAGACCAAGTTATGTAATACATGCTGCAGCTATTGCAGTTACAGATTTTTGCAATAAACATCCTGAAAAAGCTCATAAGATAAATGTTGAAGGAGCTATAAATGTAGGAAAGGCATGTAAAGAAGTTGGGGCAAAATTAGTATTTATAAGTTCAGAGCAAGTATTTAATGGAAATCCGGAAGAGGGTCCATATAATGAAGAGCACAAGGCAATTCCTGATACTGTATATGGACAAAATAAGCTTGAAGCTGAAGAATTACTGAAAGAAATTTTAGATGAATTATGGGTTGTAAGGTTTACTTGGCTTATGGGAATGCCAGATAAAAAAAGAAATATGGCTTCTAATATAATTTGGGAAACAGTAACAAGCTTATTAAAGGGTGAAAAAATATATGCTTCCACAAGAGAATTCAGAGGTATGACTTATGTTGATGAAATGCTAGAAAATGTTAATAAGTTATTTAAGATTCCTTATGGTACTTACCATTTGGGAAGTGAAAACAATCTAAGCAGATATGAAGTAGTTAAGCATATACTAAAGGAAATGGGTTTAGAAAATAGAATAGATGAAGTATTAGTAGAAGAGGTAGAAAAGTATAAAGATGCACCAAGGGACGTTAGATTAGATACAAGCAAAGCAAAAGAACATGGATTAGTTTTTTCAACTACTATTGAGGGGATAAATCAATGTTTAAAAGACTATAGTCTTATTCTAAAAAAATAATTTTTAAAACTCGTATTTACTTCTAATTTGCTATGATATAATAATCTTGATGAAGATTATGTCTATTAGATGGGGGTAAAACATGGGTAAAAAAAATAGAACCAAGAAAGAACGTGCTAATTCAGAAGTAATAAAAGAAGAGAAAGCTGATAAATCAAAAACTAAAGCGCCAGCTCTTCTATGGATATGTTTAGGAATTATTGTATACTACGGTGGAAAAGAGATGAATAAAGAATCTTTATCTGTTGCAGCAGGAATAGGAATATTACTAATAGCAATAGGAGTAATAAAAGCTGCTATATACTTTATTAAAAGGGTAAGAAATTCCAATGGAAAATTAGCAGGTAAATAGTAGTGCTGTATAAGGTGTGAAGAAATTTCACACCTTCATTTTATATAATAATAACTAATTATTGCATAGTATTATTAACCTTTGTTTGAGAATAATAATATTGTATTTACAACATAATTATATTTTAACGGAGGGATAAAAAATGAAAAATGCAAAAGAACACATTCAATCTTCTTTAAAAGACTTACAAAATGCTAGAACTTGTTTACAAGATGCATTACAAAGCGTAGAAAAACCAGAGAATAGAACAAAAATACAAGATACATTTAATGCAGTTGATGGAGCTTTAACTAAAGCTCAAGATACAATAAATACATATAAAGAATCATAAGCGTAGATTTAGAAGAGCATCTCAAAAAGTGAGAATGCTCTTTTAATTTATAATAATTAAATCAATATGGTAAAGTAAAGATTCTCTGTGTACAAGTTACTTAATTACCAGTATATTTCATAAAAGTATGATATAATGAACTTGATATAAAAATTACAACTTTATATAAATTAGGATTATCTTTTTTATTTTTAGGAGGACACAGGATGAAAAAAGCTATTTTTATTGCATTAAGTGTATTAGTTGCTACAACAACTTTTGTAGCTTGTGGAAAAAAGGATAAGACAAATAAAGAGCAAGTCACTTTAAAGGTGGTAGTTCCAGATGGAATTCCAGCTTTATCTATGAGTAAGCTTTTAAAGGAAACAAAGACTCTTGATAAAAATGTTAATATTCAATTTACTATAGAAAAAACAACAGATAGTTTAACTTCAAAAATATTATCTGAAGATGCGGATATTGCGATAGTACCATCTAATTTGGCAGCCCAGGCTTATAACAAAAAGCTGGGCTATAAAATTGCAGCAGGTGGAACCTGGGGGTCATTCTTTGCAATTACAGATGAAAATATTAATAATATTTCAGACTTAAGAGGCAAGGAATTAACAACAATAGGTAAAGGGCTTACTCCAGATATAGTATTAAGGTATATCTTGAAGGAAAAAGGACTCAATGCAGATAGTGATGTTAAATTTAATTATCTTAACGGTTCTACAGAACTTGCTCCAAATTTTTTAACAGGAAAAGTTAAAACAGCTGTAGTACCAGAACCAATGCTCACAACAATATTAAAGAAAAAATCAGACACTAAAATATTGCTTGATTTAAATGAAGAGTGGAAAAAATTAAATTCCTCAGAAAATGGGTATCCTCAAAGTTCCTTAATAGTAAAAAATCAAGTAGCAAAGGATAATAAAACTTCAGTTGATAAATTTATTGATTTATATAAAGAAAGCTGTGAGTGGGTTAATACTAATCCAAAGGAATTAGGAGATTATGTTGAGGAACTAGGAATCGGTGTTAAGAAGGAAGACTTATCTCAAGCATTAAAAAGAGCAAATATTAAATTTGCAGATGTAGAGACTTTAAAGAAAGATTATGATATTTATTTTAAGGTGCTAATGGAAAATGCACCAAAGACAATAGGAGAAAAAATACCAGATGATAATGCATATTATAAAGAATAAAAAATATATGCTAATTGGAACTGCGTTACTAATATTAGTATGGTGGATTGTTAGCAATATATTAAGCAATCCAATTATATTACCTTCTCCAAGGGAAACTCTAGATTCATTAGAGATTATAGTTAGTGATAAGTCATTTATTTATACATTAATGGCAACATTACAAAGGTGCATATTGGGATTTGTAATTTCTTTAATTTTTGCTTCGATTGTAGGAATAATTGCAGCTTTAAATAAGAAAATACTTGAGATATTACAGCCTACCATGGCACTTTTAGAGACTGTCCCTACTATGGCAATAATTGTACTTGCTCTAATTTGGCTTACAAACGAAAAGGCACCTATTTTACTTGCTTCAATCGTTGTATTTCCAGTTATTTATGAAGCAGTTATTCAAGGAATTGTTGATATAGATAAGAGCGTAATTTCTATGACAAAGGTGTACAAGGTAGGAATAACAGATAGTATTAGATATATTTATATTCCAAGTATGGCTAAAAGCGTTTTTGGGGTACTTTCATCCGTGATAGGATTATGTTTAAAAATGGTTATAGGTGGGGAAGTGCTAGGACAACCTAACTATGGAGTTGGGACAAGTATTCAAATGGAAAAAATGCAGTTAAATACTGCAGGTGTTTTTAGTTGGATAGTAATTTTAGTTGTTTTTGTTTTATTTATAGAATCTATAATTAAACTAATGACTAAAAGATGGAGGACTTTTGATTAATGGTTGATTTTTATTTGGAAAACGTAATAAAAGAATTTGGCAATTTACGAGTCTTAGATGATATTTCTATGAAGTTTCAAGAAGGAAAGATTACATGTATATTAGGACCATCTGGCTGTGGAAAAAGTACGTTGTTAAATATGATTTCTGGGATAGATAAGGATTACCAGGGAAATGTAGCTGGCTTTGATGAAAAGGAAATGAGTTTCGTTTTTCAAGAGGATAGATTAATACCTTGGCTTAAAACTAAGGATAATATAGAAATTGTTCTTAAAAAGAAGTATAAAATAGAAGAGCGAAAAGAATTAATTTATAAGTATACTTCCATGATGGGCATAGATAAATATTTAAATTTCTATCCTAAAGAGTTAAGTGGGGGAATGAAACAAAGAGTTAGTCTAGCAAGGGCACTATCATATGGTGGAGAAATAATTATTATGGATGAGCCATTTAAAGCCCTAGATGTTAAGAATAAAAATAAACTTATAAGAGATTTTAAAACCATCCAAAATGAAGAAAAAAAGACTGTGATTTTTGTAACTCATGACATAGATGAATGCTTAGAACTTGGAGATGAAATTTATATATTAACTGATAAGCCAACTAAAATTAAAAGAAAAGTGAATAGTAACATATCTAAAAAAGAAATACTAGAAATAGTTGAAAAGGACTAATTAAACATGTAATAGCATAAAGATGAGGATTGAATTATGGAGAAAAAACTAATTAGAGAAAATATAATTAAAAAAAGAGATTTACTTGATGCAGACACAAAAAAAATATACGACATTAAAATTAAAGAATTTTTAGTGAATTTTAATTTATATAATTTATCAAACAGTGTTTTTATTTTTGTGGGTTTTGGAAACGAAGTTGATACAATGAATTTAATCAAGGATGCTTTAGAAAAAAATAAAAGAGTTTATGTTCCTAAGATCGATAATAAAAATAAAGAAATGAAAGTAATTAGAATAAAATCTATAGGTGAACTAAAACCTGGATTTTGGGGAATATTAGAACCTGAATCTAATGAGGAACTTGATGAAGAGTTAGATTTAATAATAATGCCAGGGGTAGCATTTACAAGAAGTGGAGAAAGGGTAGGCTATGGTGGAGGATATTATGATAAGTTTTTAGAAAAAGCTAATCCAAAGATTCCTAAAGTAGTACTTGCATTTTCACTTCAAGTCTTAGAAGAATTACCACAAGAAAGCTTTGATATTAAGGTGAATTATATTATTACAGAGAATGAAATAATTGATTGTAAAACTCTATAAATATTTAATATAGAAATGCAATATTTTTCAAAAAAATAGTTGCATTTTATTTTTTTACCATTATAATATAATTAATTAAATAATCGATGGTCTTTTATCAAGAATGGTGGAGGGACTGGCCCTATGAAACCTAGCAACAGCTAACATTCATTAAGTTAGAATTGTGCTAAATCCTGCAGGTACAGAAATTTTTTAGTTGATTTCTGTTTTTCCTGATAGATAAGAGAAAGAGTAATTTTGCGTATTTAACTATGCTCTATTAGCTATTTCTACTTATCTTATAGTAGAAATAGCTTTTTTATTATAAGATAAGCAGCAGTAACGATGATAGTTGTTTATGTTTGGTAAGAGGCCACCTGATAATAAAAAGGGGGCTTTTTTTAATGAGTAAAAATTTTAGTTTGGGAACAATTGCAGTACAAGGAGGGTATAAGCCGAATCCAGGTGAACCAAGAGTTTTACCAATATTTCAAAGTACTAGCTATCAACAAGGAGATCCTGATCATGTTGCAAAATTATTTGGGTTAGAAGCTGAAGGACATCTTTATACTAGAATAAGTAATCCAACTATAGCTGCCTATGAAGAAAAGTATGCGGCACTACAAGGAGGAGTTGCAGCAGTAGCAACCTCATCGGGCCAAGCAGCTATATTTTATGCAATAGCCAATATAGCCAAAGCAGGAGACCATATTATATCAACATCAGCTCTTTATGGGGGAACATTTAATTTATTCAATATTAACTTAAGAAAATTCGGTATTGAAGTCACATTTGTAGATCCTGAAGCAAGTGAAGAGGAAATACTAGCCTTAGCAAAAGAGAATACAAAAGCTATATATGGAGAAATAATAGGAAATCCAGGTTTGAATATATTAGATTTAGATAAGTTTTCTAGAGTAGCTAAAAAAATAGGGGTACCATTAATTGTAGATAATACAGTACCATCACCATATTTGTGCAATCCTTTTGAATTTGGAGCTAATGTAGTTGTTCACTCTACAACTAAATATTCAGATGGTCATGCTGTTGCAGTTGGGGGAATTATAGTAGATGGAGGAAATTTTGATTGGGCAAATGGAAAGTTTCCAGAATTCACAGAACCTGATTCAAGTTATCATGGAATAAAATATATTGAAGCTTTTGGAAAGGCTGCATATGCAGTTAAGGCAAGAGTGACTTTATTAAGAGATTTAGGGGCAGCACCTAGTCCATTCAATGCATTTTTAACTAATTTAGGACTAGAAACTCTACATCTAAGAATGGAAAGACATTCCTTAAATGCGCTAAAGTTAGCAGAATTTTTAGGAGCTCATCCGAAAGTTGCTTGGGTTAACTATCCATACTTAGAGGGAAACTCCCAATATGAAAGAGCTCAAAAGTACCTTAAGGGTGGAGCGAGTGGAGTACTTACATTTGGTATTAAAGGAGGATTAGAAGAAGGGAAGAAGCTTATCAAAAATTTAGAAATTGCAACACTAGTTGTTAATTTAGGAGATGCAAGAACTTATATTTTACACCCTGCAAGTACAACTCATGCTCAGCTTTCAGAGGAGGAGCAAAAGGCAAGTGGAGTAAGCCCAGATCTATTAAGAATCTCTGTTGGTATTGAAGACACTGAGGATTTAATAAGAGATTTCGAGCAGGCTTTAAATTCACTATAATTTCTATAAAAATGAACATTTTATATAAGTAATTGTACGGAGGGGCTATATTATAATGGTTAGGATATCTTTATTAGGATATGGAGTGGTAGGAACAGGATTAATTGAATTATTAGAAAAGAATAAAGATAAATTAGAGAATATAGAAGTAGTATCTATTTTGGTAAGAAACCTTGAGAAGCATGAAAATAAAAAATTTAGTGAGATTCTAACAACAGATACAGAAGAATTTTTTAGCAAAGAAACTGATATAGTTGTTGAGGTGATGGGTGGAATAAATCCAGCATATGAATTTGTAAAAAGAGCTTTAAGCTTAGGGCGAAATGTTGTAACTGCAAATAAGGATTTAATAGCTGAGTATGGGGGAAAGCTAATTGACATTGCAAGAAGAAAAGATGTAAATCTAAAATTCGAAGCTTCAGTAGGCGGAGGTATCCCATTACTTAAGCCTTTGCTTGAATCTTTGGAAGGAAATGAAATAAAAAGCATAACAGGTATATTAAATGGAACTACAAATTTTATATTAACTAAAATGAGCAGAGAAAATCTATGCTATAGTAAAGCATTAAGAGAGGCTCAAAAACAAGGATTTGCAGAAGCTAATCCAGAGTCAGATGTTATGGGATATGATGCAGCTAGAAAATTAGCAATATTATCAACCTTAGCCTACAAGAAAAAGATATCTTGGAAAGATATAAATACCAAAGGTATAACTGAATTAGAAAGACAGGACTTTATATATGCTAAGGAACTTGGATATCAGATAAAGTTAATTGCAGTAAGTAAAAAAGTTAGAAATGAAGTATACGCATCAGTAGAACCTGCACTAATTGATGGTGATAGTTTATTCTCACAAATAAATGATGAAGTAAATGGAGTTATTTTTCATGGTGATGCAGTTGGGGATGTAAGCTTTACTGGAAAAGGTGCAGGAATGTTACCTACTGCGTCAGCTGTATATAGTGATATTTTAGATATAATAAAGGGAAGAGGGGAACTCCCTACTAAATATGAGGAAGAAGTGATTATAAAGGAAACGACTTATGACAAATCTTCACTACTTATAAGAATGAAAACTAATGATAAGAGAAGTGCCATAAAGGCTGTTAGGGAGAAGTTTAATAAAGCTCAATTAGTTGGTGAAAGAAAAGATGAAATCGCATTTTACTTAGAAATAGAAAGTGAAGTAGAAATTATTAAGCTATTAAATACATTAATTAAAGAAGGAAAAATAAATTCATATACTAGACTTCCCAAAGTATCATAGAAAAAAAGAAGAGACACATGTCTCTTCTTTTCTTATAATTGAATTAAATACTCTTTTCATCTACTTCTTTAATTATTCTAGCCTTGAATTCTTCTAAAGAAATAGCTCCCTCTTCTCCATTTTTTCTACTTCTAACAGAAACTTCTTTATTAGCTTCTTCTTTTTCTCCAACGATTAGGATATATGGAACTCTTTCAAGTCTAGCTTCTCTTATTTTATAACCTATTTTTTCAGCTCTATAATCAGCCTCAACTCTTATACCTTTATCTCTTAAGTTTTTAGCAACTTCATCAGCATAATCGTTATATTTATCAGAAATAGGAAGTATCTTAGCTTGAACTGGAGATAACCAAGTTGGTAGAGCGCCAGCATATTTTTCTATTAACATAGCTAAAGTTCTTTCATAACAACCTATTGAACTTCTGTGAATTATAAATGGAAGTTTTTTGTTACCATCTTTATCTACATAAGTCATTCCAAATCTTTCTGCAAGAGCAAAATCAATTTGAACAGTTATGATAGTGTCTTCTTTACCATGAACGTTTTTGAATTGAATATCAAGCTTTGGTCCATAGAAAGCAGCTTCATCATCAGCCTCAGTGTAGTCTATTTGAAGATGATTAAGAATCTCTCTCATTATATTTTGAGTTTCTTCCCAGGCAGTTGGATTATCAATATATTTTTCTTTGTTGTTTGGATCCCACTTAGAAAATCTATAAGTGATATCATCTTGGATACCTAAAGTAGTCATAACATATTTTATTAAATCTACAACACCTTTAAATTCTTCTTCTAATTGATCAGGTCTAACTACTAAGTGACCATCAGCTAAAGTGAATTGTCTTACTCTTATTAAACCGTGCATTTCACCAGAAGCTTCATTTCTAAATAGAGTAGAAGTTTCGGCATATCTAATAGGAAGATCTCTATAGCTATGCTGTTCAGCATTATAGATAGTATATTGGAAAGGACAAGTCATTGGTCTTAAAGCGAAGACTTCATCATCCTTTTCTTCATCTCCAAGAACAAACATACCATCTTTATAATGATCCCAGTGTCCTGAAACTCTATAAAGGTCGCTTTTAGCCATAAGTGGAGTTTTTGTTAATACATAACCTCTTTTTTCTTCTTCATCTTCAATCCATCTTTGAAGAATTTGAACAATTTTAGCTCCTTTAGGCATTAATAGTGGAAGTCCTTGACCAACTCTCTCATTAGTAGTGAATAATCCAAGTTCTCTGCCGAGTTTATTATGGTCCCTTCTCTTAGCTTCTTCAAGTGCTTCAAGGTGAGCATCTAAATCAGACTTTTTAGTGAAAGATGTTCCATATACTCTAGAAAGCATCTTATTTTTTTCATCACCTCTCCAGTAAGCGCCAGCAGATCTAAGGATTTTTATTGCCTTTATTGTCTTAGTAGACATTAAATGAGGACCTGCACATAAATCTATAAATTCACCTTGCTTATAGAAAGAAATTATAGAATCTTCTGGTAGATCATTTATTAATTCTACCTTATATGGTTCATTTTTCTCTTCCATTAATTTTAAAGCTTCTGCTCTAGGAAGTTCGAATCTCTCTATTTGCAAATCTTCTTTTGCTATTTTGCTCATTTCTTTTTCAATTTTATCTAAATCATCTTGAGAAAAATTATTTTCTTTATCAAAATCATAATAGAATCCATTTTCAATTGAAGGACCAATAGCAAGTTTAACATTAGGATATAATCTTTTAACTGCTTGTGCTAATATATGTGATGTTGTGTGTCTGAAAGCAGCCTTTCCTTCTTGAGAATCAAATGTGCAAATAGAAAGCTCGCAATCTGAATTAATTTCATGACGTAGGTCAACAACATTTCCATTGACGATTCCACAACATGCAACTCTTGCTAAACCTTCACTGATAGATTTTGCAATTTCGTAAACTGAAAGACCCTCTTGAAATTCTTTTAAGGATCCATCTTTTAGTGTAATCTTAACCATAATAAGATCTCCTTTCAAAATTTGTATAAAAATAAAAAAACTCCCATCCCTAAATAAATAAAAGGGACGAGAGTATAATTCCCGTGGTTCCACCCAAATTGCTAAAAAAATAGCCACTTTAGAATAATCGTAACGTGATCTTACGGACTTTATTAGAGTCACTCAGAGGTGGTCTTCAGCTAAAGTCAATTTAAAAATACTCACACCAATTGTATTTTCTCTCTGAAAATATTATAAAGCTTACTCTTCTCTTCAACGTGTTAATTAATTGTTTTTTATCATTATAATTATAAAAATTATATATGTCAATAGAAGGGAGACGTAAAACAATTTTAGAAATTATAAAAATGTACTCTTTTGTCTAAGTACTCATATAATAGAACATAGAATGCTTGGAGGATACTAAATGCTCTTTTTAAGATGGTTAATGGCGATAACGATATCAGCATTATTCTTTGCTCTTCTTGTGTATTATAGGCGTACAGTTTTATTAGAATTGCCAGAGTTTAAAAAAAACTATAGTTATGAAGAATTAGAGGAAAAGTATAAGAATGGGTATCTTATATTTAAAATTCTTATGATAGTGTTAATAGTAATAAATAGCTTTATAGTATTTATCAGTTTTAAAATGGTTAGCAGTAAGTTATTTTCATCAGCGGATATTATTTATAGTATAAGGATAGAATATTGGATTTTGCCAGCTATTGTAGTTTCTGTACCTTTGTCTGTTATTTTAGCTAAAAAAATCTTTAAAGCTATTTTATTAGAAGATTATGAAGAGTTGGTAATTTATATTTTTGCTCGTAAAGGCTGTCTATCCATAAAGAGTATGATTTTGAAAAACATATATAAAAATGTTGTATATAAAATAGTATGTAGATTTTTAATTTGCATATTTTTCATATACGTTCTATTTGGATTTTCTTATTTTTCGGAATTTGGAAGTGATAGAATACAGTTAAATGAATACAATACATTAATACAGAAGAATTATGAGTATGATGATATAGCATATATAATTGAAAAATTCGCTTGGGATGGTCACAGGTTTGTAATTGTGTTTAAAGATGGTGAGAAATGGAGTAGTAAGAATATTCTTTATAACATAACATCTCAAGATGATTATAGATACATGAAAAAGATAGAGGAGAGAAGTGGAGTTAAATCAATTGAATTAAAATAACTAGTAATATAAAGCTTGTAAATTACTAGTTATTTTAATTATACATGTTGAAATCTTAATTATCTATGGTCCAAATAGGATTATAGATATCTTTTTCATCGATAACAGATAACTGAGTATCCCAATACTTAATTCCAAGTTCTTTTTGATAAATGCTTAAAAAACCAGAAAAACCTACATTGCTAGCTGAGGAAGTAGGAGAAAAAGGTGTACCGGTAATTTGTTCAAGTAAATTTATTGTTGAGAAAAATGTATAATTTTTCTTTACTTCCTTTAATGCTAGTTTTGCTTCAGCTAATAATAGTTCGTCTAAATTCATTTTTACCTCCTGTTAAATTTTTACCATATATAATATATTATTTAATACCTAAATTGATGAACAAAAATTAATTTTTTTAGAAAAAAATTAGCAATAAAAAGAAAAGATTTTTGGCGAAATATTAAGTAAATATATCAAAACATAAAAAAAGAATAAAAATCACATAAAAAACACAATAATAATTGACGATTTAAAGAGAAAAATGTAAAATAATAATAGGCGAAAGATAAATAAAATGAAATACAAAAGTAAAAGCAAACTAAAGATTATAAAATAATAAACAAATGAAAAATATATGTATTTGCATATAAAGTTTTAGAGATACAAAAGAAAAGTATTGAATAATAGAGTTAAGATAACTTTATTTTAGTTGAATAGAAGAGGGGCGTACGTGCCCCTCTTTTATTTTGATGTAAAATATTATTAATGTTGCTATAAAGTGAAAAATATATTGATTTTATATAAAATAGTTGTATAATATTATATGTGATGCAGGTGTGGCGGAATTGGCAGACGCACTAGACTTAGGATCTAGCGCCTACGGCGTGGGGGTTCGACTCCCTTCACCTGCACCAAATATATGCGGAAGTGACTCAATGGTAGAGTGTCACCTTGCCAAGGTGAAAGTTGCGGGTTCGAATCCCGTCTTCCGCTCCAAAAAAAGAACAGCATTTAAGCTGTTCTTTTTTTTATATTTAAATTATATTTACAGATTAATTACTATTATAATTACCATGATAGTTTTAATACTAAATGTTCTAATTTTAAATCTTCTAACATCTCATAAGTGTAAAAGTAATCACCCATTAAACAAAAAATTATATCATCTTTTTGATAACCTTCTTTATAGAGTTTCATTTTTTTAGTTAATCTTTTAAGTGAGTTATTAGTTATATTTAATATAGAGTAAAGCTCCTGAGTAGTATAATATCTTTTATGAAGTAAAGTTAATAATTTACTTTGGAGTTCTAACTTATATTTTAAATCTATTTCGGGACATTTATGAGGTCCATTCTTGCCGCGATGATGTTCTTGACATAGATATTTATAATTTAGCGGGAAATCTAGTCCGCCTTGACTTCTGTGAATAATGTGATGAATATCAGCTTTTTTACCACAAATCTCACAATAATACAATAATGTTATTCCTCCTTAAAATAATGTATTTTATAATATTATTATATGATAATAATTATAAAAGTTCAATTATATGAGGAATCCAATTTATTGAAGGAAAATTTAAGATTAACTTGATATAAGGTAAAAAATACTGTATAATTAAGATGTAAATAAATGTAAGAAGAGGGTGGTATGATGAGGCAAGCTTACAATTCAAGTGATTACTGGAAAGAACAAATAACACGAAGTAAAACACTTAGGGGGCGCATGTTCTTAGAAGAGCCAATCACAAATAAGACAGTATATCTTCATAGTTTGATATTTTGCAAAAACACTGGTATAGAAAATCTATGGATGCCAATACCTTCAATTAAGTTTTTGGTAGGTTATATTGAATATTCCTTTTTACAAGAGGCTTTTTATAAATGGGCATTTTGTGGAAAAGGAAATGATAAGCCTTCAATAGATATATCTAATAGGTACACTGAGGAGATAATAACGCTAGCTATTAAAAATAACAAAATATCAAAAACAGAAGCGAGCAATATGAAAAGACATTTGTCCATGGTGAAAAAGTGCTGGGACCTTTCCAATGAAGAAATTCTTACAGAGTTAAAGAAATTTACTAGAGATTTTAATAAGACCTGGTTAGGAGATAATACAGAGTTTTTGTACTTGAAAATTTTCTCGAATCCTAAAGAGTTGGCCGATTTTGTAATCGATACCACAAATATGACAAGCATAGGGGAAAAGTTTGAGAAGGAGTTAGGTGTAGATCAAGAAGGGTTTAGGAAGATATGCTTAATGGCTTCAAAAGACTCAGAATGTGAAAAGAAATTGAAAAATATACTTTCAAGAAAGCTTACAGAAATTTTATAATAGCAATAGCCAATAGTATTGACAATATAAACCACAATTAATATAATGAGATTTGTAAGTGCGTCTAATACTTCTTTAATAAGTAAGAGACGCACTGATTTTTGGGGTATCGCCAAGCGGTAAGGCAACGGACTCTGACTCCGTTATTCGTAGGTTCGAATCCTACTACCCCAGCCAAGTAACTTTTATTTAATCTACATATTAATTTTGTATAGATGTTGACAAGTCATAATGTATATTATATAATGATTCTTGTGTTCAAAATGCGGGTGTAGCTCAATGGTAGAGCCCTAGCCTTCCAAGCTAGTTACGTGAGTTCGATTCTCATCACCCGCTCCATAATATGCACCATTAGCTCAGTTGGTAGAGCACCTGACTCTTAATCAGGGTGTCCCCGGTTCGAACCCGTGATGGTGCACCAAAAAGATCTCGAAATTAAATTCGAGGTCTTTTTTTTGTTATATAAAAAAACAAAAAAAACAAATATTTGTGGATTAAATATAATATATGTTAAAATTGATATATGAAGACATTTTTCTAAGTAGAAGTGGAGAGTGAAACGATATGTTTAGTCCAGAAGAAATACAAAGTTTAAATGAATTAGAGTTTTTGCTATATAATTATGTAGTTAAAAATTCTGAAAAAGTAATATATATGAGAATAAGGGATTTAGCAAAGGAGGTACATGTATCCACCACTACAATATTAAGATTTTGCAAAAAAATGGATTGTAATGGATTTTCTGAATTTAAAGTTAAATTAAAAATGTTTTTAGAAGAACAAGAAAAACAAATCTTAAACGACGATAAAACCGTTTTTTTGGAATTTTTAAATAGAGCATCATCAAAGGACTTTGATGAACTTATGAATAAAGCGTGTAGCATAATACATGATTCGGCAGAAGTGCTATTTATTGGCATAGGAAATTCAGGTGGTATAGCAGCTTATGGAGCTCATTACTTTTCCTCATTAAATAAATTATCATCTTCTATATCAGATCCATTTTATCCTGTAACAGGAGAAGTAAAGGAGAAAAGCTTGGCTATAGTATTATCAGTTTCAGGAGAAACTCCAACTATAATTAGTCATGCGTCAAGGCTAAAAAGCAACAATTGGAAGATTATAAGTATTACAAATAGTAAGAACTCAACCCTAGCTCAAATGTCTGATGTAACAATAACTTATTATGCACAATATCAAACTTATAAATATTATGATATAACTACACAATTGCCAGTAATGTATATTATTGAAACCTTGGCAAAGCGAGTATTTAACTTAGCTCAAAATGAGAAGAAATAGAATTCTAAAAGAATAAAAACAGCTTGTTTTTTTTACGTAACAAGTTACAAGAAGCAATATACGTTTTTTAGTGCCCCGAAACTATTTACAGAGTTTATGGAAACGAATACTATAGTTTATGAGGGGAGGCGATATAGCATGATATACAGAAAGCTTGATGAATTTCAACAAGGTTTCCTATGGGGATCGGCATCCGCAGCTTATCAAGTAGAAGGAGCATGGAATGAAGATGGTAAAGGCCCATCAGTTTGGGACAAATACGTTAGAATTCCCGGAACAACTTATAAAAACACAAATGGAGATGTAGCTGTTGATCATTATCACAGATACAAAGAAGATGTGGCTTTAATGGCTGAAATGGGCCTGAAAGCGTATAGGTTTTCAATCGCTTGGAGTCGTATCTATCCAGAAGGAAATGGACAAGTTAATGAAAAGGGTTTAGAGTTTTATGATAACTTAATTAATGAATTAATAGCTCATAAAATAGAACCAATAATTACAATATATCATTGGGATGTACCACAAGGGTTACAAGATCAATATGGTGGCTGGGAGTCAAGAAGAATAATTGATGACTTCAATGAATATTGTATAACATTATATAAAAGATTTGGAGACAGAGTTAAATACTGGGTAACACTAAATGAACAAAATGTATTTATAACTCATGGATATGAAAGAGAATTACACCCACCAAAGGTTAGGGATAGAAAAAGAATGTATCAGGCCAATCATAATGCTAGTTTAGCTAGTGCTAAAGCAATAGCTTCATTTAGAAAATACGTTCCAGATGGTAAAATTGGTCCAAGTTTTGCTTTTTCACCAATTTATCCACATAGTCCAAAACCAGAAGATGTATTAGCAGCAGAAAATGCTGAAGAACTTACAAATTATTGGTGGCTAGATGTATATGTTTGGGGGGAATACCCTAAGATAGCGTGGAAACTTCTAGAAAAAGAAGGTGTAGCACCAACTATTGAACCAGGTGATATAGAAATACTTAAAGCTGGAAAACCAGACTTTATGGGAATAAACTACTATAGAACAACTACAGTAGAAGTAAATCCACTAGATGGAGTTGGAGATGTTCAAATGAACAACTCAGGTAAAAAAGGAACTACAGCAGATAGTGGAATACCAGGGGCATTTAAGACAAAGAGAAATGAATTCCTTGAAGCAACCAATTGGGATTGGGAAATAGATCCTCAAGGGTTAAGAGTAGGAATGAGAAGAATCTCTAATAGATACAAATTACCTATGCTAATAACAGAAAATGGATTAGGTGAATTTGATAAATTAGAAGAAAACGATGTAATAAACGATGACTATAGAATAGAATACTTAAAAAAGCATATTGAAGCTTGCCAAGGTGCCATTACAGATGGCGTTGAACTAATTGGTTACTGTACTTGGTCATTTACAGATCTATTAAGCTGGCTTAACGGATATCAAAAACGTTATGGTTTTGTGTATGTTGATAGAGATGAAAATGATGAAAAGGAATTAAGAAGAATTAAGAAAAAGAGTTTTGAATGGTACAGTAATGTTATCAAATCAAATGGGCAGCAATTATAATTAACATATTTGAAAGGGGTCCTTTATATGAAAAAGATTTTACTTGTATGCGCAGCAGGTATGTCCACAAGTCTACTAGTTAATAAAATGTTAGACGCTGCAAAAGAAAAGGGGGTGGAAATAGAGATAACAGCATTGCCAGTTTCAGAAGCTAGCAAACTTGTAGATCAAGTTGATATGGTTCTTCTTGGACCACAAGTTCGTTTCCAAAAACCTCAAGTTGATGCTTTAGTTAAGGGAAGAATTCCTGTTGAAGTAATCGACATGAGATTATATGGAACAATGAATGGAAAAGCTGTTTTAGAAAATGCATTAACAAAAATCTAAAAATTAAATCTTAAAAGATTAAAAAATGGGTAAAAATTAATTTGGGTAAAAATTAATTTAATCAAAAACTGATGGAGGGGATTAATTTGAATAAACTAGAAGCAGTAATGGAAAGATTATTAGTTCCAATTGCTACTAAACTTAATGCTCAAAGACACGTAGTTGCAATACGTGACGCATTTATTTTAACATTTCCAATAACAATGGCAGGTTCAATGATAGTATTAATTAATAATGCTATATTAGCACCAGACGGATTTATAGCTAAAATACTTCATTTAGGGGATATTTTTCCTAACTTATCAGCATCTCAAGCTGTATTAGCACCAGTATTAAATGGTTCTACTAATATTCTTGCAGTTATGGTAGTTTTCCTTATAGGTAGAAACCTTGCTTTAAATATGAAGGGTGATGATTTATTAGCAGGTTTAACTTCAGTATCAGTATACTTTATACTTTATCCAAACACTGTAAACATCGAAGGTGTTGGATATCTTAAAACTCAATACCTAGGACCACAAGGATTATTCGTTGCTTTAGTAGTAGGTCTTTTAGTTGGTGAATTTGTAACTAGACTTTCTATGACAGATAAGTTAAAGATAACTTTACCACCAGAAGTACCACCAGCAGTATCAAGAGCTTTCGCAATATTAATTCCAATAATGATTGTTACTATGGGATTCTCAGTAATTAACTATGTAATTACTAGAGCATATCCAGATGGAATTAACGCATTAATTTATAAAGTTTTACAACAACCATTAACAGCTTTAAGTAATAACGTTGGTTCAATATTAGCATTCTCAATAGTATCTAACTTCTTATGGATTTTAGGTATTCATGGACCAAATACTGTTGCAGCAATCAGAGAACCATTATTTGCAGAAGCAGGCCAAGCAAACTTAAAATGGGTTAACGAACATGGAACAGCTTGGGGTGCACCATATCATGCAACATGGGCAGTTAACGATGCATTTGCTAACTACGGTGGATCAGGATGTACTTTAGGATTAATAATAGCAGTATTCATTTTCTCTAAGAGAGAAGATTACAAAGATATTATCAAACTTTCTGTTGCACCAGGATTATTCAACATCAACGAACCAATCATATTTGGTTTACCAGTTGTATTAAATCCATTATTAGTAATACCATTCGTATTAGCACCAGTTATAAATGTACTAATTGGTTATGCAGCTATTCAAGCTGGAATTATACCACCGATTGCTTATCAAGTTCCTTGGACTACTCCAGGACCATTAATAGCATTCTTAGGAACAGGCGGAAACTATGTAGCATTAGCAATAGGTTTATTATGCTTATTAGCAGCAACAGTTGTTTATACTCCATTCGTTATTGCAGCTAATAAAACTCTTGAAAGAGAGAACGAAGCTCAAGCTTAATAACTATTAGATAGCTTCAGGAGGAGATACCATTGAAAAATTATTTGTGCTTTGATATAGGTGGAACCGATCTAAAGTATGGTTTACTTACTGAAGAAGGGGAAATCTTAGAAAAAGGTAAAACTCCTACTGATAGATTTAATGGTAAGGCAATATTAGATAATATTATAAGAATTTATAATGAATTTAAGAATATACAAATATCAGGGATTGCGTTAAGCATCCCTGGTTTTGTTAATTGCTTTACTGGGTATATTGAAGTGGGAGGAGCTATTCCAGACTTTAATGATTTTAATATAAAGGAATATTTAGAAAAGGAATTGAACATTCCTGTTTCTGGTGAGAATGATGTAAATTGCGTGGCTTTAGCAGAAAAATGGAAGGGTAGCGCAAAAGATGATGATAATTTCCTATGTATGACAATTGGTACAGGTATAGGTGGAGCATGCTTCTTAAATGGGGATCTTTATAGAGGTGCTACATATATGGCTGGAGAATTTGGTTATATGATCACTCATGGAATAAACAATAATATTCCTTCAGAGTGTACATTAAGTAGATCAGGTGCAATACTAAGCCTTAGAGAAGAATATGCAAAGGCTAAAAAACTTCCATTAGAAAAAGTGACAGGAATAGATGTATTTAACGCTATGGAAAATGGAGATCCTATTGCTAAACTGGAAATAAATAAATTTTATGATCATTTAGCAGTTGGAATTCATAATTTATATTACGTTTTAAATCCAGACAAGATATTGATAGGTGGAGCAGTAAGTCAAAGAGAAGATTTAATTAATGAATTAAGTTGGAGAGTTACTGGACTAAGTGATCTTGGACATAGAATTAAAGTAGAAGCTTGTTTACTAAAAAATGACGCAGGATTAATCGGAGCATTATATCATCATTTAAAAGTTATAAAATAATTAGGAAAAGAGGTAATAAATATGGATCCAATGGAATTAATTGCATTTAATATTATAAGTAATGTTGGTATGGCTAAGTCATTAGCTGTTGAGGCATTAAGAGAAGTTAGAGGTGGAAATAAAGAATTAGCTGCTGAAAAATTAAAAGAAGCAGATGGATACATGGTTGAAGCTCATCACTCTCATGCTGAATTAATACAAAAAGAAGCATCAGGTGAAAAAGTAGAGTTTTCTCTTATATTAATGCATGCAGAAGACCAAATGCTAAGTGCAGAGACTATTAAAGAATTAGTTAAAGAAATGATTGAAATGTACAATGATTTAAAGGAAAATAAATAAAATAACATACTTAGCACAAAAAATCCAACCTTAGGTTGGATTTTTTTTACTCTTTAAGAATTTATAATATTTTAAAGTTCAGGATAACTTTTAAGTTTTAAACTACTATTACGATAAATATAGTAGGGTATATAATAATATATAAACAAAAGTAAGGATAATAGGATGGTATATATGATGCTATTAGATGCTTTAAATATAAAAATTAATAATGGATTAAATACACTAATTACACTTTTGATGTGTGTATTTATAGTTTCTATTATGTTATATTTATTAAAAGGGATAAGAAGATTACAAAGAGAAAATGAAAAGTTAATAAAAGAGATAAATTTATTACATGAAAAGTACTTATATGAAGAGGAAAAATACAAAAAATTAGATAATATTAAAAATGATTTTCTATCCTTAATATCTCACGAATTGAGAACTCCTCTTACATCTATACTAGGATTTACAAAGATTATAAGAAAAAAGTTTTTAAAATTTATAGTTCCAGAATTAGAAAAAAATGAATTTTTAGATGAAAAAATTTATTATAATAAAGAACTAATAAAAGTTAATCTAGATATTATTATTACGGAAGCAGAGAGACTTTCTTCTATGATAGAAAATATTCTAGATATTACAAAAATTGAGTCGGGAAATGAAATGCTAAGAAGAGAGTCCTTAGTTATAGGACAAACAATAGTAAAAGGGATATTAGCTACCTACTCCCTAGCACAAGAAAAAGAAATAGAAGTAGAAGAGGACATAGAAGTAGGAATTCAAAATGTCTGGGGAGATGAAGAAAAAATATTGCAAATAATTATTAATCTTATAAGTAATAGTCTTAAGTTCACACCAATAGGTGGGAAAATTAATGTGAAGGCAAAACAGCTTAATGATG
Organism: Clostridium paridis; assembly: GCF_016765615.1. Classification (GTDB taxonomy): domain Bacteria; phylum Bacillota; class Clostridia; order Clostridiales; family Clostridiaceae; genus Clostridium_T; species Clostridium_T paridis. The sequence continues at coordinate 102,332 of NZ_JAESWA010000024.1, read as the reverse complement.
AATTTATAGAGGTTAGTGTAATTGATAATGGGGTTGGAATTGATGAAAAATATTTAGGTGTTATATTTGAGAAATTTAAACAAGTTGAAAATGGAGATGGAAATAAACCCAAGGGCACTGGCTTAGGGCTATATATAAGTAGAAATCTTGTAGAACTTCAAGGGGGAACTATTGGAGTTACTAGCCAAGAAGGAAAAGGAAGTCGTTTCTATTTTACTTTACCCATATATAAAGGAGATGCATTAGGAAATGAAAGTATTAGTAGCTGATGATGAGCTTCCTATTAGAATGCTAATGGAACAAACATTGGAGGATATAGAAGGAATTGATTTACTTTTTGCCAGTAATGGAGAAGAAGCTTTACATGCAATTTCAGAAGAAAATCCAGAGATTGTTTTTCTTGACGTGATGATGCCAGAATTTGATGGATATGAAGTTTTAGAGATTATACACACACATAAAGAGTATGATAACATGAGAGTAATATTACTTACGGCAAAAGGTTCTGAAATGGATATAAGAAGAGCTGAAATGTATAATATAGATTTATATATAACTAAACCTTTCGATCCTGATTTTATTTTGGATAAAACAACAAAAATAATACAAGAAATTAAAAGAGATAATCAATAAGAGGATAAAAAGATAGGAATCTTTTTATCCTCTTATATTTTTTATTTTAATAATGATACAAATTTATTCATGTCATATTTGCCAAGAACTGCAACTCTATCAATATTTTCTGGATTATCATTTAAATCTGCTGTTCCTCCACCTAGATTAAAGGATAAAGAGTATCCAGCATCTTTTGCAGCTTTCTTTGTATCTTGATTATATTTACCGAATGGATAACAAAAAGTGTTAATTGGCTTACCAATAATTTTTTCTAAATCAGCTTTAGAGTCTTTTGCTATTTTTAGCTGTTCAGCATAACTAAGTTTGTCAAGTTCTTGATGGTTTGTAGTATGAGAACCAATATCAATACCATTCTGAGACATTTCAACTAATTGAGCAGAGGTCATATAATAACCATTGTCTCCTACCCCAGATGTTATTATAAAAATAGTTGCGTTCATACCTAGTTCTTTTAAAATAGGATATGCTATTTGATAATTGTTAAGATAACCGTCATCAATAGTGATTAAAACTGATTTTTCAGGAACAGGTTTTTTATTTAATATATAATCACTAAATTCATCAATAGTTAATGTAAAATAGCCATTATTTTTTAAGTATTCTAGTTGTTCTTTAAACTTTGCAGCAGTTACGAATAAGTCTGACTTATCATCACCAAAAGCATGATAGCATAAAACAGGAATATCCTTAGGAATAACTAATTTTTTTCCTTCAAATCGATCTTTTTTTACAGGTTCTTCTTTTGTAGGTTCCTCTTTTGCTGGAGAAGTTGTTGTGGTATCGATAGTTGTTTTAGCAGTTGTATTAACGTTATCCGAAAGAGTTGCCGTAGAAGATTTTTTGGAATTATTTGAATTTACGAATCCATAAACACATAATGCAACATCAATTATTAATAACACAATAATAACTTTTAAAATGTTTCGCTTGTTTTTCATTGTGAATCCCCCTTAGTTTTACATAATTATATTATAGCAAGGAAAGCATATTAAATAAAGTTTATAAAGATATTAATAGTTATTCACAAAAACTGTGGATTATATGTGTATAAGTTGTTAATTAGTATGTTAATAATAGACAAATAGAAACAAATAATATGTTAATAATATTTTTGAGGAGGTAGAAAAATGAAGAAAATAGGAGTGATTAGCATAATTTGTCTGTTTATGTTAAGTTGTATTAAAGTGAGTGCTGTGGAAAAAGCTGTGGATAATTCTCCGGGATGTCAGGTTGTTAAGTTTAGAGAGGAACTTAAAAAAATAGATGAAGAGATGATAAAAGGGGAATTAAAGTATCCATATTTAGTAGATGAGAAAAATGAATTTATTAGTAGCATTAATAGTGATTTGAGTAATGATATTGAAGTGTGGATATCAGATTTAAAAGATTTATCTGTAAAATATAAAGAAGATATGAAAAAAAACAATTTATCTGAGATTAGGCCATTTGAGGTTGCAAGCAATTATAAAATCACATTAAACAGATGTCCATATTTAAGTTATTATATAGATTTTTATCAGTATACTGGGGGAGCACATGGAATTACTACAAGAAAAACTTATAATTTTAATATAAAAGATAAGAAATCAATTAAATTAAAAGATTTGTTTATAGAAGGATATGATTACAAGAAAGTTATAAATAATGAAATAACCAAACAGATACAAAAAGATAAGGATAACTTCTTTGAAGAAGGAAAGGCATTTAAGGGAATAAGTGATGATCAAAGGTTTACAATAGGACAAAAAGGAATTGAAGTATATTTTCAGTTATATGATATTGCACCATATGTGTATGGAATACCTGCGTTTAATATTCCTTATGAACTTTTAAAAGATGGATTAAAATAAAAAAGAAAGTCATGGGTTTCTATGACTTTTTTACTTTTTATACCACTTATTGTAAGAATTCAAGTATAATAAAAACAAGAGCATAATTATGCAAAGAAGGAGGAGGAGAAAATCAAAACTTTTAATTATTCTTCGATTTTTTTTAGGGTATTAGTTGCATTATATGCATTAATTATTAGTATAAAATTTAATAGAGATCAGTTTAACAGAATAATTATCTTTTATTTACTAATCTATTTCTGCTTCTCAATAGGCTTTTATCTTTTAGATAGGCAAGTATTAAAAATATTATTTATATTTTTTGAAGTAATAGTAATTTATATGTTGTATAAAATCAATCCAATCTTTATAATCCTTGGTTCACAAATTATCTCAGAATTATTTGAATTTAATGAATTAGTTAAGTATGGGTCGATGATTTTAATATGTATTTTAGGGACTGTAATTACAAAAGAGAATAAGTTTTTATTCTATCTTCTTCTATTTATTACATATGCATCTCTAAGTATAATTAAAAGTTATTTAGAGAAGACAGATAGTTTAGAAAAAGAAAATAGGGAACTTAGAAAAAACTTAACTTATTATAATAAACTAGTAGAGAACTCAAAGGATTTTGAAGAACAAGTGTTATACGCAACGCAACTTGAAGAAAGGAATAAGCTATCGCAGCAAATGCATGATAAAATTGGACATGTAGTTGCAGGAAGTTTAATGCAGTTAGAGGCAGCTAAAGCTATAATTGAAGAGGATACAGAAGCGTCTAAAAAGTTACTAGAAGGAACTATTTCTGTACTAAGAAGTGGTATAGAAGATATAAGGATAACTTTACGAAACATAAAGCCATTGAAAGAAGAATTAGGAATTAATAGACTTAAGCTAGAAGTAGATAGAGCACTTAAGCATTCTTCAATTAATAGTCATATAAGCTTTAAAGGAGAACTAAACAACATAAATTATAATCAATGGAAAGTAATAATTGATAATACAAAAGAGGCATTAACTAATGCCATAAAATATTCTAAAGCAAAGGATTTTTGGGTTAATATTCATGTAATGAATAAAATGCTCAAAGTAGAACTAAAAGATAATGGTACTGGATCAAGTATAATTACAAAAGGTTTAGGAATAGCTGGTATGGAGCAAAGAGTTCAGGAATTGGGAGGTAATATAACTTTTGATGGATCAAGTGGATTTTCAATAGTCATATTAATGCCTATATAAATTGTAAAAAAAGTGAATTGGGGAGAGATAATATGATACGGTTATTAATTGTTGATGATGATGCATTAATAAGAGAAAGTCTAAAAATTATTTTAAAGATGGATAATGAAATTGAGGTAGTAGATACCTGTGATAATGCTTTAAAAGCTATAGAGGTATGTAGCAGTAATGAAATAGATATTGTGCTACTAGATGTTAGAATGCCAATAATAAATGGGGTAGAAGCTACAAAAGAATTGGTTAAAAATAAAAAAACTAAGATTATTATATTAACTACCTTTGATGAAGATGAATATATAAGAGAGGGTATTAAAAATGGAGCTTCTGGTTATTTGCTTAAGAGCACACCACCAAAAGATATAATACAATCAATAAAGATGGTTGCAGCAGGTAATCATGTATATGGTAGTGAAATAATAGAAAAACTAAAAGATTCACTAGAGAAGAAAATCAGTATAAATAAAGAGTTATTTACAGAAAGGGAACTTCAAATAATGGAAGCTATTTCTGAAGGCTTATCAAACAAAGAGATAGCAGCAAAACTCTTTATATCTGAAGGAACTGTAAAGAATTATATAAGCAGTATTCTAGATAAGACAGATCTAAGTCATAGAACTCAAATTGCTATATATTATATAAAAGGAAGTATTTAAAAGATGACAAAAGTCATATATAAGTTGTGACCTTCTACCCTAAGAAAGTAGAAGGTTTTTTATTATACTTAAAATATAAGTTAAAGGAGGGAATATAATGAAGATTTTAAATATAAACAATTTAGAAAAGAGATATGGAAATTTTCTAGCAGTAGATAATATTTCACTATCGGTAGAAAAGGGTGAAGTATTTGGACTATTAGGACCTAATGGTGCAGGAAAGAGTACAACCATAAATATAATTATAGGTCTTCTAAAGAGTAATGGTGGAGAAATACAGATCTTTGAAAAAGAACAAAAAGAATATGGGAAGGAAATAAAAAAGAAAATAGGGATAGTGCCTCAAAATTTAGCTATCTATAGGGAATTATCAGCAGAAGAAAATATTAAATTTTTCGGATCAATTTATGGAATTAAAGGAAAAGCACTAAAAGAAGCTGTAGAATATGCTTTAGAGTTTACTGGGCTTTTAGAGCATAGAAAGAATAAAGCTAAAAATTTCTCTGGCGGAATGATGAGAAGGCTTAATATAGCATGTGGAATAGTTCATAAACCTGAACTTGTAATTATGGATGAACCTACAGTAGGAATAGATCCTCAATCCAGAAATCATATATTAGAATCAGTAAAAAAATTAAATCAAGATGGATGTACTGTTATATATACTTCTCACTATATGGAAGAAGTTGAAAACTTGTGTAATAGGATTGCCATAATGGATAAAGGAAAGATAATAGCAGAAGGGACTCAAGAAGAGTTAATTACAATGGTTTCAGATACTCAAAACTTAGAAGTTGAGATTTCAGATATTAAAAATATTGATAAGGAAGAAATACTAAATATAAAAGGGGTTAAAAGTTTAATTATTAAGGATGAAGTTCTAAATATAAATTCCCTTAGAGAAGTAAGTAATCTTAATTTGATTATTGATTATTTAACTTCTAAAGAAGTAAAAATTAGAAATATAGGATATACAGATATTAACCTTGAGACTGTATTTTTAAATTTAACTGGAAGAAATTTAAGAGATTAGAGGTGATATCATGAGAAAGATATTTGCAATAATTAAATATGATATATTGGCAAATAAATCTAGTAAGTATATCATGACAATTTTGTTTTATCCAATAGTACTAACATTAGTGTTAGGATTTGTATTGAAAAATGTATTCTATTCTAATTATGAAATGGAAAAAGTCAAGGTATATTATGTTTCTGATGGAAAAGAAGCAAGTGCTCAATTTCTTGATGTGTTTAAGTCTTTGCAAGGTAAAATAGATTTTGATATGGAAAAAGTACAAGATATAAATGAAGCCAATGAAAAAATTGGGAAAAATTATGATTCATTAGCAATAAGTTTTACCGATAAAGAAGTAAAAGTTTATAGAAATAATAATGGAAGTGTTTCAACTGAAATTGTTTATGGAGTTTTAAATACAATTGCAGATAAATTTAATGTAATGTATTCTATTGAGAAAATAAATCCAGGGGCTATTGGAAATATTGATTTTAGTAAAGTTCAAAAAGATTTTACAGATTTTAAGAAGATAGAGTTAAAAAGAGAAATGACTTCGTATGATTACTATGGAGTAGCAGAATTCACCATGATAATTATGTATATAAGCTTGTTTTCATTAGGAATAGTAAACACTCAAAGAAGAAATGGGACAGAAGGAAGAATATTTCTTGCAGGAGTATCAAAGCTTCAATATATCATTTCCAGAATCTTAAGTATGACTATATTTAACATGGTATTAATGACAGTTCCTTTTATCATACTCAAGGAAATAATAGGAATCTATTATGGAACAGATTTACTAACTTTGTTCACCATTTTTATAACATTAAATCTTTTTGCAGCAGCCTTAGGGGTAACCTTTGGGTTCTTATTTAAAGAGGAAAGAGTAGCAAATACAATGATTCAGGCTGTAGTTATTCCAGCCTTGACCTTTTTAGGTGGAGGATATGTTTATTTCGGTGATAACATTCCCTTTGTCTTTGATTTAATCACAAAGTTTTCACCACTTAGATGGGCTAATAGATCAATAATAAACATGATTTATGGTGGTGATTATAGCAAAGTCTCAACATCTGTTGCAATTAATTTAACGCTAACATTAATATTAATCCTAATTTCTTATTTAAAGATCAAGGGAGAGGAGAAGTTATCATGAGTGAATTTTTTTATCTAGTAAGAAAAAATCTGAAGTTAATATTCAATTCAAAGTTAATAATAGCACAATTATTAATTCCGGTTGCAGCAACCCTTGCATTTATAAAATTATTTTCATCAATGGGTGGGACTTTAAATTATGGTGTCATGGATTTAGATAAAACTACAAGCTCAAAATATGTTATAGAAGGAACCAAAGTTAATAAAGGAAATATTACGTATTTTGAAAGTGAAAGTGAATTAGATCAAAAGATAAAAAATAGAGAAATAGATGGAGCTTATATAATTCCTAAAGGATTTGAAGATGCAATACTAAAAGGTACAGATAATAAGATATCAATAATTATGGGTAGTGATAGCAGTTTGAAAAATTCATTACAGTCTAGCATAAATGATAAATCAGGAACACTAACACAAATGGCCCAAGGGGCTAAAGGAATTAAAGAAACGTATTATAAGATTATGGATGAGAGTGGTAATAAAATCATTAGTGTTAACCAGTATAATTTAGAAGACAAAAAATACGATTTTCAAGTAACCCAAATGTCTGTTGGAATATTGATATTCTTTATGATGATAAGAGCTAGTGCTACGTCTGATATTATGTTAGAAGAAAAAAGAAGTAATTGCTATAGTAGGATATTTGCTTCACCAGTAACTCCGTTGAAATTCATTGGAGCAAATATACTAGCAAACTTGTCAATATTATTGATACAAATGTTGCTCACAGTATTTTTTATGGAATGGGTGTTTAAAATAACCACAGGGGTTCCGATGCCGATGCTACTATTTGCTCTATTATTAATATCATTAGTTGCTATAGCATTTACAACTATGATGGGAATAGCAATAAAGGATGATAAAGTATCAGGGCTAGTGAGTAATTTATTAATGAATGTAAGTTGCATGGTAAGTGGTTGTTTTGTTCCGGTTGAATGGATTCCCCAGAATATAAGGAGTATATCTTATGTATTTCCTCAAAGCTGGGTTATGGATATATTGGAGAAATATCAAAATGGAATAGGAGATTTTAAAGATATTTTAATAAATATAATAACCCTTATAGCATTTATAGGCACATTCTTGGTAATTGCAGCATATAAGATAAAATATTCTAATAAAGAGATGAGTCTAGTGGGAGAGTAATAAGTTGTAATATATTGACAGGGAATTAAATGTTTAATATAATTAATGTATTATTTTATAAGGAGGATAGATTATGACTAATATAATTGGTACTGTAAAGTTTAAATTAAATAAACAGTGGAAATATAGCAGCTCCGTAATGAAAAGTGCAATTTTGGACTTCTACGGGAGAAGTGCGTCCATTTTTAGAATAAGTACTAATTATTTTATATATAACCTTGACTCTAAAAAGTATCTTTTTGTTTCATAAGATTATTATTTAAGTTTTTTAGGCTCAAGGTGGATATCTTGAGCCTTTTTATATAAAATAGAGATTTCTTTATATTGGATACACTTTTTCTTATAAGCCTTATTATGTCTTTGATTTTTAATAAAAAAGACAGGGGCTTATTTTTATTTTAGTAAAAAGATTTTCAAAGGAGTGTATATCAATGAATATGAAGAAAAGTTTAAATAGAAATATATCAATAAGCTATATTTATAGTTTTTTAATACAATTAAATGTAACATCAGCAATTTGGGTACTATATCTTGCATTTAAGGGAATGTCTCTTGTTCAGATAGGATTAGTAGAATCTATTTATCATATTACAAGCTTATTATTTGAATTACCTACTGGAGCAATTGCAGATATATATGGGAAGAGATTTACCTTAATACTTGGCAGAATTCTTCAAATTATATCAAGTATTCTGATGATAACAGCTAATAGTTTTTTAGGATTTACAATAGCATTTATATTTTGTGCAGCTGCTAAGAATTTAAATTCAGGTTCTGCAGAGGCATTAGTATATGATAGTTTAAAAGGACTAAATAAAGAAGAAAAATATAAGATTATATGGGGTAATCTTGCATTTTTTATGTCAATTGCCCAGGGAATAGCAGTACTACTAGGAGGAATACTTGCAGATTTAAGTTTTATATATGCATATATTTTAGGGTTAATAGTAGAAATTATAGCATTAATAATAACTTTTGGATTTACTGAAGTTACTACAGAAAATGGATGCAAAGAAAATAATGCATTAATAGGACAATTAGTCACCAGTGTTAAGGTATTGAAAGTAAGAAAAGTAGTTTTATATTTAATTTTATTTTCTGCTTTGATAGGAAGTCTTCAAACTACCGTATTCTTTTATTGTCAAAAGTATTTTGAGGATTTGGATTATACAAAGACATCTATAGCATTAATTTGTGCATTAGGTAGTTTGTTTGAAGCAATATTTTCAAAATATGCATATAAAATTGAGAATTTCTTTAAAATTAAAGGGATACTAATTGGAATATCTACTGTAAATATATTAGCTCTAACGGGTCTTGCGGTATGGCAGAACTTGTCTGTGTTTTTTTTCTTACTAACATCTATAACTGGAGGATTAGCATATACCATTTTAAGTGATTATATTAATTCAAGAATACCATCGGAGTATAGAGCAACAATACTTTCAGTGGATAGCTTATGCTTTAGTTTATTCATGATTTGTATTTTCCCTTTATTCGGGCTTATAGCAGATAAGATTGGATTCACTATGACCTTTGGAATAGTTGGAGGGATGTATATTCCTGCTATAATATTTATACTTTTTAAATTAAGAAAGTATAAAGTTATAGAAGTTAGTGAAGATGAAAGAAAATTAGAAAAATAGGAAATTGTTAATTCTAGCCTCAAAAAATATTTTTTCTTGAGGCAATTTCTATAAAAAGTTAATAGTATCATGAATCTTTCTTGAAAAAAACTATATAATTTACATATATAGTAAAAATGTAAGGGGAAGTTATTATGAATTATATTTTAAAACTAAAAGAAAGAACAACACAAAATATTTTGGCAATGGTATTACTAGTAGATCTTGCTATTTCAGAAGTTTTAAAGTTAAATGTAACCTTTGTACTAGGGTGTATACTTGCCGTAGTATATATTTCATATTTGAAAGTTATAAGGCCTATCTTAGCAAGAAAAAGATATACAAATATTATAACTACATTTGTACGCATAATATCAATAGATGAAATAATAGGCTTAATTACTATAATAATTCTAATGGGCATAATAGAGTTTATTAATATTAGACAACATAATGGATTACTTCCAGGTCTAGTTTCCTTTAGTGATATTTCCACAATAGCACTTAATATTACATTTGTAGCAGTACTTAGTATAGTTATATTCAGCTATGTAATGTATAAAAAGTATAATATTCAAATGATTAGTGAAGGTTTACTATTAAGTGATGGTGAATTAATACCATGGAATGAAATAAAGATAGTTCAAAAGGAAGAAGCAAAAGACTATATTGTTTATTTAATATCAGTAAATGAAGAATCCAGTGCATATAAAATTAAGCTAAAAATAAATAAATCTGTAACTGAGATAGTAGAAAAGAAGTTTAAAGAGAATAATATTTTTATATAAAAATAAAGAGAACCTGTAATATAGAAACTATTACAGGTTCATTTTATTTAAATTCTAACTTTCGGACTTGTTCCGTTACCTCTAAAGCCAGGACCATCAGATATTTTCCTGCCTAATCTAGTAACCTTGCCAGTAATACATCCTCTGCAGTGAGCAGGGGTATCACTAATACATATCTTTCCTGGGTAAAGAGCATATAGTGCTCTATATTCTCCTTCAGTTACATTTGGCATAACAACATTTGCGCCAGATTGTAATGCTATAACTCTACCTTCCTTATTTAGTGATTCCATAGCTGTAGTGGCAGGTATATTAATATCAGGGAGTACCAATCTAACTAAAGCCATCATTTTTAATGCTAGAGTAAAATCACCACCTTTTTCATTAGCAAGAGGTGTATCTTCGTTAGGTATAAATGGTCCTATACCAATCATATCAGCATCTAATTCCTTAAAGAACAGGATATCATCAGCTAAAGATTCTAAGGTTTGTCCAGGAAGTCCTACCAAAGCTCCTGATCCAACTTCATAGCCTAAAGCTCTTAAATCTCTAAGACATCTTTTTCTTTCTTCATGACTCATTCCAGGATCCATGTCTTCATATAGTTTTTTATCAGTAGTTTCAATTCTTATTAAATATCTATCTGCACCTACTTCTTTAAATGCTTTGTATTCTTCAAAGGTTTTTTCACCAAGGCTTAAAGTGATAGCGACGCCTAAAGCTTTAATATCAGAAACTATCTCTTTCATTTTTTCAACAGTGAAATAATCATCTTCCCCACCTTGAAGCACAATGGTTTTATATCCGTAACTAACAGCTTTATTAACAAAATCCATTATTTCTTCATAAGAAAGTCTATATCTTTTAAGATTTTTATTATCTCTTCTTAGACCACAGTACAAGCAATTTCTTTTACAAATATTTGTAAATTCTAATAATCCTCTTAAATGAACATAGTCACCTAAGTATTTTTGTCTAACGGCATCAGCAGCTTTAAATAGTTCATCATTAATACTATCATCTTTTAATATTTCAAGTATTTCTTCTTTGCTAAGGATATGTGTTTCCTTACCTTTGTTAATTAAGTCAATTGTATTCATAAATTCCTCCTAATGGAAAAAAATTATCTAAAAATAAAGACTATAGAAATTATACTATATTATTTTACATTAAAAAAGAATAATTATCTTATTTTTATTCTAAATGGAAATTTATCACAAAAAAAATACACTTTTCATAAAATACTATATAACAATTTATGGAGTGAAGGCATTGTTATACGCATTAATATTAGCCGGAGGAAAAGGGACAAGGCTTTACCCCCTTTCAAGAGGAGCAAATCCAAAGCAGTTTCTTAAAGTAGTTAATAGCAAAAGCTTCTTACAAAATACTGTTGATAGAATAAACCCTCTAGTGGAAAAAGACAATGTTTATATAGTGACCAATAAAGATTATCTCCCAAAAATAAGGGAGGAATTGGAAGGGTTTAAGGAAGAAAATATATTTTTTGAACCTGAAAATAAAGAAACTGCCACATGTATAGGTCTTTCAGCCGTTAAACTCCTTAAAAAAGATAAGGATGCTCTTATGATAGTTCTTCCATCAGATCATCATATTGAGGGTGAAAAAAACTATATTGAGACTTTGGAGCAGGCAGTAGAGATAGCAGAAAGAAGAAGAGGTATAGTAACCTTAGGAATTGATCCAACTAGACCTGAAACTGGATACGGATATATAGAGATGGGTGAGAGAATAGGAGGAAATTTTCCATCATATAAAGTAGCTAGATTCACTGAAAAACCAAATTTGGAGGTAGCAAAGGATTTTTTAATTAAGGGAACTTATCTATGGAATTCTGGAATGTTTATATTTAGAGCGGATGTAATACTAAGAGAAATAGAAAAATATATTCCTAAAATGTATAAATCTCTTATGGAAATATATAAAAGCCTAGGAGAAGAAAATGAAGAAGAGGTAATAAAGGAACAATATAAACTTATTGATGGAATATCAATAGATTTTGGGGTAATGCAGAAAACCAGAAGAGCCTATGTGATAAAAGGTGAGTTCTTTTGGGATGATATAGGAAGCTTTGGAGCACTGAGTAGATTTCTGAATAATCAAAATTCTAACTCAATAACTAATGGGGTTTTTCTAGAAGAATGTGAAAATTGTTCTGTATTTGGAAATGATAAAAACCTTATAATTGGGTTTGGAATTAAAGATTTAGTAATAGTAGATGCTGGTGATGTAATACTGGTTATGGATAAAAGTAGAGATCAAGAAATAAAGCATTTATTTAATACCATTGGAGAAAAAGAGAACTTAAAAAGGTATTTGTAAAAAGCCTTAGGTGAAAGCCTAAGGCTTTTGCTTAAATAAAATTTGATATACTTTCTCTAAATTGTTTAGGTGTTAAGCCAGTATATTTTTTAAAGGTTTTAGAAAAGTGTTTTTCATTACTATAACCAACTAGCTTCGCCACTTGATAGTTTTTTAATGTCCGATTCTTTAGAAGTTCCTTAGATTTTTCAATTCTATAACTGTGAAGAAATTCTAGGAAGTTCACGCCTGTTTCTAATTTAAATAATTGACTGAGATAAGTTGGGGTTATATATATAACATTAGCAGTAGATTCTAAAGATATATCTTTATTATAGTTATTAATTATATAATTCATCGCTGCAGATACTAAGGAATTATTTTTATGATTTTTGTTTATTTCATTGAATATTTTATCTAAGATTAGCTTCACCTGATCCTTAATTTCATTTATAGTCTGGCATTTTAATATTCTATGAAAAGGTGAAAAATCCTTAGTGGAAGCAAAATCAATATTAATATCATTTTCTATACAAAACTTATAAATACTACCTAAAAGTGATAAGGTTGAACCTTGCAAATAATTTTTCAAGGGAAATCCACCTTTTGATAATGCATAATAAAAAGATTCAATATACTTGTCTATAATTAAGTTATCACCAGTTCTCAAAGCATTTATTATAGCTAGTTCTTCCTCAACTGGGTAGAAACTTTGTTTTGCTTCTGATTCCTTTACGTCATGGATAGAAATTAATATGTCATCACCTAAATAAAATTTTGAATTAATAGCAAGAAATGATTCTTTATAACACTTATCAATTTCTTTTAAATTGGTGACAGGATCACCTATTCCAATACTTACTGTGAAACCAAGGTTAGCTTTTATAGAATCCTTTAATCGTACTAACGATTGCTTAATTTCTTCATAAGAGTAGTAGCAATTAGATATAAATAAAATTATTACTATATATTCCTTATAATCTAATAATTCAATGGTAAATAGACTATTTAGATTATTATAAATCAAATCTTTAATAGAAATTTTAATTGAGTCAATATCTATTTCATTATATATATCATAAATCATTGAGGAATAATCTAAAGATATAACTGGTACTAAAATATAATTAAAATCATTTTGAATATTATACATGTTAAGCTTAGATTGTAGATTTTCGCTGGAATAGTCATGATTACCTAATATAAGTTCTGTAAATAACTTTTCCTTAAGAGTTAATAGGTTTTCATTTAACAGCGCATCCTTTGAACGTTCAACATCTAATGTTTCTTTTACATTTAAAACAACATCTAATATTTCAGATGGCTTACAGGGTTTTAAAAGGTAATTTGAGGCACTTAATTCAATAGCCTTTTTAGCAAAAGAAAAATCATCATATCCACTTAAAATTATGCATTTTGATTTTATTTTTCTTTTTGTTAGTTCTTCAAGAACTTCTAAACCAGTCATTTTTGGCATTTTTATATCCATAATAATTATATCTGGCTTAAGATTAATAATACTATTCAATGCATCTAATCCATTATCAGCCTCTCCAACTACTTCTATATCATAATCTTCCCAGGATATTAAAGATTTTATGCCATCGATTAAATCTATTTCATCGTCAGCTAAGAATAACTTGTACATAAATCAAACCTCTCTTAAATTAAAATATACTATTTATTAAGACTGTTATTGAGTGGAATGGAAATTGTAACAGTGGTACCTAAATTAAGTTCGCTTGTTATTATTAGAGTATAGTTATCGCCATAATAAAGTGATAAACGTTGATTAACATTTCTTATTGCATAACCATTTATTGTATTTAATTCATCAATTTTTTCAAGACTTAATAGATTGTTTATAGTTTTATTATCCATACCTTTACCATTGTCAATTATTTGAAATACTATAAAATCTTCTACTAGTTCCCCAGAAATAATAATTAGACTTCTATCATTATCTTCTTCAGTACCATGTATTATTGAATTTTCAACAAAGGGTTGAATAATAAGCTTAGGTATTGAGTAATTAAGAATTTTATCTGAAATATTAATTTTATATTTTAACTTGTCTCTATACCTCTTTCCTTGAAGTAGAAGATAGTTTTCAATAAAGTCAGCTTCTTCTTTTACTGAAATAAATTCTCTACCATTACTTAAAGTTATTCTAAATAGCTTAGAAAGAGCATATACCATATCACTTATTTCAGTTTGTTTTGATTTTTCAGCTTTCCAAAAAATCATGTCTAAAGTATTGTATAAAAAATGAGGATTAATCTGAGCTTGCAAAGCCTTAAGTTCTGCTTCCTTTTCCTTAAGCTGCAATTTATATACACTGTTAATTAAAGTTTGTATATTATCAATCATGTCGTTATATTCCAAAACTAACATTCCAAATTCATCTTTATATTTAAAGGAAACTTTTTCTTTGAAATTCCCTTTCTTAACTAATCTCATTGAAGCTAATAATTCCTTTAATGGAAGAGTTAATCTTGTAGATAAAAATATTGAAAGTAAAAAAGATATAATAAAGCATCCTAAAATCACTCCAAAAGTAAGCTCCATAATTGAGTGTAGATTTTTAAAGATTTCTTTTTCAGGTGTAAGGGAAATTATCCTCCAATTGCTATTTGTAATATTATCGAAAGTAGCGATATAATTAGAACCTTTAAGTTTTACAGTATTATATCCAGAAGAAGATTTGATATATGGAATAATAGAGTTTAAACTTGCTTGGTTATCTATTACATTATAGGGGTCATTTAGAGCTATTAAGTTATTATTGCTATCTAAAATTAAAACACTGTTTGAAGAAACCTTTAATTCTTGGGAATACATATTCTCTATGGTTGAAGAATTAATACAAATGACCATAAGGCCACATTCTTTAAGGGTATTTGTATCTATTATAGTTCTAACCATAGCAATTTTATCGCTCTTATTATCAGATATAAAAGGAGTATTACCACTTTTGATTTTAAACCAAACAGGCTGTCCTTTCATCTTATGCGCAAGAGTATATATATCATCTTCTTTAAACTTATTATAGGACTTTAGACCTGTACTCCCATCTTTGCTTAAGTAATAATTAGCTCCAAGATCACCATAAATAGCCATAAAGCTAATGTAATCTTTTGAGGCCAGGAGTATATTTAGCGGTTCTAATCCATACTTTGTGAAGTTTTGATTATCATTAGAAACTTCTTCAGTCTTTACATAAGATTGGACAAGTGGATTTAAACATATAAAAGTTGATAAATCGATTACATCTTTTTGCAAAAAGTCTATATTAGAACTTATTTGCTTTATATCTTTAACGTTAACTGAAGTCATTTGTTCCTTTAGAGACTTTGATGATACTAAATATGAGTACCCCCCTAAAATGAGCGAGATAAAGGATATAATAGTCATGAAAAATATAATCAATTTATTTTTAAGGGTCATATTCATATAAATTTTATTAAAATTTCTATATATACGTTTTAACATAGACATAAAAAGCCTCCGAGTAGATATAAATTAATTTTATATTAAAGGATAATAAATTTCAAATATTTCCACAAGAGGTAAAATATAAACTTCTAAAAAATGAGACCATTTTCATAAATTTGAATACTATTATTTAAATGAAAAGGTTTATATAATTACTCTAGCAGTATAAATGTGTGAGCAACTTGATAGCTTTTAAAAGACTACTAATTTAAGTAGGGAGAATACATATATGAAAAGATTAAAGGGATATAGATTTAAGTATGTTATATTTTTTGTTTTCGTTGGTATTATTAGTTTTGTTGGATGTGAAAATAACGGAGAAAAATCAGATTACAAATCAAAAGAAAGTAAAGAAGTAACTATTAAGTTTCTTTCCAATTTACCTGAAAGAACATCAGGACAAGGAAAATTAGAGCAATTACTTATAGATAGATATATGGAGGAAAATCCAAATGTGAAAGTTGAGGTTGAAGCATACCAAGACGAACCATATAAACAGCGATTTAAAGCTTATGCGATATGTAATGAATTACCAGATATATTTTTCATTTGGGGACAACCATCATTTTTTAATCCTGTAATGCAAGGAGGATATGCATCAGAGTTAAACCTGGACTACTTTTATAAAAATAATTTTAGTGAAGATTCTTTAAAAGGCTTTAAGATGAATGACAAACTTTATGGAATTCCCAAAAGTACCGATTATATGGTCTTATATTGTAATAAAGATGTATTTAGTAGATTGAATCTTAAAATTCCAAGTAATTATGAGGAGTTAATAGATTCATGTAAAAAATTAAGAAGTTCAGGCATTAATCCAATAGCAATGAATATGAAAGATAAATGGCCAATGGCTTTGTTATATCAAGAACTTGTTCTAATGGAAGGAAATAATCAAGCACTTATTTATAAAGCAATTAATGGTGATATAAAGTTTTCAGGAAATGAAACATTAAAAAAAGCAGCGGAGGATTTACAAGAACTCTTAGAGGTAAATGGGGATATAAACCTATCTACATCAGAAGATTATAACTTATCAATGAATTTATTTACTCAAGAGAAGGCTGCAATGTATTATATGGGATCTTGGGAATTAGGAATGTATAATAATCCTGCCCTTTCAGATAGATTCAAGAAGAATATAACTGCTATTAAGTTTCCTCAAAAAAATGATAATGATGAGAAAGGCTTAATAGCATGGAATGGAGGTGGATATGCAATATCAGCTAAATCAACTGTAAAAGATGAAGCTATGAAGTTATTAGAGTATATGATGAGAGCTGATAATTGGCCAAAAAATGGATTGGAAATGGGACTAATCGTTCCTGCTCAAAGATATCAGGGCGAATTAGACTTTAAAGAGTCTCCACTTCAGAAAGAACTAGCAAAAATATTAAGCAACTCAACTTCAATAAGTGGAACATCTTGGCATGATAGTATGACGCCGGATTTCAAGACAGTAAGCGAAGAGTTGTCCTATGAATTAGCAGCAGGTATTATATCACCGGACAATTTTTTATCGCAAATGGATCAGGAAGTAACTAAAGAAAAAATCAATAAATAGATGTAAGTTTAAAAAATGAAGGGGGAAAATTGAATATGTTAAAGAGATGGTTGTCCAGATTTTTAACTACTACTTTTGCAACAACGATGCTTTTGGGTAATATCGTTCAAGCTCACGCAGCTGAACAAAGTGCTGATATTTATTTAAATCCAAGAGCTTCAGTAGAAGATAGGGTAAATGATCTAATGTCAAAAATGACACTGGATGATAAGATTGGTCAGATGGTGCAAGCTGAAAGAAAAACAGCAACTCCTGCAGATGTAAAAACCTATAAGCTAGGTTCTGTTTTAAGTGGTGGAGGATCATTACCTACACCTAATACAGCTGTGGGTTGGGCTGATATGATTGATGAATATCAAAAGTCAGCAACTTCAACAGAGTTAAAAATACCTATTTTATATGGAGTAGATGCGGTACATGGAGATAACAATGTTTATGGAGCAACTATATTTCCGCACAATATAGGATTAGGTGCTACTGGAGATACAGGATTAGTTAAAAAAGTTGGACAAGCAGTTGCTGAAGAAGTAAGAGCAACAGGTGTAAACTGGGCATTCGCACCAACCCTTGGAATACCTCATAATGAAAGATGGGGAAGAACTTACGAAACCTTTGGGGAAGATTCAGAGCTAGTAGCAAAAATGGGTGAAGCATATATAAAAGGGTTACAAGGAGAAGATCCTAGTAAAACTCTTAAGAGAAATGATAAGGTTATTGCTACAGCAAAACATTACATTGGCGAAGGTCTTACAGAAAACGGAACTAACCAAGGCAATGTTGTCATGAGTGATGAAGATTTCCAAAAAGCATTAAAGAATGAATTACTTGCTCCGTATAAGTCTGCAGTAGATGCAGGAGTAAGATCAGTAATGGTTTCTTATAACAGTGTAAATGGAGTAAAATGTCATGGAAATGCAGATTTAATTACTAAGGTATTAAAACAAGACTTAGGATTTAAAGGAATTGTAATATCTGACTATGAAGGAATTAAACAAATATCAGGAACTGGAATTACAACTCAAAAGGATAAGATAGCTGTTGCTATTAATGCAGGTATAGATATGGCCATGGAACCTAATGATTGGAAAGGTTTCATGACAAGCTTAAAAGAATTAGTAAATGAGGGTAAGGTTCCACAAACAAGAATAGATGATGCAGTAAAGAGAATTTTAACTGTTAAATTTGAAATGGGACTTTTTGAAGATCCATATGCGCAAAGAGACTTATTAAATACAGTAGGTTCTAAAGAAAATAGAGAAGTAGCAAGACAAGCAGTGAGAGAATCATTAGTTTTACTTAAGAATGATAATGATATAGTAGGACAGTTAAAGAATAAGAAAAATATTCTTGTAGCTGGAAAAAGTGCAGATGATATAGGATTACAATCAGGTGGATGGACAATAACTTGGCAAGGTAGTGCAGGTAATATAACCCCTGGTACAACTATATTACAAGGAATTAAAAACACAGTAGGTAGTGATGTTAAAGTCACTTACAATAAGCGTGGAAGAGCTGCTGCAGATAATGATGTGGCTGTAGTTGTTATAGGAGAAACTCCTTATGCAGAAACAGATGGAGACAGAACTCCTGATAAATTAACTTTAGATGCAGATGATTTATTAACACTTAAAAACATAAAAGAAACTAATCCTAATCTACCAGTTGTAGCAGTATTAGTAACAGGAAGACCTATTACTATAGCTGATCAAGTACAAGACTTTGATGGATTAGTTGAAGCATGGCTACCAGGAACTGAAGGACAAGGTGTAGCTGATGTATTATTTGGTGGTTATGATTTCACAGGAAAGCTTACTATGACATGGCCATGGTATGCAGAAGATATAACAACAAAGCATGATGATGGAAAAGCACTATTTAATTATGGATATGGACTTAAGAAAGGAAATGATACACTAACAGATCCATATAAGCTTCCAGCTAAACCTGAAAGACAAGAATCTAATCCAGCAAAAGTAATATCAGGGACTGATACTACAAAGATAGAGGCTGAAGATTATGTTGGTATGAGTGGTTTCACTGCAGAAAATGTTTCAGATGAAGGTGGCGGAAAAGATTTAGGATATACAGATGCTGGAGATTGGACTGATTATTATGTTAATGTTGAAAAAGATGGTCAATATAAAGTTCAATTTAGAGTAGCTAGTCCAGATGGATCAAGTGCAGGGGCACAGTTATATCTTGGATCAAAGCAATTAACTAAAGTTGATGTTACAAAGACTGGTGGATGGCAAAACTGGACAACAGTTGAAGGGACAGCAAACTTAAAAGCTGGAAAGCAAACATTAAGATTTAAAGCTGGAAATAGTGGGTTCAATATTAACTGGCTTAGCTTTACAAGAATAGGTGACATAGTAGATGATGGTGGAAGCGGAAGTGTAGAGCCATATATCCCAACAGGAAATGTAATTCAAAGCAATGCGGTAGACGTTTGGATGAGTTCCTCAGAACAATCAGGAAGTATGAGCTGGTATGATGCACCAAAGGAAATTTCAAATACGCTTACTAAAAAGCCTAGTCTTAACTTAACTGCACCTGATACTGCAGATGTTACAACAATAAATATTGATGATTCAAAAACTTATCAAAAGTTTTTAGGTATGGGAACATCATTAGAAGAATCTTCAATTAATAATATTGCAAAGATGTCTCCAGAAGTAAGACATGAATTTTTGAAGAAACTTGTAGACCCTGTAAATGGAGCTGGAATGAGTTTAATGAGAATAACTATTGGAACAGCAGATTTCACTGGAAGAGATTTTTACACTTACTATGATACTGCACCAGTAGGAAACCCAGATTGGTATAACACCTCAGGTAAGGGATTCTCAATCCAAAAGGATATAGATTATAACATTATTGCCACAGTTAAAGAAGTATTAGAAATAAATCCTAATGTTAAATTCTTTGCTTCTTCTTGGACACCACCAGGATGGATGAAGGAAGCAACTGATAGCAGTAGAAGTTATTCAGATAATGATAAGCTACTAAAAGGTGGAAAACTAAGCGACGATCATATTGATGATTTAGCTATGTATTATACAAGATATTTAGAAGAGTATGCAAAGCAAGGAATTCCACTATATGCTATGACATTGCAAAATGAGCCAGAGCTTGAAATCAACTATCCAAGTTGTAGAATGACAGCAGCTCAAGAACAAAGATTAGCTATAGCATTAAAGAGACATGTAGCAGAAAGCTTTGTGTTAAATTCAAAGAATACAACTACAAATCCTACAGGACAAATAATTAGTCCTAAGGTTTGGGCATTTGATCATAATTTCAGTAGCGGAGTAAGTTTTGCTTCACAAGTATATAATAATGATGCAGGTAAAGCGGCAGTTGATGGTATAGCTTTCCATGATTATGGTGGGGAACCAACAGCTATGACACAAGTTCATAATATGTTTGAAGGTAAGTCAGTTAACTTAACAGAAAGATCTGTTTGGGGAACTAAGGGAGCTGATAGGATTGCTCAATATTTTAGAAATTACGCAGAAAGCTATAATTCATGGGTAACTATGCTAGATAGCAATATTTCACCAGAACAATGGACAGGTACACCTGACCCAACTATGTTTGTGGAGGATGCTAATGATAGAGATAATTATTGGGCTACTCCAGAATATTATATTACTGGACAATTCTCAAAGTTTATTGAATCAGGAGCAGTTAGAATAGATTCTAATTATGGTTCAACAGATACAGTAACTAATGTTGCATTTAAGAATCCAGATGGATCTATAGTTGTTGTTGTAATAAATCAGACAGATAAAACTCAAAACTTTAAGCTTTTAAACAATGGTGTTCAAGTAGGGGGAACAATTCCAGCAGGAAATGTTGCTACTTATAAGTGGAATTCTATTGCTGCAGAAAAGATTAATCAAGCACCAGGAACATTTAGCGCAACAAATTATACAAGTGCTACTGACAATGTAAAAGTAGAAGGGGATCATATAGGATATCTTAACTCTAGCACCTATGTAGATTATTTACTTGATGTAAAAGAAGCAGGTTTGTATAATGTTTCATTCCAAGTTGCAAATCCATATGGTGGAGACAAGAGTATTGCAGTATCCACTACAGATGGAACTGAAAATAAGACTTTATCCACTGTGAAAATAGGTCAAACATCTTGGAGTACTCCAACCGATTGGAATACCTACTCCTGGGCACAAAATTCAATCAAGCTTGATAAAACAGGTCTTCAGAAAATAAGATTAAATATAAATGGAGAATTTAATATAAAAGGTATTAAATTTGAAAAAGTTAAGGAAGTTCAAGATTTACCAGGAAGAATACAAGCTGAAAATGTAATAAATTCATCAGGAGTAATTATTGAAAATGGACATGTTGGATATTTTGATCCAACTGATTTCGTAGAATATAAAGTAAATGTTCAGCAGGAAGGAGAATATACCTTTAAATTAAATATTACATCGTCAAATACTAATCCATCTTTTGATGTTTATTCTAATGGAACAAAGATAGGAGATACAATTACTTTAAATAGTACCGGAGGATGGAATAATTGGCAGACTCAAGCTGTAACCCTAACACTTCCTGCTGGGGAGCAAACAATTAGGTTTGTAGATAAAGTGGGATTTGATATAGACTGGTTTTCAGTAGGTCCAGTAATGAAAGCTACTTCAGATATAATTACTGAAGGAAGTTTAAATGGAAAAGAAATAAATGTAAGTATTGAAGATGGTGAATTTGCAGCGAATCTAGATAAGAATAATTGGACTGTATCTAATCTTCCTGCTGGAGTGACTTATGATGTAGAGAGAATAGATGCAACTCATGCAAAAATAACTCTATCAGGTGAAAGAAATGTTGATTTTGATTTCGACAAAACTGTTACAGTTGCAATGGCAGCTAAAGAATTGGTAGGTGGAGATGCTAAAGATTATAAAATAACTGATGATTTTGTAATAGTTGCAAATAATGATGCAGAAGAATTAACTACTGATTCTAATATAGCAATTAATACAAATGAATTTATAGTAACACTAAATGGTGGTACTTTTGTTCAAGATAAAGTAAATACAATAACTTTATCAGGAGATATAATCACTAATGGAAATGTAAAATTAAGCTCAGTTGAATATATTGATTCAACTCATGTTAAAGTTAAATTAACTGGTTGGAAAACTTATTATGAAGATTTAATTTTAACTGTTAATGTTCCAGCATCTGCATATAGTGATTCTTCAGGCAATACAGTATTAACTAAAGATGTTACATGCGTAAAGAGTGATCTATTACCTACACCAAATGTTATAGGAAATACAGCAGTTACATTAACTGAAGCTAATGCATACAGAACCAAAGGTTCTTTAGCATCAAACGTAGTGTCTGGAAATAGAGTGGATTATTACTTGAATGTAGCTGAAGCAGGAGAATATACATTAACTTATACTGGACAAAATAATTCTTCTATTGCTAATGCTATAAAAGTAAGTAAAGGTAGTGGAATTAATATTGCTGGCAATTTAGTAACTTATAACTTAGGAAATTTCTATAATTCTACAAATAGTTTTAAGGATACTATAACTTTAGAAGCAGGATTACAGACATTAAGATTTGAAGCTGTAAATACAGGGTTCACATTAAACTCTATAAAGATTGAGAAGAAAGCACAACCTCAAGTTATTAGTGGAACTTTAGGAGATAAATCTACAGTTGTAGCAGATAGCTTCTATAAAGCATCTAATGATAAGGGATATGCAATTGAAACTAAGAGCAATATAAAGAATATTGGATGTACTGTAGCAGGCACTTACTTAGATTACTCAGTAAATGTAGCTGAAGCAGGAAAGTATAAAGTAAACTTTAATTATGCAACAACTGTAAGTGGAGCTGTAGCAGTTCTACAAACAGGTTCAGGTAAAGAGTTAGGAAGACTTCCATTAACTTCAACTGGAGATTGGGGTAAGTTTGTTGATACAACAACACCTATATACGTAACTCTAGATAAAGGGGTACAAACTATTAGAGTTTACGTAGATGGTGATGGATATAACTACAGATCACTTACTTTTGAACCAGTAAAGGATAGTGGAGCACCAGAATTAACTGGTAAGGATGGAGCAATTGAAAAAGGTTCAAATGCAGATTTATTAAAAGCATTATCAATTGTAGCTATTGATGATTTAGACGGAGATATAACATCTAAAATTGTAATAGATTCTAGTAAAGTTGATTTTAATAAGGTTGGAGAATATGAAGTTAAAGCTTCAGTTACTGATGACTCAGGGAATAAAACTGAAAAGACATTTAAACTTACAATAAGAGAAGATGGTACAGCACCAGTTATAGAAGGTCATAATGCTATAATAGCTGTAGGTTCTAAATTTGATCCAATAGCTGACTTAGGATTAAAAGTAACTGATAATAAAGATGGGAATATGACTTCAAATGCACAAATTACTCATGTTGTAGATACTTCAACTGATGGTGTATTTAGGGTGAAAGTATCTGCTACAGATAAGGCAGGAAATAGTTCTGAAAGAATATTTGTTGTAAGGGTAATCAGCCAAGGAGTAATAGATACTGCAGATGTTACATTAACAGTAGGTGATTCCTTTGATCCTTTAACTGGAGTTAAGGCATATGATTTAAATGGAGAAGATATTACTTCAAAAATTATAATAGCTTCAAATAATGTAGATACTTCAAAAGCAGGCAGCTATAAGGTAGTATATAAGATAACAGATAGTGAAAATACAGTAATTACAAAAGAAAGAGTAGTAACTGTTAAGGATAAACCAGCTGATCCAGGTAATGGCGAAGGAAATAATCCTGGAAATAATCCAGGAAATAATCCAGGAAACGGTGGCAATCCAACACCAGGAGATAATGGTTCGAATCCAACAACTTCAATTATTACAGATGAAAATGGAAATAAGGTAGTTGTTGTTAATAAGATTAACAATAAAGACGGAAAGAATATAATAGAAGTTCCAAACGGACAAAAAGGTGTATTTTTAGAAATATCAGATATAGATTCAATTAAGAATGGAACAGGAAGTCTAGAAATAAAGAATGATTCAGCAACCATCACATTACCTTTTAGTGCAATTGATAGATCACTTTTAACTACTGGTTCAAAAGTTGTATTAAACTTAACCTTAGAAGAGGGTTCTGATTTAACTAAGCATATTAAGGGTTTAAGTAGAGTATTTAACTTTAATCTATTTGTTGTAAATGGTGATAAGAAAGTACAAATTCATAACTTTGCAAAAGGGGAAGCTGAAGTTTCATTAATCTTAAGTGATTCAGAGGTAAAATCATTAAATATGAATAACATTGGAGTATTCTATTATAATGAATCAACTGGAAAGTTCGAATTAATGAATACTAGAGTAGATGGAAACAAAGTAATATTTAATACAAAACATTTTTCAAAATTCATAGTTGCTGAAATATCACAAACTAGCAATGGAGTACTTCCTAAAACAGGATCAGATATTAACACCAATAACATTATATTCTTAGGAACAATAATGCTACTCGCTGGTGCATTCTTAGTAATAAGAAGGAAAAAGGACTTAGAAGCATAAGAAATAACAATGCAGAAACCAACTAGGTTTCTGCATTTTCTTTTAAATTATATTAATATTAAATTCATCTAAAACTTCTGAAATATCTGTTTCAGGCGCGGAATCAGTTAAAATTCCTTTAATGTCTTTAAATGTTGCAAATTTATAAGGCCCATCATAATAAAATTTGTTGTTTTCCATAACTAAGTAGGTTTCTCTACTTGAATTAATAACAGCTTTTTTAGTATTTCCATCTTCAATGTCAAAGGTTGTAATGTTGTTATCAAGAATATCAACTCCACTGCTTCCAACAAAAGCCTTATCAAATTTATATTTATTAATAAATTCTATAGTTGAAGATCCTGTAAAGCCATCTAAAAATTTATTTAGTACTCCTCCTGTACAAACTACATTTATATTATTTTCTTTTGATAAAGCATCAACAATATCAGTCATATTCGTAACGACAGTTACAGGTTTATTAGAATTTGCCAAAAGCTTGGCCAAAAGTATATTTGTAGTTGAGATATCTAAAAATATAGTCTCCCTATCTTTAATTAAGTTAAATGCTTTTTCTGCTATTTTCTCCTTTGCAAAAGTATTAATCTGCATTCTATCAGGAACCCTATCTATATCAGCAGTTTTTCTTTTCTGGATTGCCCCTCCATAGGTTTTTTTCAAAAAACCTTTACTTTCTAGATTTCTTAAATCTTTTCTAATACAATCCTCAGTAACATTAAACTTACTACTTAAATCCTTTACAGTAACTTTGCCATTAATATTTAACTCATTTAGAATTTCTTGAACTCTTTCCTCTGCAAACATATAAATCACCTTGCCCATTATAATTTAATAAGTATATACATATTATTATAAGTTATAAATTAATAATAAACAATAATAATAATTTAAATAGGGAATAATGTAAACAAAGTCGGAAGTTTCAAAACATTAATATTGACAATAAATATTAAATTAGATACTATAATAATATAAAACAATAATAAATGATAAAGATTAATAATTTGTAATATCGATTAGGAGATGATGAATTGTTAACTTCAAGAATTAAAAAGTTAAAAGAAGACTTATTTGTAGAAAAGAGAAAAATATCATTAGAAAGAGCAACATTATATACTGAAAGTTATAGGGAAACAGAAGGCGAACCATCAATAATAAGAAGAGCAAAGGCTTTAGAAAAAATATTACTAAATTCAAAGATAAAAATTAGTGATGGAGAATTAATTGTTGGAGGAAGAACAATTGAACCTAGAGCGGGTGTAATTTCACCAGAGATGTCTCCTTATTGGATATTAGAAGAATTAGATACATTTTCAACAAGGCCTCAAGATAAATTTGAAATATCAGAAGAAGATAAAGCATATTTTAGTGAATTTCTTTATCCTTACTGGAAAGGAAAGTCATTAAAAGATGATATTGATAAAATACTTCCAGAGCATATTAAAGAGGCAGCTAGAACTAAGATAATTAGCTTAAATCAAACAGACAAAGGACAAGGACACATCATACCACAGTATGATTTGATTTTAAAAAAAGGATTAGATTTTCTAATTGATGAAATAAAAAGTAAAATGCAAGATCACCCAGAAAATAATTTTTATAGGGCATCTTTAATTACTTTAGAAGCGTCAAAAGAGTATATATTAAGATATGCTAAGCTTGCAGAACAATTAGCAGCTGGAGAGAAAAATAATGAAAGAAAATTAGAATTACAAAGAATTGCCAAGGTATGCAACAATATCTCATATAAAGGTGCTGAGAATTTTTATGAAGCAGTTCAATTATTCTGGTTTTTAAATATTGTATTTCAACATGAATCTAATGCAAGCTCAATTTCGCCAGGAAGATTTGATCAATATATGCTTTCATATTTTAATAAATCATTGAAACTCGGAGAAGAAAAGGAATTCCTAAAGGAACTATTAAGGTGCCTATATATAAAATTTAATTCTATAGTTGCTGTTAGAAGTGAAGAGAGCGCAAGATTTTTTGGAGGATTTCCAATAGGATATACAATTGTATTAAGCGGACAGGATGAACAGGGAAAAGATGCTACAAATGAGCTATCCTATATAATGCTAGATATCTTAGGCGAAATCAAATTACCTCAACCTAATATGAGTATAAGGATTAGTGAAAAAAGTCCTAGAGAATTTTTAATAAAGGCTGCGGAAATAATTAGAATAGGAACAGGTATGCCTCAAGTATTTAATGATGAAGTAAATATATTAGCTTATAGTAATAGAGGAGTAGAGTTAAAGGACGCTAGAGATTATGCAGTAGTTGGATGTGTGGAATTATCTATTCCTGGTAAAACCTATGGTCTTCATGATATAGCTTTATTTAATCTACTAAAGGTAATGGAAGTAACATTGAAAGAAAATAATGAGAAGATTACCAGTTTTGAAGAATTAATGGATAAAATAAAAGAGAAGGTTTCAGAATATGTAGAGTATATGGTAAAAGGTTCGAATATAGTTGATTTAGGACATAAAGAATTTGCCCCTACACCTTTCCTTTCTAATTTTGTTCAAGGGACTATTGAAAGTGGAAAAGATATTACTGAAGGTGGAGCCAAATATAATTTCTCTGGGGTACAAGGAATAGGAATTGCAAACTTAAGTGATTCACTATATGTAATTAAAAAGGTAGTATTTGAAGATAAAGAAATTACTCTTCCAGAACTAGTGAAGATTCTTGATGAAAATTATGAGAATAATGAAGTGCTTCGCCAAAGATTTATTAACAAGTTTAGTAAGTATGGAAATGATAATACCGAGGTAGATGAATTAAGTTCTGATATTCTAACCCATTATTGTGATGAGGTTTCAAAATATAAGAACATAAGAGATGGTGTCTTCCAACCAGGATCATATACAGTTTCAGCTCATATTCCATTAGGTGGTGCTGTTGGAGCTACTGCAGATGGAAGAAAAGCTGGTGAACAATTAGCTGATGGAGGGCTTTCACCAATGGTTGGAAGAGATAGATTAGGTCCAACGGCAAGTTTAAAGAGTGTAAGTAAGTTAGATAACTATTTAACTTCAAATGGCAGCCTACTAAATGTTAAGTTTAGTCCTTCAACCTTAGAAGGAAATAGTGGAATAATGAAACTAGTTGGATATATGCAAGCATTTATGAGACTAAAAATACAACATATTCAATTTAATGTAGTTTCAGTTGATACACTTAAAGATGCTCAAAAGCATCCTGAAAAATATCAAAATCTTGTAGTTAGAGTTGCAGGGTATAGTGCAATTTTCGTTGAGTTAGATAAGGCAATACAAGATGATATTATTAATAGAACAGAACATCAATTATAGGAAGTGATTAATTGAAGAAGGGTTATGTATTTAACATTCAAAAATATTGTCTTCATGATGGAGAAGGTATAAGAACAGTTGTCTTTTTCAAAGGTTGTCCTTTATCTTGTCCATGGTGCTCAAACCCTGAATCTCAAAGCTTTAATAGAGAAATAATAAGAAAAAATAGTTTGTGCATAAAGTGTAGCGCTGCGGATTGCTATAAGTGTTCTAAAAATCCTGAAAGTTGTCCTACAGGAGCACTTGAATATGTAGGTCAAGAGTACACAATTGAAGAATTACTTGAAATAATAAAAGAAGATATGGTGTTTTATGACTCAACAGAAGGAGGAGTAACTCTTTCAGGAGGAGAAGTACTTTCTCAAGGAGAATTTGCCTGTGCATTACTTAAAAGGGTAAAAGAATTAGGAATAAATACTGCAATAGAGACGTCAGGGTACGGAAACTTTGAGACACTAAGGGCTTTAGCAGAATATACAGATACAATTCTATTCGACCTAAAGATAATGGATAATGAAAAAGCACAAAAAATAATAAAAGCAAATAGTGAAGTAATAAAAAATAACTTAAGAGGACTAGTAAGTCTAGGACATAAAGTAATCCCAAGGATTCCACTTATTCCAGGATATACAATGGAAGAAGATAATATCGAAGAAATTAAGGAATTTGTAATTTCTATTGGAATTAAAGAGGTCCATCTGCTACCACTTCATCAATATGGTAGTTCGAAATATAGAGGTATAAATAAAAAATATGAGCTTAAAGATATCAATCCGCCAAAGTCAGAAGAAATAGATGAGGTGAGAAGTATATTTGAGAGTTCAGGAATAAAAGTAGTCATTGGTGGATAAAAAAATTTTGGAGGATGAGAATATGATTTATATGTTAGACACTGCAGATGTTAATAAAATTAGAAGGGCTTATGATTTATATCCAATTAGCGGAGTAACAACTAACCCAACTATAATATCAAAAGAAAAATCAGAATTTATAAAGATACTAAAAGATATTAGAGAAGTAATTGGAGCAGATACTATGCTTCATGTTCAAGCATTAGGAATAAAAGCTGAGGATATTATAAAGGAAGCAGAATATTTAAACAAAACAATAGGTGGAAATTTATATATCAAAATTCCAGTAATTCCAGAAGGAATAAAAGCAATGAAATTACTTAAGCAAAGAGGAGTAAAAATTACAGCAACTGCAATCTTTACAGCAGATCAAGCTTTGATGGCAGCTATGGCAGGTGCAGACTATGTAGCACCATATGTAAATAGAATAGATAATATAAGTGGTGATGGCGTAGGAGTTGTAGCAGAAATTAGAGAATTGTTTGATATTTATGGACTAGATGCTAAAATTCTTGCTGCTTCCTTCAAAAATGTTCAACAAGTTCACAATGTTGCACTTGCAGGTGGACACTCAGTAACTGTTAATCCAGAAATTATGGATGCACTATTATCTCATCCATTAACAGATTGGAGCATTGATCAATTTATAAATGATTGGGGAACTGTTTACGGAAAAGATAAATTATCTTCAGATGTAAAATAAAAAATTAATTATAAATCCCTCGTTAAATATATTTAATGGGGGATTTGTTTTTCTACTTAGAAAAGTACATATAAAACAGAAAAATAACAAAAAGTTAGTGTAATGTAGTGATTTTGGCGAAAAAAATACAATAAAGATGTTTGTAAATCTTTTCTGTCATGGTAAAATAGTAAGTGTGAACGGGTAAATTCACAACTAAAATGAGTATATAAGTTAGTATTAATATACTTAGTAGAGAGGATGGGTAAAAATGAAAAAAGTATTAGTATTGTGCAAAGAAACAGGTCAATCAAAAGCTTTCAAAAAGGATGCAGAAAAATATAGAGTGGATAATGCCTTACCTTTTGAATGGGTTTTTGCTGATGACAAAGAATATGTTAATGTTTTAGAAGGTATTGATATAGTTCTTATATCTCCTGAAATGATACTAGTTCAAGCTAAAATAAAGGCTGATCTAGATAGTAAGGGTATTAAATATGTAGAACTTAAACCGGCTGATTTTGGATTAAGAAGATTAGATAAAATAGTTCCATTAATAGAACTATAAAATAAAAAGTGGACAAATTGTCCACTTTTTTTATTTATGTTAAATGTGACCCATAAATAATAGGTACAATAATTCCAGGAAGCATATTAGCAACTTTTATTTTAGTTATTCCTAGCATGTTTAAACCTAGGCCTAAAATTAATAAACTACCTACTGCACTCATTTCTGTTATTATACTAGTTGTTAATATTCCTTGAAGTAAACTAGATCCAAGTACTATGATACCTTGATATATTAAAACACAAAAGGCAGATAGAAGAACTCCAATGCCCAAAGTAGATGATAATATTATTGAGGTAATACCATCTAATATAGATTTAGTAAATAGAATATCGTGTTTATGTGATAACCCACCTTCTAATGCCCCAACAATAGCCATGGCTCCAACACAAAATAATAAACTTGCAGTAACAAAGCCTTGAGAGATAGAAACCCCTTCAGAAGATTTTTTGCTTTTGCTTTCAATAAAATTACCTAAAGCAATTAGCTTTCCATCAATATTAACAAGTTCCCCAATTAAAGAACCAATTACTATGGATACAACAATTAATAGCATTTGTTCGCTCTTTATGGCACCAGAAACACCTATGTAAATAATACACAAAGCTATACCATTCATGATAGTATCCATAAATCTTTTAGGTAGTCCACCTTTAATAAATAATCCTAATGAACCTCCAATTAATATGGCAATGAAATTAACAATTGTGCCTAACACTTAAGTAGCCCCCTTTTTATAATATCAGTACCATTATAGCATTTAATTTATAAGATACAAAAAATGAATTATAAAGTTAATTAGCTAAGATATGTGAATAAATAAGTTTAATAAGTTTAATAATTATATATAAAGGAAAATAGTGGAGGTAAAAATGGGAAAAATAATTTTATTAATTGCAATCATTTTTATATTAAGAATTTTAGACAAAAAATTAAGACAATTTAAAATAGAAAGAGAAGAATATTATAGAAGAGAAGATTTCTTTTGGGGATTTCCCGCGATAAAAGATTTAATGATATGCAAGAAAGAGGACTTCTTTGAGAGTTGTGAAGAATTATTAACAATCTATGGATATAATATATACTCAATTGAAGAAAAGAACAAGAAAGACATGAAGGTTCTGAAGTATGAGAAAAATAATCTAAAAGGCATAGCTACATTTGTATACTACAAGTATGATGAAGAGATTTTAGATGAGACAGTTTTACAAGAAGTTAGGTTAGAAGATATACAAGAAGTTTTAGGAATAATGATAAGTAAAAATATTAATAGAGCAACTGTAATAACTCAAGGGAAGTTCTCGAAAAGTGTAGTTGAGTACATAGAAGAATTGCCTAGTAGCATAAATGTTGATTTGATTGATGGATATGATTTTTGTGAGAGAAGAAGAGCGGTATGGGGTTAAAGAACTGTTTAAATATATATAGTAATAAATAGTTTAAAAGGAGAGAATATGATTAGTAATTTTTTATCTTTAGTATATGGATTTTTGCTTATTATAGTAACAATAAAGTTTTTGATTTTTATGGATAATATATTATCACTAATTAAATATATAAGAGGTAAAGAGGAGAGGTTATGTAGACTGAAAAATAAGATTCTTACATTAAAAGATATAGAAAGATTATCTGATTATGAATATACTAGATAT
Organism: Clostridium paridis; assembly: GCF_016765615.1. Classification (GTDB taxonomy): domain Bacteria; phylum Bacillota; class Clostridia; order Clostridiales; family Clostridiaceae; genus Clostridium_T; species Clostridium_T paridis. Next base: position 70,200 of record NZ_JAESWA010000024.1, on the reverse strand, counting down.
TGTTTAAGTTATTTGCAAAAAACAAACTATAATAATATGCAATTTAAGGAAAAAGAAAATAAATTAATAATTGGAAAGGATAAAGAGAAAAACGTTCTCGTATATTGTAATAAAAGTGCCGTAGGCAGGGATGAATTCTTAAGCTTTCTTGGAATTCTAGTAAAGAGCAGTGTTTACACTGGTGTAATTGTAAGTCCAAAGGATGTAAATGATGATATTTATAAACTACTTAAAGAAACCAAGAAAAGAGTGAGTGTTGATTTTATTAATACTGAAAAATTATTAAACATAAGTTTTTCATAATAGAGATTTTACTCTTAAGAATTTATAATATTTTAAGGTTGAGGTCAGGCAGGAATTAATTATTAGTTGAACTTAATACTCTATAATAATTAAATATAGTTTAAGATATACTTATATCATACCAATAAGACTTTCTTTACAAAAATTAATAGACTATAATATATATAGGGTTTTTTATAGGAAACTTAACTTATAGTTGTTTGAAAATGTCGGTTTCTGGACATTTTCAGGCATGAATAAGTTAATAGTTGAACTTAAAACCCTATAAATGAACATGGGAGGAAAAGCTTATGGATGATAGAATAATAGATTTTAATGAATTAAAAAATAAGGCTAGGGATAAAGATGTAGATAAATTTGAGTCGTATATTTATGAATTATACTATTCATTATCACAAGGTCAGTTATCCATGGCAGAAATGATGACTAAAATAAATAAATATATGCAAGAGAATAATATTTCCCAAGAAAAGTTTATGAATATACAAAAAGAAATGATGAAAAGATATGGCGTGGATATGAATAATATAGAAGGCCAAATTAAAAATATGGGGATAGATTTAAATGCATATGGGTTAGGTACTAATTATGAGGAATTAAGAAAAACTATAGGATTCCAAGAGAAGTATAAAGGAAGATTAAATGTTAGTAATATAACCAAATATTCAATAGATAATGCAAAGAATAAAATACAAATTATATTAGATAAAGAAAACGTAATGATTTTAAGTAGTGGAAAAATAGACTTAACAGATAATGAGTTAAATGAATTTTTAGTTTCTTATAAAAAAGTAATAGATGACAAACAGCTAAATATAGATTTATGTGAAAATGTAAGCGAATATAAGTATTAATGATACAAGGAAGTATATAGGGTTTTTTATAGGAAACTTAATTTATTCTTACATAAATAAGTTATTAGTTGAACTTAAAACCCTATAATATCTATTCCACTGGAATATTAAAAGTAGAAGATGTATAATGTATTAATATGAAAACTCATTTTTGTGAGTTTTCTATTTTTTATTCTTTAAGAGTTTATAATATTTTAAGGTTTTGGATAACATTATAAGTTTGAATTATAATCTAAGGATTTACTAGACTCCCTTAAAGAATAAAAAAAGAATTAGTCGCCTGCCAATTTTTTCTCACATGAGCTTGGAAAGGCAGATGCGAGGAAAAAATCGACGGCTCATAATCGCCTTGACGATTTTTTAATAAAGGAGGGATAGAATGATTAGAGATTTTATAAAGTATTATAAACCCCATAAAAAACTTTTTATAATGGACTTATTCTGCGCATTTTTAGCAGCGATTTGTGATTTGTTTTACCCAATGATCACAAGAGGGATTATTAATGATTATGTTCCAAATAAAAATTTAAGGCTTTTAGTAACCTGGAGCATTACTTTATTATTCATTTATATACTTAAGTTAGGACTTAATTATTTTGTTGAATATTGGGGGCACGTAGTTGGAGTAAGAATGCAGGGTGATATGAGAAGAGATATCTTTAAACATCTTCAGAAACTGCCATTTAAATACTTTGATGACAATAAAACAGGTGTAATTATGTCTAGAATAATTAATGACCTAATGGACATATCAGAACTTGCACATCATGGCCCAGAAGATCTATTTTTATCAATAATAATGTTAATAGGATCATTTATTATTTTGTGTACTATAAACGTTAAGCTAACATTAATTACTTTTGCATTTATACCATTTTTATTGATATTTGCTATTAAGAAAAGAATGAAGATGGCAAATGCATTTAAAGAGACTAGAGTAAAGATTGGTGAAGTTAATGCCTCTTTAGAAAATTCAGTTTCAGGAATTAGAGTTTCTAGAGCTTTTACTAATAGAACTTATGAAATTGAGAAATTTGAAGAGGGCAATAATGCATTTAAAAGTGCGAGAGAATTTGCATATAAAGCAATGGCAGAATTCTTTTCTGGAATGAATTTTATAGTTGACTTTCTTAACTTAACAGTTCTATCCCTTGGTGGATTCTTTACTTTCAAAGGATATATTTCAGTAGGTGATTATGTTGCATATTTACTTTATATAAAAATGTTTATGGATCCAATTAAGAGGTTAATTAATTTTGTTGAGCAATTACAATCTGGAATGACTGGTTTTGAGAGATTTAAAGAAATAATGGAGGTTTCAGAAGAAGAGGACTTAAATAATGCCATAGAAATTAAAGACGTAAAAGGACAGATAACATTTGACAATGTAAGTTTTAAATATGATGATGAAGAAACTCATGTTTTAAAAGAATTATCACTTAATATTAATCAGGGACAAACTGTTGCTTTAGTAGGGCCATCAGGTGGAGGAAAAACAACCCTATGTCACTTGGTTCCTAGATTTTATGAAGTTGACGAGGGAGATATATTTATTGACAATATTAATATAAAAAATATTAATAGAGACTCCTTAAGAAAGAATATTGGTTTAGTTCAGCAAGATGTATTTTTATTCACTGGAACCATATATGAAAATATTCTATACGGAAATCCTGATGCAAGTGAAGAAGAAGTAATTGAAGCAGCTAAAAGAGCAAATATACATGATTTTATAATGAGCTTGCCAGATGGATATAATACATATATTGGAGAAAAGGGATTAAAATTATCTGGTGGCCAAAAACAAAGGATGTCAATAGCAAGAGTGTTCTTAAAAAATCCAAAGATATTAATTTTGGATGAGGCAACTTCTGCACTTGATAATACAACGGAGCTTATAATACAAAAATCTTTAGAAGAGTTGGCAAAAGGTAGGACAACACTTATTGTTGCCCATAGATTGTCAACTATAAAAAATGCAGATGAAATTGTTGTATTAACTGCTGAAGGCATAGCAGAAAAGGGAAATCATCAAGAACTTTTATCTAAGAATGGAATATATACATCCTTATATAGTGCATCACTAAAATAAAAAAGTGTATTTAATTAATTTAAAACTAGGTAAAGGAAATTAAAAAATTCTTTTATCTAGCTTTTATTTTTTTATTTATATAAGAGATATTGACAATTTATATGAGAAATGAATATAATATAAGAAAACGTATGAACAATTATTCATATATTCAGAGGTGTAATTATGAAGGATTTAAATAAAATTGAAAGCTGTAACTGTACTATTATTCATGATGATATAGTAAATAAGGTGAAAGAAACGATTCCTGAAGAGGAGACTCTCTATGATTTAGCTGAATTATTTAAGGTTTTTGGAGATTCTACAAGAATAAAGATTTTATGTGTTTTATTTGAAAGTGAGATGTGCGTGTGTGATATGGCAGCACTTCTAGGAATGACACAATCAGCTATATCACATCAATTAAGAGTGTTAAAATCAGCTAGATTAGTTAAGTTTAGAAAGGAAGGAAAAGTTGTTTATTATTCACTAGATGATGAACATGTTAAAGGTATATTTAATCAAGGTCTAAGCCATATAACAGAAAGGTAGGGGAAATAATATGAAAGAGATAAAGTTATTATTAGAAGGATTAGATTGCGCTAATTGTGCTGCAAAAATAGAAAGTAGAGTTAATGCATTAGAAGAAGTAGAAGAAGCATCATTAAACTTTTCATCTAATACCTTAGCTATATCCCCAAAGGAAGCAACCAATTTAGATTTGATTAAAAATAAGGTTGAAGAAATTGTTATAAAATTAGAACCACATGTTAAAGTAAAAGAGGTTTTATCATCAGAAAGAGCAGTGAGAAGTAATATTCAAATTAGCAAAACTGAAGATAGACTCAACGATGAACATCATGATCATTCTCACGAACACAACCATGATCATTCACATGAAGGATTTGAATCTAAGGAATTAGTAAAGTTAGTTATTGGAGTAATTTTTTATGGAATAGGATTCTTTTTTAAAGACATACCTTATGTTGAAATAGCTGCATTTGGTATCAGTTATGTAATTGTAGGTGGAGAAGTTTTATTAACCGCATTGAAAAATATTAAAAATGGTGAAGTATTTGATGAAAACTTCCTTATGACCATAGCCACAATAGGTGCATTTGCAATAGGGGAATATCCAGAAGGTGCTGCAGTTATGATTTTCTATGGAATAGGAGAAATGTTCCAAGGATATGCAGTAAATAAATCAAGAAAATCTATTGGTCAATTAATGGATATAAGGCCTGATTATGCAAATAAGATAGTAAATGAAAGAGAAATTAAAGTTTCACCAGAAGAAATAGCGATTGGTGATATTATAATAGTTAAGCCAGGCGAAAAAGTACCTTTAGACGGAAAGATAATAAGTGGAGAAGCTATGCTTGATACTTCTGCATTAACAGGTGAATCACTTCCACGCAAGGTAAGTGCAGGGAATGAAGTTCTTTCAGGATCAATAAATAAAAATTCACCAATTAGAATTGAAGTTACAAAAACTTTTGGAGAATCAACTGTATCTAAGATATTAGAGTTGGTTGAAAATGCTGGAAATAAAAAAGCTAAAACTGAAAAGTTTATTACTAAGTTTGCAAGATACTATACACCAGCTGTAGTTTTTTCAGCTTTAGCACTAGCAGTAATTCCTCCAGTTATAGGATTAGGTTCATTTAGTCAGTGGATATATAGAGCACTAATATTCCTTGTTGTTTCTTGTCCTTGTGCACTAGTTATATCAATACCTCTTGCTTTCTTTGGAGGAATAGGGGCAGCTTCTAAACATGGTATATTAATAAAAGGTGGAAACTATTTAGAAGCATTAAAATCAGTAGATACGGTTATCTTTGATAAAACAGGAACATTAACCAAAGGGGTATTTAGTGTTACTAAAATTTATTCAACAAATGAATACACAGATGAAGAAATATTGGAATGTGCTGCTTATGCAGAAAGCTATTCAAATCATCCAATAGCAGAATCTATTAAAAAGTCATTTAACGGATCTATAGATAATTCATTGATTTTAGATTATAAGGAGATAGCTGGAAAGGGCATAAGCGTCACAGTAAAAGGGAAAAGAATTCTTGCTGGAAATGGAAAATTAATGGTTGAAAATAACATCCAGGTTGATGATATTAAACATGAAGGAACATTAGTATATATTGCTCTAGAAGGAGAATATATAGGTGCCATTGTAATATCAGATGAAGTTAAAAAGGATTCTGATCAAGCAATTAAAATGTTAAAATCATTAGGAATAAAAGAGACAGTTATGCTTACAGGAGATAATAAAGCTACTGCGGAAGCTGTTAATGAAGAATTAAATCTGGATAAGATATATTCTGAACTTCTTCCACAAGATAAAGTTGAAAAGGTTGAAGAAATATTAAGTGCTAAGAATGATGGCACTAAAGTAATATTTGTCGGGGATGGAATAAATGATGCACCTGTACTTGCAAGGGCTGATATAGGAATAGCAATGGGAGGCGTAGGCTCAGATGCAGCAATTGAAGCAGCTGACATTGTTATTATGACAGATGAGCCATCTAAAATAGCTAAAGCTATAAGTATTTCTAAAACAACATCACTAATAGTTAAACAAAATATTATCTTCGCATTAGGCGTTAAAGCATTAGTTTTAATATTAGCAGTAATAGGACTAGGTACAATGTGGGAAGGTGTTTTTGCAGATGTAGGAGTTGCTCTTTTAGCTGTATTAAATTCTATGAGGATATTAAGAAAAAATAAAGTATCATAATACGATATATATTGACAAAAATCGATATTTTAAATATAATCTATTTCGATAGTAAACTTTCAGGCAAAAGGGAATAGCTACAGGCATAAGCCTGGTACAAAATTTTTAGTGAATTTTGTATTATAAGGACTTGTATAGGGCTGAATTTCAGTATATATAAGTCCTATTTTTTTATACATTAATATAAAAAAAGAAACTCAAAAAAATATGAGTTTCTTTATAATTATCATTATTTGATTTAATTAGTAGCAGTTGGTGGAGTATATACTCTTTTTGCAAGTTCATCATCTAATAGATATAGTGCAGCTGGATTATCTTTAGCTCTTTTTAGTTTTTTCAAAAGGGTATCGAAAGTATTTTCTTCCTCAACTTGCTCATCAATAAACCATTTTAATAGGCTTAAAGTAGCATGTTCTCTTTCTTCTGTAGCTATATCTGCTAGGTTATATATCTTCTTTGTTACTATTTGTTCATGTTCAAAGGCAGTTTCAAAAACATGAGATACACTTTCAAATTTTATGGTTGGCTGATCAATTTTTTCTAATATTATTTCGCCATTTTTTTGTTGTATGTAATCAAAAAATTTCATGGCATGAAAAAGTTCTTCTTGAGCTTGAACTCGAAAGAAGTTTGAGAAACCTGGTAAATCGATAGATTCACAATAGGCAGCCATAGAAAGATATGAATAAGATGAGTAAAATTCATAATTAACTTGATGATTTAATGCATCTAAAAGTTTAGCACTAAACATAATTACACCTCCAAATATCTTTTTACATATTATACCTCTTTATGATAGGTATATCAACAGAATATATGGCGAAAAAACTTATAAATAGTAGTAAATTAAGTTTATTAAATATTTTATTCTCAACAAGAAGTGTTATATAATAATATCGTAGCAAAAATTATTGCCATAAAAACCCATTGGGTATCTAATTTAATGGGTTTTATATTCCTATTAACATATAGAAAAAAAGTGAATTTTATGTTAAAATATTTAAGTTAGGTTGATTTTTATAATTTACATATTTTAAGCTATACTACTTCGATACATAAATTTAATTAAAAGCTTAGTTATTCTAAGTTTTTACACAGTAAAATATAAATTTAATTATGAAGATTGGTATATCAAATTTGTATTTAACTTTCAATATAGAGATTAATGAAAGAGGTGCAGACATGGAGAAAAAGAAAAATATATCAATGGCAGTTATAAAAAGACTTCCTAAATACCATAGATATTTAGGAGAACTTTTAAAGAATGATGTAGATAGAATAAGTTCAAAAGAACTAAGTGAGAAAATAGGATTTACTGCTTCACAAATAAGACAGGACCTAAACTGCTTTGGAGACTTTGGACAGCAAGGCTATGGCTACAATGTAAGAGAACTTCATTCACAAATAAGTTCTATATTAGGATTGAATAAAAAATATAATACTATAATAGTTGGTGCAGGTAATATTGGTCAGGCAATAGCCAATTATAGATTTGATAAAGCTGGATTTAATCTAGTTGGGATTTTTGATGCTAATCCTAAGCTTATTGGAATAAGAATAAGAGATATTGAGATTCAAGATATTGATGACTTACAAAGTTTCTTGAAAAATAATCACATTGACATAGGAGTTATTTGTGTTCCAAAATTAAATGCTCAAAAGGTTTGTGATGAATTAGTTCAAGGTGGAGTAAAAGGGATTTGGAACTTTGCTCCAGTGGATTTAAATGTACCTGAAGGTATGACTGTAGAAAATGTTCATTTAAGTGAAAGTGTTATGACTTTAGTTTATTTATTAAACCAAAAAGAAGAATAGTATATTAGAGTAATTCTAATACATAGGGACGTTTTGTTTGTAAGTGCAAGCAAAACGTCCCTATGTTTTTATTATTTGTAAATAGATTCCTAAATTTGAATCTTATCTTTTTGAAACGGATAATTTAGAATGTTTGATAAAAATAGGATTAATCCTTGATATACAAGAGAGTAATGATATATAGATTAAAGTTTCACAATATATTATTAAATTATAGTGAAATATACCATAAAAATATTGCAAAGAATTTAACAATCTATTATAATCGTAAGTGGAGTTACAAACTTCACTTATTTTTTTGACTGTAATTGTTATATTATTAACAAAGATTTAAAAAATATTCATGAAATTACAAAGAAAATTAATTAGATTTTAAAAAATATGTCAAAAAAAGAGTTAAACTTGTAGGTTGATTTTAAGGAGGATTGCCACCATGGAATTAAAAAATGTCACTCTTGAAAAAAAAGAGAAGGTTGCTATTGTAACAATTAACAGACCTAAAGCTTTAAATGCATTAAATTCAGAAACATTAAAGGATTTAGACACTGTTATAGCAGAATTAGAAAAAGACAAAGACCTATACGCAGTAATATTAACTGGAGCAGGAGACAAATCATTTGTAGCTGGTGCTGACATAGCTGAAATGAAGGATTTAACAGAAGAACAAGGAAAAGAATTCGGTATTTTAGGAAACAATGTTTTCAGAAGATTAGAGAATTTGGATAAGCCAGTAATAGCTGCTATATCAGGATTTGCCTTAGGTGGCGGATGTGAATTAGCTATGGCATGTGATATAAGAATTGCATCGGAAAAAGCTAAATTTGCTCAACCAGAAGTTGGTTTAGGAATCACTCCAGGCTTTGGAGGTACTCAAAGATTACCTAGAATAGTTGGACTTGGAAAAGCTAAAGAATTAATATATACAGGAGACATTATTAAGGCTGATGAAGCTTTAAGAATAGGTCTAGTAAATAAAGTAGTTCCACTAGAAAATCTAATGGAAGAAGCTTTAACACTTGCTAATAAAATAGCTGAAAATGCTCCTATAGCTGTTAAGCTATGTAAGGATGCTATAAATAGAGGAACACAAGTTGACATGGATCAAGCAATATTAGTTGAAGCAGAAGACTTTGGAAAATGTTTCTCAACTGAAGACCAAAAAGAAGGAATGGGCGCTTTCATTGAAAGAAGAGCTAAGAACTTCCAAAATAAATAATTAGGGGATTAATAAGGAGGTAAAATAATGGATTTTGCATTAACAAAGGAACAAGAACTAGTAAGACAAATGGTAAGAGAATTTGCTTTAAACGAAGTAAAGCCTATAGCAGGGGAAATTGATGAAACTGAAGAATTTCCAATGGACAATGTAAAGAAAATGGCTAAATTAGGAATGTTAGGTATTCCTTTTAAGAAAGAATACGGCGGAGCTGGTGGAGATACTGTATCTTACATCATGACTGTTGAAGAATTATCAAAAGTATGCGGAACTCATGGAGTTATAGTTTCAGCTCACACATCTTTATGTGCATCAGTAGTTGATCAATTTGGTACTCCAGCTCAAAAAGAAAAATATCTTCCAGCATTAGCTAAAGGTGAAAAGATAGGTGCATTTGGTTTAACTGAACCAGGAGCAGGAACAGATGCAGCAGGACAACAAACTGTAGCTGTATTAGATGGAGATAACTATATATTAAATGGTTCTAAAATATTCATAACAAATGGTGGAGTTGCTGAGACTTTCATAATATTTGCTATGACTGATAGAAGTAAAGGAACTAAAGGAATATCAGCTTTCATAGTTGAAAAAGACTTCCCAGGTTTCTCAATTGGAAAACTTGAAAACAAAATGGGTATTAGAGCATCTTCAACTACAGAATTAATTATGGAAAACTGTATAGTTCCAAAAGAAAACTTATTAGGAGCTGAAGGTAAAGGCTTTGGTATAGCAATGAAAACTCTTGATGGAGGAAGAATTGGTATAGCTGCACAAGCTTTAGGATTAGCTCAAGGAGCTTTAGATGAAGCAATAGCTTACATGAAAGAAAGAAAACAATTCGGAAGACCAATAGCTGCATTCCAAGGTTTACAATGGTATATAGCTGAAATGGATGTTAAAGTACAAGCAGCTAGACAATTAGTTTATAAAGCTGCATGGACTAAAGATCAAGGACTTCCATACACTTTAGAAGCTGCAAGAGCAAAATTATTTGCTGCTGATGTAGCTATGGAAGTTACTACTAAAGCTGTACAAATCTTTGGTGGATACGGATATACTAAAGAATATCCAGTAGAAAGACTAATGAGAGACGCTAAGATAACTGAAATTTATGAAGGTACTTCAGAAGTTCAAAAAATGGTTATCTCAGGAAGTCTTTTAAAGTAATTTAGGGAGGGCTAATTAATATGAAAATAGTAGTTTGTTTAAAGCAAGTTCCAGATACAACAGCTGTAAGAATAGATCCAAAGACAGGAACACTTATAAGAGATGGAGTTCCTTCAATCATAAATCCAGAGGATAAACATGCATTAGAAGAAGCATTAGTATTAAAAGAAAACTTAGGAGCAACAGTTACTATAGTAAGTATGGGACCTCCACAAGCTAAAGATGCTTTAAGAGAAGCTTTAAGTATGGGAGCTGATGAAGCTATACTTATAACTGATAGAGCATTTGCAGGTTCTGATACACTAGCTACTTCAAAAGCATTAGCAGGAGCAATAAAGAAATTAGAATATGATATAATATTTGCTGGAAGACAAGCAATCGATGGAGATACTGCTCAAGTAGGACCAGAAATTGCTGAACACTTAAATATTCCTCAAATAACATATGTTCAAGATGTTAAAGTTGAAGGAGATAAACTAGTAATAAACAGAGCATTAGAAGATGGATACGAACTAGTTGAAGTTAAAGCTCCAGTTTTATTAACTGCAATAAAAGAATTAAATAACCCAAGATATATGAACGTTAGAAACATCTTTGATACAAAGGATGCAGAAATAAAAGTTTGGTCAGCTGACGATATAGATGTAGATAAAGCTGAGCTTGGTTTAAAAGGATCTCCAACCAAGGTTAAGAAGTCTATGACAAAAGAAACTAAGGGAGCTGGAGAAGTAGTTGATAAGCCAGCAAAAGAAGCAGCAAGTTACGTAATATCTAAGTTAAAAGAAAAACACTACATCTAATATTAGGAGGTAAAGATAATGAGTAATATAGCAGATTACAAAGGCGTTTGGGTTTTTGCTGAACAAAGAGAAGGAGAACTTCAAAAAGTTTCTCTTGAATTATTAGGAGAAGGAAGAAAAATTGCAGATAAACTTGGAGTAGAGCTTACTGCATTATTAATCGGAAGCAACGTTTCAGGATTAGCTGAAGAACTAGGAACTCATGGAGCTGATAGAGTTTTAGTTGCAGAAGATGCATTATTAGAGCATTACACAACTGATGGATATACAAAAGTTATTTGTGACTTAGCTAACGAAAGAAAGCCAGAAATATTATTCATAGGAGCTACTTTCATAGGAAGAGACTTAGGTCCAAGAGTTGCAGCTAGACTTACAACAGGATTAACTGCTGACTGTACTTCTTTAGATATAGATGCAGAAGGTAAATTCCTTTTAGCTACAAGACCAGCATTTGGTGGTAACTTAATGGCTACAATAGCTTGTCAAGATCACAGACCACAAATGGCTACTGTTAGACCAGGAGTTTTCTCAAAGATCGAAACAGCTGGAAACAAAGCTGAAATAGAAACAGTTGAAGTTAAATTAACTGAAGCTGACGTTAGAACTAAAGTAGTTAAAATAGTAAAAGAAAAGAAAGATATAGTTGATATAAGTGAAGCTGAATTCATCGTAGCTGGTGGTAGAGGAGTAGGAAGTGAAGAAAACTTCAAACTTCTTCAAGAATTAGCTGAAGCTTTAGATGGAACAGTTGCAGCTTCAAGAGCAGCAATAGAAAAAGGATGGATTGATAAGGACCTTCAAGTAGGTCAAACAGGAAAAACTGTAAGACCATCAATCTACATAGCTTGTGGTATTTCAGGAGCTATTCAACACGTTGCTGGTATGCAAGAATCAGATTTAATAATAGCTATTAACAAGGATGCTAGTGCTCCAATTATGCAAGTAGCTGATTATGCTATTGTAGGAGATTTAACTAAAGTACTTCCTGAGTTAACAGCTCAAGTTAAAGCACTAAAAGAAAACGCATAATATTAGGGAATAATATAATTGTAAGGGGAATTAGGGTTCTAGATTAAGAATCCTAATAATCCCCTATTAAAAATTTTAAAATAAAAAATTTTTGGAGGTTAGTATTATGGAAAAGATTTTTGTACTTGGTGCAGGAACTATGGGAGCAGGTATCGTTCAAGCATTTGCTCAAAAAGGATTCGAAGTTATAGTAAGAGATATTAAAGATGAATTCGTTGACAGAGGATTAGCAGGAATTCAAAAAAATGTTGAAAAATTAGCTGCTAAAGGAAAAATAACAGAAGAAGAAAAGGATGCAATCCTTTCAAGAATTTCAGGAACAACTGATTTAAATGCAGCTGCAGATTGTGATTTAGTAGTTGAAGCAGCAGTTGAAAACATGAAAATTAAAAGAGAAATATTCGCTGAATTAGATTCTATATGTAAACCAGAAACTATATTAGCTTCAAATACATCATCTCTTTCAATTACAGAAGTAGCAGCAGCTACAAAGAGACCAGATAAAGTTATAGGAATGCACTTCTTTAATCCAGCTCCAATTATGAAGCTTGTTGAAATTATAAGAGGAATGGCTACTTCAAATGAAACTTTTGAAGCAGTTAAAGAAGTATCAGTAGCTATTGGTAAAGAACCTGTAGAAGTTGCAGAAGCTCCAGGATTCGTAGTTAATAGAATATTAATACCAATGATAAACGAAGCAGTTGGAATATTAGCAGAAGGTGTAGCTTCAGCTGAAGATATAGATACTGCTATGAAATTAGGTGCTAATCACCCAATGGGACCTTTAGCATTAGGAGATCTTATAGGTCTTGATGTTTGTCTAGCTATCATGGATGTACTTTACACTGAAACTGGTGATACAAAGTACAGAGCTCATTCATTATTAAGAAAATATGTAAGAGCTGGATGGTTAGGAAGAAAGAGTGGAAGAGGATTCTTCAACTACAATGCTTAATTTGCTTACAATTTACCACTATATATAAATCCAAAAAAACTCTAGTAACTATAAAAGTTGCTAGAGTTTTTTGCAATTATTAAATAATATTAATAAACTTGAGTTATTTCATATCCACTATTCTTAAGCTCTGCCTTAATCGTATCAATATGAGTGTGTCCATTAGTTTCAACTGTAACTTCAAGAACAACATTCTTTAATCTATCAAAAGCTTTAAATTGATTATGATTAAGCTCTATTACATTAGCATTTACTGAACTTAGTATTCTAGATATTTCTAAAAGTTCACCAGGTACATCTGGCAATTCAACAGAGAAGCAGAATAGACGCCCTCTAGAAACCAATCCTGAATTAATAAGAGAGGAGATTGTAACCATATCAATGTTCCCTCCGCTAATTATAGAAAGAATTTTTTTGCCTTTAACATTAAGTTTCTTAGCAGCAGCTAAAGATGCTACACCAGATGGTTCCGCTAATAATTTGTGCTTTTCAGATAAAATTAGAAAACTTTCAGTAAGTTCTCCGTCACTTACAGTAACAATATCATCTACATAATCTTTTATAAAACTATATGTAAGATCTCCAGGACATTTAACCGCAATACCATCTGCAATGGTATTAACCTTTGATAAATTAACCAAGGTGCCAGTTTTAAAAGATTGCTCCATTGCGTTTGCACCTTCAGCTTGAACCCCTATTATTTTAATATTTGGATTAATTTCTTTAGCTGCTAGAGAAACACCTGAAATTAGTCCACCGCCTCCGATAGGACATAATATAATATCTAAGTCTTTTATATCTTCAAAAATTTCTAAGGCAATAGTACCTTGTCCAAATATAACATCTTCATCATTGAAAGGATGTAAGAAAAATAAACCTTCTTCTTTTTCGATTCTTTTAGCCTCATTATAAGCATCATCATAAACATTACCAGAAAGAATTACCTCTCCTCCAAAATCTTTCGTAGATTGAATCTTTATTAGTGGTGTGGTTTTAGGCATTACAATCTTAGATTTGATTCCTTCGAGACTTGAAGCGTAAGCAACTCCTTGAGCATGATTACCAGCAGAAGAACAAACAACACCCTTTGCTTTTTGTTCAGGAGATAAACTTCTTATTTTATTAAGAGCACCTCTTATTTTATAAGCTCCTGTTAGTTGAAGATTTTCACATTTCATATAAATTTGATTATTGGTTTCTTTTGAAAAAACATCACTATATATAATTGGTGTTTTTATAACCACATCTTTAATAGATTCCCTTGCCTTTTTGATTTTTTCTAAATACATTAAATAGCCCCCTTAAATGTAGTATATAAGACATATTATAACAGAATTTAAAGAAAATGATTATAGAAATAGAAAATTTCAAATGATCAGAAAATTAATATTAAATCATTGTTAAATAACAGACAAAGTGGTAAAATTATGTTATGGTAAATATTAGAAAATATTCAATAAAAAGCTTATTGATTAGGAGGATGGATTTATGAACAGATTTACTTTACCAAGAGACTTATACTTTGGAAAAGGCTCAATGGAGTATTTAAAAACACTTAAAGGTAAAAAGGCAGTAATGGTTGTAGGTGGAAGTTCAATGAAAAAGTTTGGCTTTTTAGACAAGGCCATAGGATACCTAAATGAAGCTGGTATTGAGACAAAATTAATTGAGGGAGTTGAACCAGATCCATCAGTAGAAACTGTTCTTAAGGGTGCTGAAATTATGAGAGAATATAACCCAGATTGGATTATATCCATGGGTGGGGGATCGCCTATAGATGCAGCAAAAGCTATGTGGATATTTTATGAACATCCAGAAAAAACATTTGATGATATAAAGAATCCGTTTACTGTACCTGAATTAAGAAATAAAGCAAAATTTTTAGCTATTCCTTCGACTTCAGGCACAGCAACAGAAGTTACAGCTTTTTCAGTAATAACTGATTATAAAACTGAGATTAAATATCCTCTTGCAGACTATAACATAACTCCAGATATAGCAATTGTTGATTCGGAATTAGCTGAAACTATGCCTAAGACTTTAACAGCACATACTGGAATGGATGCACTTACGCATGCAATTGAAGCATATGTTGCAACACTAAATTCTCCATTTTCAGATCCATTAGCATTACAGGCTATAGAAATGATAAATGAGTATTTATTAAAGTCATATGAAGAAGATAATAGTGCAAGAGAACAAATGCATTATGCTCAATGTTTAGCAGGTATGGCATTTACAAATGCATTACTTGGAATAACTCATTCTATGGCTCATAAGACAGGGGCAGTATTCCACATTCCTCATGGGTGTGCTAATGCTATATATCTACCTTATGTAATTGATTATAATAAGAAAATAGCTTTAGATAGATATGCTTTTATCGCTAAAAGAATTGGACTAGCTGGTGACACCAATGAAGAACTAGTGGATTCATTAACTGAATTAATTAGGGATTTAAATAGTAAAATGAATATACCATTAACCCTTAAAGAATATGGTGTTAATGAAGAGGAATTTAATTCAAAGGTTGCAATGATAGCTGAAAGAGCTGTTGGAGATGCTTGTACTGGATCAAACCCAAGAAGTATAACAAAAGAAGAAATGGAAAAATTATTTAAGTGTACTTACTATGGTACTAAAGTGGATTTTTAGCAGAAAAACAATAGCTTGAGATAATCTCAAGCTATTTTTATAGTAAATAACTATCTAAAAGATAACTTACTAACATGAGTTTTTGGAGGAATATGAATGTTTAAGATCTTAAAGAAAAGAATATTAGCAGATAATCTTTATTTAATGGATATTGAAGCTCCAAGGGTTGCGAAATCAGCAAAACCTGGACAATTTGTTATAGTTAAATTAGATGAAAAAGGGGAAAGAATCCCGCTTACTATCTGTGACTATAATGCTAATGCCAACTCAGTAACAATTGTGTTTCAAACCATAGGTGAGTCAACAAGAAGAATGGCAAAGTATGAAGAGGGTGATTTTTTTCATGATTTTCTTGGTCCTCTTGGTGTTCCATCAGAGCTAGTTAATGAAAAAATGGAAGTCTTAAAGGATAGAAAGATAGTATTTGTAGCAGGTGGTGTTGGGGCAGCACCAGTATATCCACAAGTGAAGTGGTTAAACTCAAAAGGGGTAAAAGCAGATGTAATCGTAGGAGCAAAAAATAAAGATATTTTAATACTAGAGGAAGAGATGAAGGAGGTAGCTGGCAATCTCTATATAGCAACAGATGATGGTTCTTATGGATATAAAGGTTTAGTTACAGAAGTATTAAAAGATTTGGTTATAAATCAAGGGAAGAAATACGATTTAGTTGTGGCTATAGGACCAATGATAATGATGAAATTTGTATGTATATTGACCAAAGAATTAGATATAAAAACAATAGTTAGTTTAAATCCTATAATGGTTGATGGAACTGGAATGTGTGGAGCGTGCAGGGTTACTGTAGGGAAAGAAATTAAGTTTGCATGTGTAGATGGTCCAGAATTTGATGGTCATTTAGTTAATTTTGATGAAGCATTGAGAAGACAAACTATGTATAAAACAGAAGAAGGAAGGATTCAATTAAAGAAAGAAGAAGGAGAAACTCATCATGCAAATGGATGTAGCTGTGAAGAATAATGGATAGAATGAAGAGAATACCAATATCAGAGCAAGATCCAAAGATAAGGAGAGCAAACTTTGAAGAAGTCTGCTTAGGATATACTGAAGATGAGGCACGAAAAGAGGCATCAAGATGTTTAAGTTGTAAGTCTCCTAGATGTGTAGTAAAATGTCCAGTTTCAATAAATATTCCAGGTTTTATTGCTAAGTTAAAAGAAGGAGATATAAAAGGAGCCTTAGAAATAATATCTGAAGATTCATCATTGCCTGCAATTTGCGGAAGGGTATGCCCACAAGAAAGCCAGTGTGAGGAACAGTGTGTGTTAGGAATAAAAGGAGAAGCTGTAGCAATTGGTAAACTTGAACGATTTGTGGCTGATTACGTTAGAGAGAATAATATAAGGTTATCAAACGTTATAAGTAGAAACGGCAAGAGGGTAGCAGTTATAGGGTCAGGACCTGCTGGACTTACTTGTGCTGGAGACTTAGCTAAAATGGGATATGACGTAAAAATATTCGAAGGACTTCATGAGCCTGGAGGGGTTTTGGTTTATGGGATACCAGAATTTAGATTACCTAAGGACACTGTTGTTAAATATGAAGTTGAAAATGTCAAAAGATTAGGGGTAGAGATCGAAACAAATGTAGTAGTAGGAAGAACTATAACAATTGATGGATTACTAAGTGAAGAAGGCTTTGATGCTGTATTTATTGGTTCAGGTGCGGGACTACCTAAGTTTATGGGTATACCTGGAGAAAATGCAAATGGAGTGTTTTCGGCTAATGAGTTTTTAACAAGAAATAACTTGATGAAGGCATTTAAAGAAGGATATAATACTCCGATAAAAATGGGGAAACGAGTAGCAGTAGTAGGCGGAGGAAATGTAGCCATGGATGCAGCTAGGACAGCATTAAGGTTAGGAGCAGAAGTTCATGTAATATATAGAAGAAGCGAAGAAGAACTTCCGGCAAGATTAGAAGAGGTGCAGCATGCAAAAGAGGAAGGGGTAATATTTAATTTACTTACAAATCCAATAGAGATATTACAAGATGAAAGTGGATGGGTAACGGGTATAAAGTGTATAAGAATGAAGTTGGGAGAGCCAGATGAATCAGGAAGGAGAAAACCTGTTGAGATTCCAGGTTTAGAGATGGTTTTCCCGATGGATACTGTAATAATGTCTCTAGGAACCTCTCCAAATCCATTAATATCATCAACTACGAAAGGATTAGAAATCAATAAAAGAAAATGCATAGTAATTCAAGATGAGACTGGCAGAACAACAAGAGAAAGGGTTTATGCGGGTGGCGATGCTGTAACAGGTGCAGCAACTGTAATTCTTGCTATGGAAGCAGGGAAAAAGGCAGCAAAAGGAATAAACCAAATGCTTCAAAATATAGATTAAATCTTAGTATATATAATAGTGAATATAGTTAAAATAAGTAAGAGAATTAACCTTAAATGAAAATGTCATTAAAAGGTTAATTCTCTTATTTAGTAACGTATAATTCATATTAAAAAATAACAATTATTCAAATTCGAAAATTTATGGTAATATATTCATAGATATAATTATAAAAGCAGGAGGAGAAATATGGATTTCGAAAGAATAGAATACTCTGAGAATAGTGTAAAATTAGTTGGATGTAAGAATTTTAATGTAAAGCAAACAATTGAGTGCGGTCAATGCTTTAGATGGGAAAAAATTAATGAGGACAATTACATAGTAATAGCGCATGAGAGAGTAATAGAGTTAGAACAAAGAGGAACTGATGTATTAATTTTAAATACCAGTAAAGAGGACTTTGAAAATATCTGGCTAGATTACTTTGATTTAGAAAGAGACTATTCTATGATAAAAGTTGAATTATCAAAGGATGAACTCTTAAAAAAAGCTGTAGAATATGGATATGGAATAAGACTTTTGAATCAAGATCCATATGAAATATTAATAAGCTTTATTATTTCTGCAAGGAATTCAATTCCAATAATAATGAAAACAATAAGAAGAATTTCAGAAAGATGGGGTAAGGAGTTAGATTACAAAGGAAAGAAATATTTTGCCTTCCCTACAATTGAAGAATTTAGTAAAGCTTCTTTAGAAGAAATAGTAGAAACAGGAGCTTCTTTTAGAAGTAAGTACATATATGATACACTAATTAAATTAAATGAAGCCAAAGGAAATAGAGATAATGAATTTTCCTTAGAAAGGATAACTTATTTAGAGGATGATGAGTGTCATAGTGAATTGCAAAAATTTAAGGGTGTAGGTGCAAAGGTAGCAGATTGCATCATGCTATTCTCAATGAAAAAATATTCAGCGTTTCCGGTAGATGTATGGGTAAAAAGAGCAATGCAGCATTTCTATTTAGCACCTGATGTATCGTTGCCAAAGATAAGGGTATTTGGTAGAAATAAATTCGGAAAGCTATCTGGATTTGCTCAACAATATTTATTTTATTATGCTAGAGAAAATAAAATTAAAATTGATTAAGTAGTTTAGGCAATGAGTCGATATATATATTGTATATTTACCATTGCCTATTTTTAATAATATGAAATAAGAAAAGGATAACATTAGGTAAAAAGATAAAATAATAGGCAATAAAATGGCACTTTATGAAAAAACTTAATATCATGAGGATTGTTATTAATTTAACAAAAAAATATGGTATAATTGTTAAGGTATGTATATTTATATTAGGAGGTCTAAATATGTTCCAATTTGAAACTCAACTAAGTAAATTAAAACATGAAGTATTAAAAAGTGTTGCAGTGCTAGCTAAAGAGGATAGACTTAATAAAGAAGAATTAGATAAAATTCCATATGAAATAATAACTGATAGTACACCAAGATATAGATGTTGTGTATATAAGGAAAGAGCAATTGTTTCAGAAAGAGCTAAATTAGCAGCAGGTTTTTTAGCTGATGGGGACAAAGTGGATGGAGAACTTATAGACATTAGACCAAATGAACAAATTGTGTATGTTATAGAAGCAGCTTGTGATAGATGTCCAATAAATAGGTTTACAGTAACAGATCAATGTAGAAATTGCTTGGCACATAGATGTCTTGAAGCTTGTGCAGTAAACTCAATATCTATTGTTGGGGGTAGAGCTTACATAAATCAAGAAACCTGTAAAGAATGTGGTATGTGTAAAACAGCTTGTCCATACAATGCCATTTCAGAAGTAATGAGACCATGTAAGGTATCATGTCCTACTGGAGCATTAATGGTAAATACTGAGGATAGAAGAGCTATGATTAATGAAGAAGATTGTGTGAATTGCGGTGCATGTATGTCAGCATGTCCTTTTGGTGCAATTTCAGATAAGAGTTTGATAGTTCCAGTAGCAAAGAGATTGGCTAAGAAAAGAAAGATGTATGCAGTAGTGGCACCAGCAATATCTGGTCAATTTGGAATGAAGGTTACTTATGGACAAATTAAGAGTGCTATTAAAAAATTAGGATTCGAAGATATGGTAGAAGCTGCTTGTGGTGCAGATGCTGTTACTGTGCATGAGTCAAATGAATTTGTGGAAAGAATGGAAAATGGAGATAAGTATATGACTAACTCTTGTTGTCCAGGTTTCTTAGGATACATAGAAAAGAAATTCCCAGATCAAGTTGATAGGATATCTGGAACAGTTTCACCAATGATAGCAACTGGTAGATATATAAAAGCAAATGATCCAGAGGCAAAGGTTGTATTTATAGGACCTTGTACAGCAAAGAAAAGTGAGGCTGTTAAGGAATCTATTTCAGATGCAGTTGATTATGTTTTGACCTTTGAAGAGTTATATGCTTTACTAGATGCCTTTGAAATATATCCTGATGAATGTGAAGATAATCAAGTTGATGATGCTTCAATTTTTGGAAGAGGGTTTGGAGTAGTTGGAGGGCTTACAGCAGCTATTGAAAATTTTGTTACTGATAAAGGAATAGAAATTGCGTTTAAGCCAGTTAAAGTTAGTGGTGGAGCAGATTTAAAGAAGACTATGACATTAGCTAAAGCCGGAAGACTAGACGGGAACTTTATTGAAGGTATGATGTGTCAAGGTGGATGTATAAATGGAGCTGGAAGAATGATTGCTCCAATGAGAGCAAAAGCTGTATTTAATAAATTAAATGCAGCAGGAACTAAAAAAGCAGTTCTTGCAAATGATAAGATAGAAGGATTTCATGATATAAATCTTGAAAGATAGTTTATAATAATAAGAGCTTGTGTATGCAGGCTCTTTATTTTTGAAAAAAGTACCAATATAATATAGTAATATAAAGAAATTTAGAGTTTGATAATTCTAAAAAGAAGGAGGCCAAAATGTATAAAAAAGAAGCAACATTGATTCTAACATTAATTGCAGGAATAATGCCACTTATTATGTATCCTTATGGAGATGACAGCTATTATTTACCTAAAACAATATTTTTATATGTTATGTGTCCTTTATTAATTATGATTTTGTTTCTTAACAGAAAGAAATTAATTATTGATAAAAAAGATGTAACGTTAATGTTCTTTATATTATTTGTATTAATCAGTACATTTTTTTCAATGGATATTATTATTTCAGTTTTAGGCAATGAGGTACGGTATGAAGGGTTAATAATGATAATATTCTATGGGATTATCTACTATACAGCCAAAAGATATTTAATTATAGATAAAAAAGCAATTGGATTTATTACAGTAGTAGCGATAATTATAGCTATTTATAGCATATTTCAATATTATGATATAGATCCAATTCCTAAAGATACTTATCATGCCCTAATAAATAATAATTCTATAGGAACTCAAGGTAATAGAAATTTTCTTTCCACGTATATTACTCTATTTCTTCCGATTATATTAGGATTATATATTTTAAAAGGGAGGATGAAATTTTTAGTTGCAGCGACAATTTTATTTTCATCGTTACTATGCACACTAACAAGAAGTGGATGGTTAGCATTCTTGATATATTCATTAATAGGATTAATATATGTTATTAGAAAAAATAATAAAAGTTATCTAAAAAGAATAGGTATAATATTGATGATTTTTACCGTAGTTACAGTTGTAATAAATATCAGTACTGGCGGTTCGATAACGGGTAGAGGAGAGCAGTTTGCTAAAGATGCAGGAACCATAAGTGAATATTCTGGCTCAGGGAGAATTTATATATGGGATTTAGCCATTAAAATTACTAAGGCACATCCACTTTTAGGTAGTGGACCTGATACTCTTAAATATGTAATTGAGAAAGAGTTTAAGAATGAAGGTATTGTATGGATTCAAGAACATAATTCAGTTATAGATAAAGCTCATAATGAATTTCTGCAAATAAGTTCTACTATGGGAATTCCAGCGCTTTTAGCATATTTGTTGTTCTTAATATTAGTAATTAATGATAACTTAAGAAACATATTTAAAAATGAAGTGAGTTTCCTGTTTGGAATTACTATAGTTGGATATTTGGTTCAAAGCTTCTTTAATATAAGTGTTATAAATGTGGCACCTTTATTTTGGATGCTTTTAGGTGCTAGTAATAATATTGATGTTATAAGAGATTTGAAAAATGATTTATTAATAAATGAAGCAATTAAATAATAATAAATAATGATAATAAATTAGTCCTCAATAAATGTATTGAGGACTTTTAAATAAGTTATAGTCTTATGACAATCTTTTATTCTTTGATGAAAAATGCTTAATTAATTGTGGAATTAGTAAAAGCATAAAGAAAATAGCTACAATAGCTATAAGATAACTTGAAAAAACTTCTTCTGGCAACGCATTGATTATTGGGTCAGTTACAGGATCGAATAGCCAATCGTTATTGTTAAAAAATATTTTGTGGAATTTTTCAAAAGACCATGAAAAATTAATTATTATTGGTAAAGCAATAAACCCACAAAGAATAAGTAATGTAATTAAGAATTTGGTATATCTTGAAAACAAGTCTTTTATATTTTTTCTATAGAAGTATATAAATATAATTATGACTATTAAGCTTATCCAAAAAAGTATATCCATTTTTAAAAATAAAATTCTTACTTCCTCGAAGTGAAACTTACCTTCAGGGGAATACTTAAAATATTTTAATGGAAAATCTAAAAGCTTATAGCTTCTCAGATATTTCATTAATTCTGTAAAATCAGAATAAATATTTTGGGCATTCATAGACACCAGACTTGGTATATTATAGATATTCATTAATAGTTTATAAAAGGGAGTGAGATTTATAATTACCTTAAAGGCTAAAGTAATAGAAAAGATAAAATAGCATATATAAAATAGCCATTGTTTCAAAATTGTATAAATTGAAGAAGATTTTGATATTTTCATTATATAGTTACTCCTTTTTGTTAATAATAACAAATGGTTTTAATTTAAAACCTTTATTTTATCTAGGCTTAAATAATATTTTATTATATGTAGAATATAAATGCTAGCTAAAAATACAATTAGTATCCTGCATAATCACATTGACGATTTTTTATATATTTAGGATATATAAGGTATGAAGATATTATGATTTTTGAAGGGGATTGATTTATATAGAAAATAATAGCATTTTAGAGAAAACGCTAAATATTTTGAAATAATCCTATATTTTGGCTAATATATAGCATATAAAAAGAACTATTTAATTTGAAATTAAAGGATTATTTATTTATTATAATAATTGTATTAGCACTCTACCTAAATGAGTGCTAACAATTTGATAAATATTAATTAATATAAATTAAGGAGGGGTTGTAATGAGAGTTAAACCACTTGGAGACAGAGTAGTAATTAAAAGATTAGAAGCAGAAGAAAAAACAAAAAGCGGAATAGTATTAACAGGAACTGCTAAAGAAAAGCCACAAGAAGCAGAGGTAGTAGCAGTAGGACCTGGAGCAGTAGTAGATGGCAACAGAATCCCTATGGAAGTTAAGGTTGGGGATAAAGTATTATTCTCTAAATATGCGGGTACAGAAGTTAAACTTGATGGAGAAGAGTACACAATATTAAAGCAAGATGACATTTTAGCAATAGTAGAATAATAAGGAGGTAATAAAATGGCTAAGACAATTATATTTGGTGAAGAAGCTAGAAGATCTATGCAAGCTGGTGTTGATAAACTAGCTGATACTGTAAAGGTTACTTTAGGACCTAAGGGAAGAAATGTAGTTTTAGATAAGAAATTCGGTACTCCGTTAATTACAAATGATGGAGTTACTATAGCTAGAGAAATAGAATTAGAAGATCCATATGAAAATATGGGAGCTCAACTA
This sequence comes from Clostridium paridis, assembly GCF_016765615.1. GTDB lineage: Bacteria > Bacillota > Clostridia > Clostridiales > Clostridiaceae > Clostridium_T > Clostridium_T paridis. The sequence continues at coordinate 46,355 of NZ_JAESWA010000024.1, read as the reverse complement.
GTTAAAGAAGTATCTACAAAGACTAACGATGTAGCAGGAGATGGAACCACTACAGCTACTTTATTAGCACAAGCAATAATTAGAGAAGGATTAAAGAATGTAACTGCAGGCGCTAATCCAATGCTTATTAGAAATGGTATAAAATTAGCTGTAGATAAGGCAGTTGAAGAAATTCAGAATATTTCTAAGCCTGTAAACGGCAAAGAAGACATTGCAAGAGTAGCTGCAATTTCAGCTGGAGATGAAACAATAGGTACATTAATATCTGATGCAATGGATAAGGTTGGAAATGAAGGAGTAATTACTGTCGAAGAATCTAAATCAATGGGTACTGAATTAGACGTAGTTGAAGGTATGCAATTTGATAGAGGATATGTTTCTGCTTATATGGTAACAGATACAGAAAAGATGGAAGCAGTTCTAGAGAATCCATATATTTTAATAACTGATAAAAAGATAACAAATATTCAAGAAATACTTCCTGTATTAGAGCAAATCGTTCAAACTGGAAGAAAGTTATTGATTGTTGCTGAGGATATCGAGGGTGAAGCAATGGCTACCCTAATTGTAAATAAGTTAAAAGGTACATTTACATGTGTAGCTGTTAAGGCACCAGGATTTGGTGATAGAAGAAAGGATATGCTTCAAGATATAGCAGTATTAACTGGAGGAACAGTTGTATCAGAAGAATTAGGAAGAGACTTAAAAGAAACAACATTAGATATGCTTGGTCAAGCAGAAAGTGTTAAGATATCTAAAGATAATACTGTTATTGTAAATGGAAGAGGAAATAAAGAGGAAATACAGGCTAGAATTGGTCAAATAAAGAGTCAAATAGAAGAAACATCTTCAGATTTTGATAGAGAAAAGTTACAAGAAAGATTGGCTAAACTTGCTGGTGGAGTAGCGGTTATTAAAGTTGGTGCAGCTACAGAAACAGAATTAAAAGAAAGAAAACTTAGAATTGAAGATGCTTTAGCAGCAACTAAAGCAGCAGTTGAAGAAGGAATAGTACCAGGTGGTGGAACAGCTTATGTTAATGTTATGGGCAAGGTTGCAGCATTAACATCAGAAGTTGCTGATAGCCAGGTTGGTATAAACATAATTGTTAGAGCTTTAGAAGAACCAATGAGACAAATTGCAGCTAATGCAGGGGTTGAAGGTTCAGTTATAATAGAAAAAGTTAAAAATAGTGAAGCTGGAATAGGATATGATGCATTAAATGGAGAATACACTAACATGCTTAAAGCTGGTATTGTAGATCCAACTAAGGTTACAAGAAGTGCACTTCAAAATGCAGCATCAGTAGCATCTACATTCTTAACTACAGAAGCAGCTGTAGTAGATATTCCAGAAAAAAATCCACCAATGCCTAATCCTGCAGGTATGGGAATGGATGGAATGTACTAAAAATATAATATTTTTACTTATAAAGGAAGGTATCTTTGGAATACCTTCCTTTATTGTTTTGTAAAATAAGTTAAGAAAAATTTTAGCTTGATTAGAATTGAGCTTTTATGGCAATGCTTTAGACAATGTTTTAGAAAGGAGGTATACAGTATTGAAAAGAAGAAAGAGAAAAGGCTTCACATTAATTGAGGTTGTAGCTGTAATGGCTATAATAGGAATTTTAGCTGTAGCTTTAGTTCCTAGAGTATCGAAGTATATGAATCAAGCAAAAAAAGTAAAGGTACTATCACAAGTTAGAACAGTAGTGACAAATGCAGAGATGTATAATGCTAAGAATAATTCACCTATTCCTTCAGATACCCTTGTTAGTGATTTTGATGCATACATAGCAGCGGATGAGAGAGTTGATTTTGCAAAAGATACAAAAATGATTGAATCTTTAAAACTCTCACAATGTCAGGCAATTCTTAATGAGGAGAGAGATTTTACCATTGGAGGAGATGGGACAATATCAGTAGCAACAAGTTAATTATATATTGGGGATAATTATATAATTAAGCTATAGGATTTTAAGTTCAACTATTAACTTACTCTCGTTTGAAAATGTCCAGAAGCAGACATCTTCAAACGAGAATAAATTAAGAAAAAATTATTTACATATATATGAAATGTTGTATAAAAATATTATAATTAATATAGATTCAAATTTAACTAAAAAGTGATGGGAGAAAAAATGGGAATATTAATATTTATAATTGGACTAACTATTGGAAGCTTTTTGAATGTGTGCATATATAGAATACCTTTAGGAGAATCAATTGCATATCCTCCATCACATTGTACAAATTGTTCAACAGAAATTAAAGCATATGATTTAATACCTGTAATAAGTTATATATTTTTAGGCGGTAAATGTAGAAGCTGTGGAGAAAAGATTTCTATTAAATATCCTATATTAGAATTATTTACAGGAATAATGTTTTATTTCGTCTTTAAAGAATATGGTTTGACAATTTTTGCGCTTAAGTATTTTATAATGATTGTGTTTTTAATTGTAATAGCTGTAATTGATCTTAATACGCAAGATGTTTATTCTGTAACAACATATTCATGTATAGCTATTGGAATTATTATAACGTTAATAGAAAAAATATATTTAAATGTAGACATTTGGCCTTATATAATAGGACTGATTATTGGGGTAGTAGTTATTGGGGGAATAGTGTTTGTTGCTGGTGGAATGGGAGAAGGAGATATAGAGATAGCTGCTATATGTGGTATCTTTCTAGGATGGCAAAACATGATTTTAACACTTCTTCTATCCTTTATAATAGGAGGAATAGTTGGAGGAACTCTAATTATTTTTAAAAAGAAAACTAAAAGAGATGCAATAGCATTTGGACCTTTCTTGTTTATTGGAGCGATGATTTCATTATTTTTAGGTAATGAAATTATCTCTTGGTATATGAATTTTTTGAATTTAAATTAATAAAATTATTTGTAAAATTATATTAAATCTAAAGTTTAATAATAGTATATAAATTTGAAGAAAAATGTTGACAAGTCCCAAGAAATGTCACATTTTTTTTATTGATTAATTTAAATTATAAAGATATACTGAATTTATGACACTAGGTAGGACAATTTAGTATATCTAAGGTTTTAGAGGGAGATACGATGGATGGAGTAATTAAGAGACGCTTAGGGGATATGCTAGTGGAATTTGGGAAAATTACAGTACCTCAATTACATGAAGCCCTTAGGAAACAAAAGATAACAGGGAAGAAAATTGGCGAAATATTGATAGAATCAGCAATGGTTACAGCTGAAGATATTATGGAAGTGTTAGAAAAGCAGACTGGAATTACTCGTATTAATCTAAATATCACTTCTTTTGATAAAAGAGCACTTAAAGCCATTCCAGAAAGTGTTTGTATTAAACATGAATTAATACCATTTGGTTTTAAAGATAATAAAATTTTAATTGCCATGTGGGATCCACTTAATATATTTGCGATAGATGATGTATCCATATCCTCAGGTTTTGAAGTAGAATCATATATTTGTACAAGAGAGCAAATAAAGAAACATATCGAAATGCTGTATTCTGGTCAGAAAGTTATAAAGGCAGCAGAAGAACTTTCCAAAGAAAAAATAGTTGCTAAAGAAATACAGGAACATGTTGAAGAGGAATTAGATGATATAAGAAATGCTCCAGTAGTAAAAATGATAGATTATCTATTCAAAAATGCTATTGAAATGAGGGCATCAGATATTCATATTGAACCCTTTGAGGATGAAATAAGAATAAGATATAGAATTGATGGACAACTAAGAACAATTAATAATTTACAAGTTGAAAGTCAAGCTGCACTAGTTACAAGAATAAAGATACTTGCAAACTTAAATATAGCAGAAAAAAGAGTACCTCAAGATGGAAGAATAATAACTAAAGTAGGGAAGAAAAATCTAGATTTAAGAGTATCTATTTTGCCAGTAGTATCTGGAGAAAAAATAGTTATTAGAATATTAGATAGAGATAGTTATCAAATTGGAAAAGAAAAACTAGGACTTGGAGAAAAAGATTTAGAAACTCTAGAGAGAATAACTAAATCACCCCATGGAATAGTTCTTGTTACAGGACCTACAGGTAGTGGAAAATCTACAACCTTATATACGGTTCTAAATGAATTAAATACTGGTGATTTGAACATTGTAACTGTAGAAGATCCAGTGGAGTATACCTTAAAAGGAATTAATCAAGTTAATGTTCATAGCAAAGCTGGATTAACCTTTGCCAGTGGTCTGAGATCCATATTAAGACAAGATCCAGATGTTATTATGATTGGTGAAATTAGAGATAGTGAAACTGCTGAAATTGCAGTTAGATCAGCTATTACAGGCCATTTAGTGTTAAGCACACTACACACTAATGATGCGCCTTCTTCAATATTGAGATTAGTGGATATGGGAGTAAAACCATATCTAGTTGCTACGTCTTTAGCAGGAGTAATAGCACAAAGACTAGTTAAAAAGATTTGTCCTAATTGCAAAGAAGAATATGAAGCATCTCTTTATGAAAAGACTATTCTAGGTGAACATAATGATGAATCTGTAACCCTATATAAAGGAAAAGGTTGCGGCTTTTGTAATGGGACAGGCTATGTAGGAAGAGTTGGAATATATGAAATAATGGAGATAACAAGAGAACATAGAGATTTAATTCTTAACTCTAGAGATTCAAATCTCCTTATGGACTTATCTATAAAAAATGGAATGAGAACATTAAGTGAAGCATGTAAAGAACTTGTTCTTGATGGGATAACCACCATAGAAGAATTGGCAACGATAGCTTTCTTTAAGGAATAAGGGAGGAGATAAAGTGCCCAATTATAGGTATAAAGCCATGAACCAAAAAGGGGAGAGGCTTCAAGGAACATATAAAGCAGAGTCAGAAGATGAAGTTATAAATATGATTAGTGCAAATAATTATTATCCTTTACTTGTAGAAGAAATACAGGAAGGCACTAAAATTCAATTATTTTCTTTTGAAAAGGTAAAAACCAAGGATATAGCAGTATTTTGCAGACAATTTTATACAATGTTAAATGCTGGAGTAACAATAAATAGATCATTACATATATTATCCATGCAGCTAACTAACAAAAAATTGAAAGAAAGCGTTGGAAATATAGAAGAGGAAGTTAAAAAGGGCCAAACTTTATCAGAGGCAATGAAAATGCAAGGCAACATTTTCCCTAATTTGCTAGTAAGTATGATAGAAACAGGTGAAGTAAGTGGTAATCTTGATAGTGTATTTTTAAGAATGTCCACTCACTACGAAAAAGAAAACAAAATAAATAATAAAGTTAAATCAGCCATGATTTATCCTGCAGTACTAAGTGTTGTTGCGGTAGTAGTTGTTGTGGTATTGCTAACGTTTATTATGCCAACATTTATAGATCTATTTACTCAAAGCGGAGCAGAACTGCCTACACCAACAAAGATTTTATTAGCTATTAGTGGCGGATTAAGAAGTTATGGATTGATTATAATTTTTATAGTTACAATTATTGGATTTTTAATAAGATCCTATTTTAGAAGTGAAGCAGGACAATTAACCTCAAGTAAAATAAAATTGTCTTTGCCAATCTTGAAAACACTAAACCAAAAAATTATTGTTTCTAGATTTACTAGGACTTTGTCTACCTTGCTATCAAGCGGTGTAACTTTGGTACAAGCTCTTGAGGTAGTTTCAAGTGTAGTTGGCAACAAGGTTGCAGAAGAAATCCTAAATAAGGTTAGAGAATCAGTAATAAAAGGGGAAGGCTTAGCTAACTCCATAAGCGAAAGTAATATATTTCCACCTATGCTTTCTTCCATGATTATGATTGGAGAAGAGTCAGGGTCTTTAGATGATATTTTAAATAAAACAGCAGATTTCTATGATGAAGAGTTAGAAACGGCAGTACAAAGAGCCACTGCTATGTTAGAACCTCTGCTTATTGTAGTAATGGGAGTTGTAATAGGATTTATAATAATTTCCATAATGTTACCCATGTTTAATATGTATAACAATATATAAAATAATTAAGTTATCAAGGAGGAATAAAAATGACAAAAGCAATTACAACAAAAAGAAAAAAGAAAGGTTTTACCTTAATCGAACTTATTATAGTTTTAGCTATTATGGCAATACTTGCAGCTATTGCAATTCCAGGATTTAATGCGATAAGACAAAATTCAAGAATTAAAGCTGATAAGCAAAGTTGTGAAGCAATTAAAAAAGCAGTACAGACTTTAGTTGTAGATGGAACACTAACTCATACTGGTACCGTTACATTAACAACTGCAGCGGACGTTACAGCTGAAGCTGGAGGAACTATAGATAGTACTGATATAACTGCACTTAAGGGAGTTCTTGCAGATGTCAAAACACCTGCAGATACTACAGTTTCTGGTAATAAGTTTACTGTACAAATAACTAGTACAACTGTTGAAGTAAAGACAAATAGTGATGGTGTAAGAACATCTAGTGCTACATTCTAATTAACATCTAATAGAAAGTGTAAAGTTAATTTATTAACTTTACACTTTACTTATACAAACAATAAGGAATTTATGAGGTGATATTTTGGCAGCTAATAAGTTGAAATCCATAAATTTAGATACAATAAAGAAATTAATGAATACGGATCTAAGTGGTTTAAAAAGTAAGATAAATCAAAAATCCCAGAAGAAAAGAAAAGAAGTTAATAAGACATTTCTTTCTTTTGATTTAGGTAGTGAAAAAATAAAAATAGCAGTAGGAAAATTCTATAAAGGAAAATTTACTATAGAAAAACTTATTACAGCGGATACACCAGAAGATTCAATTCAAGATGGAAACATTGTGAATCTACCTGCATTAGAATATTTTATTATGCAAAAGTTATCAAATGAGAATATAAAAATTAAGGATGCAATATGCACAAATAATTCAACCTCAATAATAAACAGGGAAATAGTTATACCTGAAGTTCAGGAGGATGAAATTGATACCGTTGTAAAGTATGAAATACAACAATACCTGCCTCTTAATATGAATGATTATATAATTCAAAGCAAAGTTATTGAAAAAGCAGAAATTGAAGGCAAAAAAGGACTTAGAACATTAGTTATAACATATCCAGATAGAATGGCAAGTACTTATTATAAAACTCTTACTAATGTTGGGTTAAAGCCTGTGGCTTTAGATATATCTTATAATTCATTAAACAAGCTACTAAATAATAGTAGAAAAATAAATGATAGCGAATATAATTCCAAAGACACATTAGCATTTATTGATTTAGGGGCTAATAGTCTTGGTGTTAACATATATAGGGATGGAAATCTTGATTTTTCAAGAATAATAAAATCTGGTGGAAGTAATATTGATGTAGCAATTAGCAAAACATTAAGACTTCCAATTAGTGAAGCAGAGAAAACTAAGATTACAACTGGAAGTTTAACTAATATGGAAGAGAGTGAAGTTAACAGCATAATAAAAGATGTTGTAGATGAGTGGATATCAGAATTGCAGAGAATAATTCAATTCTATAGAAATAGGAAAATTGGAAATACAATAGATAAAATTTTTCTTTACGGAGGTTCTTCAAGCATAAAAGGAATTGAAGAATATATAACAAATAAAATAGGTATTTCTACAGAAAAGGTTCAAAGCATTGATAGTATAAATTATAGTGAGTCAATAGAGAAATATTTAAATGCAATAGGCGCACTTATAAGGATATAGGGGGAGCGTATAATGAAGGATTTTAACTTTTTTGCCCCTTATCAAGGGAAACAAAAGCAAGCTAAGGATAAAAAAATATATATCTATACATTAGGTTTAGTTTTGATAGTAGTTATTTTTGGAACTCTTATATGGAATTCTGTTAGCATTTTCTTATTAAATAAAGATATTAAGAAATACAATTCAAGTATAAATGCAGCTGATGTTCAACAGAAATATAAAGAAGCTGAAGACATAAATAATAAAAGTAGTGTATTAAATAAATATAATGCATCAATTGATATCATAAATGCAACTATTTCGAAAAAAGATAGAATTTCTTCTGAAACAATTCATAATATAAATTCAACATTGCCAAAGGAAGTAAGTTTTGCAAGTATAACCATAGATGAGAATGCAATTGATTTACAAGGTTCAGCTAAGAATAGACAAGCTATTGGTGAGTTTCAACATAATATGAAAGCGTTAGATATTGTATCTGATGCACAGATTATAAATATTAGTGATGTTGATAATGGTAATTATAAATTCGAGTTAAAATGCACATTAAAGGATGTGGATAAATAATGAAGATAAGTAGTAGGGAAAAGTTTTTACTTGGAATATTACTAACTGCGTTAATAATTGTAGGATATTATGAATTAGTTTTTGTAAATCAAAGGGCAATTGTAAATAAATTAAAGAATACAAAGGCTGAAACTGAAATGAAATACAATACTGTGATGGATACAGTTAATTCCTTAGATAAGAAAAAGGAAGATTTAAAGGTATTAAAATCAAAGATATATGATAAATCTGAGAAATTATATCCAACAATAATTCAAGAAAAGATAATTGTAGAGTTAGATGATCTTTTAAAGAAGTCTAATGTTAATGGCAGTATATCTTTTAGTGATATTTCTGTAAAAGGAATTGAATTAAGTGCAAGTAAGACTCAAAAGTTACCTGAAAATTCTTTTGAACCATTTATAAAACAATATAATGGAGACTCTACTTCAAATACTAGTGAAAAAAATGATACAAATAATCCAAGTAAAGATACTTCATTAAATGTTGAGCAAATAAAAGTGACATTAAATTATACAGGAACTTATGATAACTTAATGAAATTAATTAGTAATATTGAGCAAAATTCTAAAAAAATAGTGTTATCTAATCTAGTTGTTATGTCAGGGGGGACTACTCAAGTAAATGGTTCTTTAGTGCTAAATTACTATAGTGTACCAAAAGTAGACAAACAGGATGAGGATTATTTTAATTGGACGCTTAATAATAATTATGGTAAATCCAATCCTTTTGATATAGGGGTGACAAGTACCTCTGTAACAAAAAGTAATAACTATGACTTTATTATGACTGCAAGAGCAAGTAAATCAGACTTAGCAACTGTGGGGTTAAGATATGCAAGCGATAAAAAAATGGAGACTGGCATTTATGCAGACAGTAATTCACCAGAGGATGTAGAAATTACACTTTCACAAAAGGACGGCAAATATTACTATAAGTACAAGACAAGTAGAGAAAGTTATCCTAAAGGATATTCAGGAACAGGAGTTCAGTTTAATCCTAATGGAAGCAATATATTAATTGATATAATCTCAAATATAAGATTAGATGATAATGATAAGTCAGGAGTTAACCTTAAGGTAATAAATAGTACAGATAAGGAAGTTAGTGTAAATATTATAGGGGATGATTCTTCAAGACCAAGAGTGAAGGTCACTAGTGAAGGTAAGACAGTTAATATTACCAATAGTAAATAGAGGTGAATGCCTTATGAAGATTAAGAAAGTAAAAAAAGGAATGACGCTAATAGAAGTATTAATAAGCATAGCTATTTTAGGTATATTAATAGTGCCTTTAAGTTCAATGGTCTTAACCTCTGTAAGCATTAACAGAATGGGAAAAGAGAAGCAACAGGGAACAAATGTAGCACAAAAAGTATTGGAACAAATTAAAATTATAGATGAGCCAAATATAGAGGATTTATATAATAATATACGGGCAAATTTCCCCTCTAGAGAGATTGGAACAAACGAACTTAAACTTTATTATGATGAAGATGGTAGTCCAGCGACACAAACAAACTACAAATATTTAATAGATTTAACCCTTAGTGAAAGGACTCACAATGTAGTAAATGATATTGTATTTAATAATAATATCCAGGTTAATGATTCAACATTAATAGCGTATAATAACCATCCTGAAGTGAGTATTAGTGATGAACTTAAAGTCGTAGTTAATGATGAAAATGAAACCAATTTAGAAATGATAATCAATGGAGTAGCTTATGATTTAAGTAAACAAAATCCAGATATAGCAATAACATTTGGGAAAAGCTTTACTAATACAAATGATAATCTAAGAATAGTTGTAGAAAATAATAGCAGTGAAAATTTAAATATTTACATTAATAAAAAGAAAGATATAACGGCTAATTATACAATTGTAAACAGTCTAGGTAGAGTAAATCAATTTTTTAATTATGAAGATAATGCAAGCTATGATGCAATAAATAATTCAGTAAAATTAGATTTAACTACATATGTGCACAATAATCAAAGTGGACAAGATAAGAAAATTGCGCACGTAGAAGGATATAGAAATCTTGGAGAGTAAGGAGGGAGTATATGAAAAAGAAAGGTTCAACGCTTATAACAGTAGTTGCTATTTTCGCTATTTTATTTACTGTTGGTACTGCAATAATTTCACTAACTCTCTCTAGTTATAGATTAAGAAATGTACAAACAAAAAATTTAGAAAGTTTATATTCATCAGAATCTGGCTTAGATGAAGCAAAAAAAATTATTGAGGTGGCAGTTCAAACTGCAGTAAAGAAATCAAATTATGAAGCAGTTAACGAGGCAACCAAAATTAATGAACAGATAGATCTAGTAAAAAGACAAGGGGCTTCTTCATATTCTCAGGCAATAAATACTATTGTAAATGAAAGAAAGAATACTAATGGTTTTGATTACAAAGTATTTTTAAAGGATGAATCAGGAACTAATAATGCTGCAAATACTTTCTATTATATAAGTAATGATGGTACACTGGATTTAGATAGTATTGAGGCAAAAGAAAAAAACATATTTAAATCAGTATTCAAAAATATAATTACTGAAAACTTAAGACAATGTATCACTAATGATGGAGAAAATTATACCTACCAATATCTTGGATTAGATAATGAAAATAATATTTCGTTTAGTAATGTGACTTTAAGTAATGGCGCTAACATAGAACTTGCAAACTATAATACTTTCGGAGATAGTGGACTTCATATTAGTCTAATATCTACCTTTAATAGCCCAGAGGGTAATGGGAGAACAATAAAAAGAAAAATTCAAGCTAATTACACTATAACTGTTCCAGATTTAGAAAATAAAAATTTTACTAATAATCCCTTACTTCAAAAGACTATTGCAGCAGATGGAAGTATGTATGTACTAAGTAATTTAAGAATTAATGGAGATATTTTTGTAAAAGGAGATGCTTCAGATAATCCATCTGACCTTGTTTATGGTAAATATGATGGAGGAATAAACTTAAATTTTGATAAAAGTGAACGAAGTGCCTCAGGAACAGAATTAAATAGAAATGAAATAAATGTTAATCTAAATGGAAATGTAGTAACATCAAACACTCTTAACATAAAACAAAATAGTACAGTAAATGTTACTGGCGGAAATTTATATGCTAGAAATGTTAACTTAGGAAAGATAAAACTAGGAGATTCTGAGATTTCAAGAAATACATTGAATGTAAAAACAGATATGCTTGTAAACAATGACTTTACATATAATGCATTTAGGACTCAAGTTCATTTAAATAATTTATATGCAATAAATGATATAACAGATAATACTGGAGATTTAAGTAAGGCTAAAAACTCTAGCTGTATTATTATAAATAATTATATGAATGATGGGCAATCAGGAATCACAATAGATAAAGATGTTTTTATCTTAGGATCAGCATATATAAATGCAACAAATGGAGCTGGTGAAAAATATCAAACAGGGGAATCTATAGCTATAAAAGGTAACTATTCTGCATACACATCTCCTATTAATGATGGAAATAAGTATTTATTTGATTATTTTAATCCACTGCAGTTAGTTGATTCAGTTAATGGAAGTAGGATGACTTCTATGGAGCGTAAAACACGATATTTCCTTGATTCAACAAGTAGGAATGGGCTTCCTCATAACGGAGTAATTGAATTAAAAGGAAATCCGACAGATAATTTTCTAATTAGTGGGGCCTATATAAATGGGGATAATGCAATAGAACCAGAAGATGCTGATGTGACTAAGAATAATACCTTAATGAATAAAAGAAAAGAATTTGCAAACCAAGTGTATGAGATGGGGAATTTTAATACAAATTCGGCTGATGCATCTACAGCCTTATTACAAAAATATAATGCTAGTACAGTTGAAAAGGATGTTACTAATCTTATTAATATTTCAGGAGATATATTTAGGCAAGATGGAGATACAATAGTAGGTGTTTATCATAATAAAGCGAATCCTATATTGTTAAGTGATAGTAGTGCACCTAGGACTGGATATAGTAATGTAATTAACATAAATGGAAAAAAGGGCATAATCATCACAGATTCCGATATTGTATTTGATAATAAGGACCTTAATTTTACAGGTACAATTATTACTACAAGAGACATATCAACCTTAGCAGGAGCGGATGAGGTAAATAATATTTCAATTAATTATGATGGAAATTTAGTTAAAGAACTCGTAAATAAATACAATCTAGAGAGTATTTTTAATACTTCAGATTCAGGAAAAACCCAAATAGGAAGTATTGAACTTAATAATAGTAATGAAATTAATACAAATGACTTGATAAAGACAAATGAGTGGACAATAATAAGATAATAGAGGTGAGGTTTTTGAAAAAAAGAAAAAAGGGATTTACAATTATAGAATTGCTTTTAGTTTTAGCTTTATCAGCAGTAGTTTTAGGTGTTGTTTTTTCCTTTTTCCTATCGAATACCAGAACTATTAATGCAACAGGAGTAAATTCGGATTTACAAGAAGAAGCACAAGATATAACTGAAAAGATAACCAAGGATTTAATGGAGGCAGAATCCATTAGAGATATAATAAATTCTGATAGTGTAGATGTTTTAACGAGAAATAGCTGCGATATATCAAGAGTGGAGATAGGATTTCTTACGGCAGAAAGTGTCACTTATTTATTAAGTGGAAGCAATCTAACTAAAAATGGAGAGGTAATAGGAAAGGATGTTGAATCTTTAAATGTAGAAACTTTGGACGGAAGAAGTTTCTCACAAACAAAGGGTGTTAAAATTACAATAAACTTATCTAAAGATTTTGCAAATGAGACCTATGCATATAAGACATCAACTAATATAATATTTAGAAACAAGGGAGCAACTACTATGTAGGTAGAGAGAATAGAGCTTGAAAAAAGCTTGGAGTTAATATGTAAATTTTAAGGGGGTGAAACTAATGAGCAAAATGAGCATTAAAAAGGTATCTATAATTATATCATTGATATTTATAGTTGCTATTTTAGCTACTGGTTTTATTATTAAACCCAAGGCAACTAGAGCTGTTGTTAATAGGGATACAATTTCTATTTTAGAAATAGAACCAGGTGATAAATTTCGTTTAACAGAAAATTCAAAAGGTGCGACTAGTGGGGAAGAAAGATTTAAAAATCAAGTAGGTGGCAAGAAAATAATAGTTATGCATATGACAATGGCAGAGTATATATCTAAAGTTGATCAAATAAATGGTAAGTATGATGTAGTTGTTGTTGGAAGCTATTCAGGGTCGACAGGAGATAACTTTTCATATACAGCACCGTTTACTTCTAAGCCAGGATACATTCCTTTTGGGAAAGAAGTTAGAAATTTATCTGGAAATAATTATGGAGTTGCAAATGATAGTATTTTGAAAAAAAATGGACAAACTTACGTAGAATACTATAGTGAAAATGATATTACAAATAAAAGAGCTAGTGAAATATTAGAATTAATTAATTCCAATCAACTAGTATATATAGCTAATGAAGTTTTTTCAAATAATAAGACCAAACTTAATAGTAATTTTAATAGCATTTCAAGAAGTAATTTGATAAAGACAAGCAATAGCTCTATAACAGTTAGTAATATTGTTAGTAAATATACTAACACTAGTTCAAAGCCTAAATACAGACCTATATTAACAGTAAATAATAGTCCAGCAAACAATAATAGAAATATGAATTTTAACTATAATATTGTTTCAGAAGATAATAGTCCTTTAAATGTAAACTTATATTTAGATTTAAATGGGGATGGATTGTTTAAGGATAAAGAGTTAGTTAAGCAAATGCCAGTGACTCCTGAAAATGGGCAAATATCGGGCAATATAGGATATACTTTGCAAAATAGTTTTGTTGGGCTTTTAACTTGGAAGATTGAAATAGAAACTCAAAATCATGTTAAAGTATATCAATTGGGAAGTGCAAATTATAATACTTATGATGGTAGTAAGGTTAATGTTAGAGTTCTACAAGTCTATCCAATGAGTCAAGTAGATGGTAGTAATAAAAATATATTATCCTTAGAAAGTGATAATCAAATCAAAAGTTTATTAACACAAATTCAAGACTATTCATTAACAATTACATCAATTTCTTCAACTGACTTTAATTCTACAGCTGGAAATTCATTAAGGTTGAATGGAAGATATGATATGATTATTTTGGGTTTTGCTGATAGTTATGGATATGCTGATTTATCTTCAAATGCCATAAGTGAACTTAAGAGTTTTATAAATACTGGACAGAGTGTAATGTTTACTCATGATACCTTAACTTACAGAAGTTTACCTTATAGCTTAATAGATTCATCTGATAAAAGCTCTAAAAATACAACTCAAGCATTTAGGGATGTTTTAGGACAAGCCAGATATAAAGATACCTTAAATAATTCAAGTGAGTTAGATGTTTATCCCCAATATAATGTAGCTACAGGAGCGTATGAAAACAGAACAATACCACATGATATTTCAAGTAATTCAAACAAAATTACCTATGGGTATACAGACGGTATTCTAAAAATGTTTGATAGCAATGCTAATGCAGGCTCATATAGTGGAGCATCTAACCAAGTATATAAAATGAATGATGGGTTAATCACTCAATATCCGTTTGTATTATCAGATATTTCAGTTGCAGATACTCATTATCAGTGGTATCAATTAAATCTCGAAGATAAAGATGTGGTGCCATGGTATACGTTAAAGCCTAATGGAAATGGATATAATCAATATGATGCAAGAAATTATTATTACACCTATTCAAAAGGTAATTTGACATACTCAGGTACAGGGCATAGTGGAGGGTTCACAACGTTAGAAAAGGAACTCTTTGTAAATACAATGGTTAAGGCCTCCAGAGGAGCAAATCATGCACCTACGCTTGAGGTAACAAACTTAGATAATGATCAAGCTTTTTCTAAAAATCAAGACGAAATTAATTTTAGTGTTACTCCATCAGATATGGATAATGATAAACTTACAACAACTATAACAGTAAAAAATGCAAGTGGAAATGCAGTAGGTTCTCCTATTTCATATCCCAATAGAGCTCAAGGATCACCAATTCCTGTTTCTCTACCTAAAGATAATTATGATTTTACCCAGATGGGCGGAAAAATGACAATCGTAATAAGAACAGTTGATCCGTTAGGTGCTTATTACGAAGAAACAAGGACAGTTAATTTAGTAAATGATGCTACAATTTCATTAACTAATAATCCAGAAGTAATTAGGGGATTAGTAGGAGATAAAGTTTCTGTGAATTTAATTGCAAATGCAAATGCAGGAGGGGTCAATTCTCAAATAACTGATATTAAAGTTGGAGTACAAGCAAATGACAGTAAATATACTTTGGATAAGAATAGCATTTCATATGATGATGTAATGTTTAGCCCTCAGCCAAACACCCAATCACAAAACGGACCTATTAATGTTACTCTTAATGCTGATGGAAATGCAAACATTCCATGTAATTTAAGTTACAATTATAATGGGAGTAATAAAACAGGAGATTATTCAATTCCAATAGCAGCAAGAACCGGTCATATAAATGTTTCAGTTGTTAATCAGAATAATCAAATGATTAGTGGGGGAAGTATCGCAGTAACATCTCCAGGAAATATAATATCTAGTCCTATTAATTATAATGGAAATATAATGACTTTTGGAGATGATAGTAAGAAAGTGACATCTGGTGGGTATTCATTTACATTGACTCCTCCAAGTGGATATGTAATAGTAGGTGAGGCCACTAAAAGTTATCAACTAGGATATGATAACTCAGTACAAAATGTTCAGTTTAAAGTTACAAAAGCACCTACTGTAAAACTAACTTATGAAAAAGAGGATGGATATTTAAAAGGTGATAGTGGAAATGTACAGATAAATCTTGTAGGTGTAAAAGGTGATTCTGACGGAGAGATATCAAACATAAAACTAAAATTCTCTAATTATGATACTTCAAATGTGAAGTTAGACCAAAGCGATTTTACTTTTAATGATATCAGTTGTAGCCCTGAACCTCAAGGAGGAACGCAGAGTAAAAACTTGAGTGTGGATTTCTTGTCTGATGGCACTCTAAATGTCGATGGTGAGCTTAGTTATGATTTAACAGTTGAGGGAAATACCACTAATGTTACAGTTCCATGTCCATTAACCTTTGATGTAAAGTTAGGTACAGTATCTGGAGCAGTAAGTGTTATAGACCCTGTAACGAATGTTACTTCTGTTGGGAAACCTATTGTTGTAACCTTAAAAGATAGTTCAGATAATATTATCTCAAGTACAAGACTTACTAATGGTGCTGGAAGATATTCATTTAATAGTATAAAGACAGGCAACTATAAAATTTCTATAGATGAAGTAGAGGGATTTACTTTAGATTCAACAAGCAAAGTAGCAGACGTTAATTATGATAATAATGCTAGAGTTTTAAACTTTAATTATACAAAGATAAATTCCACTTTAGCACATGGATTATATAATAATGGAACAATTGGAACAAGTTCTCCGAGCTTAACTAAAGAAACTTATGCTAACTTTGGAATAGATATAAAAACTTATGAGAATAATCCTAGTCTAGTATTAAAGCTGGACTCAAAATTAATGTCAATTGATGCAACAAATGAAAGTGATTTCAAAATTTATAAAGTTACAGATCAAGGTACACTAGAAGAGGTTACAATAAGCGGTAAGATAACTAAGTTAGACAACCTAAATAAAGGATCATCCTATAAAATAAATTTAACTGATGTTGGTTATAAACATTATATTATAGTATATAGTGTTAAATTTGGAAGTGATGATACCTATACAAACATTGTTTCTACTACGGGAGTTGGTAATGTACCGGTAAATATAAATTGTGGGGATTTGCCAGATTTATTTTAAAAAAATAGGGCCGATTTAGTCGGCTCTATTTTCATGTAAAGAATAAAAAAATGCAGTAAGTCATTAGAAATGAAACAATTCATTCATTGTTGACAAGCATAAAAGTATATTCTATAATGTTTATAACTTGAAAACAGTTAGCTCGTATATACTTGGGATATGGCCAGGAGTTTCTACCGGAAACCGTAAATTTCCGACTATGGGTGAATTAATATGTAGATGCTATTTGGAAATCTATTAACATATTAACTTCATCTGAGTTAATGTGTTTTTTTTATACCTAAAAATGAAGGAAAAACTGTAATTTTATATTATGAATTGCAGGAATTAAATCATTGTTGCAAGGGAAAATTATAATTTTAGGAGGTTTGTTATGGCAAGAATATTAAAAACAGCTTATACTTTTGACGATATGCTTTTAGTACCAAATAAATCAGAGGTTTTACCTAAGGACGTAAGTCTATCTACTAATTTAACAAAAAAAATCAAACTTAACTTACCATTAATGAGTGCTGGTATGGACACCGTTACTGAATCTAAAATGGCAATTGCTATGGCTAGAGAAGGCGGTATAGGAATAATACACAAGAATATGTCAATAGAGGAACAAGCTAAAGAGGTAGATAGAGTTAAGAGACAAGAAAATGGAGTAATTACAGATCCAATATACTTGTCAGCAAATCATTCTGTTCAAGCAGCGTTAGATTTAATGGCTCAATATAGAATATCAGGTGTTCCTATAGTATCAGAAGATGGTAAACTAATAGGAATCATAACAAATAGAGATGTAGTTTTCGAAACTGACTTTGATAGAAAAATAGATGAAGTTATGACTAGAGAAAATTTAGTAACTGCTTCAGAAGGAACTACATTAGAAGAAGCCAAAGAAATTCTTAAAAAACATAAAATTGAAAAACTTCCTTTAATAGATGAAGCAGGATACTTAAAAGGATTAATTACAATAAAAGACATAGAGAAAGCTAAAGAGTTCCCAAATGCAGCAAAAGATTCAAAGGGAAGACTATTATGTGGAGCAGCTGTAGGTGTAACAGGTGATATGTTAGAAAGAGTTGAAGCATTAGTTAAGGCTAGCGTAGATGTAATTACAATAGATACAGCTCACGGACATTCTAAAGGCGTATTAGAAGCAGTAAAGCAAATTAAAAAGATATATCCAGATCTTCAAGTAATAGCAGGAAATGTAGCTACACCTGAAGCTACTAGAGATTTAATAGAAGCTGGAGCAGACTGTGTTAAAGTAGGTATAGGACCAGGATCAATCTGTACTACAAGAGTTGTAGCTGGAGTAGGCGTACCACAATTTACCGCAGTAATGGATTGTGCAGAAGAAGGTCATAAATATGGGGTTCCAATTATTGCTGATGGAGGTCTTAAATACTCTGGAGATATAGTGAAAGCATTAGCTGCAGGAGCATCAGTTGCAATGATGGGATCTTTATTTGCAGGTTGTGAAGAAGCTCCGGGTGAAATGGAAATATATCAAGGAAGAAATTATAAAGTATATAGAGGTATGGGATCACTTGCAGCAATGCAAAAGGGTTCAAAAGATAGATATTTCCAAGAAGGAAATAAGAAGTTGGTACCAGAAGGTGTTGAAGGAAGAGTAGCATATAAGGGATATGTTTCTGAAACTATTTATCAATTAATTGGTGGAATAAGATCTGGAATGGGGTATTTAGGTGCTAAGACCTTTAAAGATTTATATGAAAATGCAACGTTTGTAGTTCAAACATCAGCAGGATTAAGAGAAAGTCATCCGCATGATGTTAATATAACAAAAGAAGCCCCAAATTATAGTGTGAATCAGTAAACTTTAGGAGGAAATGATGAACAGAGATTTAGTTTTAATAGTTGATTTTGGTGGTCAATATAATCAGTTAATAGCAAGAAGAGTTAGGGAATGTGGTGTATACTGTGAAATTATTCCTTATACAATATCAGTAGAAACTATAAAAGAAAGAGATCCAAAAGGAATTATCTTTACAGGTGGGCCGAATTCAGTTTACGGAGATGATACTCCTAAGGTAGAAGAAGGAATATTTTCATTAGGTGTTCCAGTGCTTGGAATATGTTATGGAGATCAATTAATGGCTCATATATTAGGTGGAGAAGTTGCAACTGCTCCAGTAAGAGAATATGGAAAAACATTAATTAATCTAGATACAACTTCAAAACTATTTAAAGGAATAGATGATAAAGAAACATGTTGGATGAGCCATACAGATTATGTAGCAAAAGCTCCAGCTGGATTTAGAGTAACTGCTCATACAGAAGTATGTCCAGTAGCAGCTATGGAAAACGAAGAAAGAGCTTTATATGGAGTGCAATTCCATCCAGAAGTTGAACATACACCTTTCGGTAAAAAGTTATTGGAAAACTTCTTATATGAAGTATGTAATTTATCAAAGTCATGGTCAATGGCATCTTTTGCAGAAGAGAAAATCAAAGAAATCAGAGAAAAAGTTGGAGATAAGAAATTATTATGTGCTCTTTCAGGTGGAGTAGATTCTTCAGTTGCAGCAGTTTTAGTACATAAAGCTGTTGGAAAGCAATTAACCTGTGTATTTGTAGATCATGGTCTTTTAAGAAAAGATGAAGGCGATCAAGTTGAACAAATATTTAGAGATGGTTTCGATATGAATCTTATAAGAGTAAATGCTCAAGATAGATTCTTAGGAAAACTAAAAGGAGTATCTGATCCTGAAACAAAGAGAAAGATAATAGGAGAAGAATTCATAAGAGTTTTTGAAGAAGAAGCTAATAAACTAGGTGAAATAGAATACCTAGTACAAGGTACTATCTATCCAGACGTTGTAGAGAGCGGAACTGGAACATCAGCTGTAATTAAAAGTCACCATAATGTAGGTGGACTTCCTGAGGATATTGAATTTAGTTTAATTGAACCATTAAGAGAACTATTTAAAGATGAAGTTAGAGCTGTAGGAGAAGAACTAGGAATACCACATCATTTAGTTTGGAGACAGCCATTCCCAGGACCAGGACTTGCAATAAGAGTACTTGGAGAAGTAACTGAGGAAAAACTTAAGATAACAAGAGAGGCAGATGCTATATTTAGAGAAGAAGTAGCGTTAGCTGGCCTTGAAAGTGAAATATGGCAATACTTTGCTTGCCTACCTAATATCCAGTCTGTTGGAGTAATGGGAGATGAAAGAACATATTGTCATACAATAGCATTAAGAGCAGTAACCTCTTCTGATGGAATGACTTCAAATTGGGCACATATACCATATGAAGTATTAGATAAAGTATCAAGAAGAATAGTTAATGAAGTTAAAGGAGTAAACAGAATTGTTTATGATGTAACTTCTAAACCACCAGCAACTATTGAGTGGGAATAAATTAAAGAAGGTCAGCAAACTCTTATAAAATAAGAGTTTGCTGTTTTTTTATGTTAAGAATCAAATTTGAGCTTTTGAAAGTATATACTACTTTACTCAGATTATTAATTTTATGAGTTGCGTATATTAAATATTGAAATCAGAGCTGCTGTGATGATATGCAGAACAATGCATCAGCCAGACGGTCGATATCGTCATAGTTGTTAAACAGTCCGATTGAAGCTCGTACAATACCATACTCTTCACCGCTTCGGTATAAAGATAATGCCTGTTCATCCGTAAGCCCAAGTAGATTTTGTACATATAGATTAGACCCATTTGTCCCTGATGCTATATCAATGCCATATACATATCCAAGCAAGTGTGCAAGGGTATGGTATGACATGTCCCTAATATTGAATGATGCAAACGGGGTTCGTGTATTGTTATATACATCTCCATACAGAATCAGGTTCGGGATTTGGCTTAAGCGTCTAATAAGGTATTGGTATAGTCCTCGTTCCCATTCTTCAACATTCTTCATACCAATATTCTGTAGAAAACGGATTGCAGCTCCAAAAGAGATGACGCCAAGGAAGTCTGGGTATCCTGCCTCATACCTTTCTGGAGAATCCTTATATATGATTTTTGAACTACTTACAAACTCAGTAATACCGGCTCCGTACATCAGTGGTTTATATTGATCTAAAAATGCTTTGTCTCCTACCAGAACTCCACCGGATTGCCCTGTATAAAACTTATGGCCATCAAAGGACACAAAATCAATGTGGGAGGCATCAGTGTGAGGCTTCATGGTAAAGGCTTTGTGCTGTACAAGCTGTACTGCGTCAACAAGTATTTTAGCTCCGTGACTATGAGCTATTTTAGCCATATCATGAAATGGGGGAATTATCCCCGTTATGTTAGACGCCCCAATTACAGTTACCAACTTAATCTGACCACTGTACTGTTCCAGCTTGGCGGCATAGTCGTTCATATCAACGTTCCCCTCCGGTGTAAGACCCACAAGCAGAGTCTTCATCTTTTCTCTGAAGGGCAGATAGTTGGCCATATGCTCCATCTTTGTCGCCAAGATGACTTTATCTGGGTCGTGCTCATAATAAACCTGGCTGAGAATGTTAATGGCTGAGGTTGTGTTGGCGGTGTAGATTACAGTATCTAGAGAGGAATCGGCACCAATAAAGTTCATTACTATATCTCTGACTTCGTTATATTTTGATGTAAGCTTAGCTGATAAATCGTTGGGTTCATTGCCATATGAATAAATAGGAAGGGTTTCGTATAACTCTTGAATGGCTGGCTTAGCCACTAAAGGAGTCGCTGCATTATTTAAATACACCCTGTTTGTAAGGCCACAGTGGGTGTTTATCAGAGTGTCGGTTCCAAAAAAATAGTTCCGTAGATTGGATATCATAAAAGTACACTCCTTTGATACATACTGTTTTATAATATGCTTCGTATGAAAGAAATGGCACCCCGATGGTAGTATTAATAAGGGAAGCATCTATCAAATGTAAAGATAGGTTATTCTGATTATAAAATGATTCTATTATGTTTTAAATAACACAATTTAATCATCTTGCCATAAGAATGTATATTTGAATCAAAGACAAAGTGGTTTTACCACTTCCGGAGAAGGGGTATAATCTTATAGTAATTGGAGACTGTGAGATATTTGTTACAGAGAGTAAAGCTTAACGAGATACCAAATATTTGGTGAATAAATTTATGTATTACTGGAAAAAATTATATTATAAATTTTAAGAAAGAGTGATACATATATGCTAAGCGTAAAAGAACCTATAAAAAATGTGTGGTATAAAATGCCTCCTCATATAAAACATAGAGTATATACATTTATGAAATCAAGGCCAATGGAAGGAGTTATTACTAAACTACAAGATAATGATATAAACCTCAAAGAGTTAAATGCCTTAGAGGTTTTTGGAAAAAATGGTGAGTGGCATACTATAGATTATGGATATAAGGTAAATTCTTTAGAGGTATGGGAAATGGATTCTAGTTGTCAGGGACCTCTAAAAAGAAACTTTCCTTTTGCTACTGTAAAAATTGTAGATTCATACAAAGAAATTGAAAGATGTAGAAATAAATATAGCTTAATCGTTATAGATAATCCTATGTCAACATATGGAGATTACTGTGAACATTTTTCTTTGTTTCCTAAAATGTTTAACTTATGTGACGAGAGCTCAATAGTTATTGCTAATGTAATACCAAAAATAGATGATAATATTAAGACTGAATATCCATATTTATTTAATGATATACAGCTGGATAAAAGAAGAGAATTTTATAAAACTGATTCGCCAGATAAACTTAGTTTTGAAGAAATAGATTCAGTATATAGAGAGATGGCATTAAGTCAACAATTTATATCTGAGTGGAGCTTTTTTCAAAAAAGAAATTTCGTTTATTACTATGTTCTAAAGCTAAGAAAAAATATTGAAGACATAAAGGATAGTATGAGAAGAAATGATTTTGAGTCAATAGATAATATTAGACTTAAAACAAGAATATAAATTGCTTTAAATTGAAATTAAGCTAAGTTGCTAGAAAATAACAACTTAGCTTTTATAAGCTATAATAAATGAAGGAATTTTTAAATTAAGAATTTGTTAAAATATTTGCTGAAATATGTAAATTATTGAACATTAAATATCTTTGGTGTATAATTTCCTCAATAGGGAAAAAGAGGGGGTTTTTTAATGTTTAATTGGAAGGATGAATACTATACTGGTGTGGATTTTATTGATGAGCAACATAAGAGATTGTTCGAAATAGCAGGAATGGCGTATGATGTTTATAAAAATGATTTTATTGTGGACAAGTTCGATAGAATAGTGGAAATTATTAATGAACTTAAAGATTATACTGAATATCATTTCGGTGAAGAAGAGGCTTTTATGATTAAAAATAATTATAAAAAGTTTTTATCACATAAAGTTGAACATGATGATTTAATGAAAGATATTAACGGAATTGATTTTAGCAAAATTGATAAAGATCAAGAAAAATCACTATTAGATTTAATTAATTTTGTTATTGATTGGATTCAAAACCATATACTTAAAGTTGATTTAAATATGACTAAAGAAGTGATAAATTAAGCTTTCTTGAAATAATTCATGAAAATAATATTGTAAAACTAGAGTAAAATAAAAATAGAGAAATAGAAAGTTGTTTAATAAACAAAAACAAAATATGCCACTGTGTTATACATAACTGGTTAATTATGTGCTATAATTTAGAGTGGAATGAAAATATAATATGTTTCGGAGGTAAGAAATGAAGAAGGGATTAAGTTTTGATCTTACAAAAGCAGCATCATTTTTAGGAGAAAAAGAAATAGGGTATTTAAGTAGTGCTGTTAAAGCTGCACATAGCGACATACATAATAAGACAGGTGCAGGAAATGATTTTTTAGGATGGGTTGATCTACCTGAAAATTATGACAAGGAAGAGTTTAGCAGAATTAAGAAGGCTGCAGAAAAAATAAAATCTGATTCAGATGTGTTAATAGTTATAGGAATAGGTGGTTCATACTTAGGAGCTAGAGCTACAATTGAAGCTTTAAACCACAGCTTTTTTAATGTGCTAAAGAAAGATGTGAGAAAAGCTCCAGCAGTATTCTATGTTGGAAATAGTATAAGTTCAACTTATTTAGCAGAACTTTTAGAAGTAATAGAAGGTTTAGATGTTAGTGTTAATGTTATATCAAAATCAGGAACTACTACTGAACCAGCTATAGCGTTTAGAATATTTAAAGACTATATGGAAAAGAAATATGGAAAAGAAGAAGCAAAATCAAGAATTTTTGCTACAACTGATGCTAAAAGAGGAGCATTAAAATCCTTAGCTGATGCAGAAGGTTATGAAACATTTGTAATTCCTGATGATGTTGGAGGAAGATATTCAGTATTAACTGCAGTAGGATTACTACCAATAGCTGCTAGTGGAATTTCTATTGATGAATTAATGGAAGGTGCTAATGATGCAAGAGTAGCATACAGCAACGATAATTTATTAGAAAATGATTGTTACAAATACGCAGTTGCAAGAAATGCTTTATATAATAAAGGAAAAACTACTGAAATATTAGTTAACTATGAGCCAGCTTTACAATACTTTGGTGAATGGTGGAAACAATTATACGGAGAATCTGAAGGAAAAGATGGTAAAGGTATATTCCCAGCTTCAGTTAACTTCTCAACTGATTTACACTCAATGGGACAATATATTCAAGATGGTTTAAGAAACATTTTTGAAACAGTTATAAATGTTGAAAAGGCTAAGAAAGAAGTTACTATAGAAGAATCAGCAGAAAATGTTGATGGATTAAACTTCCTTGCTGGAAATACAATGGACTTTGTAAATAAAAAAGCATTCCAAGGAACAGTACTAGCTCATAATGATGGAGGAGTACCAAATCTAGTTGTTAATGTTCCAGAATTAAATGCTTATTATTTCGGACAACTTATTTACTTCTTTGAAAAAGCTTGCGGAATAAGCGGATATTTATTAGGAATCAATCCATTTGATCAACCTGGTGTTGAAGCATATAAGAAAAATATGTTTGCACTTTTAGGAAAACCAGGTTTCGAAGATCTTAAAACTGAACTAGAAAACAGATTGAAATAATTATGCGTATATTAGTGGATGCAGATGGTTGTCCAGGTAGAAGTATAATAGAAAAGTTAGCAGGGGAATATAATATTCCCCTCTTCTTATATTGTGATATAAACCATAATATAACATTGAGCTATGGTGAAGTAGTTGTTCTGGATAAAGGATATCAGAGTGTTGATATGTATATAGCAAACAAATGTGTAAGAGGAGATCTTGTAATTACACAAGATTATGGTTTAGCTTCATTAATATTAGGTAAGGGAGGAATCCCTATAAATCCTAATGGAATGTTATATACGAATGAAAATATTGATAGACTGCTTTTTGAAAGACATTTGTCAGCTAAAGCAAGAAGAGCAGGTGGAAAAACTGCGAATTACAGAAAAAGAACTTCTGTTGATGATGAAATGTTATATAAAAGTATAGAGAAAATAATAAAGAATGTTATGGAAAGTTCGACTTAATAGTCGAATTTTTTTTATTTATAATATCATTGTTAGAAATATGTGGATTTTCAATGGAAAATATATACTTGTTTATCTAGCAATAGACAATAAAATCATTTACAATGTATATATGGAATAATAGATGGTGTAAATAAGAGAGGTTTTGGGCTATGGATGAGATCTTATTAAAATTTAATAGAGTTAATCCTATAAATAAAGAGGAATCTATAGAAATTAGGGTTGAGAATAATACTAATAAAGATTTAGAATATAAATTTATGCTTGGCTATCAAGGAATTTGGACAACGTTAAAAGATTTTTCAGAGGATACACTTTATAATTGGACAGCTCATGAAGAAGGTAATTATATTATAATGATTCAAGGAAAACAAAAGGAATCTATAAAGCCTTTTGATTTCATGTGTAAGGGTGAAATAGTAGTTGGAGATGAAGTGGAAAAGTTAATTAAAAACACATATGTAAGTGCAGAAGAATTAACTATTGGGGAAAAATTAATAATCGAAGTAGAAACATCAAAAAGTCCAGTGCTTTTTAGATATTGGAAAAATGGTGAGAGAGGCTGGGAACTTATAAAGGATTATGGAACAGACAATAAACTAATCTTTACAGCTGTGGAAGCAGGAAAGCAAGAAATTTTAGTTGAGTGTAAGGAACCATCATCTGAAAATAGTTTCGATGATTATTATTCAGTTAAGTATAAAGTAATTGAACGTGGTTCCATAGAGATAATAAATTTTAAATGCTTAACAGAAGATTTATTATGTGATGAAGAATTAATATTCCAGGTAGAAGCGTCAAGTCCAGAAAGTTCATCAGTTCTTTATAAGTTTGTAAAAATAGATAAAGAAGGTAAAGCTATTTGTGTTCAAGATTATTCCTCTAAAACATTGGTGACCTTTTCTGAGCAGGAACCAGGAGAATATAAAATCCTATGTTTGGCTAAGGATATATATTCTAATAAAGAATATGATGATAGAGCACTTATGGTATATAATGTTAAACCATATAACCCTATTATTATAAAGGAGTTTACGACTGATTTAGCATCTCCTCAAATTTCTGGAACGTCGATACTTTTGAGAGCTTTTGTTGAAGGTGGAAGAAAAGTATTATATAGATTTAAAATAGACGGGAATTATGGTGAAGATAGTGGATATATTCGTAATTCCACATATCTTTGGAAAACTAATTTTCAGGGAGAATATAAAATAACTTTATATGTAAAAGATATAACTTATAAAGGGGAATATGAAGCTTCAAAGACAATAGAATATTATATAGATAAAAAGAGTTCACAAGTAATTAAAATTATGGACGTAGTTTTAGACAAAGAAAGTGATTATCTTGTTGGAGAACCTGTAAATATAAAGGTAATGGCTGAAGGAGGATCTTCACTTAAATATTCATTTATAGTATATAAGGACAAGAAGGAAATTGAACGAGTTAATTATGGAAATAATAATTGGGTGAACTTTACTCCAGAAAAATCTGGAGAATATGAATTAGAAATTCGAATTAAGGATAAATATTCATCAAAAGAATACGATACTCATAATATAGTGTATTTTGATGTAATGGATTATTTGCCAGGAAAAGTAGATTATATATTACTTCCAGCTAAAGAATATCACACAGTTGGAGATGATATTGAATTAGAAACCATCGCTCAAAATACAGATGAAACATTAATAAAGTATGTTATAAAAATAAATGGGCAATTAGTAGAAGAAACTGAATTTGTTAAAAATAAGAAATTTAAGTTTAGCCCTAAGATTCCAGGAAAGTATACTTTTGAAATTTATGCTAAAAATGTTCAATGTAAAGAAGAGTTTGATACTAAGAAAGAGTTTCATATATATATAAATGAAGCACCACCAATAATAGGAACTAAAATTATTTGTGATAAGAAGGATTTTAAGGCAAAAGAAGAAATCACATTTAAGGTTGAATGCCAGGGTGGAAAAGAAGTATGTTATGAATTCTATCTAATGAATAAAGGCAATTGGGTAAGAAAGCAAGCTTACAGTAGAAAGTCATTCTTTGGATTTATCCCATTTTCTTCTGGAAATTACAAGATTTTAGTATTAACTAGAAGTTATCATAAAAGAATTGCTTATGAGGATTATGATATAATGGAATTAAAGGTTACAGACTAATAGTTATAATAGATTTTTATAAATAGCTAAGGAGAACAAATATGAAAGTTGATAAACCAGAGCAAGTACTAGCAATGACTATGATGTCATCAGTTCTAAAACAAGTTGCGGGAAATCTAGATAGCGGAACATTTGATTTACTTTATCAAAGTATACTTGAAAGTATGGATAAAGGTGAAAATAATGATATATTAGATGCACTTAATAGCCAATTAGGACAAAGAATTGATACTAATTCATTGTCACTTGAGGATTTAAATAATTTAAAGTCCATAACTGGATTAACTATTGGTGGAGCAGATTCTAAATATACAGGAACCAATGCTAGTCGTATTGAAATTGAAAATGCAGTTGAAAGTGCATCCAAAAAGTTTGGAGTGGATGCTAATTTAATTAGATCTATTATAAAACAAGAGTCTAACTTTAATCCAAATGCTAAATCAGGTGCAGGGGCTATGGGATTAATGCAGCTTATGCCATTTAACTGTGATGGTTTAAAAAATCCTTATGATATTCAAGAAAATATCGATAGAGGAACAAGTATGATAAAAGATGCATTAGACAAGTATAATAATATAGATATGGCATTAATGTCATATAATGCAGGAAGTGGAACTATGCAAAGAAGAGGAGTAACTTCACCCGATGATTTGTATAAGATGCCTGCAGAAACACAAAACTATGTAACAAAGATAAAAAGTTATTATAGAAACGGATTTTAAACTCAGCTAAAGCTGAGTTTTTTTATTGTTCATAAAATTGCTAGATGGTTATGTATATGTTATAATTTTCAGAGTTTATACTATTACAATGCAGTATTATACTATTGTAGAAGAGGTGATAATTATGGAAAGATTAGATAAGATACTTTCAAATTTAGGATATGGGAGTAGAAAAGAGATAAAAGCAATTATAAAAAAGGGATTAGTTAAAATTGATGGAGAAATTGCAAAAGATAATTCTTTGCAGGTTGACCCAGAGAAATCACAAATAATAATTAATGGTGAAGAGATTATTTATAAAAAATACATTTATTTAATGATGAACAAACCAGCAGGAGTAGTATCTGCAACTTTTGATAAATATGATGAAACAATTATAGACTTATTATATCCAGAAGATGCAATATTTGAGCCGTTTCCAGTAGGAAGATTGGATAAAGACACTGTTGGATTATTGTTACTAACAAATGATGGGGAACTAAACCATAAACTTATTTCACCTAAATATCATGTTGATAAGATATATTATGCAAAAATAAATAAAGAAGTAAATGAAAAAGATGTTGAAGCTTTTGAAAAAGGAATAACATTAGATGATGGATATAAGTGTATGAGTGCAAAATTGCAAGTTTTATCATCAAATAATGAAGGTTCTGAAGTATATGTAACATTACAAGAAGGAAAATATCATCAAGTGAAACGAATGTTTGAGAGTGTAGATAAAAAAGTAGTCTACCTTAAAAGAATAGAATTTGGAGGATTATCCCTTGATGAAACATTGGAAGAAGGGGAATATAGGGAACTATCTGAAGAGGAAATTGAAGTATTAAGGGGATAGCTACGAACGTTTACAGAGGATGAATTAAAATCATTCATATTTCGAGGTTTGTACAACTTTTTTTTCAAAAATAACTTGCAATTACATAAATCATACCCTATAATAAATCTGCAAGGATAAATAAAAGGAATAAATAGCCCCCTTTTTATTTATTGCTTATTGCTAAAGCGCAACCTAGCCCCAAGGGTTGCGTTTTTTTGCGTAAGTTTTGCTTTACTACACTAAATTATTAAAATATAATTATATGGTAGAGTGTAAATTTTATATAGATAAAGGAGTAAATTTATGAGTAGTTTTAGCTCGAATTTAAAAAGTAAAGAAATGGATTTTTTAATGAAAGCAATATTAAGTCTTAAAAGTGAAGAGGAATGTTATAGATTTTTTGAAGATATATGTACAATTAATGAAATCAAAGCAATTGAACAAAGACTTCAAGTGGCCAAAATGCTGAAGGATGGTAACACATATACTGAGGTCGCTAAAGAAACTGGTGCAAGTACAGCAACTATTAGCAGAGTAAATAAATGCATTAATTATGGTAGTGATGGGTATAACATTGTCTTAAAAAGGTTAGGTGAATAGGTATAGGGTTTTTTATAGGAAACTTAACTTATTCTTGTTTGAAAATGTTGGCTTCTGGATATTTTCAGGCATGAATAAGTTATTAGTTGAACTTAAAACCCTGTAAAGGTTTCTTATTGTAAAATTATAATAAAAAACTTAAGTTGTATATGCATGTATGTTATAATTAGATAAGGTCTATAATGAAAAGAGGAATAAATGTTCCTCTTTTTGATGTTTTAAGGAGTGATTATGGTGGATCTTAAAAATTTATTAAATAGCGAACAATATAAAGCAGCTACAACAGTAGAAGGTCAAGTTTTAATATTAGCAGGTGCAGGATCAGGAAAAACAAGAGTTTTAACTCATAGAATAGCATATATGATTGAAGATAAGAATATACCATCATATAATATCTTAGCAATAACATTTACAAATAAAGCAGCAGGAGAAATGCGAGAAAGAGTTAAGGCATTAATTGGTGATGAAGCAGATAATATGTGGATATCAACTTTTCATTCAACTTGTGTTAGGATTTTGAGAAGAGAAATAGAAAAGTTAGGATATAAAAAAGACTTTACTATATATGACTCCTATGATCAAAAAGCATTAGTAAAGCAATGCATGAAGGAACTTAACATAAACGATAAAGATATTGAAGAAAATGAGGTTCTATCTAAAATAGGAAAAGCAAAAGATAATCTACAAACTTCAGCTATGTTTATGAGAGAACATCAACATAATTTTAGAGAAGAGAAGATTGCTAGAGTTTATGAACTATATCAGAAAAGGTTAAAAGATAATAATGCATTAGATTTTGATGATTTAATATTTAAAACTGTAGAGTTATTTAAAAAAGAACCAGAGGTTTTAGAATTTTATCAGAGAAAATTTAAATATATTATGGTAGATGAGTATCAAGATACAAATAAATCACAATATGAATTTATTAAACTTTTAGCTAATAAACATAAAAATATCTGTGTAGTTGGAGATGATGATCAGTGCATCTATCAATGGAGAGGCGCAGATATTAGAAATATACTTGATTTTGAAAAAGATTATCCAGACTGTAAGATAATTAA
Organism: Clostridium paridis; assembly: GCF_016765615.1. Classification (GTDB taxonomy): domain Bacteria; phylum Bacillota; class Clostridia; order Clostridiales; family Clostridiaceae; genus Clostridium_T; species Clostridium_T paridis. Next base: position 15,339 of record NZ_JAESWA010000024.1, on the reverse strand, counting down.
ACTAGAACAAAACTATAGAAGTATGGGAAACATACTTGAGGCAGCAAACTATGTAATTAGAAATAACAGCGAGAGAAAGAGTAAAATACTTAGAACGGAAGCTGAGAATGGTGAAAAAATTAAAATATATAGAGCTTTTTCTGATAACGATGAAAGTAGTTTTGTTGCATCAATAATTGAAAAAGGCAAAAAAGAAGAAAAAAATTATAGAGACTTTGCAGTTTTATATAGAACAAATGCTCAGTCACGTATTTTTGAAGATACCTTTATAAAAAGAGGTATTCCATATAGATTAATAGGTGGGCTAAAGTTCTATGATAGAAAAGAAATTAAAGACATAATGGCGTACTTAAAAGTTATTAGTAATCCTACTGATAGCATAAACTTAAGAAGAATAGTAAATGTCCCTAAGAGAAGTATAGGAGATGCAACAGTTGAAAAAGTCATGGAGTTTGCAAATGAGAACGACATATCTTTATTTGATGCATTGCTAGAAGCAGAAAATATTTCAAGTCTATCAGCTAGAAATATAACAGCCATAAATAAATTTACCGCATTAATGGAAGAATTAATAGAATATAGTGAAACATTAACAGTATCACATTTAATTGAAGATATACTTAAGAATACTGGTTATATAGAAGATCTTAAAAATTCTAAGAATCCAGAAGATTTAAGCAGGGTAGAGAATTTAGAAGAACTAGTATCAGCAGCAGTGGACTTTGAAAAAAATGACGAAGATAAAACTTTAGGTGCATTTTTAGAAAAGGTAGCATTGGTTCAAGATGTAGACAATTTTGATGTGGATGCAGATTCAGTTGTGTTGATGACAGTTCACTCAGCAAAGGGATTAGAATTCCCTACAGTATTTATGGTGGGAATGGAAAATGGCATATTTCCTGGGCAATCTTCCTTTAACTCAGAAAAGGAGATGGAAGAGTCAAGAAGACTTTGTTATGTAGGAATTACAAGAGCAAAGGAAATACTATATATGACTTCAGCAGAAGTTAGAAGAGTATTTGGTAGAAGTGTTGCTTATCCTCAATCAGATTTTATAGCGGAAATACCTGCTAATTTAAAAGAAGTAGTGAATTTACAAAGGCCTAGTGGAAGTTTCTCTCAAGGAAATTCATCTTATGTTCAATATAATAGAGGATATAATAATCCGCATTCATTAAGGGGTTCAGGTAGTACCTATGAAAATCCATTAGAAGCTGCCAAAAAATTAAAGGAAACTTTGGAAGAAAGCAGCGGGAAGATGCTTACTAAAAAAGAAGTATCTCTTGGAAGGAAGGTAAAGCATTCCAAATTTGGAATAGGATCTATAGTGAGTGTTTCTGAAAGTGGAGATGATTTGAAATTAACAATTGCTTTTGATTCACAAGGAATAAAAAGTTTGTTATTAAGCATAGCTCCGCTAGAATTATTATAAAGGATATAACCTCAAGATTAGGAGGAATATAATATGGACAAAAAAGAAAGAATGGAACAGTTAGCTGATGAATTAAATAGGTATGCCTATGAATATTATGCATTAGCAAATCCTACAGTTTCAGATAAGGAATATGATAAAAAATATGATGAGTTAGTTACTCTAGAAAAAGAAACAGGTATAGTACTAAGTTATTCACCAACTCAGAGGGTTGGTGATGTGACTTTGCCTGAATTTAATAAGTATTCACATAAGGCAAAGTTATGGAGCTTAGATAAGGCTCAAAGCGTAGATGAACTTAGGGAATGGCATAATAGGAACATTAAGTTTATTAATGATTATAATAAAACATCAAGTGAAAAACTGCCAGATATCAAGTATGTAGTCACTAAAAAATTTGATGGACTTACTCTTAACTTAACATATAATAAGGAAGGTATACTTGAAGCAGCAGCAACAAGAGGAACTGGTGAAGTAGGTGAAGAGGTTACAGCGCAAGCAAAGACAATAAAACGAATACCTCTAAAAGTAGAGTATAATGATGTATTTGAAATACATGGGGAAGCAATTATGACTAAAGAAGCTTTCGAAGAATACAATAAGAATGCTTCAGTTCCATTGAAAAACTTAAGAAATGGTGCAGCAGGTGCATTAAGAAACCTAAATGTTAGGGAAACAGCTAAAAGAAACTTGTCAGCATTTTTCTATGATATTGGATATAATCAAGGACAACCATTTACATCCTATCAGGAAATGCTTAGTTTTATTAAAGAAAAAGGTTTTCCAGTTGATGAGTATATTAAAGTATGCAGCAATATGGAAGAGATAGAAAAAGAAATAAAATTCATTGAGGAAATTAGGTTCGATTTAAATTATGACATAGATGGGGTAGTTATAGCTGTTGATGATATAAGAACAAGGGAGCTTTTAGGATATACTATAAAATTCCCTAAATGGGCAATTGCCTATAAGTTTGAGGCTCAAGAAGCAACAACCACATTAATTGATGTAATTTGGAATGTTGGAAGAAGTGGAAGAGTATCGCCTACAGCAGTTCTTGAACCAGTGGAACTTGCAGGTGTTACAGTAAGACGAGCTACATTGAATAACATGGATGATATTTCGAGAAAAGGTGTGCGAATTGGAGCTGAAGTTTTTGTAAGAAGAAGTAATGATGTTATTCCAGAAATAATGGGTGTTGTAGAAAGTTCATTAGAAAAGAGTACTGAAATTAATCCTCCTAGTGAATGTCCAGCATGCGGTGGTCATCTTATTTTAGATGGTGCTCATTATTTTTGCGATAATACATTAGCTTGTAAGCCACAATTAGTAAAAACCATTGTGCACTTTGCTTCAAGGGAAGCTATGAATATAGAAGGATTTTCAGAGAAAACTGCAGAACAATTATTTGAGAAGTTAGATATTAAATCTATCTCTGATTTGTATAAGTTGAAAAAAGAAGAATTATTAGGTCTAGATAAGTTTGGGAATAAAAAGGCGGAAAATTTATTAAACTCAATAGAGAAGAGTAAAGATTGTGAGCTTTATGCATTTATATATGCACTAGGAATACCAAACGTAGGAGTTAAAACTTCTAAAGATTTGGTAAAGAGATTTAAAACCTTAGATGGGATAATGAATGCTAATCTTGAAGAACTATTGGAAGTACCTGATATTGGAGAAATAGTTGCAAGATGTATTGTGGAATTTTTTAAAGAACAATTAGCTGTAGATACTATAAACGAATTAATTAAGCTTGGAGTTAAGCCATATTACGAAGAACTTGAGATACGTGAGAATTTTTTTGAGGGTAAAACTGTTGTTGTAACTGGAACCTTAAAGAATTATTCAAGAACTGAAATAAAGGATAAGTTGGAAAGCTTAGGAGCAAAAGTTTCAGGAAGTGTAAGCAAAAAGACAGACTATGTTATTGCTGGAGAAGAGGCTGGTTCAAAATTAACTAAAGCTCAAGACTTAGGAGTTGCTGTCATTTCAGAGGGAGATTTTGAGGAGATGATAAAATGAGAAGAATAATAAATATTCTTGGTTTTATTTCAGCCATAGTTACAACAGTGGTTATTGTTGCAACATTTCTTACATCATATAGATTTATATATATTAACGAGATATTTAGTGGATACTATCCAATACAGCTTACAATTATGGTGACAATGCTTATTTGGGCTATTAGATTTTGGTTAAATAATAGCGGGAAAAGAAAATATATATATACAATGATTTGCCTTATGTTATCAATTGTTTCTTTTATTTTTGCTAATAGTAGTATAGTAAAATAAGTGAATATATGGTAAAATTGACATAAGATTTAGGGACATATTGTTTTATGATTACTAAAGGATAGGTAAAATGTTAAGGCTTAAAGCATTAATTTTATTAATACTTTAGGCCTTTTTACGTAATAATTTTATTGTAAAATAAGGGGGAAAATATGAAGTATTTAAAAAAAACAGTATTAAGTATGACAGTTTTAACAACTTTACTATTTGTAGGCTGTAATACAAAACAACAATCAAGTTCAATTGCTAATGATGATTCAAAATCAATGGAAAAGGTTATTAAGAATTTTAAAGGACTTGATTTAGAAAAGGAAAAGATTGATTTAAATATTGAAGGTAAAAAAATGGATTTATCATTACCTATATATACAGAGAAGAATAGGTACTATATTCCATTAACAGAACTAGTTGACAGGTTACAAGGGGAAATAACTGAGGAAGATGGATTAATTAAGGTAAATATATTAAATGAAGAAATAAAAATAAATAAGAGTTCTAATTCATATGTAGATAAAGATAATGAAGAAAAAAAGTTCAAGAAGCCTTTAATTGAAAAAGAAGGAGTAATATATATAACCTTTAATGACTTTTCCAAGGCTTTTAATATGGTAAGTAGGTGGAATGATAAGGACAAAAGCATAAAGGCGTATAAAAGTAGAAAGAAAACTGACTTCCCTAAATATCAGAAAAAAATAGATACCTATGGATTTATTAGGTTAGAAGATGTATCTATTGACAAGGACTCTGAGGGTTCATTATATTATGAGACACTTAGAGTTATTGGAGATGATTTAGGAGGACGAGGAGTTCCTTTTTCTGTAGCATGGATACCTAAATTTGAGGATCCATCAAAAAACATAGAAGTTGATCCTTCTAAAGACTATGATATGAATACTAGTGAGTTAGTTTATACATTAGACTATTTGGAAAACAAAGGTGGAGTAATTGGATTACATGGATATACCCATCAAAGAGGTAAAGATGCAAGTGGAATAGGTGCAGAATTTGGACCTGAAAACCCGGATATAGGAGATATGATAGAGAGAGTTAAAAAGGCTAAGGAGCTTGCAAAAGAAATGGATATAGAACCAGGATTTTTTGAAGCCCCTCATTATAAGATAACAAAAAAGCAAAATGATGCTTTAGAAGATTATTTTAAAGTTATATATAATCCTTATAGGAATGAAAATGGAGCAGAATTAAATACATCAAATATTTATAGAAGGCCAAATGGAAAGAGTCTTTATATAGGGACTCCTCTAGATTATGTTCATGGAGAAGATAATGGAGATATAATTAAAAATAAGATAATGCATCTTCCAAAAGGAGTGATGGCTAGCTTATTCTTTCATCCACGATTAGAAATGAAGTATATTAAATTTAATGAGGATACTGATGGTTATCCAAATTATGAACAAGATAAAAATTCTGTATTAAATAAAATTATAGATTCATTACAGGATAAGGGATATGATATGAAAGATATAAGAAGTCTTTAAGAATAAATGAAAAGAGCTTGAGAAATCAAGCTCTTTTCATTTATATAGACTCATTTTTACTATTTATATCTTGTTCAGGATTACTAATTTTTATTTGTGCATTACGCTCAACTAGAAGATAAATATTCTGCGTTAATTTTTCTAATAAATAATTTTGATATTTAATTTGAGAGTAAGCCTGTTTAGCAACTATAAACCCCCAAATAGCTACAAACATTACAGTTACCATAGATAATATCCCTAATATTTCTAATAATATCTTCATTCTAATACCTCCAGAAAAAACCTAGTAATATTATACCATGAATGGTCAAAAAATAAATTATATTTATATTTATTATATCCATTATTATCATTATTTTAATATTTTTATATGTTTAAGTTTAGAAATTTAATATATGGTAATAATCAAGAAAGGAAATATTTTAGAGAAGGAGGAGAGTTTAGTTGAAAAAGATTATATGTATTTTAGTTTTTATTATGATTTCCTCTCAATTAATTAGTTGTGAAAAAGTACAAGAGACTAAGGAATATGGCTCTCCAAGTAACAAAATTAATTATGGAGTATCAAAGATTCCAAATGATTTAAGTTCTTATGATGATACGGTAACAAGAACATTAATGGGAGCTTTATTTGAAGGATTAGTTTATAAAAGTTCAGATGGAAAAATAGTTCCACAATTAAGTGATAGTTATTCTGTCGATAAAAATCAGCTAGAATATACCTTTAAGATAAGAAGAGATATTTACTGGAGTAATGGTGAGAAAATAACGTCCACAGATTTTGTTAATTTCTTCAAAGAATATGTGGATAATTGCAAGAGTTTAGATGATTTAAAGGAATTATCAGCAGTATATGGAATAAAAGAATATTTCACGAATAAAAAAGATTTTAACAAGACTGTAGCTATAATGGCAGATGGTGAATATTTAAAAATAAGATTAAACTTTAAAGATGATAATTTTATATCTGCGCTAGCCTTACCAAAATACAAACTAAGAAAAGACTTTACTAAGCTAAAGAATTACAGGAATAGTTTTAAGGATCTTATATACTCAGGATCATATAAAATATCTGATGTAAAAGAAAATATAATTACATTAGAAAAAAATAAATATTATTATAATAAGGATAATGGTGTTAACACAATAAATCTTGTAATTCAAAATAATAGTGAGTATGCATTAGCAAGTTTCGAAACAAATAAAATAGATATAATGGAAGAACCACCTATTAACTATTTACAGAAATTAAGGGAAAGGCAAGAAGTTATAGAATATCCATATAATGATGTGAAATTTATAGCTTATAATTGTCAAGAGAAAAGTCCATTTTCAGATGCCAAACTTAGAGAGGATTTTTATGAATATATACAAGGTTTAATTTCTGATGATAAATTTAGTGAGAGGATATCTGGGACTCAAGTATTAAGCTTCAGTGATAATAGTGAAAAAGAAGGAAAAAGTTTAAGAAGTGAACCTAAAAGCTCACTAATGGAATTGAAGAGTGTAACAATATATGCTGAAGATAATGATACAAATAAGGAATTTCTTAAATACGTGACAGAAGAAGCAAAAAAAGATAACTTGATTATATATTACAAACTATTTTCTATGGATGACCTTATAGAGGAATTAAAAAAAGGCAATTATTCAATGTACATAGACGATTTTGATGAAGATAGTGGTATGACAAATAAATTTACTGAAGAATCATTAAAAAGCTCTAAGGGAAATGGAAATTTAAGTAAAAGTCAAGTTTTAGAAAATTCTAAAAAAGATTTTGTTAGAGTTCCGATGTTTAGAAAAAACAAGGTTATAGTTAAAAAATCGTATATTCAAGAAATTGAAGAAGATTTTTATGGAGACGTGATACTTAACAGCTTAAAACTTATGAACAATACCTCTGTTTGATATAGGGTTTTTTATAGTAAGCTTAATTTATTCTATTTTGAGAATGCCAGTTTCTGGACACTTTTAGGCATGAATAAGTTATTAGTTGAACTTAAAACCTTATAATTAAAATAAAATTTCGAAATAGGTTAACTCTATTTCGAAATTCTATTTTGTTATTCATAAATATCAGCAATATCATCTATATGTGGGATGTTTGTGATTTTCTTTTTAAATAGAAGTATTATTATAAAATAAATCATCATATTTTTTTCAGAATAGAAAGTATTTTTTGCAGAATCAAAGTTTTCTTTCTTTTTGGAATAAGTTACTTCCTTGTTGAAAATAGGAAACAAACCAGTAAGTTCAAAAGATGGTGAGTTTGGAATCGTAAAATAATTTTCATCTAGCATTTCATCAGATCTTAATGAACATTTTCTATACCTTTCAGGAGAATCTATGCTGGGTGCCTTTGGCCAAGAAGAAACAAGTGGGCCATTTATCATAGTTTCCCTATAAATAGAAGGTATTATAGTCTCTAAATCACTATTTTCTGAAATTTCGTAATAGAGCATTCCGTGAACAATGTAATTAATTATCTCGCTAGAGGGATAGCAAATATTCTTTTTATCAGAGTTTTTAATATACAAAGAATTTTTAGGATTGTATATAGAAATTTGTTTTTCAGATATTTTTAAGAAATCATCTTTAGTTTCATGATAATTTGTAATATTATAAAGCAGATATAAGTTTATTCCATATATACTCATAGATTCAATATTATCCATGTTAAAAATACCTGAATTTAAATTATCTTTAATTAAATCCATAAGATTAAGTAATAATTCTTTTGCAGCTTCATTTTCAGAGTAATTATAGAATGTACTTAAGGCTAAGCATAGCTTACAGGATTCATTAAAGGATAGCTCGTATAAATTCTCCTTAAAATCTAAGAGCATTTTTAGAATATCTAGTGAAAAGTCTTTATAACTTAATGAATCTTCATCACTAGGACATAGTTTCCAATATAAATAGTAAGCATTCATCATAAAAGCTTGATCTGAATACTTAAATTTTTCGTTTTTATTAGATAGTTCAATGTTTTCTGTAGAATTTATTTTTTTATCTACAAATACTCCGAGAGAATTGCGTAGATATGTTGAATAAAATTCTAATTGATGTTTAGCTAATCTTTTGTATATTTTTGAATACTTAAATAAATCTTCATCATTGTTTTCATAAAGTGAATAGTGGTCAGAAAGTTCCAGTATGCATAAAGTCATTAATGCATTTGAAATAGCTGGGACCTCTTTTTTAAAAGATTCTTCATCCCATGCTAAAGAATTTTTTGCAGCGGGTTTAGGAGATCCTTTTTTATATACGCAAACAAGTGGAGAATAGTTACTAAATATGTTATCATCAGTATTATCTGAGTGTTTTTTATGTGACTTTGTGGTGTGAACTATTCCACATTTTGAATTAAGAACAATATTGTTTAAAGCTTCTTTCGAAAAGAAAAAAAGTTGATGTTGTATTTGTTCTAAGGAAATACGATTCATTCTGAAAAACGGACCGATATATCTCAAATTCATTTCCACCTCTTAAATTAATCCTTATATAATTAATATGAAGTAATAGAAGAAAAGTTGCATAAGGTTTGCTAAAATAAAAAATAAGGTGGAAAATTAAGAAATATTCTATAAATAATTTATATTTCATTAAAGTAATTCATATACAATTATATATTAATAAGTAGTAAAATAATACGGGAAGGTGATTATATGAGAATAGATGGAAGAAAAAATGAACAAGTAAGACACGTAAAAATTACAAGAAATTATACTAAGTATGCTGAGGGTTCAGTATTAATTGAAGTTGGAGAAACAAAGGTATTATGTAATGCATCAATTGAAGAAAAGGTTCCACCATTCTTAAAAGGCTCAGGAGAAGGGTGGATAACAGCAGAATATAATATGTTACCAAGGGCAACACATACAAGAAAAGTTAGAGATATTGCTAAATTGAAGTTAGATGGTAGAACTATGGAAATACAAAGATTAATAGGAAGAGCGCTAAGATCTGTAGTTGACTTAAAAGCATTAGGTGAAAAAACTATATGGATTGATTGTGATGTAATTCAAGCAGATGGTGGAACTAGAACATCATCAATAACAGGGGCTTTTGTAGCATTGGTAGATGCGATAAATAAGCTTCATAAAGCTCATCCTTTTGAGATTTATCCAATAAGAAATTTTGTTACAGCTGTTAGTGTTGGAATCGTAAATAATGAAAAGTACATAGATTTATGTTATGAAGAAGATTCTAAAGCTAAAGTGGATATGAATATAGTAATGACAGACACAGGTGAATTTGTGGAAGTTCAAGGAACTGGTGAAGAGGCTCCGTTTAATAGAGAAGAATTAAATTCTCTTCTTTCATTAGGAGAGAAGGGTGTTAAACAAATGATAACAGCGCAAAAAGATGCATTAAAAATGGATGCTCTTTGGATTGGTACTGGAGATAGAGGGTAGGAAAAAATAATGAAGAAACTAGTATTAGCAACAAATAACAAGAACAAAGTTAAAGAAATAAAAGAAATTTTAAGTGTATTTAATTTAAATATAGTAACTTTAAAAGATTTAAATATTGATGTAGATGTGGAAGAGAATGGTACATCTTTTGACGAAAATGCTTTAATAAAAGCAAGTGCTATTGCAGATATATTAATTAGTAAAGGCTATAATGATTTTATTGTATTATCTGATGATTCAGGTTTAGAAGTGGATTATTTAGGCGGTGAACCTGGTATATATTCTGCCAGATATGCAGGTAATCATGGAGATGATGAGGCGAATAATATAAAGTTATTAGATAAGTTAAAGAATGTTCCAAAAGAAAAAAGAAAAGCTAAGTTTATATGCTCCATTGCTATGATAAATAATTTAGGTGGAAATAAAGTAGTTAAAGGTGAGGTTCAGGGGATTATATTAGATGAACCTCTTGGAAGTAGTGGATTTGGATATGATCCTTTATTTTATTATGAACCGTTTAATAAAACTTTTGCACAATTATCTCCCGAGGAAAAAAATAAAGTTAGTCATAGGGCTAAAGCTTTAATTAAATTAAAAGAAGAAATGACTAGTTTTGTTTAGGTAGGTGTAAATATGTTAATAGCAGTAGTTTCAGACACACATAGAGCTGAAGTATATATAAACAAGGTCAAAGAACTCATTAAGAATGCAGATGTTCTTATACATTTAGGAGATAATATAGCTGATTTGTATGAAATTAGTCAAGGATTTATAGGGAAGATCTTTGGAGTTAAGGGGAATTGTGACTTTGAAACAGAAATTCCTAGAGAACGAATTATTCAAATAGAAGATAAAAAGTTTTTACTTACACATGGAGATAAATATCAAGTGAAATATGATAATAGACTTTTGAACTATGCTGCAATGGAAAATCAAGTAGATGTAGTGCTTTATGGACATACCCATGTGCCGTTAATAGAAGAAATTAATGGTATATATTTTATTAACCCAGGAAGTCCATCTTTGCCAAGAGTGAACAATAGGACTATTGCATTTATTGAAATTGAAAAAGGAAAACCTATATATCCATATTTATATAAAATATAAGTGTTTTACATAATGTTTCATATTCAAATTTCAATATTAAATGCTAATTTTTTAGTGAATATTTTACTAGTTAATTGAGTAAAAATAAATACTTGTCATAATCTATGAAAAAAATCATAAAAAGGGTATTGACTGATTTAATTATATCGTGTAGAATAATCATTGTCGCCGAAAGGTGGTAACAACATTTCGGGGTGTAGCGCAGATGGGAGCGCGCGTGGTTTGGGACCATGAGGTCGCAGGTTCAATCCCTGTCACCCCGACCACACTTGCGGGTGTAGCTCAATGGTAGAGCCCTAGCCTTCCAAGCTAGTTACGTGAGTTCGATTCTCATCACCCGCTCCAAAAAAAATCTTGACACATGATTTTTTTGGTGGTAAAATTTAATTCGTTGTTTTTAATGCGTTTTTAGCTCAGCTGGATAGAGCAACGCCCTTCTAAGGCGTGGGCCAGGGGTTCGAATCCCTTAAAACGCACCATTATGGTGAACGTAGTTCAGTTGGTAGAGCGCCAGATTGTGGTTCTGGTTGTCGTGGGTTCGAGTCCCATCGTTCACCCCATGTTGGGATGTCGCCAAGTGGTAAGGCACCGCACTTTGACTGCGGTATTCGTAGGTTCAAATCCTGCCATCCCAGCCAATACGGTTTACTAGCTCAGTCGGTAGAGCACATGACTTTTAATCATGGTGTCCGGGGTTCGATTCCCCGGTAAGCCACCAATAAAAAAATGCAGGTGTGGCGGAATTGGCAGACGCACTAGACTTAGGATCTAGCGCCCGCGGCGTGCAGGTTCAACTCCTGTCACCTGCACCACTTTTTAATAATGCGGAAGTGACTCAATGGTAGAGTGTCACCTTGCCAAGGTGAAAGTTGCGGGTTCGAATCCCGTCTTCCGCTCCATAATGCGGGTGTAGCTCAATGGTAGAGCCCTAGCCTTCCAAGCTAGTTACGTGAGTTCGATTCTCATCACCCGCTCCAAAATATGCGTTTTTAGCTCAGCTGGATAGAGCAACGCCCTTCTAAGGCGTGGGCCAGGGGTTCGAATCCCTTAAAACGCACCATTATGCACCATTAGCTCAGTTGGTAGAGCACCTGACTCTTAATCAGGGTGTCCCCGGTTCGAACCCGTGATGGTGCACCATTTATGGTGAACGTAGTTCAGTTGGTAGAGCGCCAGATTGTGGTTCTGGTTGTCGTGGGTTCGAGTCCCATCGTTCACCCCATATTGGGATGTCGCCAAGTGGTAAGGCACCGCACTTTGACTGCGGTATTCGTAGGTTCAAATCCTGCCATCCCAGCCAATACGGTTTACTAGCTCAGTCGGTAGAGCACATGACTTTTAATCATGGTGTCCGGGGTTCGATTCCCCGGTAAGCCACCAATAAAAAAATGCAGGTGTGGCGGAATTGGCAGACGCACTAGACTTAGGATCTAGCGCCCACGGCGTGCAGGTTCAACTCCTGTCACCTGCACCATTTTTTAATAATGCGGAAGTGACTCAATGGTAGAGTGTCACCTTGCCAAGGTGAAAGTTGCGGGTTCGAATCCCGTCTTCCGCTCCATAATGCGGGTGTAGCTCAATGGTAGAGCCCTAGCCTTCCAAGCTAGTTACGTGAGTTCGATTCTCATCACCCGCTCCAAAATATGCGTTTTTAGCTCAGCTGGATAGAGCAACGCCCTTCTAAGGCGTGGGCCAGGGGTTCGAATCCCTTAAAACGCACCAATTTATCGGGGTGTAGCGCAGATGGGAGCGCGCGTGGTTTGGGACCATGAGGTCGCAGGTTCAATCCCTGTCACCCCGACCACACTTGCGGGTGTAGCTCAATGGTAGAGCCCTAGCCTTCCAAGCTAGTTACGTGAGTTCGATTCTCATCACCCGCTCCAAAAGAAGCCAAGCATTATTTGCTTGGCTTTTGTTTTACTCATTAAACAGTACAAGATTTAATTATAATAACCTTGAACAAGCTAATAATCTAGTATTGAATAGTATTATATAGTATAATTAAAACAATGCATCTATAGCTCAGTTGGATAGAGTGCCGGACTTCGAATCCGTGTGTCGGGGGTTCAAATCCCTCTAGGTGCACCACTTTTAAATCTATATATCATACACACTTGCTGATATTGTATATATACAACGAAATGCAACAAAGAGTAAGTTTGCAACGGATTTACAACGAATAGAATATATAAAGTTTAGAATAAGTTTTTAGTTGAAGTTACTAAAAGGAGTATCGAAAGAAAATAATTTGAAATATAAGAAAATACGAAAATTCATAGAAAGCACTTACTAAGTAAATATAGTAGGTGCTTTTATTGTGCATATTATTAAGAAAGAAGGAATGCTTGTATATTATGTTCCTTAAAATTCATATCCTGCAAATATTGGAGTTGCAAAAGAATAGTTCAGAGAAATAGTAGACTATAATCCATATTTAGCAATTGTGAATGCAAATTGAACAGTTAGTGCTTAGGTAGCAAGTATAAATGATTGTTTAGCGGAAGATGGGATAGTAGTTGATTAAGTCTTAGAAATAAGGCTTTTTTATTTGTAATTAAATAAAAAACTACTATAAGTAAGTATTTAGAATTTTTCAAAGAGGACGAAAACTATACTAAATGGTTTTATCTAAGGGAGAGACATAACAAATTAAAGGCAGTAAGGATATTTTTTGTTAGAAGATTTCAATTAGTATGAAGAAGCTTATAAGTCTAGAAGGGAGATTAGAGATGGATATTGGGAGTTTATTAGGAATAATCGTTGGATTTGGTATGCTATTATTAGCATTTTTTGAAGAAGGGGGAAGCCCAGGAGCATTGCTATCAGTTACTTCAATAATGATAGTATTTGGAGGAACTATAGGAGCAGTTGTACTATCTTTTCCGGTAAAAACATTAAAAAAGGTTCCAGATAGCTTTAAGAAAGTTTTTATCACAAAGAAAAGCAGTATACCAGACCTTATAATTTATTTTAAGGAAGTTTCTACTTTGACAAGAAGAAATGGTTTATTAAGTCTTGAAGGTGAGTTAGGTAAGGAAGAAGTTGATCAATTTATTAAAGATGGGTTACAAATGGTAGCTGATGGGTTTGAACCTGATTTAATTAAAGATATATTAGAAACTAAAATCCAAGGAATGATTGATAAGAATAAAGAAGGAATACATATATTTGATGCTGCAGGAGGATTTTCTCCTACTATGGGTATCATAGGAACTGTTATGGGGTTGGTCAATGTATTAAGTAACCTAGCAGATCCAGAGTCATTGGGGCCGAAGATAGCAACAGCATTTATAGCAACCTTATATGGTGTTGCGTTTGCAAACTTACTATGGTTACCTATTGGTTCAAGATTAAAAGCTTTGAATGAACAAGATGTACTAGAAAAAGAAGTTATGTTACAAGGAATTTTAATGATTCAAAATGGTGTAAACCCTAATTCTATAGTTGCAAAATTAAGTTCATTCGTTGAAGAAGGAATGGAGGACGAATCAAAGAAGGAGGTGGAGTAGTTGAAAAGGCAACAAGAACCAGAAAAAGAGAATAATGAGAGATGGTTGTTAACCTACTCTGACCTAATTACATTACTAATGATATTTTTCGTTATAATGTATGCAAGTAGTAATGTTGATGCTCAAAAATATACCCAAATGTCAAATTCTTTTAGAGAAGTTTTCGGAGGGGGTAAAAATATTGTTGGAGAAACTAATAGTGTTGGAACTTCAACTCCTAAAGAAACAATTAATCCTCAAACAGATGAATTTCAGAATACAAAGGAAGAAATACAAAAGATTATTGACCAAAATAATTTATCGGACAAGGTCTCTATTTCAGAAGAAGCTATTGGTCTAGTTGTAAGTTTTAATGATAATTTGTTTTTTGATAAAGGAAAGGCAGATGTAAAAGAAGAATCTAAAGCAAGATTGTTAGATGTTGCTAAAGTGCTTAAGAATATTAAAAATAATATTCGTGTAGAAGGATTTACGGATGATTTGCCGATACATACTAAAGAATTTAATTCAAATTGGCAGCTCTCATCTACTAGAGCATCTAATGTAACGGAATTTTTAGTAGAGGATGGAAATGTAGAACCTACAAGAGTTACGGCAGTAGGGCATGGCGAGTATAAGCCTAAAGTAAAAAATGATAGTGAAGAAAATAGACAAAAAAACAGAAGAGTTGATATTGTAATTGTTAATGATAAATATAATTCTATTGGAAGTTAATGTATAATAAGTCGCATAAACTTATCCAAGTGTATCAATATGATTAAAAATAAGAAAATAGTTGAAATATAGAGAAATATATATTTAATTCTATATTTCGACTATTTTTTTTGTGATTTATTTTTTATAGGATGTTAAGATAAAACACGTCGCTGAGGTGTTGCAAAACATAATAAATGTTACAAAACATAAAATGTGTTGACAAGTAACATAAGAAGTGATAACATAAATAAGCAAGTAAATTGCTCTTTGAAAATTAAACAGAGGAAATGAAGTAAGATTTAGAAATAAACTTAAGTCAACGTAATCTTTTGAGTTAGATTAAGCTTTCAAATTGAGAGTTTGATCCTGGCTCAG
>NZ_JAESWA010000023.1:268092-586468 GCF_016765615.1 Clostridium paridis | reverse complement strand
CAACTATAGATCACAATGGAATTTAAAAAAGATGACTCCTGTTCAATACAGAAATCATCTTCTTAAGTCTGCTATATAGTCTTTTTTAAACTGTCCTTTACAAAGGGTACATTTTAAAAATTTATCTAGGCTTTTTTAAATATTTAATTATTTTTCATAAGCTTTTATTAACTCAGCTATATCGAACTTTTTCATTTTAAGAAAAGCTTCAGTTAACTGAGTCATCTTTTGGGGATCTTTATTCTGCATCATTTCACTCATAACATTAGAAGTTACCTGCCATGATAGTCCATACTTATCTTTAAGCCAACCACATTGCTCTGCTTCAGGGACTGCAGATAATTTATCCCAAAAATAGTCTATTTCTTCTTGGTCATCACAATTCACTACAAATGAAATAGCTTCATTAAAAGTAAAATTGTGCTTATATCCACTATCCATAGCTGAAAAAGCTAAGTTCTCAAGAATGAATTTAACCTGCATAACCGTATCTGGCTTATTAAATTCATCTCCTTCTCCATATCTATCGATGTTTTCTATTTTAGAATTTTTAAAAGTTTCTGCATAGAAATTAATTGCCTCTTCTGCTTTACCACATTGATCCCCTACAAACATTAGTGCTGGTGTGATTTTTTGCTTTACCTCACCATCGTCAACATACATTACCTGCCATGAAAGGCCATATTTATCGCATACCCATCCGTACCTTTCACTGAAAGGATAAGCATCTATTGGCATAAGCGCTGCACCACCATCAATCAATTTATTCCAAAACTTATCAACTTCTCCTAAAGTGTTGCACGAAATAATAAATGATATTGCTGGAGTGAATTTAAAATAAGGACCTGCTGATATTAGCATAAATTCCTGTCCTGCCATTTCAATTGTAAGCAATTCTGCTGTTCCTGATGGAGTGTTATTTAATATGGTTTTGTCTATTAATCTTGACCCTTCAAATAAAGACATATAAAATTCTGCTGCCTCACTAGCTTCCTTATCATACCATAAGTGTGGAACTATTTTTTGCATATTAACCTCTCCTTTACTTCTTTAGTTTAATTCTAAAGAAATTCATATTTAATTAGCAAGTTGACTCTCATGTTTCTCAAAGAAATCTTCTCTTGGTTCTAAATATTTTAATCTATGATTAGTCGGCTCGTCAATAAATTTATATATTGGTTCAAAAATATAATCCCAACTCCAAAGCTTATTATTCACATTCAAATATTCTCTAAGTAGTTCTGAACTATTAGGAGCTATAGGATGGATTAAAGTTAGTGTAGTTCTTACTGCATGGAAAGAATCAATTAACACTTGTTTACGTAGCTTTTCATCTCCATTTGTTTCTGCTATCCTCATATTATTTACCCAATACTTATTCATTTTACGAATATAACTATCTAAAACATAAGTTACACTGTGGAATTCATGATTATACATATATCTTTCATAGGTTAAAATAGCATCATTAGATTCATCTAAGATCTCCTTGCTTATTTCTCCAACTGGTATATTACTTTCATAATATTTTTGTGCTGTATAAAAACAGGAACGAGCTAATCTATTAAATACATTGGTTAGTAAATTACCATCCTTTAGAACCGTATCTGGCCCTTGCTTATCTTCTTCCTTCATAAATGCTTGTGGCATAAAACTTACACTTTTCTTAACTAATCCAAGACTTAGAAAATGCATTCGTAATTGCTCAGCTGTGTAATGATTTAATAGTTCTCTTGCCATAGGCGGCTTAACTTTACCACTACTACTTGCTTTCTTATCCATAAACAATAAATGATTATTTGCTATTAAATGAGGAAGGTTTATATTTTCCCAATTTACAACATCTGAACTATTTATTCCTAATAAAGCCATAGCCATAGCCATTTCTGCAATTCCATAGAAGTAAATATTGTCTTCACCTATAAATTGATATACCTTTGAATCCTTTGAAATCCAAAAATCCTTCCATGCCTCTTTATCTTTCCCAATAGACTCAAGATAAGTTTTTGTAAAAGAAATAGGTGCCCATAAAGATTCTGGCCATACCCAGAAGGTTAAATCCTTTAAATCTTCTTTTTCAGGTACTTCTATGCCCCATTCAACATTTCCTGATAATCTAAATGGCACTAAAGTTTTACCTGTTCTAAATCTAATTCCAAGTTTATCAAATATTTCTCTTGCTTTATCTCTATCATTTAAATTTTCAAATACAAATGAAATAGATGGTTTCTTTGGTTCATCAATTATTGTGTGTTTTGGTAGCTTATCTTCAATGTCTGTTATCCCATCTAATAGCTTACGTTTTACATAAATAATTGGTGGTTTTAAAAACTCTTCAATTGTATTTAATAAATACTTGCGCCAATTAGAATTGTTTTTTAAATAATTATTATCTTCATTTAATAAATTATTATATTCATCTAACTTAAAATACCAATTAGTAACATCCTTTAATTCAGGTGTTTTCCCTGATAATATACTCTTAGGATCTATTAGTTCACTTGGCATATATTGATGTCCTAAATCACATTCATCCGCATATCCCTTTTCCGATGTGCATCCTTCAATTGGACATTTACCAACTACTTGTCGTCCATTTAAAAGTACTTTCTTATCTGGGTCATAAAATTGTGGTGATGATAATTTAACTAAATATCCATCTTCGTATAGTTTATTAAATATATTCTCTGATACTTCTTTGTGGATTTCTCCTGCTCTATCTAAGGCTGATGCACCATATAAATTAAGGCTCATTTCATATTTATCTAATACTTCTTTTTGTTTCTCATGATTTTCTCTAACGTACTCTTCTATAGTTCCGTTATATTCCCCTTCATCCACTATCTTTCTGTAGCTTGCTAATATAGGAGAACCATAGCAATCTGTTCCAGATACAAATACAACATTTTCAGAACCTATTCTATCTCTTAAGAATCTTGCAAATGTGTCAGCGTGTACAAATACGCCTCCCACATGTCCAAAATGTAATTCTTTATTTCCATAGGGCATACCTGAAGTTATTACTGCTTTTTTAGGGAATACTGGTCTTTCTATTTTTCTATCTTCCATAATAAACACTCCTTAAAATAATAATTAGTTTATCTTTTAAAAATGAATTTATGTTATAAATGAAAAAAGCGATAAAAAAAACACCTCCTACAATAAATTTTGTAGGGGCGAATCTTATCGCGGTACCACCCTATTTTATTAGCATGTCGCCATACTAACCTTATCAAGTACTTATATACTCTAGTTCTGTAACGTGAACAAACGTCATATCATCACTTATTTTTAAATAAGATCCGTATGCAGCTCCGAGCCTTGTTTCATTAAAATATCCACCATTCCCTCTCAGCAAAATAGGAACTCTCTGTAAGTCTCAATAATAACTACTCTTCTCTTCATAGCCTTTATTTTTATAAAGTATAATAAATGGAAAGAACTTTGTCAAGGGGTTTAAAATTCTAATCTATTATATTCTTTAATATTATTTTCTCTACAACTAAGTAAGATTCCTTATATTTTTTCTATATCGTAGTATACTAATTATTCGTATTTATCTCAGGCTTCGGATTCTTCGCTATTACTATTTTTGCTATGATACTTGTTATTACCCTGATAATAATGTTAATCTTAACGCTATAGTAAAACTTAGTTTCTTTTTCTATCCAACCCTTGCCTTTCCAATATTTATAATCTGCTAAATTTTGATCTTTTCTAGAAAACGCATCTTTTTGTAGTCTAAAGGCTAATACATTTAAAAAGTTAGGTTTTTTAACTTTATTCTCTTTTAGTGCAAAATAAAATTTAGTAGCAGCTTTTTTTATATTTTTTTCAGTTTTCTTTCTCAATTTTCTTTCTTGTTCTTCTAAAATCTTTTCTGGTGGATACATTACACCAAGCTTACTTACTACGCTATATCCCCATGTTCCAACTGCCTGAGCAAGATTAAATAATACAAAATCTAATCCCACTGCACCTGTTGTTACAATCACCATTGCTTTCTTATTGTGAAAACGTGGTCTATGGCACACATAAGCAAACCGATCTATAAAACTCTTCATTAACCATGTTAAATTATAAGCATATACTGGAGTTGCAAATATTACTCCATCAGCCTCAACCATTTTTCTTTCAATTAATTCCCTGTCATCCTTAAGTGGACAAAATTGTTCTCCTTTTAGAAAGCACTGAAAACACCCCTTACAAGGTAGTAGATTAACATCCTTTAAATATAAATATTCAAATTCAATTTTATCATTTATTTTCTTTAGTGTAGTTTCTACTTTTAATGCAGTATCATAGGTGTTTCCTTTTCCCTTTGGACTACCTATGATAGTTAGAATTTTCATTTGGCTCACCTCCAATTATGTAGCTTATAATCATATTTTGTGTAACTTCATTTTTTTATTTTATTAAATTATCTACACACATATCTATAAATTTATCTCTTTGTTGTTTATTATATATATCTATCCCAGAATATGCTTGAAAGGCTGAAGATCGCAAAAAGACTACCTGCATAATAGAATGTAGTTGTAAGGCAATTATTCTTAACTCACTTTCATCTTTTTGATTATTATAAATTTTACTCAATAAAGGTACGTAATATAGTGGGGTTTGTATCTCCCCATGTAGAAGTTCATATTGAGCCGATATATTAAGAAACTTACTATTTTGTATTGCTAAGTCAGATAACTCCTTTAAAGTATCTTTAAGTTTTAGTTCTGGATTATCAAACCTAGCCTTTTCTATATCATTTAGTTTTAATGCAACATCCTCCATTATTCTAACTATTGCCATATTAATCAGTGCCTCTCTAGTTTGAAAATGATAGTTTATTAAACCAATTCCAATTCCTACTCGCTTAGCTATTTGTCTAATTGTAATCTTACTTGGATCATCCATTTCATGTAACATATCAACTACTGTATTAATTATCTTTTCTTTAGTAGCTAAATCATTATTTCTCATTTTTTTCTCCTAAAACATTTAATTGAACACGTTCAGTTTAGCACTTTGGAAATTTTTAGTCAACGCTTTTGACAGATATAACTACATATAACTTTCTACTAAAAAAATCTACATTGGACTATTCCTAATCCAATGTAGATTTTAATAAGTATGAACAATGTTTATTTATAATCAAGAACAGCAATTCCTTCATATTCTTTTAAATTTTCTTTATTCACATTAAGTTCAGCAAAATCACGTGACTTAAGCCCAGAAACTTTAATAAATTTATCAACCTTTGCAAATATAAGCCCTAATATACCTAAGGCCTTTGTTCTATAATGCATCGGAATAATAACTGTTGGATTTAGTTGTTTCCTTACTTCATTTGCATTTGAAGCATCTACTGTAAATCCTCCACCTACAGGAAGTAGTAAAATATCCACATTTCCTATTTCTTTTACTTGCTCCTCAGATAAAATATGTCCAAGATCTCCACAATGACATACATTTAAACCGTCTATTTTAAAATTGTATATTGTGTTTTTTCCCTTCTTAGCTCCTGATTCATTATCATGAAAAGTTTCAACACCTTTAATCTCTATACCTTTTTCATTAAAAGTTCCAAGCTTATTAATAAGAATAAAACTACTTTTTACTGCATCAACATTATTATGATCTTTATGTTCATGACTTGTAGATACTATATCTGCTTCAATTTCAGGTAATTCATACCCTAACATTTTATTAAATGGATCCATAAGTACCTTAGTTCCATTCTCTGAAGTTATCATAAAACATGCCTGTCCATACCATTCAATTTTCATATTAAATCTCCAATCTTTCTATTTCTTATAAATTTATTATATTTTATATTATTACTAATTTAAATTAAGTTTTTTATAAACCTTAAAATATACTAATACTGCATTAATAAATAATAGTGCGCTTGTAATAAAGAAAACATATTTGAAACTAAACCACGCTGCAATTTGTCCGCCTAAAACTGCACCTGCAAATGCTCCTAAATATCCTGCTGCTGTAGTAAACCCAAATACTCTACCTGTTAGAGACGATGGAGTCATTTTTTTCACCAGTATATTTACAGAAGGTATAAGCCCTGCCGCTGTTAATCCAAATAAGAAACGTAATATCATTAATTGCCATGGATTTTTTACAAATGCTTGAGGTATAAAAATAATTCCTGCAGCAATTAATGCAACCAATATAACTTTATGTGCGCCAATTTTATCAGAAAGCTTTCCTAGTCTTGGAGCTGCTATTATATTTGCTAGACCTGAAGCTGAAAAGGTAATTCCTGCAAGCAACGCAATATGAGTAGTATTCTTAGATAACTCTGAGATATATACTGTAATAATTGGTTCAACAGTATATAGTGCTACAGTTAAAATAAGAAAGGTTACAAACATAGTTATTGTTAATCCTTTTTCAGGTACACTATTCCATACTTCCTTTATGCTAAGAGCTTTCTTATCTTTAGGATTAAATGACTCCTTTACAAAAAATAAAGTTGTAATAAATGCAATAAATAGTAGTGTTCCAGTTATAAAAAATACACTTTTAAATCCTACATAATCACTAATAAATCCACCAATAGTTGGTCCTAAAAGTGATCCTGCTATATTTGCTGTAGAAAGTGTACCCAATGCATACCCTGCATGTGCTTCTTCTGTCTGGGTTGCTATTAATGTTGTGCACGCAGTACTATATCCTGTAATTGCTCCTTGCAATAGTCTTAATCCTATAAGTACATAGACATTTGGTGCAAAACCCATTAATCCAACAATTATTGCCATACCAAGACTTGCCCTAAGTAGCATTGGTTTCCTACCATACCTATCAGCTGCTTGTCCCCATATTGGTGAGAAAATAGCTGATATTACATAGGTAATTCCAAAGGCTATTCCTGATAATTGTGTAATTGAATTTGTATTTCCTACCCCAAGATGTTTTATATAAAGTGGTAGTATAGGTGCAATCTGACTCATTCCTATTCCTGTTACAAACATTCCAAACCAGCAAACCATTAAGTTTCTTTTCCATAATTCCATAAAATTTCATCTCCATTAAATAAATCAAAGTCAGAATTTATTCCTTCTAAAAACAATAATAAACTATATTTTATAGTTTGTAAACTATTATTTATAGTTTGATTAATGCATTATATAATGTTAAACTATTTCTATACTTTGAAATTTCAAGGAGTGATAGGGTATGCAAAAACGTAATTTAACCAAAGAGAAAATAATAGAAGTTTCCTTCTCATTAGCTGATGAGATTGGACTTAATCAGGTTACTTTTCCTAAGATTGCTGAGAAATTAGGTATAAAATATCCTTCATTATATAATCATTTTACTAATATGGATGATCTTAAAACAAAAATGACCATATATTTTATTAAAAAATTAAATATTACATTAATGCAAAAATTAATTGGTAGAAGTGGTGAAGATGCTATTAGAGAATTTGCATATGTGTATAGGAACTTTGCCCTAGAGAATAAAACTGCTTATGGCCTTTTTACCAATATACCTGAGACCAAGGATGAAGATATTTTAAATCTAGCTAAAGAAACTACCGCCATAATTCGTCAAGTTTTAAATTATTATGTTAAGGATGACGCTCTTCAAGCTCATAAAAGTAGAATATTAAGAAGTCTTTTACATGGTTTTATTTCGCTACATTCACTGGGATTCTTCCAAGGACCAGCTAACATAGAAGAAAGTTTTAAGATTATGATAGATGACTTTATTTTATCTATTCAAATGAATAATAAAAACAGGTAGCTCAATATTAAATTGAACTACCTAAAAATGAATTAAGACTACATTATAAATTATATAACGTAGCCTTAATAACTTAATTTACACATTTAAAATGCTTTTTTATCTTCGTATATTTTAGGGCTAGACTTACCTATTTTTTCAAGTAAATCTTTGATTGTTGTAAATGCCTCCGAAAGCTTAACTATCTCGCCTACTTCTAATACACTTAGTTTCTCTAACAATATACTCTCCATAATTTCAATTGACTTTCTAGCTAAGGCTAGTCCCTTTTCAGTAAGTTTAATATGAGTAATTCTTCTATCGGCCTTATCTTTAATTTTAACTATATAGCCCAAATCGCTCAATTGTTGTAAACATCTACTAGTATTCGGAACTGTAATTGATAATCTCTTGTTTAAAATAGACGGAGTTATATCTTGAGAATTATATATTTCAATAAGGGCCCTTGATAAAAGCGGGCTAAGTCCTGAAACCCAGTATGGAAATAAATCTAGAACTTCCTTTTGAAATATTGTATGAAAATTAACTATTGTATTTATTGCTTCTTTCCTTTCATCCTCACTCATATACTTCCTCCATAAATACTATTCTGATTTTTTATCATTAAGCGCATATTTACGGACTACTAGTATGTCTATGCTTCGATTTTTAGCCCTACCTTCAGCTGTGGAATTGTCATATTTAGGTCTATATTCACCATCAGCCTCAATTGAAAATTTCTCAGGCGCAACTTTACCACTATGAACAAAAAACTCCATAACATTTGAGGCACGCATATAACTTAAGTCCCAATTTGAACGGAACTTTGCATTCTTTATGGGTATATTATCAGTATGTCCACTAATTCTTATCTCATTATCTAAACCTTTTATCATACCAGCTATTTGTAAAAGCACTGGATTAAATTTTTCTAGTACATCTGCTTCACCAGAATTGAAAAGCACTGTATCTTGAATATTAATACTTAATCCTTCCGCACCAAGGTTCACTTTTACTTGATTATCATATCCATTACTTTTAATTTCTTCATCTAAGGCAGCTTTAATATCAGCCATCTTATCCTGTTCCATTATACTATTTGTTACTGCTGCTGCCCCAGGAGTATCTCCGCCACTATCAACTAAGACACCTTTACCACCAGCAAAGATTGCATTGAATGTTTGACTTACTCTTGCAAGTTTTTTGTTATCTACTTGACTCATTGCAAACATTACTATGAAAAGTGCCAATAGAAGTGTCAACATGTCTGAATATGGAAGAAGCCATGTTTCATCAACATGTTCTTCATGATGTTCTTTTTTACGTTTCATCATTGGCCTCCTCTCAATTAATTTTCAGTAGTGCTACTACCTTCTTCAAGTCTTTTTCTGTCTTTTGGACTCAACATACTTGCTAACTTTTGTTCAATGGCTTTTGGATTTATTCCTTCTTGTATAGATAAAATACCTTCTAGCATTAATTCCATATTACTTACTTCTACAGTTGACTTTCTTTTAAGTCTTGAAGCAAATGGATGCCAAATAACGTAACCAAAGAAAATTCCATAAAGCGTCGCAACGAAAGCTGAAGCTATCGATTCTCCAAGCTTTTGAGTATCATTTAAGTTTCCAAGCGCACCTATTAATCCTATAACTGCACCTAAAACCCCAAGTGTAGGAGACGTTCCTCCTGCAGTAGTAAACATTGAAGCTCCGACTCTATGTCTTTCTTCCAAAGCTTGAATTTCACCTTCAAGGACTTGTCTACAAATATCAGGTTCAACACCATCAACTACCATCTCTAAACCTCTCTTCATGAAACCTGCTTCCATCTCTTGAATTTTAGTCTCTAGAGATAGTAATCCATTTCTACGAGTTTCTTGTGCTAAATTGATTATTAGGTTTATGATGTCTATTGGATCTTGCTTTACTTTATTACTAAAAAGAGCTCCAAATAGCTTTGGCATATTTAAGAATTCTTTTGAAGTATAAGCATTCATTACTGCAGCCATAGTACCTACAAGTATAACTATTACTGCTTCTCCATTTACTAGTATAGCAACACTAGCACCTTTTAAAAGTAATCCTGTCAAAACCGCAAAAAACCCAACAACAATACCAATCAATAGAAATATGTCCATCTTCTCACCCCTTCAGTATTTATGTATTTTTTAAACCCGAAATTTGTATATTTTAGTACAAATTTGTTGATTTATGATATAAATATCTTACCATAATATATATCGTATGAAAAGTATCTTTCGATAGATTTAACTGCAAATTAATTTTTTCCAACCCATGAATAATTCACTAAGAGGCGTGGTTTTATAACACTTTACACCATTTCACAATTAACAAAAATAATTAATTTGTTACCATTTTGTGTAAGTGTTTGTCTATTCTTAACATTTATTAATTAATAATTAAATAATTTTAAAAATAAAAAAGCCTGGATAAGCATTATTTACCCAGACGTTCCATACAATCCAAAATCAAATTTTTGTATTTTATGCTTTAATAGAATTTATGATCATCTCCAATACAGATGAAGAAATATCATCAAACGTAATATCTTCATTATTTTCAGGCAATTTAGTGTAGCTCATTCTTTGCAGAACTCCCATTATTGTTTGAAATATATAATAACCAGTTCTAATTGGATTTATATCTTTTCTTAGTGTTCCGTCACTTATTCCTTTGTTAATTGCTGAATTCAGAAAATAATTTTGGTTTTCCTTACTAACAAAGTTTGCATACTTGTTTTTAAGTTCTTCATCAGAATCATAGGTATCATAATAAAGATCAAATAAAATAATAAAATTCATCTGTTCTCTATGCTCTTTTGCAAATTGAATCCAAGCATTAAGTATTAATTTAAGTCTTTCCATTCCACTAACATCACTATTATCTCTACCAATTATATATTCCGTCATATTATCTAAAACATTCATTTGCACTTCAAATATTAACTCATCTAGGGATTTAAAATGTTTATAAAAAGTAACTCTACTTACTCCAGCTAAGTTACATACATCCTTCACGCTAACATTAAAAAAATTATTTTCTAGAAATAATTCTCTTGCTGCAGCAATAATCTCAAGTCGATTTTTACTTTTTAAATTCTCATGCCATGAATCACTCATTTTGTATAACCTCATCTTTATCTTTTTTAGTTAAGAATATTGTACCAAAAAGAATTAATGCACCCAATATATATGGTAAATTAAAATTAATATCAAAAAGGTTGCCTGCCATTATTGGGCCGATTATATTTCCCATACTTGTATATGTAGTATTTAATCCAGAAACAAAACCCTGCTCATCACTCTTAGTTTCATTCGATAACAATGTATTTACAGTTGGCCTTAAAAATGAATTAAAGGCGAAAAATATAGAAGATACAGCTAAAAGATAAATAAAATTTACTTTTACTATCATTAATAAAAGCGCAATTGATGTCATTAGTAACGAAAACTTAATTAACTTAAACTCCCCAAATCTTGTTACTACTTTATCTAAAAGCCATACTTGAGTTAGAATTCCAATGGCTGCACCCAGTGTAATTAATATAGAAATATATTGAGAATTAAATCCATATTTATATTCTGCATAAAGTGAGTAAACTGTTTCATAGCTAACCAACCCAAAAGTCATAACAAGTATTAATAACAAGTATTTAAAATATGACATATGAACTGATCTTGTAAGCTGTTTAATGATTGACTCCTGCTTTTTAGATGACTTTGAAATATTTCTTTTTTCTATTGGAAGAGTTTCTGGAAGTATTATAGTTAGCAACGTTGAAATTAGTCCTAAAAATGAGGCTAAAAAATATGGCGCTCTTAACCCAAATTGAGCTATTATACCTCCAATTCCGGGACCTAATACCATACCTAAATTCATAGCTGCACTTATATACCCCATCCCTTTTGCTCTAGTTTCTCTTGTAGTTATATCTGCAACATATGCTAAAACAGATGGAACCATTATTCCTAATCCAATTCCCCCAATAATACGAGCTATGTAGAGTAACATTAAAGTATGTGAAATTGCAAATATAAAGTCTGCAATAACAGTTAAAGATAAACCTGATAATATCATTATTTTTCTACCATGTCTATCTGAAAGTCTTCCACCAATAGGCGAAAAGAGGAATTGAGCTGCTCCAAAGGCTGCAACTAAGTATCCTGCAGCCGCTCCAGCAACATTAAATTGCTTAAGATAGTCAGGTAGTATTGGAATAACCATGCCTTGTCCCAATAAAGCAATAAATAAATTAAGCATCAATATAAATAAAGGAAACCCCTTTTTTTCATGTAGTTTTAACATTATTATCCTCCTTAGTTTACACATAGTAAATAGTTTACACCATGTAAACTATTGTATATTTCTTTTATTGTTTTGTAAAGAAAAAAATAGAGTATGCATCACTCTCACACACTCTATTTATAAGAATTTATTTATTAAACGCTCTCTATAAAAGGCTTATCATATAACTTCTCTTCACTAACAGACATACTCTTGGCAGCTTCTACCCAATTTTTTTGTCCTTCTGAAAAAAACATCTCCCTAGGTATTTTGGGGGATATAAAAAAGTTATCTTTTGATTTATTTGAATCACTTACAATATCATCACTTACTTCTAAGAATGCATTATGTGCATCTTTTTTGATTTCACTATTAAATGGAATAATATCTTTTGTCCCTCTCATAAATTCTCCAGCTCCAATACCTACACCAAATCTCCACTCATATCCTACTTTATTGCAGAAATGTTCTAATATTTTAAGCGCATACCTTGTTTGGATTCCCTCAAAGAATCCACAATTAACTACTCCATAAACTTTTACAGATTTTTTAATAATCTTAGCTTGTTCTTCTAAGTTAACCAAAAACTCAATTACTGTTGATGGTAAAGAGTCTACATATAGCGGGAAAGTAATTATTAATATATCTGAACCTGCAAGTTCTTCATAATTCACCTTATTATTTATAGTACAATGATTTACTTCTACATTTTCAAGTTGGATCATCTTATTAAGTTCATCAATAAAAAACTTAGAAGCACTATTATTACCTCTTGGACTTCCATTTACAAAATATAATTTTTTCATTATCTTTCCCCTCCCATAACTTTAATGTAGCTTAATATACTATTTACCAAGTTTTCAATTTCTGCTACATCTCTACATACATAGCTTTCTGCATTATCCTTTTGAAAATTTATAGCATTTGCTTGATTTAACCCCTTAAATGTCTCTTCCTCATTGACGGAAATATCTCTACCATAACCAACAAAAACAAGTTCTGGATATTTTTCATAACGTGGTGCATGGTGCATTTCACCATTAACATCTTTAAAGAAAGGGAGAATCTTGCATATACCACGATCTAATACCCTTTTTATTTTTGGACTATATGATCCATATTTTATTTCACTTAAAACAATATACAAATCACTATTTATCTCATCTCTGCTTATATCTCTAGTTATATCATCAAAAACGCATAGTCCAGGTGTCCTTAACCAGCAATTAAAACAACCTACACATTTATTCATTTTCTCATCTTTAACATTGTAGTATTTATAACTATAATTACTCTCATTAAGCTTTTTAAGTAATTCCTCTTGAAGTTTTTCTCCCACGCTACTTGTAGCTTCACCATCACTAACTAACAATATATTCATAGTTATCCTCCTTTTAGTATGTTTACACTGTAAACTTTATATTTGTATTATATTCTCACAAGTTTACACTGTCAACATCTTATGATATAATTTTTTTATTAATTATTTTGGAGGAAAAATTAAATGGCTAAAGATAACTACCATCATGGTACGTTAAAAGAAGATATGATAAGAAATGGTCTACAGCTCTTAAATAAAGAAGGTTTTGAAGGATTTTCCTTAAGAAAGGTTGCTAGTATGTGTGGTGTTAGCCACACTGCACCATATAAGCATTTTAAGGATAAGGAAGATTTGATTAGCTCAATAGCTTTAGAAGTTTGGGAGGCATTTTCTGCTTCTTTATTAGAATCTACAGAAAAATATCCTGATAATCCTAAAATTCAAATTCTTGAGATGGGAAAATCCTACGTTAAGTTTATGGTAGAAAATCCTGAATACTTAAAATTTATGTTTCTTACAGAACATAAATATCCAATATTTATTAGTAATAATGAGTTACATCATCTTGATGGTTCACCTTTCTATATTTTTAAAAAATGTTGTGAGAATTATCTTAGTTCCATATCAACTAAAAAAGATATGTATTACTTAGATACTATGTCTATGTGGAGTTTAGTACATGGTATAGCACTATTAATTGCAAATAAAGTAATTGAATATGATGGAGATTATTTAGAAATAGTAGAAAAAATGATTAATGAAAAACTTAAATAGCATATAAAAAAAAGAGGAGCCTTAGATATAAAAAGGCTCCTCTTAATTCTTTATCTATTCATAAATTTATTCTTTTTTAAAACAATAGGAGTTACCTTATCTCCATAAAAATCTTCTGCTTTTCCTATAACTTCACAGCCGAACTTTTCTAACATTCTTAGAGTTATGTCTCTTGCTTCAATATATATTTTCTCTGCTCCAAGGTTAAAGACTTCATTAAGTGAAAATAATGCAATCTTCTTACCTAAACCTTTTCCACGTAACTTTTTGTCAACTGCATATCTTCCCCAATGCCATTCCCCTTCTTCTTTCCAACTTGCAACAACAGCAACTATTTCTCCATTTAATTTCCCACACCACCAAACAGGCTCTAGATCTTCTCTTATGGGAATTAATTCTTCTGGTATATGCTGTTCTCTATTAAAAACTTCGATTGATAACTTTATGGTCTCTTCCATATTTACTAGCTTAACTTTTTCTATATTCAAAATAGCCACCCCAACTTACTGTTAATATTAATCCAATTATACTATGCTTATTGTGCTCCTACAAATAATTCTATTTTTCTCCTATATTAAGTATCTTCCAACCAGCATAGGATATTCCCCATACTACTATAAATAATCCCACTAAAATATAACCAGCAATATTAAAAT
Organism: Clostridium paridis; assembly: GCF_016765615.1. Classification (GTDB taxonomy): domain Bacteria; phylum Bacillota; class Clostridia; order Clostridiales; family Clostridiaceae; genus Clostridium_T; species Clostridium_T paridis. The sequence goes on along the minus strand of NZ_JAESWA010000023.1, from coordinate 571,670 downwards.
CTAAGTTACTAATGAAATTACAGAATTCATTATCTAGTCCAAGTATAGGTGTTATCATTTGTATTATTTCAATAAATCCAATAAACAAAGCTGCAATTACTGAAAGCCCTGTAATGGTAAGGTTGTAATAGATTTTACGAATTGGTGTTGAGAAAACCCATTCGTATGCCGTGCACATAAAGAAGCCGTCTGCCGTATCCATTAAACTCATGCCTGCTGTAAATAATATTGGGAAAGATAACGTGGCAAGAATCGGTATCTCATGACTTGCTGCAGTTGCTGAAGTTGCTAAAAGAGAAACTTGAGTTGCAGTATCAAACCCTAGTCCAAATAGAAATCCTAATATATACACATGCCATCCTTTTCTAATAGACTTGTACACAATTCCAGTTAATTTATTAATAAATCCCTTAGAATTGTCATAATCTAGTTCTTCTTCCTTATAAGTGCCCTTTCTTACTTTTAAAAAAGTTTTAAAAATATCCTTCCACATGAAGAGGTTAACTAATCCAATTATAAGAAGGAAACTACCTGAAACTGCAAGTGAAATAGCACCTCCATACTTTTGAAACTGTGGCATACTGTTTTCCGTCCACTTTACTGCAAAAACTGTAAGTGCCGCCATTATTATTACTACAGTTGAATGTCCAAAGGAAAATAGAAAACCTACTCCTTTTGGATTTTGTCTTTCTTGCACCAGCTTTCGAACTGTATTATCTATTGCAGTTATATGGTCTGCATCAAAAGCATGCCTAAGCCCTAATGTATAAGAAAGAACTGCCATACCAATTATTTGTGGATACTTGCTAACTCCTGTTATTAATAATGCTATACCTATGATATGCAATGCTAATACAGCAATAATATATCTAATGAATCCTGAATATTTCTTTTCTTGTATATTTGATTTTATTGTCTTCAAAAAATTTTCCATCCTCTATATAATATTCTCATTTGAAAAGCCTCTTAACTTAATGCGTCAAGAGGCCTAATTGCGAAAATAAATATAAACATTTATCATTACAAATACCCCCTATCATCCGTAGAGCTATTTTTCTCAAAATATAGGCAGGTCTCCTGACTTAAGTATCTACATTCTTATAAGCCTTCCCGAAATATCTCAGTGACATATTTTATAAGAACTACTCTTTTACAGTGGCGGGACCGTGAGGGATTTTCACCCAACTTCCCTTTTAATTAATCAACTACGATTAAACCTATATTATATACAAAGGGTATAATAGCACATTACATTAAACAAGTATAGTTATTTTGTTCAAGATTCTAATTCTGTCTATTCTTTTAGAAAAACTTTATTACCTTTATCCACCAATCTGTGACATAAGCCTTTTATCTTCGTCTTGATTGTTTGTTCCAAAATTATGTTTATTCGGCTTATTTAGAATTGTATTTTTAATTATTTTCTCAAGTTCATCATCTGAAACTCCTTTTCTTAATATGTTTTTCAAATCAACACCATATTTCCAATTCAAACATTGCTTTAGAAAACCATCAGAAGTTATTCTAAGCCTATTGCATGAACTACAAAAATTATGAGTTAATGGGCTTATAAATCCTATTCTTCCTCCTCTGTTACAATTTTTACTATGAGCATAATAATATATTGCTGGCCCGGCTCCTAAAACATTTCCTTCATAAGGTTTAAGAATATACTCCTCTTCAATTATCTTTTTGATTTCATCTGAGGTTACACCTTCTGTTCCTTTACTAAGCCCTATTGGCATCATCTCAATAAAGCGAATATCTATATTCTTTTCTAGTGCAAATTTTATAAGATTTAAAATTTCACCATTATTATAGTTATTAATAATTACTGTATTAAGTTTTAAAATTACACCTTTTTCTATACATCTATCAATAACTTCAATTATTGTACTAAGCTCACCCCCTCCTGTTAATTTTCTATATTTCACATGATCTATACTATCTAGACTCAAATTGATTTTATTTACACCGCTATCAATTAGCTCTTCTAAGCATTCATTAAGTAGAATTCCATTAGTAGTCATTAGTACTTCTTTAATACCTGCAATATTTTTAATTTTTCTTACTAGGCTACAAATATTTTTCCTCATTAGAGGTTCTCCCCCAGTAATTCTGATTTTTTCTATACCTAACTTAGCTGCAATACTTACAACTCTAATAATTTCATCGAAGGACAACAATTCATGCTCCTTTTTAAAATATGTATTACCTTTTCCAAGGCAGTATATACACCTTAGATTACAATTATCAGTAACTGAAATTCTTAAGTAGTTAATAGTTCTACAGTACTTGTCTAACATAATCCCCACTCTTTCCTCCACTTTTCTGAGTTAAGTATATATTTTCAATAATCATATTCTTGTCCACAGCTTTACACATATCATATATAGTAAGTGCAGCAATTGAGACTGAAGTTAACGCCTCCATTTCAACTCCAGTTTTTCCTGTTGTCTTTACTATAGCCTCAATTTGAATACAATTATTCTTATAATCTATCTCGAAATCAACTTGGCAGCTAGTTATTATGAGAGTATGGCACATAGGAATAATATCTTGTGCCCTTTTGCTACCCATTATCGCCGCAACTCTTGCAACTCCAAGTACATCTCCTTTTCCTATCTTTCCCTCACTTATAAGATCAAGAGTTTCCTTCTTCATTTTTATATTACCTTTGGCAATAGCTTTTCTACTTGTGTTGGATTTTTCGCTTACATCGACCATTATAGCCTTTCCAGCCTTATTAAAATGTGTAAATCCTTTTTCCATAGTACTCTCCCCTAACCAAAGTTATTTATTATTCTTTATAATCAAATTAGATAAGACAAAAATGATTTTAAACTGATGTTTCTTCTATATCCACTTGATTTGTTAAATTTCTCAGCCTCTCATCCTCACTTAAAAGCCCAATTTTTTCTCCTATAGATAAGACTCCTCCTCTAATAACTCTACAGAATACTCCTTCTCTAGGCATTATGCAGTCTCCAACGGAATAGAATATATGACATCTGCTATGGCATTCCTTTCCTATTTGTGTCATTTCCAAGATGACATCTCCACACTTAAGTCTTGTCCCAATAGGAAGCATAGTAAGTTCAATTCCTTTCACAACAATATTCTCCCCAAAATCTCCAAACTTGACCTTGCCGCCTTTTTGCCTAAATTCTTCTATGCTTTCTAATGAAAGTAAGCTTATTTGCCTGTGCCATTTCCCTGCATGAGCGTCACCTTCAATACCGTAATCTTCAATAAAATTAGCAATAGGAATTTCATCTTTAGCTGTCCCTTTTTCCTTGCTAATGCAAAGTGCAATAACTTCTCCCATTTTACTCTCCCATAAATTAGTGTTTTCTATTTACTAGCGCATTCATTTGCTTTTCCTGTAATTATATCTAGCCCATGAGTAATACTACTTATAATAACATCCAATGATTCCTTAACCCCCTTTGGACTTCCAGGTAAGTTAATTATTAAACTCTCTCCCCTTATTCCAGCAACTGCCCTTGAAAGCATTGCCCTTTTTGTTATAGTAAGGCTATATCCTCTCATAGCCTCAGGAATACCTGGAGTTTCTCTTTCTATAACCTCCTTTGTTGCTTCTGGAGTCACATCTCGTTTACTAAAGCCTGTACCACCAGTTGTAAAGATTACATTTAGCTTAAGTTCATCACTCATATGTTTTAATTCATCAGCTATTTTCTCTTTTTCATCGGGCAATATAGTATATCTAGATACATTAAAGCCATTTTCCTTTGCTACTTTTTCAATAACTTTTCCACTTTCATCTAGTCTTAAACCTTTATAAGCTTTATCACTACAAGTAATTATCCCAACATTATACATAGTGTCTCCCCTTTTTTATTTTTATTTCACTTCACACTTTAGGAAATTTCTATATTCCTGAGGAGTATTAATATTCAATAATGAAAGCATCATACTATCAAATTTCATTATTTCATTTTCATTAATTTTTCTAACATTTAACTTTTGAAATATTTCTTGAATTCTTAAATTATTTCCTTTTAATTGACTTTCTATTATTTCTATTGATTTTTTTGAATACATAGCAAAAAGAGGGTGATATCTTTCTTTTATTAGTGGCACCACTGCATCATATTCTTTTATTGAGGCTATGTATTCTACTAAATCTTTATTTGGAAAGGGCATGTCGCATGCAGTAATAAACGCATAATCATTTTGAGATTTTAATAAGCCGGTATATAAACCTCCTAGAGAACCTTTCCCACAAATAAGATCTCTATAAATTTTCACCCCAGTAACCTTATATTTTTCAGGAGTATTTGTAATTATGATTGTTTCAGAAAAAATCTTTTTATATACAGAAAGAATCCTATCTATAAATTTGACCCCATCAATTTCTAAAAAGGCTTTATCTACTCCCATACGAGTATTTTTTCCGCCAGCTAGAATTACTCCAGTAACCTTTAACAATCTCTCCTCTACTTCATAATTCCACATTGCTTAAGAACCTTTCTTCTATAAAATCAGTAATACTATTTACATCATCTATTTTGAATTTGTTAATATTCTTATATTCTTTAGGGAGAGTAATAACTTCTCCTACAGAGGTATTATCCACTATTCCTATAAGATTGTTTTCTGGCATAATTAAAGGATTTTTAAATCTAATTACTTCAATTTTAGGTTTATCACTTGCCTTATAACCTTCTGTGATTACAAGATGAACATCCTTAAATAGTTGTTTTACAATTTCGTCAATATTCTCTTCAGCATAAACAGTTTTTATCATTGCCATTTGAATTTCTGATGATATTGTTACAACATCTGCTCCTGCTCTTCTCATTCTCCAAGTATCTTTTCCTTGATGGTCTATCTCAAATTCATGTGCATCATGTTTAATTGTTCCTATTTTATATCCTTTGACTTTTAGTAACGGTATTATCTTCTCTATCAGAGTTGTCTTTCCACTATTGCTGTACCCAACAATTGAAACTACTGGTATCATTTATTTATTCACCTATTTCATTAGTTATTTGAATAAGAACTTCTTCCCCTTTTTTTATTTCAGTAACCTCTTCAGGAACAACTATAAAACAATTAGAATTTATTATAGAACTAAATGAACCTGAACTTTGCTTTTTCATAGCCTTAACGTATAATCTACCTTCTTTTAAAAAACACTTTCCACTTAAGAAATGGACTTTTCCAGGTTTCTTTTTTATAGATTCTTCAAGAACTGCTGTAACCTTATTTAATTGTTTATTTATTCTTCCCTGAAGTTTATAAATAGAAGGTAATACAAATTCCTGAAATGCTACAACGGTTGACGCAGGATTTCCTGGTAAGCCAAACACAAGAGTATTTCCAAGTATGCTAAATAGAACAGGTTTTCCAGGTTTAACTGCTATTTTCCAGAACTTTTCTTCTGCTCCCATTTCCTTTAGAGTAATTTTTGTATAATCATAGTCTCCTACAGAAACACCACCAGAAATAATTAATATATCGCATTCCTTGGCCCTCTTTAATTTATTTATTATTTCATATCTGTTATCTTTAGCAATTCCCAGATCCTCTACATTGCATCCAGCATCAATTAACATTGATTGCAAACTATAACTATTTATATTTCTTATCTTTCCTGGTAAAAGTTCTTCTCCAAGATTTATAAGTTCATCTCCTGTTGCTAATATTGCAACCTTTGGCTTAACAGCAACTTTAACATATTTAACATTTAAAGCAGCCAACATCCCTATTTTTGTAGGATTTATCAATTCTCCTTTTTTTAAGACTAAATCTCCCTCTTTTATATCTTCTCCTTGAAATCTAACATTTTCCCATCTTCTCGCTCTCTTAAGAATCATGACCTTATTATTATTGCTTTTAGTATATTCAATAGGGATTACAGTATCATAACCCTCAGGAACTTTAGCTCCTGTCATAATCCTTATGGCTGTTTCTTTACAAGGAGATACTTTTAATTCATAACCCGCCGGAATATTTCCTTCTATATTTAATAAAACTCCACTTTCTTCATCAAAATTATCGAAGCAGGAAGATATTACTGCATATCCATCCATTGCAGAATTATTAAATGGTGGTATGTTTTCTTTGGAATAGATATCCTCTCCCAAAATCCTATTTAGTGCTTCCATAATATCCACCACTTCAGTTTTCAGTGTAGAAGTACTACTTAAAATTGTGTTAATTGCTTCTTCTACTTTAATCACAAATCATTCCCCTATATACTTTCTTCGTTTCTATTTTATGCACTTTTTCCCAATCTATTCTTTGGCTGATATATAAAATACAATACTCCTTCATAAAGAAGTATTAATACCATTATCCAAGTTCCGCTTCTTAAAATAAAATTTTGAATTGAAAATAAAAACTTACTAGTTAAAGTAGCAAGACTTAGATTAAATTTCATTGTGAAGGTATATAGCATTCCAAATGTAAATATTCTTGACCACTGTGTAACATTGTACACAGCAACCCCCTTTATAAAGCCATACTTATTTACTCTTTTAATTGCTCTTAATATTTCAATAAATTCAACTATAATAAACCATAATAATATCCAAAGCCATATAAACAACACTAGGTTGTAATTAATAGCACCAGACACTGCACTTGCTAGGCCTGTAATAGACATTGCTCCATGAAGAATACAATTTGTATTTGTCCAGCCATCCTCGAGATTCCATTCTTTCGAAAAAAAGTATTTTCTTATTATTAGAATAAAGGCCAATATGTATAAGGCTATTCCTAAGTATATAAGTGAGGTGCTTACTAGCTTAGGAAATTTATCCCCAAAGATTGTATTTCCAAATACCACAATAGATTGAGTGCTTACTGTAGAAAGTAATAATATGCCGTGAACCTTACTATATAAGCCCTGGCTGAAAATAGCACCATAATTTCTAATGCATATTGCTAAATATAAAGCCCACAAAGCTAAATTCCCCCAAAACATAACCCTTGCAAATGTAACTAATTCATGAATTCTTTGAAAAACTGCTATTCCGCATACAGAAGTTCCTGCCACCCAAGTCCCAACACCAAAACTTTTTATTGCATCCTTAAAATGAATTTCATTAATTGTTTTTTTTATAGCAGATTCTATAAAAGACGCAGCAATGAATATCCATATAATTAGCAAGGAAGTTGTAAGTATCTTCCCTGCTTTGTTTTCAAGTAAGGGTATATTCTTCATTGCTCCATTTATAAATATCCCACACCCCATAACTATTGCCCCTGCCGCTGTTTCAGAAGGGGTAGACTTTAATAATAATATTTTAATTATGAAAAAAATCAAAAATAACAATATAAACATTAAGGTAAATTGCATAGTGAATTTCCTCCAAGAAAATTACTTTAACTTCTTTTACGGTATACAATATAACTTCTAAATATATAGGTCACTGGTTGACTAATTATGTGAACCATTCTGGTAAATGGCATTAGTGCAAAAAATAAAAAAGCTGTAAACACATGAAACTTAAATAAAATTGGGACCTGCATCATAAGAGTTACATCGGGTTTTAGAGTTAATATCCCTCTAAACCATGGAGCAAGAGATGCTCTATAGTCAAACCCTGCCGGATTAATTGAATGTACTATAGTTACAAGCATTCCATTAAACACAACTAATAGAAGTAATAGAATTGATATTAAATCACTAAAACTACTTGTCATTCTAACTCTTGTAACCATAAATCTTCTATATACAAGAATTGCTAAGCCTATACAACTAGCTAACCCTGCCAGCCCCCCCATAATTGTAGCCATTATGTGATACTGTTCATCACTAACCCCTAATCCTCTATAAAACCACAAAGGAACTATTATTCCAGCCACATGGCCTAAGAATGCAAAAATAATCCCTATATGAAAAAGAGTGCTCCCCCACTTAAGAAGATTTTTCTCTAATAGCTCGCTGGATTTTGAACTCCAACCTCTCTGGTCATTGTTATATCTTAAAAATAAGCCAAGGATAAAAACTGTTATTACTATATAGGGATATATAATCCATAAAAGTTGTTCCAAAAAAATCATAGGTTTCCACCCCCAGTTAATTCACAATCAATCTCATCCTTTTTTAATACCTTTAGCAGTATGTTAAGCACCTTATTATAAGGATTTCCTTCCCGACTAAGCTTTAGAAACATTTCATAAATTGCCTCTTTATATTCCATAAGTATTTCATTATTTAAGCTTAAGGCTGAGAATTCTAGTATCAAAGGCAAAAAATCTGGAAGCTCATTTTCCACCATTTCAAAGCCAGCCTTTCTATACTTTTCTTTTATATTGAGAAGCCCCATTCCTCTATCCCTATCTTCTTTATATTTAAAATAAGATAAGTTTAAGGGAGTCATATTTGTAAAATCAAATGTACTAACATAGAGTTCTTGAAGATCAAGTTCCATAGTATTCTCTACATATTTAATAAAACTTAAAACTTCACTCCACTCTTTTTTATTTCCTTCTTCCTCTATTTCCTTCTTAATCTCTTTTAATTCAATAAACCAATTATTATCAGGATATCTCAATAAGAAAGAGGTAATTAAATATATCTTTTTTATAAAATCGTCATTCATATACCTCACCTCCCACTAACAATTTATGTATGGTCCTTTATTATTTTCAAGGTCTATCCCGCAAGTTCCCTGCTCATGTAATAAATCTTCTGCTATTTCTCTATGATTAGAGGGAATAACGAACCTATCTCTATATTTTGATATTGCAAGAAGCCTATACATTTCTTCTGCAGACTCCTCTGTAAGTCCATTTTCCTTTAGTATTTCTTTATCTGTTTCAATCCCTAGATTAACTGCTCTCATATGATATCTCATGGCTGCCATTTTTTTTAGTGCTTCTTGAATATATCCATCTTCCCCATCTGTTAATAAATTTGCTAGGTAATGTATTGGAATTCTCATGTTCTCTATAGTTGGAAATACCTTTCTTATATCCGAAATTCGCTCTTCTCCATTTATTGTCTTCAAAATAGGACTAAGTGGTGGGACATACCAAACCATAGGAAGAGTTCTATACTCTGGATGAGGAGGAAAAGCTATTCTCCATTTAACTGCTAATTTATATATAGGTGATATTTTAGCTGCATCTATCCATGCCTCTGGTATTCCATCTTTCCTTGCCTGCTTTATAACATCCTCATCGTTAGGATCTAGAATTACATTAAGGTGCGCATTATATGCTCTACTATTTTGCTTAACTGATGCTGCATAACCAACGCTATCTGCATCATAAAGTATAACTCCAATATATCTTAATCTTCCTACACAGCTTTCTGCACATAATGTTGGTAGCCCTGCTTCAACTCTAGGAAAACAAAACACACATTTATCTGCTTTAAAACTATTCCAATTATAATAGGTCTTTTTATACGGACACGCTGATACACAAAGCCTCCAAGATCTACACAAATTTTGATCAACTAAAACTATGCCATCCTCATCCCTTTTATAGATGGCTCCTGATGGACATGCTGCCGCGCAAGATGGATTAAGACAATGCTCACATATTCTTGGTAAATACATCATAAACACCTTTTTGAAATCAGAAAGAACTCCCTCTTCAACCCCATACATATCAGAATCTTTCTTCCCTGTTTCATATACACCTGCCAAATCATCTTCCCAATTAGGACCCCACTTAATATCCATATGCTTGCCGGTTAAGGATGATATAGGGCGCGCTGATGGCGGACTTTTCTTATCTTTTTCATTCATGAGCTTTTCATATTCATAGCTCCAAGGTTCATAATAATCATCAATAACTGGAAGATTGGGATTATAAAAGGTTTTTGCAAGTACTTTTGGTCTGCTTCCAGCTCTTAAAACCAATTTTCCTCCAACTGATTTCCAGCCTCCCTTATATTTTTCTTGATTCTCCCACTCTCTTGGGTATCCAATTCCAGGCTTAGTCTCAACATTATTCCACCACATATGTTCTGCGCCTTGGCGATTAGTCCAAACATTTTTACAAGAAATACTACAAGTGTGACATCCTATGCATTTGTCTAGATTCATTACCATAGCAAATTGTGCTTTAATCCTCATACCAATCAACCTCCGATAACTTCCTTATTACAACACTTAAATCTCTTTGACTGCCTGTAGTACCGTAATAATTAAAATCATAGCTAAGTTGCGAATAGCCTCCAATCATATGAGTAGGTTTCATAAAAATTCGAGTTGGGCTATTATGTGTTCCTCCCCTTGTATTAGTCATTTTTGAGCCAGGAACATTAATTGTTTTATCTTGTGCATGATACATATAGGCATTTCCACGAGGAAGTCTATGACTTACTACTGCTCTTGCGACAACTACTCCATTTCTATTAAAACACTCTACCCAATCATTATCTTTAATCTCAGCTTCTTCCGCATCCTTATTATTAATCCATATAACTGGACCTCCTCTAAACAGAGTTAACATATTTGGAGTTTCATGGAACATAGTATGAATCGACCATTTATTATGAGGAGTCATATAATTTACAGTTATTTCTTTACCTTTGCTTTCTGGTCTTTTGCCCTCTTTTGCAAATGGAGAATGTTTCAATGGGGGTTTAAATAGTGCTAAGGCTTCGCCAAACTCTAAAATTAGCTCATGATCTAAATAAAAATGTTGTCTACCGGTTAATGTGTGCCAAGGGATTAACTTTTCAACATTTGTAGTAAATGGTGAATATCTTCTTCCACCCTTCTCTGAGCCTGTAAAAACTGGAGAAGTAATGACTGTTTTAGGTCTCGCTGTTATTTCCTCAAAAGTAAATCGCTCTTCTGCCCTCTCAAGAGCGTATTCTTTAAGCTCTAGTGAGGTTTTCTTTTCAAGACCTTCCCATTCCCTAACTGCAACTGTTCCATTTGTTGTAGATGAAAGCATAAGTACAGCTTCACAGGCATTTCTATCTACAGTTAAGTCTGGACACCCTTTAGCAACTCCTTCTCTATTAATTGTTCCACATATATTTTTTAGTTTTTCATATTCATCAGCTGCTAAAAAACTTATTCCTTTAGTAGTTATAGGCTTTTCTTTAACATTTGGTCCAAGTGAAATCATCTTGTCATAAATTGCTCCATAGTCCCTTTCAACTACATTTATCCTAGGCATATTTTTTCCAGGGATAGCTTTATTATCCCCTTTACTCCAGTCATTTACTTGACCATATGGCTGCGCAATTTCATCTGGGGTATCATGAAGAAGAGGAATTCCGTATACATCTTTTACAGGACCATCAAATTGTTTCTCTGCCATTTTAGAAAAACTTTTTGATAATTCAATAAAAATCTCCCAATCTGACTGTGATTCCCATTGCGGAGCAACAGCTGGATTAAATGTATGTACAAATGGATGCATATCTGTGCTACTTAAATCTGATTTCTCATACCAAGTGGCCGTAGGTAGAACAATGTCTGAATATAAGGCAGTACCTGACATTCTCATCTCTAAATTCACTAAAAGATCTAACTTACCTTCAGCTCCATGCTCTCTCCATTTAACTTCTTCTGGATGTACACTGTTATTATCCTCATTAAGCAACCCACTATCAGCCCCTAATAGATGCTTTAGAAAATATTCATATCCTTTTCCAGAGCTTGATAATAAATTAGCTCTCCAAACAAACATTGTTTTTGGGAAATTCCTTTCATCATCAGGATCCTCTATACTAAATTTCAATTCACCTTTTTGGAGCATATCACCTACAAAGCTTGCAACCTCTTCATTTGATTTAGCACCCTTTTTAAGTGCTTCATCATATAGCAATAAGGAATTTTTATCAAACTGAGGATAGCTTGGTAACCATCCAAGCCTTGCAGCCATAACATTATAATCCGCACAATGCTTATATCTAGCTTTATCAACTGTAGGTGAAACTAGCTCATCTATTGCCATATTCTCATAGCGCCATTGGTCTGTAGCAAAATAATAAAATGAAGTAGAATTTTGAAATTTAGGTGGTACTGTCCAATCCTTGCCAAACGCTATGGTGGCCCATCCTTCTATTGGACGTAATTTTTCCTGCCCCACATAATGCGCCCATCCTCCTCCATTTACACCTTCACATCCAGTTAACATAACCATATTTATTATTGCTCTATAAATTGTATCTGAGTTATACCAGTGGTTAATGCCTGCTCCCATGATTATCATTGATCTTCCTTTAGATGCAATTGCATTTTCTGCAAATTCCCTGGCAATTTGTATAACTAGCTTTCTATCTACTCCAGTTATTGCTTCCTGCCAAGCAGGAGTGTATGGATTTAAGCTATCATAATTTATTGATTTGGCTTCTTCCAAATTAGAACTTAATCCATAATTGGCAACTGTTAAATCATATACAGTTGTTATAATAATTTCTTCATTTCCATTATTTATTCTTTTCACCGGAACTGATTGTCTAAATGTATCCTTTCCTTCTTCTCCAAAGTAAGGGAACTCAACTCCAACTATATCATCATGAACACCATATAAACTTAACCTAGGATTAACCTTTTCACCCGTTTCAGAGTCTTCCCCCTTAATGTTCCATTTTCCTCCTTCTTCCCATCTGAAACCTTCACTTCCATTAGGGATAGAGAATTTTTGAGAATTATCATCAAATATAATTGTTTTCCATTCACTATTAGTTATATTCTTATCTAGATCACTAGCTCTCAGGAAACGATCTGATACATAATTTTCGCCTTTTTTCTTAAGCATTATTAGAAATGGCATGTCAGTATATGCCTTTACGTAATCTATAAAAAAACTTTCTTTTTTATCTATGTAAAATTCCTTAAGAATAACATGACCCATTGCCATTGCTAGTGCTCCATCTGTCCCAGCTTTTACTTGAAGCCAGTTATCAGCAAACTTAACATACTCAGCATAATCTGGGCTTACAGAAACTACTTTTGTTCCTTTATATCTAGCTTCTACCATAAAATGAGCATCCGGAGTTCTTGTAAGCGGAAGATTGGAGCCCCATATCATAATATAACTAGAATTGTACCAATCACTACTTTCTGGCACGTCAGTTTGATCTCCCCAAATTTGTGGTGAAGCTGGAGGTAAATCAGCGTACCAATCGTAGAAACTCATAAGAGGAGAACCTAATAATGATAGGAATCTAGTTCCCGCAGCATAACTAATCATAGACATTGCAGGTATTGGTGACACTCCAACTATTCTATCTGGCCCATATTTTTTTATGTCATATATTAAGGAGGCTGAAATGATTTTGTAAGCTTCCTCCTTAGAGACTCTAATAAATCCGCCTTTTCCCCTTGCAGACTTATATTTTGATGCTTTCTCTGGATTTTCTACTATACTTGCCCACGCTAGAACTGGATCTCCCGTTTCATTTATGGCTTTTCTCCAAAGCTCCAGTAGCACTCTTCGAATGTAAGGAAATTTTATTCTTAATGGACTATAAAGGTACCATGAGAAGGTTGCTCCTCTAGGGCACCCCCTAGGTTCAAAATCTGGCATATCTGGTCCAGTAGAAGGATAATCTGTTCTTTGAAGCTCCCAAGTTACTAACCCATCTTTTACATATACATCCCAACTACAAGAACCAGTGCAGTTAACCCCATGAGTTGAGCGTACTACTTTATCATGCTGCCATCTGTTTCTATAAATAACTTCCTGTTCCCTTGAATATGGGGAAATTTCAGTCCATCTATCTGAAAGATGTTCTCGTTTAGAAAAATACTTTAATCTTTCTAATATAGGTAAATTTCTCTTACTCATAAATTTCCTCCTCAAAGCCCAATATTAATTGTTTTTATTAATAAGCCTAAAAATCTTATATAGTTTTCCTACGCTATAGTAATATTATTCAAAACCTTAAAATTAAAAGAAAAAAACACTTTATAAAAGTGTTTTCAAAATGTCTTAGGTGATATATATACTTCTCCATTGCCTAATATAGCCAGTCTATCCTCTGGCCTAAGTGATATTGTATTATAGTAAGGTGAATTAGGTTCTAGTCTTATAGATTGCACTATTGCTTGATTTCCATCAAATATAAGTAAGTACACAGTATTGCTTGATGAAACATTTTTAAGGTTATATATATTGCTAGGAGAATATATAAAATCTGATAATTTATAAACTCCTTCCTTAAAGGTATTTGCAGTAGCCCTAACTTGAGGTGCAGCATTAGCAATATTAAAGGCTAATAAGAAAAATAACATTAGAGAAATAATAAACTTTTTCATCATAAATCCACCTTTCAATTCTATTGGCTCTTACATTTTTATCTTTATCAGGTTTTAGGAAGTATTCGCGCCTCTCCATCACCAATTAATAAAATTCTATACTCAGGCTTCATAGGTCTCAAATCATATTTTTGTGTTCCGGGCTCTAATTTTATAATTTGCATAGCAACTTGATCTTCATTTGCAAGCAATATAAAAATACTTTTCTTAGGAGAAATATTTTCAATTGTATATAAATTATTAGGGGATGGTTCTAAATCAGATATTTTGTAAACCCCTTCCTTAAAAGTAGTTGCTGGACTCGCAAACACCGGTATTGCTACAAATGTGTTTAAGAATAAGCTTAATAAAACTATTAACAAAACTCTAAACTTCTTCATGATTCAACCACCTTTCAGTTTTATTATGCGTAATACAAAAAGCAATATACATATATACAATATATGTAATTAAATGTTATAATTTGTTAAAAAGGGTTGATAAGATTACTCTTTAATTATTAAATCTATGGGGGATATTATATTGAAAAGAGTTAGAAAAGCAATCATTATTATTTGTACTATTTTATTAATCCCAATAATTTTAACAAGTATACCTTCAGGGAAATACTTAGATAATGCTGAATTAAAGGATAAAATAAAAAAAGGTACTGCATATGATATAGAAGTTAATAAAAGCTTAAAAATTGATAATGCTGTATTAACAATTCAAAGAATAACTTTTACAAATGAAAATACTTACTTAAGATATAACTATAAGCATAAAAAAATAGGAGGAAACTTTTATTTTCAATCGATAGAATTATATGATGATAACGGCAATAAATATATTAGCCATGGTGGAGAAAGTAAAGGAAAACTCTTTGGCCAAGATGATTTAATTTCCTATAACTTTATTAATTCAAATAGTAAAGAGATTACACTAAAGCTTCAATTATACGATAGAAACTTTGAAATGAAAATACCCTGTTCAAGGAGTACAAGCATATGAAGATAAAAGACAAATTGCCTGATGTTATTAAGTGGGTACTAGCAATAATTCTTCTACTATTATGCATTCACTACTATGCTCTTTCTTATGGTAGATTTACTGCTAATGGAGCATTGAGAGATTCTGAGATAAATGAACATTATGGCCCCTCTGAGACAAAAAAAGAACTCTCTTTAGAGTATGGTAAAATATTTTTAGGTAAATATAAAGATTGGATTTCAATAACTGCTGTTGAGAAAAAGATAATAAAGTGGTATCCTTCCGGTTACACTTATGTTCTTCCCATTAATAATTCAGAAAAGATCACTCAATCTTTTGAAGGAACTACAACCTTTAGAGATTTATCTAAAAATTATGTCTTTGGATATGTAAATGATCCAAATATAACTTCAGTAAGGCTATATGCCGAAATAAATAGCAAGGAAACTATTATGGATTATTCAATTGATTCAAGTAAAATGTTTATATTCTATTGGGATACTGATAATAAAGGTGGTAACTTAGTGTCATTAAGCGGTTTTGATAAGGACAATAATTTAGTTTATATATTTAAGTATCCTTATTAATTATTGAAAATTTATTTATTAATATAAACGCAAAACCAAAAGGAATCTTGTTCTAATTTATAACAAGATTCCTTTATCATTTTTCAATATATCCTTCTTCCTTCTAACTTTGTATAAAAAGCATTTATTATTGAAACATTACTATATGAAGAGCTTATGTAGCTAAGAAAGGATTTATGTCATGGATAATACATACAAGAATAGAATACCAATAATTTTAACCTTAATATTTGAAATAATAGTACTCATCACAGCTGTAACCACACTATTTTCTGCTAAGTGGGGCGACTTAGCGTTATGCGGCTTAGCCTTTGTATGTCTTTTTCTACCATTTATCATTTCAGCTATTCTTAAAAATAGAAATATTTACTTACCCCCTAGTTTTAAGCTAGTTTCAGTAATTTTTATCTTTTCAGCTCAATATTTAGGTGAAATTATAAATTTCTATACTATGTTTTGGTGGTGGGATTTACTACTCCACGGAGTATTTGGCTATTATGCTACCTTAACTGGATTCTACTTAATAAAAGGTAATTTGAATAAGAGTGCTGAATCTACTGAAATAAGATTTATACTCTTTAAAATCGTATTTGCTTTTAGTCTTGCCATAACACTAGGAACTCTATGGGAAATCTTTGAGTATCTTGGTGATTATTTTATAAAAACCAGCATGGCTGCTGGAGGACTTGAAGATACTATGACAGACCTTATGATAAAACTTGTTGGCGCTACTATATACTCTGCAATTTATTACTTTCGTGAAAAATCAACTTTAAATACTTGAAACTATTCCTAATTCACTCAATATTTTGCTTAACCTATTTTTCTCTTTCTCACTTACTTCAAAGCTTGTATTATATAAATAATGCTGCAAAACATCTGCATCCTTCAGTACTTCGTCATATTCATTATCAACAGAATTTTTGTTGCTATGTTTACTTATAGCACTGCAAATAATTTCTATTTCTTCTTTATTAAAAAGCTTAATTTCTTCTAATATTTTTTCAGCTTCGATAGCACCTAATGTTCCGTGATCTGGAGTATAATGAGTTTTATAGGTTGAAATATCATGAAGCATCCCTATAATTGCACATAATTCAACATTAAGACCACGTTTAAGTGCTATTAAACTACATGTATTTGATACACCATATAAATGTGCAAATACTCCGCTTTTCTCCTCTGATGTATTACCTTCTATCAAAATATTGTTAATTAACTTCCTTATTTCTTCTAATCTATTCATTGCATTAATACCCCCATGAATTAATCTTCCATTTACCTTCTACCTTAATTAGTTCAAATTGCTTAGTAGAAATTGATTTTCCAGGAATCCAATCTCCTGCAGTTTGTGCATCCTCATAACATATAATTTCTACCTTTGAATCAATTAAAACTCTATCTTTATCACAAGTATTGATTTTAGCATTTAATAACTTTGCAGATTGAAGAGTTTTTCTAAGATAAGAAATTCCTTCTTCATTAAGTCCTTTTGTAAAGACCTCAGTTCCATATTTCTTTAAAGTTTCTAAATCTTTTTGAGTTAATGCCTCTAGATAGCTTGATATAATATCTTGTGCCTCTTCTATATTAATTGTACTAACTTTATTTTTTAAAATTTCATTTAATATAATATTTGAATTTTTATTTATAAACCAAACTTTACTCCCTTTCATTAAGACACCTTGTGCACTATCATCTTTACTTATCCATAAATTATATTCTTCATTTGATTTATCTATAAAGTTTATCTTAACTAGATAATCAGGTGAACGTATATCAAGCTTCTTATTAGTTCTCCTTCTATCATTTAAAGCTTTCATAAACTTATTTATTATATTTTTATCTGAAAGAACACTTTTTTCTTCATCCTTTTTTTGAATTATCTCTATTGATACTACTTCTTTACGCTTATTACTATTGAAATTAAAAACTATAAAAGTTACAGAGGCTAAAAATACTATTATAGGAACTATAATAAAAAGTAACCTTTTCTTTTTACTAATGGTACTCACCTCCAAAATTTCAACTTACAAATAAATCCAAATACTTATTAATATTATATTTGAATTTTATAATTAGCACAAATACAACCTTTAAAATAATCAAATTTCTAAAATTTAAATTTAATAGCTAATGTTATCATTTTATTATCTCTACTTTCCAGTGTAATTAGAGTTATTCTGGTTAATATAATATCAGAGGACAGATAAAGATTAGCTAATCTATGTGGAAGTGATATGGTGTTATTAGGGTTTAAGTTTATCTTTTATCCTAGTAATATTTAGTCTTACCATGTAGGGTTAAGCTAACATCATATAAGCTTTTGTACTAACACTTTATAGTCGTGAGATTATATAAGTTTATATATTTATCTTATATGATAAAAAACCATTATTATAAGTAATAACATATGTATATAGTCAAAAGATTATATATCTATAATAAATTATTTATATTAGTGCTCTTAAATCTTTATTTGTCCTTATTAGCATGCTAAATCTTTATAGTTAACTATATGCTTGAGACTAATTTGTTTGTATATAATGCATTATATTTAATATAAATTCTAAATATTTGCCCTAAAAAGTTTTTAGGTGCACAGAGGGACTTTCTGTTTGCAATTTTGCTAACAAAAAGTCCCTTAACTACTTATTTTTCCTGATTATTTATTTGAATTAGTGCATTATAAAACAGGTCTGGCTGATCTAGCATGGTCATGTGACCCGCATTAGGTATTAAATAAAGCTTTTTATATGGTGACTTAATATTTTCAAAATATATCTTAGCTATTACATAGGGTGTTTGCCAATCATTTTCCCCTAAAACATAATAGATTGGTACTTTATACTCTGCCGTCTCCGAATTTAAATCAAAGTTAAATAAATAGTTTATTATTTTCTCATTTGCTTTATTACCTTTTAAAAGTGCTAAAAAGTCAGATAGCTTAGAAATAGGACTTTTCAATGCAATTAGTGTCATTGAAAGACCTATCTTAACTGCTAAATTATACTTTCCTTGAAGTCTTCTAAGTTTAATACATTTTTTCATAAATTCACTATCATATTTATCACCTGGATAATTTTCAATAGCTTCGATTTTTTTTAATGATTTTTTATCATTAGCACTTATAATTAATTCCTTAACTTTATCATATCCTACACGCTCATTTTCACGCATACTTATTACTTGCCCAACCCCAATATAATAATCTACATCTTTAGGATATTTTTTTATAAATGTACTACCTAAAACACTTCCCCAAGAATGTCCAAGTAATATTATCTTTTGCTTATTATACTTTTTCTTTAAATATTGAATTATTTCATTTAGGTCCATTAAAAGCAAATCAATTGTTGGATATTTATCTGGATTTTTAATAAGTGTTTTTCCGGCTCCACGTTGATCCCAGTGAACTACTGTAAAAATATCCTCCCATTTGTCTTGAAATGCATATGCAAATATGGATTCTGCATTTCCAGGTCCTCCATGCAAAAATAACATTACCGGATTATCATAGCTTGTACCTGAATGAAAAAGATATTGTTTTATTCCGTTTACTAATACATACTCCTCCAAATAAATTAATTTTTCGTTTTTCTTTCCCATAACCCTAATTCCCCTTTTTAATTGTTTAACTTCTACTAATAATATAATTTATATATATTGTAGTTTTTTTAACTTAATGAGTTACTAAGTAGGTCTGAGGTATAGTTTATAAATTAACACAAATAATAAACTGGAAAGGTGGTTATCTAGATGAGAAAACTTCTTGCTTCTTTTATGATTTTTTCATGTACATTATTTTATACGATCATTCCTATTTCTGCTGTAAATGTATTTAAAGAAGGAGTATACAAATTATCCGATTTCAATATTTCAGCTGGTAACTTTTATACAGCACAAAATTTATCTAAAGATAGTGAAATATTCGTGCAGATTTATAACGGAGATAGAGAGATACAACAATTTTTAAGAATCCCCCCTGGTTCAAGAAAATTTACTTTAGTTGCATTAAAGCCAGACTATAGACTTGTAATACTCGGTCCAGGAGAATTATTTATTTCAGAAGAAAGGCGCTGATTAAAGCTTATACTAATGCTTTTAACTAACAGTGAGAGGTTGTTATACTAATGAAACGATTTATTGTTTTTTTTATTATCCTTTCATGCATTTCATTTAATACTATTACACCTACATATGCTACTACACTATTTAAAGAAGGGGTTTATAAATTATCCGATTTAAATGTTCCTGAAGGTGAGTTCTATTCTGCAGTAAATCTATCTAAAGAAAATGAAGTATTACTTCAGATTTATGATGAAAAGCAAGTACTACTTCAGTTTTTAAAAATGCCGCCAGGCACTAAAAAAGTAAATTTAGTTGCTTTAAAACCTACTTACAGAATCGTAATATTAGGCAATGGTCAAATATCAATTACTTAAGGACTTATTCTAATTAAAATCAAATAATAAGATTGAGAGGTCGTTATATTTATGAAAAAGCTTATTGTTTCAGCCCTTATTTTTTTATCTATATTAATTAATATTAATAGCGTTATTCCAGTATCAGCTGCAACTAATTTAAAACAAGGGGTTTATAGTGCAAAAGAGTTTAGTTTTCCTGTTGAATCAGAACACTATATTAAAAATATATCTCCAAATGAAGAGCTTTTCGTATTATTTGTTGACGAAAATTTAAGAGTAATACAGGCTGTAAAATTATCTCCTAATTCACCAAAATTCAACTTAATTACTTTAAATCCTGATTTCAGCATCGCCGTACTAGGCAAAGGTGAGTTATCTATAGAATAACAAACACGAAAAAATGTTTGTTATTCTATGCTTTACTACTTGTATCCTCTATATAACTAACAAACTCTATTAATTGGTTTTTCCTTTATAAAGGCATCTATATTCTTAGCCAAAATATCCAAAAGTCTTTGTCTTGATTCAAGGCATTTCCAACCAATATGGGGAGTTAAAATAACATTTTTCATACTAAAAAGTGGATTATTTAATTCTGGTGGTTCAATCTCTTGAACATCAAGAGCTGCTCCAGCTATTATTTTATTTTCTAAAGCCTCGATTAAGTCTGCTTCCTTTATAATTGCTCCTCTAGCAGTATTTATTATAAAGCTTGAAGGCTTCATAAGTTTTAAATTATTTTTATCAATAAGATGATTTGTTTCCTTAGTAAGTGGACAATGAATAGTAACAAAATCACTTTCCCTAAGTAGTTCCTCTAAACTTACAAACTTAATACTTGAGTCACCTAAATCTTTATGACTTCTGCTGTAAACAACTATATTCATTCCTAATGCTTTAGCTACTTTCATCACTTGTTGTCCTATAGAACCTGCCCCTATAATTCCTAGAGTTTTATTCTGTATTTCAAAGTGGGGCACCCCTAGGTATTTAGTGAAATTACTATAGTTATTATTTTCAATCATCCTTTGCTGCTCTGATAAAGATGAACTTAAACTTAACATAAATGTAATCACTAATTGAGCCACAGCTTCGCTACTATAACCTGGTACATTACAAACTGCTATGTTTTTCTCTTTTGCAGCCTCTGTATCAATATTATTGTATCCCGTACCAGCTTCACATATTAATTTAACACTTGTAGGAAACTTTTCTATTAACTCTCTTCCTATAGCGAGTTCTTTTGTAACTACAATGTTTTGATCTTTTACTCTTTCTAGAATTTCACTTTCATTACTATCATCATATTTTGTAACTTTACCTAAGCTATCTAGAGTTGAAAAATCAAGTGAATTATCAAAATTTACTCTGCTTGAATTAAGAAATACAATGTTACTCATTTTGTCCTCCTTATTACTCCCATTCCTCATTTTATATATATTTCTGATTTAAATATTTTCCGGGTAATATGCTTTTATTATATCACAATAAAATTTATGGAATTATCTCATTAATGATTGCGACATTCTAAAATAAGTATGTCTTTTTCCCCTAACTACTATAGATAAAGCCATAATATTTTCTGGGTCTGCCATTCTTCCATATCCACCATCTCCTATATGATGTATATCAATCCCCACCCTTTTATTGCTTAAAGCAAACTGTCTTATGGTATCCACATCTGCACTTTCTTGACTAGTTCCTATTGCACTTATACTTAATGCCCCTTTTTCTTTCACTTTCTTAACTAAATTATATAGTTCTTGTTCTTGAACTCCTGGAACTGTACCTACAGCAGGAACCAATATTCCATCTGCACCTTCATCAATAAATCTCTCTATAATATCTACATCAAGAAATTTTTCATTTATTCCTGCTCCATGCATTTTACCAGCAAAAATTAATCCCCTATAATACTTCTTAGCAATATTAATTGAGTTTAAAATAGCACTATTTGAAACTCCAGTAGCTGGGTTTCCTGTTAAACAAATAAAATCTATTCCTTGATTATTCGCCTCAACAAATGTCTCTTTAGTTGCTTTTCTTCCCTTCGAAATATCTAGTTTATCCTCTATAAATGTTGCATCTTCATCAACAGGTTCTAAATTAATTCCTATTGGTCTTCCAACCATCTCTTTTAGTCTATCAATGGTTTTATCGCATTCTTTTAATCCTTGAACCTTCTTCTCATACACATCGTATTCATTAAGTAGTATTAAATCAGCACCAAAGGATGCCATTACTTCTGCATTAGTAAGCCCTTCTAATAAGGGTGCTGCAGTTACCACTGTTTCTCCTAGAACAGTTCTTCCTTCACTTGCTAAAATTGCTTGTTTTAGTTCATCTCTACTCATTTTCTTAAAATCACTTGCAAAACAACTTAATAATCTTTTCATTTTCTCCTCCTATTAATTACATCTCTGTGGTATTTTATTGTTAACTTTACCTAAGTATAATTTGCGAAACGGGTTCAGCGTCAATACTTTTTTTAAAAAACATTTTAAGGTAAAATTATTTTAACTAATAGTTTAAGGAGTGAGCTTTATGATAACTATTTATGATATTGCAAAAATTTCGGGTTATTCTGTTTCTACAGTATCTCGTGCATTAAATAATCAACCTAGAATTTCTAAAGAAACTCGAGATAAGATTTTAGAAATAGTATCTAAATATGATTATATTCCAAATAGCAAGGCAGTAAGTCTTAGTATTGGCAAGAGCTTTAACCTTGGAATAATAGTACCTTATAGCAGTTCTAATAGTTATTATGATACGATAATAAGTGGGATTATGGAAGAAGGTTTTAGAGATGGTTATAAAGTTACCTTTTTACCTACAAACTACGATAAAGAGATAGAACTTGACTATCTAAAAATGTTTTCCTCAAAAGAGTTTGATGGTCTTATAATTTTATCTGCTTCAAATTGTTTTAAATTAATAGAAGAATATAAAAAATATGGTCCAATTATCTGCTGTGAAGATGTAGGTGACTGCAATCTTCCTTCTGTCTACATAAATAGATTTGAGGTCTATGAACCCATATTAGTAGAGCTTAAAAAGAAAAATTATAAAAACTTTGCCCTTACCTTTAGTAGGACTTATGATTCTAGCTTGGCTTCACAAAAAGTTTTTAATATTTTTCAAACAAACTTAAAAAGTTTTTCAACAAAATTAATATATAATAATTGTAAAAATTTTGAGGATGGCTACTGTGCTGGAAAATATTTTTATAGTTTAAAGAACAATGTTGATTGCATATTCGCAAACAGTGATGAAGTTGCAGCTGGAATTTATAAATTTTTTAAAGATAATAACATTAAAGTTCCATTAATTATAGGGCAGGATAATCAAGCTATAAGTAAGCTTTTAGATATATCTACTATTGATTTTCATATAACTACTTTAGGAAAGAAAGCTGTTTCCATGTGTATATCTGGAGAATTTAGAAATGAAATAATAAGAAGTTCTTTTATAAAAAGAGGAGATTTATAATAATAAAAAACATCCACCTTGGGAAATATATATTTGGAGGTGAATGTTATGCAAGTAAAAGATATAATGTCAAAAGATTTAGTAAGTTTAAGTCAAGATGATTCTGTTGAAAGAGCTGCTCAAATGATGAAACAATTCGATATTGGATCAATTCCTGTATGCCAAGAACAAAATTTAGTTGGTGTCGTTACAGATAGAGATATTGCTGTAAGATCAGTAGCAACAGGTCAAAATACAAGTATTCAAAAAATAAAGGATGTCATGACATCAAAGCCTGTAACAGGAACCCCTGATATGGATATTCATGATGCAGCTAAAATAATGAGTGACCAACAAATAAGAAGACTTCCAATTATTCAAAATAACAATCTTGTTGGTATAGTTGCTCTTGGAGATATTTCTGTAGAGCCTACTCTTCAAGATAATGCTGAAGACGCACTTAAAAATATTTCTCAACCAGCAACTAATCACATCTAATTAAATATATAAATATAAAAACCAGTATTCTTATACTGGTTTCCTAATTATATGGAGGTGTAACTATGATAGATAAGGAGAAGGATATAGAAATTGAAGAAGGAATTTATTTAAAAAGAAATCATGAACAAAATGAAAAAGCTCATACAGCAATAAATACAATGCTTGCTTTTGGACCAGTTAATTTTGGATTAAGTAATATGAAAAATGAAGAAAGCTACGCTGAGCAAAGAATTAAAGAAGATTTAAGAGAATAAGTTGTTTTAATTAATCTATAAAACAAAAAAGAACTACCATAAAGGTAGTTCATTATTTGCATATTGCGTCCAAAATACCGTTTCTCCAATTTTGAGACCTATCTCTTGATAGGTGGGTGTCCGCAAATAAGCTTCTATTTTCCTACTGCCGTTATGTTTTCAATTATGAAATCATATGGGACTCACCATAGGCCTAATATAATCTTAATTTTATGAGACTCCCTTTGTTGTAATGTAGATTCAAAATAGGAGCTTTTCAAATATTTCAGAAATTTATTATGTAAGACTGAGCTTACTTTCAGTCTTTATATACTATTTTCTAGGACTCCAAAACATCTTAAGAATGTTCAATCGGTTCCTGTATAAGTAATTATATAGGGTAAATAGGTAATAGTCAATTAGAAATTCTAACCAAAAATTAGTCAAATAAATAGGTTAATAATGGTATCTCCATTTCATTTTTATTTGCTCCACCATGTACCCCTTTAAGTATGATTTCAAAAACATCTTTTTCATACCACCAGATGTTAGTATTACCTCTTGGTAATATAATAAGATTACCGCATCTTTCTTTTAATCTTTTTGATGGGTTATTAAAAAATCCTATTTTAGTTAATTCCTCAAAGGTATACACTTCCGCTAATTCTTTTAATTCCTTTTTCAAAAGTTCTTTTAAGAAGCTTAAATTTTCCTCTTTTACATGAAGTATTAAATCTCTTGTATAACCAGTTGGAGACATAATATCACCATTTTTATTTTTAACCAGATACTTATCAATATCAGGTATCATTTCATTTATATAATACTTTTTACTTAAATCACTTTCTATTTGCCCATGGTCAGCACTTATCATAATCAGTGTATCATTAAACTTACTTTTTCCATTATCATAAAAGGAATCTAGATGCTTAAACAACTTTTTTACTGCTCTCTCAAATTCTTTAGATGAATTACCATATTCATGCGCTACAGTATCCAGTTCAGGTATATAAACGTAAAAATATTCTTTTTCGTTATTTTGAACTAAATCTTTTGATAAACCTTCAAATAGTTCTTTATAATTCTCGTACCCCTTTAATGCTGCGCTATTATACATTGCTTCAGCAAATGCACCGTGATTTATTCTCTTAGGTTGATATACAGTAGTCTTTACCCCATGCTCTGATAATTTTCTGAACAAGCTCTCTCTAGGCAAAAAGCTCCTTGGATCTATATTTCTGTTTTTTAAGGTTTGCATCCCGTCTTTTCTAGCTTCTTTAAATAAAAATGGAACTATTATATCTTCTACCACTGGCTCGTAATAAAACCATTCATAAAGTCCATGTTCATTTACTGTTTCACCAGTTAAAGCTGTTGTTACATGTACAGTTGTAGTTGAAGGAAATTGAGAAGTTAACTTTGATACTACTCCATTCTCCTCAACTTCTTCCAAAAATTTTGATTGTTCTCTATATCTATCATAAAAGCACCATCCAAAAGCATCTACTAAGAAGAATACCACTTTATTTGGCGAAGTTTTTAACCCTTCTAAAGTGTCCTCTGGCAATTTTCTATTCGCATCAACCCCGAATAAATCCTTTATGGTTCCAAAAATGTTAGAAAAACAATAGCTTTCATATAATGGAACTGTGAATATATTATATGTGCTTTTATTAACCTCCTCAAAGGATTTCATATTTCTCATATAAATACCTCAAACTTTCCTATAAATTACTGCAGATTATATTCGGCTATAAACCTCGTCGGAAAAAACTCATATAGACTTACTTTTTCCACTCTTGCGTTTATTGGCATAAAATTATTAGCTACTATTGGAATTACCTTTTGAATATTTTCCTCATTATCTATTATTATAGTTGCATGAGGAGTCCATCCTTTATCATTATTAATAAATTCCTTATCAAACTCTTCATGTAAACTAAGTAATTCACGATTAACATCTGGTGCGAAAAAGATTACTGACAAGTCAAATAATCCGATATGATTAAAAGTTAAGTTAAAACTTTTTGTCTTTAAACATACTTCTTCAAGTAACTTTTTGATTTCTTCTTCACGATTTGTATCATAGTAAGCCATCGTAATATGATGAGATAGATTAGGAGTCTGTTTTCCTACTATACCTGTTTCATTTATGGTTCTTTCAATTCCCTTCATATACTTTTCTGTTTCTTCATCAAAAGTTGCTAATAAACACAAAAACTTTTCACTCATTGTACTACTTCCTAACATCGTATTCTATTTTCATATCATTACCATCAAAGTATACGAGATCCCCAGCAGCTAAGTGCCAAACACCTTGTAAAACTGTAGGATATTTTATTCCATTTACATCTTTATAACCTCTACAAACAGCTGACCATTTTTCAATTCTTGAATTACCTTTTCCATCATTATATTCTCTATCTTCTGTCGTATAACTTGTCATACATCCATTATCATCAAAGGTGAAAATTCCACTAGCTTCAATTCCATAATAAGTTATAGTAGCTTTTGCATGATTTTCATCTATACTTTCCCAAGTAACAAAATCCTGCAAAGCAACATTAGGTATTATTAAACCTTCAGATAAATATGTTGCAAGGCATGCTTTATCCATAGCTTTTCCTCTTTCATCAAATAGCGTTATAATCTTAGCTATTTGTCCCTTCATTCCTCCAACTCCATCTTTATATGAGTCAATTCCTTCAAAAGGGATTCCCATGAGACTTGTATTTATAAGAGCAAACCTTGTTGGCTTGTTCACGAAACTATACAATGTATATTCTATTTTAAGCTTTCTTGAAGCCTGCAAAAAATCTACATCTTTAAAGTATATCTTCATATTTGCCATTTTAGGCTTACCAATATACCCACAATAACGAAAATATTTTTGTACAGGTATTGGTAAATTTGAAATATCCTCTTCTGTAAAATTCTTATTTAAAGTCTTAGAATTTTTTAATTCTTCATGAATATATTTCTTAAACTCAGCTTTAACTGGTGAATAAGAAATATTAAACCATACTAAAATAAGTATAATTATTACTGTAATGATACCTAAAATCCAAATCATACTCTCGTCCCCTTATTATATTTATAAGAATAAGTTCAATGCTTTTCTATATATCTTGAAATTTTCTACAATCCATTCATTCCATTATGGTTATTATCATTGAAACTATTTCCTTGTGTCATATCATAACCACCATGCTCGAAAGGTGTTATTTGTTTTAATGATTCTCTCTCAAAATTTTGGAATTGTTGTCTATTCATTTCTTCCTGAAACTCTTGGAATTGTTGCCTGTTCATTTCATCAGTAAACAAATTTCGACTATTGCTTCTTCGCTTATATTGACCATTTCCCTTACCAAAAAAACTAACTATTAGTCTTACAACTGCACAAAAAATTATAACCTTTGCCAAAAATGTAACCATCTTTCTTTTCCCCCTTAAGTATGATTTTCTTTTCTGTAAAAATAAATACCCATTACTATACCAGCTATAATACATAATACTGACATTACACTAGGAATAGTATAATCTAATATATATATTTTTCCAGGCAGAAGTGTTTCATTATATGCCGGAATGAATGAACGAAGTGAAGTATAAACTATAAATGTAATATACAAAAAAACAATCCCAAGCATCGCTAGTATCCATGAAAAAATATATCCTATTTTATTCATATATTTACCTCCTTTTATCATTAAACTCATAATCGCTATAGCTAATAATTACATGAATTATACCAAATAATCCAGTCGGAATAATTGCAATATAATTGTGAAGCCATATTTCAGATAATATAAAATAGGTCACTGGGAAAATAGCCAGTCCTAAAATAATAATTAAATTAACCTTTCCTATAAAGAAAAATCCCCAAAACACATAATATAAAAGTAGTATTATTACTATCCAAATAATATGAGTACTATGAATTTTAATTGCTTGCTCACTTACAACTAATATAAGCATTGTAAAAAATACTACTCTAAATATATTTTCAATAATATCTAGCAACACATGTTTATTCTCATTATTCCCTAAGGTATAAGGAACAGGTTTAATAAAGTAAAATAAGTTAGGTATCATAGGTAATAAAAAGATTATTAGTCCATAGAATGAAAATCCAAAGTAATAGTTCACATGAATACCTCTTTCGTAATTAAATGTATTATGAATATTGTATCACCTTTTTACCATTATTTTCACTAAATATATATTTAATCCAAATAAAAAAAACACTATAAATCTATTTCAGAAAATATAGTGTCTCATATTTCATACTATTAAATTAATATCCTTGTATTATAGGCACTACTATATCATTCACAAAAAATAAGCCTGTCCCAATGATAGCTAGTATCAAAAATGCTATAAATTTAAATCTACTTTCTTTTGAATCAATTTCCTTAAATCCATAAAGAATATAGAATATAAATGCCAAAAGTAATATTAATGCAACAAATATATCCTTATAACCTGTATCAACAATAAGATGATCCTGTGAATAAAACCATGAGTTTATTGCTCTATTAGCTATAATTACAAAGAAAATTAAAACAAACAGCCAATCTGATTTCTTACTTTTCTTTCTTATTAAACTAATGATATTAATAAGTAATAGAACAGCTAAAAATCCATATACCACCATAGCTACATTAGAATAAAATCTATCCATAATAAAAGCTACAAAAAATATAAATAAATAATAACTGAATACCCCTGCTTTCTGCTTTTCTTCCATTCATATGCACCTTCTTAATAAATTTCTTTTTTTTATATAAATTCCACACCATCCTTTCTATACCAATTAATCCATTATCTAATGTATATATAATTGTATTCACAAATTCTATACCGTATAATAAAACAAACAAATTATTTACAAAGGAGAGTTTTTAATAATGACTACATTTATTGCGCTGCTACGTGGCATTAACGTAGGTGGCAAAAATATTATCAAAATGGCAGAACTAAAAAAAGTATTGGAATCCATTGGTCTTTTGGAGGTAAAAACATATATTCAAAGTGGCAATGTGCTTTTTAAATCAAATGAAAATGAAAACATTTTAAAAGAGAGGATAGAATGTGAGATTGAAAAAGCTTTTAAAATTTCCTTAACAGTGGTTTTAAGAACCTCCTCAGAGCTTGAAGATATAATTAATAATTGCCCTTTTTCTGATGAACAAATAAAAGACGCTGAATCTCAATCAGACACAGAATGTCTATATGTTGCATTACTACTTATTTCACCTTTACAAGAAAATATCGAAAAATTAAAATCATATAAAAGTGAAAATGATGAATATAGCGTTATAGAAAAGGATGTATATCTACTATTTAAAAATAGTATTAGAAATTCAAAACTTGCTAATAATCTACATAAATTAGATGTACCTGCAACTGTTCGTAACTGGAAAACCATTAATAAATTATTTGCTTTATCAAAAGAAATGAGTAAGTAAAGAGTATAAACAATAAAAAACTCTCTTATGTATAAAAAGAAATTTATAATCCATCATATTAATTGAAAGGTGGTATTATAGTGAAAAAAATAGTTACTTTTTTAGTTTTCATATGTTTATCATTTAATATTTTTGGGATAGCTCCTCACGCACAACCTATCACTAATACCTTTAAAGAAGGTATTTATAGTGCAACTACATTAAACCTTGAGCCTAATAAAATTTATAGTGTTCAAAACACTTCAAAAGAACACACAATGCATATAACAGTATACGATGATCACCAGGTAATCCTAGAATATTTAAGACTAGAACCTAACACAGGAAAACAAAATTTATTACCTATTAAACCAACTTATAATTTTGTGGTATTTGGCAAAGGGGACATATTTATTTCTTAAATAAAAAACACCGATAAATTCAACTTAACTTGGAATTTATCAGTGTTTTTTTCAATGTATTATTTATCTTCTCTAACTATAAATTGATTTCCATCTTGGTCCTTAAATGAAAACATCTTTCCATAGGGCATACTCATTAATTCAGCTACCTCAACTCCATTTTCTTTCATCTTGTTGTATGTAGCTTCTATATCAGTTGTACTTAATAACACTGAAGGATGTTCAACACTAGTTGATGGATTTTGAGCCTTCATAGCATTCTTGTCATATAAAACGAAGGTAGTAAACTCATCTGCACTTGGTCCAACTTCTATCCATTTCATATTTGGTCCCATAGCTTGCTCAAATTTAACTACGAAGTTCATTTTTTCTGTCCAGAATTTTTTTGCGTCCTCCTGGTTATTCACATATAACGTAATCTTTCCTATTTTGTTGATCATTCTCTACTCCTCCTTAGTGGTTATAATTATATTATATACCCTAAATTACATATTTTATAGAAGATTTTACTTATTGCTTACAGTTGCAAATAATCCGTCACACATCTCCTTTAAGCTTGCACCCTCACCAAGTTTATTACTTAAAAGAATAACTACATATCCTGTATTCATATCTCTTCTTATTAGTGTTGTAAATCCAAGTATATCCCCTTCATGTTCAATAAGTTTTTGATTATCTTTGTTGATTATATACCAGCCAAAGCCATAACCATTTAGATACGGAGTTAACATTTCCTTCAATGAATTTTCATTTATAAGTTTGCCTGAGCATAAGTTATTATTCCATACAAGCAAATCTTCTACATTTGAATATAGGTTTCCTGCAGCAAAAGCTAATGAAGGATCCATATCTATGTCTTTTTGATATTGATTTGATTTATGATTTATATATGAGTACCCTTGCGCCTTTTCAGTTGCTCTATCCATATTATTTAAAGTTCCAGTAGACTCAAGTTTTAAAGGTTTAAATATATTCTCTCGCATATAATCTTCATAACTCATACCTGATACTTTCTCAATTATATATCCTAATAAAACATAGTTAGAATTACTATATTCATACTTAGTTCCTGGTGCAAAATTTAGTTTTTTATCCTTAAACAATCCAATTAGCTTCTCAGGAGTATATCCGCTATTCGAACTGATGAGCTTAAGATAATCAGGAATACCTGAAGTGTGATTTAGAAGATTAAAAATTTTTATTTTATTCCCATTAGGATAATTTTCGATATATTTGTCAATTGTATCTTGAACATTTAATAGTCCTTTTTCTTGAAGCATTAGTATTGCAGTTGCAGTAAATTGTTTTGTTATTGAGGCTATTTTAAAAACAGTTTGGGGAGTGTTTTGCCTCTTATTTTCAGCATCTGCCATACCATATCCATTTTCAAATAAAATCTTTTCATTTTTAGCTACAAGGACTGTACCATTAAAATTACTATACTTATCCATGTACTTCTCTAGTTTTAAATATACTTCATCCTTATCTTTACTAGCTGTTTCTATTGTGTCTGGCTTATTATTTGAGCATCCAGTTAACACTGTAAATACAAATATAGAACTAATTATACTTGCGATTACCTTTTTCATAACCCTCTCCTTATACATAATTATTTACAATACCATATGTCTTAAATATTTATTCAAAATCTTATGTAACTATTAAACATTGATGGCTATCCTCTAGGCGCATACATAATAATAATTGCCCCAATTAATGCGATAGCTCCTCCAATTAAGTCAAACTTATCAGGTATTATATTATCAACCTTCCATCCCCATAATATTGATAAGACAATAAAAATCCCACCGTAGGTTGCATACACTCTGCCAAAATTAGAGTTAGGAGGTTGTAAAGTAGGAATAATTCCATATAATATTAAAATTATTGCTCCCATTATTCCATAAATGATACTCTTTCCCTCACGTATCCATAGCCACACTAAATAGCCGCCGCCAATTTCAAATATTCCTGCTAATATAAAGTAAAATATAGACTTTAAAAATTCCATGTTGTCCTCCTCTAGGTTTTTGTAGGAAACTTAATTTATTCTTGTTTGAAAATGTCGGTTACTGGACATTTTCAGGCACGAAAAAATTATTAGTTGAACTTAAAAACCTCCTCTAGGTTTTTCTATAATAATTACCTCATATTTTACCATGGAAGAGTCCTGTAGTTAATAAAAATAACTAAGATTTCTATACTACGTAGTTTATCTTAGTTATCTTTTATTTATATTATGAACTACCTTTATATAGCCTCTTTAGTTCCTCCTTTGGCATTAATGCCTGAACTAAATACCCCATTAGTATTACCCCCGGCAGATCAATTAATAGCCGTGCTATTGTAAATTTATAGCCAAGTGCTGCAAATTCAAACATGAGGGTAGATACTTTAGTTACGCACCAAGCATTCATAAAAATTATTATATTGCTAAATTTAACACCCTTTTTAAGTAATACTATTGTAAAAGGAAATGCAGCATACATAGGCCCTGCAGCTAATGAGCCTATAAGTATAGCAAGAAAGATTCCTGTTATACCTGAATTATCACCCATGTACTTCATCATAGTTTCTCTTGGAATCCAAACATCCATTAATCCTAGCAGTAACATAATTGGAGGCACTACTAAAATCATCTGTTCAAAACTTGAAAAAGCTATACTAAAGGATTTTAAACCCAGATCCTTGTTGAAAATTGTGATTACTATTGATACCAAAAGAGCTACTATAAAAAAAGAATACCTTTTTGCTAGAGTTTTTATCATATTATTGGCACCACCTTTTCAACAAAGAAAGCTACTATAATTGAAAAGATAAAAGCTATAAAGTTTCTATAAAATGTGCCTCTTTTCCCTATATATTTAGCTTCCAAAGGAATAGTGATTATTCCAATAAGAGTTAGGGTTGATATAAGTGCTGCAACTTGGGCTAGACCTGCTCCATTATTAAGAAGCATATTTCCAGTAGAAAAAGCTACAAAGGTAGGCATCATAGCTATACTTCCTAATAAAGCTGCTAAAAACACTCCAAAGACACCAGAATTACTTCCTAATATTCTTGATATTGTTTCAGGTTTAAGTACTGCAAGTGTTAACCCAACAACTATTATTATTCCTAAAAACTGAGGTAACATATTCTCTAGGGATTTCCACCCTCTTAATAGTGCTTTTTTAGTTTTTGCCTTATCTTTTCTATAAGACAATAAGAACAGTATAATTGCCGCTGAATAAAGAATAAGACTGCTCATATTTTTCTACTCCCATAACTTATTATTAATATTATTATATTATCTAAAAAGATTAATGTGAGTTCCAATAAGCTAGCTTAATTATGAGCCATTATACTTTTATCATTAGAGTTCTTAGAACTCTTTCCTCTTATTTAATCTATAATTCTTCCCATAACAACTGAATTATAATAATTTCCATCCATATGAATTCTATCATTTATTAATAAGCCTTCTTGTACAAATCCAAAGCTTTTATAAAGCTCAATAGCTTTTGTGTTGGTTTCGACTACATATAGACATACTTTTTTTATTCCCACATTATCTGCATATCCTAAAATATTATCAAGAAGTACTTTCCCAATGCCATACCCCCAATATTCTTTTAAAATGCAAATTCCAAACTCAGCTTTATGTCTATATCTACTTAGCCCATTTCCTTGTAATCTTGCAAAACCAACTAGCTTCCCTTCTACTTCTGCTACTAAAAATAAGTTTTTTTCCGATATTGAATCTTCATAAATTAGCTTTTTAAAGTCCTCTGATGTTAATAATCCTTCACCGGCTTCTCTATCAAGATTTTCTGTTTCTCCATCAATCTTAATTCTGAGTGCTGAAAGTTCTTCTGAATCTCCTTTTGTTGGACACCTAAGAATCCATGTGAGCCTTTTGCCTTCTATTAATTTCTCATCTACAATCACTTGAACCTCCAATTACCTTATTAAATCCCTTGGTATTTTACAAAATACAAAGGTCCAATTTTAGTTACTTTATAGTCTCCTTGTTCAGAACCAAACATATCAATAGGTCTTTTATCAAAATAATAGTATTTTACATTATCTTGATTACTATCATGAGAACTTTCAATAATACGAGATTCTAATGCAGCCTTTCTATAGCCAGTTACAAACAAGTGTAATCTTAGTGCATAATAAGGATTCAAATGCATAACTATGGTAAATATCATTATTATGCTAATGACTAATATAATGAGTTTTTTTCTCATCAATATAACCTACCTTTAATTTTTATATGAAAATTATACCATATATGAGTTATTATAGATATTTAACATAAAAAACACCGTAAATTAATACGGTGTTTTAATTCTTACTTCTTCATAACTGGAATCCATATTTCACTTCTATAGTCTGGTGCTGTTGTGTCCTTGCTTTCATTCCAAAGTATTTCTGGGCCTTCTACAACTTCATAATTTGAAGCTGGCAGCCATTCTGAGTATATTCGTCCCCATATATTTTGAAGAGTCTCTGGGAATGGTCCCTTTGCTTCAAATACAGCCCAGGTTGAAGGTGCCACTTCTAGTTTCTTAAATTTATCAGAACACTCCTTATTTGTAGCTACTCCAATATAGTGATCAAGTCCACCTTTTTCTTCCATTCTATTTTCTGAAAAATTTGTGGATGCACTAATAATTCCCATAGGTTCTACATTTGAAAGTTCCTTAAGCTCTTTAATAATCTCTGGAGTTAGGCTTTGCCACATAGATGTAATTTCAGGATTTGCTCCGTTAAATACTATTGGTACTCTCTTCATAATCCCTACTATGGAAAATCCCTCTTTTTCTTCAATTCTATACTTCATTTCATTTCCTCCCTTAATTGTAATTTGGAAAGTCATTCTTGGATATGCTTTAAGAGCTTTACCATTATTCTTAGCTTCTGATGGTGTTATGCCATGTAAATTCTGAAATGCTCTAGTAAATGAATCTGGTGAGTTATATCCATATTTTATTGCTATATCAATAACCTTAAAATTACTATTACTAAGCTCAAATGCTGCAAGAGTGAGACGCCTGCGGCGAATATACTCAGACAAAGTAATACCTGCAAGGAATGAAAACATTCTTTGAAAATGATATTCTGAGCAATATGCTATTTTAGCCACTATCTTTAAATCAATATCACCATCTAAATTTTCTTCAATATAGTTTAATGCTTCATTCATTCTTCCTAGCGAATCCATTTATATGACCTCCTTTCATTAACAGGATATCAAAATTTTAAAATACACATCCGACTTTTCCTGCACAATTAAGTAGGATTACTTATTCTCGTAGTGTAAGCAAATATATATTCATTATACTTTAAAATGTTAAGTTTAGTTGACAAAATTCCAGTTTTACTTGATAGAAATGATATTTATCCTTTAGTATACTATAACTAATCAATACGTATTGAAGTAGAAGAAAGGCTGGTGATAATTATGTCCTTAGGCGAAAAATTATTAGATTTACGTAAAAAAGCAGCTTTATCTCAAGAAGATGTGGCTGAAAAACTAGGTGTATCTAGGCAAACTGTGAGTAAATGGGAAACTGATCAGACAGTTCCGGAACTTATTAAGGCTAAATTATTAAGTGAACTTTATAATGTAAGCTATGATTATCTTATAAGTGGAACCCCTATTGGAGGTGACCTTACTAATATTGAATTAATTGTTGATGAAATAGATTGGACTAGTGCTTGGAGTAAAAAGTATCCAATATTAGCTTCATATCAAGGTATGCAAGGGATAGATAGCTATAGCAAAAAAATTTCTGAGCTATATGATACCTTTAAAAGTGAGTTCAATTTTGATGATTCTGACACAGTTTTGGTTTTAAAAGATATTCTTTATCAAAAATATAAAATGGCAAAAAAGAAAAGTAAGTAAAATAACAATAAAAGAACAGAAATACTAACTTAGTATTCTGTTCTTTTTCTTAAAACAGCTTATTTCTTACCATCTAATAGTCTATTACTCTCTTTTATTATGTAATCCATATATTCTAAAGCATCATCTCTTCTCTTAGAGAAAGATTTATAATAAGATTCCTTGCTATCATTTCTAAGCTTCATGGATTCTTTTATTATATTATGCCATTTGGCAGGCACTTTGCTTAATGCATACTCTCCTGCTCCAACTTTTGAGGTTATATCCTTTTCATTTAATGTATAATAAAGACGAGAAACACCTAAAACTCCCCACTCAATATTCTTTAGACTAACAAAGGAACCAATGTATTTTGATGACATAAATTTCTTACAGCCATTCATCCAGTTGACCCAATAGCTATTTAGATTATTCCTCATTTCATTAATTAAAATGTCAAAATTGACTTCTAGTTTATAATCCTCAATATCTTTCCCCTTTATAACGATTCCGCATTTTTTTAATTGATATGCATCTATTGAATTTCTATTAAACTTTATATATCCTTCAAATTTTCCGTCATTAAACCTAACACATCTATCTCCCTCTTTATTTAAGGATTCTATATCTTCCTCCATTACATACATTCCATCTAGTGTAGTCTTACGATATTTTTTATTAATACTATTATGAATATATTTTAAAACTTCTAATTCTTCTTCACTAACTTCTCTATTAACTACTGCAATAAAATCTATATCACTAAAGCCATAATGAAATTTTCCTAGAGATAATGATCCATAAATGTAATAGCCTTCAAGTAAATCAGGAAGTCTTTCTTCTATCATTTCTATATGCTTGTCTATAATGAACTTAACTTTTTTAGGTATATAGCCCATGGTTATTCCCCTTTTAAAATTAATTTTTATTCTTTAAAGTATTAAAGTCAATTTACTTTATTATACTATGTAAAATGTAAATATTTACTTAATAATCTTTAAAATTCTATTACAATTTTATTAAATATTTTAATTTATAAAAAATAAAAGGAAGTCTTATGACTTCCAACACAATTATTCTACTCATTTTCTAAGAGTATCTTAAGCATTCTTTCAGGATTTTCAAGATATGCCCTTGTAATTTTATAATGTTCAGTTTCTTTATAGTTAACCTTTTTAATTCCATCATTTAATTCATAGATAAAAGAATTAGGATAAGACATTATTATTGGCGAATGAGTTGCTATAATAAACTGAGAGTTATTACTTATAAGCTCATGCATTATAGCTATCATGGACATTTGTCTTGATGGTGAAAGTGCGGCTTCAGGCTCATCTAAAATATATAACCCATTCCCACTGAATCTATTTCTTATTAGTGATAAAAAAGACTCCCCATGAGATTGTGAGTGAAGAGATTTTCCCCCATAGAATTCCGCTGCATCAAGTTCATCTACATTTGTAGCTACATTATAAAAGCTCTCTGCTCTTAAGAAAAATCCATCACACGGTCTCTTAACTCCTTTAACAAGTTTAATTGCATCGTGTAACTTTGAATGAGTATCCTTTGTTAAAAAGTTAAAATTTCTAGTTCCCCCTTCTGGATTAAAACCAAAAGCAATGGCAATTGCTTCAAGTATTGTTGATTTACCCGTTCCATTTTCACCTACTAAGAATGTAACCTTTGGATGAAACTCCATTCTATCTAAATTTCTTACTGATGGCAGACAATATGGAAATTCAGAAAAAGATTCTATTCTTTCATGTCGTAGTTCAACATGTCTTAAGTATTGATCAAAATTCAATTACTTTACCTCCAGCAGTTTTAGTTTGTTTTTTTACACTTAGTATTTATATAGATAATTGTAGATATAATCATTGCAAATATTGAAACCAAATAAAAAGTTCCATATATATCATTGAACTTAAAGAAATTAGCTAATGCAGTTATTATTGATATATATATGCATAATGTTCCTACAGCCCTACAAAGCTTTTTCTCATTATACTCTTCTTTTTCTTCTTTTGATGCTATATTGTATCCAATTATAAGAAAGCTTCCTTTTCCTGAAAAGATTAATAATGCTATTATTAAGAATAAAATAGCCACCCCAATTAACATAAAGATTCCCCTCTTAAATAATTCACACCTTAATTATACAGTATTTTATGCAATTATTTCCAGTAAATCTGACGGCTTGTCTATGATATAATCTGCGCCCTTATCTTCTAAAACTTCTCTTCCTCTAAAGCCCCAGGTAACACCTACGCATTTAATTCCAGAATTCTTAGCAGTCTTTACATCTACTTCAGAATCTCCTACATATATTGAATTATCAGTCTTTGAACCTAATTCTTCTAATGCCATATAAACAGTATCTGGTGCAGGCTTTTTAGCTATGTGCTCTGATTGTCCAATTGCTACTTTTATATATTCCCCAAAATAAATTTGATTAAGTTCTTTTACAGCCTTATCAAACTTATTTGATACAATTGCAAGCTTATAGTTTTCTTTAGATAACTTTTCTAAAAGCTCCATTATTCCATTATAAGCATTGGTTTTATTTTGTTTATTTTTAGAATAATGCTCTTTAAAATCTGCTAAGCATATATCATACTTTGGATTACTACGTCCATCTGGAATTGCTAGCTCTATTAAACGTGCAACTCCATTTCCAACAAATCTTCTAACCTCATCTTTTTCCCTGCATGAGAATCCATGACGTGCTAATGAGTAATTTACGCTATCTGTTAGATCATCAAGAGTATCAAGTAATGTTCCATCTAAATCAAAAATAATTGTATTGCACTTTTCCATATATAATTCCCCCTTAAGATATAATTAGCATGTCTCGTTCTTGTAAATTAATTATAGCATATAAAAAAGAGAAGCTTTATTAACTTCTCTTCTAGTTACGAAACACTATATCTATATACTTTCTTTATATTTCTTCTCTAAATCTATGTTGTCTAAAGCCAATATCTTTTTAGATAGATAATAAGCACTTGCCATAACACCTGCTACCCCTCCACCAGGGAAAACCCACTGCCCAACTAAATAAAGATTATTTACTTTAGTTTCTTGAGGAATAAATTTACCGTAATTTCCTTCATTCATCATCCATCCCATAAATGCGCCCTCAGTGCTATAGGTATATCTTTCAGAAGATACAGGGGTAGATGATACACAAAATAATATTGACTTTCTAAAATCTTCACCCATTTTTTTGCAAATTCTATTAGTTATAATAGTTTCTACTTCACTCTTTAATTTCCTGTATTCTTCTCCTCTAGTACCGTCTATTCCAGTATCCCAATTATTATGATATTTATATGGAAGGTAAGCTAAAATTGTAACTGAATGATCTAATTGATCTTTTGGTTTTTCACTTACAATTAACCATATAGGACAATTATATGGAGTATAATCATCAAAATCCAAATCTATAGTATCTTTATCCATTATTGCTATATAATTTACTCCACCAAAATCATATTCTCTACTTACTCCCATGAAATTAATCATAGCTCCAGGATATATTTCACGTTTTTCTATACTCTTTCTTAGTGGTTCTAATTCTTGTGCATCCTTAGCAAGTTTGTTAACTGTATAATGTACAGAAGAATTAGAGACAACAATATCCCCATAATAACAACTTCCATTAGTACACTCTACGCCTTTTGCAACTCCATTTTCTATAAGAATTTCTTTAACCTCAGTATTTAATAGTATTTGCCCATAATTATCATTTATATTTTTCACTACAGCATCAGGAATTGCCTGCATTCCACTTATAGGATAGTAAACAATATCTCTATTAACTACATCCCATCTATAGACATAACCTAAATACACCATATTACATATGCCTTTTGATATTATAACGTTAATTAAGTCTCTATCCTTAAATGTCTTTTTTAATATTGGATATGCATTTTTCATTCCATATTTCATTAAGGTTGGTCTTTTTAACATGGACTCAATTCCAAATTTAAGCTTTTCAAATAATCTCATTTCATAAGGAGGTTTTGGAGCACCACCACTATACATTTCGCTTAAAATTTTTTCATTTAAATCAAAAAATTTATCAATGGCTTCCTCTTCAAGGGGAAATTGTTTTATAAAATCACTTTTTAATGTAGGTGAGTTAAAAGTATAATCCTTGTCCCCAGTAAAAATCCTTAGCTTTTCAGTTCTTTTAACAGTTTCCACTGACACACCAAAGTAATTTAAAAATCCAGTTATATCTCCATTTTCACTAAGCTCCATTAAGCCTTCTAACCCAATGTCAAAACGACATCCTTTTCTCTGAAATGAAGTAATAAATCCACCAGGTTTATCGTGTTTTTCTATAACTAAAACTTTCTTTCCTTCTTTAGATAGAAAAGCTGCAGTACTTAAGCCTCCCATACCTGCCCCAACTATAATTACATCATACTTAATATCAAGCGTCATACTAATCCCCCCTCATAAAAATATTTTACCATAAAATTGATTTTGAGTTATAATAAGTTAATAAGATTAATAAGAGGTGTTTACATGTATTCATTTTTTAGTACTATATTTCAAGTGCTATTAGCAATTTCAATACCTTTAGTAATAGGCATGCTTATATCTAGATTAGCTGGATTTATAGGTTCAAAAATCTTTAGGTTTACAGATATCTATAAATATATTTTAAAATCCATGAGAAAACATAATATTAAATCATAATACCAGGAAAGGTGAAGTGTATGTTAATTCAGAAATGTAAAAACTGCTCTAATAGTTTTAAGTGGTCTACTATTATTAAAGCTATTTGGAGCTGGGGTGGATTTAAACCCATTAAATGTGAAAGTTGCAAAACTACACATTTAATAAAGCCCATCGCCCGTATAATTATAATTGTACTTGCTCTTATTCCATTATTATTTGAGAACCATGTATTTGAACTATTTAAGGCATTTGGATTAAATGCTTATATATTCTGGGCTTACCCAGCTTGGATGATTTTATTAGTTCTTTTATCACCTTTTTTCATAAGATTTTATATTAAAGAATAAAGAGGTTTTTTATTTCAAATCAGGCTGATAAGATTAATGAAAAAGCATATTATTAAATCATAATACTCAGGAAAGGTGAAGTGTATGTTAATTCAGAAATGCAAGAAATGTTCTAAAAGTTTTAAGTGGTCCACTATTTTAAAAGCAAGTTGGAGTTGGAACGGCTTCAAACCTATTGAATGTGAAAATTGTAAAACTAAACATTATTATAAACCTATTAACCGTATAATAATATTTATACTTGCTTTTACACCACTAATTTTTGAAAATGCTATATTGGGCTTACCTTTACCTTATGGAATAAGATCTTATATATTCTGGGTTTATCCTGCTTGGGCTATTTTGTTAATGCTTTTATCCCCTTTTTTCACAAGATTTTATATTAAAGAATAAAGAGGTTTTTTATGGGAAATCAAGCTGATAAGATTAATGAAAAAGCATATTATTAAATCATAACATTCAGGAAAGGTGAAGTGTATGTTAATTCCGAAATGCAAGAAATGTTCTAAAAGTTTTAAGTGGTCCACTATTTTAAAAGCAAGTTGGGATTGGGGAGGCCTTAAGCCTGTTGAATGTGAAAATTGCAAAACTGTGCATTTTATAAAACCTATTTTCCGTATAATTATAATTCTTATTGCTTTTATACCAGTACTTTTTGAAGGCATCATATTTAGTACATTTAAATCTCATGGCCTAAATGCTTATGCATTTTGGTTTTATCCTGTTTTTGGGACTTTATTGTTGCTCTTGTCACCTTTTTTCATAAGATTTTATATTAAAGAATAGAGAGGTTTTTTATGACAGATAAAGCTAATAAAATTAATAAAATCATAACCTCAATCGTCTTATTTCTAGGGACTTACTTTTTAATTAGATTTGTTTCTTTTCTAATTGCATCAGATTCCTCATCTACTAATGATTCATTTATAATCGCAGCACTAACAGGTGTATGCTTAATTGGTTCTATAATAGTTACCTGTACATACTTAATATTATCAAAACTTGATGAGATAGATAAAAAAGACCACTTTTAGTATTACACCAAAGTGATCTTTTCTCTATTTACTACATCAATGTTTGTAATTTCTCATAAATATCTGAATGAGTCTTTTTAATATTCATTATCTTAAGGTCTTTATTTACAAAAGCATGTACTGTACTTCCTTTAGAAATTTCCTTTTGATCCTTTTCTCTAATCACAGAATAATTAAATACCACTTTCACTGGAGATAAGTGACTTACCCAAGTCTTTATTATTAATTCATCTTCATACTTAGCGCCTTGAATATATTTACAACTGCTTTCAGCTAGTGGCATTAATATTCCTCTTTCCTCCATATCACTGTAACTCATATTACTTTCTTTTATATAATCAGTTCTACCTTGTTCAAACCAAATATAATAATTAGAATGATGTACTATTCCCATCTGATCAGTTTCTGCATATCTAACAACAATTTTTGTTTCGCTTATGTACACTTAAATCGCCCCTTATTTTAAAATTTCTATGTACATATTATATAGCAATTGTAACAATTAATAAAGGAACGTAATATATACCGCAAAATTAGAAAATGAAATATAGGAGGATTACTAATCTATAATAATTTATACTTCTTAATATACAGTAAGCTTATATAAGGAGTTGTTTTTATGAATAATATTGGTATTATTACATGTTTTAACGAAAGTAAGGTCTGCTCAAGCTATGGATGCTTTAAGGCTTTTAATGACAGAAATGCTTCCTTTAAGAATTATGGTTTGAATTCTGAAATAATATGTTTTACTCATTGCAATGGATGCTCTGATAATTCACTAGAACAAATGTTACATAGAGCTACTCAAATGAAAAATAGAGGGGTAGATACTATACACATATCTACATGTATAAAAATAAATTGCAAAATGTATGATGATTTTATTGAAATCTTATCTAAAGAATTTAATATTATTGGATATACTCATGATTAAATTATGGACAAGTTAAAACTATAAAAACAAGAGAAACAGTTTGAAAATAATAATATGGTAGCGCTTACTTATTTTCTTGAGCTTTTTTCTGATTTTGCTTTTATTTACTCTTAAGCTATACTAGAATACAGAAAATAATAGCTATGGGAGACTACAATATGAGTAATAATTTTTTAGAAGCTTTGGGGTATATAGCCTCATTCATTGTTTTAATTTCTCTACTTATGAGCTCTATAATAAAATTAAGGTGGATTAACCTATTAGGATCCGCAATATTTTCTTTATATGGCTTCTTAATAGGTGCTTTCCCTGTAGGTTTTATGAACCTATGTATCTGCATAATTAATGTTTACTATCTTATAAAAATCTATGGTACAAAAGAATATTTTAAAATAATGCCAATTGAAAGTGATTCTAACTACTTTAAGAATTTTCTAGATTTCTATCAAGAAGATATTAAAAACTATTCTAGCAATCTTAAATATGATTCTAATAATACACCTGTTGGCTTTTATATTTTAAGAAACTTAGTGCCTGCTGGAATTTTTATCGCATCAGAAAAAGAAAGCGATACCCTAAAAATTGATTTAGATTTTGTTATACCTGAATATAGGGATTTTAAAATTGGAACCTTTATTTATGAAAATAGTAAAGAGTATTTCTTAGATAAGGGATATAATAAATTCATCTGTTATTCATCAAATGCTTCTCATATTAAATATCTTAAGAAGATGAAATTTACAGAAGCAATTGAAAATGGAGTTACATGTTTCGTTAAATCAATTAAATAGCTTATAAATAAAGAAGACGTATTGCTCTCCATCATGGATTGCAATACGTCATTTTTTATTAATATTAAACTTGGAATTTTTCTATTAAGTTTTCTAGTGTTTGTGCTAATCTATGAAGTTCATCTGCTTGTGTTTTTACATTTTGTATATCATTTAATTGGTTAGCAACACCTGCATTAACCTCTTCTGTTGCAGCTGCTGATTCTTCTGAAACAGCTGATATATTATGAATATTTGAAGTAAGTAGTTCACTATTAGACAGCATCAATTCTATGTTTTTATTCATTGCTTCTATTTTTTCTACTATACTTTCA
The DNA here is from genome assembly GCF_016765615.1 of Clostridium paridis. Classification (GTDB taxonomy): domain Bacteria; phylum Bacillota; class Clostridia; order Clostridiales; family Clostridiaceae; genus Clostridium_T; species Clostridium_T paridis. The sequence goes on along the minus strand of NZ_JAESWA010000023.1, from coordinate 527,398 downwards.
ATTGACTTATTTAGACTTACAAAGTTTTGTTCTGTATAAGTAACTGCTGAGTTTTGATTTTCTACATCAGCTCTAATGTTATCCATATTTGCTGCTGCAACCTTAGTTGTTTCAATAACTCTAGTAATTATATTTCTTATGTTTTCTGCTGATGTACCTGATTGTTCTGCAAGTTGTCTAACTTCTTCTGCAACTACAGCAAAACCTCTTCCAGATTCTCCAGCTCTTGCAGCTTCAATCGCTGCATTTAATGCTAAAAGATTCGTTTGCTCAGAAATTTCTAGTATTGTGCTTAGTATTTGACCTACATCTTCAGTTTCTTTTACTAAAACTCCAATACTCTTAGCTGTTTCTGAAACACCATTTATTGTGCTTTCATTTTTAGTTTTAAGTTCTTTGAATGCAGCCATTGTTTTTTCACTGCTTGTCTCCATCTCTTGGCTTTCTCTATTCATCTTACTATTGTATTCTTTTATAATAGTTAAGCTATTATTAAAATCAGTAGCAATTCCAGCAGCCTTGTCTACTTCTGTAGCCTGCTCTTGAACTCCTCTTGCAATATCATCCATAACTCTAGATATTTCTTCTGAAGATGTTGAAACTTCATCTGCTTGTCTTGTTAGAATTTCTGAAAATTTTAATACATCATCAGCTGAATTCTTAACTGATAAAACTAAATTCTTAACACTATCAATCATATTTGAGAATCTTCCACCTAATTCTCCAATTTCATCTGAACTTTTTATGTTTGTTATAACTGTTAAGTCACCAGCTTCTCCTTTTTTCATAGCTTCTTTTAATTGATTAATTGGATTAGTTAAGTTTTTAGATATCCTAAAGCCAACTAAAAGTGCAGCTATTATAAATAATATGAATAAGCCACCAGTTATTCCAATGGTAGAAAGAACTTTAGAGTATACTTCACTAGTATCCATCATACCAACAAGTTTCCAGCCAGATTTATCGTTACTTATGTAATATATTAATTTATCTTTTCCAAGAAGCTTTGTTTGGATTGAACTTGATTTACCTTCAATTACTGGTTTCATCCAAGCTACTTCTGATTTATCTTTAAATGCATTCTCCATCTTTTGATCCTGAGTATCTGCATTAGTATTTACTCTATCAGGATTTAAGTTCTTCTGTAATATGTCTTTATTCTTCGATGCTATTACTACTCCAGTTCTGTCCATAAGCAGTATTTCACCAGTTTTCTCAATTTGAGTACTGTTAACTAGTTCTGCTATATTAGTAATATCAATATCTATTCCAGCAACCCCTATTGCTTTTCCAGATTCATCGACTATTTTCTTTGTAGCAGTCACTACCATCTTTCCAGTTGCAACATCCTTATATGCATCTTGCCAAAGTATTTTATCATTTGAAATTGTATCCTTATACCAAGACTTCACTGTTGGATCATAGCCCTTTGGAAGTTCTGTCTCCGGGAATATGTACATGCTTTTATCTGCAGTTGCAATATAAGCATTTAGTATCTTTGGATTACTTTTTATTATTCCATTAAGCTCCTTTTTCACTATGGCTCCATTAGGATTAGCTAATGAAGTTTTTGATATAGAATTTTCTGTTATCTGAGATAATGATGCTTCATAACCATTATAGGATTCATCTACAACTTTATTTACGCCAGTTACAGATTTCTCTATAGAACTAGAATAAGAAGTTTTAAGACTGTTATAAAGTACTAGGTTAGAAATAATACCAGTAGTACACATAGGCACTAAAATAATTAAAAGAAAGGTTAAAATTAGTTTGTTTTTAATTGTTTTAATTTTCATTGTTTCTCCCTCCAAGATTTAATTTTCCGCCACTTATATTATCGGTAAGTTTTTAGTAATCTAGAGGAATATTTAGTGTCAAGTGTAAGTTATGGCTGTATCTTACAGTAATCCTTAGCGTAAAGGTTTTTTTCTTTTCATAATAACCTTTAATGGTTAAAAATCATTTCACATAATTCGAATTATTATTTGTCAAATATTTTTATAAAACTTTTAAAAAGCCAATTCTTCTTTGGGTTTGTTTGTTTTATATCTAAGTTTAATTTACTTATTGCATCCATTTCACCATTAGTTAATTCAAAATCAAGTAAGCTAAAATCTTCTTTTATTCTTTCTGTCGTTTGTAGATCTAAAATCACTATACTTCCACGCTGCATATGCCATTTTAAAATCACTTCAGTAGCAGTTTTACCATATTTTTTTGATATTAATTTTAGTATTGGATTTTCAAGTAATCCTTCACGTTCTTCTCCTAATGGATTCAATGATTCATGTAAGATTTTATGTTCAATATGATAATTGTATAATTCGCTTTGAGGTAATTTAGGATGTGTTTCTATTTGATTTAACATAGGTGAAATCTTAGAGTTCTCTATTAATTCTTCTAATTCTTTAATCCCAAAATTAGATACACCAATGACTTTAATTTTCCCTTCTGAATATAACTCTTCTAAAGCCTTCCATGCCTCATTATAATTAGTAGCCTCAGATTGCAATAAACACATATCTATATAATCTAAGTTTAGGTCTTTACATACTTTTATAAATGCTTGCTTTATATCTTCATACCTATTGTCCCAATTACAAACTTTTGAGGATATAAAGAATTCTTCTCGCGATAAATTGCTTTTTTGAATGATTTCTCCAAAATTAATTTTACTTGTGTATTCTTCTGAAATATCAAAATTACGATATCCAGCTCTTATAGCTTTACTAACCACACCTTCAATATCTTCTTCCTCACCTAGATTATGTACACCAAAGCCTAGCTTAGGAACCTTAATCCCATTTACTGCTTTTACTTCTTTATTTTCTAAATCATCCATCTTTATATCTCCTTAGATATTTAACTTAATCATTCTTTTAATCCATAATATCAATGTCTAAGCCTCTTATCAATAATTAAAAGTAACACAATTTGGATATTTAATAAAGATAAAAGCACTAATCCTTTATGGATTAATGCTTTCAAACCTTTTAACATGCAACAATTTCTTTAATCATAAATTCTCTGCCGCTTAATATTTCCCATTCCCTACTTTCGCAGTGTGGGCATTTATTGTTATTTTCTATAAGATTAAAAACCTTATTACACTTTTTACACATAGCATTGCCTGGCAATACTTCAATTTTCAGTTTGGTATCCTGAAGCAAAGTCCCATCCACTGCAGCTGGAAAGCAAGCTTCTATATATCTGGGTATCATTGAGGATAACTCACCAATTTGCAAAACTAAGGTTTCAATTTTAGTTATAGAATTTTTCTTAGCGAAGTTTTCTACTGTTTTTACAACTTCCATCATAACTCCAATTTCATGCAATGGACTCACCTCTCAATATTAAACCTCTTGCTTTTTCTTTGGGATAATTGCTTTAAATGATTTTCTTACCTTCTTTGCTGCAATTCTTCCCTGACGCTTTAATACGTGTTTAATTACAGTAGATTTCATATCTTTAAACTCTACCCCAGCGCTATTATATTTTCTTACTAACTTAATAGCGTCGAACTTACATTTAATAGTACACATTCCACAACCTACACATTGATATTGATCTACAACTGTAGCACCACAGCCTAGACAACGCTCAGTTTCCTTCTTCACCTGCTCTTCTGTAAATGTAGAACGCAAATCTTTAAAGGTTAATTTTGACTTACTTCCATCAACATGAACCGCCCTTTGTCTTGGAAGTCTATCATAACCATCCTTATCTAAGTTTTCTCTATCAAAAGCACGGTATTCTCTCTCACGTCCTAACTCTAGATTATCTCCATGAAGATAACGATGGATAGAAGTTGCACCTTGCTTACCTAATGCAATGGCATCTATAGCAAACTTAGGTCCTGTTACTACATCTCCCCCAGCAAATATATCCTTCTCCTCAGTTTGAAAAGAAAGAGGTTGAACCTTTAAGGTTTTATTTGGATTTAATACTACTTTAGTGTTTTTTAATAGGCTTCCTAAATCAATTCCTTGTCCTACTGAAATCAAGACATTATTTGCTTTAACTACTTTAGTTATCTTTTCATCAAACTTAGGGTTAAACCTTTTATTCTCATCAAAAACAGAAATACATTTTTTAAATTCTACACCTATAACTTTGCCATCTTCATGAAGAATTGCTTTTGGACCCCAGGAGTTATTGATATTGATTCCTTCAGCTAGTGCTTCATCAATTTCTTCTTCGAGGGCTGGCATCTCTTCTCTACTTTCTAAGCAATACATCTCTATCTTTGAAGCTCCCACTCTCTCAGCAGTTCTTGCTACATCAATTGCAACATTTCCTCCTCCAATTATGATAGCTTCTCCTTCTAGTTTTGTATCTTCCCCCAGATTTACTTTTCTTAAGAAATCTACACCAGTTATAACCCCTTCAGCTTCTTCCCCGTCTAAGCCTAGGCTTCTACCAGCTTGAGCACCAATAGCTACATAAAATGCTTTATACCCACTATTTCTAAGTTCCTGAAGTGTAACATCTTTTCCCACTTCAACTCCAGTTTTAAATTCTACCCCAAGTTCTTTTAAAACTTCAATCTCTGAATTTACTATTTCCTTTTCTAATCTAAAGGCTGGAATTCCAAGTGTTAACATACCACCAAGTACTTTTTGCTTTTCAAAAACCGTAATCTTATACCCTTCAACTGCTAAGAAATACGCACATGATAGTCCAGCTGGTCCCCCACCAATAATAGCTATTTTTTCTGCTCTGTCCCCTCTCTTTTCAGGTACATAGCGGTATTCTCCCTTTAAGTCTTGATCTGCTATAAACTTCTTAATCTCATCAATAGCAAGTGGTTCATCTAAGCCTGATCTTGTACATGCAGACTCACATTTTCTTGGACATATACGACCACAAACTGCTGGGAATGGATTTTCCTTCTTAATTAGCTCTAATGCTTCTTTATATCTTCCTTGAGACGCCATTTTAATATATCCTTGTACAGCTATATGTGCTGGACACTCTGATTTACAAGGACTTGTGCCTCTGTCCCCAACAACTTTTCTATGACGATAATCTAGATCCCATTTATCCTTTCCCCAAGGAGTATCATATGGAGTGTCCTTTTCTTGAGGTTCTATAGGCTTTTCTTTAGTACATAAGCTTAGACCTAAAGTTAAGGCATTTGATGGGCAATTTTCAACACACTCTCCACAAGCAACGCATTTATCAGTGTCTATTTGCGAAACATAATTTGATCTTGACCAATCAGGATTTTTATATAGATTTGCATTTCTTAAACCAAAACAAGAACATCCGCAGCAATTACATATAGCAAGAGCATTTCCTGGGCCAGATAAATTAGGTATTTGGTGCATTAACCCTTCTTTTTCAGCCTTTTCACAAATAGCTATTGCCTCTTCCCTTGTAATACTTCTGCCTTTTCCTGTACGAATATAGTATTCAGCAGCTGGACCAAGACGAATGCATATATCTTCAACTGTGTGTCCGCAACCTTCCCCTTTAACTCTCATGGATACACGACAAGCACAATCTGTAACAGCAAAAACCTCGTTCTTATTAAGCAAATATGAGATTTCTTCATAAGAAGCTCTTCTGGTATCTCCATCTATAGCACTCTCTATTGGAATTACTCTCATTACCCCTAGGCCAATAGGAATATTTCCTGCCATAATGATACCTAGTTTTCTTGTATACTCTTCAAAACACTCTGCAATTACTGGATACTTTTCTACATTCTCTTTATTATCAATCATGTATTCCATAACCCCAGGTACAAATAGCTCAAGGAAGTATTTATCTACTCCATCTTCTTTCTCTAATTTTATTGAGCCGTCCACTGCCATTTTGTATAAAATCTTTTCCACTTCATCTTCAGGTCTACCACATAGCTTTGCTACTTCCTGCACAGTCTTAGGCTTACGAATCTCTAAGTGAAGTGCAACTTCTGCCTCTTCATCTGAAGTAACAGGCTCTAAAATTCTATATTCAGGATCTGTTGGTTTTACTTTAATTATACCTCCTGTAATACCAGCAGCAATCTTATTAGCTAGTTCCAGGACTTTTTTCTTTACCATATTAACTCCCCCTAAAAATAACTGCTAATTTTCCCTCCAATTATTTACTTCCAAGCGTAACCATTCTACCCATTCATCCATTCCTTCTCCTGTTTTTGCTGAGATTGGAATAACTTTAATATTGGGGTTTAATTTTTTAACACGTTCTTTTACTGCCTCTATATCAAAATTAAAATAATCTATTGCATCAATCTTATTTATTAATAAAACATCAACAATTGAAAACATCAATGGGTATTTTAATGGCTTGTCATCTCCCTCTGGTACACTTAAAATCATTGCATTTTTAGATGCTCCTGTATCAAATTCTGCTGGACATACCAAATTCCCTACATTTTCTAAAATGGCTAATTCTATACCCTCTGTCCCTAGCCCTATTAGACCTTGTTTTGTCATGTCAGCATCCAAATGACACATGCCTCCTGTGTGCAATTGAATTACCTTTGCACCAGTCTTAGAGACAGTGCTCGCATCTACCTCTGAATCAATATCTGCTTCTAAAACTCCAATTTTCATTTCATCTTTTAAAGCTTCTATTGTTCTTAAAACTGTTGTAGTTTTCCCAGAACCTGGCGATGACATTAAGTTTAATAAAAAGGTCTTTTCTTTTTTTAGCTCTTTTCTTAAAAGCTCAGCCTGTCTATCATTATCTTCAAAAACACTTTGCTTAATTTCAAGTACTTTATACTCTTCCATATTAGCTAACCCTCCAAATATCTTGAGCTAGATTATTTTATATCTTTCTAGTATTTCTTCTACTACTGTTCCTGATATCTTTTTTAACGCTCTATTCTTAACAAAACCTAGTGGGAATGGTAATTTCATATCAATTGGTTTTTTACCATCCATCATCTTAGCGGTAGAATCTAGTAAAACTCTAATATCATAAACAGAACCAAATACTTCTGGTACACCGCGATCTACATTAAGAAGAGTATATACGGCTTCCATAGCTGTTCTAACTGAATACTCTGTTGTAAACACTGTATCACGTACTGTCTCTGAGAACTGTCCTATAAATGCAAAGTTCTCGCTTCCATCTGGTACAACCTTCGGTCTATCCCCTTTTGCTCTTGGCATGAAGAAGGCAGTAATATATGGCATCATACATGGTATACAACGTGCTGAATTTGTAGCCATTTCGTGAATCTCATTTTCTGGAACACCCATATGATATAACCATTCCTCAGTGATTTCTACTCCAGTACATTCTTTCATCGGCTTCTTCACATAATCTCCTGGAACATCAGAGAATAGTCCATATACCCAAACAACAAGTTGATCTTTAGGCTGTTCCTTAAAGTGAGGTTGTCTATTCAAGGTATAGCTAAGTAGCCAGCTTGAATCTTTTACTGTTATAATTCCTCCTGTAACAACCTTTCCACTGAAAGGGTCACGTTTGCACATCTTCTCAATATATGGAGGAATTTTATCATCAAGTGTAGTTACTGTAGCTGACTCCCAATTTGTTTTCTTTGTATCTGTACAGAACTTATCTGGATTACCAAAGGCTTTATCTTGTTTTGCGATGTTTCTCCAAAGTTCCCAGCAGCCTCCAATATAATCATTAAATACTGGTGCATGGTCTTGATCACCAAGAGTAGAATTTTCTGTACAGCTTCCATTTGTAATAAATACTAAATCATTCTTTGTAAGGTCAATACTTTCTTCCTTGCCCCCACGCATGTAAACAATCTTCTTTGCGAGCTTTTTGCCACTATTTATATCAAAAATAATATTTGTAACTCTTGTATCGTATTGGAACTTAACACCATGAGATTCTAAATACTTAAGCATTGGTTTAATTAATGATTCATATTGATTAAACTTAGTGAACTTAAGTGCTGAAAAATCTGGAAGTCCTCCAATATGGTGAATAAATCTTTGAATATATAACTTCATTTCTAAGGCACTATGCCAATCTTCAAAGGCAAACATTGTTCTCCAGTAAAGCCAGAAGTTAGAAGAAAAGAATTCATCTGTGAACACATCTGTTATAGTTTTATCATATAAATCCTCATCTTTGGTCATAAATAGCTTTACTATTTCCTTTGATGCCTTCTCACTTAATCCAAACTTTCCATCAGTATGAGCATCTTCTCCTCTGTTTATAGTTGCTCTCATTAATGAATAGTTTGGATCTTTCTTATTAAGCCAATAATATTCGTCTAAAACTGAAACCCCTTCTGTTTCGATTGAAGGAATTGAGCGAAATAAATCCCACAAACATTCAAAGTGATTTTCCATTTCACGGCCGCCACGAATTATAAACCCTTTTTCATTATCTCTAATCCCATCGCAAGCACCACCAGATATATTGAGTTCTTCTAATACATGAATATTTTCACCTTTCATCTGTCCATCACGTACTAAAAAACATGCTGCTGCTAACCCTGCTAAGCCTGCTCCTACTAAGTATGCTGACTTTTTATCCACATCCTCAGGTTTTAAAGGACGTGCAAATGCTTCATAATTTCCATTACTATAATACATTTAAAGTACCTCCATCTTTTAACTGTATAACCAAATTGTAGATAATTATTTCACACATAACAATAGACAAAATGCTCAATTTGTCTAAATTAAAAGTTTAAATTCTATAACCCTAAAAGGTTCATTTAGCTTTGAAGATGTCTATTCTGCAAGTGCTCCTATTTCCTTATGTTCTTTTAAATCAGTATAAAGTTCTCCAAGATAAGGATTTCTTCTTGTCTTACCTACTTTATAAATCATATAAAGGAATACTAGTATATTGGCAGCTAATGCAGCAAAACTAAATGCAAAAAGTGGTGTTTCATTATAAGATGATGAAACAGCAAAAGCTCCTTTATCAATAAACGCTGGGAATGTCTGAGCAAACATACACCATATTGCTAGAGTTTGTGCACGGTGCTGAAGCCATGCTCCTTTTCCCACTGTAAAGGCACAAAGAGTTGGTGCTAGAAGTAATGCAAAACCACAGTACCAAGAATGGCCTGGTAAACAGTTATAAGTATAAGCAAAATTCCATAAGTCATATGCTATTATCCAAAACCACAACATATCTGGCCATAGCATATCTTTGCTACCATCTTTAGCTGTCTGTTTTTTTATACAAATTCCAAGCCAACCAGTTATGGTTATAATGTTTAAAATACCTGCTATACCATTCATAAAATTCCAAGAACCACCAAGTACATACATGGCTTCATCTTTTAAAATTCCTCCACCAGCATAATTAAGTCCAACTTCGAAATCACGGAAAACTGCTTCCATGATATTTATAGCTAGAATAAGTGGTGGAAAGCATAATGCCCATTTCTTATCCGCTAATCTCCATACCCTGCCAGTACGTTTATTGGTCCATTTCACATGCCTAATACACCAGAAACCTATACATCCAGCTGTAGATGAATACACCTTAGCTAAATGGAACCAGTCAGTATAAGTGGTGTCTTTTAATACTGTAAACCATAACATTGATAATATAATTGGTAAAATAACAAAACTGAAAAATCCAACATACTTCCACCTTCGGGCTACTTCATTAAATCCAAAGAGTGCGATAAATACAATTATCCAAACACCCCACACACTGATTGCTGATGCACCATCAGAGTAGTTGAAAACAAACATAATATAACCTCCTTAATATAAACAATTAATATTTTAAGCTGGTTGTCCCATTAACTTTATTTTACATTTTTTCACAAACAAGGTTCAATAGACAAATAAAAGAAAGTGTCCAATTTTGAACACTTTTCTAATTTGAAAAATATTATTTTATTTCTTCTTTTACAAAAGCACTAACAGAGCGAGGAATACTTCCTGTTATCATAACCAAAAGCTTTTTTAGGATAATTTCCGGTTCCTCCTCCATCCCCTCGTTTACCCAGTCTGTCATTAATCCATTAAACACATGTCTATAAAAATTAACTATGAAACTTCGATCTTTATCATTTAATTTTACTTCCATTTTTTTAACACATTCTTCAACCACATCATCCAGTAATCTATTCGAAAGGCTTATAAAGAAGGTATTTGCTTCAGTCAAATAAGAAGAATTATATACATGAAGAATCATTTTTGAATTTTTTTTGAGATAATTCATTGTAGCTAGGAATCCACCACTCCAAGTTTCAAAAGTTCTGTTTTGAGCAATGTCCATTGATAGTTCCTTAAAAAATATGTATTTGAAAATGTCCATAATATCTGTAAAATGATTATAAAAAGTCTGTCTGTTTACATTGCAGTGTTCACAAATTTCCTTTACTGTAATCTTGTCTATAGATTTCTTATTTAATAATTCTTTAAATGATTCAATTATTGCAGCTTTAGCCTTCTGTTTCATAACTTCTCCTTTAATCCAAAAGTATTAATTTACTAATAAAAATTTGAACCTCATGGTGCCAGCCACATAAGAAGTCACTTTCAGAAAACGTTATCTGTTAAAATTATAACATTAATTGAATATTAATTAAATGGCAATTTTACTATTCTTTTACATTAACTAATCTAAAAAACATTCCCCACTAAAAAGGAAGTGTACAAATCTGCACACTTCCCTCAAAAGTAACTTTATTTTTTCCACGCTGGAAGTTTTTCTAACATTCCTTTTGCTGCACTCTTTGCTGCATCTTCCACTAATCCTTGAGTTCTTATAATAAATCCAGTCATAGATTCAAGCTTTTCCTCATAAGATTGCATTGTTCCATCTGGTCTTGCACAATAAACGCAATAATCCTTACTTTCATCCCCCATTGCAAATTCATTTTGAGTTTTCATTGGCATTCCACAAGCTATACATGTTTTCATTTTATTTTCTCCTTTCTATTTGTTTAATAAATTTAAAAAGTGATCAATTAATCTCTTTCCGTGCGCATCAAAAAGAGTGCCCTCTTTTGTATATAAATCACTATTTATTAAATAGTGATGAACTAAACCTATCCAAGTATTAAAAATTAAATCAAGCGGTATTTCTCGTATTTTGCATTCCTTTATATCTCTTTCAGCAACTTGAATTATGTGAAAGGATATAGCTGATTGAATCATAATTATTGAATTACGAGAACTTTCATTTAGTAAACGGCTTTCCAAAATCAATCTAGTATAAAAAGTTTCATATTCACTAATACCTCTTAAGTGAGCTTCAAGGACATCTCTCATATCACAATCACTACTAACAAGTTCATGGAGCCTAGTTGTAATACGTCTGCCAAACTCCTCAATAACCTCATCCAAAAGAATTTCTCTTGTTTTAAAATGAGAAAAGATTGTGCCATGAGATACATTTGCAGCACTTGCAATATCGGCTGTACGAGCTAAAGTCAGTCCATCCTTTGCAAATTGATTTAAAGCTATCTCAATAATATGATTTCTAGTTTTAAGTTTCTGATCTTGTCTTTGTGTTCCTGCCATATAATTCCCCTCTATTTCATTGAGTGTTTACTCATTGAGTACGTACTCATTTTATCATGTGTACCAAAGGTTGTCAACCATATAATTCCACTACTATTATTTCACCCTCAAAAAAATATAAAAAATAGAGTTATACTTAATTAACAACTAAGTATAACTCTTCTCACATTAAATAGACTTTCATTTATTTATATAGATAAACATATAAACAGATTCCTTCTTGTTTTATCTCATATCTATTAAAAGGGGTTTCTTTTAATAGCCTCTCAAAATCTTCTTTAGTGTATGCCCCTTGTTTCAAGAAAGTTTTAAAGGAAAATTTCACAAAATACTTATCAAACCCCTTCATTCCTGATCTTACTACTTCATTATTTATATCTTCAGATGTTGCATCATAATTCATATCAATTATTAAAGATGTTCCACCTTCTTTAAGAACTCTATACATTTCATTTAGTGCTTTTACGGGATCTTTAAAATTTTTAAATGCAGCACTGCATACTATAAAATCGAAAGAATTATTTTCACAAGGGAGATTTGATGCATTCCCTTCTTTAAAATTAACGGAAACATTTGCTTCCTTTGCATTATTTTTTTCAATCTCTACAAAATCGGGACTTATCTCCACTCCTGTTAAATTAAACCCCTTCTTCGCAAGTTCAATTGATAAATAGCCTGGACCAGGAGCTACTTCTAATATATTTGCATTTTTATCAACATGAGAAGCAACTTCATCAGCATATCTTTTCATTTCCGCAATTCTACTTTTGCGAGAATTCTTATCATACCATTTTGCTGTTAAACCATAAATACCAATATCCTTACTTTTTCTCATATTTTTCATATCTTTCATCATAATTAGCCTTCTCCTTATAAAACATATTGATTTTATTAAAATTATTACCTATAATTATAAGCACCTAACATAGTTAGGTATCTAACACCGTTAGTGTATCATCTAACGGTGTTAGTGTCAATGTTTATTATAAATTTTTTGGAGTGATTTTATGGCTATAACAAAAGATTCAATTATAAAAGCATCACTAGATATACTAAATCGTGATGGAATAAACAATTTATCAATGCGGGCTTTGGCAAAAGAATTAGATATTAAAGCTGCCTCCTTATATTGGCATATCAAAGACAAACAAGATTTATATGATTTGATTGCTGAACATATTAACAAAGAAATAGTATTACCTAAAAACTTAGAGGATCCAAAAGAAACCTTAATAGCTCTTTCTTTAGAAATACGTAGAGTTTTATTAAACACTAGAGATGCTGTAGAAGTTTTGGCAACATCTTTTCCACGTACTCCAAGCAGGATAGAAGGTATAAAATTTATTTTAGCTACTTTAACTAGCTATGGAGTTTCTAATAAAAATTGCTTAACTGCTGCAAATATTTTAAATAATTATGTTTTATCCTTTGTTGCTGATGAAATTCGCGGAAAAGATATTTCACCTGATGCAGCTAAACAGTTCGGCTTAATTTTTGGAGAACAATATGAAATGAGTATAGACTTTGAGGGGCAATTTTTATATGGATTAGAAGTTATATTAGCAGGACTACTTGTTGATTAAAAAGAAAGAATCTACTGAAGTTATAGGAATTGATCTTTGTAAATATATTTAAGCTCTTAAAATTTATATCCAGAAATAACACCTCTGAATATCTTATACTATTAAATATAATAGTTATTCGAGGTAATTTTAATGGATGTTAAAAATATACAATCACCTACTTTTACAACATTATCTGATGGAAAACAATTTAACTATGATTTAAATCAGAATCAAAGTGATGTCTCTGTAATGGGCATAGCCCCAAACCCAATTCCATTAACTGAATTCTACAACATAACTTTATATGGTGATTATGTGGCTAATGGTATTGGTTTGGCTATCAATGGAGCAGGCACTATAAACATATCCCTTCCTAATGGATCAACTATTGTTGCTGCTTTTCTTTTTTGGGATGTATCTAAATCCATAGGTACGCTTCCAGTATTACCAAGTGGTATACTAAATGGTAACCCTATAACTGGAACTTTAATTGGTTCAACTGGTTTTGATTCAGAAGTTAATGGATTTTATGCAGATGTAACCAACTTAGTAAAGATTGGGGATAATGAACTTGCTGGCTTTCCAAGAATTCCAGGAAGATATCAAACTGACGGCGCCTCTTTAGTTGTTATCTATTATAATTATGGTCTACCTTATAAAACAATAGTATTAAATAAAGGTATATTTTACTTTTTTAGAGAAACAGCTTACACTACCATTAATAATTTTAAAGCTGCAAATTCGCCAATAATAGCTAAAACAACATATATGGTCGGTCAGACTACTAATGGCAATGACGCTGCTTATTTTAATGGATCAACGATTGCAACTAATGTTTTTAATTTCTCATCAGGCTTTTTCTGGAGTAATGTAACTTTGGATGTAAGTAACCAGGTTAATCCTGGAGATACAACTGCTATAGCTGGAATACTAAATGCTCAAAGCAACATTCTCATATGGGTCGCACAAGCATTTTCTGTGAATGCTCCTCTTCCAAAAACTCCTTCAAAGCCATCTACTGAAGTTAGAGGAATTGATCTTTGCAAATAAAAAAGATCTTAAATATTTATAACCAGAAATAACGCCCTTGAATATCTTATACTATTAAAAGTAATACTTATTTGAGGTAATTTTAATGGAAACCAAAAATACTGAAAGTCATCCTCTTATAATGCCCTCCGATGGTGTATCAATTAATTACACTATAGATCAAAATCGAAATGATCTATATGACATATTATATGCGCCAACTCCGAATCCATTAACTGAATTTTACAACAGAGCTTTGTATGGAGATTACGAAGCAATGGGTGTAGGTCTTACAGCTACTGGATCTGCTACTATAGGTATAACTTTACCTCCTGGATCATCTATTGAAGCAGCATTTCTATTTTGGGATGTTATAAGATTTGGTGGTTATGTAGGTCCAATATTACCAGGTGGTAAATTGAATAACATAAATATAACCGGAACCTTAATAAGTACCATAGATTTTGGGGGAGATTATATTGATGGATTTTATGCGGATGTTTCATCTATTGCAAAAGAAGGTATAAATGTATTAGAAGATTTTCCAAGAGGTGCATTTCGTGTCCTTCAAACTGATGGTGCTTCTTTAGTAGTTGTATATTCTAATTTTAGTAAACCTTTTAAGACTGTTTTAATAAATAAAGGTTTAGTAGCATTTTACGATGATACTATAGAAACTACCTTTCAGGATTTCATTGTGGGCAATCCACCTATTACTGCTAAAACAACATACATGGTTGGACAATCTTCTAATGGAAGAGATAATGCTTATTTTAATAACTCTATGGTTGGAACAAATGTTTTTAACAATTCTTCTGGCCCTCTGTGGAGTAATGTATCAGTAGATGTAAGTAATCTTGTAAATTCAGGTGATACTTCAGCTACAGCAGAAGTACATGTTCCACTAAGTGGCATTCTAATTTGGATAGCACAAGTATTTTCTGTGAATGCTCCTTCCCAAAAAGTATCTACAGAAGTTCGAGGAATTGATTTTTGCAAATAAAAAAGATACATATAAAATGTATCTTTTTATTTATAAATATTTATTTTCTCTTCTTAAAAAAATGAAGCTGTAATCCAAGTAATTTTTCACTTTCCATTTACATCTTTACTAACTTTGTTTTCTTTTAATAACATTTCTACTATTTAATTATCGCCTTTTTCATTTTTATATAGTTTAATAAGATTATCTAACGAAATATCTATACCCACCATATTTAATAAATCTTTTCGCTCATTATATAGTTTTTCTAACATCACTTCAAACCCTTGTCCCAAGTGTATTTGTTTGTGACAATTGCAACATAAAGAAACAATATTTTCTTCAACATCAAGAGATACTTTAAATTTATTATGGTAAGTAATTGGGATTAAATGGTGAGGTTCAGTATAGTTTAAATCCGAATTTCTCCTAGTAAATGTTACATGGGTATTATCAAATTCACATTTATAATTTGCATGCTGCAAAGCATTTATTGATACCTTGTGACTTCGAGGATATAAGTATTTATTTTGTACATTAAGAGGATCCTTCTTATCTTTAGGTTTACCACTATACTCAAAATGAGGGTAATCAGGAGAAATGTCAATATCACCGATATCTGTAACAAGATCATCATCTGAATAACTATCATCTGAAAATATATATAATTCTTCAATAGCTTTTACAAGTTCCTCTCTAAGCGTCCACTCCCAAGTCTTTGGTTTTGTATCAATTAGTTTACTCTTCATTACAACAATAAATCTTGTACCTTTAGCTATACCCCCAATTCCTTTAACAGTGAACCGTCCAAGTTCTTTTTGAACTCTTCCAGCTAAACCATTTATTATTCCATTTGCACTCATACTGTGCTCATTATATTTTTTACCAATATAACTACAAGTAGCAGAGTGCCCAGATTCTATATACCACTTTTTTATAGCTTCCATGCTTTTATCATCGAAAACTTTAGGATTAGTTAATAATTGTTTCCATTCCTCAACAGTTATATCAATATCGCAACAATACTCATCATTAATAATTTCACATATTTTTTCAATCATACTAACCCTCCAAATAATAGAACAAAGAATACTATCTAGTAATTGTTTCATTATATCACATGAATAAGATTCATAGTTTATAACCTAAATATATTTCATTGGAATTTTTTCAAAGCTTCTATTTTTATATCTTTATTTTCTAATATTTGTTGAATATATTAATCTTTTTATTCAATATACCCTCTTTCATTAAGCATCATCATAGTATCATTCCACAATTTATTTTGCATATCCTTATCATTACCAGGATATACTGGAGTGATCTCTTTTCCTGTTCCAACATTAAAATATCCACCAGTTATTTTATTATATTCTGAGCTAGTAGCTAAACTAAGAATAATATCTGCCCCTTTACGAGGATCTCCGATATGTAAAATCTTTAATATTTTTTCAAGTATTGAGGAAAACCAAAGTTCACGTCCAATCCCAGTAACATTGAAGCCTGGATTAAGAGAATTAACTGTAACATTAGTTCCAGTAAGTTTTCGTGCAAGTTCATAAGTAAACATAATATCTAATAATTTTGTCTTACCATATATCACTGACGACCCTCTAGCTGTAAAGCTTGATGTGTCTAATAAATCTTCTGGAAGTCTAAGTTCACCGTGATTTCGCGATGCTTCAGACGCAACATTAACAATTCTAGCACTTTCTGAATTGATTAATGATTCTTTTAATATATTGGTTAATAACCATGGTGCCAAATAATTAACTGCAATCATTTCAGGAAACCCTTCTGAAGTTATTCTTTGCTCAAATGCATGTAGCCCAGCATTATTGATAAGTACATCAATTTTAGGATACTTAGTTTTAATCTCCTCTCCTACTCTCTTAACATCTTTAAGTAGTGATAAGTCTCCATAAAAGAAGTCTATTTTAGCTTTAGGATTTAATTCTTGAAGCATTTTTTTAGTTGAGTTCGCTTTTTCCTTATTTCTTGCAGTCAGCACTAAGTTAGCACCTTTCTTTGCTAAATCAATTGCAACTAATTGTCCAAGACCACTAGTAGCACCAGTAATTACAACTGTATGATATTTATCCATAATAATCCTCCTTGCTTGACATGATTTAAATAAATAATTATACTTGACATATGTCAACTATATATACTTGCTTGATATATGTCAAGTACTTTATTTCATGTGAGGTGAATTATGAAAAATACTAATAGAATAAATTTAGAGCTGAGTCTAGGTAAACAGATTAATGCACTAATAAGTGCATCCCACGCATTAAATATGAAAACAGCTGCACGTTTTGATTCCACACTACAACCTGCTGCCTTTCTTATTGTTCGCTGGCTTTACTCCTATGGCCCAACGAGTGCTACAGCTTTAGCTGAATCAACTGCAATGGATCGTAGTTCCGTTAGTAGGCTTGTGAATCAATTGAAAAAATTAAACTATGTAAAAGGTGAGCCATCTCCTAATGATAAACGTGGCGTACTATTATCACTAACTGATCTAGGAAGTGAAAAAACTATTGAGGCATTAAAAGAGAAAGAATCTGCTTTCTATGAACGTATTTCTAGATGGGATGATTTAGAGCTTGAAAACTTTATAGAAATGCTTAAAGATTTTAATCAACCTGATAATATTTAGAATGTATATAAGCTTTTGAACTTTCAACTACTATAAGAATATATTAGTTGAAAGTTCAAAAATTACTTTTCTTAAGAATTTATATCAACGCACTCTTTTCTTATCACTCTAACTTTAATTTTTATACACATTTTTTCCCTTAATCTTGCGTATTGAGTTAGTGGTGGATCAAAGGGTTTAAAGCTTGTAGTAGTCACTGGTACTGGTACTATAATCTTCATAGTTTGTGGTGGCGCATCAGGATCTAATGGATTTGGAGGTAATGGTATCTCCACTTCTTGATAAGTCACTGAAGTCGATGAATGTTGGTTTTGAATTGGTTCTGGATTTAATA
Source organism: Clostridium paridis (assembly GCF_016765615.1). Lineage (GTDB taxonomy): Bacteria > Bacillota > Clostridia > Clostridiales > Clostridiaceae > Clostridium_T > Clostridium_T paridis. Next base: position 509,376 of record NZ_JAESWA010000023.1, on the reverse strand, counting down.
ATTCATCATGTGTCCCTACTATTTCTGCACATACTACTTCTACAGTATCTGTTTCTCTTAATTTTTCTCCAAATGGAAGATCTAATTTTACAAATCCACCAAAGTCGATTACTTTTGTCATGTGATGAAGTGGTCCATAAACTGTTGGATAGCCAGCTGAATCTTCAATTCCTACTCCTACCATCTCAATTGGATTTAGTGGAGGGGTTGGAGGATTATCACCTGCAACAGGCATAGGGGTTGGAGGCATAGGAGTAGTTTCTTTTGGAACTCGTGCTGCAATTTTATAAGATATATTTTTTGTTATCCACGCATTAAACATAATAGCACAATCTCTTGTAGGATATGCTTTAACCTCAACACTTTCATCAATATTTTGTATTTTAAATAGTCTTGAAGCTACATTAGAAAGAAGGCCGCCACTTCCCTCTTGTGGTGGTAATGCATCAAAATCAAATACTACTTCTTTAAAAAATAGTTCTTCTTGCTCAGCTATAATAACATTGGTTTCAATTGTTTTTCTAACCATATCTTTTACTCCTTTGTTTAGTAAATTTTACTCACTTACTGATCTATATCATCAAAGTTCTTAACGTCATAGTTTTCATCATCATTCACAACTGTAGAATTAGTGATGTTTAAGAAATAGAAATTATAAGATATTGAAACATCTTTACTATCAACTACTGTTGTAACTACAGTATTAACTAGCCCCTCTTGATTTGGAGTTTCTTCTGGTGAAGGCACATCTATTGCTTGAATTTTATCCCTATAGGCACTCCAGCTTGGATCATTTTTATAAACATCTACCATTCCTACTGGAACGTATATTGCTAATTCTTTTGGTGTATTCAAGAAAACATTTTTGCCTAGGGTTGGTACCCTATTTCCAAAAATAATAACTTTTAAAAGCCTTATACAATCTTTCATAGCTTCATCTGAGATATTCATTATTGATTCTGGTATAGTTACACTCTCTATCTTTTGATTCTTTATCACCCTATTTTCACTATTGCTAAATGCATTTTTACCGATTGAAACCACTGGTTTATTACTAAATTGACTTGGGATTTCTATTTCTTTAGGCATTTCCACATCAGCTTTTGCAAATATTGAATAACCTCCATCACTTCTTAATTGAAAGACAAAATATTGATCTCCTGTAGCAGCAGAAACTTCAATATTTTTTTGTACATATTTTCCCTTACTTATATTATCTTCAATCAATCTCATTAGTTTGCTACTAAAGTCATTCATAATATTTCTCCTTTGAATACTTATTTTTCTTCAGTCCGTACAATACATCATATTCCCCTGCTACATAATATGTTACGGCCAGTGTACTTAAGCGCATAAAAAAAGAAAAGAAATGCTAACCCTCTAATTGGGTTAGCACCTCTTTTCTTTCACATATTTATTATTCTACACTATTGATAATCCGCCATCTACCACAATATGCTGCCCTGTTACATAACTTGATGCATCAGACGAGAAGTAAAGTATTGTTCCATTTAATTCTCCTCTTTTAGCTGGTCTATTTGCTGGGCAAAGCATATTATATTTTGTTAAGAACTCTTTGGATTTAAATAAAGTATTTTCTGTCATTTCAGATTCAAATAATCCTGGACATACAGAATTAACAGTAATTCCAAATTGAGAATAAGATGCTGCCATTCCTCTTGAAAGTCCAATAACAGCTGCTTTAGATGCATTATAAGAATGTCTTATAAATATATCATTTTTATCTGCAAGTATTGCATTAATAGAGCTAATATTAATTACCTTACCATAGTTTTGCCTTTTCATAATTGGAATTACATATTTACTAACTAGGTAAATTCCCTTAACATTAGTATCCATGCTTCTATTCCAGTCCTCTTCGCTTAGGGTGTCAACTCCACCACGAACTGCTATTCCAGCATTATTAAGTAAGATATCTATTCTGCCAAATTCAATAACTGCAGTTTCTATTGCTGCTTTAACTTCATCTTCCTTAGTTACATCACACTTAATTGAGATTGCTTTAACTCCCAAAGCTTTTATTTCCTTTTCAAGCTCTTCAAGTTTTTCTATTCTCCTCGCTAAAAGACATAGGTTAGCACCTTCCTTTGCATAAGCTAAGGCTGCATCTTTTCCGAGTCCACTTGAGGCTCCAGTAACTACAGCTATTTTACCCTTTAATTCAAACATATCTATACCTCCGTAAAGTTATTTCAAATTTTTGTGAACTATATATTATATATATTCCCTTTCCAAAATATAAATATTATTCTATTAATTCATCATTAAATTTTATTATGTCTAAATAAAAGGATGTAATGATTGCACTTTATACAAACATTACATCCTTATAATTTATTTATAAATATCTGAGAATTCTATTTTAATTTTTTCAACATTTGATTGGTTGTTTAAATCATTATTAACCTTTGTTTTTGGTTCCTCTTTAATAACTTTCGCTGGAATGTATATATTAAACTCTGTTCCTTCTCCAAATTTGCTTTTTACTCCTATTGTGCCTCCATGCATTTCAACTAATGCTCTTACTATGGATAATCCGATTCCACTTCCTTCATGACTTCTGCTTAAAAGTGGATCTATCTGCTTAAATCTTTGGAAAAGTTCAGGAATTCTTTCTTCAGGGATACCTACTCCTGTATCCTTAACTGAAATAATTACATGATCACCCTTGTCAAATAGTGATACTTCAATACTATCACCTGGATTAGTAAATTTGGTTGCATTGGAAATTAAATTAAGTAATATTCTCTCAAGTTTCGCCGGGTCAAAGGCCATAAACTTTTCTTCTACATCGGTATCAAATATTATTGTTCTTGACATATTTTGTACATACTCCGCAGTTGATTGGGTTATGTCCTCAACAACTTGTACTATATTTGCATTCATTAATTCTAAACTTACAAAACCAGAATCAATTTTAGTAACATCTATAAGATTGTTTACTAATCTTAATAACCTATAACAATTTTGTTTTATGCTTCCTGTGTAACCTTTTATCTTTTTAATATCTACATCTTCACCACTTTTAATAAATACATCAAATAATTGTGCTGTTGAAAATATAATATTAAGTGGAGTTCTTAATTCATGAGACATATTTGCTATAAATTCAGTTTTTAATTTGTCATACTGAACTGTTTCCTCAAGTAGTCTATTATTTTCTACCAACATATTATTAAAGCTATTCGAAAGAATTCCTATTTCATTTTTACTATTTATATTACATCTTACTGATAGATCTCCTTTTCCTGCTATCTCTACGCAGTCTTTTAGCTTATTTATAGGCTTCACTAAATTATGAGCTATAATTAATGCTATAATTCCGCCTAATATAACTATTCCTAATCCAGTTAATAGTGTGGTCTCATAAATTGATATTGCTGAAGAATTAAGTTCATCATAATTAGCTGAAGTTACAATATACCAATGCCACGGCTCAAAATATTTATAATATCCTACTTTTTTTATTCCATTATATGTATACTCAATTTTCCCACTATTGTTCGTATGCATATTTTGTACGAAATCATAATTTTTCACATTTTTACCTTTATCATAAGGGTGAACAATTACATTTCCTTCTGAATCTAATATATATACATAACCAGTTTGTCCTAATTTTATATTACTTAAGGTTTGCTCTAAATAGTCATTTATAACTTTATTTCCAATGCCTATTGCCCCTATAACTTTATTATCTTTATCAAGTAATGGTTTCATTCTTGTTATATATGAATTATTTTGTATTGTTATATCACCGATATATTCTTCTTTATTAAGTATTTTTTTATAAGCTATGGAATCACTGGGTATATAAGTACCTATTATACTCTTATCTTCTACTGAAATTGTGCTTGAAACTCTAATTAATTTATTATCATGAAGTAGAAATATAGATCCAACTGTGCCAGTAGACTGTTTAAGCTTGTCAACTATAGTATTGTCTAAGGATAATCTCTGCTTTCCCGCATACAGAACTGGCAAATTAAATTCCCCAACTTTTACAGTTTCATTATAATCTACCCTCATAACATCTAAATCATTTAAAATAGACATGGCAAAGTTTAAATCCCCATAGGATTTTTCTGTTAGCAAATCATTTCTTACACTAAGAGTTGTACATATTGATTCTGTTAAGCGCTGACTTTTTTCATTTACTTCTGTTAATACTGCCTTTTGGGATCTTTCTGCAATAAGATATCCTAAAACACTTACAGCAAATATAATTAACCCTAAATAGCTAATAATAAGTTTATACTTAATTTTCATAAAGAAAACCTTCTCCTTTGTTTGTGAATTATAAAAAAATCTAAATTAAAATCAAAATGCCCGGATAATTATATCACACTATTAACTTTTTCGTATATAATTTATCAAACATGAATTTAATCCTTACTAAATAGATATAGGGGCGTTTTGTTTGTACCCTTTTTACAAACAAAACGTCCCTATTCTATACATTTAAGTAGTTACTATACATTCTTTTATAAACATCTTCAAATTTATAAAATCCAGTTCCCAAAACTGCTGTGTTTACATTAGAACTATCTACACTTATTGGTGATAGTAATATAGAAGGTACATCTACCTTACCGTTATTTATTGTGTTTGTTGTTTCTATTGCTTCTCCTCTCATTAATTTTACTGCTGCATTTATTGCAGTCTTACCTAGTTGCCTTGAATCTTTAAATACAGTCATTGATTGAGTTCCTTCAATTATTCTTCTAATTGCATCTATATCTGCATCTTGCCCTGTTATCGCTACCCTTCCCGCTAAACCTTTCTCCTTTAGCGCTTCAATTGCAGCTCCTGCAATAGCATCATTTGGAGCTAATACGGCATTTACTCTATTATTATTTTTAATTAATGAATCTTTTACTATATCATAGGCATTCTTTGGGTCCCAATCATCTACAACTTCATCTGTAACTATTCTTATCTCCCCTCTACTAACTAAAGGCTGTATATATTCCATTGCTCCTCTCTTAAAAGTATTTCCTCCAGAGTCACCAGATAGAATAATATAATTACCCCTTGGAACCTTTTTGGTTAAATACTTTCCTTGAAGCTCTCCAATAGTTAAATTATCAAAAGCTACATATAAATCTACATCAGCATTTTTTATAAGTTCTTCATAAGAAATTACTTTAATCAGCTTTTTATGAGCATCTTTAACTAATTCTGCTTCCTCTTCCGGATCAACTGGCGTTATTATTAATAAATCCACTCCTTCTTTTATTAAATCTTCTACTTGCTCCTCTTGTTTCTTTAAATTAAATTCAGAATATCCTATCTTTAAAGTAACATAATCTAACTTAGCCTCTTCCTCCATCCCTTCCTTATCTCTAACCCATCTAGCCTCTCTCTGATTAGGAATGGTTACACCTATCTCTTCATGTTCTCTGTACTTACATTCATATAATATTTCTAAACACTCTATGTTTAAGCTCTCTTTACTTACATACTTAACTAAAATATTTAAATTCTTCGGTATAGATAAATACAAACCTACCACCTTTTTTCAATTACTCAATAATTATCATATTCAACTAATAAGCAAATTGGTACTTGTTCCTACAGGTTAACTATAAAAACCGTGCTAGTTTTATCTAGCACGGTTAATACTAATCTAGCATCTAATTGTTCTTAAAGCTTGTGCTACTTTTCTTGCAAAATCTAATGGACAGTCTATTGATTCAAAATTAACATATACAAGTCTAGGATCATCAAATAACCAGCGGCTATTAATTGAAGTAACGATTATACCACATCTTCTAAGAGCGCTAACAAAATCATTAACTTCGTTTTGTAGTAAAACCACTTCACCTAGATTTAAGGTTCTTCCATTTCTATCTGGATTCTCATATGAAAATCTTGAGCCTATTGATAATGGTGAACGAGTTCTTCTTCCAAGTATTTCAACATTTAGGTTCCTTATAAAACCTACTACACATACTCCATTTTGGTTTACTAAAATATTAGAACCTAATATTGATGCAAATCCTACACACATGCTGCATCTTTTATTGCAAGGGTCAGGATCTCTATTGCATGAGTTACAGTTACTACTAAAATTGTTATTGTTTAAACTGTTGTTATTACTTTCTATATTGTTAGTGATATTTGTACTATCATTAATACCTGGATCTTCTCCAAAATTAAAATAGTTATCCATACACCCATCTCCTTGTTTATAATTTATAGAGACAATTTCTTGTCTCTATGTAACAAGCGAGTGTTTACTACATAATATTCATAATGATTTAATATGTGCTATCTTTTAGATAATTTATACTATAAGTAAAGAGACGTTTTGAATTCAAAACGTCTCTCTTACTATTTCAACCTTATCTGTTTATTATAAATTTCATTTCCTTCTGACTCACTTATTACCTTACTATCCACCATACTTTGTATTACTTGCTTTTGCCTTTCTCTAGCCAGTATATAGTTATTATATGGATCATAATTACTTGGAGCATTAGGAAGTCCTGCAAGCATAGTAAGCTCTCCTGAATTTAATTCTGATGGTTCCCTACCAAAGTAGTTCTCTGAAGCCATATTTAATCCATAAGCTCCATGTCCAAAATAAACTACATTGGAATATAAGGCTAAAGTTTCTTCCTTGTTTATTGTGTCATTCACTCCAATTGCATAGATTCCCTCAAGTAGTTTCCACTGTAATTGCTTTGTTCTGCTACTTAAAAGTGTATTATGAACTAACTGCTGAGTTATTGTAGATCCCCCTTGAACAAGTTCGCGACTTTTTATATCCACATATATTGCTCTAGCTATCCCTTTTGGGTCAACACCTGGGTTCTTTAAGAAACTTCGGTCTTCTGTAGCTATTAATGCTTTCTTATACATTTCAGGTATCTCATTATAACTTAAATACTTACTATTATTTTCTTCTAAGCTAGTATTTACATTAGTACGTATCTTATCATCAATCTTGTTTACATTGGTAAAATAAAATTTAAGTCCAAACCATCCTATGCATAAAACTACAAGTATAAAAATAAGGAATTTAAACAAAGTTAGCAGGCAGCCTCTTTTTTTACGTCTCTTTTTATCCTTTGCCATAAGTCTTCCCCCCGTTATTATTAAGCCATCTTACATTCCAAAAACCCCTTACTTTATTATCGTAATTTTACCAATTTTCTTATCCTTAAGCGTATCTTTTTGAATTAATAATATCATAGTAAGAATTTACAGTTAAGAAATAATAAATCATGTAAATAATTGTGTATGCACCTATAGTTATAATTATAGGTAATGTTAAATTCATTCTTGTAATCTTTGATAAAAGAGTTGATGCCACTAAGCTATGAATTATTCCCACTCCTAATGGAAGGGCAAAAATCATAAAGATTTGTTTACTTATAGATGCTTTAATTTCTTTGCTTGTAACTCCTATCTTTTTAAGAATTTCATATCTATTTTTATCATCATTAGCCTCTGATAATTGTTTAAAGAAGATTATGCTACCAGTGGCTACTAAGAATACAAGACCTAAAAAGGCACCAATAAAAATTATAAGCCCTGAGTAAGTAAGTCCTGCTCTATAATCCTCATAATATGCAGAGTAGTTGAAATAGCTTCCATCTGACTTTGGAAGTTTATTATTGATTAAGCTTATAAACTCCTTAGTAAGTTCTTCGCTATCTTTTTTATTATCAGTAATATATCCCTTTATTCTATATAGATTGTCTTTTAAGTAATACTTACTATAAACCTGGTCTTTTACAACAACTACTCTTCTTATCATTCCTGTGTTTACAAGAGAATAGTCTTTATAGTCTTTAACCTTTAGGGTCTGCTTCTGATTATTGGTATCTATATTAATAGTTTTGCCAATATAACTTTTTTCTGGGGAGGTGAAACTTAAATTTTCATCGTAAATTATGATTTCATCGTTGCTATTAAGCTCTACCTTATCCTTTAATCCTCTTGCGCTTGCTACTTTATTATAGTTACTTTCCGATATTAAATAAAAGTTAGAAGCTTGATCTGCATCCACCCATAAACCATGGACTTTAGCAAAGTTCATATCTACAGATGAAAGTATTTTATTTTTAGGATATTTTGAAATTATATCTTCAACATTTTTATCTAAAGATGTGTTATTGCTTGCAAATGCATAAGTAAAGGCATGATTCTTTTGCAAATTAACGGTAAGGTCATAATAGAAGCTTGAAGATACCTCCATAGCAGTTAAGGTTGCTGCACTTAGCACTGCAATTATTGCTAAAGTTCTAGCACTTCCTTTGATTCTATATAAAAGCTGAGAAGTTCCTACCATGTTTATACCGCTATAGTATCTTCTCTTATTCTTCTTTGAAAGCTTTATAACTAGTAAAGTCAAGGAAGAGAAAAGTAAGAAGGTTCCTATTACAGTAAGTACTAAGGTTACTGGTATAGCAAAGACACTTAAAGTTAATGGTCCTTTTGTATATAATAAATAACCTGCAGCTATAAATATAATAGCTAATGCTGATCTAATTAAGGATGCCTTCGGCTCCCTTTCCCCTTCATTTTCAGCTTTAAAAAGTTCTATAAGCTTAAATTTATATATTAGTCTATAGCCGTTAATTGAAGTTAGTAAAAACAATATTGAAAATATTATAGCAGTATTTATAACTGCCTTAATAGGTATCATAAATGAAATGCTCGCACTAAATCCCATAAGTTTAATAAGTAACATTATAAATAGCTTGGAAAGTAAACCTCCAACAAGAATACCAGCAATAAGGGCAAGTATACCCATAACAATATTTTCATAGAAAAGCATTCTTCCTATTTCTTTTTTTCTAATTCCAAGTAAAGAATAAAGCGCAACTTCCTTCTTTCTTTTTCTAATGAAGAAAGAATTAGAATACCAAATGAAAATGGATACAAATACTGCAACAACTATAGCCGCTGCCTTAAATACAGCTGCAAAATTCACCGAAGATCCTACAGCCTCTTGAACCTTCGTGTTATATTGAATTGAAGTAAAAGTAAAGTAAATCATTATACTAAATATCATAGATACAAAGTATAAAAAGTAGTTGTAAAAATTTCTCTTTATATTTTTAAAGGCAATATCAAATAAGCCCATTAATTTCTCACTCCTTTAAATATCTAGTGTTCTTGTTTATTACATATCAGTTAAGCCGCCACCTAAGGTCTTAAGTACATCTAAGATCTTTTGGAAGAATTCTTTTCTAGATCCTCCCCTTGCTATCTCTGTAAATAATAAACCATCTTTGATAAAGATTATTCTCTTGCAATAACTAGCTGCAAAGGCATCATGAGTTACCATCATAATTGTAGCTTTATTATTTTCATTTAAATCACTTAAAGCCTGAAGAAGCTCAGTTGATGATTTAGAATCTAATGCACCAGTAGGTTCATCAGCTAAGATTAAAGCTGGCTTATTTATAATAGCTCTAGCAGCTGCTGTTCTTTGCTTTTGACCACCTGAGATCTCATAAGGATACTTATTTAAAATATTATCTATCCCTAAGTTTCTAGCTACTTCCCTAAGCCTATTTTCTATTTCCTTTAAATTAACCTTGGAAAGTGCAAGTGGAAGAACTATATTCTCCTTTACTGTTAAGGTATCTAAAAGATTAAAATCTTGAAATATAAATCCTAACTTATTTCTTCTAAATACAGATAACTTCTCTTCATTCATCTTAACTATATCTTCTCCACCGATAGTAACCATTCCGCTGCTTGGTTTATCAATAGTAGATATAATATTTAAAAGTGTTGTTTTACCTGCACCAGAAGGCCCCATTATTCCTACAAATTCACCTTCTTTAATATTTAGATCTATATCATGAAGTGCAGTGTATACATTACCCCTTGATCCATAAACTTTTTTTAAGCTTTTAGCTGTTAAAACATCATTCATATCTATTCTCCTTTATATCTTGTTTCGAACTACAATATTATTGTACAAAGTATAGCATAATCAATCCATTTCTCTTCCTTACAAAACATTATTTTAACCTTACAATATTGTCACATACGGAAGCTCTGAAAAATTTAGTCATTCTTTTTCGTGGGCCCCTCGCAGCGACTGCGTGGGGTATAACGAAATTATAGAATGACTTTTTTTAAGAGCGCCATGAAAATTATTAACTGTTAAATTCCAATATTTAATGAATCTTTTAGCAAACATAAGAGAGCTAGTATGCGTTGATTATGTACACCATATTGGAATTAATGCTATAATTGGTATAAAAACCAAGTTGTAATTTAGTACGAATTTATAATTATTAATTGATGAGGTGTTTGAATGAATAAAAGAATAATAAATGGATTAATACTAGTTTGTTTACTTTTAGTTTTAATAAATTTATTTCAATTTTATAGAGTGAATACTTACAAGCGTATTGAAAAATCCAATACTCAAAAATTTCAGGAGGATTTTAATATTCTGGATAAGAGTTTTGATTTATACAACTCATCAAGTACATTATCAAATGAAAGTGCCATAAAAAACAGTGTAAGTATTGTTGGGGAGCTTGATTCTTTAAGATCTTTATCATCATATAAAGAAAATAAATCAATATCTGAAATGCTACTTTATTTAAGTCAATTTTTTGTACTAAACTCAAACCAATACGTTACTGAGAATATTAATAAGATACGACCTAAACTGAAAGAAATATCGAAAAATTTAAATGATGAAAATACCATAAAAGAATTTAACAAGGAATTAAGGAAAATGAGAGTTCAAAAATAATTTACGGAATTTCTGAAAAATTTATAGGATAACTTTTTTTGAGAACACCATGAAAATATACTAAAACAGGTAGTTCAATTGAACTACCTGTTACTAATCTAGATTTTATAATACCTTTTAGTTAAGCATCATAGCTCCAAATATCGGCATAACAATCAAGTATGCGCTTATTATAGCCATAATCATATATGGTCTAGACTGCCCCTCTGGTTTTTTTATTGCATTAACTATTCCAACAATCAAAGTTAATGGTGTTATAAAGATTGTGACCATCCCTATCATTGCAACCAATCTAAGTAAACCTTCCATACAAACAATTCCCCTTTTATATACCACTTTTATCAACTTATACCATTATATCACAATTTACTTATCTGAAATCTCATAATAGTCTATTAGTTTCGGAAACACAATTGTAACCCTAGTATACTCTCCATACTTTGATTCAATAGTTATATCGTGTCCCAGCTTTCTTGCAAGCTTTTTAGAGAGATATAGACCCATACCAGTAGATTTATAGTTCTCTCTTCCGTTATAGCCTGTAAAGCCTTTATCAAAGACTCTATGAAGATCTTCTTCTTTTATACCAATTCCATTATCCTCTATAACTAGTTTTTGAGCCTTCTCTTCTACGACTCCATATACCTTAATCTTTCCACCAATAGAAGTATACTTTAGGGAATTAGCTAGGATTTGATCTACAATAAATGCTAGCCACTTTTTATCTGTTGTAACTATAAGTTCTGTATTATCTATCTCTATATTTATTTTCTTATTAATAAAGGTCTTTGCCTGTTTTTTAACCCCTTCTTTAACTAATCTATCTAGTTCAAGTTCATTTATTAGGTAGTCCTTAGAGAAATCATCTGTTTTTGAATAATAAAGTGCCTGCTCAATATAATTTTCAATTTTATCTAATTCTTCTTCAAGACTATATAAGATTTCTTTACTTGGATTTTTAGCATTGTTTTCAATTAATAATCTGCTTGCAGATATAGGAGTTTTTACTTGATGTACCCAAGATGTTATAAACTCTTCATAATCTTTTTTATGTTCTTGAAGACTTAATATTTTTGAGCTTTGTTCATTAAATAAAGCTTTAAGCACCTCATGATGAAGAATTTGTTCATGAGTTATAGGCGTCATAAGTCTATCCATAATTTCATCACTGTTATTCTCAACAATGTTATTTAAATTTTTATAATAATCTCTGAGCCTAAGATATCCCGCTATTAAATAAATAATGAAAAAGGTTAGGGAAACTAAATTAATATATAGTACATTTTCAATATTTACTTTCTTAGAACCATCTAAAAAAATTACTAAGGATATAAATAACATAAGCAGAGCATAAAAAAGAAGCGTAAATTTTCTATCAGCTAAATATTTAGTGAATTTCATAGAATAACATACCCTTGACCTTTCTTAGTTTGGATATAATTTTTAAGACCTATATCCTCGAGTTTTTTTCTAAGTCTATTAATATTTACTGTTAGGGTATTATCATCAACAAAGCTCTCATCTTCCCATAGAGCTCTCATTATTTCATCTCTACTTACTATTTCCCCTTTATCCTGCATAAGGGTATAAAGAATTTTGAATTCATTTTTAGTAAGTTCTAATTTATTATCATTATATATAACCGAACTGTCCTTAAGGTTAAGAACCACTCCTTGATGTTCAATAACACTAGAAAAAGCATTTATATAATCATAAGTCCTTCTTAAAAGGGCATTTACCTTTGCCATAAGTACATCTAACGAAAAAGGCTTTTGAATAAAGTCATCTCCACCCATATTTACAGCCATTATTATATCCATATTAGTATTTCTAGAGGATATAAAGATTATTGGAACCTTTGACACTTCTCTAATCTTGCCGCACCAATAAAAGCCATCATGAGAGGGAAGATTTATATCCATCAAAACAAGCTGAGGATCATATTTTACAAAATCATTAAAGGTATCATTAAAGTTTTCAACTCTATGTCCTTCAAATCCCCATCTTACTATATTTTCTAAGATTATTTCACTCATTTTTTTATCATCTTCTACAATCAATATTTTAAACATGAGAAAACCTCTTTCTTTCCTAATACTAACAAGAATATTATATACTAATAAAAATTAAAGCACAAAGAAGTGCATTGGTAATCACCTATGCACTCCTTATTATTAAACTAAACCTAACACCCTAATTGTAATCTAGAAAATACTCCAGCATGAGTTGATGGCCACAACCTAGTGCAAGTTCTATCTTCTTGGGATTCTCCAACTAGTTCATCTTTTATTGCATCAAATCCATTCCTTGTAAAAATGAAATCAATTCTTTTACTTAAGCTGGATAACGCATTTAAAACATCACTATCTTGGAAAGCTGTAAAGCCATTCCCTATACCGCCTACTACCCAAGTATCCTTAAAGCCTAGTAATGTTAAAAGTGCATAGACTTGAGACCCCGGAACACTTGCATTAGAATTAAAATCACCTAAAAGGATAAGAGGAAGCTTTGTATTTGCAGGTCCTGCTATTAACTCATTAGCTTGAGAAACTTGCACCTGGGATGAAAGAGGTTCAAGTTGGGTATTAACCAATCTAAACTTTTTACCTCTGATTAATGCATCAACTGCTACCCACCCTCTCAATATTGTAAAAACTCGTCCACCTATCTGAACTTGATAATTTGTTGCATAATTAGCTGCCTTCGTACTAATAATCTCTACATCACTTTCTCTTCGAACTAAAATTACATTTCTATCTATTAACCGCACCAAATTCCCAGTGCTTGCAGGAAGTGTAATAGTAGAGTTGACATTTTGTGCTGCAGCTCTATATCTTATGCCAAGCCTAGCTAATTCACATAAAAGAATATCAACAAAATTATAAACAACTTTATGCGCATTTGGAGGAATAAGCTCTACAATAACCGCCTCCTGTAAACCAACTATATCTGGTTTCTTTAGGGCTATTTGGCGAGCTATTGCCTTTGCTCTTTCATGCATATTAGTAGCAAGGAACTGACGATAAACTTCTGTAACTCTTTGTGGAACCTCTTGAGGTGTAGTTGAAAATAAAGGTGTTAAATCAGTGCCATCATAAATATACCAAGTCATAACTGAAAGTCCTATATTGCTCCTTGGATACATAGTTCTACCTCCTTTACTCCCTTTATTATCTTTATATGCATGTGCCTTATATTATGTGAATTAAATTAGGGAAAATAAAAAAGGGCAATTAAGCCCTTCTTTACTAAAATATATTAATTTGTACTTTTCTTTTTTAATACCAAAATAAGATCTTCTAAGGCTGAAATAATTGCCTCTGTTTTTTGAGGTTCTAAGTCCCCAATTATTGACTCATTAAGTTCACTCGTAATATTGCATACATCTGTACTTTTTAAAAATTCAGGTGAAATAGATAACTTAACTGTTCTCCTATTCTCTTTAGGTATCTCCCTTATTACAATTTCTTTATTAACGAGTTGATCAACTAGCCTAGAAACTGAGCTTTTTGGCAAATCAAGCTTTTCACTTAGTTCTATTAAAGAAATATCTTTATTATTATATATCTCAAACATGACCATAAATTGAGAAGTTGTTATTCCCAAGTTTTCTGCACTTGACTCAATATGACCGTTTAAACTTCCCTGAATTACTCTAAGTAAGTTCATTATTTTATGAATACAATTAGTTCCTTTACACATTAAGTACACACCCTTTTTATCCTAACGGTTTTGAATTAATTCATTTACCTTTATATCTGGATGATGATATCTTCCTCTTTTCAAAGTATTTTTCTTATATTGAATAGATTTTTGTGGACACCATTGCATGCATGCTAAACATACTTCACAATTATGCTGCCACTCTGGTTTTCCTTCTACCATTTTTATATTATTAGCAGGACAAACCTTTGAGCAAGTACTACATCCATTACATTTTTCTGTTACCCAAAAATTTTTATCCATATTGTTAGGCTTAAAAGTCTTATATGCTAATCTTCCAAAAGCTATCTTTACTCCATTAACCTTTACTTTAGTCTGTTCATTTTTCTTTATACTGTCTACTATGTTTATTATTTGTTCATCAGCTACTTTAAAACGCTCTTCTTGAACTTCTTTTGAATATGCATCATACATAACTTGATAATTACCTGGCATTCTTACTGTAAAGCCTGCTGAAAGAGAAGCTCCTTTTTTATTTAGTATGTCTTCAATTTGATTTAATGCTATTGTCGTAGTTCCACCAAAGGTTGCAATGGCAAAAATATAGGCTGATTTATTCACTTCAAGATTTTCTACAAACTTTTTAACCATTAAAGGTACTCCTGTAAAATATATAGGGAATACAAAGCCAATCTTATCTGATGAAATATCTTTAGTTATTGATAGGTTATCTTTAGTTATTTGTATAAGATTTGCATCTCCTAATCCTTCCTTTACGGCTTTTGATACCTTTAAAGAATTACCTGTTCCGCTGAAATAATAAATTGTAGTACTCATATTGTCCTCCATAAATTATTAATAATTCCGTTTAAATTGTTCCATTTGGAACTGTTCATTATTAAACAATACTATTATATTCTTCTGGAGTCAATATAAGAACAAAAAATAGTAGAATTAAAAAATCCTTAGGAATTATTAATTCCTAAGGATTTTATTAAATAATATCATAATCGGTTATTTAAACTTTCTTTTTCTAGCTGCTTCTGACTTTTTCTTTCTCTTAACGCTAGGTTTTTCATAGTGTTCTCTTTTTCTAACCTCTGAAAGGACTCCAGATTTAGCACAGCTACGTTTAAATCTTGATAACGCTTGCTCTAATGATTCATTTTCTCTCACTCTGATTTCTGACATAATTCCCGCCTCCCTTCAGTTCAAATCATAATACTACCGAAATATATTATATATCGAATTTGTCAAAACGACAATGAAATATTTTACTTTAACTAAATATTTTATATATTTTTTTATTTTAAGCTAATATATCTCATACTTTCATTATAATAATAGTTTGTCTAAATATCAATGATATATACAAATTTGAGATTCCACATTAGATAATATAACCTATAACAGGAAATCTTAGTCATAAATTAAAATTATTTTTAAAATTACTTTATTATTAATCAAGTATAAATAATTGTTCTACTGGTATACCTAAAAATCTTGCTGTTTTTATTGCCAATTCAAGTGTAGGGTTATATTTGTTATTTTCAATAGCATTAATTGTTTGTCTCGTTACTCCAAGTTCTTGTGCTAATTGATCTTGAGTTAATTTTAACTGCTTTCTAAACTCTCTGACTCTACTCTTCATTTCCTTCGCTTAGTTTCCTTCTATAATATCTGTCAAAGAATATAAGTAACGTGTTTTGAATACAAAACAATACTAATGCTACACTATGTCTATTACCTCTTGCAAGGTCTATAATAGTCCATACCAATAAGAATGAAACTGTAAACCAATATGCAATTTTTAAGCTTTTTAGTGCAATAAATTTATCCATTTCATCTTCTTGTCTAAAAAAACTCATAAAGCATACCTCCTTTAAAATGTAAAACACTCTTTACATTTCTATATATTAAGAATACCAAACTTTTCTTGAAAGTGTCAAGATGTTTTTACATTCCTAATCTGATATTCCTTCTTTTCACCATGAATTTATAACAAAAATGGTAAATAAAATAGTATAATAAATATTATATAAAACAACTACTTTCAGATGAATTTGGCAGAATAATGCCTGAAATTTTGCATATGAAAGGATACTTAGAAAATGAAAAAAATAATATTAACCTCTGCTGGATTTGAAAATAAAAAAATTCAGGATAAATTTTTAGAACTTATTAATAAGCCTAGTAATGAAATTATGGTTTTATTTATTCCTACTGCTGCAATTAATGCTGATGCTATTGCTATGCTACCTAAATGTATGAATGATTTGCTTGATGCAAAGATTCCAAAAGAAAATGTACATGTATATGATTTACATAAAGAAATGGCACTAGAAAAACTTATGGAATATGATGCTATTTACTTTTGTGGAGGAAGTACTAGTTATTTGCTAGACAGGATCAATGAAATAAAATTCAATGTTGTACTAAAGGAATATGTTCAAAAGGGAGGAGTTTTTGTTGGTGTCAGCGCGGGAAGCATGATAGCAGTGCAAAATCGCCCTAATAACTTAGGATTTATTAATTGTTTGCTTTCTGTTCATTGTGAAGAAGGTTCAAAGTTAGGTAAAATAGATACAAGCAATTGCCCTAAGATAAAGCTTACAAATAACCAAGCTATTCTTTTAACTGATGATTGGGCGGAAATTATTGAATAATTTTATTAGATTATTATCTAATGGACAATAGTAAAATACTACGATATTAAGGAGATTTTTTATGCCAGATATTATAATAGATTTACTTAAGGAATCAGATGCACAAGAACTTTTTAAATTTGAACTTAAAAATAGAGCTTTTTTTGAGAGAGTTGGTTTCCCAAGAGGAGATAACTATTATGAATTAAATAGCTTCAATACAATAATAAAGGAGTTAGTTCAGGAACAAGATAATGGATTAGTATATATGTATTTAATAAAGGATCATGCTGGAATGATTCTTGGAAGAATAAATTTAGTATCAATTGAAAGAGGATGTTTTAATAAGGCTGAACTGGGTTATAGAGTTGGTGAGGAACATCAAGGAAAGGGATATGTAACAAGTGCAGTAAAACTTATTTTAGATGAAGCGGCCAATAAGCATGGACTACATAGATTAGAAGCAGGAACTTCACCTAATAACATAGGTTCCCAAATAGCATTAATTAAGAATGGCTTTCAATTTGTTGGACGTTACAATAAATATATTTACAAAAACGGAGAATGGTGCGATAGCATTTTTTTTGAGAGAATTCTTGATTAATTATATACTGTTAGAAACAGTTAAAAAGCATTTTTCTTATATGGAGCATTGAAGCCTTAAAAATTACAACAGTAATTTTAAGGCTTTAATTTATTCTTTTTATGAATCTATATAATTTATAAACATTGAACTTGCTAAAAAGCTTAAGCTCATAACTAGCATAATATCCCACTCAATACTCGCAAATGAACCTTTGCGTATGACTGTAAAAATTATATAAGTTAAATTCATGCTAATAAGGCATATTAAAGTTTTTCTAGTTAGAATTTTACTTTTGGATTTCATAGCCTCTCCCCACTTAATAAGTTAATAATACTTATTAATTTTGTATATATTTTACAATGCTATTATACTTTATTAAACTTTATATAGAAACAAAAAATAACAGAGTACACATTATATGTAGGTCTGTTATCTTATAATTTTTTATTAGTTTTAAAGATTTCTTGTACTTATTACTCTTTTTTAGGAGCTTTTGAGTTTAAATATAAAGCAGTAAGAACATATGCTGCACTTCCAAATAACATTATGCTCCAATTAACATTCGCTAATGATTTTCTAAGTATTAATGATGTAAATATAAATGTTACATCAAAAAATATAAGATTTGTTATGATTTTCTTGAAAGGGATTTTCTCTTTTGGGTTCATGTGAATCTCCTTACTTAATAATACTTATTTAATTTGTATTTACTTAATAATAACTATTATACTTCATTAAATCTATTAGAGAAACAAAAATAACAGAATACGCAATATATGCATGTCTGTTATTTTATAATTTATTATTAGCTTTTAAAGATGGTTTGTACCCACTCTTCTATTTCGTTTTTTATTAAAACTTTATCTTTTAGCTTAGAACTATGAAAATCTTTTGCTTCTTTAATATTTGCACCATGGCAATTATTTTTAAATTTCTCAAAGAAGCTTCCATGATTTCCAGCATGAGTGCAAAATGGAACTACTGTTTTATTTTCTAAGTTGTGCTCTTTAAGGAAGGTTAAAACAGGTGGTGTAAGTGTATACCACCATATTGGTGATCCTACAAATATAACATCATAGTCTTTAATATTATCAACATGTTTTTTTAATGTAGGCGTATAGTCCTTTTTTGTATGCCTTGATCCTAAGGTAGTTGCAGTTACTAAATTATATGGTTTTTCAAGTTCTAGTTCAAAGGTATCTGCTCCTATAGCATCTTTTATCAAATTTGAAACTTCTTTAGTATGTCCTTGTAAGGAATAATAAACAACTAATGCTTTTTTATTCATTTTTAAGCACCTCTCTAAATTTTCTATAATTTTAATTTTTGAATTACTGCTTTATTAGGCTTTGGATAATGGAAGTTCTGATTATAACCCTTCGTGTAAATTGCCTTTGTAGGGCATAAATTGTAGCAAGCAAAGCATCCATGACATTTAGATTCATCAAATACAGGAAAGCTGTCCATCTTTATTGCATTATATGGGCAATTACTAACACATTTCTTACATTGAACACAAAGCTCATCATTAATCTTTTTACGTCCCATAATAGTTCTCATCATCTTAGGACCAGTAAGCTTAGTTAAAATATTATATTTAAAACTAGCTTCTACCCTTTTTTCATTTACTGTTTCTTTATTTTTTATCTTCTTGCAAATTTCAGTTAAATCATTAATAAACATATTAAATTCATCTATCTCTATGGTATTTGGATGATTTATAAATCCATGTGAATGTTTAATTACAGGGGGATAGTTTTCTGGGGTATGTAGAGAATGGTCTATAACAACTTTAAAGCCTTTCTTGCTTATTTCTTCAGCCATGTTTTTTGTAGTTGCTCCATTTTCTTGTCCAAAGGTACTAAATACAAAAGCTGGTTTATTTACTAAGGACATATTCTCAATATAGCTCCTTACAAATCTAGCGATATTATATTCATCAGCAAAGCTTGCAAAGCCTACTATGTCATACTTATTTAAATCATAAACTCCGCCTCTCATATCTAATAAATCAAAGTCTACATTTTGAACCTTTCCCTTTATGTACTCACAAGCAAGTTTTGTATTACCTGTTAATGAAAAATATAAAATTGCACCTTTCATTTAAATCATCCTCCCAAATTTCATTGTTTATTGCTTTATATATTTTTTTAAAAATAGTGTCCATATTTTCCCTTTAATCGAATGTTCGTTTAATTTTGCCCTAAAAAAATTTTTATTTTTTTATTGCATCCCAACTTATTTCTATAATCTGACTAAAAACTTCTTCGCTAAACTCAAAGGTACCTTTAAAATTCTCTTTTGCTAATTGAGTAACTGGGAAATAACAAAAAGTTAATAGTATATCTGGGTGTGCATTCTTTAATAAATTTTGCTTTTTACCTCTCTCTACCATGTCATAAAAAGGTTTAAAGAACTTTAAACTTGCCTCAGAGCATAGCTTCTCAACTAAAGGTGAATTTGCAAACTGCTCTATAAACAGAAATTCTTCCTTGTTGTTCTTTATAAAATCCATCAAATTTCTCATTATAGCTTCAAATGTTTCCTTTGTTGGATCAGCTTCTGTATCAATATCCCCGATCATTCCGTAACTTAGTTTTTCTTTAACATTAAGGTAAATCTTTTTTAACATATCCTCCTTGTTCTCGAAGTAAACGTAGATAGTTGATGGTGATACCCCTGCCCTCTTTGCAATTTTAGACATAGATATTTCTGAGAATCCAATTTCATTTAGAAGTTGGATTGTTGCTTGGAAAATTGATTCACTTTTGTTTTCATCTTTATATCTCATGGTTCTATAATAAACGTTCATTCGATTATTGTGAATTTTATTTTTGAGATAAAATAGGAAAATTTAAAGGAGTCTCATAAAGACTCCTTTGGTAAGTAATATAGTTATTTAATTTATCTATTTCTTGAATCCTTAGAATTTAAAAACATAGCACCTAAGAAATATGCTGCACTACCAACTAACATTAGATCCCACTGAATGCCAGCAAATGAGCGTTTAAGCAATACTGATGTTAGTATAAACGCACCATCAAAGATTATGAGGTTTGTGAT
Organism: Clostridium paridis; assembly: GCF_016765615.1. Taxonomy (GTDB): domain Bacteria; phylum Bacillota; class Clostridia; order Clostridiales; family Clostridiaceae; genus Clostridium_T; species Clostridium_T paridis. The sequence continues at coordinate 488,660 of NZ_JAESWA010000023.1, read as the reverse complement.
TATTTTTCTAGAGGGAGTTTTGGTTTCATTGGAGTCTCCAAAATATAATATTTGTTTAATTGACACTATTTTTTCTAAATTAACGTATAATCAAGTATACTAAATATATAGCTAAAATTTTAGTATTCATCATACAGATTGAACTGAGATATCAAATGATTTCTTCATCATTTGATTGATCTTCTTACAGTCTGAAATATATTTTTCTTTATCATTTATTCCAATTTTATTTAAGCTATTTTCGAAATCTCTTTCAATTCCATTAATAGAAATATAATGCTGAAAAATTGGTATTCTATATGTGTTATTTTGCCATATTATTCTTTGTTTACTTCTATTCAAACTCATTAATTCCTTACCAAGTGGTGATAATTTGATCTTCCCATCTTTATTCCCTTTGCTAAGTATTATAAAATCCATAATTGCTAATAATTTTAAACTTTTAATTAAAACTTTCTTATCTTTCTCAACTTCAATATTTAATTCTTCAATAATTCTATTTATTCTGACTTCTTTTGACATATCACTTTTAAATATCTCATTTAATAAGTTAATATAATATTTATCATCCTGTTCAGGAAGAATACACAATTCTTTTTTGGGTAGTTCATTTTCACTATTCTTTATAAAATTATAAATTTCATTAGTATTAACATTAATTATAAACTTACTTAGGAATTGTCCAGCTATTACTGGTTTTGTACTACATTCTGCATTTTTATACTCAAGGCAAGTCGAATCTAATTCACTACTATAGTATAGCTTAATTATCTCATCATTTCTTACTTTTCCATTTACAATATCATCCCAACATTTCAAACTTAGCTTGCATTGCCTACATTCTTGTTTATTGCAATATCTACGCCCATAGCCATAGCTCATTAGATATATGTTTTCATCATTAAATTTCTTGTCAAAATATTTGCTTGCAATTTCAGGATTATCTTTTTCAAATTCAAGCATAGCTCGATAAGATGCACAATATGTATTAGAATTGGAATGATAAAATTGATTTCTTTCACAGAATTCTCTAAATGACATCTTTTTATAAAACTGTGGCTGATTACACCACCTGGCTATTTGTATATACATTCCACTATATTTACTCTTTTTATAATTCTTATGTCTCATTATATATGGCAAACATCCATATCTCATTAATATACTAATTCGCTCAAAAACATTTTCAATATCAAATTCGTCCTGAGATTCAAATCCACTTAGTACATACATCTTAGGTTGCTTATTAGTATACCTTTTCCACATCTGTATTTTATCTATAATCAATTCTCTATCACTTAAATGATCAAATGCAAAAATAAAATCTCCATGATATTTTACATTATTAAACCTAAATGCCTTTCTCTGGGTCATTAACCTTATATCCATACCTTGACGAAATTGAAATGGTTTCCCTGTCTCGACTAATTCATCTAATACTTCTTCCCATCTAGAATACGCAAGAATATTATCATCCCATAAATAAATCATTGGTCTATCATTATCTAAAAATTCATTGACTTTAGAATGTCTTTGAACTTTATCGTATTTTTTATTTACGCAAAAATCACATTTTCTAAAACAACCTCTAGTGGTGAAACCTATTGAATAATTTAAATAATCAGAATATCTTTTAGGATTTTTACCATCATTAGTCATAGCTTCAATATATTCTTTATATAAGTCATAATAAGGCTTATGATGCTCTATATCATATGGAAGTGGAGCTCCACCATCTTCATAAAATCCAGTTCCTCCTATGACTACATTTGGTTCATTAATAACCCACTCTGGAATATATGTAAAACTAAACACACATGATATATATACTTTATCGTATTCTCTTATATAATCATATGATTTATAAATTAACTTTACTTCATTACCTAATTCGATGTGATATCCTGCTATTTTCATTAATGCTAAATTAGGATGCCTTGTCCCATTGTCCATCAAGTCAGCATCAATAATACCTATTTTCATTATAAGTACCCATCCCTTCACCCATCATAAGTTATATGATATATTTAAGTATTCTTATTTTTTATCTAGTTCATTCAATAGTTTTTCTATTGCTTTTTTAATTTTACTTAGCTCGAAATGAACTTGCTTTTGATCCTCATATTTAATTTTATTTCTAAAATCATTTTCATTTATTTTATTTCTAAACTTGTACAACATTTGATATATGTTTCCTGTCTTCCCAGTATCCTCAATTCTCTCAAAACCGGTGTATATATCTATTTTCCCTTCACTTATCTCAGCCATTATTCTATTCGCAGTTTTTCCAGTAACTTTTGCAATTCCACCTAATTTATTTCTTATATCTGCTGCTTGTGCTATATTTCCCTTTTTAACTTCCTCCACAATTTTACTATCCAAATTAGCATTTGTTTCTCTATATTTTTTTATTGACATATTTTTCAAATACTCATCATAGTAGCTCCAATGTTCAGATCTTAAATCACCGTTATCTACCATAAAGCTATATACTTTTATATAGTTTTTAGCAGATGATTCTGTAATTCCCAATTCTTGGGCTATATATTCAATTGGCACTTCTGATGACTTGAGTCTTCTATACAAATATCCGGCTTGCTCAAACGGACTCCAGTCTTTTCTACCAATAATATGATATTGACCTAAGAGCGTAAATATTGCGCTTTCAGATATATCTCCTGGTAGTATCTTACACTTAACTTTTCCCCACTTCGTTGGATCTTTTCTTGCCAAAAGCCTATATGCGGCCAATCGGCTATTTCCCTCCAACACAACATTATCTCCATCCCTAACAATTAATGGATCTATTAATCCTCCATTTGCCTCAATCGATAATTTCAATTGCTTTACATGCTCCATATTAGTGATTATTTCTTCTATTTCATCTTGTTCTGGTATTCCGTCAGACACATTCAAAATTGAATATACTCTAGGGTTTTCAGGATAAAACCTTAAATCTGACTGTCTTATTTCTTTCTCTAATATGACATATTCTTTTTTACCAATAGTTAACTTTTCACTCATAAATATTCCTCCGTGTTGTCAATATTTAGAATCTTTTTTATGATACTTGAAAATCTATAATCAGCTACATCTCTATATTCATCCTTTGTAACATCTCCCTGTGCTAAAAAAGCTGCATTTTGCTTTGCTTTTAACAAAAAATCTATCCATATATCAATACTATCTTTGATCAAGATATTATAGATATAACATGTTTTTTTCTGAGATATGCGGTGTATTCTATCTTGAGCTTGAAGATAGTCGTCTAAACTAAAGCCTCTATCATAAAATATCACATGATTAGCCATCGTTAATGTTAGCCCTTCCTTAGAGGATTGTGGTGTAGCAAACAATATCTTACATTCTTCTTTAGTAAATTTCTCTACCGATCTATTTCTATCTATTATCTTCATTCCACCATGAATTTTTACAGCATTATATCTTGAGTATTTTTTTGTAAAATAGTCAATATTCTCAATAAAGGATGACCAAACGATACACTTTTCGCCTTTAGAAATAATATCATCAATTAATATATTTAATACACTCTCTTTAGCAGAATTTCCAAAATACATTTCATCAATTAGCTTAGGATTAGAGGTTACTTGTACAAGCCTTAGTAATCTTTTTAATGTTGAACTTGAATCATCTAGAATTGTTTTATCCCCTTTTTTAACTAATAAACTCATTTCCTCCCTTATTCGATCATAAATTTGCTTTTGTTCTTCTTCAAATTCCGCCCATACAGTGACATATTGCTTCTTAGGCAAATCGATTACTCCGCTTTTTTTAGTCTCTCTAACTGAAAATGATTTTATTTTCAAGAAAATACTTGAAACTACATCCTCAAATAATTCTTTTTTATGCGTATTATTTTCTAAGCTATTAGATAAATCGGTTTTCTTCTTAAATTCATTAAAATCTTTACCTAAGCTCTTGCCTTCATCCAGAAAATATATCTGAGCCCATATATCATATGGCCTGTTCGCTACAGGAGTTCCTGTCATTATTGTCTTTATAATAAACTTTGAAGATAATTCAAAAAAATCTCTTGTAATCTTGGAATTGGGGTTCTTTATTTTTGCAGACTCATCTATAATAATTGCAACATTTCTTGCTTTTAGATATAAATGAAATCTCTCTTTTTCTGAAGAAATAATTTCAAAATTTGCAATTACAACTCTTGATGGCCCGTTAAAAACATAGAAGTTATCATTCCTATTACTCGTCAGAATTGCTGGTTTGATAAATGTATGAGTTATAAATTCATTCTTCCAATTCTGAACTAGCTGCTTTTTGGTTACAATAAGAACAGTATCTACATCTTTAAATTTAAGCCAGTATAACAATAAGTCTATTGCTATTTTAGTTTTTCCTAAACCTTGTTCATGAAATATTGCTGAATACTCCAAATCCTTCACTGCCTCGAATGCTTCTTTTTGATATGAAAATGCATTTAATTTAGCAATTAATGAAGGTTCATATTCTAATACTATTTTTCTCATATTATCTCGACCCGCCCTAAATCATTAACTATTTTTACTGTTACATTATAGCTATATTGATTTTTCATCTTTTTAATAAGGTTTTTAGCTGATACATACTCCGTCCAAGGAACTGATAGTATCATGATTGAAGTTCCTGAATAACAATTGCATGCTCTTAAATATGACTTATATTGCTCTAAACTATGCTTTCTATTAAAATCCTTAGATGTCTTAGCCTCACCAATAATCAGTACATTATCATAGCAATAATAGAGATCCGGCTTAAATCCTTCCATCATTTTGGGTATTTTTTCATTGCAATCTGGACTATCCATAATAACCAAACATAAATTACTTTCTGGAATAGTATCCTTCACTATAGAATACATAGTATTAACTAAGCTTATATGATTTATTGATTCTCCCATTTCACTCCTCTTTTATCTCCTTTATTATAGCGTCAAGCTCCTCCAAAACATCAAAAAGAATCTCTTTTTTTTCTTCATATCTTGGATCATATTTTAAATTTTTAACTTCCTGATATTTAATATTCCTTAACCTTTTAGTTAGTTCTACTGCCAAGTGTTCGTATGGAACTTCACTTAATGAATTTGTATCAAATTCCTCAATTGCTAAAACCTTTACAGCTTCAGTAATATTTGATTTTAGAAACACCTTCATAGCCTCATCATTTTTTATTATTGCTGGTAACTTACGAACATTTTGTGCTGTATCAACATTTCCATTTATAACCCACTTTGCAAAATCATTTCTATTATATTTATTTATAACCAATGCATCCTTTACACTTCTATTCTGTAATTCCATAAATTTTGAAAACTCTCTTTGATCAAATTCACTATCATAACTAAGAATTCCTCTATAATATTTCTCCATATCATTGAATGCATCTATGAATTTTTTTATTTCATTAACTCTTCCTCCACAAAATGAAATAATTTGTTGAATAGGAAGTTTTTCTTGGTTACTTAAATAATTCAGATACTTTGCTTTTGAATATGGGTCCCATTCTCTTGGCCCTACTAAATGAGCTTGAAGTCTAATTGCATGTATTTGACTATCAGACAAATCATTATATACAATTGAACGTATTTTATTCCAAGAACCTGGAACATGACTTTCATTAAACTCCTTATATATTTGTACTCTTGTATTTCCCTCAATTACAATATATTTTTCATCATGAGTCTTATTTACAATTATAGGATGAATGATTCCTTGATTGGATTTTATAGACTCTTTTAAGCTACCATATGATGTGCCATTTTTATCATCACTACCTCCACCTAGAGCTAATGAAATAGCTTCACTTGTTAATTGATCTTTGCTATATTGTTCTAGAAACTTGGAAATTCGCGGATTTTCGAAATCTAATTGTATTTCATCTATACTAATTTCCTGATATTGAGATTCCATTTCTTTCTCCTTTAATAAATAATTAATTATATATTTAAACCAATAAAAAACTAAAGTTTTTCAAAAAAATTTATTATATACTTCATCTTAAAAGGGGATTAAACTAAACAGCTTAATCCCTTAAAGTAGATAATTCAATTCGTCATTTATTATATACTTTATTTATGACAAGTAATGTTATGCATATTTTACTATATTATGTATATTCTTTATCAATTAACATTTTTTAACTTACCATACATAAATTATATCAAACTCAAATTATATTCGCAATTATCATTTATTTTTTAGCATAAATAACATTCAAAAAATAGATATTTAACAGACACTTCTAACAATATTATTTATATAATTAAAGTTCAGTATATTTCTTACTATTCCCTTTTGCTTTTTCAATAGGATATTTCTTTTCATTCTTATCCATCTTCTTATTAATAACATCTTCGATAGTTACATCAAGTGCATCAGCTAAATGCATACTATAAACTAAAACATCAGCTAATTCATCACAAACTTCTTCTTTATCAAAATTATTATCCCAAAGAAAATGTTCTAAAAGTTCAGCTGCTTCTATGTTGATTGCCTTAGCTAAATTCTCTGGAGTATGAAACTGTGCCCAATCTCTATCATCTCTAAATTTTCTTACTCTATTTTTGATATTCTCCAATTTTCTTCCTTCTTTCTTATCACTTAATATAATACTCTAATTATATCTTACAATTTCCTTTATTAGTATAATATGTCTACAAATTTTTCATTTTTAAGCTATATTTTTACAGTTACTATTAGAAAAATTTAGGTAATAGTTATATAATAAAAAATATACTATATTTTAGGGGGAGCCATGGGATTAATAAAAACATTTAATTATAAACAAGAATTTCTTGATGATATAAAAAATTATAGATATGGACTTAACTGGCCTGTAGTATATATTCTTAGGAATGAGAATGAAGCTTACATAGGGGAATCCACAAGAGTTTATCTTCGTAGCCAAGAGCACTATAAAAGAGATGGTAGAAAAAAACTTAAATTAATAGATATTATCTCTGATGATGATTTTAATAAATCTGTCACATTAGAAATTGAATCACTTCTTATAGAGTATATGTCTGCTGATAAAAAATATCTTCTCCAAAATGGCAACGGCGGTCTTAGTAATCATAATTACTATAAAAGAGAGCATTACAAAGAAAAGTTTAATCAAATTTGGAATGAATTAAAAGACAATGGCGTAGTTATTAACGGGTTATTTGAAATAAAGAATAGTGATTTATTTAAGTATTCTCCATACAAAGCCCTTAATAGTGAACAGTCTTTAGTCGTAAATGAAATTTTTGATAGCATAAAAAATAATGATAGAAGTAATCATCTAATACAAGGTGAACCTGGAACAGGAAAAACTATCGTTGCAATTTACCTAATAAAATATTTAATGGAACAAGAAAGCACAAAGAACCTTAGGATTGGACTTGTTGTTCCTATGACATCCCTCAGGGGAACATTAAAAAAAGTTTTTACTAATATTAAAAATCTTAAAGCAAGTATGGTTCTTGGTCCATCTGATGTTGTAGGCAATGATTACGATATTCTCATAGTAGATGAAGCTCATCGATTAAGCAGAAGAATCAACATAACAAATATGAAGTCATTTGATAATTGCAACCGCAAATTAGGATTAGATATCAAGGAAGGTGATCAATTAGATTGGATTAAATTATCATGTAAACATATGATATTGTGTTATGATAAAAATCAATCAATAAGGCCATCTGATGTTAGACCTGAAAAATTCCAAAACATAGACTTTCAAAAGCATATAATACAATCTCAAATGAGGGTTCTTGCCGGTGAAGATTACATTGAATATATTCATAATATTCTTCATCAAACCCAACAAGAAGCAAAAAAATTTGGTGAATATGAATTATTTATATTTGATGATATCGATGAAATGCATAAGAAGATAAAAGAACGTGATAAAAAGTTTGGATTAAGTCGTATGATAGCCGGCTACGCTTGGCAATGGAAATCTCAAAAAGATTCAAATGCATATGATATTATTATTGAAAACTCTAAATTCAGATGGAATTCTAAACCAAGAGATTGGATTAACTCTCCCAATGCTTTAGAAGAGGTAGGTTGTATTCATACAACTCAAGGATATGATATAAATTATGCGGGTATAATTATAGGAAATGAAATAACCTTTAACAATGGTAAGATAGAAATTAATCCTGCCAATTATTTTGACAAAAATGGCAAGAGAACTGTTAGTGATCCTGAAGAGCTTAAAAATTATATATTAAATATATATAAAACTATTTTAACTAGAGGGATAAGAGGAACGTATATTTATATTTGTGATATTAACTTAAGAAATTATTTTAAAAAGTATATTGATACATATAACTCTCATTTTAGCATTGACTCTAAAGAAATTATTGATAAACAATTACTTAAAAACTAGTAAATTAATTTTGAAATAAAAAATATCTAAATCATAAAAAATCCATCAACTTCTTATGAAGTGATGGATTTTTACACATATCACATAATTTGTTTAAAAGCCCAAATTATCACTTACCTTAAATGTATCTTTAAACAAAAAGTTTAATAATAAACATATAGAAGTAAGCCTCTATTTCTTTTTAAATCTTTTATTCATTATTAATTAAGATATCACAGACATTTAGTTTACTATTAATATTGATTATATATCAATATTTTCAACTAATATACTATAATCTAAGCCTTTCTTTTCACAATATTCAATAGCAATTCTTACTTTTTCTTTATCTATATTTGTTTGTGACATTTCCAATCTAATTAAATATATGTATATATCTTCAAACTCTTCAAACATTTTTAGCTTATTAATTTCTTTTATAATTTCATAATAATCATATTTACAACTTAATATTTCAACTTTACACTTTATGTATCTAAAATATATATTCTTTTTTTCATTTACTTCTTCTAACAATAAATTCATATACTCATAGTCTGAACTTTCCATATCTATAAGTGCTTGAATCAAAACTAGATTCTCTATACGATTAATTGTATTTATATTTCGAATTTCTTCACATAAACTTATTGTTTCAGATTTAAATTCTTCACCACTTTTATAATAAGCTATAGCTAAATACTGTTTAGCCCCAACATCATCAGCATTTGTTTTTACGTATTTTAACAAGCAATTTCTTGCTAAGTTAATATTTTCAATTTCTCCTTTATATAGGTTCAATATTCCAATCTCTTTTAATTTACCCATATTCTCAGCTGATTCTAATGATGAGATATTTAAGTTTTTATAGATTTTATCTATATAATTATAATCTAGGCAGTTTTCTATAAAGAATAAATCTCCTCCATTTAATATTTTATGATTATAATCCATTATTAATGATATTACTCTATCTATAATAAAGAAGCTTGCTATAACTGTTGCTATTATTCCATAACTTGATATCTCTGATACATTAATTGTATTAAATATAAGAATAGGTGTTATTAAAACTAAAATAAAAGTTTTATTTATATTTATTATCTCTTTATCTATCTTTTTATAAATTATCAGTATCAAGTAAATACTACTTATTAATATAAACACTCCATAACTTTTTGAATTATCATATATGAAAAACCTACTTATAGAATATATACATATATTTACAAGTAATAATGGTAAAAGCTTAACATTACTTTTTTCATATATAGAATTTAATATTGAAATTGTTATCAAAAACTTTCCTTGATAATCAAATTTCATATTTTTTTTAGTTGCAATCCATACACTAGCAATTGATATTATTATTACTGGTATTATTATATATACTACGTTTCTACTTATATATAATATAACCTTAATACAATACATAAAATAACTATTATTAATAGTATTATTTATTATATTACCTATATTACTACTCACTAAATTTTTATTGTAAATAAAATCCCTCACTATATCACTTATTTTTAGCAATAATAATAAAGAGCTATCTAATAATCCTATAACTAAAACTGATGAAAATAATATAACTATAAATCCATAAATATAAATTAAATTTGAAATTGGTTTATAATATTTTTGTAACACTCCTTTTTTTTCATAGCTTTTACCTTCATCTCTAAATGTTTTAACAAACGTGTCAATAAATATCATTATATTAATAATAGATTTAATAAAATTTTTAGTCTCTATAATAATCTCCCCATTCAATATTAATATTTCTAATCTATATATCGGTTTATGTAAAATTTTCTGTATTTAACTATTTAAATTATATTTAGTTTATACTGCCATATTGTTTTATAATATTAATTCTCTTTTGTCTGTTCTGCCTGTTTTTACTTAAATCATTTACAATTAAAATTCTCCTCTTAACATTATACGTACATATCTATTCCCCTTTATATTAAACTTCTGAATCCCACGAACCCTTTAGTAAATTGAAAGTTTAAATATAATTATACTATATCAACTCTTCTATATTATAGAACTTACCTGTAATGTCATACGCTTTAGTCCTTTTATAATCTTTTATACTATACAAGCCCTTTAAAATAAATATTTGCTTTTTTATTAATTCATTTTACAATATTATATAGAGGTGAATTATATGAAGAAATTAGTTAAGGTAGTTGGTGCAATTATTCAAAATGAGAATAATGAAATTCTTTGCGCACTTCGCTCTCCTAATATGTCTCTCCCAAACTTTTGGGAATTTCCTGGTGGAAAATTAGAAAAAGGAGAAGGATATAAAGAAGCAATTGAAAGAGAAATCATGGAAGAATTAGATTGTTCTGTTGAATTTATAGATGTGTTTAATGACAATACTCATGAATATGATGCATTTATTATAAATTTAGTTACTGTCAAATGTAAATTGGTTTCTGGGTCTCCTACTGCAAGTGAACATGCTGAGCTTAGGTGGTTAAATAGAGAAGATCTTCTTTCTCTTAATTGGGCACCAGCAGATATTCCTGCAGTAAAACAATTAGTTACTGACATATAGACGAAAAAGACGTTTGTTTGCCACAAATAGCAAACAAACGTCTTTTTTTAAACTTTCTTTATAAATTCTGTGTATAAACTAACTGGCATTTTGTTTTGCAACTTTATTTTAACTGTAATAGGTCTTTCTCCATTGTATTCTACTGTATCCCCTTTACCTATATAGATATATTGCTGAACTACTCCATCTATTTCTTTGTATTTTCTAACAAAGATATGAAGATTAATCCCTCTAATTCTATTATCTATAATATTCTTTCCTCTTTCAGAATTTTGCGCTGTATTATTAGGTGTCTGCCATTGAAAATAATTTTGACCTATAAACTTGTCCTTATAATTAATGCTTTCTTTTATATCTTCATCCTTATGTAAATCAACAAATAAGAAATATTCTTTTCCGTTTGTTATTAGACCACTTCCCCTAAAAGAACTATGGATTTTAGTGTAGTTTGATAATAAAGCTGCGTCTACCATTTGATATTGCTCATATAATTTCAAGAATGGATTTCCATAGTATTTATTTTCAAAACTCTTTTCATATAATACAATCCCATAGTTTAGAACATCTTCAATATAAATTTTATACTTTTTATTTTGTATAATTTTTTTAAAATCCCAAGTTGTACTTAAAATTCCATCCTTATAATCAAAGCAACGGACATAATTTTTAAGTTGAGCTGAATCATAGTAATTTTGATTTAATGTATTCAATGCATGTTCAATACTTTCATCATCAACATTATCTATATATTTTAATATTTCACGTTTTGCCTTATTAAAATCTATTTCTTCATGCTGAATTAAATATTTTATTATACTAAATTCATAGATTCTTTTAACAGGTAATTTATCAGTAAGTTCCTTAAGTATTTTTGAAAAGACTTCATTTTCTAATAGTTTATCTAGAGCTTCATCCTTTTCAATTTTTGCAACAAAACCCAAATATGTTTTCTCTTTATTTAAAAACTTAAGTGGATTGGGGGCTCCATCATATTTTTCATAATCCATCATTAAATATGGAACCTTACCACTATTCATCTTCTTGAATTCTAAATACTCTTCCTTTAAATATTTCATAGAATTAAAATTCTCAGTATTAAGCTGCTCTAATATTCTCTCCTGAGAAATTCTATCCATTTGAATATTTGTGCATCCAGGTATATTAGAAAACTGAGTTGCTACAGCAACCTTTAAACTATCTTTATCATAATATCTTGACCCATTTAGTGCTAATGCTATTAAAAATGCTTTATTATGATTTCCTATAAAATCTAATACGGTTAAAAAACTCTTATCTTGATATTTTCTAAGCCCTCTACCTAATTGTTGAATAAATACTATAGGAGAATTAGTTGGCCTTAACATTAATACAGTATTTACTGATGGTATATCAACACCTTCATTAAAAATATCAACTGTAAAAATTACTTCTAGCTCATCCTCATCATTCTCTAATCTATTTATAACTTTCTGTCTTTCTTCAGGTTTATTATCACTCGACAAATATATACTCTTTATGCCTCTTATATTAAATTCATTTGCCATATACTTTGCATGTTCTATATTTACACAAAACCCAAGACATTTTAGTTTTAATCCATCGTATCCATAGAAATCCATCTTTTCTATTATAAAATCAACTCTTTTATTAACTTGCAATCTTTTTGATATTTCTGAGATGTCATCTGCTTTAATATCACTTAGATCTACATCCTCAATATCAGTTATCCCGAAATAGTGAAATGGAATTACTAATTCTAATTCTAGAGCCTCTCTTAATCTAACTTCTAAAGCAACGTTATTGTCATAAATATCAAATATATTTTCAGTATCGCATCTTTCTGGAGTTGCTGTCATTCCTAAAACAAACTTTGGTCTAAAATAGTCCATAACTTTTTTATAGGTATCACTTGATGAATGATGAGCCTCATCTACAACTATATAATCAAAATGATCTCTTTTAAATTCATCAAGGCAATTATTCATAGACTGTATAGTTGAAAAAATATAGTCCGCTTTAAAATTCTTTTTGCTTCCAGTAATTAAGCCTGTTGTCACTTTTTTATTTTTAACTAGTTTCTTAAAAGTCTTCTCTGCAGTATTTAATATTTCCTCTCTATGAACTAAAAAGAGTAGTTTATTAGGCTTATAGTTAATGACATCAAATGCTGACATATACGTTTTTCCTGTACCAGTTGCAGCTATTACTAATGCCTTAGTTTCACCTGATTCTCTTAACCTATTTAAATTTTCTATTGCTCTTTTTTGCATGGAATTAGGAGTAATTAATTTATAATCATCAAACTCAATTTTTTTAGATTTCTCTTCTGATTTAAGTTTCTTGATAAAATCCCCATAACTATCTAAAAAATTCCTGTCAACTTCATTTGAATGTTCTGAATTCCAGAGTTTTATATATTCTTCTATTACATCTTTAGTAAAACTATCTTCCTTCTTAGAAACAGCTTGTACATTCCATTCCATATTACTTTTTAATGCTCTTTGAGTTATATTTGATGAACCAATAATTATTTTATAATCGTCTTTATTTTCAAAAATATAGGCTTTTGTGTGAAAACCATTCTCCTTATCAGCTACAAAAATCTTTAAATCAATATTAGAAAACTTCTTTATTCTTTCTAGCGCATTAGGATCTGTAAAATATAAATATGTTGAAGTAAGAATTTTCCCCTTAATCCCTCTTTCTTCAAGATCTTTAAAACTATCTAAAAGAAGTTGAAGTCCACTGAAGTTAATGAATGCTACGCTGAAATAGAATTTCTCACATTCACTTAAACATCTTTTAAGCTCATCTAAAAGATTACCTTTATCTGAATTAACAATTAACTTATTATCTACCAAATAGCGTTCATTTTTTATTTCTTTATGTTTTATTTCCTGTATATCAATTTCATTCTCTTCGATAAGATTTGTACTATCTATCATTCTTTATCCCTTTCCAGTCTTCTCTTGCTATATTATTTTCATTTTTCTCAATATAACGTGACTCTGCAAAAAAGTTTATCTACTCGTAATAAAGTTACAATTGAGCAATACTAGATTTTCTCCATCACTTCAAACCCTTGATTCCTAGCAATCTGATACAATGGATTTATGCACTCTCTAAGCTTTTTATCAAATTCTTGTTTCCTCTTATAATTATTTAATTTATACGGCTCATCTATTTTAAGTCCTTCTACATAGCTTTCTAAATCTTTGCCAATTCTCTTATCACATAGATATGTAAAGGCTGCATATTGAACGTCACAAAAATCTCCTAAATATTTATCAAGTGAAAGAAGCTTATCACTTTTTTTGCTATTAATATTTTTAAATGTAGGTATTAAGTTCCACATCTCATCATGTAGTACAAAACTCCATGGTATAAAATGGTCTATGCTTAGTACACCATAAAAATTATAGTTTTCAACCACAAAGTCCTTACCAGTATAAATGTCTTTTATTTTCTTATCATTAATTATCTTTTTCCAAAGATTTGTAGCTGTAGTTAAATTTCTACTCTTTGGAACTTCCAGTTTAAATGCTATTGCAGGTACATTAGGATTTCTTTTTTGAAGAAAACTAATTAACTTATAATATATCCAATATTTTATTACTCCGTAGTTTTCCTTCAAGTAATCTACCCAACCTTCATTGATTATAATTTTATCTTTATCTCCTTTAATAATCTTATAAAGACAATTACATTCTTCCACAGAAAGCTCAGTAATCATATTATTTTTCAAGTTGTCCTTCTGCCCTTTAAGCTCCTCTGTGAAGAATGGTGACAATAATCTATAAGGAACTTTATACGCTAATTCTTTAATCATTTTATTTAGTTCACTATCATCACTACTATATATAAACTCTAATAACTTTCTTTCATCACAATTTGCTGCATATCCATATTTAAATGCTATGTAATTAATAGGCTTCTTTAAATTATCAAAGCTTCCAAAGCTTAATCTATATTGCATAGTTGGATACCATGCATATACAATCATTCTAGATATTATTTTATTAAACTCAATTTCTCTATTTCCTATGCTAACCTCATCTAAAATACCTAGTAACCAATACATTTTATAACTAGCAACAACCCTGTCCTCATCCAAGAGTCTTGAAAAAATTCTATAATCAACCTTACTACTTGTTGGAACTATGTTTTTAATCTCTATAGCTCCTATAGATAAATCCGTTATATTACTCATACACCTTCTGGAGAACTATCCCATCTTCAAATCCTCCTCTTTCCCCCTTCTTCTCTTCCCTCTTCTTTATAAGTTCCTCTTCTTTAAACCCTAGATTATTTGCAAGCGCAAATAAAACTTCCATAATATCTGCAAGTTCTTCTAGGTTTCTATCTTCTTTAAACTCTAAAACCTCTTCATCAAGTTTATTTATTAATAACTCTAATTGTTCTTTTTTATCAGCTATTATGTAATCACATTGTCTTCCAGATTCTTTTATTATTTCTGGTATCTTATCACGAACTAATTTATTGTAATCTTTCATAATTCCCCCTATAATCTGCTATAAAATATATCTTTCCAAACTTCATTTTATTTGTCCAAATTAAATTGTATTTTTAATATCTTATCTATTACCATTTTACCACCTTTGCATATAAAAGGAAGTTGATTTAATAATATTCAACACTTATTTTCTCCTTATAAAAACAAACCCTAAACTTACATACAGTCTAGGGTTTATTTGTCTAACTTCAATATTCACTCTTAAACCTATTGATACAAATAAGCATTTAGATCTTTATTATTGGGTTATTTTTCAACACTATAATAAAGCATAACCTATTTTAAGGAGCTTACATTTTTAGTCTCATTCTATAGCCTGTTCCCTGCTCCATTCGCACTTGCAATCTTTACAGTAATATTCCGGGTTACCTTCAAAAATACAGCAACCACCCAGCTTAACTTCACCAGCTTCAACCTCAAGAAGAAGTTCATGACTAGGAAATCCGTATATAATTTTTAGCGTATTCTTTGAACCACACTTTGGACACTGTTTATAAATAACTCTCATCTATAAATCTCCCCGATAGGTTCTTTGTAGAGCTTTTTAAGTTGTTTCAGAACTGATAAAAGGTCTCCGTTTTCTATTCTTCTATTTATTGCTCCATTAACAAAATCTTCTTCTCTCATAAAAGCTGTAAGCAATGCTCGTGTGCTTTTGTAGTCAGCTTTTTTTAAAGTTCTCAATTCTGCATCAACATCAATTGGCCTTGTATTCGAGTATTTATCGTGATTCTTGTCCATAAAATTCGCTTTATAAAGTGATTCACGAAGATCTGCCTTATTACTCAATGAGTTGTTTTTTAGGCCTTTAATATAGGAAAATACCAATTCTGCACTAGCCTTTTTTATATATTCCTCAATATCAAATTCTTTCAGTTTTTCTGTTTTCTTTAAGTATAGCGGATGATGCGGATGTCCAAGTTTCGAAACTTGTCCTGCATTATACCATTTACAATCATATTTTTTTGATATATCAACAATCTGATATAGGCAGTTCAGTAGATATGGTCGCTTTGTAATTACTGTTCCCCATGCTGCCCAAATTGCGGGTTGTTTATTTTTCATTATATTTTCGATATGCAGTAAATTTTCGCACACCAGCTCATTATCTCGTTTATCATGCATATCCTCTGGATCTGTCGCTCTTTGTGGATATACATTCAGCATAATCCAGCTGTCAAATCCATTTGCTTCACTTATTCTTACAACTGATTCCAGAGTATTATCTAGCATATCTGGTTCTGCAGTACTTGGATTAACTCCAATGCATATCAGTGGTTTTTCACCTACAGTACCAAGCACATATCTGCCTGTATTATCATCATTTTTTTCATAAATCCAACTCACCTATTTCAACTCCTATAACCTAAATATAGTTTCTTAATGCCAGTTAATCAAATCACTAACTACTCACACTATGATAACTTTTCACACCCATATATTATGGCAGGAAATCTAAGAAGAGCATTTCCTTTTTACTTTCATCACTCGCAAATTTTATGTTCCATCGCATTTCCATAAAATCTAATAACTTTTTTCCTCGTTCAAGGATATTAATCGCATTCCAATCATTATATGTTGCTACTTCGATTTCACTATGAGATCCATCTGAATAGCCCTTATGAGATTTTCCCACTGGTGATTTCTTTTCTGGAAAACTATCATTTTGCAAGCTAGAATTCTTGCTTCTCGATAACGGAAGCAAATTGCCAAGTGATCCAGTTAAAAACTTCTTCTGCTCATCTGAGTAGTTTGCAAAAGCATTCTTCCAATAGTCATTATCCGCTGTTTGAGGATATATATGTTCTATAGAAACCTTGTCTTTTTCACTCTTAACAAATAGAGTCCAATCAATTTTCTGGTTACCGTTTTGAATAACTTTTCTTTGTTCGTATTCATATAGGAAGTAATGAAGCCCATTCCACCAGTAGAAACCTCCACCATTCTTGAAGTGTTTACCTATATAAGATTTGAAAGGTTGAATGTCAAAAGCAGTAGCTGGACTCAACCATTCTTCAACACGTTCTTTTAATGTGTTGCATATTTCATCTACCGAAACATCACCATTACGCAATTGCTTCGTTAGCCTATAGTATTCGCTGTTTCTGTAAGTAGAAAATGCTCTGCCCATCCTAAAGGCAATAAATATAAACCTCTCAATTTCTTTAAAAAGTTTAATACGACTTTCAATGGTAATATCATTTCTAACATATGAAACAACGACCAGTGGTCTAAAATATGCAATTCCAATTCTATTTAGTCTATCCAGCCATAGTTGCTCTTCAGCAGTTAAATCTGAATTATTCAAAGGATTAAATGAGTTATACCAATGTACTGCTGTAGCCTGTAAGCTTTTAACATAATCAGCAATTTCATTTGGTGCTAATTTAGCTCTCTTTACAACCTTTTCTTCTATTCCATTTTCATCCGGTTCTTCTTCTACGTCCTGATCCCTTACTTCAGTAACATCAATGATTGAATCTAATTTGATTTCAATTTTTTTAAACACATTCTGTGGTGTGAATTTTTCTTCTAGTAAAAACTTAATGTAGTCGTCTCCCTTTTGCCTAGTATACTGAAAATACATAATCCAATGGGCTGTCAAGAAATCGTCATCAGATAATGGATTTTTCTTATTTCTTCCAAGCTGATAATAAACATCTTTCCAGGCTTCATTTATTTCTTCTCGTAGAATTGTTCTTTCATCTTCGGTAATCTCATAAGGTTCATAAAGAGTAGTCAGGTAAATCAGACGGTTTTTAAGAAGTTCCAAGTTGGAAAGTTTTTTTCCTCTGTTATTCATCGTTTCGAAAGCTACGAATACATCAAAATCATCTTCTATTTCGTGCAAGTTAAACATAAGATTTTGAGTTATTTTTTTAAATAAACTTTCAATTTCCGAAATTCCATATGCTTTATAATAGTTTTCTAAATTATCCTTGAAAAATTGCTTTGCATTTTCTAGATTCAGAGTATAGAACGTTTCAATTATACTGCCACCATCAGGCTCTCCAAGTATTCTATGTCTTAAATATTTAAAACTTGGATTATCCTTTTCATATCCAAACTTATATGTGTTAACAATAAACTTTGGTGGCATCTGAACCACAAGGTATTCCTCTTTTATCTGTTTTAAACTGAATGTCCCGATATAAATATCTGATTCTGCCTTTTCTTTGTTTCCTGGAAGAGCTTTTATTAAGTTCAGAATTTCATTAATAAAGATAACAAATGTAGTTAACCTTTGTTGTCCATCAACAATATGAAATGGTCTGAAAGCCCGTTCTTTAATCAGCCAGCGTTCAGCTATCCAATTTGCACTTTCATAGTCTTTTTTTGAAACCTGCTTCAATGATAGCAACCCTGTGTAATGTAATCGATCACTTGGAAGATTAACGATATCCTCCCAGAAATCTTTCAATTGCCTTTTCTGCCATGCATAACCTCTCTGATAGTCTGGTATTTTAAAAATCCTATCTTTAAAAATACTTTTTAACGACTCTAATGTCTGCATTTAAATACCGTCTCCTTTAAAATGATTTATTTTATTTTTTATTGAAGTCCTGTTTAAATCCAAGACTCTCTAATCTATCCTTGCACATTTTTCTTTCCTCATCAGTGAATAGTTCCATATATTCTGGCTTTATAACATGTGCTTCAACGGAAAGTTCATGCCTACCATACTCGCAAAGAACTTCAAATCCATACGTACCACCATTCTTGGCTATCAATATTTTAGCAGTCTGAACTCCACCTTTTTCAGAAAGAAGCTGTAGAAAACGTGTAGCATTATATTTCAGTTCTTTCTTTGCAATCAGATAAATATTCTTCATATCTTCATTAAAAACTTTCTCTAGCTGATTCATTTACTCACCTCAACAATTTATTTTAACTTACAAATAATGCTTGTATAAATAGTCAAATATCTTCACTTATTATTTCAAATTTCTGCTCAATCCAGTACATCTGCAATAACAAAACTAGCTCTGAAAGATTTTGCAACTTCATACCAACGCTTAATATACCTATCTTTTAATAACTCTTTATCTTTTTCATCATTCAATAATAATCTACAGGATTCCAGTATTATACAAGTTTTATCTCTCATTTCATTTCTCCGAATTAGCTTGTATTCTTCAATATTTCATCCATTATCATTTTACCACTTTTGTACATAAAAGGAAGTGACTCAATAATACTCCATAATAATTTTCTTCTTATAAAAACAAACCCTAGACTTACAGACAGTCTAGGGTTATTTGGCTCTCTTCACTATTCACTTTTAATCATTTATTTACTTCAACTTCTCTATAATCTCCTCATAAAGCTTCTTTGTATCCTCACTACTCTTTCCATTTACTACAAAGATACCTGAATTTGTCTTAATTACTATATAACTCTTGCACTTAGTATAAGAGTATAAAATATAATCTCCAAATAAGTTATTATTAAAATGTCCTTCATTTAGTCTTAAGCTTCCAACTCCATTTGTTCTTCTTCCTATGCTTAAATCTTCTGAATAAGTTACTGATTGAATATCTTTATAGGCAATGGTTTGATCTTTCCAATAAGATGCTGCAATCTTAATCTTATTATCATTTAATTTAACCTTTACTTCCCCAGTTACAAGAATTATTCCAACAATACAAAATACCACAAGAGTAAATATCAAAGAAAATCTTGTAATCTTCTGCTACCTTACCTCATCTTCTATCCTTTCGTGAATCGCTTCTGGAATACTAGATTTGCATATGGTATTAGTTAATACTAATAATCCAATAATTGTTATCATAATCACTGCTATCATTAGTTCAATATAAAAATTAGGAGTATTATCCTTTAAAATTGCTGGTATTGCTAAAACGATAGTGATTATTCCCATTCCTATTCCCATAACACGGCATAGCTTTTTCTCATCATATTTTGCTTTTTCTTCTTTGCTTGAAGTATTATATCCTGCTATTAAAAATCCACCTTTTCCTGAAAGAAAAGTAATGGTTAGTACTAAAAACAAAGCTACTATAAACCACATTTTATATATTCCCCCTAAAAATATGAAGATTGTAGTTCCTTTAATTTATAAATAAATAATTATTTTTCAAAAATGTAATATAAACAAAGACTAACAGACATTTTAATCCTTCCATTGAGTTACCACAATTAAATTCTTTTAATTCATTATCTTTTGCAATGAAGGTTACTTTATTACTTGTACACCAATCTATTTTCAATAAAATTGAATGTTCTCCATTTTCAATATTTAATTCTTTGACTTCATTATCTTTTATATCACCACAATATATATCATCAATATAAATTTTATAATTCCTTAAAGAGTCAAAATATCTTGATTGTCTTGATATTCTTATCATAATTTATCTACTCCCCTTAAAACAGTTTAAATATAACCAACTCCATATTTATACTATTAACATTATCTATATGCTTTCATATCATCAGTTCTATTAATAACCCATGTATTCTCCATTGCATCACCCATAGTCCAGTATTTAAGTCCTTTATAATAGAAATATATATTTTGCTTTTTATAAAACCATTCCTTAACTCCATTAGCTCTTATATAATTTACAAACCATATGAATTCTTCTTCAAGATCTGGCTTCCATTGTCTGATTGTATACTCGTGAGGAGCTGTCTTTTCATAGCTTTTTGCATTTTGCCATCTTACTGAAACTATATACTTATTTATTCTTTCCGTTTCATCATTATTCACTTGCTTTCGCCTTCTTTAAATTAATTATTTTATTAATTTGTTATTATGAAAATGTTGAAATGCCATCAAAACTTACGCTTGTCCTTTTAAATGTCATTCATAAAAATCCTAATTACAATTTCATTTATTTCATCAAAGTAGTACTGAACTTCCCTGACTTCAGCATACAGCCTTTTTCCACCATCCATAAGCCTAGCAAAAACTTTATTATTTCTACGAGGAATATACCCTAGTTTAATTTCATTTTGGGTGAAAACTTCTATTGCATATGTATCAAAATTATTGTTTGGTTCCCTTTTTAGTATTAGCTTATCTCCATTAGATATAATTAAGTCTTTATATCTAATATAATAATTAATTCCAGCAATCGGAACAGTTAGTAGGTATATATTATTATTAAAAGGTAACTCTAGCCTTCCATTATTCATTCCTACTAATAAGCTTCCATCTACATTACCTAAAATTATTTCAGAATCCTTCACATTAACTCTCCTCCTCTATGCCCTTTAAAAAAGCTGAGTAAGACTTTATTGCCTCTTCAAGTTGAGTAATAACTTTTTTATAACTATCAATTTCTTCTGATACCCACTCATTATCTAATATTTTATCTTTAATATTTAGAGGAAACTGTTCTTTGTTATTAGTTATCTCCTCAAGTATGCAATCTATTTTACTACTTAAATCCTGTATTTTATTTTTTAATAATTCCAATGATGAAATTCTTTCTACTTCAATCTCTTCTATTAAGATATTAGCTAATAATCTTAAAGTTTCTAAATCATTACAATTATAGGCTTCAAGAGTTCTATTCCAAAGATTCATTTCTCTTTCAGTTAATGTTTTATTCAAATCTGGATGTAATTTTTTAGCTAGTTTTCTAAATATACTTTTTACTTCATTATACTCTTCATCAGTTAAGGTAGGACTCTCTATAAGTTTTTTACTATCAGATAGTCTTTCCTTGAAATCCTCCATCTGAAATTTGAATAACTTCATCTCTTCTTCTAACTTTTCTTCTACGCGTTCTTTATCAACTTTTTCTCCTTTATTTAAATAAAATTGTATAAGGGATATTTTTTTCTTTATCCTTCTAAGATCAATCTCCCGCTGTAATTTCTGTTTTATTAAATATCCAAAAATAGATAAGTATTTTGCTTCTAAAAAAACTTTTTCTTTAAAAAGAAGGTCTTCTTTTTCTTCAATAAGACTTAAGTAATACTTTGTCATAGAATCAAATTTATCTTTTAAATCTCTATATTCTTCAATTTCAATTAATTCATTCCCCATTTGTCCCACCTCATTTTAATTCTAACACTCTACAATTGTATTAATAAGGGGATTCTTGTCGTTTAGTTTAAAAATAAAAAACAAACCCTAAACTTACATCCAGTCTAGGGTTATTTCACTTTCTTCATTATTTACTTTTAATCATCTTATCCCTTTATTCTCTCATTTATCTCCTCATAAAGCTTCTTAGTATCCTCACTACTCTTCCCATTTACAACAAAGATACCTGAATTTGTCTTAATTACTACATAGCTCTTGCACTTAGTATAAGAGTATAAAGTATAATCTCCAAATAGGTTGTTTTTAAAATGTCCTTCATTAAGTCTTAAGCTTCCAACTCCATTTGTTCTACTTCCTATGCTTAGATCTTCTGAATAAGTTACTGATTGAATGTCTTTATAGGATATGGTTTGATCTTTCCAGTAAGTTGCTTCAATACTAATCTCCTTATCATTTAAACTAACCTTTATGTCCCCAGTTACAAGAATTACTCCTACAACTGCAAAGACCACAAGAGTAAATATCAATGAAAATTTGGTAAGCTTTCGTGACCTTGCCTCATCTTCTTTACTTTCGTGAATCACTTCTGGATTATTAGATTTGCATATAGTATTAGTTAATACTAATATTCCTATGATTGTTATCATAATCACTGCTATCATTAGTCCAATGTAAAAGTTAGGAGTATTGTCATTTAAAATTGCAGGTATTGCTAAAACGATGGTGATTACCCCCATACCGCTTCCCATAACACGGCATAGTTTTTTCTCATCATATTTTGCTTTCTCTTCTTTACTTGCAGTATTATATCCAGCTATTAAGAATCTACCTTTTCCTGAAAGAAAAGTAATGGTAAGTACTAAAAATAAAGCTACTATAAACCACATTTATATATTCCCCCTAAAACATTAATTCTCAAATTAATTAATATCTTTCTTTATATTTAAACTATAAAAACCATCCCTATAATTAAAGCTCAGTATATTTTTTGCTGTTTCCTTTTGCTTTTTCTACTGGATATTTCTTTTCATTCTTGTCCATTTTTCTATTTATTATTTCTTCAATATTTACATCTAACGCATCTGCCATATGCATGCAATAAACAAATACATCTGCTAATTCATCACAAACATCTTCCTTATTAAAATTATTATCCCAAAGAAAGTGCTCTAAAAGTTCACCAGCTTCTATATTTATAGCTTTAGCCAAATTCTCTGGAGTGTGGAACTGTGACCAATCTCTATCGTTTCTGAATTTCCTTACTCTTTCAATTGTATCTTTCATATCAAATTCTCCTAAAAGCAATTTTTTTAATCTATATCTATTTTACCAATTTTTATTCATAGAAGTAACAAGATCTAGAAACTTCTCATATATTTTTACGCTATGTAAATACAAACCTATCACATTCCTTTTTTTGCGCCATTGTGGTAAAATTAAGCTTATATTTTTATTAAATGTCACAAAGATGAAAGATGTATTACTCATCCTTTTATGTGTTACTTCTGTTTCAGATCATATTAATTAGGAGGATTAAAAATGGGCGATTTTAAAAATAAACTAATACGTTTTATGTATGGTAGATATGGTACTGACCAGCTTTATATTGCTTTAGTTATTGCATCTTTTGTTCTGATGCTTATTAATTCATTTATTCATTCAAATATACTTAGTATTTTTATATGGGTTGTTCTGATTTTCACCTTTTATAGGAGTTTTTCTAAAAA
The DNA here is from genome assembly GCF_016765615.1 of Clostridium paridis. Taxonomy (GTDB): domain Bacteria; phylum Bacillota; class Clostridia; order Clostridiales; family Clostridiaceae; genus Clostridium_T; species Clostridium_T paridis. Next base: position 464,430 of record NZ_JAESWA010000023.1, on the reverse strand, counting down.
TATTTATAAAAGACGTAGAGAAAACCAAATGTTTTTAAAGATATGGAGTCCTATAAAAGCAAAAAGTTCTTTACCAATTCGCAGACTGAAAGAATTTAAAACCCATCGTTATCGCAAATGTCCTCATTGTAAAAAGGTACTTAGATTACCAAGAAAAGCTGGAAATCATACAGTAAACTGTCCTGTGTGTCATAAGGATTTTAAAGTTAGAATTCTATTTTAATGTGAAAAGGAAGTTACTCAGATAAAAATTTACTCAAATATATCATCTTTAAATTCATTAAATTTAAATAAAATAAAGGATTATTCCTATTTAGTTTAAATAAGAATAATCCTTTATTTATTAATATTCAATCTTAAAGGTTTTTATCTCATAAGGATTTATCATAAATTCTACTTCATTTTCATTAATCACAAGTTCCTTTATTTCTTTTTCTTCAAGATTTACTTCCCATATTCTCTTAGGTTTAATGAAGCTAGATAATTTTACATTGGTTCTCTTATTGAAGCTTTCAAAAACCCTTACTATTGTTTCATTTCCTTCTTCTTTTTCTTTAATAACTTCGACTATTACATTTTCAGCATCAACAGTTATAAAGGACATCTTTTCTTCAAGTAATCCTGTATGAGGTTCTTCTAAGGTTACATATGGTTTTAAGTTTAGCTTATAAGCCTCTTCTTGAACCTTACCTTCTTGCCATCTACATTCATGTGGATATAATGAGTAAGTAAATTCATGATATCCCATATCTGCTTCTGGATTTGGCCATTTAGGTGACTTTAATAATGTTAAGCTTAAGACACCATCTTTTACGCTGTATCCATATTTACAATCATTTAATAAGGCTACTCCATAACCATATTCACTTATATCTCCCCATTTATGTGCGCACACTTCAAACTTAGCTATATCCCAGCTAGTATTAAAGTGAGTATCTCTTTCAATATTTCCATATTGTATATCAAAGGTAGCTCTATTTCCTTTAACATTTACAGGGAAGTTAGCTTTAAGTAGTACATGCTCTTCATGCCAATTAACCTTAGTTTCAAAATCAATTCTTGGGCTATCATGATATAAACTAATAAATTGCTCAATTGTTGAATCTTCATATTTCTTTTCTACTCTAATTGTTGCTTTTAGTGGTCCTTTACTTATAACTTCAATAGCTATAATATCAGTTATTTCCCAGGACTTTTCACTGTAATAAATATCTGTATCCCAGGCTTCCCAAGGATTATGTGGTTTATCTTCGTAAATTACTAAAGAGTTGCCTTTAGCTCCTTCTTTAATAACTTCTCTATCTGCTCTTTTATCAAATACAGATGTTAATTCTCCTCTTGAATCTATATTTACTTTTAAAAATTTATTTTCAAGTATAAATCCATTATTAATCTTCCCTACTTTTACCATGTTTTCTATCTGAGCTTTTTCTTTTGCTTCCTTAATATAAAGAACCCTATAGCCTTTAGCTGGTATATTAGTTAAGTAGGCAATATCCTTACTATCATCAATATTCTGAACTAAAACTTCTACCCCGTCCCCATATACTAAAGTTTTACCTTTTAACTCTCTTGGTAATTCAATATACTCATTTCTTTCAAAGGATAATTGGTTAAATACTACTAAAGCTTTTTCTTTAAGACTTATTTTACTGCTTATTGATTTTAAAGCATTATTTAATAAATCCTTGCCATTTTCTAATACACTTTCGTATTGTCTCCATGACTCATCATATACTTCCTTAATTGATGTTCCTGGAATAATATCATGGAATTGATTTAATAAAATTAACTCCCAATTATCATTTATTCTCTTCTTATCATATTTAAAGTTCTTGTCCACAGTTTTAGCAATAGAGCTAAATAACTCTAGATCTTGATATAAGTATTCACTCATTCTGTTATATTTTTTATTCTTAGCTATGGTTGTATATGTTCCTCTATGGAATTCAAGATATAGTTCACCCTTCCACTTTGGAAGTCTTTTATAATCTTCTACTCTCTTCTCTAAATCCTTAAAATAATCTAAGGCAAACTTAGTTGTAGTTTTAGGTGAGCCAGGTATCCCATAATTAAGTCTTGAATAATTTTCAAGCATATCCTTAGTTGGGCCACCGCCTCCATCACCATATCCGTAGGATATAATAACTTCATCATTCATTTGCTTTGGTTTATATCTTTCATACGAACCTTTAATTTGAGATGGATTTATAGATGCCTCATATATGGTTCTATGAACTCCACTTATGACCTTTTCATAATCATTTGCAGTTATAAAATAAGACAAGATTTCTGTTCCATCTAACCCTTCCCACATGAAGGTATCATAAGGAAGTCTATTATATTCATTCCAACTTATTTTTGAAGTTACAAAATAATCTATCCCAAAACCTTTTAATATTTGTGGAAGCGCTGCTGAATATCCAAATACATCTGGAAGCCAAAGAATCTTATTTTCTACACCAAATTCTTCTCTAAAAAACTTCTTTCCATGTAGTAGTTGCCTAACTAAAGATTCTCCTGAAGTTAGGTTACAGTCTGCTTCAAGATACATAGCTCCTTCTGCTTCCCATCTTCCTTCTTTAATTCTTTCTTTTATCTCGGCATAAATTTCTGGTGCTTCTTCCTTTACAAATTTATATAAAATAGGCTGAGATGCCATGAAAGTATAATCAGGATATTCTTTCATTAAACTTAGAGCAGTAGAAAAACTTCTAACTGCTTTTTCTCTAGTTTGTTTTAAATCCCAAAGCCAAGCCACATCTAAATGAGTATGTCCTAAACAAACTACAGTTCCTTCATTTATTTTTCCACATTCACCTTCATAAAAATTAACTTTTAAGTACTCTATGGCTTCTTTAATCGATTTATAATATTTCTCTGAATAAGGCTTTCTTAAATCTAAGATTTCTAAAGCCTTAATTAAGTGATTTAAAATATCTACTCTCTTTTTATCTTCTTCCTTTAGTAGTTTTGCTACCTCTAAAGGAACTTTTATATCATAAAATAACTTTTCTATAACTTCATTAAAGGATTTTATATATACATTAAAGTTAGCCTTGCCATCATTCATTCCGCCATAGCCATGAAAATCTGCTCTAAAGTGGTCTCCTTCTGTAGCGTCCTTACTTACTATGATTTCTCTATGATTTGTATCTAACCCTTGTACTATCTTTCCATTTAAATAGCTTAAAAACTGTGGATTTATCGCATCCCACTGACCTTCTTTACCTGTAGTTAATTCTAAAACTACATATTCATTTGCGAGTTCTTTTGGAATATTAAATTCAGTTTCAAACCAAAATCTTTTATATTTATCTCCCCAAACATCGTATTCTCCAAATTTAACCCAAGGTTCACTTGAAGCCTCTGCTTCTTCATAACTTTTATAGTCACCCTCTTTAATATAGACTTCTTCTATCCTTGTCCTTTTATTATAAATACGTGCCTGAAGCTCTTTAAGGATCTTCTCAATTCTCTCAATATCAAAATACAAAAATCCCACCACTTTCCTTATAAAATTATCCCATAAGTTTAATTATACCATTGAACATTTAAGATTAGTGGAATATACTATATATTAAATAGCAACATACCCCATATGGGTATATAAGGAGGAATAGTTTATGCAAATAGAAATATGGTCTGATTTTGTATGTCCATTTTGTTATATAGGAAAGAGAAGGCTTGAAAATGCCTTAGAAAATTTTGAGCATAAGGATGAGGTTGAATTAATATTTAGAAGTTTCGAACTTGATCCATCAGCTAAAAAGCACTATGAGGAAAATATTCATGAGCTTATAGCTAATAAATATGGAATTCCAGTTGAGCAAGCTAAAGCATCAAATGATAATCTAGTAGCTCAAGCTAAAGCTCTTGGACTTGATTTTAATTTTGATGATTTAATCCCTACAAATACCTTTGATGCTCACAGATTATCTCATTATGCTAAAACAGAAGGTAATATGAAAGAATTATCAGAAAGATTACTTAAAGCATACTTTGTAGATTCATTAAATATATCTGATCACAAGGTATTAGCATCACTTGCGGGTGAAGTAGGTTTAGATTATGATAAAGCCTTAAGTGTTCTTGAATCAAATGAGTATGATGTAGATGTAAGAAAAGATGAAGAAAAGGCTGCAAGACTAAGAGTAAATGGTGTACCATTCTTTGTATTTAACAGCAAATATGCAGTATCTGGTGCACAGCCATCTGAAACATTCTTAGATGTACTTAATAAAGTACGTAATGAAGAACTTGAATCCCCTACAATAGAATTTTTATCAAAAGAAGATGAAACTTCTGACTCTGATAACTGTTCTGATGGTAAATGTAATATTTAAATAAAAATATGCTACTGCAAAAATGCAGTAGCATTGTTTCTTTAATATAAGTACTACTTTGTAGGAGCTGGCAACTCACTAATCTTAATTCTAAATAATACATAGGGCTTTTGCCTTTGATCTTTTCCATAGTTATATCTTGCTTGTCTATGAAGTTGATTAGCTGTAAAATACAAATATTTATCCCTGCCAATAGTAAGTGTATCTGGCCATAATATCCTTGGATCATGAACTAAGGTTTTCATGGTTCCATCTGGCATAATCGTTCTAATACTGTTATTTTCATAATCTCCAGCATATACTACTCCTTTTGCGTCTGTAATCATACCATCGGATGCACCCTTCTCCCCTAAATATTTAACTTTAGCAGATAGTTCTGCTTCAGTTATGTTTCTATCTCTTAAAAGCTTTGTTTGGATAAAATATAAATTTCTACTTGCCATAGGGCAGAAATATAAAACTTCTCCATCTGGTGATATGGCAATTCCATCTGAGGCTGTTGTTATCCTAGATGTTGAGCCATCCTTATTTCTATTAAGTAGTATTTTCCCTTCAACCTTTGGAAGAAAGTTTGGATCACTTGAAGTAGATTCATCACCATTTAATCTTCTAAAGGCTTTTCCAGTACTTAAGTCTAGTACAATAATTGCCCCCGGTCCCTTATCTGAAGAATCTGTAATATATGCATATCCTGCATCTCCAACACGATAATCTATTCGAACATCATTTAAATAAGTTGTAGGTAAAACAACATCCTCTGAAAAAACATAGCTTCTCTTAATCTTATTAGTTGCTAAGTCTACACTGACAAGCTTTGCCCCATCTTTTATGGGTTCTGAAAAATTTGGCGACGCTGTATCTAATACCCAAAGAGTCCCCGAACCATCAGCTACAACACTTTGTACACTTATAAAGCATTTATCTAGATTATTGTAGTCTACCTTATTTGTATTTAAATCTGGATAAGGAACTAATTTATTTTTAACTATTTCCCCTACAGTAAACTTAACATCATCTCCCCATTTAGGGAAGTTTACAAATATACGTCCATTTTCTGAAATTGTAACTCCAGTAGGCATAGCTCCATAAAAAGTAAAGACCTGTTCTAAATCACCAAAATACCTTTCACTAGGTAATTCATTATGTTTCATTCATTTCTCCTTTTTTATTTTTATAATATGCCTCTAGAGTATCTTTTTGTAACGTGTATTAAAATTTATCACCAAACAAAAGGAATTAAGCGATAAGGTCTTTTTAAGCAATATTCCTTATAACCTTTAAGTTCATTTAAAAGTTTTTCTTCTTCATTTTTTATTCTGATTACTGTTATAGGTATTATAAATAGCATAGGTATTAGTGAAAAATATGATCCAAGTGCAAGGGGCATAAATAGTGCCATTCCTATCATTCCTAAATACATAGGGTGACGAACTATTGAGTATGGACCTGAGGAAATAACCTGTTGCTCTTCCTCTACTTGTATAACTGTTGATGCGTAGGCATTTTCTTTAAATACGTAAAATATAAAAATATAGGCTGATAAAGCAATAATATTTGATAAAATCACTAGCCACAATGGCTCATTTGACCAATGAAACCTAAAATCTATTCCTGGTAAAATAAATCCTAAGTAATATACTTTAAAAATCGCTGGAGTTTTCTTATTTTGTTTCTCTTGCTTAACCTTAGTTCTTCTTGATAAAAATTCAGAATTCCTTGGTAGGAAATAAAAAGTAATAAAGAAAGTTATCAATGTAAACCCTGACCAAAAGATCCATCCTGGTAAGAATTTTATTGTTCCTGCTGGAAGAAATAAAATAACCCACATAATAATAGTTAGTACAATTGGAACTATAAATAATTTTGATTTTGATGCGTTTTTATCCATTAATCTTACCTCCTTCATCTATTGTTTATAATTAAGATATTTTTGTATAAGTTTCTTATGTTTTATTTGGGCTGGGGATAGAAATTTATTAGTCATCTCATTTAATAAATTCTCATTCTTATCATCTAGCCCTTCCTTCCCATATAACATTTCCTTTAAGAAAGGTTTATTCTTTATAAATTCAGCACCTTCCTTAGCTAGCTTTTCTATCTCTGGATCATCTTCAGCCATTTCTTTTAATTTAGCTAGACGCTTACCTAGTTCTAGAGCTTTTTTATGATCTTCTGGATTCTCCTTAAAATATTCTGCTATTTTTCTAAGATTTTCTTTATAATCTTCTCCCCACTTAAAATCATCCATAACACCTAAGATATTACGTTGCTGCTTAAACAAAATTGGAGACTCTTTATAAGCTTCAACTTGCTCAGGTTGTAAGGTTTCAACAATGCTATTAAAGGATTCAGATGCAAAAGCGGGTTCTTCAAGTTCATCATTTTCTTGGCTTAATAGTATTTCTATCTTAGATAATTGTTCATCTATATTATGCTTTTCTCTTTGGAGCTCTTTTTGCAGAGATTTAAGTACTTCTCTTAAATTTCTATTATTTTCTGTATGCCCTAATATTTCTTTTATTTGCTTTAAATCTAGTCCTAAATTTTTTAAATGCTTTATCATTCGCATACGTTCAAGCTCTTCTGCACCGTATAATCTATAGCCACTCATTGAACGCTTAGGCTCATTTAGTAAGCCAATTTTATGATAATATAAAACTGTTTTTAATGTACTTCCAGTTAGTTTAACAAAATCACCTATTAAAATCTTATTATCCATTTTCCCCTCCTTGAGGCTATTATAAACTCCACCCTAAGGGAGGAGTCAAATGAAAAATAAATCATAAAATTTATCATTTTATGATTTATTTTTTAATTATAGATTTCTCTTTTTTCTATATATAGATGGTGACTCCCCCGTGTACTTTCGAAACATTCTTCCAAAGTGAGTTATATCATTAAAGCCTACTCTATAGCCTATTTCTGATATAGGTAACAAGGTATCCTTAAGCATTGTAGACGCCATTTTAACTCTTAATCTAATTAAATATTCTATAACTGACATTCCAACAGACTTAGTAAACTTATCTGCCAAGGTTGTTCTATTAATATGGAATTCTTCAGTTAAATCTTCTATAGAAATTTTTCTTTCATAGTTTGTATGCAAATATAAAATAATTTCATTAATTTCATCTGAATGCCTTATGGTTTCAGGTTTAGTTATTTGCTCTGCATCTGTATAGATATACTGAAGTAAAAATAGGATTTCCAAAAAGAAAGATCTACTGCGGCATCTCCAAAAATCATTGTTTAATAGCTTTAATTCCTCTTGTAAGGAATCTATTAATTTTGCTATTCTCTTAGCAGTTGCTGGGCCTACTTCAAACTGTCCAGATATTAGTCCATTTCTATCAATAAAAGGCTTAAGGGAATAGTAATCCCTATATTCTGATTCGGATATATCTTCTTTAAAGTTTTCCATTCTTTCTAAAGTTAATACATCATTAACCAAGGTAGGACTAAAAAAGATAGCTCTACCGCTCAAATTACTGCTCTTATTAAGCTTAATTTTATCGTTAACGTTGAAGCAAAAAATTGTAGGGGCTGTAAATATAGTTTTAGTGTCATTTACACTTACAATACCTCCGCCGTTTTCAACAAGTATTAATCTAAACATCCTATGACTTTCTGAAGAAAATGGCTCTTTAGTTTCAACATGCACTGGTAGCTTTATCTCCCTTTCCGTATCCACAGTAAATAACTCCATAGAAAAATCTCCAATCATCTAAAATTTAATTACTATATTCTAGACAACTGGAGATTTTCCTTTTTTTGTATATAACTTTATTTATTATAATTTAATATAACTAACTGCTTATCCTTTGAAGCTTTAATTTCTGATTGATTGAAGCTAAAAGTATCTTCTTTAACTACTTTCCAACCTTTCATTTGTTCTACAAAGCTATCTACTTTTGATAATGTTCCAAAGTCAGGAGAAAGTACTTCTGTTTGATAGTGCATAGGTATAACAACCTTAGGATCTAACTGATTAACAACTTTAGCTGCTACCTCTGGATCAATTGTATATAAGCCTCCTACTGGAATTATTAATATATCTACTTTACCTATACTTTTAAGTTGATCTTTTGTTAATTCATGTCCTAAATCACCTAAATGACATACATTAACGCCATCAATATCATAGGTGTATACTGTATTTTCTCCCCTTAAAGCTCCTAATTCAGTATCATGATAAGTTTTTGTTCCTTTAATTTTTATACCATCAACATTAAACTGTCCACGCTCTCTTACTGCTGTAAAATTACTTTTAATTGCAGCTAGGTTATTATGGTCAAAGTGATCATGGCTAACTGTTGCTATGTCAGCATATAATTCAGGAACCTTGTATCCAATACCATCTGGAAATGGATCTGTTACAACCTTAGTTCCTTTCTCATTAGTAATTGTAAAACAGGAATGTCCACTCCATTCAATAGAAGCATGCTTTTTCCCTGTATTCTTATTTGCGTCAGCTGCAAATGCCGCCATACCCATCATTCCTATGGATACAACTAAACTTAAAAAGAATACTTTCCATCTCTTAATACCTTTTTTCATTTTAACCCCTCCATTTGTATAAGCTTCTGCTTATTTATGATTTTATTTTACAAATGGTTTGACCTTTAAAACATAGCTTATTTACAAGGATTTTCTGCATATTATCACTAATTACTAAATACCCAATCTTCACAGTTCCATATATCTGTTGCAATATCCTTATAAAACTCTGGCTCATGGCATACTAATATTATGCTGCCTTCATATTCTTTTAATGCACGCTTAAGTTCATCCTTTGCATAAATATCTAAGTGATTGGTAGGTTCATCTAAAACTAAAACATTACTAGGCTCATTGATTAACTTACATAGTCTAACTTTAGCCTGCTCTCCTCCACTTAATATATTAATAGGGCTATCAATATGCTGCCTTGTAAGTCCACACCTAGCAAGATTAGTTCTTACCTCTGTTTGAGTTAAATCAGGGAAAGTATTCCATACATCATATAAAACTGAGTTAGAATTATCTTCTATAAGCTCCTGCTCAAAATATCCTATCTTTTTATAATAGCTTAAGTCTATTTCCCCATTTATAGGCTTTTGCAATCCTAATAAGGTTTTTAAAAGTGTAGTCTTTCCCAAACCATTAGCCCCTATTATTGCAATCTTTTGCCCTCTTTTCATCTTTAGATTTAGAGGTTTACTTAGTGGTTTATTATAGCCAATAATTAAATCTCTTGCCTTAAAGACAGTGCTTTCTGGCATATTTGTGCTTTTAAAATTAAACTTTGGTTTTATAATTTCCTTTTTAATTTCTATTCTTTCAATCTTATTAAGCTTTTTCTCCCTTGACTTTGCTTGTTTTGCAGTTGCTGTTCTTACTTTATTCTTTCTTATATAATCTTCAAGCTTTGCTATTTCAGTTTGTTGCTCCTTATATTCAATTAGCCTCTGCTCTTTTCTTATATCATAAAGCCTAACAAAATAATCATAGTTTCCTTGGTATCTAGTTAAAACCTTATGCTCAAGGTGATAGACTACATTAACTACACTATTTAAAAAGCTATTATCATGAGATATTAATATAAATGCATTTTGATAGCTTATTAAAAAACTTTTAAGCCATTCTATATGCTCTTCATCTAAGTGATTGGTTGGCTCGTCTAAAAGTAGAATATCTGGCTTCTCTAAAAGTAGTTTTGCTAGTAAAACTTTGGTCCTCTGTCCCCCGCTTAAGGCTGAAACATCTCTATCTAAAAGTTCTTTAATTCCAAGACCTGAGGAGGTTGCTTGAATCCTTGAATTAATACTATAAAAATCATTCTTATCTAAAGATTCCTGCATTACTGCAATCCTATTTAAGGCTTTATTCATTTCCTCTTCATTAAGCTCCCCAAGCTTACTATATAAATCATTAATTTTATTTTCTATATGATATAAATCTTTAAATGCCTCTTTAAGAAAATTTAATGCAGTAACCCCCTCCTTTAAGTCAACCTGTTGATCCATATAACCAATGCTATATTTACTATTCCACTCAATTTCACCTTCATCAGCTAAAATTTGATTGGTGATTATTTTCATGAAAGTTGATTTTCCCTCGCCGTTAGCTCCAATAAGCCCAATGTGTTCACCTTTTAATAATCTAAAGGATACTTTTCTAAATAATATTCTGTCTCCAAATGAATGACTCATGTTTTCAATGGTAAGAATACTCATAAGTTATCCACCTCCCTGTGTTCCTATAATAAATGTAACACCATCCATGCATGAAGACATAGTTCATAAATAAATCTGCTTTATTTATAACCGCTTAAGATTATATATAAAAATTTAAGGCATATTTTTCATAGTATTAACTGTGAAAAATATGCCTTAAATATAATGCATTAAAGAATTTACATGTCACTGTCCAACTCTTAGACGTCTCAACTAAGAGTTGGACCATGAGATGTAATATGATTTTTGCATTGTATTTTTTAATCATATATTTTTTGATTCCTTATAATTCTTCTTATACTTCCTTCTGTTAAGAAATACTCTTCAGCTAAGCATTTAACTGATATTCCAGCGGAATACTTATTAAAAATTTCTCTATCTCTTTCTTTAAGATAGCTCTTAGTTTCAGTATTTTCTCCCCAGGATCTTTTGTTTTCATCTTTTCTAGGTATATAGATATATCCGCCATCCATATACTTTTGTATTAATTCAATTATACCGTGCGGCAGTATATTTTGTGCTTTTTCATATTTCATAATTTCTTCGCCCCTATCAACATTTAATAATTAAATGAAGATGCAAAGATTCATTAAAACATGAAAAACTCAATATTTTTTTATATTGGCTCCAAGCAAAAGTTTTTCACATTTTGTTATCTTTGCATGGAGCTTACTACTATTGTTAAATACATCGTATATTCACTTCCTTTTTTAATATTATAATATACTGATTAATCTGAAAATGTCAATTTCAGTTTATCTTTTAAATAATTTATACAATATTTCTCATCTCTATTGACAATAAATTTCTACAGTTGTAAAATTTTATCATAATACCTATTAAACATATATGAAATATATGAATTTAAAATGAGGGGGCTATAAAAAATGAGTGAAAGAAAATTAAGTTTCGAAACACTACAAGTACACGCTGGACAAGTTCCAGATCCAACTACAGGAGCTAGGGCGGTTCCAATTTACCAGACAACTTCTTATGTATTTAAGAATGCAGACCATGCTGCTAATTTATTTCAATTAAAGGAACCTGGTAATGTATACTCAAGAATAATGAATCCAACAACAGATGTTTTTGAAAAGAGAGTTGCTGAGCTTGAAGGTGGGGTTGCTGCTCTTGCAACTGCATCAGGACAATCTGCAATTCTATACTCTATACTTAATGTTGCTAACTCTGGGGATGAAATAGTTGCAGCATCTACATTATACGGCGGAACATATGAATTGCTTTCTGTAACCTTAAAGAAGCTTGGAATTAACGTTATATTTGTAAATCCTGATGATCCTGAAAACTTTAGAAATGCTATCACATCTAAAACAAAAGCACTATATGGTGAAACTATTGGAAATCCAAGAATTAATATATTCGATATAGAGGCTGTAGCTAATATTGCTCATGAGAATAAAATACCACTTATAATCGATAACACCTTTGGTACTCCATACCTTGTAAGACCAATAGAATATGGAGCAGATGTAGTTGTTCATTCAGCTACTAAATTCATAGGTGGCCATGGTACTTCAATAGGTGGAATAATAGTTGACGGTGGAAATTTTGACTGGGCAGCAAGTGGTAAATTCCCTGACTTTACTACACCTGATAAAAGCTATAATAATTTAGTATATGCTGATTTAGGTGCGCCTGCGTTTGCACTTAAAGCTAGAGTTCAACTTTTAAGAAATACTGGAGCAGCATTAAGTCCTCAAAATGCTTTCTACTTCCTTCAAGGATTAGAAACCTTATCTTTAAGAGTTGAAAGACACGTATCAAACACAAGAAAGATAGTTGATTTCTTAAGCAAGCATCCAAAAGTATCATGGGTAAACTATCCTGAATTAGAAGAAAGTCCATATAAGATTTTAGCTGAAAAATATTTACCAAAGGGAGCAGGTTCAATATTTACCTTTGGAATAAAAGGCGGACTTGAGGCAGGGAAGAATTTCATTAATAATCTTGAATTATTCTCTCTTCTTGCAAATGTTGCAGATGCTAAATCTCTTGTAATTCATCCTTCAAGCACTACTCATGCGGAGCTTACTGAAGATGAACAAAAAGCTGCAGGAGTTACTCCAGATCTTATAAGACTTTCAATTGGAATTGAAGGTGTAGATGATTTAATATATGATCTTGATCAAGCACTTTCTAAGGCATAATATAATTTCACAAATATGTTAACGCATTTTCATTCAATATAAAGAAGCACATAGCTTAATTTTAAATAATTATGCTATGTGCTTTTTTTAGACTAAAATTATATAACTTATCCTAAATTATGTAATCACTCCCAATAACTGCGTGGAAAGCTGATGCCTATTTACATATAAATAATTATAAGCGTTACAAATGATAAAAAAATAATATACGGAGGTATTAAGATGAGTGATTTAAATAATATTAATTTACCAGAAGATCCTTATACTATTTTCCCTTCAAGTGGGTTTATTCGACTTCTTAATTCTTCAGCTACTAATGATCCTTCACCTGAACTAATTATTTTTCATGAACCACCATATCCTTTTCATAAATGTGGTTGTGAACATGAACCTTGTGGTGCTCCAGGGGAAAGACAAGTTAATAGCACAAATGAAGATATAAACAGAAAACCTCGTGTAACTCAAAGTGAGACAAGTCTTGCAAGATTTAGAAACTTTATTCTATTTGGTTTCAATGATTCTAATATTCCTAATAACTTTTCAGGTTTTGCATTCTCTAGTGATTGTGGTATTAACTGGACTGACGGTGGTAACCTTCCTCAAAATCCTAATTGGCAAAATGGTGGAGACCCAGTAATAGCAGTAGATTCTCATGGAATATTCTACTACGCAGAGCTTGGTGGATCACCAAATACTGATGCTGGGGTTATCTTAATTTCAACTGGAGTAGTTAATCCCCAAACTAAAAGAATAACTATGAACACTCCTTTTGTAGCTGGAGAAGGTACTTTACCAACTAACTTTGAAGATAAGGAATGGATGGCAGTAGGACCTGACCCATCAAGAGGTAAATTTGCTGAAGCCATATACCTTACTTGGACAGATTTTTCTAATAATGGCACAGCTATTAGATTTTCTAAATGGGTAGTTGGAGTAACTCCAACTGTTTTAATATCTAGTAAAACAATATCTCCAGATAATAACGTCTCTGGTTCATTCCCTGTAATTGGCCCAGACGGCACTATCTATGTATTCTATGAACAAATTACAAGTGGCGTAAACAGAGCAATCCGTATGGTTAAATCAACTGATGGTGGAACAACTTTCAGTTCTCCTATAACTGTTTCAAACCTTAAAATTGCTGCAAATAATATTTTAGGCTGCGGAAGACCAGCAATTCAAGTAACTCCTACTAAAACTATTAGATCAAATGAATTCCCTCATGCAGCAATAGGACCAGATGGAACTTTGTATGTAGTTTTCAATAGTGGAACCGGCAATACTCTACCTCAGCCAGCAATTAATATCTATCTAGCATATAGCATAGATAAAGGTGCCACATGGAATGTAAGACAAATAACTGGTAATACTGCTTATGCATTTATGCCTTCAGTTATAGCTGATAATAGAGGAGCTCATATTCAATATAGTCGTTTTAACGGAACAAGTGGTGTTGGAAATGGTAGATTTGCACTATTCATGAGAACCTTCAATATTAGGAGAGGCTTAGGTGCTGAAGGAATGGTTAGCACAGTATTTTCTTTAGTTCCAGACACTAATCCTAACTTTGATCCTGGCGTAGCTAATTGTTATATGGGCGACTATAACCAAATTATTAGAGGACCTGGATGTGCATTATATCATGGATGGGGAGATAACCGTAACGATATCTATAATGGAAATAACCCTGATGTATTCTTTATTCAAACTGGAAGATAAAATATAATGTGAAAGTGCTATTCTCAAACTTGAGAATAGTGCTTTCTTTTGTTTGATTAATTAAGCTTCTCATTAATTACATTTAATTTTATCAACATTCATTGGCAAGATGTGTTAATAAAATAGTATAAACAAACGATAAGTTAATTGTATTCTCAAAATAACTCGCGACTACAAAAGGGGGAAAATTAAATGTTTTGTAAAATGTGTGGTAGTAAGGTAAATGGTAATTCAAACTTTTGTTCAAACTGTGGGGCTAAGTTAGGAGCCTCTAGACCTCAAAATTCTATTAAAGAAACCATATCTCAAACTATTGGTGGAAAGCTCATTGGTAATTTCAATGAGGCAGATTTATTTTCTGCAAATGAGTTTTTAAAATCCCATCACTTTGGAAAGGTATTTTGGAATTTCAATATGGCTCCAGGGCAAGTTAGAGGTATAACTTTTACTTGTGAAATACTGGAGAATCCTGTTCCATATGTATTTCAAATGGAAATGATAAGTCCTACTGGTGCTAGAACTTTTGGTGCATTGTTCTCACTTTTAAATGCTTGGAATGCAGATGCAGCCCTTAATGACTGGATTAAACGAAACCCAAATAAGAGAGTTATAAGCAGCAGAGTTATAACTCATAAAGGAGTGCCTACTCAGCTTTATATTTTGTTTACTGTATTAAAATAATTTTTCTAAAGCCTCTTAAATATAATCTCTTAAGAGGCCTTACTTTTTTAATTACCTAACTAAAAGGAGTAATCACAGCTGTATACTGTATTTAAAGTCCCTAAATCTGCATTTTGCATTTTAATAGCATCATTCTCAAACACAAAGGTCCATATAACAGGGCTATTAGCACCTATATTTGTATTTCCCATGCCATCAAATTTTGCTTGGGCAATTACTCCACTATGGTTTGATAGCTTAATATTTATATTTCTAACGTCAAATACGTTATGGCTAAACCCATTATAAACATAAGCATCCATATATAGTTTGGAATCTTTGTAATATACGTTCTTAGGACTTATCTGAACGTTATCTACCGCAGTAACCATTGCACCATTTACAAATTGAGATGCTGCTGTAGGTGTGCTAGCTTTAGGATTTGCTTGGGTTTCAGTGCTTGGTTTTTGTTCAGGACTTTTTGCAGGTGTTTCTGGTGTTTTTGGTTCAGTGCCTTCTTTTGGTGCTACATCTGTTATCACCCCATCTTTTGTATCTTTAGTACTATCAACATTTGTAGCCGCTTCCTTTGTACCATTTTTTGTAGCATTGGTTTTAGCTGAGCTACATCCTACCATAGAAATCATTATTGCACCTATCATTAAAATTAACATTATTCCTTTTTTCATTTTACATTCCTCCATAAATTTATTTATTTTTGTTTATTTCTTTTATAGTTTTAATTACTTCAATACTTAATGCCTCAAGCTTCTCTTCATCAAGCTTTGTGCTACTAAAGAAGCAATCTTTAAATATCTTTTCTATATCTCTTTCTGCGTTATAAATAGAATCTATTCTGCATTTTTTAAGAATAAGTTCTGCCTCCAGGTCATATTCATCCTCTAGACCTGTTAGCTCCACTAAATCCATCAAATCATACTTATATAGCAGCTTGGATACTTTCTTTATATACTTATATTTCAAATTCCATCACCTCAAATTGTTATGCCCCTCTTAAAACATGCTGTCATTCATAAAATTATCAAAATCATTCTGAAACATGTCATTATTAAACTGCTCCTGCATGTTCATGTGTTCCTGCATATCATTCATTAGTTGTTCATTTTGCATCCTCATATCTTCATCCATTTGTTCCATAAACCTCCTCTGTTCTTCTTGCTGCATCCAATCCATATGATCTTGAAGCAATTGATCTTGCCCTTCATATCCACTTGAATCACCATCCATCAAAGAACCTATCATATCAAAAAACTTTTTAAACATATTACATCTCTCCTTCAATCTTTACTATGGTTTTATTATAAATACCCTCTTGGACAAAAATTTGCACTTCTGCTATTCTGATAAAATAAAAAAACTCTGTCTATTTTCTAGACAGAGTTTTTAATTTCAAATTTATTTAATTTTTAGAGTAAAGGACTCATTGTTTGGTCCTCCAAAGCAAAAGATCTTAGATATTTTAAATGTTAATGAGTTAGCTGCTTTATAGTTACTAAAATAGCACTTAAATTCAGCCTTTTCTCCTGAAACTATCTTATATCCATTAACACCACTTGATAGCATTGTCTGCATATCTAGTGGGAACTTTGTGCCATCATCTCCCATTACATAAATGTCATATAAGGAAATATCGAAATCTTTACCATAATTATTCTGTATTGTTCCCTTTACTATAAGATTATTACCATCAACATTATATGAATTAACTGTTAGCACAGCTTTACCATCAAAAGCTGTTGTTTGTGTTCCAACTGTTGCTTCGCTGTTTGTGTTTGTATTAGCTGGTGTTTGAGTTTGCTTTGAAGTTGTATCACTATTTGTATTAGAATCTTGATTATTATTAGTACTTGTTGTAGGTGTGTCCTGCTTAGTACTTGTGTTAGTGTTTATGCTATCATTCTTCTTACCTAAATTATAAATTAGTGTTCCTCCTATAGCTAGTGCTATAACCACTACTACTGCTACAACTGGAATTATTAATTTGTTTTTTGATATTGGAGCCTTTTTATTAATCTTCTGATTTGTTTCTACTTTAACTGTATTATTTCTTGCTTGATTCTTATTTAAGTTGCTTTTGTATTCCTCTAAAACTCTAATTAATTCATCTACAGAACTATATCTATTTTCTTTTTTATAATCCATAGCTTTTTCAATAATATTTACTAGAACTTCATTAGTGCTTCTTTTGAATCTTAGTTCTCCATTTGAATCTGGATTCATACCTTCAGTTATATAATAAAGAGTTGCACCTAATGAGTAAATATCGCTTGTCCTATCGCAAGTTTCTCCTCTTAATTGCTCTGGAGAAGCATAATGAGGAGATGCTGCATATATTTTTTTATCTTCTTTATTATTCTCAGCTCTTTCTGAAATTCCAAAATCAATTAAATGAATATTTCTTTCATAATCTATCATTATGTTACTTGGCTTTAAATCTTTATATATTATTCCACCCTTGAAGTTATGTAGGTATTTAATAATTTCACAAAGCTCTATTCCTACTTTTATAACCTGAGATTCATTCATTGGTCCCATTTCTTTAATATTTTCTTCTAAGGTTTTTCCTTCAATGTAATCCATAACTAAGTAGTATGTATGATTATCTTGGATGATGTCATATATTCTTGGTATGCCTATATGTCTTAAGGATAGTAGCATGTTCTTCTCATTTGCCACATCTAGCCTATCAATAATTTCATGTTTTATTTCTTTAACTGCAACAGTTAAATCAAGACGTTGATGATGAGCTTTGAACACTCTACAACTTCCCCCTCCTCCAACAAATTCTTGAAGAAGGCATGTCTCACCAATTACTTCCCCTACATTTGCATGTAATTTTTCTGAAGAAGGTTCAATATCATCTTTTTCTAGCATTCCAAGTTTACTTAATAATGTTCCTATTCCCCAATATACGTCTTTAGCTGCCTCATAATTTATAACTTCTTGCAGGGAGGTTTCAGTATTATGAGCTCCCATATTTCTATACCACTTTATTCTTCCCAATTTATACTCTTCATTTTGCTCAATTTTATAACCTTTTTCTTTAAGCTTTCGGACATTTCCTGGAAAATTATTTTGTTCCAATTCATCTTTTAATATATTTTCAATAACATATTCCATAATGCTTATAGCTTCAATAATTAATCCATTATAAGCCCTATTATCTCTATTTGGATTTAACTTTTTATTAAGCGATATCCACTTTCTTGTTACTTCATGCTTATTGTTGTATCTTTCTAAAGATTGTGCTTTAATTTCTTTGGTAGTTGGTCCCTTATTACTTCTATTCATTTGTCATTCCCCCTGCATAATATTCAAAACTTCGTCTTGCTGACTCTATCATCTCTTCTCTAAGTTCTTTTGGTTCTAGTACTATAACTGAACTACCAAAAGATCTAAGCCAGCTTTTAAAACTATTTACCCCTATTATAATATCTTCATAAATAAAATAACCATCATACTCAGTAAGCTTCTTATTAATCCTATATTCTAAGTCTCTTTTAACTCTATAGATTACATTTGCTTCTTTCATAAATTTGATTTTAACCTTTATAGATTCCCCTTGTTCCATACCCCATATATTAGCTAAATATTGTTCTAAATCAAAATCTTCTAATGGCACAAAATTATTTTTTGTTTCTTTAATACTAAGAATTCTATCTATTCTATAATTTACAATTGTATTATTGTACTGCCCTACTACATAAAACAGATTTTCAAATTCATAAAAAACGATACCTAATGGCTCTATAACAAATTCTTCAACCTTATTATTTCTAGTTTTATATTTTGCACTCAATGCTCTTTTATTTTCAGCAGCAATACTGATTTGAAATAGCTTGTATTTATAATCTTCTATATCATAAGTAGATTTGTTTATAATGCCTAAAAAATCTCCATCTCTTTTTTCACTCTTAGTTAGAATGCTCTTATATAGATATTTTTCAAAATAATTAAGATTTAGAACTTTAGTATCCTCAGAGAAGTTTTCAATAGTCCATTTTAAATCCTCATAATTATCTAATTGAGCTTCATATTCTTCCTCATCTTCAGGTGCTATGTCAATTAAATATAACTCTGCATTATACCAAAGATTTTCTAAGTTATCTTTTATAACTTCTAGAGGCATTTTAGTCTTTTCATGGAGCTCTCTTATACTAGCACCCTCTTCACTATTAGCAATTATGGTTAGAAGCTTTAATATATCATTCATTACATTATTCATTTTTAATCTCCCCATAATTTAAAAGTATTTTCTCATAAGTTTTCCTCATAATATCTTTAAGCTCTACTGGTTCTAGAACTTTACAATATGAACCAAAACTTCTAAGATATCTAGCGAAGTCATATATGCCATATAATTTATCACTATATATAAGCTTGTCTCCATCTTTAATTAGCTTGCTACTTTTTCTATGTTTATGTAGTCTTGTTACTTTTTCCTTTATGTTAAAAGTATTTACAAATTCAACCTTTACTTCATAAAACTCATCTAATGATGCTCCAAACATTAAATCGAGTTTGTCTAAGGTTTCCTTATGATTAAAAAATTCATTTTCTAAATCAGAAGGAACAATTGATATTATGGTTTTAACATCAATAAAATAGAGCTTATCTTTTACCATTCCTATAACATAGCTCTTATCTTTTTCCCAATTATATAAAAAAGTAACAACTTGAATACTTTCAGTAAGCTCACCTATTTTTGAATTATATGAAATTGTTATGGCCTTCTTCCTATAATTCAAGCTTTCAAACTGCCTAATTATATCTTTCGAAATAGCTTCCTCACTATACTTTCTACCAATGCAGTATATGTTATAGCTTGGATCTTCATAGTCTAACTGAGTCACTATTTTATTTTTTAAATTATTAACTTCCTTATAAAAAGGCATGCTTACTTTATATATTTCACATAGCTCTATAAATTTAAATATATCTTCATCATTAGTAAAATAAAAACTATCTGTTACAATAGATGTTCTATATTTATTATTTTCATCTAAGTAAATATATTTTTTCTCTTCACAGCTCTTTATTGCTCTTTCTATAGTTTTTCTGCTAACGCTTTCCTCATCAAATAAACTTTTATTTACATTATCAACTAAACTTTTTCTATCAAAACATCCACTGTTTTCTGAAACAGTAAGCATAATTTTCATCATTCTAAGTTCTTGTTTATTTATAAGATTTCCCGTTAGTTTTTCTTCTTTTATAGCCTTATACCTTTTGTTCATAGGTATAATTTCAATCCCATATTCTCTAAGAAATCCAATATAGCTTTTTACACTTCTATCATTTATTTCAAGCTCTTCTTTAATTTCTTCAACTGTAAGGACTTCTCTTTCATTAAAAAGTGCAATAAGTTTATTAATTCTTCTCTCCTTAATCCCCAATGTTAAGTATTCCCTTTCTTCCATATCATTAATGCTATTAATCATCATCAATATAATTATACTTAGAGGCTTACAGATTGTACATAATTTTCAAATTAAGTTTAATCTCCTTTATTTCCAGTTTCTTGGGAAATTTAATTGAAACTTATTTTACTAAGCATAATCAATATAAAGTATCACCTATTAATTGCAAGGAATATCATGAATTATAGTAATTTTATAGAGAGGGCACTGTGAATTTTAACGGTTGGAGTAATTTTGAAGATTTCGCGAAAGCTTGTGGATATACCAATTCAAATAATACTAATAATAAATCAAGCAATACTAGCAGCCAAGGTGGCTCTACAAGCATGGGCTGTGATGATATACCAAACGGTTTTCAAAGCTTAGACCCCCAGCTATTTGTTATTATAGGAACAATTCTCGGAGACATATTGGCTGGAAATATTCCCTTTAACGTTCAAAATGCCCTAGGCAATTGGTTTGAATTACTCGGTCAAGTGATATTAACATATAATGCACAACAACAATATTTTCAAGCTGGTCCTGGATTATACTTTAACCCTAAAAATTATAATGTAAATAACAACAATTGTAATACACCTCAAAATACCACTTCAAATAATCCTAGTCCCCCCACTTCTAATGATGAAATGAGTAAAATAAAAGAACTAGAAAACCGTATTAATTCTCTAGTCTCAGAAATAGAATTTATTAAAAATAATCTAAAATGATAAATTTCTATTTGATTTTATTTATGTTATAGAAATCTTTTAGTTCTGCTTTGGATTCCTGTAGTAATTCAGTTTTTCTAACACCTTGAATTGCACCTTCTAACGCTAGTAATCTGTGAATACATGCTGATTCATCTATCTCTTGTATTTTAACCCACGCCTTTTTTGCACCAATATCTTTTAATTCATCATAAGTAAATATACCTATTTCATTTAGCTGTCTTTCAACTTCTTTTCCTATGTTAGGTAATTTTGATAGTTCTCCCATAGTGAGGCCTCCCTCTCAAGTTGGAATTTGTTTATATATTATTCCGTAACCAAAACTCTAATTTGTCCAAGTATTCCTTTTCAGTAAAATAGTGTTCAGCTCCATTCAATACTGTTAGATTAACTGAATGTGTATTTTTAAACTCATCTACAATTTCCTTTGGAGTTAACTTATCTTCTGATGGATATAAAATATAGGTTTGACACTTCCACCTATCTACTGGATGTTCCTTTGAATATGTTAAGTAATCCCAACTTAAAGTTTCTCCCATAGGTGTAGCAATTTCTTTTTCAGCTTTTAACCGCTCCTCTTCTATATTAAACCACTTCATCATATCAAAAATTAATCTCTCCATATTTAGCACAGGGCATTGAAATAAAGCCTTTTTTATATCCATATCATTATAAGCTAGAAGACTAAAATATACCCCTAAACTACAAGCATATAAGTTAACATATTTCCACTTGTTTAATACATACTCTCTTATGCATTTCAAATCTTTTACTGCATTCCATGCCATAATAGGATAATCTTCATTTTTTCTTTCCCCATGCTCAGGCAAATCAAAACTTATTACTTGATATCCTCTCTCTATTGCAATTTCCGCAAAATGTTCAGCATTTTCTTTACGTCCCATTTTTCCATGAACATAAATGTATACTTTATCTGAAGCTGGTCCCCATATTAATGCTGGTATTTCATCTATCAATTCTCTCTTTCTCTCTACCATAAGTTCCCCTCTTTTTATTCAATTACTTTGGTATTAATATCTCTTCCATTTGCATATCTTTCTAAAAGATCTTTGCCATATTCTAAGTATTCTTCCATATTAGTTTTGCCACTAAAACAGAAAATGCACATTAATATTTCGCTTACATTATCAGTTATCATAGCTCTCTCTGAATCACTTGTAGGGCTTCCAAAACTACCTAAAGAGTCTGCTAATACTGGAAGGTTTGCAATATTTATATTTTCTTTACCGATACCTTTATATTGTTCCCCTTCTTTACCTATTACTAAGTTAATTGGGGAATGAAGATTTTTAATATTGTATGAGCCTACTGGAAATTTTGATTTTATTGATATTAAATTATTTATATCTACAATATTATTTACCTTATACATTCCTTTTCCCTGAAGTATTCTTCTTAACAATGCTTCAGAAGATAGCCTATATTTACTAGGAACCTTACCTAGTTTTTTATATGTATCTCTCCCATCTTTAATTCTAGATAATGAGGCTAAGTCCTCAATTTTTATTTCTTTATTTAGTACTTCACAATAATAATTAATTTCCTTCCATAACCCATCATCACTGCTTTGTACATTCACTTGTGCTTCAATGCAGCCTAGCTTTATTTCAGGACAAATTTTCTTTAGTTCTTCGCTGATTTTAACCTCTATCATTATATATTCATGCTCCTTCTTCTGGGTTTAATATTGCATATACATAGGTGTCCCAATATATAGGATTCTTGTTCTCATCTTGATGAAAAGAAACATTTTTTCTAAAATGTGCTTCTCGCCTCATTCCAATCTTCTCTAATAGCTTCCAGGAAGGTATATTTTGAGGTGCACATTCTGCATAAATTCGATGAACCCCTTGCTTAAACATATATTCAATTGCAGCTTTGCTAGCTTCACTTCCATAACCCTTATGCTGATAGTTCTCATTTAATACATATCCGAGTTCTCTTGTATTAAAGTCCCTCTTTCCTAAATAAATATTCCCAATAACCTTATGCTCTTTTTTTAATTCAATTGCGTAGAACTCATCACTTTGTGCTCTGAATTCAATTTCTTTTCTTGCTTTCTCAGACGTGAAATCTGGATATCCCTCAAATTCAGCCTTAACCCGTTGTAGCATATATTCACATAAATCAGTTTCGTCACTTAGCTCAAAATTGCGTATGATTAAATCCACAGTTTCAATTTTCATTTTTATATTCTCCTTTATTAGTTAAACTGCATTAAACACTCACCTTGTTTGGTGGCTACCATATTGTTTTCTAATATCAAAAAGCAGCTGTATCACACTTTGATAATATGGTATAAATTCACCACTTTCTATCATTGAAAATATCTCTTCTTTAGAAGCCCACTTAACCTTCTGAACTTCTTCATACTGCAATGATAGTTTCCTTAAATCAACCTCTTGTTCTATTAGATAAAAGTCATCAAATCCATCTTCAAAGTTAATGGTAATATGTGGTCTAATATTTTTCAAATCTACTTTAAGTCCAATTTCCTCAAACAATTCTCTTTCAGCTGCAGATTGACTTGTGTCGCCTTTTACAGCACTTCCACCTACTGTTATGTCCCACATATTTGACCAACCTTCTTTGAAGGGTTGTCTTTGTTGAATTAGCATTTCACCCTTAGAATTAAAAATACATATATGAACTACTAAATGATAATCATCTTTTTCAAAAGGTTCTCCACGGACCATAGTTTTATCGGTTTTATTTCGATTAATATCGTATACATCCCAAAGTTCCATATTCACACCTCACTAAATACATATCTTCTAATTATAACATATTTTGTAAATACAATATTGCTTATAGTTCGGTACACTGTATAAATATAAAGTGTAATGCTAACTTTTTTATTATAATAATTAAAATGCTTCTTTATTTTCTAACTCTAAAACTTTTCTAAGAGCATCATTGATTCCATTTTCATATATTCCGCCATGATAACATATAATTCGTTCAATATCGTAGTTCAAAAATTTCTCAACAGATTTTTTAGCTTCTTTTAGATCTAAGGTATATTGAGGCAATGCAATTGCAAGCTCTCCAGTTTCTATAACTAAAGCATCTCCAGTTATTAAAGATTTACTTTCTTTATGATAAATAGATATATGTCCAGGCATATGGCCTGGTGTAGCTATTATTTCAATTCCTGCACACCAATCGAAATAATATTTATCTTTCAACTTTATATCCACATTACAGCTTTCTATCGATTGAAGCATTTTATGAAAATAATCAGCTTCTACCTTCTCATGATCTGATAAGAAATCATATATGTTTTCCGCTTGTTGTAATCTTAATGATTTTTTACTTCCATCAATATATTGAGCATCTTCTTCAGATGCTAATACTTTTAGTTTAGGATATTTTCTTTTGAATTCTGCTAAAGCCCCCATGTGGTCATAATCGTGATGTGTAATAATTATTTTAGATAATTTTTTTATATTAATATTTTTCGCTAATGCAGTTTCTTCTATTAAGCTTAAAAAGTTAGGGTATCCGCAATCAATTAATATCATTTCATTCTCATCTTCTAATATAACTGGATATATAGTGCTACTTTGTCCTGAAAAATCAAAAGATATATCTAATACATTTATTTTACTCATTTTAAATCCTCCTAATAAAGTTTCAATTATAAGAAATAGTATCATAATTAGAAATAATATAGTTAGTTCTTATATATTTCTGCATTAATTATGCACCTATAATATCTTCAAATATATTCACTTTCAACTTCATATACTATTAATTTCATAGTTTGATATAGATGTTAAAAGCAAAGAAAAAAGCACCCATCCCATGAAGAATAGTGCTTCTCTCTTAATTAAATCTCTATTTAAAGTTTTAATCTCAATAATATAATTCTTTATAACTATTTTTCCTTAACAGGAATCCAAATTTCACTATAGTAGTTTTCGTCTTGAATACCTTGTGGATAATCATCCGAATCGGTATACATTTCAATATTATAACCTGCTGCAATTTCATAATCCTTGCAGTTAGGCAACCATTCTGTGAATATTCTCCTGTTCACATCTTGCATAGATTTCTGGATTGGACCCTTGCATGCAAAAACAGCCCATGTGTATTTAGGTATAACCTTTGTAACAAAATCTTTAGGTATTTCTACAGACGGATTATAATTGTCTGCAATCAAATATTCGAATTCATCTGAACCCATACTTTCATCAATGTTTACTCCATACATTCCGCATAGAAAATTCCCTTCTCCTTTTTGAAAATTCTCTGCCCAAAACTGAGGTATTTCTTTAATTGCATTATCATATTTAAATTTTTTAGACAATCCTATGATAGTAAACGAATCTTTCTTAACAATTTTGTAATCCATAATATAACCGCCTTCCAATAAAAATTTGATTTTCAGAGGAGCAAATGATTTAATCATAGCTCCATCTTTTCGAACAGCAGTAGGTGTTACACCATGAAATCTAGTAAAAGCTTTTGTAAAGCTATCTGGCGAAGAGTAGCCATATTTAAGCGCAATATCAATGATTTTTTTATCAGTAGAAACAAGCTCACTGCCGGCAAGTGTAAGCTTGCGTTGTCTGATGTACTCTCCCACCGTAAAACCACAAAGCATTGTAAATCCTTTTTGGAAGTAGAAAGGAGACATAAATATTCTTTCTGCAATATCTTTTATTGTGATTTCTTCAATAATATTCTCCTCAATATAGTTTATAGCTTCACCAATTCCTTCTATCCACTCCATAATCATCACCCCTGTCTGTACATTTATCTTATCTCTTTTCAGGCGATCGTTCCCGACTTTTAATGCTATGTTTTGTCTTGTCTGAAAGATCATTAAATAACATGTACATTATATTACTACTTGTCTATTACTCAGGTTTGTTCCCAAATTCATTGTACCATATTTTGTAATCATGGTATTATTTATGGTTTTTATATTGATGTTAAAAGCAAAGAAAAAAGCGCTTCATCCTGATAAGATTAGCACTTTTTTTGCTTAATATTTTATAACATAAATATTTTATCTAATATATAGATTGGAATTTGTCACACTCCATATTATATTCACAATATCTTATTTACTGAGAATAAAAAATGAGGCATATCGACACCTCTGTAATGCTTGATAAACTTATCAATACAAGTCATCCCATTTCGTATTGCTACTTTTTGTGATGGTATATTTGTATCTCGAATAATAGAATATACCTCTTTAACATTAAGCTTATCAAAGGCATATTCTTTACAGGCAATTGCTGCCTCACTTGCATATCCACGATGCCAGTATTCTTTTTGGAAAAGATATCCAACTTCCATAACTTTTTTGCTTTTATAATCTTGCATTGTCAACCCGCATTGTCCTATCATTATACCAGTTTCTTTCAAAACAACAGCCCATAATCCAAAGCCATGTTCTTTATAACGTTCAAATTGTCTGTCAAGCCATCCTTGAACCTCGTCGTTAGTAAATACTCCTTCATAAGCATACATTACATCATCATCCTGTAAGATTTTACAAAGAACCGGGAAATCTGCTTGTATCATTTCTCTTAAAATTAATCTTTGAGTTTCTAATACCATATTACCTCCTATAACAAACATATAAATTAATATCATTCCACAGCTTTATTCATAATCACTTATCATTTTAAATTTTACCTATGAAATTTAATTAAATGTAACTATAAATTCTCTTATTTTTACAGTCATATAGTCCGATTCATAATAATGAAGATTATGTCCACACTCTAATATAATTAACTCACACTTATTTGACTCTGATGCAAATTTTTCTTGAGCAATTCTCCATCTCTTACTAGTTTCAGAGCCCGTTAGTTTACTAGCAAACATTAAAATAGGAATGCTAGGGATTCCTATCTTCTCTACAACTTTTGCATTAGAATAAACTAATTTGCATTCTTCAAAAACATTCTTGTTTAATGAATTTCTATATACTAAATATTTATTCTGCTTTATCTCTTTATCTGTAAGCTCTCTTTCACTTACAGGACAAAACTTAGAAATTCTATGGAACCCAAAAAAGGTCATTATTTTATTAAATTTTAAACTTAGTAGATTATTATCATTTTCATCATATGTTAGTGGTACAGCCATATCTAATCCAATAATTCCTTTAACTTCTTCAGGATAGGTCATTGCCCAATATATAGCTTCTAATGCTGACATAGAGTGAGGCATTAAAATATATGGTCCATTTATCCCTACTTTTCTAAGGGCAATCCTATTCTCTTCTACCATGGTTTTTACATCTCTTTTTGCTTTTGCTATATCAGAATAACCGTATCCAAACTTTTCAACTACAGCTACTCTACAAATATCAGATAACTTTGAGTATAGAACTTTATAATCATATATGGGAGCTTGTACGCCAGATCCCGAAAGCAAAACTACAGTATTTGTTTGTTTATTTCCTTCTATATATACATTCATATTTTTATCATTAACTTTTACTAATGTACCTATATTATTTAATTTCTTTGCTTCAATTGCTATCATAACATGATGATAAATAGCCATTAATACCAGAAGTAAAATTAATATCACAATCACAACTCCAATGTTAGGTAGCTTTGATAATTCTCCCATATGAACCATCCTTTCAAGTTATGATTTATTTATCTCTTATTAGTAATAATATGTTCAACATAATTCTGCATATTATTTATCTTATCAATAAAAAAAGTTGGAAATGCTTTAAACTTTGATAATTCATTCTTTGGCAACCAATACATATATTCTTTAAATCCATCTGAAAAACTATTGCTGTTTAGTTTTTGTGTTCCTCTTGACTTCATCAAAAAATAAAAGGTAATTTCATGACAATTATACCCTTCTAGGCTACCACTACCAACGAAAAAATTCTCATGAATAAATGCTAGTCTATCAATTTCATAATGTATTCCTGTTTCTTCATATACTTCTCTCAAAACTGCATCTTCTGCTTTTTCACCAATGTGTACTCCACCGCCAATTGAGTAGTAATAATCATCCCTATCGTTTTTAGCAAATAATACACATTCATTTTCAATTATTATTGCTGCAGCCCTATACCTGAACCATCCATTTTCTTTAGTAAATCCACAATCATACTCCATTTATATATTCACCTACATAAATTAATTTTGGGCTAATGTTAATAAATTTCTTACTTCTTCTAATTATAACATATTTTTCAAAATTTATATTGTCTATATAATTCTAAAAAATAGAGCTGTATAATAAACATAAAAACCTCGAAAATACATTTACGTATCTTCGAGGCTTTTATAATGTATAAGCAGCGCATATTGAATACAATCGAATACTCTCATTTTACATTCAATGTGTTAATTCTATGTTGCTTATACTATAAGTTTTAATTAAATTCTATGATATTTATGTTGAGGTCTACCAACCTTTCCGTATTCCACAAGCTTCTCTACTTTATTTTCTTTTTCCATATAATCTAGATATCTTCTTACAGTAACTCTTGCTATTCCTAACTTTTCTGCCAAGCCCTCTGCTGTAAAATCCTCATAACTACTTTTCTCAATTTCTTCCCAAATGCTTCTATAGGTGTATTTATTAAGTCCTTTTGCATAATCATCTTCATTATGAGATGTATTAGAACTAGCGATTAGTTTATCTAATTCTTCCTGTTCGATTTCATCATTTTTCTTAAATTCATAGTATCTTCCCTTAAATTGAGTAAGTGATTCTTTAAATCTTTCAAAGCTAAAAGGCTTTATAAGATAGTCTACAACTCCGTATCTAAACGCTTCCTGCACTCTTTCAATGGTTTTATCTGCAGTTATCAAGATTATATCTATCTCAAGCTCTTGTGCTCTTATCCACTTCAAGAAATCTATGCCATTTTCTTTAGGAAGATATACGTCAAGTAATATTAAATCAGGTTTTTTAACGGATATAAATTTTTTAGCATCTTCTAGATTAGAAACAGCTTTATATAAGATAAATCCCTCTACTCTTTTTAAAAATTTAGAATTTATTTCTCTAACCATAGGATCATCTTCAACTATCATTACTTGAATCAAGCTTTCCCCTCCTTTTGCATAGGTATTTTAATCTCCCAGCTTACACCTTCATCACCTTCTAGGCTTATGGTGCCGTCATACCTATAAATTATTTCCTTTACTATATACATTCCATTTCCACGCTGTCCTTCTTTTGTAGAATACCCTTGCTCGTATATTTTTCCTCTAACCTCTAATGGAATTCCACCGCCATTATCTTTTACATTTATATTTAAAAAGTGTTCATCTTCAACTACTTTGATATATATTAATCCAGTCCCATCATTCTTTACTTCATCTAAGGAATTTTCTATTAAGTTTCCTAAAAGAGATACTATCTCCTCAGAAGTCATTTTCTCTGGTAGCTTAGTTAGTTTTGAATTTTCGTCTATCTTTAATTTAACTCTACTCTCTTCAGCTTTATTATACTTGGCTAAAAGTAGAGCTGACAACGCTGGTTCCTTAATATT
Source organism: Clostridium paridis (assembly GCF_016765615.1). Lineage (GTDB taxonomy): Bacteria > Bacillota > Clostridia > Clostridiales > Clostridiaceae > Clostridium_T > Clostridium_T paridis. The sequence goes on along the minus strand of NZ_JAESWA010000023.1, from coordinate 434,650 downwards.
CTCAGTTAAAATGTTACTTATGTTGGTTCTTACCTTTGATATATCCGATATAAACTCTAATACTTCCTCATACTCTTCAAGCTGAACTAGTCCTGAAATGGTATGAAGCTTATTCATGAATTCATGATTTTGAGCTCTTAATGACCAAGCCAATTTTTTTACACCTGTAAGTTCTTCTGCTATTCTTGTTACTTCTGTTTTATCCCTAAAGCTTGCAATTGCTCCTATTATCTTTCCTTTTTTCATTATAGGAATTCTATTGGTCATTATTATTGTATTATTTATCGTCTGCTCTTTCTCAAATTCTGATTCACCGGTTTCTAATACATTAATCATACGGGTATTTGGAATAGCATCTTCTACATTCATACCTATAATCTCGTTCTTATTAATCTTGCCCTCAAAGTTTAATATCTTTAAGGCTGAATCATTTATAAGTGTAATTCTACCTAAGTTATCAACAGCTATTAACCCTTCGTGAATAGCATATAAAATTCCCATCTTCTCATTATAAAGCCTTGTAATTTCCTCTGGCTCTAACCCCATTAAAATATTCTTAATATTATTGGCTAATAAGAATGCGCCTATTATTCCTACAGCAAGTGCACCGAAACCAATTAATATTATATATATAATTGCTTTACGTTTTGCAGTTTCAATACTTTGAGTAAGAGTACCTACTGAAACAAAACCTATTTCTTTTTTACTTTCAGAATCGTATATAGGAGTAAAAGCTCTCAAAGCTTTTCCCAAGGTTCCGGTAGCCTCAGAAATATATGTTTCACCCTTATAAACTACTCCATATTCATCTCCTCCCACAAACTTTTTACCTATCATATCAGGGTTTGGGTGAGAATATCTAATCTCGTCTTTATCAGCTACTATTATATATTCAATCTGATCTAAATTCTTAAGCTGCATATCTATATAGGGTCCAATTTTTCTATTTGGATCCTTAACTTTAACTTCATCTATTATTTCATTTGAATTTGCTACCATCTTAGCTACATTCATAATATTAGTTCTAGCCTTGCTTTCAATATTTCCAGTCATCCATGAAGCTACAAAGAAAATTATTATAGCTATAGGAATAAAAACCACTGAAATAATTAATAATGTAAGCTTAGTTTGCAGCTTCATCGTTTTTTTCATATTCATCACCTTAACCTTAATGTTGAGACATCAAATTCACAGCCAAAATACACGGAAGAATAGAAGTTCATGAATTTTGACAGAAGTATTACAATGGATTGTTTTCTCCACCTATTATAATGTACTTCTTTCATTATTGTCTTCCACTTTTCCGTGTATAATTAATATCTACATATTATCCTTTAACTATTAACTTATTTATGCTACAACTTCATTTTGCAACTTTTTTGCTTTACTATCTCTTAAACGTTTAAAGACAAATGAAACAATGAATGGACATACGATAGCTGATACTACACAGGCTGCAGCAACTTGTGCTGTAGCTATTGTTGCTATAGCTGCTAAAGTTGGATCTGCTGCTGCAACTGCTGCTGGTGTAGCTACTGCATTTCCTGCAGTTGATCCAGTTGCTAATCCTATTATCGGTTCTTCTTTAAATAATTTAAGTAAAACATAAGCTCCTATTCCAGTAAATGCAGCTATAACTCCAAGTATTATTCCAGGGCCTCCTGCTTTTACAATTGTTTCAAGATTCATTCCTGCCCCTAATGGGAAAGAGAAAAATGGAATTAATAATAATTTACTACTTCCAAGGAAAGCTCTCATATCACCATCAATATTTCCTAAAATCATACCAATTACTATTGGAATTAATACAGCTATAAGTGCTTGGAATGGAATTTGAGCAAGTCCTGATGCTCCTAGTGCAACTAATGTAAAGAATGGGCCATCTTTTAATGATAATAAAGCGTAAGCTCCTACATCTGTTTCATCACCATATTGTGAAGCAAGAGATGCATATAGTCCTCCATTACAATTTGTTAATGCTGCAAGGATAGCAAGTGGTGATAAGCCTAATACTCCAGCAGGACCAAATACTTTACCTACAAATATACCAATACCTGCACCTACTATAAACTTTCCAGTTATTAAAAGTGCACCTTTTTTTAATGCCTTTGGTGCTAATTTAAAGTGAATTTGTGAACCAATTAAAAACATAAAGCATGCCAATATTGGTGAAGATGCGCTTGAACTAAATAATGCAGTTGTAAAACCACCTATCTTTAAAAACTGTGGGAAAAATGTATTAACTAATACTCCTAGGAAAAGTGGAACAACCATCATACCGCCAGGAATTTTATCAAGGGTTTTCTTAATTGGAATTTGCATAACATTACCTCCTAAAATTTCATCTTTTTTGAATACACTAAATTCTTGCTACTCCGCTTTCTTTTGCAGCTTTCGCAATTGCTTCCGCAACTTTTATAGCTACATTTTTATCTAAAGCACTTGGAATTACGTTGTTTTCATTTAAGTCTTCATCTTTTATATAGTTAGCTATTGCATATGCAGCAGCTATTTTCATTTCTTCGTTTATTTCCTTTGCCCTAACATCTAATGCCCCTCTAAATATTCCTGGGAAAGCAAGAACGTTATTAACTTGGTTTGGGAAATCTGATCTTCCAGTTCCAATAACTTTTGCTCCAGCTGCTTTTGCTAAATCTGGCATTATCTCTGGTGTTGGGTTAGCCATTGCAAATAAAATAGCATCCTTATTCATCGCTTGTACCATTTCTTCAGTTACAATTCCTGGAGCAGAAACTCCTATAAATACATCTGCACCTACTAAAGCATCTTTTAAGCTTCCTTGAATATTATCTGGATTTGTTATATTTGCTAGTTCCTTTTTTGCATCATCAACATTCTCTATTCCTCTATAAAGAATACCAACCTTATCGCATGCAATTAAGTTCTTTACCCCTGTAGAAAGTAATAGTTTAGCTATTGAAGTTCCTGCTGCACCTGCACCATTTACAACTACTTTTACATCCTCAATCTTTTTATCAACTACTTTTAAGGCATTTATTATACCAGCTAGAACAACTATTGCAGTTCCATGTTGATCATCGTGAAATACTGGTATATCAAGTTCTTTCTTTAATCTTTCTTCAACTTCAAAACATCTTGGAGCTCCAATATCCTCAAGATTAATTCCTCCAAAGCCTGGTGCTATTAGCTTTACAGTTTTCACTATTTCATCAACATTCTTTGTATCTAAACATATTGGAAATGCATCAACCCCTGCAAATTCTTTAAATAAAATTGCCTTTCCTTCCATAACAGGTAGTCCTGCTTTAGGCCCTATATCTCCTAAACCTAATACTGCTGTTCCATCTGTTACTACTGCAACTAAATTTCCCTTAGCTGTATACTTGTACACGTTTTCTTCATTCTCATGAATTTTTCTACAAGGTTCAGCTACACCAGGAGTATATGCTAAACATAAGTCTTCTCTTGTTTCAACTTTCATTTTTGATACTACTTCTATTTTTCCTATATTCTCTTCATGTAATTTTAAACTTTCTTCAAAATAATTCATCTATAATACCTTCCCCTCAATCTTAATATTTTCTTTGTAACCGTTTGCTATAAGTAGATATTAACATCAAGGGATATAACTTAAAATATTTTAAACTTTTAAAACATATTATGGTCATTAAAAACACTTTGTTATGTTTTTAACATTATTTTCACTGCTTTTGTATTACTAATAACTGAAACTAAAAAAACTCCACAACACATTAAGTGTTGCAGAGTTTTTTTATGGTAGAGGTGAATAAGACTTTATATTAGCAATACCCTTCATATTCTAATTTTAGTTCTAGTCCGTTAACCATATGTTATGTAAAAAAGAAGTTTATGTTAAAAGAAAAAAAGTGTTCCATATTTTAATGAAACACTTTTCTTATATTAAGAGGTTTTTAGTATGCTTACTTTTGAATCGCCAGTATTACTATCCCTATTTATATCTATAAAATACTTCTCTCCTCTTAGGATTACTTTAAATGCAAGTCTATTCCAGCTGTTAGGTAGCTTTGAATCAATGGTTATTTTACCCTCTTGAATCTTAAGCCCTCCAAAACCTAGAATTGCTGACATCCAAGCTCCTCCATTTGCAGCAGGATGAGTACCCCCTATATATATTGAACCTGCAAACTGCTTAGACTCTCCTGTTAAGTCTACATTTGAAGTTTTTACGAAAAATGGATATGCCCATTCTGCATTTCCTATATCACAAGAAAGTAATGCATATATACAAGGACTTAAGCTGGAGCCATGTTCTGTCCTTGGCTCATAGTACTCCCAATTTGCCCTTTTAACTTCTTTGGAATATTCATTCTTGAATAGATTTAGCATAAGTACAACATCTGCTTGTTTAATAATCTTAGTAGTAGATGCTACTCCATGACCTCCACCCCAGTATTCTTTTGGATCTAGAAGTCTACTTTTTACTTCCTCTAGAGTGCAATCTTCTAGTTGATTATAACCACTAAACTGTTCTATCACTAGAGTTTTTTTATCTGGCATAGGCACATAAAGCTTTTCTTTAAACTTTATAAGACTTAAAATTTCTTCTTTACTAAATTTAATTTTAGATAGGAGTTTTAAACATTCCTCAGGATATTTATCCTGTAATATTTCTAAGGTTTTAAGTGCAATATCTAAAGTATTATAAACCATCTTACTTGTGTATGCATTATTATTTACTCTTTCATGGTATTCATCTGGACCAATAACATCTAAGATTTCATACCTATCCTTATCTTCTTTAAAGTACGCATAGGAATAATAAAATCTTGCACATTCAAGAATTACTTCTGCTCCTCCATTTAAAAGTAAGTCGTCATCTCCAGTAAACTTGTAAGTTTCCCATATTGCATGGGACACTGCAGCACTTATATGAACCTGTTTGTCCTTAAAATATGTCTTAACTGGACGTCCAGTAAATACATCTGTTACATTAAAATCACTACATGCATCTTGTCCATCTTCTTGGCTTTCCCATGCATAAAAAGCACCTTTAAACCCGTAATAATTAGCTTTTTCTCTAGCTCCTTGTAGGGTTCTAATTCTATAATTCACTAAATTAATAGCCACTTCTGGTGATGTGTGAAGAAAAAATGGAAGCATGAACATTTCTGTATCCCAGAAGATAGCTCCTTTATAGGTTTGTCCTGAAAGCCCTCTTGCTGGGATTGATAATTTATTTGAATGTACAGGCGCTATAATATGAAGTTGATATATGCTATAACGAAGTGCTAATTGATCATCATCATTACCTTCAATTATTACATCAGATACTTCCCATCTTTCATTCCACTTTGTTACATGCTCACTATAATTTTTATCATATCCATTCTCAGCTGCCTTAACTGCTACATCTAAACATTCAGCTTCTATATTTTTTGTTTCATCATTTCCAGTATAAACAGATACATATTTATAAATTGTATATTCTACTCCTGCATCTGCTTTAAACTTTATATTTCTAAGAACACTTTTTTCTGTTTTTAATATTGTTTCCTCTGCTTCAAAATCTCTTTTACAGATTTCTGCTACTACAACAGGGACTTTTAATTCTTGAGTTAAGGTAGATACTTTTATATATTCATCATCATTTTCTAGTTTATAATTTTCTAAATGAGGACCATTTATATCCCATACATCTCCATCAATACCTGTATTAATCTCTATTTCACAAGTCTCTTCTGATAAAACAGTGTATTTAAGGCATATTAAATGAACATTAGAAAGACTTAAGAAACGCTCAGCCTTTATAATAACTTTTCCTTTTTCCCTGTCCCACTCTGTATTTCTTCTATGGATTCCTTCTTTAATATCAAGAACTTGTGTATGCTGAGTGGGTTCCTTACTAAGTACTGAATATTCCTCTCCATCTACAATTAGTGTAGTAAATGTACCAATTGGAGCATTAATAGGTTCACGCCACTTATCCCCTTGCCTATCATATAAACCTGAGATATTACAGGCAACAAGTTCATTTTTTGTATACTCCTCCAAGGTTCCACGGAATCCCATATACCCATTTCCAGTAATAAATTTATTTCCGTTATTAACTATATTCTCTTTATTAAACCTCTCTTCTTTTACTCTCCAAGCCATATTACGCCCTCCAACCTTCTGGAATTCTTAGTGTAATACCTTCTGAATCAATAGAATATTTTTCATCATATACTTCTATTTCTACAGACTTATCATTTAAAACTTTAATAGTTAACTCTTCCTTACATGCTTTAACAGAAAGCACAGCTGACTTATAGACTACTCTAAATGAATAGCTGTTCCATGCCTTTGGAATAGATGGATTGAATTTAAGAACTTTTCCATCGCTTCTCATACCACCAAAGCCGTAAACAATGTTGAGCCAAGCCCCTGCAAGACTAGTTGTGTGTATACCTTCCTTAGTATTTCTATTATAGTTATCAAGATCCATTCTTGTTGCAAACCCAAAGAATTTAAATGCCTCTTCATGTTTTTGAAGTTCAGATGCTAATATCGAGTGAATGGATGGAGAAAGTGAAGACTCATGTATTGTTCTAGGTTCATAATATTCGTAATTAGCTCTTTTACTTTCCAAACTAAATTCTTGATTATATAAGAATAAGAACATTAAAACATCTGCCTGCTTTATCATATCGCTGCGATATATTCTGTCATAAGACCAATTATTATAAAGCGGAAACTCCTCAACAGGTATAGAATTTACATCAATATGAGGTAATTCAAAATATCCTTCATGCTGCTCAAATATTTTAGTTTTTTCATTATAAAGTATATTCATATTATCTGAGCAGTTCTTAATATCCTTAAGCTCTTCCTCAGTGAAACCTATTTTCTTTCTTAATTTATTATATAGATCTAAGCTTTTTTCTTCCATTTCAGCTAAAACTTCTAAGGTATAATCAAAAGTTTTTTTAGCCATATAATTTGTATAACTATTATTATTAACCATCATATGAAATTCATCTGGTCCCATAACTGCATATATTCCAAATTTATTATTTAATCCTCCCCAGGCTCCTCTAGTCTTTAAAAATCTGCTTATTTCAACTAGCATTTCAGCCCCGTGATTAAATAAAAATTCTTTATCATCACTTAAATGTACGTAATGCCAAATTGCATATGCAACTCCTGTGCTTGGTTGGAATTGCAAGCTTGCATGCTGCCATAAATCACATGCTTCTTCTCCATTTAAGGTTGCAATAGGATAACAAGCTCCCGCACAGTCTAACATCTTAGCACGTTTTTTTGCTTCTCCTAGTTTAGAGTATCTAAACTCTAATAAATTTTTAGCTGCCTTTAAATTATTAAAAAGATAAAAAGGGAAGCAGCAAGTTTCTGTATCCCAGAAAGCATGTCCGTTATATGCCTCACCAGTTAAGCCTTTAGCGCCTATATTATTTGTAGGATTTTGGCCACTATAGGTTTGAGTCATTTGGAAAATACAAAAACGTATACCTTGTTGATTCTTCTCATCACCTTCTATTTGAATATCAAATCTATTCCATATGTTATTCCAATAAGCTTTACTTTCTTCAAGGGCATAATCTATATTTTTACCCTCTTGCTCCCTAACTGAATTAATTCCTGTATTCCAAAGTTCTTCATTATCCATGGATGAATCTTTAAGCACAATATTAGATACCAATTTATCTACACTACTTATTTCACCCTGCTTTAGACTAATATTAAGATTATATCCGATAGTCTTTTCATCTTCATAAACACTCTTACCTATTATACTGTCTGATTTAAAGGTAAAACCTGAAAATACCTTTTGATTTGAAGTAAGTGTTTGTCCAATAATTGCTGCCCTTTTATCTGAAGCCTCTTTTTTAATAACATTCCAGAAACACTTGCCCTTGCTTTCATGAATAATGCTAAAATCTAATGCCATTATTACTTCAATATTTCCTGAGAAATTTATTGGTTCAAAAGTAATCCTTTGAAACCCTTCCTGTGATTTATTCATATTTAAGAATCTTAAAAACTTAACCTTTACTCTTTTACCGCTTTTAGTATCCCATATAAATTCTCTGCTTAAGGTTCCAGCTTTAAGATCTAATATTCTTGAAAATTTTTCATACTGTGATACTTTTAAATCTAATCTTTCTCCATCTATTAATATCCTAGTATAAAGCCAATCTACCGAGTTCACCATAAAATGTGTGTGATCAATAATCCCCTTGTATCCTGACCTATTTACATCTGTAGAATATTCATATACTCCATTAAAATAACTGCCAAGAAGCTTCTCACAGGTAGAGCCTTCTTCAAAATATCCTCTAACTCCCATGTATTCATTTCCTATGGAAAAAATTGATTCTGATACCATATTTCGTTCTTCGTCAAAGCCTTCCTCAATAATCTTCCAAGGATCAATTTTATAATATATATCTGCAAATTTAGCCATTGCTACATACCCCCACTTAATTTAAATTTTTTATAGGTTTTAAGTTCAACTAATAACTTATTCATGCCAGATATCAAACAAGAATAAATTAAGTTTTCTATAAAAACCTATACTATCCCTTAGTTCCAGAAAAATTACTTGCTTCTATAATTCGTTTTTGGAAAATAGTAAACAATATAACTGGAGGAATTATTGCAAACACAATAGCTCTAAGAACATCAACTTGTGATCCTGTGGCATCTTTAAATTGGAATAATCTAACCATAACAGTTTCAAGTCCAGTATTATTTAGTAGAAGACTTGGTAGCAAAAAGTCTGACCAAGCAGCATTAAGTGCATACATAGCTATTACTGTTGTAATTGGCTTACTTAATGGCATTATTATTCTAAAGAAAATACCTAGGTCGCTGCAGCCATCTATCCTTGCAGCTTCAATAACAGATTTAGGAAGTGCGTCAAAAAACTCCTTGAATAAAACCACATAAAAAGCACTTGCTCCAGCAGAAAGCCAAAGTGGAATGAAAGATCCATTAAGATGTATTTTTGTAATATTTACAAATAGCGGAACTATACTTGTGGTTGCAGGAATCATCAAGCTTGATACTACAAGTGTATAAATGATCTTACTTCCTTTAGGTTTAAGAATTGAAATTGCATATGCCAAGAGTCCATTGAATACTATTGCACATATGATAGAACCTCCGATTGAAATAAAAGAATTAATATAATACTTATAGAACTTAAGTTCTTTCCATGTCTGTGTAAACTTGCTAAAATCAAAGGATTTAGGCAATATAGATGTGGTTAAAGTAAATTCCTGAATATCTTTAAAACTTTGAAGGAAAAGCCAAATTGGAGGAGCTGCAGATAATATAACGATAATTAAACAAATAATAAACATTATAAAATAAAGAACTTTTACTTTTGGCCTTTTCAAATCTGATTTAGTAATAATGCCATTTTCTTTAAGTGAAATTTTAGACAAAATAGCTCACTCCTTTCTACATATCCTCTGCTTTAACAAATTTATTATAAATTACAGTTACTGTTATCAAGAATATACTCATCATTACACTAATAGCTGCTGCCTTTGGAAAATCAAATTTACCAAATGCTAAGTTATAAACTAATTCCATAATTGATATAGATGCATTATTAGGTCCACCATTCTTCATTACCATTGGTTCGTATAGAACTTGGAAAACTGCTACAACCTGAAGTATTAAAAGTGTTCGTCCTAAATTTTTCATATTTGGAATAGTTACGTGAACTATTCTATTCCATATGCTTGCACCATCAATAATTGCAGCCTCATATAATTCATGATTAATACCTTGAAGGCATGCTAAGTATATTAAGGCTGTGGCCCCAGCACTCCTCCAAGTCATAGTTATTACTATTAGTGGAATAGTGAGCTTCGGATCATTTAACCAAACTTGAGGTTCCACTCCAAACTGATGCAACATTATATTTAGAATTCCAGTTTCACCTGGTCTAAAAATAAACCCCCACATCATAACTGTTGCAAGGCCTGGAACTACATTTGGGAAATATGTTCCTATTCTAAAAAGCCCCTTAGCATAAACCATCTCATTTATTAAAATAGCCATAACGATTGGTACTAAAAATCCTAAAACTAATGACCAAATGGTATAGGCAATCGTGTTCTTTATAGCCGGAATAAATGCTGGATCTTTGAAAACATCCCTATAATTTTGCAAACCAACGAAATCTACAGTAGTAATTCCTCTAGCACTATAGAACGAAAGTCTTATGTTCTCTATTAAAGGCTCCCACACAAAGAATATAAATAAAATAATTGCAGGAATCATTATTAGCCATCCAGATATATTCTTTTTTATAAAAATATTAGTTTTATTTTTTTTATTTATTTTATTTACTTTTGGCTTTCCTTTTACTTGAAGCATCGGAGTCCCCCTTCTGCACTTTATTTTTTCATAAAATTATGCATGTCCCCTGCAACTAAACAAAGGATTCTGCAATTGCAAAGAACATGCTATAATCTCATTTAAATAATCATTGTTATTCTCTATTTAGTGTTATCTAAAACAGTTTGGAAGTTGGTATTTGCTTTATTTAATAATTGAGAAACATCAGCATTTTTATCAGTAAGAACAGCTTGAAGTACGTTGGTTAATTCTTTGTATAGATCTTGAGTAGCTATAGGTTCTTCAAGGTGTAATACACCTGGTTTCTTTATCCAATCATAATAATCATTGTATAAAGACATATCAACATTTAAGTATTTCTTTTGAGCATCTGCTTGAGCTTTTAGATAATCAGGATCAGTCCATGCTGGGAATGATGGTAGTATAGGCACTCCTTTTGCAACTCTAGCCTGTGCATCTGCTTCTAAACCTTTTATAGAATCATCTGTAGTTACAGGTGCTTTTCCCATAAGTACAAGATACTTAAGTGCTGCTTTTACTTGGTCATCAGTAGCATTTGCAGCAAACATATATGGAGTTCCTCCACTTAATGCATATTGTTTTCCATCTGGTCCTGCTGGTAATGGTGCCATTGAAAGGTTTTTAATGTCCATTTTATTTAGTGCTAATTGATCTGCAGAGTCAGGTGATGCTATATACATTGCAGCATCTTCAGTAGCGATAGCTTTATAACCTGATGCCCAATCTTCATTAGTTGGATCTGCAGTTAAAACATTATATTTCCACTTTAAGTCTTTTACATATTGCATAGCTGCTATAGCTTCTTTTGAATTAAGCTGTGCAGTCCATTTACCATCTTTTTGAACTTCAAATTGAGCTCCAAAATCCCAAGCTATATTTGTGAAAAGCCAGCCGCCAGCAGCATCTTTAGCTAAAATATCTATACCTGCATGTCCAGTCTTTTCTTTTATGATTTTTGCATCCTGTGCAAGTTCATCCCAAGTTTTTGGATATATAGGTTTTCCATTTGCATCTACTAAGCCCGCATCTTTAAATAGCTTTGCATTAATCATTAATCCTTCAGCATAACCATCACGTGGTAAGCCATATATCTTACCGTCTTTAGAAAGCAATTTCTTTACATCTGGGTTCATTTTTGTATCCCAGCCAAGTTCCTTTAGTTGTGGGGTTATGTCTCTAACAAATCCATTGTCAATAAGTTTTTGTGGCTCAGTATACCATGTATCAAATATAGTTGGAGCATTCCCTGCTGTTGCCATGGAGACAAAGCTATCTACCGCATATTTATAATATGCTGGTTCAATTTTTACATTATCACTTTCTAAGATTTGTGCTGCCCATTTTTTATGCTGTTCAATTTGATCAGTTAATCCATCCTGTGGCCATATACCAAGCTTAACTGTAACTTGGCCTTTAGAATCTGTAGATGTTGGCTTGCTCTTAGCACATCCGGTAATTCCAACTACTGATAACATAAGTCCAATAGCAATAATTTTTTGAAGGTTCTTTCTCATTTATTCTCCCCCTTGATAATTTATAATTAATTAGGTTTAACGTTCAACTTAATCTCAGTATAAAGGTTTACATACCCATTGTCAATATATTACTCTAAGACCATTTAATGTAAAATGCTACAAATAAAGCTAAGTACTTAAAATCTGTACTTAGCTTTATTTGTCGATTTCTTTATAAATTATGCTCATTTTGTATTATTTATGGCCTTTACGCTATATCTTTCTACTAAAGACACAGGTAAAATCAAATTATTATTTTCAATTTCATCTCCTTCAATAACTTTTATAAGAGATTCTGCAGCAACCTTTCCTTTTTCTTGTGGATCTTGATGAATTGTCGTAAGTCTAGGTGCTGTAATTGAACTAATATATAAATCATCAAAGCCAATTACAGAAAAGTCATCTGGTACACGTTTCCCTTGTTCATTGAGTCCAGATATAATTCCTGCTGCTAGTATATCCGCTGTAGCAAAAATTGCAGTTACATCATTACGTTTACTTAATTTATGTCCTAGTTCTATACCTTCTGAAGCAACAATCTCCTGTTGGTAAATATTTTTAGAGTTAAAAGGAATACCACCTTCTTTAAGCGCCATCTTATATCCCAAAAAACGTTCCTCTACAACTCCATTTCGCTTAATTATAGGCGATGCAAAAACTATAGAACTATGCCCCTTATCTATTAAATATTTTGTAGCTAAGTATCCACCTTTGCAGTCATCTATTCCAATATTTAGCACCTTAGGATTATCTACATAACTATCTATAAGAACAAAAGGTACATTTGCATTCTCTAGCTTTTCAAAAAATTCGTCTTGGAACAAACCAATCAAGATTAGACCATCTATATTCCAGTTGCGAAGCAAGGAAAATAAGTCTTCATGGCTGTATACTATGCGTACCATTAAATAATAACCTTTTTCTCTAAGCTTTTCTTCAATTCCATCGATTACAACACTATGAAATGGATCTGAAATAAAGTTTCCGCCTTTTCCTGGCACTACATGATTAATTACTCCAATGATTTTTGATAATTTATTTACTAAAGATCTGGCTGTCATGTTAGGTACATAATTATTTTTTTCAATAATCATTTTTATCTTATCAACAGTTTCTTGTGCAACACGCTTATAATTCCCATGTATAACATTGGACACAGTAGTGACACTAACATTTGCTTCTTTAGCTATATCTTTCAATGTAGGCATATATTCCCCCCTGATTCATGGTATCTATAAATAATTATCTTCATAAAACCTTATAATCCTATATTAATGCATTATATATAATATACACCCATTTCCTAATTTTTAACAATAGCTATTATTTAATCATTTTGAAAATAATTCCTTAATGGGACCTTCAAATGCAAATATTACCTCAATTAAAATTAATAGTATTACTATTATTTCTAAGATTGTAGAAGTCCTTGTATGGCTTAAATCTGCAAAGATTTCTGTTGTATCTAACAGAGATTGTATCTTTGCATTTAAAACCTTATATCTCTCATCTAATTCAAAAAGATCTGCAATATCATTAAAGAAAATCTCAGCATTTTGATTTTTCCATGTAATATCAGGTTTATCAAGTAACATTATGTAAGATATAGTTGTATGCTTAAAGGATAAAACCCTCCCTATTATAGATGCTGATTTTTTTCCTGTTATATTTACTTTACCTTTTTTAAGAGACAGGATTATTTTTTCAACCTCATCTAAGACCACAGATACTCTGTTTTCTATTGTTTCTAGAGCAACTGATTTGGCTAAAACAAGCGCCGTCATATCCAAATGATAATTTTCTATATCTTTAGTATTATAAACCTCAAAACCCATTTCAGCTTCTTCACTCTTATCTGAAACAATATCATATTCTTCTATACAGTCGTATTTCATGTCCTTATTCATGCTCTTTATACTTTGTGGTATGTTTCTTATATTTTCTATAAATTCATCTATTTCTCTTTCTGTAAAATTCACAAATACAATAGATCCAAAATAATAAATATAAACCATTTTATTTTCTGAATTATTAAAACTAGATAAATGTTGCTCTTTCAAAACCAAAGGTTCTTCCCATTTAATTTTTTTGATTATATTATAATAATTGCTTATTTTTGAGATATTAAATTCACTGCAAATAGCTCTTGAAGTAAAATGAAATTTAGTCATAAATAATACTCCTTTTTATAAAAGGTTTTTACTGAAACTTTATATTATTATGAATCAATTTATTACTTTTTATTTTTGTTTATATATTTCTTTATTCAAATTTCAAATAATATGTACAGAGAAATGTATTATAAATTGAACTTCAATCTCATATTCATTTTAATATAATAATATACTTGGGAATGAATATGAGATTGAAGTATGTACCCGTATTGCGATACATAAGAGAAGAAAGAAAGGCACTCATGAATGTAAAGCTTTCAAATAAGACACTACCTCTTTTAGAGCTGGTAAATGAGAGAGCTGCGCAAAAAAGAACTGGAACCTTTCAAGATACTTATTTAAATGACCTTTCAAGACTTAACCATCCTATACTTGTTGATATACCTATTTATATGAATGTAAACAAAGGAACAAGAGAAAATGTAAAGTTGTTTTTAAGTAAATTCAAGCTAAATCCATCATTAAAAATTCATTATTATAAAACTCTTGCTATAAATAATAATATTATTCCTACTCTTTCTTATGATCCCAAAGTCACTTATGTAGAGCATACCTTTATTAATGATAGCACGGAGCTTAGAAAAAGCTTTAAGACGATTTGCTTTCGCATATTTAATTCAAATGATCTACAAAACATTCTCTTGGATATAAAAAAAGTTATAAAACCAAACGATATCTTAATCCTAGATATTAAAAATGATATGCATAATTCCCACAAATTAAAAACTCCCATAGCTCAAATAAATAAATTAAAAGAAGCAATAGGCTTTACCTCTGTAATAATAAGATCTGCAATTAATCCCAATATCATATTTAATAAAATGCTTGATGGATATGTAATTACTGAAGCTAACAATTCATTATTATATGATTATGCACAATTAGGATTTGATGCTTTTGGCGATTATGTTGGAATTCGAAAAGCTTCTACTATATCAAGAGGTGGAAGTAGGATACCAAGCGCAGGCTTTATATTTTATTCTTGGCACATAAATAGTTTTTTAGGCTATAGAGGTAGATTTCCTAATTACGATGAGTTTATTAAGCATATTAAGCCATCTGTAACTAAATCACTTTATTGGCTTAGATATACTTATAAGCATCATCAAAACTGCCCTGGTTGCCAAGAAATTATAACAAGCATAAGTACTCATTCTTGGGACTGGAAGAGATACTCAATTGAACACTATTTATATACTATGGAAGAAAATCTATAAGAAAAAGGGGACGTTTCATTTGCCTTTACGGTAAATAAAATGTCCTCTTAATTATTTCATAAAGATTCATTTTAGTTTTCTAATTTCACTATAAATTAACGGCTAACCCCTTTGCTTAATAAGCTTACTTTTCCAAAGGCGATAATTTACCGATATAGTTCCTGGGTTTTCATCGTAGACTCTCATTACAGCATCTGGAGTTGAAGCTTCTACTAAATCAACATCTGCTATTTCTGGCACGCTAGTTACCTCTATTGGATCTGGACTTTCAGCTACCTCTACTTCTCCTCTAGCTGCTACTGTATTTGAAAGTCTACCAACATCAACTGGTTGAGCTGCTATTATAAATGTTTGTGATGACCATGGGAAGATATCTCCTGCTGGATAATACATTCCTAGTATATCATAAGGTGCTCCTAATAAACCGACTTGTGGTTCCCAACCTGGTGTTGAATTTTCTTGATTCCAAACTACCATTCTATCAAAGGTGCAAATTAGATTTACATTTCTTACCCTAGCACTTGACATATTAGTTAGTGTAATTATATATCTTATTAGCTCATCAACACGTGCTACTCTACCTAATCTAGGCGTTTCTGCTACTACTGTAATATACAAATATTTATGCTCATCTGCCATTGTATTCTCCCCCTTATACATACTGATACCTTGAGTTAATTAATTATAATTATGCTCACTTTATAATATTATGGAAATCTATAATATGTTCTGTTTTAAAACGAAAAAGAAAGTCAAACCTGACTTTCTTAAATAATTTATCTTTTCACTTTTCTAACTTCTTCTATCTTCTTTTTATTTATATCATTAATACTTAAACTAACTCCTTTGCAATTTATAACTATTCCTTGCATCTTCTCAGACAATGCAAGCAAATCATCATAGGTTGTAATATTGCTTTGCCATTCATTTTCATCATATACTTTATTAAATTCTATCCAATCTGTAAAGACAGGTAACCATGCAATATTATTTTCATCCACTATATTTGCAATTTGAATAGTAGTGCCTTCCTTTAAGACCTTAACATTATTAGACTCTGCAATTGATGGTGTATTTTCAATTACCTTTATTGGAAGTAGATATTTTGCATTAACCACTTGGTTTATCATTTCACTTTCTAAGGCACTAACAACTTGATTTCTGCCTTCAAAATTCTGTTTTGAGTATAATAATTGAAAGAATTTAACCATTGAACGTTGTAACATAGGATTTGTCACAGGAATATTTATTTCTGGAACATCTGTCCAATCTGGTGGTGGCACTATTCCATCTCTATTAATTTCAATATTATATTCTCCATTATCAATTAAAATCCTGTCAATCCCTAGAGTATGTAGTCTTGCAAATGCTAATAATACATCTTCTCCAGTTAGCTTTCTAATATCTAACATTAATAATTGCTGCATGAAGTAATCTTGAGCATTCTTAGCATACTCCTCTTTTGAAAACATCCACACTCTTTCTTCATTATCTATGTATGGATAGTTAGTACTTTTATCATAAGCTACATAAAATTCCTCAGCTGATTTTATTTTTTCCTCTAATACATCTAAGAATACTTTAATTTTCTCATCAAAATTTATATCTTCATAAACCTTATTTGCTTTTAGATGTTTTGCTGAATGAACTAGAAATATAATTTCTTGTATTTCTAGCTTGTTTAACCCATCTAAAGATATTTCATTCTTTAATAAAAATGAACCGCCTAGCTCATCTTTTCTTTCTTCTATCATTAATTCTCATCCCCTATTTTATTTAATAAATAATTCTCTATATCTTTTTATTATATACTACTATATATTATTTCTTCAATATTTGAGTCTAATGCACCCTTAAACATAAAGACTTTGCATATGCTGCAAAGCCCTTATGTTTAATAATAAATAATTATTCCATTATGCATATATATTTACATTCTCAATATTATGTCCAATCCACAATATCTGCAGTAGTTGCGCTACTTTTTACTAATTCAATACCCTGCATACAATTTTCCTTCGTAGCAAACTTTTCACTAGTCGCAATAATTTTTCCATTAGCCGCTATTAACTGAAAGTAATATTGACCATCACTATTTTTGTTTACTTCAAATTTTGGTTTGCTCTTTGCTGAAGATGAAAAAAACATAATTAACCCTCCCATAATTAAATACATTTAACAAACTTATTATAATATATGAATTTCTAGTCTTCAATATTTTATTATTTTACTGTTTCCATACAGTATATTATTATATCACAAATTGCCATTATCTTCATTAATACATAAAACATAATACCTTTGATAATAACTAAGATTAATACTGCTAATGAAAAGGGGATTTATAATGAAAAAATATTTTGGAATAATAATTATTTTAATTACTTTTATTTTAACTTATATATTTTGGTATCTTGAAGAGTCAGGTAATTCTAGCATTTCTTTTAGAGGATATTCTCAGCTTTTAGCTTCTATAGCCATGGTAACTTTGGCTTGGATTAACTATATTAGCACTAGACACAGCCTTATTGATAAGCTTTTTAATGGGTTAGATAAATCCTATATTTATCATAAGTATCTGAGTATTTTAACAATTATTTTAATATGGGCACATGACCTTACCTTAAAGGTTCGTAATTTTCCTGGTGGAGAAGGTCCTTCTGAGTTTAAAGGAATGAAGGGGATTAAACCTCCAGAAGGGTTTTCAAAGGAGGGTGGATCTAGTTTTTTAGGTTTTCATCTTTCAGGAAAGGAACTTGGCAGCTTAAGTTTATATATTTTCACAGCTTTTGTTATATTTTTTCTAATAACTTATAAGCTTGAATATCAAAAATGGAAAGTTCTACATGCATTAATGCTCATCCCTTATGTTTTTGGAACTATACATTATTATTTGGATTCTGAATATCCAACTTTCTCACTAAGTGCTTACAGTATATGGATGAATCTAATTAATGTAATAGGAATTCTATCTGCCCTTTACAGTATATTTTTATATGAATTTACTGCCTTCAAATATAAATATAACGTAATCAGTATTAAAGAAATAGCAAAAAACACCATTGAGATTACAGGCTCCTCAAGCGGAAAATACATGCATTATAAACCAGGTCAGTTTGCCTTCTTAAAAGTGCAAGGAAATGGAAAAGGATTCCCATCTCACCCATTTTCCATGAGCTCCTATGAAAAAGCTGGAGAAGTTAAATTTGCTATTAAGGTTTTAGGCGATCATACTGATAGACTGAAGAATACCTTGAAGACTGGTGATATTATAGCATTAGCTGGTCCACATGGATTGTTTAATTATACTTTGGGCTTAAAAAATCAAATATGGATTGCAGGTGGAATAGGTGTAACTCCTTTTAGGAGTTTCTGGCAATCTGATATACCTGAAAATTACGAAATTGATTTTTTCTTTGCCTATAATAACGAACAAGATGCTCCATATGTACATGAGCTTAAAAGTATGAGACCTTTAGATAATCTTCATATACATTTATTTGATAGTTCAAAAACTGGTTTTTTAGAGACTAAAGACTTTGAAGAATTTCTATCTAAAGATAAAGAATACGATGTGTTTTTCTGCGGTCCAAAGGGGATGAGGTTAAAAGCTTCAAAGGACTTAGAGAAAGGCATGTTTAAAGTAAAAGATTTTCATTTTGAATATTTTCAATTTAAATAATATTACAAAGGACTTACTTTATGAAGGTGAGTCCTTTATAATATTGTTAAATACTTGAAATGGAAGTGAATATCATGTTTGAATTTAAAAATTTCGATTACTTAACTGATGAAGAGATTGATTTAATTATAGAAAATAGAGCCCCAGCTGATGATGAGAAAGGTTATGTTCCTACTTATAAATATATAATTACTCTCCACAATTCAAAAGATTGTATTGGGAAAATAGACATTCGTATTGGTAATAATGAAAATTCATATTATGGTGGAAACATAGGGTATGAAATATATGAAGACTATAGAGGTAATGGTTATCCCTCAAAAGCATGCGCGATTATTAAGCAAGTTGCTACTTCACATGGAATGAATAAATTAATAATAACTTGTAATCCAAATAATTATCCTTCTAGAAGAACTTGTGAAAAGGCAGGCCTTAGTCTTAAAGAAATCGTAGACCTACCTTCATATAATGAGATGTACCAAAAAGGTGAAAGACAAAAATGTATATTTGAATGTAATTTGAAATAACACCTGTTATTTCTTATTTGCACGTTCAATTAATCTATTTTCTAACTGTTCTAGAATCATTGGCCAAGCTGCTTCATGTCCATTCCTTGATTCCTCATCAGGGAATCCTTTGTGAGTTAATTTTAATAAAGTTCCCTTATTAGTTTCACATAATTCTACAGTTACTATAGTTTCTGCTCCCCTAGTTCCACCATCCCCAGTAACCCATGTAAGTTCTACTAATCTATTGATTTCAAGTGCTATAAACCTTCCATAATGAGGATGACGAATTCCTTGAAATTCTGTCTCAAAGAAAAATACTGAATTTACTTTTCCTTCCATAATAACCGACCCTGGTGCTGCAAACCAAAGGTCAAATTCCTCGGTCCAAGCTTTATACAACATACTAGCTTCAAAAGGCATTTCCCTTTCTACCGAAAGATTATATGGTCTTGATGTTATATCAGGAATTGAAACTACTTTTTGTTCCATTAAAATCACTCCTTACTATACATATTATTATGTAGATTATATCATGAAAAAGAGCATTTGTTCGCTACTGCAAACAAATGCTCACTATAACTTAAAATGCACTTATTCCTACTCTATCTACAAAGTCATTAAAGCTTTCATGCTTAAATTTATTTTCCTTAAAAAATAATATTATTTTTTCTAAAACCTCATGTACTTCAGTTGCTTTTACACGACGATTAAGATTTTGTGCAAATTTCCCTTCTCCATTAAGTGTTCCACCTAACCAAACTGTGAAAGCATCTTCATTACCTTTCTCTGTTTTTATTATTGCTCCTTGTAGACTGATATCTGCTATATGCTTTTGTCCACATGAGTTGGGACATCCAGTAAAGTGAATACGGATTGGATTATCTAATTTTATCTTTAAATCAAGATAAGTTGTAACTTTTTTCGCTAATTCTTTGGTTTCAACTAGTGCTAAATTACAGTATTCTTTACCTGTACATGCTACAGTATGTCCGATAAATGTATTTGGTTCAGGAGATAGATTTTTAAATATATCTTTTTTAAGTACATCTTCAATATCTTCATTGCAAATACCTGAAATGATAATATTTTGAGACAAAGTGGTTCTAAGCTTTTGATCTCCATTTTTCTCTGAAATCTCTACAAGTTGTAAAAGTTCATGGAAGTAAATTTCACCTAGAGGCAAATTAATTCCTATATAACTTTTTCCTTCCTGCTTTTGCGGATGTACTCCAAAATAATATGAAGAATTCCAAGTTTCTAGCTTATCCTCTCCTTTTGATTCCAGCTTGCCAACAATTTCTTCTAGTTTTGCCTGGAACTTTTCTATGCCCCAATCAGCCACTAAGAATTTCAAACGAGCTCGTGTACGTTTTTCTCTGTAGCCATAATCTCTAAATATAGTACATACTCCTTCAGTAATTCTCTTGACTTCCTCTGGCTTAACAAAAATATTAAGTTTCTGTGCAAGATGAGGCATAGCTGAAAGCCCTCCTCCAACCCAGACATGAAAGCCTACTACTTCTGCTTCATCAATATTCTTTGTTGCTGGTGTAAATGAAATATCATTTATTTGAGCATGTGCAGCATTATTTGTGCTTGAAGAGATAGATACTTTAAATTTTCTAGGCAGATTGGAAAAATCTTTATTAAGTAAAAACAAGTTATTAACTTCTTCTACTATTCCCGTTGTATCCATAAGTTCATATTTATCTATACCTGCTAGAGGATTTCCTACTATAGTCCTTGGACAATCTCCACAGGCTTCATAAGAACTAAGTCCACAAGCCTTAAGCTTAGCAAAAATATCTGGCAAATCTTCTACCTTAATCCAGTGAAATTGTATAGCCCCTCTTGTTGTTACATTTGCGATTCCACGTCCATAATCTCTTGCAATTTCTGCTAAAACAGTTGCTTGATTTGCAGTCATAATTCCAGAATTAATACGTACTCTTATCATAAAGTATCCATTTCTAGGTTTCTGTTCGTAAACTCCAGCCCACTTAAATCTATTCATATCTTCAGGGGTTATAGCATTATACCCTTCTTTAGAATACTTCTCAATAATTGTTTCTATTACATCTAAGCCATCCTTTTCAAGCTTTATTTCTTCTACTTCATTTATCTTCGAATCATTAGACCAAGTTGTATTGTACGACATTGATAGCCCCCTATCTATTTACTTAAATGTTCATTATTCACTTTTCATATATCTATATCCGCGGTTTACACCATCTGCTATATAAATAAGATTATCGATTTTCATAAGCTTTAATTGTCCTTCTTCATCCAAGTAGTCCTTTGCTATAGCTCTGCCCTTTATATTTGCTAATATATTAGTCACTCCATCATAGTAATCTCTTTCTATTACATCTGTTAAAGTGCATTCTATTGCAATAGGACATTCATCAATGATTGGAGCATTTACTACCTTAGATTTTACTGGTGTTAAATTACTTGATTCAAATTTATTAACTTCAAAACCTGAATTTCTTCCACAGAAATTAACATCCTTAACAAGCGATGCATCTGGTATGTTAATTACAAAATCTTTAACTTCTTTAATTTGATTTATTGCATATCCTTTGCTGCTAAATCCAAGGACTACCATGTCTTTAAGTGTGTATGATGATGAAAGTGTTGTTACGTTTGGACCTCCATTTTTATCATAAAAACTTATAAGAATTACAGGAAATCCATAATACATCTTTGGATAGTTGACATTTATCTTTTCCATTATATAATCCTCCTTAAATCTATTTTACAAAAAACTTCTTGAACTTTTGTAGTTCTTATATTAGCATAAGAGTATAGTTTAGTAAAATTGAATTATTTGAACTTACACTTCAAATTTATTGAAGTTTTAAAATGTGAGGTATCATAGTATGGAACTTAGACAATTAAAAACATTTGTGAAGATTGCACATTCAGATAGCTTTTTAAAAGCTGCAGAAGATCTTGGATATGCTCAATCAACTATAACATCTCAAATACAACTTTTAGAGAAAGAACTCGGTATAAAGCTATTTGAAAGAATAGGACGAAATATGAAATTAACCTCTAGAGGATTAGTTTTTCTAAATTATGCTGAAAAAATAATTACGCTGGCAAATGAAGCTAAAGAAGCAATAAGTGATGTTAATGTTCCTATGGGAACTTTAAAAATCGGGGTTGTTGAATCTCTTTGCACTGTTAAACTTCCAAAATTACTTCAAGATTATAATATAAAATATCCTGAGGTAGAGGTAATAATAAAACTTGGTACTTGTTCAGACCTGCATGATATGCTTAAAAACAATGTTGTTGATTTCATCTTTACATTAGGCGAGCCAATTATAGATTCTGATTTAATTACTTGTATGTCTTATAATGAACCTATGGCTATTTTGGCTTCTCCAGCGAATAAGTTTGCTGCTAGAAAAAAACTTACTTTAAAAGATATTGCTAATGAGCCATTAATTCTAACTGAAAAAGGGTGTAGTTATAGAGGTGTTTTCGAATCAATGTTTTATATCCAAAATTTGAAACCTCATATATCCTTAGAAGTTGGAAGTATTGAAACCATTAAAACTTTTGTTGCAAACAATCTAGGAATTACTTTACTCCCTGTAATGGCGGTAGAAAATGAATTAAAGCAAGGTAAATTAGTAAAATTGGATTTAGTTGGGTGTCATTTTAATATGATGACACAAATTTTATATCATAAAAACAAATGGTTAACTCCTTCCATGAATGTATTTATAGAAGCTATAAAAGCTACTGGCGGCAGCATTTCTCCATAAATACTTAATAAAAAAGTGTCAATCTTATTAGATTGACACTTTTTTAAATATGTTCTTTACATAACTTCTACTCTATTTCGTCCATTCTTTTTAGCCCTATAAAGTAGTTCATCGGCTTTTTGTATTATTTCAGTTTCATAGCTATTATCATCAAAATCATGAGCGAAAACCCCCATACTAATGGTTATCTTTACATTTTGATCTCCAATACTAAACTCATGTTCATCAACACTTCTTCTAATTCTCTCACATAAATTATACGCATCATCTCTGATTGCACCTGGCAGCACTATACTAAATTCTTCCCCACCATATCTACCAACTATGTCACCTTTACGTACCGATGCCGTTAATATATTGGAGAGATCTTTTAAAATTCTATCTCCTGCCATATGCCCATATGTATCATTGATTTTTTTAAAATAATCTATATCTAACATAACAAATGATAGATTGCCTTTACTCCTTCTCTGCTTTGATACTTCCTTTTCAAGTAATTCTACTAGCACAGCATGATTATATAGTCCTGTTAATCCATCCTTCATTGCAAGTGATTTTAATCTATCTTGTAATTCCTTTAACCTAAGGGCAGATTGAATTCTAGCTATTACTTCTATCTCATCAAAAGGTTTCTTTATATAGTCAAAAGCTCCAATCTCCAACGCCATCTTAATATCCTTACCATCTGTTCTTGCTGTAACCATAATTACAGGAATATCTCTAACCTCATATTCACTCTTTAATATTTTACAAACTTCAAAACCATCTATACCCGGCATCATTATATCAAGCAAGATAACATCAGGTTGAAGTGTATGTGCCATTTCAAGTACGGGAAAACCATTATTTGCAGAAAATACTGTGAAATTTTCAGCTTCTAAAATATCTGATAAAATCCTCACATTAAAATGTGAATCGTCTACAACTAGTATTTTTTCATTCATAGTAACTCTCCCCTTTTCCCAATAGTAACCTTCATAAAACCTTTTCATCTTTAGTAAATTAACTAGCAATTTACTATTAAAAGAACTTGCATTTTCCTTTTTTAAAGTTTTATACCATGTAAAAATTATAGCATATATAGTAGCTTTTAGCACCTAATTTTTTGTGTGATATAGCGCATTGATTGCCATAGTTTTTATTTGATCTAGCTATCAATAAATAAGAAACATTATAAAATATCCTATTAAATTATCTCACTTTCCTCTTACTTATATATAAATATCAGAAAATTCAACATGAGTTGATTGAACGAGCCTATTATCTAGTAGATCTTCTAATTGTTTCTCTTTATCCTCTTCACTAACTATTTCATCAGGTATTAATACAGTAAATGTGCTTCCTTCACCTACTTTACTTTTTACTGATATACTTCCTCCTAAGGCTTCTACAAACTTCTTAACTAATGATAATCCTATACCTGTCCCCTCTGCTTGTCTTGATAATGAGCTATCAACTTGTCCAAACCTTTCAAATATAGTTTCCACCTTATCTTCTGGAATCCCTATGCCATTATCCTTAACCTCTATACAAACACTTCCTTTATGATAGCCTATACTAACAATAATTGACTGACCCTTACATGTAAATTTTATGGAATTAGATAATAGATTTAAAACTATTCTTTCATATTTTTCATCATCAATTGCTACAATTTTCTTATTAAATGAAGTGATAAATGTTACTTTAACTCCTTTTTGAAAAGCATATTCACATACTGATTCTGTAATTGCTTTAGTAAGAAAAACTATATCTATATTCTTTTTATTAATTTTAATATGACCTGCATTTACTCTAGTTATATCTAAAAGATTATTAACAAGTCTAAGCTGCCTAAATGTATTTTGTCTAATCATTCCTAAATATTCTTTGCTTTTTTGTGATAGTTCCTCTCCACAAATTAAATTCATAGCTTGTATAGCTGTACTGATAACATTAAGTGGAGTTCTAAATTCATGAGATACCAAGGATAGAAATTCATCCTTCATCTCTAATGCTTTTGTTAAGCTTTCATTTTTCTCCATCTCTGCTACAAGTAATCTTTCCTGCATAACTCTTAATTTATTTTGGTTTTCAACAAACTCAGTCATGTCTCGTCTATAAAAAATTCCATAAAGAAAATCTCCATTTTCATCATAAACACCTTTTGCACAATAGGTAGTATAATAAGTCTTTCCACAGCAATTAAAATACGCTATTTCATCTTTAACTTTTTCACCTCGCATTACTCTAACTAATGGTGATTCCTCATAGGTGATTACCTTTCCATCCATGCTATAAAGTGTTGTCAAATTAAAAAAGTTCCTTATTTTTTCAAATATATTTAATTTTTCACTTCTTGTTTTTTTATCTGAAAACAACACATTTCCTTCTTTATTGAAAACTATCATCATTTCATGCATATTTTCCATAACATCTTCAAGAAGTTCCTTCTGCAACTTAATCTTCTTTTCTTGTTCCATAAGTTCAGTTATATCAATGGTTGTAAATACACCCAATTCTACATGTCCTTTTGAATTGAATACTGGAATACCATTTGTAATTGTGTATAACTCACTACTATCTTTTATTACCTTAACTTTTTGATTTTTAACCTTCTCTCCTTTAAGCACTCTGCTCACGCATATATCTTCTGATCTTAATTTATTTCCTTCAAAATCAAAATAATCTGCTTGCTCATATGCTTCCCTGGCTTTCTTCAAATCCGTAAAGCGATTTGTAATAAGCTTACTTTGTTTTATTAAGTTTCCATCTACATCAATTAAAGTTAAAATATCTCCTACACTTTCTATAATTGCCTCAAGTCTTTTATTTTGCTGCTCTATTATTCTTTTTGCTTCTACATCCTTAGTGATATCTCTACTACAAATTATAACTAATATTATGTCTCCATTTATATTATAAATTGGTCTTCCGTTAATACTAAGATGTCTTGTAATTTCATTATTCTTCATCGTTATCATTTCATTAAGAATTACTTTTTTATTTAAAATTTCAGAAAGTATATTTTCTTTAATGGATATTTCCTTGCCATTTATGTCGTAATACTTATATTTCATATATGCTATACCAAAGTCATTAACCTCATAACCTGGAAAGTAACTCTTAGCTGAATTATTAACCAAGTAAGGCATTTTATCAGAGTCATAAATAAAAATAGCATCATCTATTCCCTGAATAATCTCTTCTAATTGCTCTTTTTGCTTTTTAATTATTTTCCCTTGCTCCTGAATTTTTTTTCTAGAAAGAACCTGTTCTGTTATATCTAATGACATTACCACACAATATTTAATTTCACTATTTTCAATAATTGGTATTAAGTATAGCTTCCAGTAGGTAGTTCCCCTATTTAGGCCATCATACATAATCTCTTCATAGTTATTTGATTTTCCAGTTTCAAGTACATTCCTCCATACTTCTTCTAAAGAACTTCCCTTAAATCCAGTTAAAAATTCATATACATTTTTTCCTACACAATTTTCTTTAATATTATATGGCGCGTCAAAGATGCTAATATACCTTGAATTAGCTTTTATAAGTGTTCCATCCGGCACGCTGAATATTCCAACCCCATAAAAATTATCTGAGCATAACGTATTAATGAAAGGGAATTTACGTTTTGCATCAAAATTAGTTCTTTTTAAAAAGATATATATCCTCTCATCTTTTACATCTATTACTTTAATATTAACAAATCTTACTTCAAGTGATTTTGAGAACAAAAAATACTCTACCTTATCATTTATATTATTAATATTTATGTCTGGTCCAACCTTAAGAGTTATTAATACATCTGATATGTTTTTATTTAATAACTCCTCAAAGGTATATTCAGTTATATTGGTAAATTCATTACTTACCTTTGTTACTATTTGGTTTTTTACTAATATATAAGGAACTTCTTTTAAACTATTAAAGGAATTATTAGCATGCATAAATGTACCCCCAAGACTAACAACTATTATGATATGTTTTAAAACATACAATGATATATTATCACAATGTTCCATTTTTTTCTATTTTTTATTTACTTTAACTTTTACACCAAAAACTTTTAATATCTAATTTCTTGTAGAAAAATAGTACGTTCATTTGTAATTCCAAACAAAACGTACTTATAACTTTAGAGTCCATAAAAATTTAATTATATTTAAAAAAATTCTTCCATCCATTATTCAAAAAAGAGCTTAAACTAGGTGATAGCTCTCTCATAGGCTCTTTAGTATTACTTATAAATAATTTTACTTGTCCATTGGCATTCTGTTTTTCAATTTGAACTCCATTTTCTACTTTAGTTTCTATATCATAGGTAGCTGCTTCAATCTGAATTTTTGTTCCGTCTTTTGATTCTATTATTAAAGATGTTGGGTTTCCGCCTTTATTAGTAACTTTATCATTAGTATCGTCTATTATTTTACCAGATTTCATCCAATCCAAAATGTTATTTGCCATATCTACGTGTTCTTTTTTACCAAAATCAAAGGCCAATTCTTTCTTTGGGCTCGCTCCTACACTCGATTCAATAATTTTCATACTACTTATATTTTCAATTGTTGGTACCTTTAATTTATTTTTCCCATTGTATATGGTAAAAACAATAGCTGCTATCAACACCAAGCTTATAATTGGAATTACTTTTCTTTTCAAGCTATCCCTCCATAATACATATTTATTTAATTTACATATCTTTATTCCATTATATTACTTTTAAGTGTAACTATTCAATTTTTTAGTATAAAAAAACCTCACGATAAAATATATCATGAGGTTATTACGAAATAGTTATTTTTCAAATGCTCCAGCAACTAATTTTAGTTTTTCTGTAATTAAGATATGTTGTGGACAATGTCTTTCACACGCCTTACATTCAATACATTCTGAAGCCTTTCCTCTTCCATGAGATTGACGATCATAATGCATTGCTGGGAAATTTCTATCTCCATATAAGTGATAGGAATTATATACTGAAAAATATGCAGGTATATTTATTTTCTTAGGACAATCATCTACGCAATATTGACAGTTAGTACATGGAATTGCTATTGATTCATTAATTATATCAACAACTTTTAAGATAATTTCTTTTTCTTCTTCATTAAGAGGCTTAAAGTCTGACATATAAGCAGTATTGTCTTTTAATTGATTAAAACTATTCATTCCGCTTAATACCATCATTACTCCTTCTAAAGAAGCAACATATCTAATTGCCCAAGATGCATAAGACATTTCCTTATTATATGCTTTAAATAATTCTTGAGCTTTTTCTGGGGGATTTGCAAGTCCTCCTCCTTTTATTGGCTCCATAACTATAACTGGCTTGTTATGCTTTCTTGCAACTTCATAGCACTTTCTTGATTGAATACTTTCACTTTCCCAATCAATATAGTTTAATTGTAATTGGACAAACTCCATTTCAGGATGTTTCGTAAGGATTTCATCTAGTAACTCTGCTTTATCGTGAAAAGAGAAACCTATGTGTTTAGCTTTTCCTTCTTCCTTTAACTTTTTCATAAACTCAAAGCCACCAAGCTTTACTGAACTTGCGTAATTCTTTTCTCCAAGATTATGAAGCAAATAATAATCAAAATATTCTACTCCACACCTTTCTAATTGCTCATTAAAAAATCTTTCATAATCTTCAGTCTTAAATACACTGAAAGTAGGCATTTTATCTGCTAGTAAGAAAGCTTCTCTAGGATATCTATCTACTACAGCCTTTTTAAATGCTCCTTCACTTAATCCCTGATGATATGGATAAGCTGTGTCAAAATAAGTAAACCCTTGATTAATAAAATGATCTGCCATTTCATTTACTTGAGCTTGATCAATAGACTTGGGATCATTTTCAACTAAACGAGGTAATCTCATACCTCCAAAACCTAATTTCTTCATAATTACTCCTCCATTTTCCCCTTTGTAACCTTCCCTTTCTCACCTAAAAAGGAAATGTTTCTTAATTCTTTTTCCACTCTAAATAAAATGGATTAGAATTCTTTTCTTCTCCAATAGTACTACTATCAAAATGTCCAGGATGTACCCTAACATTTTCATCTTGAGTTTCTATTAATTTAATTATAGATTTTTTCATTGAAGCAAGATTACCTGTTGGAAATATCCACTTACCCACTCTTCCTTTAAAAAGAGTATCTCCAGTATATAAATCTTCCCCAAATTTATAGCATACACCTCCAACTGTGTGTCCTGGTGTATGGATCACATGAATTTCCTTATCATCAATTTTAAAAATCTTGGATTCATCAATTCGAATTAAATTAATTTTCTCTAAAGAATAACTCATTTTCCTTCCATAGATTTCAAATACCTTATTGTAGTTATTTAATAAGTTCTGATATTCATCCTTATAAACATATACTGGGACATTAAAACAATCCATTGCACTGATATGATCTGCATGCCCATGGGTTAATAATATTCCAAGTACCTCTAAGTTATTATCTTCTACGTATTTAATTATTCTTTCTTTTTCATAACCTGGGTCCACTATATAACACTTATTGTTATATTCTATAAAATAGCAATTAACGTCCTCTTCTCCATGAAGTACTAATTTATTCATAAACTCACCTCATCTATGAGAAATATTATTTATTTCTTATAACTTCAACCTTATATCCATCTGGATCCGTTACAAAATAATAATTTGGGCGGTTTCCTGGAAGTCCTTTTAAATCTGTAACTTCATAGCCTAATGCTTTGTGTTTTTCTCTTTCACCTTCTAAGTCATCTACTCCAATTGCTGTATGACTAAAACCATTACCAATTTCATAAGGCTTCTCTTGATCATAGTTATAAGTTAACTCTATTTCATATCCTCCTTCTTCATTTGAAAGATATACTAAAGTAAATTTATTATTAGGAAAGTCTTTTCTTACTGTTTCAACTAATCCAAGTGCATCTCTATAAAATTTTAGTGATTTTTCTAAATCCTTTACTCTTATGCATGTGTGTAGCATTTTAACTGCCATAATACCACTCCTCTTCTATAATTTTTAAGATTCATTTTAATTATATAAATTAAGGTATCTTATAACAAGTACGCACTTTTAGGAAACTACCTAATAAAAATACCAGAAGTGTGTTCAAAAGAACTAACTTCTGGTATTAAGTATTTAAATGGTAAAGTATAATTTTTTATTTATATTACTGTACCAGATGCTTCAATACGTTGACCCGTAACCCACCCCATTTCATCTGTACATAGACTCGCAACAACACCTCCAATATCAGAAGCTTCTCCCATTCTTCCGAGTGCAGTCTGAGACGCAATCATATCTTTCAAACCTGGATTTTTAGCATAAGTATCCCCACTAAATTCTGTATTAACAGCTCCTGGTGCTATAGTATTCGCTCTTATACCTCTTGGTCCAAATTCTTTAGCTAGATATCTAGTGAAAACTTCTACTGCACCTTTTGCCGAAGCATAAAGTCCTGAACCTGGAGATGAAACATGAGTTAACATTGTTGAAGTGTTCAATATTACTCCTTTGTCTGCAATAAGCGGGATTAGTTTCTGTGTCAAAAAGAAAACTCCTTTAAAGTGAGTATTAAATATTTTGTCAAACTCTTCTTCTGTAACTTTTAAAAAAGGAGTATGGTTTGAAATGCCAGCATTATTAATTAAAAAATCAAATTGCTCCTGATTCCATTTTACTTTTAAAACCTTTGATAAATTAGTTATAAAGGAATCAAATGAATATACATCGCTAACATCAAACTGAATAGCTGCGGCTTTACCTCCGTTTGCTTCAATTTCTCTTACAACTTCATCTGCCTTTTCCTTTTGAGTATTATAAGTGATAATTACATCTATTCCTTTTTTCGATAAGGATATTGCAGAATCTCTACCAATTCCACGGCTTCCACCTGTAACTAATGCAATTTTACTGTTTTTGTTCATTAAAAATCTCTCCTTTAGATAATTATTAATCACTTGAATATTAATTTTTTATGATTTATACTCATGTTAATACCTAGAGCTATATCTAGGTCAAGGTTTTTTTAATAATTTTTAAAGGAGATTATAAAATGACTTATTCTATAAAAGATGTTTCAGAAATATTGGGACTTTCTATATATACAATTCGTTTTTATGACAAGGAAGGACTTCTACCATTTGTCTCAAAAAATAAATCAGGCCATAGAGAATTTACTGAATCAGACTTAGGTTTATTTCAGGTAATTTGTTGTTTAAAAAATTCAGGAATGCACATTAAAGAAATTAAGAAATACATTGAATTATGTATGGAAAGTGCCAATAATATAGAATCGCGAAAAAATTTACTTGTTGAACATCGAAAAGAAATTGTTAATCAAATAGCTTCTCTCACTGAAATGCTTAAGGTGGTTGACTTTAAAATTGAAATGTATGAAGCTCCTAACGCCATAGAAATTGTTAATGAACAAAGAAAACAAGCTTGTGCTGAAAAACGTGAGAATGATTTACCTGAAACTATGGTATTAGATCTATAAAAAAGCCCTTCAAGGGCTTCAACTTCAACTAAAAAATTAGACACGTTATTAAATCGCTTCCTTTCAAAGGACTAGGTTACCTTAAAAACTCTTCTAGAACTTAACTGAAACTAAAAACTTAGGCATGCCAGAAAATCGCTTGAACCCGCTATTTTCTAACATGCCTAAGTTAAGTTTCAGTAAAGTTCTAGATAACCCAGTCAAATATAAATTCTTGTTTTAGTTCTTCTGGTTTACTGTTTCTGAATTTTAGTTCAGGATTTTTTACACTTACTCTAGTGTCTGCTGGAACAGATTGTGTAATAAAGGCATTACCCCCAATTACTGAGTTCTTGCCTATTATAGTTTCTCCTCCTAAAATAGTAGCTCCTGAGTAAATAGTTACATTATCTTCAATGGTAGGATGTCTTCTTACTCCTTCTAGCGCTTGACCTCCTCTAGTTGATAAAGCTCCTAAGGTTACACCTTGATATATCTTTACATACTCTCCAATAACACAAGTTTGACCTATAACTACTCCTGTACCATGATCTATAAAGAAATACTTTCCTATTTCAGCTCCTGCATTAATATCAATTCCTGTTTTACCATGTGCATACTCTGTCATGATTCTTGGAATGTATGGTACTGCCAATTTATCTAGTTCATGAGCTATTCTATAAATACTTATAGCAAATACCCCTGGATAAGAGAATATAACTTGCTCTAAATCTCCTGCTGCCGGATCTCCTTCATAAGCTGCTTGAACATCTGTTACTATATATTCTTGAATCATAGGTATTGATTTTATAAATGTCATACATACTTTATTAGTTTTTTCTTCTATTAATTCCTCATCATTTCCATAATCACTTTTATGCTTATACTGTAAAGCTAATTTAACTTGTTTATGCAGTTTTTCTTGAATACTTATTAAAAGATCGCCAATATAGTATTCTATAGTACTATCAGTAAGTCTTTTGCTTTGAAAGAAACCAGGAAATATTAACTGTCTTAGTTCCTGCAATATTTCAATTATCTCACTTCTATTTGGGAGATTAGCTGACTCATAAACTGAAAAAACAGTGTTTTGTCTATAGCTCGTTGCAATTTCTGATATTAAATTAATTAAATTCTTTTCGCAATCCTTATTCATTTTCCCCATCCTTTTATAATAAGGCGATTAATTTCTAGCCCTACTTTTGTCATTTTTTATATTATACTTTAAGTGGTGTAAATTTACCACCATCATATCATATTATCCTCTGGATATACTTATTACCTAGAATATAATTTCAAAGTCTCACCTTGGCTTTCAATCCACATCTTTAATAATTCTTTTAGATCTGATAGATTTTCTTTATCTGTTGCTCCTTCTCTAGGTTTAAGCTTCTCTATAACTTTAAATTCAAAAGCATTTTCTCCATAAACTCTCCAATCACCTTGTAGCTCCTTACATTTAAATATTCCAAGGTTTAATTGAAACTTCGAGGCTTCAAAAGGCTTATAAAGATTCTTTGATATATCTACAAATGAATATCCAGTTTCCTTGTTATAAATTTGAATTATCCCTTGCTCTACTTCCTGCTCTTTATATTTATTAATTAACTCTTTTCTGCTTACATCTTTCATATTAATTTCCTCACTCTTTTTATAATATCTACTTCCATCTTTATTTCTAATTAAGTATCCATAATCAACTAAATAGCGCCTTATAATTGCGTCATCTTCATAAATTGGTTTAATAATTTTCTTAACTTCAAGTTCTGTATATTCTTTATTTGGTTCAAATAGATCTGCAAATCTAGGTAATAAAGCTTTTCTTTTCTCTTCTTTAACTGGAAAGTTGCGAAGCTTAGGCTGATAAGTAACTACTCTTTCTCCCTCAGCTAAGTCCATAATTGCTAGAAATGCTCTTGCCTGTCTTGCTCGTTCTCTTAAGGCAAATCTCATATTTCTCACAGTTGATTCTGTGCAGGCTAGATTAACTGAAATTTCTTTATCACTATACTTATTAGAAATCATCTGCAAGAGTTCTTTTTGGATATCAGTTAGTCCAGTATATTTCTTTTCCAGTGATAAAAGTCTTTCAATTTGACTTCCATGCTCAATAATATGGCTATTTTTACTTTCATCACTATTACCAATGCCTTCTCCGCATATAAGACAAATAAACTCTCCATTTTTACTATTCCAAACATATCCTCTTTTAAAATCATCTATAGATGCATTACGCACAAACTCATTCATTTTACACCTCATCTATGTTTTTCAT
Organism: Clostridium paridis; assembly: GCF_016765615.1. GTDB lineage: Bacteria > Bacillota > Clostridia > Clostridiales > Clostridiaceae > Clostridium_T > Clostridium_T paridis. Next base: position 400,672 of record NZ_JAESWA010000023.1, on the reverse strand, counting down.
AGACATGATAACATTTCATTGTAAATTCGTCAATTATAATAGGGACGTTTATCTGCCATGTGACAAATAAAACGTCCCCTGTTTACAAAATATTAATTCTATATATTTATGCTAATGCACCTATCACTTTTGTTATACATTCCAGCTACAGAATCTTTTGAGCATTCAATTATATAAAACTCTTCTATTCTACCACTCTTTTTTGCTATATTATTAACTCCAATTTTAAAAGTAAAAGGTGTTTTGAATTCTTGGTCACAGTCTTTTTGGCATTTGAATTTAATTGGTATAAATTGTGAACTATTATGTAATCCAAGTTCTTCACCTTTAGTTAATTCACCGACAGAACATCCCCATTTATCTGTATCTACAGAAGGATTAAAACTATCATTTTCACTTATTGAACCTTTAGGTATTGCTATAATAATTTCATTGCAAAAAATTGTTCTTTCACAAGGAAGACTTATATTAAAGGTTAAGGTTCCTGTATTTCCATTTGAACTATTAAAATCTGATGATATATTATAGTTTAGTCTTGTAGCTTCATCTAAGACAACCATCTTTTATACCTCCATTTACTATTACTTTCTTTTACTTTTGTAAATATAGTTCCCTAAATGACTACTTTTTATTTCACCTTTTTATCAAATAAGGGAGCTTTAAATAAAGCTCCCTTAACTCATATTTATTTAATCATTTCTATAACAGTTTTAGCATCCTCTTCTGTAATACCTATTTTCCCATTTATCCTAACTAAATGGGAATTTATTTCTTCATCTTTCATATCTAAATCATCTATCACAACGTATTTGTCTACATCTTCATGCTCATTTAACCATGCCATAATTTCTTTGGCTTTTACATGACTAAATGTTTTTCTAGTTCTTATTTCTTCGTTGCTAAAATCAGGTGTTTTCCCAAATAACTTTATGTCAAATTCACATAAAACTTCATATAAGCTATTAGAAAAATCATCCTGTGGCATCATATTATCATCAAACCATAATTTCCAACCAGAAGACATAACGATAGTAGCTCCTGTTATATCAATAATATTTTTTAAAATACTCACTCTATTTTTATCAATTACTTGATCTTTGTTATTCACAAAAAATTCTTCAGAATTAAGAACACCATCTATATCAAGAAATATAACCTTCATAAATTGTCCCCCCAAGATTTTAACCTATTGTTGCTTCAAAGCATAATTTTCCATCACTAAATCCTTTAATTACATTTTCCTCATGCTTCAAATATACCGGATTACAACCATAAACAGGACTTACGTATTTCACTTCTATCTCATTTGCATTAGTAGTGCTGCAAAGCTCTTTAAGTAGGAATAATCCTTGTACTACTGGATTATCTGTTAGATGAATAGAATTTGTGTCCCCTGTTCTATGGCTAAACTCTGCAATTTCTTCTTTTGAAAAAGTTCTCCATAAGGTTCCTACATCTTGAATAGTTTCTTTTTTAGTTTCTTCCTTAACCTTAACATTCATCATTAAGTAAACTGTTAAGGTCTCTGCAATTTCATCATTTATGTATCCATTGCAGTTTAATATACAAAGTTTACTATTACCTTTAACAACTTCATTTTTGTAAATTTCTTTATCTGACTCTGCCCTAAACTGCTTATATTTAACCTTGGCTATAAAAGCTCCCTCATATACAAAGTCATCTTGTGTTGTAAATGCTTTAAATAAATCTAACATATTATTCTCCTTTTTCTACAGCAAATAATTATTTTCTTCATTTGCCAATTCAATAGTTCTAATTTCAAAAGACTTACATCCAGATTTAATGAATGGATCTGATTTCGCAATTTCTGTTGCTTCTGAAATATTTTCTGCAGAAATTACTACCATTCCCCCAGGATAATCTGTAAATGGTCCACAAAGAATTAACTTTCCTATTCTCTTTAATTCTTTTAAATGATCAACATGCCGCTTAATTAAATCTTCATTTATTGGCTCTATATTACTCATTAAATAAACATAGTACATTCGTTCACACTCCTTACACAAAACAGATTTATTTATTTTCATTAATTTTACCATATAAATTCTCATTCATATATTTCTGTGTCCATGCACAATGAGATAAACATTTTAGGCATGTTACACAGTTGTATACATCAACAATTAAATCTCTGTCTATTCCAACTTCCCATGTTGTGCCGTGTATAACTTTTGCTGGACATATGTCCTTACAAATAGTGCAATCTCCGCACTTTGGCATAACCATTTCAGATTTTTCTATTGGTAGTGGTGCATCTGTCAAAACACTACACATGCATAATGCACTTCCGTACTCATTAGTAACTAGCAAATTATTTTTTCCTATCCACCCTACACCTGCTAAAACTGCAACCTTTTTATGTGGAAGTGGAGTAGTTTTTATTTCACTCTCAAAAAGATCATGCTGGAGTAAATTTCTTTCAGATTGAGAAGAGGCTTTATATCCTTTAGAAACAATAAATTCTTCAGTCCAATCTGCAAGGATATCTGCTCTATGTTCCTTTTCCGAAAACTCAGAATAATCTAGTGTGTTTTCTTTGGATAACTTATAAATATATCTTGGACTTAATACAATTCCTATCAAAATAGCATTATTATATCCCATATTCTCTTTTGGTGTAAGCTTAGATATATCTACTGTCTTAATAAAACTTGCACCAAGGTTTTTTAACTTTGAAGTTAGCTCATGTAACATATATAACACCCCTACTCACTAACTAAATTCCCAAGCTTTACTTTATCAATTACTCAAACCTAAATAAACTATGTCCTCAAACGTACCATCTAGATGTATATATTCTTTAAATAAACTAGGAAAAACACGAAGATCTTTTAATTTTTTTAATGGTATCCATTCAAATCCAAGTGAATTAAAATCTGGATTATCACCTATACAAATATTTTTCATATCCTTTAATGAACACTTAAAGAAATATTCTATCTGGTGTATTCTTTCAATAGCACCACTTTTATCATAATTATCAAAAAAGGCCTCTCTTACACATACCATTTTTTCTATAATTATCTCACTATTAATTTCTTCTTTACACTCTCTACGCAAAGCTGAATGAATATCTTCAAAGGTATTTTGTCCACCACCTACACAAGCATAAAAAATACCCTCTTTATCTTCATATTTACATAAAAGAATCTTACCATCTTCTATAATAATTGCTCTTACAGCATTTCTGATATGATTTCCTTGCATTTTAAACCCTCCCTAATTTCACTTTAATAGATTTAAATATTTAGATAACTTGTCATATCCTTCTCCACTAATTCTAAAGGTTTGTTTTGTATCTTCGTTTTGAACTAGTAGTCCATCTTTATCTATAACTTGAAATCTAACACTTTCCATAAACTCATCTCTAACTTCAGATTGTTTAGGATCTAAATTATATAAGAATATAATTCTATATTTAGGATTTTCAAACTTTTCATCTACAGGTTCTTTGCTATTAAATATGCTAATAATATCACTTACTGCTACTTGCTCTTTTTTAGATTCGAATATTTTAGTATCATTTACCCCAACTGTCATGTTTCCATCTTGTGAATATTTATCAATACTTATATAAATTAGTCTTTCATCTGTTTTGGGCAGTTTCTTTTCAGCTTCTACACTACTACATCCATATCCTACTATAGACAAAGTAAATAAAAGTATACATATTAACCTAATCTTATATTTCATAAGTCCCCCTAAATATTACTAACTATTATAATAATACCATTAAAGCTAGCACATCAGTGAAGTTTGCTAAACAATGTACAAATATCCCTAATTTAAAAGAATCCTTTTTATATACGAAATAAAATAATGGTAAAAAGGCTGCAATTCTCGCAATTATAAGCCACGGTGACCAAAAGTGGTAAACTGCAAATAATATAGTATTTATTAAAATGCTATATTTGCCCATCCATTTCATACGCGCAAGTAGATATCCCCTAAAGTAGAGTTCTTCAGTAATTGGCCCTATTACTGTAAAAAATAAGAAACTAACTACAATTGATATTTTTATAAAGCTCTTTCTAAATAACTCCATTTCCTGATTGTAGTTATACCACTTTGGAATCCAACTAAAAACAGAATCCAATAAGTAATTTGAAAATGGCTTTAAGGCTGTCATAATTATTCCTGCTAGTCCGAGTAGAAATATAGTATAAATTACATACTCTTTAACCTTAAGCTTGCTTTTGAGGCCTAATATGTTGAATATATTAAAACTTCCAGATTCTTTCTTTGATACATAAAATAAACATCCCATCTCTATCGGTATAATAGTAAAACTCCCTGCTACAGCTAATATAATTAATTTAGGATATTCTATTAACACCTCAAACCTTAACAACAAAACATATATAAGACTTAACATCATTCCTGGAAACAAGTGAAGTATTAAAATCTTACCTACGCTTCTTATCTGCTTTTGTCTATTCATAAACTATTCCTCCCATAATTCAATTTCAGCTTTATTCTAAACTATGGGATTGTCCCAAGGTCAATATTAAATATAAACTACTATTCAATCGGAATATAAACTTCTAAGTATGACCTTGCCTTTTCGTGAAAATGTTCTATTAATAACATACCTATAATTCCCTCTCCCTTTACCTTATAATCATTTAAATAAACCCACTCCTTAAACTTCTTAAAAGTATCTTCCATAACATTTTTATAATCTAATCCATCCTCAACAATTGTATATAAACATTTCTCATATTCTAATATATTTCCTTCATTTTCCTCTTTTCCTTCTTCAACTTCCTTAGTAATGAACATTTTACTAGACACTACTCCATCATCATTAAAAGTTATATATCTTTTCATGCTTTTTATAATTGCCTCATCTTCTAGCTAATCCTTATTTTCATGAATAACCTCAAATTCATTAAAGGCCGTGAAGTCTGACATTTCGCCTAATACTTTTATAGGCTTCATTGCTCTAATTGAAAATTTATTTAGATATCTTTCTATGTCATTACATGCTTTTTTAGCCTTATTTATTCTATTAACTATAGCATTTAGCCTATCTACTTCCTTAACTATCTCTTTTCTTTTATCTTCTAAAATTTCTTCTAAGTCTTTAATATCACTTTGATTATGAATTCTTTTTATGCTCTTAAAATCCAAATCCAATGATCTATAAAACTCAATAGATAATATAGAAAGCATCTCTTCTAAGCTATACTGTCTATAATTATTTTCATTATTTTGTGAAGGTTTCAAAACTCCTTTTTCCTCATAGTACCTTAACTTATCTTTTGAAATCCCCATAATATTTGCTACTTGTCCAATTGTGTACATAGCATTCTCCTTACATATGAATTGAACTTTATAAATATGCTTTTATAAATTTTACCATATTTTATAATATAAAAATCAAAATATGATAGCAAATAAGAAATTTACTTTTCTACTTGACCAAATTATTCTAATATAATATAATTTTATCAACAAAAAGAGCACAAAATGGGGTACACCACCGAAAGGGTGTAAGTCTCATTTTTGTGCTTTTTTTTCGGGCAAATTTGGAAAGGAAGTGAAAAAATGAAAGTAAATGGGACTTCAATTTCTTTAGAAAGCAGTAAAAGTTTATTAGATTTTTTAAGTGAACAAAACTATGATGTTACTAAAATTGCTGTTGAACGCAATGGTGATATTGTTCCTAAAGCAGCATACAAAGACACTATGCTTTACGATGAAGATACTGTAGAAGTTGTAAGATTTGTAGGAGGTGGCTGATAAGTGAAGATAACCTTAAACGGAAAAGAAACTGAAGTAAATTTAGAAACAGCCTTTGAAGTGAGAAATAAATTTGGAGATGAAAGTGACATTGTAATATTAAATGGCTTTCAAATAGACAAGGATAATAAGATATCTGAAGATGATATTTTAACTATAATCCGTAAAGGCACTATGCCAAAGGAAGAAGAGCTTGAAAGCATGATGATGGCAAGACATACTCCTCATGTTCATAAAAAATTAAAGCAAGGTAAGGTTGCAATAGCAGGACTCGGGGGACTAGGTTCTAATATATCAATTATGCTTGCAAGAATAGGTGTTGGTCATCTACTATTAGTGGATTTTGATATAGTTGAACCAAGCAATCTAAATCGTCAATGCTATAACATAAGCCATTTAGGACTACCTAAAACTATTGCCCTAAAAAAGCAAATAGAAGAAATTAATCCATTTATCAAAGTAGAAACAATAACTACTAGAGTAACTGAAGATAATGTTGTTGAACTTTTTAGTGGATACGATGTTATCTGTGAAGCTTTTGATAAACCAGATGCCAAAGCAATTCTTGTCAATGTTGGGCTTAGTGAATTACCTAAGGCAAAAATAGTTGCTGCTTCTGGTATGGCTGGATATGAAAGTTCTAATCTAATAAAAACCACAAGACCTATGAAAAATTTATATGTTTGTGGGGATCTAGAAAATGGTTCTGGAATAGGAAGTGGACTTATGGCACCAAGAGTACAAATATGTGCTGGCCATCAAGCAAATATGATACTTAGATTATTAGTTGGAATCGAAGAAATATAGGAAGGACAGATAAAATGAGTGATAAGTTAATAATTGGGGGACATGAATTTCAATCAAGATTTATATTAGGTTCAGGTAAATTTTCACTTGAATTAATAAAAGCTGCTATAGAAAGTGGTGGCGCTGAAATGATAACTTTAGCACTTCGTCGTGCAAATGTTGGTGGAGAAGAAAATATTTTAGATTACATTCCTAAAGGTATTACGCTACTACCTAACACTTCAGGCGCTAGAAATGCTGAGGAAGCTGTTAGAATAGCACGTCTTGCTAGAGAAATTGGATGTGGTAATTTTGTTAAAGTTGAGGTAATACATGATTCAAAATATTTATTACCAGATAACTACGAAACAATAAAAGCTACTGAAATGCTTGCAAAAGAAGGATTCGTTGTAATGCCATATATGTATCCTGACTTAAATGTTGCAAGATCCCTTGTTAATGCAGGTGCAGCAGCAGTAATGCCTTTAGGCTCACCAATTGGAAGTAACAAAGGCCTTTGTACTAAAGAATTTATTCAGATATTAATTAATGAAATAGACTTACCTATAATTGTAGATGCAGGTATTGGTCGTCCATCACAAGCATGTGAAGCTATGGAAATGGGGGCTTCAGCTGTTATGTGTAATACTGCAATTTCATCTGCAAAAGATGTTACTCTTATGGCGAAAGCTTTTAAACAAGCTGTTGAGGCAGGTCGTGAAGCTTATTTAGCTGGCATTGGAAGAGTTTTAGATTTTAAAGGCGAAGCATCAAGTCCTCTAACAGGATTTTTGGAGGATTAATTATGGAAGCTATAAAAGTAGATCATATGAAGTATTTAGATGATATGGAAGCCACTAATTCTGATATTATGGACAAGGTATTAAAACTGGTAAATGAATATAATCATGAAAACTATACAGAAATTGACGTAAAAAAAGCTCTAGCAAAGGATACTCTTTCAATTGAAGATTATGCTGCAATACTCTCTCCTGCTGCTATGCCATTACTTGAAACTATGGCAAGAAAATCAATGGAGGAAACTAAAAAGCATTTTGGTAATTCTGTTTGTCTTTTTACTCCATTATATATTGCAAACTATTGTGAGAACCATTGTGTTTACTGTGGTTTTAACTGCATGAATAAAATTCACCGTGGAATGCTTTCCTTAGAAGAAATAGAGGCTGAACTTAAGGAAATAGCTCTTACTGGTTTACAAGAGATTCTCCTTTTAACTGGTGAATCTAGACATATGTCGGGAGTTCAATACATTGGTGATGCAGTAAAATTAGCTTCTAAATATTTCTCTACAGTTGGTATTGAGATATATCCATTAAATTCTGATGAATATGCTTTTTTACATGAATGTGGGGCGGATTTTGTTTCTGTTTATCAAGAAACCTATAATACTGATAAATATGAGCAGGTTCATTTAAGAGGGCCAAAAAGAATTTTCCCATATCGCTTTAATGCTCAAGAACGTGCAATACTTGGGGGTATGCGTGGTGTTTCCTTCGGAGCATTGCTTGGACTTGATGATTTTAGAAAAGATGCCTTTGCAGCAGGGTTACATGCTTATTTTATACAGCAAAAATATCCTCATGCAGAAGTTTCCTTCTCAACTCCTAGATTAAGACCTTATATAAATAATGCAGATAATAACCCAAATGACGTTCACGAAAAGCAACTTCTACAAGTTATGCTTGCTTATAGATTATTTATGCCTTTTGCAGGTATTACAATTTCTACACGAGAAAGAGCTGGTTTCCGTGATAATGTTATTGGACTTGCAGCTACAAAAATATCAGCTGGGGTTAAGGTTGGTGTTGGTGGTCATAGTGAAGAAGAAAAAGGTGATGAGCAGTTTGAAATCTCTGATCCCAGAAGTGTAAATGAAGTGCATGAAATGATTCTTACTAAAGGCCTTCAACCTGTTTATACAGATTATATAAGAGTTTAGGTAGCGATTATGCTAATTTGTATAACTAATAAAAAACTTTGTAAAGATGACTTCTTAAACAGAATAAATCTCTTAGCAAAAGGAAATCCCTATGGAATAATGTTAAGAGAAAAAGACTTAACCCTATTTGAATATGAGGCTTTGGCTATAAAAGTAAAAGAGATTTGTGATATTAATAAAGTTTCTCTTATTATAAATCAAAATATAGATGTGGCCTTAAAGCTTAATATTCCTAATATTCAACTATCTATGAGTAACTTAAGATTATATAAAGATAAGCTTTCTAAATTTACTAACATAGGAGCTTCTATACATTCTGTAGAGGAAGTAACAGAAGCTCAAGAATTAGGGGCCACTTACTTAATTGCAGGTCATATATTCCTTACAGATTGTAAAAAGGGAGTTCCTGAGAAAGGCCTTTCATTTTTAGAAGAAGTTTGTAATGAAGCGAACATTCCAGTATTTGCAATAGGTGGAATAACTGACGATAAGTTAGGAACTGTTAAAAATGCAGGGGCAACTGGAGTATGTGTTATGAGCGAATCTATGACTTGTACAGATCCAAATAATTTTATTAAGAGATTCTCTTAATATACAGAAAAGGTATGTTTGCTTAATTCGCAAACATACCTTCTTTTTTCCAAACCTTAAATTCCATTGAATCTAAAATTAGAGTTTTACTTAAGTCCACTACTCCATCTTTTAATAAATCCTTAGCCATTATATCTAACCCAAGGTTTACATAATATTTCTTATAATTATTATTAACAGCTACTATTACCTTTTCCCCATTAAAGTTTCTTTCAAATATCAGTACATTTTCTTTGCAATACAATACCTTATAATCTCCATACACTAAGGATAAATTATCTTTTCTTATTTTAATTAAACTTTTATACCAATTAAAAAGTTCAAGGTTCTGTTTATCCTTTTCCCATATCATACATTTTCTTGATTCTGGATCTTCTCCCCCAGTAAGTCCTATTTCATCACCATAATAAATATATGGAACACCTATATAGCTAAATTGGAATCCAATTGCTAGCTTCATCCTCTCAATATTATCTTCACATTCAGTTAAAAATCTTTGAGTATCATGACTTCCAATCAAATTCCACAGTTGTCTTGTAATTCCCTCCATATATATGGTGCTATTTTGTCCTAGAATCTCATTAAACTGTTCTACTGTTATAGATCTTCTTGCAAAGAAATCAATCAAAGCTCCTTTAAAAGGATAATTCATTATTCCATCCATTTGATCACCCTTTAAGAAAGATGTTGCCTCATGCATTATTTCTCCAATAATTATGCTGTCATTCTTACATTCCTTAACTCTCTCCTTAAAGCTTCTCCAAAAATTATGATCTACTTCATCACACACATCGAGTCTCCAACCATCTATTCCTACTTCTTTTACCCAAAATTCCCCTACCTTAAGTAAGTACTCCTTTACTTCTTTATTACTGGTATTTAGCTTAGGCATTGACTTAATATGGTTTGAAAAGGAATAATAATTAACCTTCTTTTGATCTACAGGATAGCTATCTATAAAATACCAATCCTTATATTTTGATTTTTCACCATTTTTAAGTATATCCTTAAATGCAAAAAAGTCGTCTCCAGAATGATTAAAAACACAATCAAAAACTATTCTTATTCCTCTTTTATGACATTCTCTAACCAATGCTTTTCCCTCTTCAAGTGTTCCAAATTGAGGATCAATATTATAATAATCATTTACATCATATTTATGATTGGAGGAAGATTTAAATATTGGAGTTAAATATATTAAATCCACCCCTAAATCATTTAAGTAATCCAATTTGCTTATAATACCCTTTATATCCCCCCCAAACATTGATTTAGGAGTTACAGAGGTTCCCCACCTTAATGTATTCTTTGGATCATTGTCTTTATTTCCATTAAAAAATCTATCTACAAAGATTTGATAAACTACAGATTCCTGAAGCCAGCTTACTTCTTTATACAAATCCCCTTCTGCTATATAAGGATATTGAAAAGCTGTCGCTTCATCCTTTGGTATCTTATAATTTCTTAAGCCTCTTTCATCTAGATAATAAATATTATTTCCCTTATCAACTAGCTTGAAAAAGTATCTATATCTATTTCTTTCTACAGATATATCAGCTTTATAAAAATCAAATAATTCTGTGGTTCTATCTATTTGCATTCTCTCTATTAAAAATTCATCTTTCCAATCATATCTATCCTTATAGCATAAAATGCATTCTTTTATATCACCATTTGCAGTTCTTAGAACAACTCTTAAGGTGTTTAAATTCTTTCCATAAGCATATGGTGTATCTGTTATATGATAAATCGCATGTTTATTCAATGTATATTCCTCCTACTTTTCTATGATAATTATTTCATCTATTCCTTTATTGAACCTGCTACAAGTCCTCTAGTAATAAACTTTTGAATACACACAAAAACTATTGCTAAAGGAATTGAAATTAATATAGAAGCTGCTGCATATTGTGGCCAGTTAGTTACTTTATCCACCATAAGACTCTTTAACCCAGGAACCAATAACTTTAATGATTTTTCCTTAATTAAAGCTGCTGAAAAAACAAATTCTCCGAATACACAAATAAATGAAAAGAAAAATATAACCACGGCCATAGGCTTGCTTAAAGGTAATATTATCTTTGTAAACACTTGCCATGTAGTAGCTCCATCCACCATAGCAGCTTCATCTAAAGCCTGTGGAAGTCCATCGATAAACCCTTTCATAAGCCATATATTATAAGCACTACCTGCACATAATACCAAGACTAAAAACCATAGATTATCCATACCAAATGGTACTTTGTAGGCAATTGCAAGTATTGCTGGAACTGCCATACTTGATGGAAACATCTGAAGAATTAATAGAGTCATAAGTCCATTTTTTCTTCCCGTAAATCTCATCTTTGAAAATGCATAGGCAGCTGGCATTGTCATAATAAGTTGAATTGTTGATACAGCTAATGCTACAAAAGTTGTATTTAACATCCATTTTAAAAATCCATCTTTTGCTGACAATACAACCTTATAATTTACTAGGCTTATTTCTTTAGGAATTAAGGATTTTTGCATAAAGCTTGTACCAGGAGATAGAGAAGCTGTTACTATTGCAAAAACAGGAAATATTATAATTAAAATTGATATCCATAAAAAAATTCTCTTTCCCCATAATGCGGCTCTTTCACCCTTATTCATTTTATGTTTATATGTGATCTTTTTTGAACTTACTTTCTTTACATTCTGCTCTATTTTCACTTCCATAACTATCCCTCACTCTCCTTAAACTGTCCTGAAATATTCATATTGATAATTGAAAGTGTTCCTATAATTAAAAATAGTAATATAGACATTGCTGCACCTAATGCAAAATTTCCTTGTAATGTTGACATCTTATATGTTGCAGATCCAAGAATATCCGTCCATCCAGCAAAGGATGATCCTGCCTTTGATGGTCCTCCATCAGTTAACAAATATGCCGAATTAAAGTTATTAAAGTTAAAGGCAAAATTTGAAATTAATAAAGGATAAGAAGTCTTAGCTAGTGAAGGTAACGTAATCTTTGTGAATTTTTGAAACCCAGTTGCTCCATCTAAATCTGCTGCCTCGTAATGGGTATCAGGTATTGCAGAAATAGCCCCCATACAAACATTCATCATGTAGGGAAAACCAATCCAAAGACTAATAAGTATAACTGCAAGCCTTGCTGCAAAAGGCGTTGTTAACCACATTATTGGCTCTTTAATTAAATGCAGCTGCTGTAGCATGAGATTAATTGATCCATATTGACTATTAAATAATCCTCTAAATGAGACTATTGTGATTGCTCCTGGTAGTGCCCAAGGAATAACTAATAATCCCTTATATATAAAGGATTCCTTCATATTTTTATCACTTAAACACATTGCAAAAATTAGACCAATAAAATAGCTTCCAAAAGTGGATAGGGCTGTAAAGATTAATGTCCATAATAGCAGTGGGAAGAACTGCGATTTAAGTGCTCCAGTTAATATCTGCTGAAATTGATAAAGTCCAACTATCTTCCAACCTGCCGCTGTTCCATATCCATAATTTTGATTTTTGAGAGAATAATTTGTAAAAGCTATGAAGATTGTATATAACATTGGAAGTATACTTAATACTGTAATGCTAATAAGTGCTGGTGTTAGATATATATATGCTTTTCTATTTTTCTTTGCTTTTAAATTCTTCATATATACCCCCTTATAAGTATTTTTTAGGGTACACTAATTTAATTAACCAGCATACCCTTGGGAAATATCTATTTATGCTTACTTACTTACTTACTTACTTCTACTGCATCTTTAACTGCCTTTTGAATATCTTTTGCAACAACTTTTGGATCTTCTCCGCCTAAGATTCTTTGTATATTCTTAACTGGATCCCATATTGCTTGTGTTTCAGATACATTTGGCATTGGTACTGCATATGCTGTTTGTGCTATAAATCCTTGGGTATATTCATTATTCTTAACTGTGTCTTTATTTAATTCTGATTTTAGTACTGGTATTCTATTACCTGTTGTATATAAATCTTCTCCACTATTTTTAATTAAGTATTTCATTAATGACCAAGAATCATCTTTGTTATTTGATTTACTACTAACAAAGGCTGCTTGAACTCCCAAAAAGGACTTTATATTTTTTCCATCAAGTGTTGGAATTGCTGTTACTCCAAAATTAACCCCTGCATCTTTAAACCCTGCAACATCCCATGGTCCACCAATATAAAAAATTGCGTCTCCTGACTTAAAGGTATTATTTGCGATATCTTGAGTAATATCTGCTGGCATAAATTTGTCTTTTTGAACTAAGTCTTGAAGGAATTGATATGCCTTAATAGCTCCCTCATTGTCAAAACCTAAGTTAGTTACATCAAGTTTTCCATTTCCACCACCAAATACATAGCCCCCTTCTGTTTGCATAAAGGCAGCTGTATAATAAAAATCATTTATAGGAAACTGAAAACCATTTTGCCCATATGCCTTTGCCTCTGTAATTAGTTCCTCCATTGTTTTGGGTACTGTTTTTACCTTATCCTTGTTATAAAATAGTGCATAGGTTTCCATGGATATAGGAACTCCATATGCTTTTCCATCATAGGAAACTGCATCCCATATGTTCTTTCCTACATAATCGTCTCTATTAACTAAGTCACTTGGAACTTCTTCTAATAAACCAGCTTTTTGAAAGGTACCTAAATTGTTATGTGCAAGTCCAAATAGCATATCTGGACCTTTTGAAGAGTTTGCAGCTGTCAAGAATTCTTGATATCCTGAATCATCTTTAACTACCTTAACTTTTTTATTATTTTCCTTTGCCCACTTTTGCGCAATTTCATCTACTTTAGCCACTTCATTATCCATTAAATTTGACCAGACAACTATTTCTTTTTCATCGCTTGTTTTAGTAGATGCTTGTCCGCACCCATAAAACAAACTAGTTCCCATAACAACTGTTAACATGCCTGCAATAAACTTTACTTTTTTATTCATTATATCCCTCCAAATTTATGACTATAACTTAACGATAACGATTGCAATCTTTATGATTTTATTATACTTATTTGAATCTACCTAATTTGTTTATAATTAATATTTTTGGTCTTTTTTGTATGTTATTTATTTTTACTATATAATTAAATTGATAACAATTTAGAGGGGAATATTTTTTTATGTATGATGCATACGAATCGGATGAGTATTTTTTTAATAATGATGCAGTATTTTTAATTGAAAATAAAGATAGAGAGAAGCTTATTAATTTAACTTTTGAAAAGCATAAAAATGAGATTTTAGAAAATATCTCTCCAATCACTAAACGAAATGATCTTTTAGTTTGGAATGTACTTTTAGCTAGAGAAGTTATTACCAATGGTACCTCAAAACAATACTTGCATACTTTATATAATAAATTCTATAAACAAATACAAGAGACCTCAAAGCTACCATCCCTACAAAAGATAGAACTAGATATGATTAATTCTTACTTTGATATATTAATTAATTACTTAGAACTTAAAGATAATCTAGTTATAAATAAAATAATTGGATACCTTTATTATCACATAGAGGACAAGGTCACCTTAGAAAATATAGCTACTGATTTAAAACTATCAGTTGGATATATATCTAATACCTTCAAAAAAAATATTGGAATAACTATTATGAAATACTTTAAACAGGTAAAAATAGACCGTGCCAAGGTTTTATTAGTGACTACTGATAAAAGCGTATTAGAAATTTCCACACTACTTTGCTTTTGCGACCAAGGAAATTTTTCAAAGACCTTTAAAGCTATTGTAGGTATGACGCCATTAGAATATAGAAATTCTTCATCACTAAAATAAAAGAGGGAAATTAAAAAATTCCCTCTTACTTGTTTTACCTTATATAATAGTCATTATATGGCAGAATAACCTTATCTTCTAATCTTTCAAACTTCTTATTAATTAATGCTAAAATCCTTTCTTTAGCATCTGGAATAGCTTTAGTTATAATATGTTCAACTTCATAAGCCTCACATAAATTATTAATAACTATATCTATTATCTCTGAAATAAATTCTTCATTTTCATATTTTGAAGCAAGATCAAGTCTTAATACTCCAACTTTAAAAATATCTTTATAATTTACTTTCCTATCATAGAACTCAATAGTTCCTATAGCCTTATTGATTTGCTTATCTACAATAGAAATGCGTACGTAGTACTTATCTTTATATTGGTCAAGCCAAAACTTAATGCATTCTTCCATTTCTTCTAATGTTTTATAAAAGAAATCACTTGTACAATTATCACTATTAAATAGTTTAAAAGCTTTAGGATCTGAATAACATTCTAATAAATCTTCTGCATCCTTCTCTTCCACCATTCTATAGATAAACTTTTCACTTTCGTAAACTGGACATTTTTCATAAATTGAATAACTCATAAAACTCCTCCTTTTTATTTACTATGCTTAAATTATAAAAGGGGATATACGACAACAATATGACGTATATTATTCATAAACTCCAATAATTTCTTTTGCTTTTGTTATAAACTCATCTCTTAGTTCTTGTGGCTCAAGTATCTTAATTTTATTACCATAGCCTAGAAGTATTCCCTTCCACCCTATTTCATTACTTGGAATTTTAAAGCCTAATATAAAATCCTTATTTTCAAGCTCTTCAATACTTCCATTTGGGAAATACTCCTCTACAGAAACTCGTATTTCTTTTTTGCAGAGTATTTTTACATCCATATAATTTCTGTTATCCTGTTTTTCATGTTTTTCTAATAATTCATTTATATCTTCATGCTTTATAGAAAAGAAACCTTTTAATTCTTTAAGATTTCTCATTCTCACTAACTTATATAATCTATAATCTTTTTTCTCTCTAGCATATCCAAACATATACCAGGAATACCACTTAAATATTATTGCCAAAGGCTCCACTAACTTTAATGATTTATCCCCATAGGAGTTTGTATATTCAAATTCTATAATGTGCTCTTCTTTTATTGCATTATCAATTATTTTCACGTATTCATCTACGTAGTTACCTTCTCGAGAAGTGCTAAGGTCTAGCTTTATTTGGGGCTTAATATCTACATTTCTCTTAGATATACTTAATAATTTTTCTAAGGTGTCTTCAAGTTTATTGTTTCTATAGGCAGAATTCATTCCTTCTAATGCTGTAGTAATATATTGATAGTCCTCTGAACTAGCTATCTGTTTTTCTAATCTAAAGTTATCCTCAATTGAATATCCGCCATTTACTCCATGTAATGAAACAATAGGTATTCCACCTAAGCATAAACTCTCAATATCTCGTTGTATTGTTCTAGTTGAAACTTCAAACTTCTTTGCTAGTAAAGCTGCACTTACAGTATTATGATTTAATAAATATATGACAATTCCAAGTAATCTATCTATCTTCATTTCTTCACTCTTTCATATAATATTTACCTAAATTATACCATAAATAAGCAAAAGGACGTTTTGCCCACATATGTGCATACAAAACGTCCTATTAGATAATCAACTTCAACTATGATTTATACTAGCCGATTCTTGATTGAACCTTTCAAGAATCAACAAGTATTCATCAAGTTTACGTATTGATTATCTATAATTATCTTATAAAGTTTGTAAATACTTTATTTTCTCTTTCACTCTTTTCTAACGTATCTTTTCCTGCTTTAGAGAGCTTTAATAACATTGCCATATTCTTACCTAATACTCTCATGATTTGCATTCCTTCTTCATCTTGAGTAGCTTCTCCTGGTGCTGTACCATGTACTACATTCCAATAGTTTGATGAAGGCATTAACATTTCTGAGTAGTTAAGATAATTATTTAATTGATTAAATACTGGAACTCCTCCAGATCTTCTTACTGCAACAACACTTGCCCCTACTTTATGTCTAAGCATACCATTATTAACTGATGTTACATAAAATGCACGATCTAAGAAGGATTTCATAGTTCCTGCAATTGCCGAATAATGAGTAGGAGAACCTATAATTATTCCATCAGCTTCCTTCATTTTTTGAATCCACTCATTAACTTGATCATTTTGAACTACGCATTTCTCATTCATATTTCTTGCGCATCCACCACAAGCTAGACATCCACGTATTACTTTATTTCCTACATGTACAATCTCTACCTCTATATTTTCCTTTTCTAATTCTTTTGCAACAGCTTTTATTGCCTCATAAGTATTTCCATTTTCTCTTGGGCTTCCATTAAATGCAACAACTTTCATAATATATACCTCCAATATTTTTGTTCTGTGCTCATTATATGACTCCATATACTAACCCACAAGTACGCACTTTTTTGTTAGTCTCTTACTTTTTGGTAAGATTTATTGTGTTATTTATCATTATCTTATATTATTAGATTGAAAATATTTTTACACTTTACATAAATCAAACTAAAGGGTGGTACTTAAATGATAGAATTTAACGGTAGAGAATATATATGTTTATTAGATTTTGCAATGGATTTAATAAGAGGTAAGTGGAAAGCAGTTTTACTATGTCACCTATATAATGGACCTAGAAGATTCTTAGAACTTCAAAGAATAACAAGTGGCATAAGTCAAAAAGTATTAAATGAAAAACTTAAAGAACTTGAGAATGATGGATTAATAAACAAAGAGGTTTTTGCTGAAATTCCACCTAAGGTTGAGTATTTTCTCACAACTAAAGGCAAAGACTTAACAAGCATAATCAAAGAAATTGAGGGTTGGTCCATAAAGTATTATCCTGAATTAGATAATAAATGTGAATAGAGACGTTTTATTTAATAAAACGTCTCTTAAAGTTATATTAATGGTAACTTAACTTCAAATATAGTCTTTTCATTATCACTATAAGCTATTATAGTTCCCCCATGCAATTCAATTATATTTTTAGTTATTGCAAGACCTAATCCTGAACCTCCTATTTTACTATTTCTTGATTTTTCTACTCTATAAAATCTATCAAATATATATGGTAAATCAATTGGAGATATTGCTTGACCGTAGTTAATTACTTGAACTAAAGCCATATTATCTTCTAGCTTTGTAACTACATCAACATACAACCCATCTTTTCCATACTTAATTGCATTTGTAAGTAAATTTTCAAAGGCTCTAACTAGTTTTCCTGAATCAGCATCTACTATTAACTTATCTTCTGAAAATCTAGTTCTTGATTGCATCTTTGCATTTTTAAATTGATATTCAAAATATGCAACTACCTGCCCTAGTAGCTCAACTAAATTTATTTCCTCTTTTTCTAAATTAATTGTATTGTTTTGCATTTTAGTTAGTTCAAATAAATCATTAATAAGTAAATTTAGTCCTTTTGCTTTCTCATAGGCAATGTTAGCATAGTATCTTAGTTTTAGTTCATCCTTATATTTATCACTATCAATAATTTCTAAGTATCCTATTATTGAAGTTAATGGGGTTCTTAAATCATGAGATACATTGGTTATTAAATCACTTTTAGTCTGCTGGGCTTTTCTTTCTTCAATTGTTATTTCTTTTAACTGTTTTGATATGCTATTAATATTAGTAACTAAATTTTCAAAATCCCCGCTGGAATTAATTGTGATTAGCCTATCTAAGTCTCCATTTGCCATTATCTCTGTTTCATCTATAATAGCTGCTAAGTTCTTATTCTTCCTATAGGTTATAAGGAAATAACTTATTGCAAATACAATTATGCCTAAAAATATTTTTGTATTTTCCCTAAACAATATATATCTAAGATACGCCCAGATATCCCAAATACTAAGTTTACCTTCATTTGTTACGTTATTATATGATAAAATTACTATTTTCTTAGTTATTCCATACAAAATATATGTTATTAATGCTGCTATCCCTATATCAGCTAAGGATAATAAATAATGTTTATATAATCTTTTATTTTTCAATTTTATATCCAACTCCCCATACAGTGTGAATTACCTTATTTCCTTCCATGTGATTCTCTAACTTATCTCTTAGTCTACTCATATGTACCATTACTGTATTATTAGATTGAAAGTATTTTTCTTTCCATACCTTTTCAAAAATCTCTTCTGCACTAAATACTCTTCCTCTATTAGTAGCTAAAAGATATAGTATTTCAAATTCTCTTGCAGTTAATGATATTTCTTCTCCCTCTTCATTTGTTACCTTATGTTTACTCTTATCTATAATCATTGATTCAATTCTAATTATATCCTCTTCTGTCTGCATTTTAGCATTAAAGAAATATGCTCTTCTTAGTAATGCTCTTACTCTAACAATTAACTCTAAATGATTAAATGGCTTGCAAACATAATCATCAGCACCTGTCATTATGCCCTGGATTCTATCCATATCTTCTGCCTTTGCACTTAACATTAAAATTGGCATATTATATTTTTCTCTAACACGCTTACATACCTCAAGTCCATCCATTCCAGGCATCATTATATCTAAAACTAATAAATCTATTTTTTCTCTAACTAAAATTTCTAAGGCTTCAATACCATTACTTGCTTTAAATACATTAAGACCTTCATTTGTAAGATTTATTTCTAATAAATCTCTTATTTCTTTTTCATCATCTACCACAAGAATATTGTTATTCATTTTACCCTCCAACTTCGATAATGTATAATTATTTTTCTAAATATTCTTCTAATGTAATCCCATTATCATGAATATATTTAGCTGCATCTTTCCCAACATATCTAATATGCCAAGGTTCATATTCAATACCTGTTATATATTTCTTTCCATAAGGATATCTTATTATAAATCCAAACTTATAACAATTCTTATCAAGCCATTCTGCTTCTTTTGTTCCCTTTACAAAACTTTGCTTCTGATTTGTTACATCTATACATAATCCTGTTTGATGCTCACTAGACCCTGGTCTTGCTACATATGAGTCTGCAATATTTTCTCCTTGTGATTTCACTCTGTTGTTATATGTATTTTCTTGTGATTTATAAGATCTATATCCTGAATTACCTAGAAGGGTTATGCCATCTTTTTTTGCTGCATCAAATAATCCTTCCAGTGGCTCTTTAATAATTTCAGAAACGTGCTTTTCCTCATTACTTGTTCCGTGAACAAATGTTATATTGGGTATAGTTAAATCCTTAGGTTTAAAGTTTTTGTCTAGTTCATGTTCCTCATTAACTAATACTAGTTTATCATCTCCATCATTATTTTCTATAGTCTCTGCCTTATTTTCTTTGCTAAAATTTAATACACTTTCCTTTACCTCTTCTCCTTTGGACTTTGATGCTATATGATCAAACATGTACCAAAATCCACAAATTATAATTACAAATGCTATAAATCTTTTAAATATTTTTTTCATACCCTTGCTCCTCTTCCTGAAAACTCAAATTTATCTTATGAATTCATTGTAGAAGAGAGACTTTACATCACTTATAAGAAATTCTTACAAAACCTTAAGTTTAAAATAATCAAATGGTCAATTTATAAAAAACTTCTTCAAAATTGTCATAATATTCTTGAAATTCATGGAAAAATTATATATATAATGGTAAAATATCTTAAACTACATAACATTACTAAAATTTATCATTTAATTTCATTCTCAACTTTATCTGCTTAAATCAACGGTGTAGAAATTTGATTTTAGTAGGAGGAATTGGTATGAATTACGTGGGATTTACCTAGTTTGTGAAATGTAAATTTATTTCTCAAATTTCATGAAAATTTTAGGAGGGTATGTAATGTTTAAAAAAGCTTTAAGACTATGTTTAGTTTTCGTATTTCTTTGTACAACTATGTTTAAAATCAATGTTCATGCAGCAGACTATACTTATGGTGTAGATGTCTCAGGTTCTACTGCTACTATTTGGTTTAAATCTGCTGTAAATACTTCCTGGGTTGATGTTCATTATAAAGTTAATTCAGGGGCTCAACAAAATCTTAGAATGACTTATAATAGCAGTGCTTCAAGATATGAGCAAACTGCTACAGTAGCTTCTGGTAATATCATCGATTACTCTTTCACTTATAACAATGGAACTCCTGCTTATGATACAAGCTGGTATAGTTATACTGTTGGCTCATCTACAAATCCAACTACTGGGGTTACCTTCTACCAAGATATATATTATGGCGGCGCCTCAAAAACATTAGGATTAGGTAATTACACACTTTCTCAATTAAATTCAGCTGGAATCCCAGACAATTGGATGTCTTCTTTAAAGATACCAAGTGGATGGACTGTTGAAGTATATGATGGAGATAACTTTACGGGAACAAAATGGACCTACACCTCAAGTTCTGATTGGATTGGAACTGATGCAAATGATAAAATGACCTCTGTTAAGATCTACACAGGTTCCTCTTCTACTGAACCGCCACAAAAATCTGGATATGTAACTTTGCAAGTTAAGAATAATACCAATGGTAAATATTCTGATAATCAGATTTACTGGGCAATTGTTGGACAAGACCCTGTAACTAAACAATTTGTTCATGTTGATCTAAATGGAAATCTTATTCCTATGTCACTAAGTGATAATGATGCGGCTGGTCACTTAACTAAGACTACTCCAGATGGTACCTTTAACTACACAAATTACTTCACCAAAGCGAGTGATCGAAATTACGCATTTGTTCCAAAGATGATAGGTGCAAGAATGTATATAAGCTATGGTGAGCCTCTTTATATAAGAATTAATCAAGCTGCTGACGGATTAATCGGATATGCTGGGCCTAACCTAGCAAACACATCAGACCCAAATAAAGGTATAATGTTTGAATGGTCTGAATTTGCATGGACTAATAATGGTTTCTGGATCAATAATACAAGAGTTGATCAATTCTGCTTCCCATATAATATACAATTAGTTGGTCAGAGTGGATATAATAGAACAAATGGTGATATTGGAACAAGAGCAGAGCTTATGAGTGCCTTCCAGAATTCTGTACCAAATGAATTTAAATCACTAGTTCAATCTGATAGAATTTATGCTCCTGCATCTGGACTTGGTACATTTGCTGCTTCAAAAGCTAATGCTCACTATTTTGATAACTATATAAATGATGTTTATAACTACTATACAACTCATGAACTAACCTTTAATTGTGACCGTGGAACTTACAGTGGTCATGTAGTAGGTAGCGATTTTATATTTAGTAAAAATGGTGGAGCATATAATCTATATATACATGGAAAACCTACTACTCAGGAAGTATTGTTAGGTAATGGTATATTAGATGGCGGAAATGACGACGAAAAAGCAATTAAGACTCAAATTTGTGCAGCATTTAATAGACATGTAATTCTTGATCCTGCACATTGGAATAACTCAAGCTACTTCTATCAAGCAGCACCTGCAAATTACTATGCAGCTTTCTGGCATCAACACTCTTATGAAAATAGAGCATATGGTTTCTGCTATGATGATGCTTTTGATTTTAGTAGTACACTTCAAGTAACTGATCCTAAGTATGCAATAATTAATGTAGGCTGGTAATAAAATAATAAAATCCAATGTCAACTTTGACATTGGATTTTTAAACTTTATTATTTTATTACAGTCATACCACCCATATATGGTTGTAATGCAACTGGGATATTTACAGATCCATCTTCATTTAAGTTGTTTTCTAAGAAAGCTATAAGCATTCTTGGTGGCGCAACTACTGTATTATTTAATGTGTGAGCGAAGTACTTACCACTTTCACCATCTACACGGATTTTTAATCTACGTGCTTGTGCATCCCCTAAGTTTGAACAGCTTCCTACTTCAAAATATTTCTTTTGTCTTGGAGACCAAGCTTCTACGTCAACTGATTTAACTTTTAAATCTGCTAAATCACCTGAACAACATTCTAAAGTTCTAACTGGTATATCCAAAGAACGGAATAAATCTACTGTATCCTTCCATAGTTTATCATACCATTTCATGCTATCTTCTGGTTTACATACAACAATCATTTCTTGTTTTTCAAATTGGTGAATTCTATATACTCCTCTTTCTTCTATACCATGAGCCCCTTTTTCTTTTCTAAAACAAGGAGAATAACTAGTTAAAGTATGAGGTAATGAACTTTCTGGTAATATTGTATCGATATATTTACCTATCATTGAATGCTCACTAGTACCAATTAAATATAAATCTTCTCCTTCAATCTTGTACATCATAGCATCCATTTCAGCAAAGCTCATAACACCAGTTACAACTTCACTTCTTATCATGAAAGGTGGTATGCAATATGTGAAGCCTCTATCTATCATAAAATCTCTTGCATAAGAAATTACTGCTGAATGAAGTCTTGCTATATTACCCATTAAGTAATAGAATCCACTTCCAGCAACCTTTCTTGCACTGTCTAAGTCTATTCCACTAAGTTTCTCCATAATTTCAGTATGGTATGGAATTTCAAACTCTGGTACCTTTGGCTCACCAAACTTTTCTAATTCTACATTTTCACTATCATCTTTTCCAATTGGAACACTTGGGTCAATTATGTTTGGTATTACCATCATAATCTCTTTAACTTTTTTATCTAATTCACTTTCCTTTGTTGCTAGTTCAGCTAAGTGTTCAGATTCTGCATTAACCTTTTTCTTAAGTTCTTCTGCTTCCTCTCTCTTACCTTGTGCCATTAATCCACCAATTTGCTTAGAAATCTTGTTTCTATCAGCTCTTAAGGCCTCTGCTTCTTGCTTTGCATTTCTAAGTTCAATATCTAAAGCAATTACTTCATCAACTAATCCAAGTTTACTCTCTTGGAACTTATTCTTTATATTTTGTTTTACTATCTCTGGATTCTCTCTTACAAATTTTAAATCTAACATATTCTTCCTCCTAAATAAATATATAATAATTACTAAATAAGAATAAAAAAACTCCATCCCATATAATAATGGGACGGAGATAATCCGCGTTGCCACCCAAATTGCTGGATAAAATTATAACCAGCCACTCAACAAAGTATGATAAAGGGTACTAACCTTTCGATTCATCATCGACAGCTCCAAAAGTGGAAAGACTTAACCTTTCACCGATTCACACCAACCATCGGCTCTCTTAAGAAATTTATAAATCGTAGTTTTTATCATCGCTGCTTATATATCATTATGCTTAATTATATATTTTTTTATACTTAATTTCAAGTATAAACTAACTTTAGTTTATTTAACCATAAATAAATTATAAATACTTTAAATATTCATTGCCTATATTTAAAGTTCACCTTATAATAAATTTTATTAAAATATAGTCGATATTATAAATAGTATAAAAAAACATTGTTAGTAGTTGAAATTTTTACATAGAATAAAAAGATTTACTTTTTAAATTTCATTTTACAATACATATAGAGGTGAATTACATGAAAAAGATAATAACAGTTATTGGAGCAATTATTGAAAATGAAAATAAAGAAATACTTTGTGCACTTAGATCTCCTAAAATGTCTCTTCCTAACCACTGGGAATTTCCTTCTGGAAAGCTAGAAAAAGGTGAAGGATATAAGGAAGCAGTAGAAAGGGAAATAAAGGAGCAATTAAACTGCTCCATTGAATTTATAAATGTAGTTAAATATAACACTCAAGAATATCATGATTTTATGATGACTTTAGTTACAGTTAAATGTAAATTAGTATCTGGAATTCCAAATTCAAAAGAACATTCTAAGCTTCTATGGTTAAATAAAGAATATTTACCTTCATTAAAATGGATTAATGCAAATATTCCAACTGTTGATTTACTAGCAGTTCAATAGCAATATAAATCCGTAAATTAAAAAGATAAAGCATCTCTGGGTTTTCAAAAGTGATGCTTTATCTTAATTCCTAATATTATCTACTTATATAAATTTTTAGATAAATCTCTTAACCTAACTTCATCTAATATAAATATTTTCTTATCATCACATCTTATAATTTCTTTTTCTTCAAGTTCATTAAAGGTTCTACTTAAGTGTCTATAGGTAGTACCTAAAAATTGAGCTATTTCCTTAAATGATGAGTTTAAAATTATATACTCATTATTATCTATGTATTCAACCAAGTAGCTTGCTAACCTATTTATAAGAGGATATATAAAGTTATATGAGCTATTATTGATAGTTGCATCTAACTTTTCGCTTAAGGAATTAATTAGATGATGCAAAAAATTTAAATTATTATAATACTCATCTTGAAGTATCTTTGATGGGATTGCTATTAAGTGAGCTTCTGATATGGCTTCTACATCACAGCGTATAGGAATATTTTTTAATAATTCTATATCACCAATGGTTTTAAATGGACTGTAGAACTTTAAAAACATAGATTTTCCATTCTCAAATAAATACGATATCTTAACCTTTCCTTCCACAAGTAAATAGTAATAATCAAGTTTCTCTTCTGCTTCTAAAATTAATTCCCCATTTTCGTAAAAATGAAGTTCAGCATAATTAATTATATTTTCATCAAACAACTTTTCTATATCATATTTATCAAGATACTTTTCTAAAAGGTTTCTATCATAAATTCTCTTCATAACTCCTCCAGAATAGGACACATGTCATATTATACTTTATATAAATATGGTAACTTATGAATTACCACATGTAAAGCATGGTATAATTATATAAACAACTTAAATGGAGGATACTATGAAATACGAAGTTATATTATTTGATGCGGATGATACTTTATTTGATTTTAAAAAATCTGAAAACAATGCTTTTAAAAATACGATGATTCAGTTTGATATAAGCTATGATGAAGATTATCATTTAAAAGTATATAAAGAAATTAATAAGGCATTATGGAATGATTTCGAAAAGGGAAATATTACTCAAGAAAAATTAAAGATAGAAAGATTTAAAAGATTATCAGATAAAATAGGGATTAAGTTTGATTCACATGAATTTGCAGCTGCTTATGTAAAAAACTTAGCTAATGAATCCCATTTATATGAAGAAAGTACTACTCTTGTAGAAGAACTTCACAAAAATTATAAACTAGTTATGGTTACTAACGGGCTTACTGATGTTCAAGATAAAAGAATTAGAAAATCATCTCTAGCCAAATATTTTGAGCACATAGTAATCTCCGAAGAAGTGAAAGCTTCAAAACCAGACGCTAAGATATTTGAAGTTGCTTTAAATTATATACAGCATTTTGATAAAAGCAAAGTAATTATGATTGGTGATAGTTTAACTTCTGATATAAGGGGTGGACTAAACTTTGGGGTTGATACCTGTTGGTTTAATCCTTCTAATACTAAAAATCAATCTGATATTAAGCCTACTTATGAAATTACTTCATTAGTAGATATAAGGAAAATACTTTAAAACAAAGAGGATGCTATGTTTGTCACCCACGACAAACATAGCATCATTTAATTATTATTCTTGTGAAGCTTTCTTTCTTCTTAAAGTTACTCCACCTACTATTGCGATTGCACCAATCAATAATTAGAGTGAAGTATCAATTGGTGAAACAGTCTTAGGAAAATCTCATACAACTGTGTATTCAATTGGTTTTTCCTTAAGTTAGCTATAGCATCTTGTAAATCCTTTAATGCAGCATCCACATCTGTCTGCTTAGCATCCTTATTGTCAATTACTGCTTTTGCACTTGTTAATGCATCTTGGAATGCCTTCCAGCTACAATCAGTATACTTTCCTTGTGTCTTATCTTTATTTTGATTATATAACTTTTCTAGTGAAGACTTATCTACTGGTGATTTTGCTTGTAAATCTTTGATAGCTTTATCAAGTGCATTATAAGCATTTTCAAGAGTTGTTGCAGTTGCAGTATTATCTTTTAGAAGAGCTTTAATATTTTTTAAAGCCTGTACTAATACTGACCAACTTTCTGGAGTATAGTCTTTTTTATTCAATGCATCAGCTTTATCAACTAATGTTGGAATATAGGATCTCCAGTCTTCTACAGAATTTGCAGGCTCTGTCCCTTGCTTTGTGTATTTTACTGGGGTTGATCCACTTATATCTAATAAGGTTGCAATACCATTTTTGTATTCAAGAAGATTTTCTTTTGCATAGCCTTTTCCGCCTTTACCAGTACTTGTTGCATTACCAGTTCCATTTACTATACTGTTAACTCCAACAAGTGGGCCAGTTGAGCTTCCAAGTTCAACTATACATGCATCTTGAATAGTTACATTTTCTTTATTTGGAACTTCAATTGCATTATCCATAAAGATACTTGCACCATTAGTATTGATAAATACATCATATACTCCTAAACCAACTGCTAAGTGGTTATTAACCCTATTAGATACCTTATATGAAGCGTATCCTTTAACAGTACCATCATGACTCATCCATCCTTCTTGAGATTGTGGATCATATGGTGTTTCTGATTGATAGAAGTATAGGCGACCATTTTCACCGTTCCATATTGTTTGGTATTCATTAAAATGTTCAACGAACATTCCGTACATTGTAGCATTATTACCATTTACAACTAAGCCATTCCTAGCAGTATTCTTATCCCATGCAACGCCTGCACCATGGTCTGCTCTCCATACCCAGAAGTGATCACCTATTACATCATTACTGTTGATTTCAACTGTTGTATCAACATTAACATTGTTCTCTTTAAATCCGCCAATACGGAAGAATAAGTCTGATAATGATATTGGATTATCACTATGATCTTTATTGCTACCTTTTTGACCAACTTGAAGCATATTTGTTGAGCTATAATATGCATCAAATAAAAGTCCAGCAACAATTACACCTGACTGGTCATCAACTAGCATTGCACCCTTGTCATTTTTAGGCACAAGAGTTGCAAGTCCTGTTCCTAGAATTATTGTGTTAGCATTCTTTACATGAAGTGGTTTAGTTAATTCATAGATGCCAGGTGTAAAGAATAGATTCTTTCCTGAATCTAATGCAGCATTTAGTGTTTCAGCTGTATCTACACCTTCTTTAGCAATATAGAACTTACTAATATCTAATGATTGGCCACTTCCCATATTGTCTTTTGACCAAGAAATTCCTGAACTATCTCTTTTAAGATCAGGTACAAATACCTTGTATTCTCCGTCGTCACCTAAATATAGGAATGGTTTTTCTCTAACGATTGGGGTCTTATCAATAGTTGTATATGGATTTCCTGGATTCTTGTCCCAGTTACTATCTGGAGCACTTACATCCCCTTGGAACACTCCATTCCAGTTTACTCCATACCAACCTCCAGTTAAATCACTATTTCTAGTGTACCATTGTTGTTGAGTGTATGAACCAACATTCTTTGTAAATGCACTATCTGCAACAAAGCCGCCACTTGCCCATCCATAATTCCAGTCAAATTGGGTAGTTCGTTCAACATTCATCCTTCTAAGTGGTGCAGCTTGTGAAACTGCCCAAGGCATTTTGTCATTTGGGTTTATTTCACTTGATACAGTAAAGTTTTCAGCACTACGCCAGAAAGTTTGTGTTGCATTATTATTTGGTAAACATGCTGGAGTAGATAGATTTTGAATTTTTGTATCTAGTGGTGTTTTTCCAAGTCCTGCTACTTGAGTGTAGAATCCAATATTTAATAAACCTGCATTATTATAGTTTCCAGGCTTAAAATATATACCATAACGATTAGGAATGAATTGGCCTTGGAATGTTGTATTATCATGAATTGCATTTACTTCTTGCCCTATTGCCTTCATATCATCATATTTAGCGTTATAGAAAATCATATTACTTCCAAACATCTTGGTCTCTAATGAAATGCTGTTTGAATAATCACTTGTACCATAGTTATTAACGGCAATAATCTTGTAGTAGTTTTCATACTTAGAAGCATTTGGCTTAGTATCTGTAAATCTTGCTTCTGTAGTATCTCCTATTTTTTCATAGTTGCCAAATTTACCACCAGCACGATAAATTTCATATTTATTTACGCTCGGATCTGCATTCCAAGTTAACTTAATATCCTTACCAGATTTTTTAATATCTATGCCAGATGGTGGTGTACTTGGACGATTTCCAGCAAGTGTAGTTACTGAGAATTCTGAACTTTGTGCATAAGGACTTTGTCCATTAACTGTGCGAACTACATAATAGTATTTAGTGTTAAATTGAAGTCCTGTATCCGTATAAGTTGTTTGTGCAGTTTCTTTACCAACCTTTGCGTATGGACCTCCTGAAGTTTCTGATCTCCAAACTTCATATCCACTAAAAATAGTTCCTTCTAAAGCACTCCATGAAAGTGTTACAGAATTACCTTCTATATTTGACATAGTAATCTTACTTACTTTTTTAGGTGTTGATTTTGTATGAATAATGAATTTTTCATTATCTGTAGGTGCACTAGTTAAATTTCCTGGAGCCATCTTTCCTTCATTAACTGTGATATACTTCCATCCTTCTGTTTGTTTAAAAGCAACAGTACCATCCCCTTGAGGCACAGCTTGAACGGATTCCCATCCTCCAATTGTCATATCTCCTACCTGTCTAACAAAGCTATTGCTTCCAGTCCATAATGTGTTGTTATTAGATTTGAAGTTAACAGTGGAATTGTTCTGGAAAGAACCATATCCTAACTTAAATATGCCATTTGCCGGAACATTTGCTGCGTCACTAGGCATTGGAGTTTTTACATCAATAGGGTTGCCTACTACCCCATCCACTGTTACAATATTGTGTGTAGCTACATGTTCAATATAAATATCATTTGCTACTTGATCTTCTTCTGGTGGATAAGTTGGCTCTACTATGAAGAATTTTTCTGCATCAGTAACTGCTGTAGATTCTGTAGTTACTAATTTTCCTTCATCATTTACGGAGACAAATCTACTAAAATGACCGTCTTTCATAGTAAAACTTCCATCAGATTGTTTTTCTAATGTAAATGACTCCCACCCATCAACTGTAGTTTTCTTTGGGTTGCTATCTGTTATAGCATTTAGTCCATTTACAGTTTCTGACTTAAGCATATTCCATTGGTTACCCACCGATGAAAAACTTACTAAGTTTGAATTAGTATTAGATTTTAACATTTTGAATAGAGCTTTAGCAGTTAGATTATTACCATTCATATTTTGGATATCCGCATTAGCTGTAACTGGATCTGCACTACTTCCAGAAACTTGAACAGCTTTTCCTGTTTTTGCAGACACAATATAAGAATATTGATCATTTGGTGTGTAACCATTTTCACTTGCAGCAAAAGCAACACTTGGGAAACCCATGACAAGAACACTAACGGCTAACAGTGTTGAAAAAACTTTTTTAAACATTCCTCTACCCTTCCCCCTTCTATTATTTTGTAGTTTTTACACATAATGTAAATTGCCCAATACAATGTTATATTTCTTTTTATATTTATGTCAATAAAAAAAAACCTCTATCTACATACTTGAAACTACATTATTCCTTAATTCCTCGTAATTTTATCTGACACTTTATTACATTAAAAAAAGACGTTTTGCTTATTACCCAAGCAAAAACGCCCTTTTGATTATTTCTTATATAAATTTCTGATTCATTATGTTAATCACATCAACTTCCATTTCATTGGATTTTTCTACAAAACTTTCATTATCTAAATGAATATAGTAAGAACGTTTTCTTTATTTTCTAAGAATCTTTTGTCCCATAACTCTTAATAAAGCGTGAACATTTTATAAACCCCCTTCTTTTCCAGAGTCACTTATATCAAGTAATCCTTCTGGGTAAGGAGTCCAAATACTTTGATTTATTAAGCAGTCTTCTTCATATTTTATAACATATGATCTAATAAGGTTGACAAGCACACTTAAATGTATCTTCCCCTCTCTGTATTTATCAAAAGTACTTAAGATAAACCCTTTTTCCTTTGAGGTAATATTATCAGAAAAGTGTCCAAATATTTTCATTAAGGTGCTAATGTAACTTGTATACCTGGGTAATCTTGCAAAAGTCAATCCAAGATGTTCTCTATATTCATTCATTATTTTTTCTATATTTTTATTTTCTTGATTTTCTAGAATTCTCCCCATGATCTTTTGTTCTTTTTGATTATATGCCATAAAAAGAAATTTATTGTGGGCATGAAAGTCAATTAATTCCCCAATTAATCCCCTTTCCATAACCTTACGAAACTCAAACATTATATATACTTTAGTTAAGAAGTGTTCCCTTATCTTTAAATTTTTTAGTCTTCCCTCTTCTTCAATGGCTAGATAAGGATATTTATCCATAGCTTTTACAGCAAATATTCCAGATCCCTTTATTGTACCTACCGCTTTCACTTTTCCTAAATATATTTTTACTTCTTTTATTCCGCATGACGGAGATTTACCTTTAAGTATAAAGCCATCAATATCTTTAATTTTATCTAAAAATCTTGATGAATAACTCTCCATAGCTTCAGTGAATACTTTTTCAGTTGTAGGTTGGAAAAGTTCAATGTCATCCTTTTCCTTTATCAATCTCAAGGATTCTCTAGGAACTCCAAGTCCAATTTCAACTTCTGGACATACAGTAATATAATTTACGTAATCCTTAAGCTTATCTACAAATTTATCATTGTAACCCTGCCCATTATAGCGACATTTACTGAATCCTAAACATCTGCTTACTACTAATTGTGGTTTATTACAATCCTCCATAAGCTTCCTCCTATATTAAAAATACTAATCATTATTATAATATTTTAATTAACCTTATGTTAGGGGGATTCTTATATGACATGAAAACTATTCTAATGGAATATTTATATATCAAAGTAATTTAAAGGATAAATAATGATTACTAATAAAAATATATTAATATATTTCCCAAGTTGGGGTGCAACACAAGCTATTCACAATTATATTCAGGTAGGTCAAATTCCTTGGGATAAAGTTACAACTATTTGTCATGCCTTCTTTGAAGTAGATAATAAAAATAAGTTAAAAAGTATAGACAGCTATTTGGATTTTCACAAATCTTTTCCTCATTCTAATGGCCTAAAAGGACACTTTGGAGAATATAAGTACTATAAAAATCTTTACCCCAACGTAAAGGTTTTGATTTCAGTAGGTGGCTGGACTAGAGGTCATAACTTTCATTCCATGTCACTAAACTCAAAAAATAGATGTGTTTTTATTAATAGCCTTATTGATTTTCTAAAGAGATACCCTTTTATCGATGGGATAGATATTGATTGGGAATTTCCTGGCATAGATAGAAAACCTAATCCTAAAATACCAGATGATAAAGGATGTCCAGGTGGACCTGAAGATAAGATAAATTTTACCTTGCTTTTAAAAGAAATACGTGAGGCCTTCAATTTAAATAATATGTCTACAAAACTTCTTACAGCAGCTGTTCCAGCTGAATACGATTTATTATTTTATCAAGAGCCCGAAATATACAATAAGTATTTAGATTTCTTAAATGTCATGGCCTATAATTTTCATACTGCAAAAGAAAAAATAACTAATCATCATTCACCACTTTATCCAAATCCGAATGACCCATCACCAATTTATCCAATTGATATTAGAAATAGATATAATTCAGATGCAGCGATGAAAACTTATAGAGATATCTATAAAGTTCCTTCATATAAACTAAACCTTGGTGTGCCTCTCTATTCAATTGGTTGGAAAGGAGTATTAAATATTGACGGTAGTCATCCTGGGCTATTTGCTCCAGCTACTGGACCAGCCATTGGAACATGGGATAATCCTAAAGCTCCTAATGGTAAATTTCCATACTATGAACTTAGAAAAATAGAATCTGCAACTGGCTTTCTGAAATATAGAGATCCCTATTCCATGGTTCCCTATTTATACAATGATATAAGCGGAATAATGTTTTCATATGAAGATGAAAAATCTCTAAAGATAAAATGTGATTATGTTATCTATAATAATTATGGAGGGATTTTTGTCTGGGATATTTCAGGAGATGTAATTAATGACTTTCCCATGATATCGATAATAAATAATAACTTAAATCAATGAGATACAACTTGTTCTCATGAATATTTAGAAAACTACTCAATTGGGGAATACTACTTTTATATTAAATTAATCCTAAAGGAGAAATTAAAATGAGTGATACGAATTTCCCAATCATCCCATTCCTTACTTTTGGCGGTAATGCTGATGAGGCAATGAATTTCTATGTTTCTATATTTCCTGATTCTAAGATTTTAGAACTTACTAGGGTAGGTGAAAACATGAGAGGTGAAGAAGGTAGCGTGCTTCATGGAGCTTTTGAAATTAAGGGTCAAAGGTTTTTAGCGATGGACATAGAAAAAAGCTATCATCCAGATTTCACTTGGTCAATGTCATTATATGTAGATTGCGTAGATGAGGTGGAATTTAATTCACTTTTTAAAAGTCTTTCCACTGATGGTAAAGTCCTTATGGGGCCTGAACCAGTACTTGCTTTAATGAGCGTAGCCTGGGTAACTGATAAGTTTGGGGTAACCTGGCAGCTTGTACTAAAATAATAGTTAAAAAGGAGGGTGCCCTTGCCATAATATAGCTAAGAGATCCCTCCTATACTTAACTCATTAAAAATATATATGAATTCATTCTCTACAGAGCTAAAATCTCTCTGGGAAAAATCATGCTTAATAGTTAGATAAGGTTCTTTTGAAAAGTCATCTACTCCAAATTTCTTATATACTATTCCTTGTAATTTCTCTTCAATTTTAAAATATCCAGGCAAGTTTTTCTTAACAGGTCTAGTCAAATCGGAAATATAACTTTCACTTGCATCATGTAATAAACAACCAAGTTGAACTCTCTCTGAATATCCACGAAACTTTGCTTCTTTATAACAATTTATTGAATGCTGTGCAACTGAGTAAAAATGTTTAAAATGACCGTTTGCCCTTGATAACATTGACAGTGCATGCGCTATATCTATGATTTTTATATCATCTTCTATTGGATCCAACGGATAAAATTTAGTTTTTGAATAAGTTAATATGTAATCCTGCATATGTTTTCTCCTTGTAATTTATTTTATAGCATTTCTTTAGATAACTCTAGGAATGCTTTTAAAGCTGGTGAAACCCATTTATCTTTGTGATAGATTACTTGAGATACTATACCAAAATCATTAATTGCCCAATTTAATTTCACTAGTCTTCCTTGGGCTAACTCCTCCTCGACTGCAACTCTAGGAAGTAAACTTATTCCAAGCCCACTCATTGTAAATTGTTTAATTGCTTGAACACTTCCTGTTTCCAAAATTAGATTAGGTTTTATATTATAACTTCCTAGCATATTTTCAAATACGGCCCTATAACTGCACCCAACTTCTGTTAATATGAGTTGTTCATTTTCAATATCCTTAGGGTACACAATTTTTTTATTTATTAGTTTGTGACCTGGTGCTGTTAATAATAACATTTCCTCATTAGAAACTATTTCAGTAACAAAATCACTTCCTTCAATTTTGGTTCCAAGAGAAAATGCTACATCTATTATATTATCCCTTAAAAAATGTCTAAATTCAGAACAACTTCCAAACTTTAATGATATTTCAACCTTTGGATAAAGACTTCTATATTTCTTTAATATTTCCGGAAGCCTTAGTACACAAAGAGACTCTGCTGCTCCTATAGTTAGTACTCCACTTGGCACTGAATCATTAGTAATAACATCTTTTATTTCTGCTGACATCTTTAGCATCTGCTTTGCATAAGGTAATAGTTTTTTCCCTTGATGTGTTAGTGAAATATTCTTTCCTATTCTTTCAAATAGTTTAACTTCTAATTCATTTTCAAGTAATTTTATTTGAGTAGTAATAGTCGATTGAGCATATCCTAATTCATCTGCTGCTCCAGTAAAACTTTGAAGTTTACATATAGTAACAAAACTTTTTAGTTGTTTTAAATCCATTTACCACTCTCTCCTTTTATAAATTAATACTAATACTCTATTCTATGCTTTCCATCAAAAATATTGAACATTTTAATCAAAACTTTCAATTTTACTAATGCTTGTCCCAATGATACCATATAAGTAGGGAGATATACTACTACTCTTTTAGATAATTCTAAATATGTTTCATATTATATCTTCGAATGACTAATTAATGGGGGTAGAAACTATGAGTAATAAATTAAAAGTTGGTTTAATTGGCGGAACTGGTATGGTTGGACAAAGACTTATATGCCTTTTAAATAATCATCCTTGGTTTGAGGTTAAAGTCATAGCTGCAAGTAAAAAATCAGCTGGGTTAACCTATAGTGATGCGGTAAAAAACAGATGGAAAATGTCATCACCTATTCCTGAGAATATAAAGGATATTAGAATAAAAGATAGCGCTGAAATAGATGCCATTTCAAAAGAAGTTGATTTTGTTTTCTGTGCCGTATCTCTTAATAAGGCAGAAACTAAAATATTAGAAGAAAATTATGCAAAGCATGAGCTGCCTGTTATTTCATGTAATTCAGCTAACAGATATGTCGATGATGTGCCTATGCTTATTCCAGAAATAAATGGACATCACCTTGAAATAATAGATACTCAGAAAAAGAGACTTGGAACTAAAAAAGGCTTTATTGCTGTTAAGCCTAATTGCTCAATACAAAGTTATGTTCCTGCTATAAGTGCACTACTAGAATACAAACCAAATACTATACTTGCAACCACTTACCAAGCTATATCTGGTTCAGGAAAAAATTTTGATGAATGGCCTGAAATGATAGATAATGTTATACCATATATCGCTGGTGAGGAAGAAAAAAGTGAAAATGAACCTTTAAAAATCTGGGGAAAGGTTGAAGATGGTAAAATAGTTAATACTTATAAACCCATAATAACTACCCAATGTATAAGAGTTCCTGTAACTGATGGTCACTTAGCTGCTGTATTTGTAAGTTTTGATAAAAAGCCACCAAAAGAAGAGATCATTAATTTGTGGAATAATTTCAAGATACCCTCATCAGTAAAGGACCTTCCAAGTGCACCAAAAAAATTTCTTCATTATTTTGAGGATGATAATAGACCTCAGACCAAGCTAGATAGAAATTTTGAGAATGGAATGGGAATAACTATTGGAAGACTTCGAGAAGACAAACTATATGATTATAAATTTGTATGCCTATCTCACAATACCCTAAGAGGTGCTGCTGGAGGTGCTGTTCTCATTGCAGAATTATTAAAATCTGAAGGTTATCTATAATTTTTCATAAAGACGCTTTGTTTGTTTATTTAAGTCAGACAAAACGTCTTTCTTTTTATTCTTTTAAGGTTCCAATTATATGTGAATAAATACTTTCTCCCCTGGGGAAAAGTATTATATGTAATCGGTTAGATAAAAATCCTTACTTAAGATAAAAAGGAGTGAATATAGCTATGCAAACAATCACACAACTTCCTAAAGACAAGACATTAGATAATACTATTGCTCTTTCTAGAGAAGGATATCTTTTTATTAAAAAAAGAACTCAAGAACATCAATCAGATATCTTTGAAACTCATTTATTTGGAGAAAAAGTAATCTGTATGAGTGGTGAAGAATATGCAAAATTATTTTATAATGCTGAAAAGTTTCAACGAAATGGTGCAGCTCCTAAAAGAATTCAAAAAACTCTGTTTGGAGAAAATGCTATTCAAACAATGGACGGCGAGGCACATTCTCATAGAAAAAGTGTATTTATGTCATTAATGACTACTGAACATCAAAATGAATTGGCAAGTCTTGTGAGGAATAAACTTGAAGCTTCTATACCTAGGTGGGAAACTTCAGATAATGTAGTACTCTTTGATGAAGCAAAATATATATTATGCGAAGCTGCCTGTGAGTGGTCCGGGGTTCCAATAGGCGAAACTGAAATAAAAGAGCGTGCAAATGATTTTAATGCTATGGTAGAAGGTTTTGGATCTGTTGGACCACGTTATTGGATTGGGAAAGGTTCAAGAGAGAGAGCTGAAGCTTGGATAAAAGGTATTATAAAAGATGTTCGTTCTGGCAATCTAAAGGTTAGAGAAAATTCAGCGCTTCATGCTATGGCTTTTCATAAAGATTTGGAGGGAAATGAACTAGATCCTCATATGGCTGCAGTTGAGTTAATTAATGTTCTACGCCCAATTGTAGCAATTTCAACCTACATTACCTTTGCAGCCTTAGCTTTACATGATTATATTGAATGTAGAGAATGCTTACAATCTGGGGATGAGGATTATCTTCAAATGTTTACACAAGAAGTTAGACGTTATTATCCTTTTACTCCTTTTGTTGGTGCAAGAGTTAAAAAAGATTTTATTTGGAATGAATATGAGTTTAAACAAGGAAACCTTGTTTTACTTGATATCTATGGCAATAACCATGACCATAGAATTTGGAATAGTCCAAATAAATTTAATCCAAATAGATTTAGCAATTTTAAAGTAGATTTATTTAATTTCATGCCTCAAGGAGGCGGTGATCCTTCCATCAGCCACCGTTGTCCAGGTGAAGGTATTACTGTTGAAGTAATGAAAACATTTTTGAATATTCTAATTAGTAAAATTGATTACCAAGTCCCTAGCCAAAACTTAAGCTATAACTTATCTAGAATTCCTACATTACCTGAAAGTGGATTTGTTATGTACAACATAAAAAGAAGATAAAGAGAAGAGTTGTTTGCCTTCAATAACAAACAACTCTTATAATTTAAGTTATTTTTCTGCATACAACTCAGCTGCTGCATATTGATAATAAGCTAATCCTATTTGCTGATTTTCTAACATATTTCTATGAAAATCATCTTCTAGCATAAATCTTGAAGTGTTTAAATACTTCTTCGCATCCATATCTATTGAATTATCGTTTATAAATACAATATGATCTTCTACTGCCTTTTGAACTTTTTCATCACTTGCCTTTATTCCACTTCTTAATGCTTCTATCATAAATTTAGTAAATCCTTGTGCTTCTACGGCACTTCTATTCATTTTTTCAACTTCTATTTCTTGCTCCTTAAGCATATCATATCCATAATTGTGATTAAGATACTCATTTTGTTCTTTTAGAGCTTTCACCCATTCTACCTCATTAAAGCCTTTAAACATATCCGATTTTTCCATGTTTTCTCCTTTCTTTGTGAAAATAATTGACTGTTCAATTGTGCTTATTAAACTATCCATTCTTTGCCTGCGCGCTTTAAGCATTTCATGTTGTTTAGTTAAGCAATCAATTCTACTAGTTTCATTTTCAAGAGCCTTTTTTATATCATTAAGTGAGAAATCTAATTCGCGATAAAACAAGATTTGCTGAAGTCGTTCTAATTCTTCTATTCCATATATCCTATAACCTGATTCTGTGATATTACATGGTACTAGCAATCCAATTTTATGATAATGATATAAAGTTTTTATTGTGACTCCTGTCAAATCTGCTATTTCTTTTACAGTATAATATTGCAATATTATCACCTCGTTTATAATACTAATCCCTTACCTAAGGGGAGTGTCAATACTTTTTTATAAAATAAAAAACAGCCTTAATTCAGGCTGCCTCTTATTTTAGTATATACTGTTACTTTAAACTCTCAAAGAATTTTTTATCTTCTTTAAATATATGTTCTACTATTACTTCTCCTATAAATAATACAAAGATTTCAGAAATATTTATATTAGCTTTTTTTAAATCTCTATTCCATATCTCCAGCTTATTTATAATACTTTTGTGACTTTCTTTATGTTTATTTAGCTCATCTCTTGAGTAATTAGAGTTTTCAACTACTTTTTCTTCATATAAGAAATGCTCTTTCATATGCTCTAATATATCTTGAAATACTTGGACTGCATCATCTGAAATCTCTTCTTTATTTGAGTACGTCAATAACTTATTTGATAAAGTAAAAATTATTTGATGCTGTTTATCTATTGTTCTTTCACCACAATTGAATTCATCACTCCAATGAAGTTCTAAAAAATGATTAGGAATTTTGCATTCTATATCATCTAATACTATTTGGTTTCTTCCCTTCTCTTTTGCCTCAAATAAAGCTTCATCAACTCTCTTAAACCAGACTGAGAAAGGTTCATATTGTTTTCTTTCAGAAACACCAAAGCTTGCAGTAACTACGCCTACCTCTTCAATATTCTCTGCTTCAATTTTTTGACGGATCTTTTCTGCAACATTCCCTGCATCAATTATGTTTGTGCAAGGCATTAATATCGCAAATTCTTCTCCTCCCCATCTAAAGAGTATATCAGATTTTCTTATATTCTGTTCAGCTATATTTGCTACACTTACTAAAACTTCATCTCCTTTAATATGTCCCCATGTATCATTTACCTTTTTAAAATGATCAATATCAAAAATTATTAAAGAGATTGACCTATTAAATTGATCACTTATAGAAATTTCCTCAGACAAAATCTTGTCTAAATAATGTCTATTAAATAAACCTGTTAACTTATCTCTTGTGGCTAAACTAAATAGTTCTTCTTCATAGTCTTTTTTCTCCTGAATATTTAGTAATATCCCTTCATATTGCCAATCATCAATTTGATATGGAACTTTTGTAAGTCTTAACTCTGCCCAAAAAGATTCACCCTTGCTATTAACTAATTCTAAATCTACAATAGGCAGTTCAAGCTCATTCTTTATTACACTCTTAAAATATTCAAATGAATCATTATTTCTAAATATTACATCTTGTCCATTACATATTAATTTTTCAAATTCCTCTTTAGATTTGCATTCAAATTGAGTATAAAAATATGGATTTCCGTATAGGAATTCCCCTCCCTTATCTAGCAAGAATACTCCTATTGGTGTAGAGCTAATAAATCTATCTGTCATGGATTGGATTGACTTGGCAAGTTCTCCAAACTCATCCTTTCTATTAAGCCCATATATATTCTGATCTTGTGTAATTTCCTTTAATTCGATACTCTCCTTTAGTTTTCCAAATGGAATCATAAATACTTTCTTTACCAAATAGCTTATAATTAAAACCATGGCCATCATTATAAGAAAGACTAGGCCTATAATTCCCATTAGTTTAGATGGTGAATATAAGTTCTTTGAATTAAAGAATGTTACCACTCGCCAATTACTGTTACTAACTGGAGCTATGGCTGCATATTGATATTCCTTATCATTCAAGTGTATAATTATAGGTTCTTCTGGAGATTTAAGATATGCCTCTACTTTTTGCTTAAATTCCTGGTCACTACTTAAATCATAAGCATATCTTGGAGTTTTCAAATTAGAGTCTTCATCTTTAATTTGCGAATTACTACTATCAGAATTCATTTCTATTAATCCATGCTCATTAATAATTAATGTTTTTGATTCATTATCTTGATGTTTAATTAGTGTCTCTTTCAAGAATTTTTCTAAGTTTATTGTGCAACCCACAATTCCTAATAATTTATCTCCATCCTGAACTTTTACACTAATCCATATATCTTTAGATTCCAAAAACCTATTATTTGTAGTAAATAATGAATATTTACTGTTTGAAGTTATATACTGAAAATACCATTTATCAAATACGTTATTTTCATCAAGTCTTCCTATTGAATTGAACTTATCGAATGTGGTTTGATTATCTACATAATACATTTGCTTTGATTTATTTAAGACTATAAACGAATTAGAGTCTTGAAATACATCACTAAATTCCCTAAGTTCATTATAAGCAATTTCTTTATCTTTAATATTATCTTCATTTTCCATCCACTTTATAAGTTCAACTGAATTTGATGCTTTTTCAGCTAATGCTTTATCTCTAGCTAGTTTTTCCTGAACATGTGCAACCAGTTCATTTGTATGTAATCGTGCATATTCTTTTGAAACATTCTGAGTAATTCTCTTTATTTCACTTTCCATTAAAAGTGAAGTTAAAATAATTGTTAGAACTACTACAAAAACTATTAGCATTCTAAACTTGTCCCAAATTCTATTACTCAACACTTATCTTTCCTCCAATATTATATTTTGATTAATGGAGTTTCATCTATAGTAAACAATTTTAATCATTTGCTTTACACAACTTTATCCTTACTAGTATATATCTATAATTTGTCTCTTACATTATAGCACTTTCGATTTTTTTCAACAATATTTTTAAATGCGACTTAATTTTTCTTAATATCTATAATGTAATATTATTTTTTCTCAAAAAGGCTTTTCGCCTTACTTCTATAATTTTATGTCAGAAAATATAGGTAATACTTCCATTAAAAATTACACTTTATAGTTTAATGCTCTAAAAGTTAATAAAAATAAAGTCTCATATTTAGCAATTAAGCTAAATATGAGACTTAAATTATGTATTATTTAAACTCTTACATCTATCACTTTTCCTAAGTTAGGATCAATAGCTGATACTTCCATTATTTTATTAAGTCCTTCAGCCATTTGACTTTGTGTATTCATCTGAAGTTTCATCAAACTAATGTCAACCGCATTTCCTAAATTATACTGACTTAATGTCATTGAAGTGCTTGCAATATCCATAGTACATCCTCTTTTCAATAAGTTTATTTATAAACTTATACTATCACACCATTTTAGATAATGCTATATAATATCCCAAATATAACTTGTCATATGATTGCTTTTATTGAACTAATGAAGCCAATTCCTCATCTTCCTTTATAGCCTCAGGATCCATATATATAAATTCCCAAAGATGACCATCTAAATCTTGAAAGCTTCTTTGATACATATGTCCAAAATCCACTGCTTCTTTCGAAAACTTCCCCCCCATATTTATAGCCTTATCAACAATAACATCCACCATTGCCTTACTTTCTGCTGATAATCCTAAGATAACTTCAGTACTTTTAGTTGTATCTGTTATTTCTTTTTGTGTAAAATTTTTAAAGAACTCATCTACAAGCAACATTGCAAAAATATCCTCATTAATAATCATACATGCAGCATTCTCATCAGTAAATTGATGATTGAATGTAAACCCAAGCTTTGTAAAGAAATCTACTGATTTTTTTAAATCCTTAACAGGCAAATTAACAAATATTTTTGTACCCATAAATTAAAATTCCTCCCTTTCTCTCGTTTGTGATTCAATAGTTATTATTTTCTTTGGCTATTTTATTATGCTTATAACTTGGAACGTTTTAAGGGACGGTTAACAACTTTTTGTAATAATGCTTGTCTCAAAATTCATTTATTGTACAAGCACTTATTGAATTAGTTGTTAACTGTCCCCTATTTTAAGTCGCAAGAAATAGTCCAAATAGAAGCAATGAAATTATTACTATAATTACAACTATTATAAAAAATATAATATTAACTAATGCCTTGCTCACAGTTCCTCTTATTAAAAGTCTCCTAATAGAATTTAGTATAAGAATTATTAATGTAACATTTAGAAATGCAATAATAATATTAATAATAGAAATTCCATATTTACTGGTTTTTATTAATTTTCCTTCCTTACTAAATTCATATGTATTGGAACTTAAATCTCCTCCACATTTTAATGTATCTGAATTTATGTCAACCTTTGGAACCTCATAGTAGTTTCCTCTTTGCCAAGTAATTACCTTGTTATTGAAATTAACTATATATTGTTCTGTATCATCAGATATTAGTGCATAATCTCCTGAATTAAAAGGAAAGACAGTTACTTTATTCTTTTCTTTAATGAACTTTTGTAAATAACTTATACTTTCATTATCATTAAGTAAATTATCTTTTATCCATCCTTCTCTATCGTTAATCGACACATGAAAATACTGAGCTTTTGCTGTCAGAATATACTCTGAGAATCTAACCTTAGTATCTTTATTTATATCTATCTTTGCACTATTAGCTATAAAATCATTGTCCATTTCTTCAAAAAAGTATGGATCTTTTTTATTCTTATCATCAACAAAATCATAGGAACCTCTGTCTATTGTTGCTTCGAATCTCATCACTTTTTCATGATATAGTTTTACCTCTGCTGCTTGCTTTTCAATTAATCTCTTTTGATCATACTTATTCCAGGTTACTGAAATAAAATTCAGTAATACTAAGCTTAATATGTATATAATTAGTTTCTTAACTTGTTTATCCAATCTCATTTTGCCTCCTTTTTTAGGGGACGGTTAACAATTTTTTGCTATATTGCTTGTCTAAACGTACTCAAATAGCATTTAAATAACTTTGTTAAACGTTCCTAATTAAATAAGCTTTCCTCCCTCATTTATGGTATAATTTAACATATAGGTAATTCTATTTCTAACAAATAATCTGGAGGCGTATATATTGTTATATGTAGTATCAATAATATTTATAATAGTTGGATTAATTTTCAAGGCATTTCCTCCCCAAAAAATCAATAGTGTTTATGGCCATAGAACTAATTTTTCTATGAAAAATCAAGATACCTGGGATGAAGCCCAGCGTTATTCAGCAATTAGCCTTATTACTTTTGGCTTTACCCTTTTAATAATTGCTTTTATTTTAAACGCATTAATTAAGAACACAAGTGAAATTTTTCAAGGTACTATTCTTTTAATTGGTGCATTAATTATGCTTTTCTTTGATGAAATGCATTTAAGAAAAGTTTTTAATAACGATGGTACTAGAAAATAAAAAAGAACACTTTAACAAAATGAGAAACTATCTTAAAATA
Source organism: Clostridium paridis (assembly GCF_016765615.1). GTDB lineage: Bacteria > Bacillota > Clostridia > Clostridiales > Clostridiaceae > Clostridium_T > Clostridium_T paridis. The sequence goes on along the minus strand of NZ_JAESWA010000023.1, from coordinate 357,111 downwards.
ATATTCTAAGATAGCTTCAACTTCTAGTATTTAGGAATTCCTTTAAAAGGATACATTCTAAACATTACTTTTCCAACAACAGCTTCTTTATAGTCAACCAATCCGACACTGGGATCTCTACTATCTAAACTATTGTTTCTATTGTCACCCATAACAAATATCTTTCCCTCCGGTACATCGATATCCATATCCATGTTATTTGTCATAGGTTCTTTTATATATTTTTCATCTAATATTTTACCATTAACGTATATCTGATTATCTTTAATTTGTATCTTATCTCCAGGTGTACCTATTACTCTCTTTACAATATATTCTGCATCATTAATATTCGCTCTTATAACCACAATATCTTTATAGTTTGGTGAATGTGATTTATACGCAATCTTATTTAATAAAAGCATATCGTTATTATGCAAGTTACTATTCATGGAATCTCCAACTACTTGAGCAGGCTTAACAAAAATTGAAATTATAAAAGATAGTATTATGGCTGCTATTATAACTTTTATGTATTCTTTTACAGTATCAGCTACAGAACTTTTTTCTTTCTCAACTTTTGAGTCTATACTGTCATTATTTATCACTTAATACACTCCCCAATACTTATTATAGAAATATTTTTATCTAATATTATTAATTTATTAATTAAGTTTAATTTTACCAGTATATACCTAGAAAAGAAAGTATGAGAAATGAATTTTATTGACTATTGGCAGTATACTCACTTTGCTATTTATTATTTTCATAATCTGTATTATTTTATCCTCTACTCTGTTATACTTGTTTTCTAAGTTCAATTATGAAAGAGGTGTTTTATATAAATACAAATAACAATAACATAGGAAATAAATATGAAATCAAAGGTGACATAGCACTAATTACAGTATTAAAAAAGAATGGTACGGAGCTCATTGCTAAAATAGATGCTAAGGATATTGAAAAAGTTATAAATATAGGTACTTGGTTTGCTGAATGGCATAAAGATTTTAATAGTTACTTAGTACAAAACATAAGTTCAACTAAACTTAATAAGAAATCTAAACCGTTAAAACAAAGTCTTCAAAGTGTTATCTTAGATATTAATCCTAAAGCTCCAATCAGACATATTAATGGTGATACTTTAGATAATAGAAGATCTAACCTAGAAATAGTTGAAAGAAATTCTAAAAATGATTATGAAATTATAGATGAAGACACAGTTGCTATAATTTTAGAAGATAAAAATGGTAGGGTTTCTTCAAAAGCTTTAATATCTAAAAAAGATTTAAAAAATGTTATAACTGATGAATATAGCTGGGTGGAATATAAAACTCATGGTGATATTATTGTTATCGCTAACACTCCTAACGGAAGAATACATTTAGATAAATTACTTATGAATCCCGGTGATGGTGAAACAGTTTACCATATAAATCTTAATCCTTTAGATAATAGAAGAAATAACCTGAAAAATATTCAAATATAATATTCAAATTTCCCAAAGCGTATTTATCTCTAAATACGCTTTTTTATTTCCCTATTTATGAAACTAATGTAGCTTTATAAAATCAGCTTTCATTATCAATTGATAATATGTTTCGTAGCTGATTTTTATTGACTTTACATGATTATAGCCTTATCATATTACTTATATATTGTTATCAAGTGATAATACAATTTATGGGAGGACATATATATGAATAGAAAGACAAAGGTTGCTAGACTATCAATTCTTTCTAACTCCATTCTAATATTTTTGAAATTAATAGTGGGTATTTTTTCAGGTTCTGTAAGTATAATATCTGAGGCAATTCATTCAACGATGGATTTAGCAGCTTCTATAATTGCCTTCTTCTCAGTTAGACTATCAAGTCGACCTGCAGATAAAAATCACCCTTATGGCCATGGAAAATTCGAAAATATTTCTGGAGTAATAGAAGCTTTACTTATTTTTGCTGCCTCAATGTGGATAATAATAGAATCTGTTAATAAAATTACTCATCCTGGGGGCGAAGTTAAATCCTTTGCCGTAGGCTTTATAGTTATGTTTATTTCTGCAGGTGTAAACTTCATTGTTTCTAAAAAATTATATAAAATAGCTAAAGAAGAAGATTCAGTTGCTTTAGAAGCAGATGCATTACACCTAAGAACTGATGTTTACACTGCATTAGGGGTTGGATTTGGACTATTATTAATATGGATAACTCATTTAAATTTCTTAGATCCTGTAGTTGCTATTATAGTTGCTTTGTTTATTTTAAAAGAAGCATTTGAGCTTTTAAAAAATGCTTTTAGTCCATTATTAGATGCCAGATTATCAGATGATGAAATTATGATCATTGAAGATACTATAGATAATTATAAGTCTGTATACTGTAACTTTCACAATCTTAGAACTAGAAAATCAGGGAGTACCAAATATATTGATTTACACTTAGTAGTTCCTGAGAATATGTCTGTAAAAAATGCCCACAATATATGTGATAATATAGAGGTTGATTTAGAGAATAAATTAAGGAATACTGAAGTAATGATTCATCTAGAATCGTGTAATAATCAATGTGGTAATTATGAAATATGTGAAAAAACAAACCGCCCTATCTAATGATATGGCGGTTTGTTTTTATTATGATGCTACTTCTTCTTTTATTTGAATTTCACCATCTTTTAATTTAAGTATTGATGTACCATAAAGAGCAGCCTCTTCTGAGTGAGTAACTTGAATTATTGTTTTTCCTAGGTCCTGATTTATATTTTGGAAAAGCTTCATTATCTCTGTTCCGGTTTTAGAATCTAAGTTTCCAATAGGTTCATCTGCCAAAATTATATCTGGTTCAAACACTAGTGCTCTTGCAATAGCAACTCTTTGCTGCTGTCCTCCTGATAATTCTCTTGGAGTAACTTTTCTTTTATGAGTCATCTCTATTCTATCTAATATATCTTTAAGCTTCTTTTCATAATCTTTTATTTTACCTCCATCTAAGATTATTGGAAGTAAAATATTATCTTCTACAGACAAGTTAGGTACTAAATTATAAAATTGAAATACAAAACCTAACTCTCTTCTCTTCATAATACTTTTTTGCTTTTCACTTAATTTACTTAAATCTTTTCCATTCACATTTACTATTCCACTAGTAGGTTTATCTAATCCTCCAAGTAAATATAACAATGTTGATTTTCCACAGCCAGAAGGCCCCATTATAGATAAAAATTCGCCTTTACTAACTGAGAAATCCAATTTCTTTAATACACTTATTTCTTCTTTACCTACTTTAAAATTTTTATTTAAATTAATTACCTCTATTGCATTCATGATTTTTCCTCCTATTCGTACTTTAATTCTTCAATTATTGAGAGCTTTTTACTCTTAAATAGAACTGGTATCGTAGCCACTAATACAAGTAGTAATGATACCCCAAAAGCAATTGGTACAAAGGATATATTAAAGTAAACTTCCATATCAAATCCTATTAACTTAGTAATTTTTGTAGTTATGGAAATAGCCAAATATGAGAATGGAATTACTATAATTATTGACCATACTACCGTAAGTATAGATTCAATCAATAGCATTTTAGCCCTCTGGAATTTGCTCATTCCTACTGAACTTAATACCGCTAAGTCCTTCTTTCTTTGAATAAAACTTATCCCTATATTATTAAGTACTCCAAATGCTCCAATTACTACTGCCATAAAGGAGAAAATACTCAATATATCCATAAGTTGTTTATTTGCTTCTATATTTTTATCCCTTGTTTCTTCAAAAGTTAATACATTTCCACCTAGTTGTTTAATGCTCTTATTAATATCTTCTTTTACTTTCGCTGGATCTTTTGATGTATTTACGAATAGCTCTACAGGAGCCCCTGTTATATATTCTTTAGGCAATCCATTAAAGTTGATAAGTATAAATACTCCGTTATAATAAAGTTTACCATCTATTACACCTACAACTTTATATTCTTTTGTATCATTTCTAAGCTGCATTTTAAAGGTATCTCCTGCTTTTAACTTTGATTTTTCTGCAACCTTCTCTGATAGTATTACTCCATTTAATGCTCCATTTTTAAATTCATTATATATATCAGCATATTCCTTTTTATCCCAGGCTACATATTTATCATAATCAAGATACTTATCAGGCTCCATTCCTATAACCGTAAAATTATTATCATCTATTTTACCATTGGCATAACATTGCTGTTGTATTGAATCTCCTTTAACTCCTGATTGCTTTTTAAGAATATTTTCAATTTCCTCTTTTGTATTTCCAATGCCATCCTCAGGTACACTTATTTCTAAGTCATACTTTGTTTTTTCATAAGCTTCACTAACAACATTTTTTATACTCACACTCAAAGAATTTATAATTACTATTGATATTATTGCTATTATAAGCAAATTAACATTCCCAAGTAATACTTTTGATGTTCTCATATTGTTTAGTGATAATGCATTTATACTAAAAACATCTTTTACTCTTTTAAATATATTCCTTGATATGAAATCAATAATTTTAGGGAAAATAAGCATAACTGCTGCTGTTGCGAAAATTATTAATATCGGACTTATATTAAGTACCCATTTAGATTTTATAGAATTGATAGCTATAACAGCTGCTAATAATATGCATCCTATAATAAATTTACCTATACCTATTTGTTCAGAATTATTAGAAGTATTTAGTATTACTTCTTTAACTTGAAGTTTATTTGTTTTTATAATAGGAATTATTGCTGATAATATTGATAGAATCAATGAAAACGCTAGTCCAGCTGCTAAATACATTGGATTTATATTTGGTTTTTCTACAATTCCATAATCCTTTAGTGGGGATATAAAATAATTAATTGCATATAGTATTCCTACCCCTAAAGCATCTCCTATAATTCCTCCAATAACTCCGTAACATATGCTTTCTAAATATAGTATTCTTCTTATTACTCCCCTAGTCGCTCCTTGACTTAGGAATGTCCCTATCACAGGCATCCTCTCAGTTACTGTTAATTTAAACGAACTATATATAATAATCGAGCTCATAAACACAACAATTGCCAGCATCATGTAGAGCATGCTGTTTAATTGAGATGATTGACTTTTTATAGCCTCTTCATCATAAAGCTCTTTTGCTACAAATTTGCTATTTGCATCGTTAAACTTTTCTACTGTATCTTTAATGGTAGCTTCCGTTTTACTTGCAAATACACTATTATATTTTCCTGGTTGATTAAGCTTATCTGATAGATATTTATAAGGAACTATAACTTCAAAGTTATCCTTTGTATCCATATAAAAAGCTCCTTCATTCGAAGAAATAGCTGCTACTTCAAGTTTAACCTTCTCTCCTTTTAAAACTATATTTAATTTATCTCCAAGCTTTAAATTAAACTTATCACTAACTCTTTTTGAAATAATACATTTTTCATTTTTAAAATTCTTTAAATCTTTTCCCTCTATTAAAGAATCTATATTAATGTATTCATTTTCTATTCCTGTTAATTTAATTGATTGCATCTCATCTGTATCATATATTGCATTATAATTCATCTCTGGAACTAAATCTTTAATTCCCTCTTTATTAATTCCATCTAAGTTAAATGCAATATCTCCATTTTTAGATGATATATAAACTTCTTTATTTTCTAGTTGTTCAAGTTGAGGTTTCGCTATACTGTCAATTGCTGAATCTACTGCTCCCATACTTCCTACAAACAGTCCTGTACTAAGCAAGATAGCTATTAAGAGAAGAAAAAATCTAGCTTTTTTCTCAAACATGCTTTTTAGTACATACTTTAAGAATATTCTCATTAAAAATCCTCCTTTTATCTTATAAACCTAATACTACCATATTTTCCTATGCTTTAATCACACTTAAGTTTTATATTATAAAAACTTAAGAATTCGTTAAGTTTTAGGGGACGGTTAACAACTTTTTGCAAAAATGCTTGTCCTAAACTAGCCATAGTCTTTCAATAGCTAAGCCCTCTTTGAACAAGCATTTTAATAAATAAATGTTAACCGTCCCCTATTTTAATTTTAACTTTCCTGAGCTTTGTTCATTCCAGATTCCAAAGCCTTCAGAGTATTTATTTTCAAAAAACATCGGCAATCTTTCTCCAAATCCTTCTGCAAGATTTAATTTATATAATTCATCTTTATCTACCCAAAATATTTTCCCCTCGGAAGTTTGATCTAATAATTTTCCGCTAAATACCTCTGTTTTATAATTAAAGACAAAATATCTTTCACCAGTTTCACTATTGTATAAGTTTATTATTCCACAAGGCTCCAAATTCGAAATAGTTAGGCCTGTCTCCTCTTTTATTTCTCTTATAGTAGATTCTACTATACTCTCCCCCACCTCGATATGTCCTCCTGGAAATGAAATTCCTTTCCAAGATTTTATTCTCTCTTGAACTAATACCTTGTTATTCTCTTTATCATAAATCATACACATATTTGTTAATTCCACGCTATCACTCATTATGCTCACCTCAATACTACTATTTAATATATATTGATTATATCATTCTATAAAAAAGAGTGATGCACTATTTAATATTGCATCACTCCATAAACTTACTTTATTATTCTTAATTCATTATTCTTCTAGCTGAGTAATAATGATAAATAGCTGTTATCCTAACTACATCTCCAGTTCTTGGTGCATGAATCATTTGTCCATTTCCTACATATATCCCAACATGTCCACCATTTTCAGTGAAAATTAAATCTCCTGGTTTTAATTCTGATTGAGATACTGGGGTTCCCTGATTGATTTGATCAAAGGTTGTTCTATTTAATTGTATGCCCATTTGAGAATATACATATTGAACAAATCCTGAGCAATCAAAACCAGCTGTAGTTGTCCCCCCATAAACATACGGAATTCCTATATACTTTTTAGACTCAGATATTAATTTACTTTCTTTAGATTGGACTACTTCTGCAGTGCCGTCATATATAACCCCTAACTTGGATGTATTTCCATCAAACTTCCCAGCAAATACCCTACCTACAGTTCTATCTGCATCATAGCTTTTTGATTCCCATACATTCGAACAAGTAAAGGAATCTCCTGTTGGATTCCAGACAAACATTCTTGATGCATTGTTTGAATAATCGTAAAATGCACCAATCTTATCTTTAGTAGTTGAATTATCATTTGTTGATACCACTTTATCTGTAATTAGATCTGCATCAAATGTTGTTGATTCCCACCCCTTTGATGCATCAAAGGTTCCTTTTGAATTTTGGGCAAGTACCCACATTTTAGTAGTTCTATTATCATAATCATAAAACATAGCTATCTCATCTTTTGAATCACCACTATAATCACCAGATACTATTCTACCTTTGACTTTTTGTGCATCAAAGGTGGTTGATTCCCACGACTTGCTAGCTTTAAATGATTTATCTGGATTTTCATCTAAAATCCATACACCAGTAGTTCTATTACCATAATCATAAACTATTCCTATTTCATCTTTTCCTTCTTCATCATAGTTTCCTGACACCATTCCAACAATTTTTGAAGCATCAAATACACCTGATTCCCACTTTTTACTACAATTATAAGATGTATCACTTGTTGCATTCCAAATAAATAACCCTACTTTATTATTTCCATAATCGTATAATGCTGCTATTTCATCCTTACCATCACCATCAAAATCACCTGCTACAACTCTACCATCTATTAATCTTGCATCGAAGTCATTTGATTTCCATACGCTAGTCCACTTAAATTCATCTCCAGATGAATTTGGATTCCATACATGAAGTCCTGTGTCACCATTTCCATAATCATAAAATGCTGCTACTTCATCATGTCCATCACCATCAAAATCACCTGTTACAATTTTATTATTTGTTTTAGTTGGTTGATATGTATTTATAGTGCCACTCCAGCTTGTACTTTTTGAAGTCCCATTTTCCATATTCCAAGTATCAAGTTTAACACTATTATCTCCAGGACTACTATAAGCTTTCACTTCCTTTGGGTTTGCTAACAATGTGCCAAGTGCTACCATTCCGCATACTACTAGAGACATGTACGGCTTGTACGTCTTTTTAAAAAACCTTTTTTTAGCCATTTTTATGCCCTCCTGTATTAAGATCATATTAACAAGAATTAATATATGATTTCTTTAAAAGTCTTACGGGTTACCCCTGCTTAATATACAACTTTCGTAATCGTTATCTTATTATAACAGTACTTTACCTATCTACTGTTACGCCCGATACCGTATATTATACTTGACATATTTCTATGTTACAACCGTAATACACTATGAGATTGTAGGGTATTATGGCTTAAAATATAAAAGAACGTTTTGTTTACCATATATGGAATCAAAACGTTCAGGTTTTTGCTTTTCTCACTCTTTAACTAATGCTACTATCAATAAAATTATTATTACAATTAAAGCTATTGCTGCCATAAATCTATTATATTTAATGACTTCATCACTTGGTTCAAGGTTATCATTTTTAAACTGCCACTTCTTACCCCATAACGAGCTTTCTCTTGGATAAATTACCATATAAACAAGCAACACTATAACAGGTATAAAAAGCATTATTGTAATAAACTTCAAAGCCTCTCCCCCTAACAAAGTATATTAAATACAATTACAAATTAAGAACATCACCAAACCCAGTATTTGTAAAATAAGAAGGGTGAGCCCTAATCTACTATAAATTATTCTTCTTTCTTTTTCCCCACAGCAGCAAGATATATTACAAATTCTTCATCCCCATCTAGCCCTAAAAGACCATCTATCATAGTTTGATCGTAAATACCAATAGCACAAGCTCCTGCATCAATTGATTCACTTGCTAAATATAGGTTTTGACATACGTGTCCAATATCTATTAGTATTTTTTTATGTGCTGTAATATCAAACTTCCATTCAGAACGGTATGGAGTTGTACTCCATGCAAATATTACTGCTGCCTTTTTTGCAAAGTTAGGTACAAATGGCTGATCTAGCGTAATCTCATCAATTTTATCATCTATACCTTCAATTTCAAACATAAATAGAAGTTTATGCTCAGCTGGAAGATATCTATACACACCTTTTTGTATTCCTTCTACATTCGTAATGAATAAATATGTTTCAAATGAATGTGTTGCTCCACTACATGGAACTGTTCTTAGTGTTAGCCCTGCCTTATTTATACCAGTAATTCCTTGAGTTGCCCATAATAAATATGACAATTCCTCAATGCTTATTGATTCTTTTGAATAGAATCTTGTACTTCTTCTGCTATTTATACACTCGTAGATATTTTCTTTTCTTAGAATCTCACTACCTACCTTTGGAAGATTAATAAGCTCTGAACATGAATCATATGCTTTGCCTTCATCAGGTTTTGGCATACCCTTCATTTTATCTGTTTTTATGTTTTTAAATTCAGTAAAATTTGATTTCAAAAAGCTTCTCTGTTTTTCGTATCTCCCCATTACTTATCCTCCTTAATTCGTTTAATTAATATAATAAACATATTGACTAAAAACATCTGTAACCTATGTTACTATAATTAATCTACAAACTGAGGAGAGACCAAATTTATAAAACTTCTCTTATCTCTATCCATTATGCTAGTGGTTATATAAAGTCTCTTTTTAGCTCTAGTTATTGCTACATAAAAAGTTCTTTTTTCTTCATCTATATTGTTATTTTTTATTGCCATATAAGACGGAAAAGTATTATCTTGAACTCCTGCTATAAATACCGTTTCATACTCTAATCCTTTTGCCTGATGTACTGTTATTATTGGTATTCTTGCTTTCTTTGTTCTATTAACAATCAACCCTTCTAGTTCTCCATTTGAAAGAGAAGTAAGTTTTATGATATCAATTAAAGAATCTCTATTACTCTTTTCTTTATCATCTAATTCTCTTAATAGTACATAGAAGTCTTTCATTCTCTCTATTTTCTCTTTACCAGCATCCCCTGAGTATAAAGTTTTTAAATTAAAGTCATTTACGATTTTACCTACTATATCATAAGGCCTTATATATTCAGCATCACTAAACAATTTATTTATCTTCTGTGAGATATTTGAAAATGACTTTATATGTTTATTGATTAATGAAACCCTGTCTAAAGATGTAGGAATTATATCAGTTTCTATTGCTCTTACTAAAAGGTCTTTTGTTGCTAGAATATCATCCATTGCATCATGACTTGGTATATGCTTAGTTTTAAATATTTTGCTTAAAGTTTCTAGTTTGTGATTTATAGTATTAGGATAAAATCTCCTATAAATATCTAATGTATCGTAAAAGGTCTTAAATCCTGGTTTACCAAGTGAAAGTCTCGTAAGTTCACTAGTTAATATATTTATATCATACTGAACATTATGGCCTACAATGACAGTCCCTTCCGAAAACTTAATAAATTCCTTTAAAACTTCGCCTCTGTCCCCACCATTTTCTCTTAAAAATTCATCACTAAAGCCATGTACATGCTCTGAATCTTTAACTGATTTATTATTTTTAAAGAATCTTTCAAATACATCTATTACTTCCCCTGATTTATCTATCTTAATCGCTGCTATTTGTATTATTTCATCCTCAGTTACATCTACTCCTGTGCTTTCTACATCAAAAACAACTATATTGTCATTATTAAACTCTTCTATAAGCAATGAATACTTTTCTCCAAATTTTAGTACATCCTCATCTACAAAATCTGTTAGGGATATCCCTACTTTCTTATATTCCTCTGATTCTATAATTTCAAAGGTTTTATCTCCAACACCAGTAGGAAGTCTTTTTAATATTCTTTTCAAGCTAACTGAATCATATCTATTTCCCACAAGCTTTAGAAAAGCTATTATATCTTTTATTTCTTGTCTTCTAAAGAACTTAAATTGGTCTACCAATATAAATTCAAAATTCAAAGCTTCATATTGTGTTAAAGTCCTTAAATACTGACTTAAATTTATGTTATACCGATTATCTCTTGTAAGTATACAAGCCTTACTTATATCAATATTTCTTCTTTCTAATTCTTTTACTTCGTTTAATATGAATTTTGCTTCTTCCCTAATATTTGAATTAGGTTTTATTATTATCTTTTCTCCCTCTTCTTGAGATTTTGCCTTAATACCTTCCTTATATAAATCTTTCATCTCAATTGGAAATGCATTTTGCAAAAATTTTAGAGATGCTTCTGTGAGATTTTTACTTGCTCTATAGTTCACTGAAAATACTATTTCTAAAGGATCATATTTTTCTCTAAAACTTTTAAATATCTTGCTTGGCTCCGAGCCTCTCCATTTATAAATAGTCTGAAATACATCTCCGCAAATTAAAACATTATTTCCTTCAAATAACTTTTCAATAATTGAGTACTCTAACAGACTTGTATCTTGAACTTCATCTATATTTATATATTTATATTTATTTCTAAGCGCCTCTACGACTTCATTATTATTAAATAACTCCTTTGTCTTTGCTATCAAATCAATAAAATCAAGTCCATGATTATTATAAAGTAAAGAATTATATGAATTAACTAGAATATGGCCTTTCTCTATTAAAAAATCCATTAACTTACTGTTAAATTCTCCTCTTTCAGTACATATCTCCTCTAATTTTTCTTTATTTTCATTTATTAAATAGACTACTGCCTCTTTATAATCTTTTTGAAGATCATCACTAAAGATTTCTCTATTAACCCTCACTAATTTAACTATCTCAATAAATCTCTGCAACTGATATATAGAAAAATCAAAATAGTTACAACTCTTAATTATATCCTTACAATCATCCTCATCAAAGATAATAAAATCAGAAAATATATCAGTTTTCTTTTTAACTTCCATTTTTAAAATGTCAAAACAAAAGCTATGAAAGGTTTTTACTGTAATATTTTTAGCCTCTGTCCCCACTATTTTTTCAATTCTTTCCTTCATTTCCTTAGAGGCCTTGTTGGTAAATGTAATACATAATATATCTGATGCTTTAGCTTTTCCTTTTGATATTATATCTGCTATTCTTTTTGATAAAGCATCTGTTTTTCCTGTCCCTGCTGACGCAAGTAAAATTATGTTTCTTTCTTGTTCATTTATAAGTAAATTTTGCTCGTAATTTAAATCCATAGTATTTCACCACCTATACATAACATATATAAATAATACCAATAATACTGATTAAAGTAAAAAATTGGATATCTCATTTTAATTTTTGAGATATCCAATCTTCTTTTTATATTGTATTATAGTTTGTTTCAGTTAGTTGTGGAGCATGCTCAAACTGACACTCTTGTCCATCATATAAAACCTTAACTCCCTGAACCCATTCTCCAGAATAACCTTTTTGAAGAATATTATTTACTATTCTCTTAGCATTTATAAGAGATTGTTGATCCCCTTGAAACTGTTGGTACCAACTACCTTCATCTTGTACGCTTTTAGTTTCTTTAAGATTTATAACTGCAATAACTTTATTATCTTCCTTTTTAGTTGAAACTTCATATGATTTTCCATTAAACCACTTATCCATAACTCCTTTAGTTACAGCTTTTACCTTATCATCTAAAGAAGCCTCTTTTTTTACTGTTGCATTAGTTTCATCCTTCTTATCCTCTTGATTGATGTTAGCATCTTGAATCTTTATCTCTTCACTTTGATTATCAGTTGCCTTAGACTCATCAGTGGTTTTATCTGAAGTATTATTTTCTGTATCATTATTTTGACTTGCTTCTACTTGTTTATTATCTGCCTTAGATGCATCTTCCTTTTTATTATTACATGCTACTAAAAATAAGGTAGATACAATTAATATTGCAATTATATTTAAAATTTTTTTCACTACTATACCTCCAAAACATTTAATTACTTAATGTTTTTTGTACTGCATCTCCAATTACTTCTCCAATTTTCGTTTGATTATCTGAGTTTGCTGATCTTCTAGCTTCATCTAAATTAGATAAGAATCCACATTCAACTAATATAGATGGCATATTTGTATTCTTAGTTACAAATAAATTATGGTCGTGAGCATCTCTATTATTATATCCCATTTTTGATGATAAATCATTTACTATTGTAGTTGCTAAATTTCGGCTTACAATAGCTACATTACTTGGAGTTGTATCAATATATACTCCTGAATACCATCCCTTAGGATCATCCCCAGTTATAACTCCACTAGTATCTATATTAGGTCTATATGTACTATAGTGTGCACTTACACCTGATACAGATGAATTTTCTGACTTATCGTGATGAATACTGATAAATAAGTCTGCTTTTAATCCATTAGCTAAGTCCACTCTACTTTGTAATGATTGACTTAAGCTTGTTGATACAGGTCTTTCCCATCCTTGTCTAGTTAAAACCACTTTGTTTCCTCTAGCTTCTAAGCTTGCCTTAACTTTCAACGCTACTTGCATATCTAAGTCAGATTCAGCATATCCGTTTCCTACGCAACCATAATCAGCACCGTAATCATGTCCTGGGTCTACTACGATTAATTTACCAAAATAATTATTTATATTACTTTGTATTACACCTGGACTGCCAAGTATAAATAGATTAAAACTTGGTTTTGAATCTAAATAATCTTCAACGTCTTTCTCCATAGATTTGTTCTGAGCTAGTAGAATAGGTGTTTGAGTTTTTGCTGCTAAAACACCACCTGCTAAGGCATCTGGGAAGTCATCACCTGTTGTTAATATTACATTGTTATTAAAACTACTTTGGAACGTTTTGACTATATTTAATGCTGTTAAATATCTATTAGATCCGCCTAATCTTTGAACAGTCATTCCATCACTTTTAAGTTGATTTTCAACATTTAAAGAAACTGCTCCCACTCCACCACTAATTATAACTTTAGTTATACCATTGTTTTTTAGCCAAGCTCTTGTTTTTGCTTCTAATGAATTAGCCTGTGTATATAATATTGGTATATTCTTCATAGCTGCGTATGGAGCTATGGAAAGTGCATCTGGATAATTATCATAAATAGTAATAACTGCTGTATGAGATGAATTACTAGCATTAACTTTATCTGATATCTTTAAAGATGTTTCAAATCTATCTGTACCACCAAGTCTTGTTACTGTGTATCCAGAACTTGTTAAACTATTTTGCACACCATCCGAAATTACTCCATTACTACCTAATATGTAAACATTACTTGCGTTCAAACGTTTAATTTCATTCATTGTACTTTGCGGAATAGAAGTTTTGTCCGTTAATAAAATTGGTGCATTCTTTAAAAATGCAAAAGGAACTCCGCTCAGTGCGTCGGGAAAATCATAAGCATATGCTAGTACAACATTTTGAGAACTTGTCCAACCAGCTTTACTTATCTCTACTGCTGTTTCAATTCTTGTACTACCACTATATCTTGTTTGTCCTGCAATTGTTACTGCTGATGTTTTTATGCTATTAGTTTGAAGTAGTGACAAAGAAACTACTGCTATTAATGCTAACCTAATAACACTCTTTAGTTTAATTCTCATAGTATCCCCCTTTTAAAAACTGATTTCATTTTCAATTATATATAAAAATTTGCCATTTCTCAACAAGCATATATTTACATTTACAAATTTTACACTTCTTTTACTGGTTTGTAATCGCATTGTAACATTATTTCTTATTATTTCCCAAAAAAGGTCTTTATTCCTACTAATATTATAAAAATCCCAAATATTTTCTTCATAATATCGACTGGAAGTACAGCTGCAAGCTGCGCACCGTATTTTGCAGCTATTAGCATAGTTACACATATAATAATCCCAGAATATACATCAACATTTCCTTTTTTATAATACTCTAAAAATGCAAATATCCCTACTGGTGGTAGCATAGCTACTAAAGAAGTTCCTTGTGCTTTCAATTGAGGAAAATGTCTAAAGAAAATTAATGCAGGGATAATTATTATACCTCCGCCTATTCCAAATAATCCACTTAAAACACCTGCTGCAATTCCAATTAAAATATCAATTATTATACTAGTTATCATAAAACTTCCTCCTAAATTATTAATAAAATAATACTAATTAAATTTTCTAATTTTATGAATTATTATTGCTATTAATTGAGTTATTATTCCTATAAAGCATACCCCATACCAACCAAAATGTGCATAACTTAATGATCCTAAATAGGATCCTAGTGAACCTCCTATAAAATACGAAACCATAAAAACAGTATTTATTCTATTTCGAGCCTCTTCACTTAAAGCATGAACTCTTGCTTGGTTTGAAATCTGACAAGACTGAACTCCAAGATCTAATAAAATAACTCCAATAATTAATCCCCAAAGTTTAAACCCTAATGCTGTAAAACATATATACGCACTAGTAACAATTATCATACCTATTCCAATAGTAAACCTTGGACTCTTTTTATCAGCTATTTTCCCTACAATAGGAGCTGCTAGTGCTCCTGTAACTCCTACTAAGCCAAATAGTCCTGCTACCTCAGAGCCCATGTTATAATAAGGACTTTCAAGCAAAAATGATAGAGTTGTCCAAAACGCACTAAAAGCTGCAAACATCATTGCTCCATTAATTGAAGCTTCTCTTAATACTGGCTCTGTTTTTATTAGATAATGCATTGACTTAAATAGTTCTCCATATTTCATTTTCGAAATTGGTTCACTTCTAGGCAAAATATTTTTTAAAGCTAATGCTAAAATCAACATCATAATTGCTGCAATAAGGTATACAATTCTCCATCCAAAATATTTTCCAACAATTCCACTAAAGGTACGTGATAACAATATCCCAATTAACAAACCACTCATTACTGACCCTATTATTTCTCCTCTTTCCTTGGGATTTGCTAGCTGAGCTGCTAATGATACAATTAATTGTGGTACTACTGAAGTAAACCCAATTGCAAAAGCTGCTACTGCTACTACTGCAATATTGTGAGAGAGAAACATTAGAACAAGTGACATTGCAGCGAAAATTAACATTGTTACAATTAAAGTTCTTTTTTCTCTTATATCTGCTAAAGGTAATAAAAACAACATTCCTATTGCATACCCCACTTGCGTAAGCATTGCAACAAAACCTATACTTCCCTGAGTAACATAAAAAAATCTTGCTATCTCTGCAAGTAATGGTTGAATATAATATAGATTAGCTACTGTAATTCCACATGCTGCTGCCATTACTACTATTAAAAAAGGACTTAATTTAAAGCCATTTTGTATCTGCTTTTCTTGCTCCATTAACATTTAACAACCTTCCTTCGTAAAAATCACTCTCTTAATTATACCATTAAATATTTATCATACCCTTTGCATTTCCTGTTAAGTTTATAAATGACAAAGGCCTGTCCGTATTCTGACAAGCCTCAGTTATTAAACAATCGCGTCTATCTTTTTATAAATTATTTCTTCTTCTTTTTGAACTTCCTTATTGTTTTCTATAGAGGAATTTATATTATCCTCTTTCTTATCTTTATTTTCCATATGTACTTTACTTAGTTTTTTGTCTAGGGCCTTATCTTTCTTATCTATCTCATTAAGTTCTGCTTCTTTTCTTTCAGTTGCAGCGCCTCTGCCCTCATCTAATTTTATTTCTATCTTTAGTACTCTTTCTTTTCCATTAAAATCTTTTTTTGTTTTATTAATTATTTGTTCTTTAGAGTATGTGGTATTTAATTGAAATAAATCACTTTCACCATAAATGCTACTCGAACTACTTTTACTAGTGCTTGTATTTTTATTCTGACTTTCTTTATTTGACTTTAAATTATCTTTTAGTCTTTCACTTTGTACAGATTGTATTTCAGTATCAATCTGCTCTATTTGATTCTCAAGCATCTTACGTCTTTCTCTTTTAGTACTTTCATCAATTTTGCTATCATTTAAATTTTTTAACTGCTCTTGTAGTTTCATCTTCTGTTTTTCTAATATATCAATTTCATTGTTATCTTTAGTATATGAAGTTGTTACACTTGTACTAGAACTAATCGCTGTAATATTCATGATTACCCTCCATTGCTAAAACTTATATATAATTATACAACATTTCACGTATATATTACAAATTCCTCCAAGTGCTTACTATGATAACTTTATTAAATGTCTCTCTAATGCTTTTGCAACTCCATCTTCATCATTGGTAAAAGTAACTTCATCTGCATGTTCTTTAACCTTGATAGGTGCATTCCCCATAGCAATTCCAAGTGCTGCGTATTCTATCATATCTATATCATTGTAATTATCTCCTATAGCAATAACCTGCCCTCTTTCAATATTAAATTCTTTGCATAGAAATTCTATAGCTGATGTTTTAGATACTTCTTTTGCCATAATTTCTAAGTAAGTTGGTTTTGATGGATATACATTTATATCCTCCTTGCTAATTGAATTAATCTTTTTATATAGTAACTGAATATCTTCCGGTTCACCAATACATAAAACCTTATTTGCTCCAGAATTTTGGTTTTCTAATTGTTTAATTAATTTATTGAAATCTATTATTTCAGGAGATATATTGGTAATCTCACTTTCATTTATTGCCCATTTATCAAGGTTTTCTATATACCATTCATCATCCTTATATATGCTTAAACTCACCTTAAAATCTTTTGAAGTATCATATATCTTTTTAATCACCTTGGAATCTATAACTTTATTAACTAATACATTTGAATGTTTGTCCACTATTAATGCTCCACTATAGCAAATAAGAGGCTCAGAAATATTAAGTTCATTTTGCAGTGGAATTATTCCTTTTGGCATTCTTGCTGATACTAAAACTGTATGAATCTTCTTCTCATTAGCAACTATATCAATTATATCTTTTGTTTTTTCAGTAATCTTATGATTTGAATTTATTAATGTCCCATCTATATCTAAACATACCATTTTATATTTACACATTGAAACTCCCCCAGAACATAAATAATTTAAATAACTATTACTTCAATACTCTTTGATTCAATTATTTCTAAAAAGCTTTTAGGAGGAGTCTTATCGGTGATTATAATATCTATTTTATCTAAAGCTACTCCCATGTGATAACTGCTCAACATAAATTTCTCGTATTCTGCAAGTACTATAACTTTTGAAGAATGTTTTACCACCTCGCTTTTTATATATGCATCTTCTTCATCCATATAATATATACCATTTTCCATTATAGCCGCTGCACCTAAGAACACTGCATCAAAAAACATATTCTTAAAATAGCTTATTGAATCTGGCCCATAGAAAAATCTATTATCTCTATTAAGAAAACCTCCCGTAGAATAAACTTTTACATTTTCCTTTTCTGAAAGAACTTCAATATTATCTAGAGAATGCGTAACAACTGTAACTTCTTCATTTAAATATTCTGATAAAAAACTTATTGTTGTTGATACATCAAAAAAATAGAATTCTTTATAATGAATAAATGACAATGCTCTTTTAGCTATATTTTTCTTATCTTCAGAATAAGATTTAAGTCTTTCTTTATAAACTTTAATCGTATTTCTTATGGCTGGTATTGCTATTCCCCCATGTGTTCTTATGGCAGTTCCTTGCTCAATAAGCTTTATAATATCACGGCGTGCTGTATCTCTCGATACATTTAAAGTTTCACAAATATCATGTACTGACATTTTACTATGTTCATTTAAATATTCTAATATCTTTAATAATCTTTCTTCTTGAAACATATAGTATCACCTCTAATTCTATTTTAAGTATTTATAAGTATTTCATCAATACTTTTAAGTAATTTTTGCAAATAAAAAAGAGCCTAAGCTCTATCTTTATTTAATGGTTTCATTATATTTGTTCAAAAGCGAATTCAACATTCTACTAACACTAATAACTTCAAAATTAATTAAATTTTCCTGTTTCTGTTTAATGGTATTTTCTAATTGTTCTCTTAATGTTTCAATATCTTTTAATAAATCCTCAGCTTCTGACATAAAAAACACCTCCATTACTATTATTTCCAACAGAGATATTTTCTATAAGTCCTTGGGCTAATTTTCCATTATTTTTTTATGATCTATTTATATAAAAACATAAACCTAAATTAAACAGATGTACAAAGGTAATGATGCAAAATGCAACTATTAAAAAATTAAGAACCTTATTAGAGAGTAGAATTTCTTTTTCGTTTGAACCTCTAAGCCTATAATACCAATAAAAAATAACTAACCCAACTCCCCCAATTTTTATAACGAATGCTTGAGGAATATTATATATAATTTTACTCATTACCAAATTTACTTCACTAAAATATTCTCCATTTGTAAAAAGTACAATCCAAGTAAAAAAAAGATCTATAATATTTAAAATAAATAAAAAAATAAATTTTCTCTTAATATAGCTTATTCCCTTATACCTATTTATTATCTCCATCATATCTCCTCTTACTTAAATTCTTACCACAATAAAATATATTAAACATTTAATTAATTATTTACTCAAACTATAATTTTTACCAAAAAATATTAATTATTTGAATTTTTCTACGATAAATAAATTATGTTGTTATTAAAGAGATAGTTATTATATCCTAATTAATTTTTAAAAGGAGGGGTTTATGTGCAATTCGAGGCAGCAATAATTAATAATAGCGAATTAACTTTTGCACTAATTCCTGTTGATTATTCTATTGTAATGGATTCAACCACAGCAAAAAATATCCAAGCATCTTATGCTAAATATTTTCCTGGATTGCCTATAATTTTGATGTCTGCCAATGATCTTACTATTCCTACATACTTCGGTAGAAAAGATATTTTGAGATATCTTACTGATTTAAATCCTAGCTCAATATCCTTTGAAGTATTTAATTTTGATTATTAAAAAATTTACATATTTAATCGGAAATTGAACAATTTATTTAATTATTACATAATTGTTTTTTATTTCACGTAAAAACACCACATTCAATGTAGTGTTTTTTTTCGCAAATGATTGTCTTATACTTCCTAAGTATTTATAGAATTTGGTTTTATGATTCACGGTATATTACTCAATTTTATGGTTAACATATACTTGTACTATAAATATGAAGGAGTGATTGTAATGGACGAAAAAAATAAAAAAGCTTTAGAAGGTTATTTAGAAAAAAAGGTAGATGCTGAAATCGGTGAAGAAATATCTGGATTAAGAGAACAAATAGGCGCAATGGAAAGCACATTAAATCAATTAAAACAAACATCAATGAGTTCTTCAATGAGTTCATCTATGAGTTCTCAAAGTAATGGTTCACAAATGCAATCTAATCAACAAGGCAAACAAGTTGTAAATAACTTACAACAACAAATAAAAGACTTTAAAAATCAAGCTCAACAGCAGCAACAACAAACTCAACAACAACTACAGAGCTCTATAATTCATGCAATAAATGATTTAAATCAAGCAAACCAATACTTACAATCAAATCAAACTTTAGTACAAATGAACCAACTAATTGAACAAACTCAGCTACAGCTTGATCAAATGAGTCAAAATACTCAACAAACAGGTAGCCAACAAAGCATGCAGCAAGGAAATCAACAAGGTGGCCAACAAGGCAGTCATCAAGGAAGTCAACAAAGCATGCAACAAAATAGTTTTGGATTAAGTGGTTCATCTTCTCATTCTAGATTTTAACTATAGCTAATAATATATACATATAATCGTGTTTATATGGTAAAACCTATAAACACGATTCTTTTTTATGTAAAACACTTATGTTAATATTCCTTAAAGTTTTATATAATTTAACTATGAATATAATTAAGGAGGTATGAGATTATGCCAGTAATACAAATTGATGGACCTAAGATTACTAAAGAACAAAAGGAACAACTTGTAAAAGAGTTTGTTTCTTCTGCAAGTAAAATTCTTAACATTCCAGAACAAGCTTTTGTTACAGTAATTAAAGAGAATGATTATGACAATATTGGTAATGGTACAAACTTATTATCAAACCTTCATAAGTAAATTTTAAAAATGCTAGGTATATTCCTAGCATTTTAATTATTGAGCTTTTTCTTATAATAATTATTTAATTTCATAACTGGAGTTGCAAATTCCATTAAATCTATTTGACTTTCAGCGGAGAATATTTTGTCTATTAGCTTGTCAAAAAATTTATTGTCTAGTAATTTAATAGATGAATCCAGCTTATCATCTGTTAGATTTTGTAGGTATCTCCTTAACTCTAGTGAATTATTATAATTATCAAATAAAGGCCTAACAAGCTTTTCATACTTATCTATACCACAAATATCATATGCAGAATAAACTCCAGTTAATATCGCCGTAAATTGACCAAACCCTAACCCCGGAGAGATTGCTCCAAAACAATTTCCAACAAAATATGTATTATCTATTTTTGGTGAGTTACATATTCCCATCATATACCTAGTAAATTGAAATTCATCAGTTATCCTAGGCTTTTGATTTATATCCTCGCATATTAAACTATAAAAATTTTCAAAAACTTGATTTAAATCTAGCTTAATATTATTAGGAGTACACGGGTATGCAATTACAATATTAGCTTCTCTTTCGCTATATGGAATAAGCCACCCATATCCCTTAGGGACTACCTCATAATTAAACCATACTTCTGGAACATCTCTGTTAAATTCACCTTCTACTGATACCCCTTTCATTTTACAAGTTAAATCGCATCTATAATTCCCCAAATCACATGCATATTCACCATCTCCTGTAGCTAATACTACATAATCATATTTCTTACATAAATCTTCATAGCTATAGATTGAATTGTAATTTATTTCTGTTTTGACCTGCTTTGCTAGTTGAGATTCATATGAGTTTTCATGTCTTCCTCTAATATTTAAATATCCTATTTTGCCTTCAATACTTCCTACTTCATTTTTTGAATGTATTACTATTTTATTTGTTTCAGTAATTGGCTTTAAGTGGATATCAAATTCTTTTGATATATACTCTATGCTATCTTTAATCGGTCTATTTAGTATACTAAACATTGCTTCTCCATTAACAAATCTGTCTCCTACCCTGCTTCTTTTTTCAAAGATACGAGGCTTTATACCATGTTTTTCCAACGTCAACGCACAGGATAAACCTGACATGCCTGCTCCCATTATTGCAACTTCCATAAAATCATCTCCTTTTGATAGTTTATATAATTTCATATTCCCTATACATAAAAAATCATCAAGTAAAAAAAGCTCCTCTATTTTCTTTGAGGAGCTTTTGCTTTTAATATCAATAAAATCTATTTTTTTATAAATCCAAATATACTAGTTGTAATTCCAACTAAAACTATCACCAAGCCTACTAAGCTATATATAAATCCATCACTTGATGATATTCCTCCACCAACTAATGCTATTAATGCTACTCCAATAATAGAAATCTCAATTCCTAATAACATTAGTTTTATTGAGTTGATATTTTCCGTAAACCTAATTAATATAGCTATAGTTATAAGTATAGGAATAAGTAAAAGTAAAAATAACATACAAACTTCTCTCTTTCTTTGTAATTAATTCTTAATCTTCTAATTAATTTAAGTTTTCTTAAATCTGAATAAACTTTTATAGTCCATGTAAACGTCTATGTATTCCCATAATTATATGATATATAATAGGAAAGAAAATCATAACGAATATACTTTCAAAAAACAGATCCAAATTCAATGTAACCATGGATGCTATTAGGCTTACTATAACAAATACCAAATATCCATTCATTGCTACCCTAGCATAAAATAGAAAAAACTTATTTTTTCCCTTAAACTTTTCTATCCAAAATAAATCATTTAGATATTTCATTAGTTTTCCTATCATCTTAAGTGTCTCTCCTTTTGTAATAGTAGTTATACTACTCCAGCTGATAATAGTTATATTTACTTATTAATTTCTTCTAGTGAAAATATATCCTTTGCCATAGTAATACCCCTTTTTTATTTTAAAAATATACTCTTCCTATTTAAATCTGGTTCTTTATATTTAACTGTAATTAAAAATTCTTCTACTGCTGAAATCAATACAATTGTTAGAATAATCCATGCCAAGATGGAACTTTTAATAAATATAAGCATTATAGGCATAAGGAAAATAATTAATCCCGATAACTTATTTCCAATTGTATGAATAAATACAAACTCTTTGTATTTAATTTTAGTAAATATCAAATTTAGTAAGCGAATAGCTATTATAACCATAAGCATAATCATATGCTTATACTTTATAATTGAAGTGTATTTAATTAAAAAAATTATTACAAATATTAAATAAAAAATGAAATCAGCATATGAATCTAATTTTGCTCCTAAATCACTTTCTAATCCATATTTTCTAGCAATATATCCATCTAATACGTCTGTTATACCAATAAATATATACAGAGTTACAAATATAATTTTGTAAGGTATAAGTGCCAATAAAGAAATTGATAATACAATTCTCATGATTGATAATATATTAGGAATGTTTCTATCCATAATTTCCATCCTATTTTCTCATTTCATATGTCCATATTATACCATATAATAATAATTCAAATAAAAAAGTACTCAATCTTTTATTGAGTACTATTTTTATAAATCACTGCTATTTCTCCACTTCCTACAATGGAAATAGTATCTCCATTCCGAATTGTTCCTAAATTTATAATCTCATTTACTGTGTCAAATTCTTTAAAAAATCTTATATCCCCTTCACGATCAAGAATTGAAACACTTGTGCGATTATTAGGGGTAACAAGTGTGGCTGTTGCTTTATAGTCTTGAAGCTCTGCAATACTATAAACACCTTGCTTATATGTATTAGATATTGGGTCAAGAGATTCAGTTGCTTTTGAAACTGTTGCAAAAGAACAAATTAACAATAATGAAAGATATATAACTTTTTTAATTTTCATCATATTCACCTCACTTTATTAATTTTCTTCATGAGGGATAAAAATATGCATAACATTCTAAGTAAAGATAAAAAGCATTTAGAACATCCCTAAATGCTTTTTCTAATTTACCAATTTAAAATTAGTAACTCTAATAGAACTTTACTTTTGATACATTTACTTTGGTCCCTTCTCTTTTTATAGCAAATGTTGATAATACTTTGCCATTCTTTTTTAGGATATAAGCCATTGTATTTGCCTCTGCCTGTCTTTCTTGTTTAATCTGATATCCTCCTTGCAATAACTTACCCAAAAAATTCTCCATATTATCAGAATCAATATTTCTTGTATCAAAGCCTTCATGTTCAAGCATTTTCTTGAAATTATCATTAATTGCCTTAAACATATCTGGATCCATTTCTCTCATTCTAAACCTCCTAACATATATAATACTTCTAATTGAATTACTTTCTATAATACCCATTATATTCAAATACCTTCTAAATTTCTCCTTTTATGTCGAAAAAGCAAAAAATAAAAAACAGCTAGAATATATAAAATTACTAGCTGTTTTTAAAGGGGGAAATTTATAAAAAAACTTATCTTATTATTATAATAAATGATTTATATTTCATTTGTGTGTCAATTTTATGTGCTTATTATGTGATTAAAACCACCTATCCTTTTTAACAAAGAATAACACACCAATAAATATTGTTGGAATAAATATCATCCCAAATACTATCCAAAATGCCAATTCATAATTGTGCATAGGAATTCCTTGCACATTCATTGAAAACAACCCGCTTACTAGTGTCATTGGCAATATAGCAACTTGAATTATAGTAAAGGTACGCATTAACCCATTCATTGTGTGATTAGTCAATGAAGCGAAAGTATTATCTGCTGATTCTATTACTTCTTTATAATTCTCAAGCATATCCCATATCTTTTCTATTTTATCTGTTATATCATCAAAGTATATATCCATATCCTTTGGTAGATATTTCTGAATAACCTTTTCCAATGTTAAAATAACAGGTCTTAATGGTTTTATAACGCTTCTATAGTTAATGATCTGCATCTTAGTTCTTGATATAACTTCAAGCATTTCTTTAGATCGATTAGTAAATACTTGCCTGTTTATTTCATTAACAATATTACCAATCTTGTCTAGCATAGGGAAACAATAATCAAACAGTGTTTTTATTATCTCATACAATAATAGCGCAGACCCTTTTCCCATATACTCACTTTGTGAAATTTCACTTGATTCGCATTTTTGTGCTAGCTCTACCAACGGCTTAAGTTCTCCTTCATGAAGTGTAACTAAATAATCATGTCCTATAAAAATATCTATTTCTTCAAAATCAAGTCTAAAATATTCTTTTTTATATCTAGGAAGATGTAGCACGATAAAACTATAATCTTCATAGGAATCTACTTTAGGTCTTTGATGTTCAGTCATGCAATCCTCTAATAAAAGATCATGAAAGTCATACATCTCCTTAAGCATATTAATTTCATTGTTAGTAGGCTTTATGATATCTATCCATTTAAGTCCACCAAATTCTACTATCTTCACCTCTGTATTTATACTCTTAATGTTAATTGATTGCTGTTTTTTATCATTTTTGAATGGTAGTGTAAACATAGTAAGCATCCTCCTTTTCTAAATGGAGGATATTAAGCTAACTATACAAAGTGTATAATATCCCCCACCTTTTTAGTTTTAACTCAAATATCGTGTCATTATTAGGTTCGGGACTATCTTCCACTCTACTCACCGCCTTTCAACGCTTTTATTATATATCAACTTTTAGATTATAATAGTATTTATAAAAACAAACAAGTTAACATAGATTAAACATATTAACAATTTGGTCACATAAAATATATTAATTTATGATAAATTTGTTATGTCTATATTTACCTTAAGGTTTTATATTTATACAAGTTTAATTTATCCTTGATTTAGAGCTATAATATATAATGCTTCAAATGTTATATTTGCTACTTATCTCAAAAAATATAATTAAAAAAATGTACAAAAATACCGTATCATTCATTAGTGAAAAATACGGTATTCATATTAACATTTCTATATAGTTTTTTTCATACAAATGCTCTCTGGCATACCTATATATGGATCATAATTCTCAGTTATTGTATATCCACTTTTTTTATATAGATTAATTGCTTCAATATGTTTTCTTCCTGTTTCTAAAATAGCATATCTATAACCTTTACTACTTGCAAATTCCTCTAAGCTATTAACTAATAACTTTGATAACCCTTGTCCCCTAAAACTTTTTAATACAAATATTCTTTTAAGCTCCGCAGTTTCAGTATTGTATTCCTTAAAAGCACCGCAAGCAACAGGCTTGTTATCAACATATATAATTATAACATCATTTATATTATGAACCTTATTATGTTTATCATATTGATCTTGTATTTCTCCGTTTCTTTCCCTAAGATCCTTATCCAATTCATTTATAAGCATAATGAAATCACTATTTTTATTATCAGCCTTTATAATTTCTATATTCATTTTACCCTCCTTTATACTTGGTTATCTCTAGCAGTAGTAATAACCATGATAGCATATAATAATTATATGGCATAATGCAGAAAACCACCACGCTTTAACGTGATGGTTTTTATTTCTAACTAATTTAATAATTTATTTTTGATATAACCTTATATAGGTCTGCAAAATTTAAAATTTTCCACTTTCCATCTGACTGCTTCTTAACTTCGTATTTTCCTTCCAATACCCTCATGTGTAATGGATCATCATGATTTTGTACTTCATAGGTTTCTCTTGTAGTAACAATACAGGTATCTGAGTCTTTAAATTCTTTGTTTATTATTTCAAGTGAGAGCAATTGTTCCTGTATATCATTCATGATATATGGCTTAACCTCTTTTTCAACACCTCCACCAGGAACTAAATAGCTTTCTATATAAGAATAATCATGATTGTTAATTGCCTTAATATAATTTCTTAAATAATTTCCAATCAATCCTGATATCTCATCAGTGTTGTTTAGATCTGATTGAGTTGAAATAAGCATTCTTGGAGTAAATGCGTAACTTGTTCCTCCACCTTCTTTACGTGTTTGAATATCTATTTTTAATGTTCTTTCATCAATCATATTATTTTTTTCCTGAGATTCGTATTCAATAAGATACATTTCCTTGTTCTGTTTATAAATTTTCTGATATAGATCTGACATATCTGATATATTGTTTATTTGCTTATATAACCCATTCGTACTCTTCGCTATATTCTCTAAATTTGAAGTGTCGAGTCCAGAACCTATACCTATAATAAATATTGGCACATTATATCTCTTTGCTACCTGAATTACTTCATCAGGTGTAACTTTACTGAAGTTATCTTGTCCATCAGTAAATGCTACTACGCATTTTGCACCATTCTGTACGGCAGTATTATTAACTGCTGCAAAGAGAGCATCATACAGTGCTGTAAGATTTTCAGTTTTAAGATTAGCTATTTGATTTTTCAAAAGTTCTTTTTTGTCTGTAAATGGTGCACATGTACGAACCCCATTGGAAAAGGCTGTTAACTCAACTTCATCCTTTATATCAAATTGAACTTGATCCAAAAAATTAGTCATTATTACTTGAGCTTTCTGTAATGGAGCACCAGTCATACTATCGCTTACATCTGCTACTATATTAATATTTAAACTCTCCTGTTGATTTAATTGTGTTACTTTTTGAATTGTCTGCTTTATGAATTCATTCTTATCCGCATTTTTTTCTGAAATATAGAAAAAACGAGGATCTAAATTATTAGGTACTTCTTTTGTATTTTTATCTTCTATTGATAAATATACCTTTATTTTTGGATAACTATTAAAATCGATTTGATTAACGACTACATTATAATTATCATGATTAGTATTAATTGTTATAAGTAGGTTATTCCAATCAGTTAATACCTTTTTAGCACTAATAAATTTGTTTTCTTTCTTATAGGCTGTAACATTATCCTCATAACCTTTTATTTTTTCAAGTTCCTCAGGGTATGCCCTGGAATTATCTTTTGCTTTTGTTTCTTTAAGCATATTATCTATTATATTATTATTGTCTTTCTCTAATTTAGTTATAAAATTCTTAGTATCAGCTAATAATTCTTTTATTTTTTGATTGTTTTGTTCCTTTTTTTCAGTGGCTACTCTACTCTTTAGAGTATCATATTCTGATTTATAGTTATCTAATATATATTCATCACAAGAAGCCAATGTAGTCTCAATTTCTTTAAGCATAGATTTTGTATTCTTTAACATACTTGTTACAATAAATACACCCAGCAAAACGATTGCGAAAACAGATGCTGCTATTATTAATTTCTTTTTGGGCAACTTTTTTTGTTTGTTTAACTTGCTGTTGCTGTTGTTAATTTGAGTCGCAGAAGCAAATTCTAATTCATCACTCTTTTTAAATTCATCTATATTTTCTTTACTATTAATTTCATTTTCACTGTTATCAACATCGTAAGATTTCTCTTCTTTTTGATCTTCTGATATTGTTAAATCTTCAGCATTTATAGTATTTTCTTCAGATTTATCAACATACACACTAACGATTTCCGTTTCATTCGGTCCTACAGGCTCTCCACAATTCGTGCAAAACTTTGCATTCGATTCCATTTCTTTTCCACATTTCACACAATACAAAAAAATCCCCCCTATATTTTAAAACCGCTTATATATTAAATCTTTAGGATTTATTGTTTAAGTGCACTTAATGCGGAATTTCACTCTCTAATTTTTTCAAAAAATAAAATTTATTAGCAAGTCCTCCCGCTAATACAATAAAAGGTGTTGCCGTAAAAGAAAGTAAATTAGATACTAATCCGTAACTTTCACTTTTTAAACTTGAATTTATTATCATTATCACTACAATAAATCCTACTGATAATAAACTAACTGTTATCATTGCACGATTCCCCCATAGCAAACTACTCTTAAAATCCTTAATGAGCTTGTAACAGTATACGCATAATAGTAAAGAGCCCAAAATAGCACCTACAAAAAAGAGAAAAGCAAAAAAATTAAATGCGGATACAAAACTATTATGACTATCAAAGTTTTTAAATTGGCTAGCTAAACTAAATATTCTATATAATGAAAAACTATTACTTTGTATACCTAAAAATGATGCTTTTACCCAGCCGCCAAACATTAAAAATACCATTATTACAGAAGATCCAAAAGTAATATAAAAATCAACACTTTTATCTTTTGAAAGATTAATTGAATCTAATACTGATTTGGTAACCTGAGTTACATTTGGTATATTTGAAGATTTATTTTGTATTGCTCCTGCCTCATTTTTTGTACCACACTCAGGACAAAATTTGTCATTCTCTAAAATTTCTTTACCACAATTTCTACAATACATTTTATTCCCCCTTTTTATTTAGAACAGCTAAAAATAGTATATTTCGGTTTTTCACAATTTGTTCCAATTAATTCTACGTTATCTAAATATATTTAAAATGTCATTTCCTCAATGCCACAACGCAGAAAACCACCACGCTTTAACGTGGTGGTTTTCATATCCTTGCGAGATAAGTCTATAAGCCGAGTTCTGTATTCCTTGTAAGTTATATCAAGGCTTGTCTATATTTATCTTTTTGTATCTTAAAAGTGTTGATTTTACTGGACTTTATTTTAATTTTACATTATATTGCATCAACGTTTACCTAATTATATTTTATGGATGGTAGGAAGAATGTCGGAAGTTTTTACTTATCCTTAACACAGTATCCATGGCCATATAAACTTAACGGTCTGCTCAGCCCCAATCCCAGGTAGTATTGCCCTGGAACTTTATATGCCTCTCCATTTGGTCGTAATGTAACATTTGGCACCCTTATCAGCTGGTACTCTGAATAGGTTCTTTGGTGAACCAGTAATTCCGAGCCTTCTATAATTAATAATTGTACGACTTTAGCGGGTCCTTTTTTGCTCAATGAACCACTTCTATGAATGAATCAAATTTTTCGAGATATTTGGTTACACCCACCCTGCCCTTTCAAAAAACACGAAAATAAAAAGCAAGTGCTAATTACTTCTTAGAAATATAGTAATTTTGAGGCACCCTCTTATTTATGTAAATTATATATAAGTTATTGATAACTATTTACATTATGTTTAGTTCATGAAATATAGATAATATGAAGTTCATCTTAATTTATCTGACTTCATTTAATGCTCAAGTTTGTTATATAATGCTTATTAGTAGCTTATTTATTGATAAGTTACTCTCCCTGATCCTTATAATTCATTGAGTGCATCATAAATAGGACTGAAGACACCCTTCATACAGCTAACTACTGCTTATATACATTGATTTCCAAATAACAAAACTTATTAATATCCATAATTTTTGTTCATTTATTTCTAACATGTATATTAATATCTCATCACCTTGATAATTTCATGTTAAAATACTCATTGACTTATATAATCTCTAATATACCTTGAATTTCTTTATTTTCTTCTAGATATCTAGACAGTATATTTGAAAAATTGTTATCAATATTTTTTTCTACATGTTTATTTTTAAAGGCAATAATATAATATTGGTTATATGATTTGTTATATAATTTGTTAAATAACATTCTATATTCATCTTTTAAAAATATAAGCCCATTATAATTATTTTGATTACATGCATCTTTAATATCTGATTTTCTACTCATTACATTACTCCAAATATCAGCATTGGTATCCTTATACCAATGTTCTTCTGGGAGAATATGTTTTAAAATCATCAATAAGGCTTTCTGTCTAAGCCCGTTTCTTGAACCAGTAGCATTTATAATATAATCATACAAATACTTTACAGAAATACATATAATACTCTCATTTTCAATTTGATCAGCAATGCTCTTTTTATCCATAATATATTGTTCTATTAAGTATTTATAATCAGTTTCAAATTGAAAATCAGTAAAATGATTACTCCAAATCTCTATATGATAACACGATTGACTACAAGTTAATGCTAATTTGTTGTTATAAAATAGAATATCACAATTATTATTTATCAATGTGAACTTATTTTTTATTATCTTTTTTAATTCTATAAGTTGATAATTTTCTTTTTCATCAACTAAAAAATTAATCAACTTGATTATTTCAGATTCATATATTTTAACAGCAATGGATTCAACTATTTTATGACTTATTTTAATAGTATTTCTTGAAAGTTCAGTTTCCAAGCCCATACTCTCAAGCTTTCCATTAATTATTAGGAATGGAATTGAATAGTTTCCAAGTTGCTTATAATTATCTTTTTCATAAATGACATTTGAAATCATATCATTATAAAACACTATATTCTTTTGCTTAAAAATATTATATAGTACTTTATCCTCATCAGATTTATTACCTTCTTGAGTCTTTTCATTCATTTTGTCTTCATTAATCAAATATACATTATCAGTAACTATATCAAACCACTCATCTAATTTCGATTCTATATTCTTTAATATTGTTGATTCTTTATCATAAGTAATTTTTATTTCAAAATTTTTATTAGTAATATAATTATCCAGTCCAATTTTTGAAATAAACTCATTTACGTTTGAGCAGTTCCAATTATCATTCAATTGAATTTTTATTTCTGTAAATGAATTGATAGAAGTCTCTTTAGAATTATTCTCTAGCATAATCACTTGCTTTTTACCATCTTTAATAAACAACTTAAAATGTATCATATCTTCGTATGATTTTTTTGTAATTATATCTACATTATCACCTACTAAAAACATTGATAAGGCCCCTATACCATACTTTCCCACCAATCCTTCTCGTGTATCCTTTTTGCTTGATTTGCCAATAGTTAAATAATTCTCTTTAATTTCATTGAAATTCATTCCGATCCCATTATCAACAATCTTTAAATAATGTTTATCCTCTTCTTTGAGATAATAAATATTTATCTCATATTTAACTTTATTCCTGACCTTTTTACATGCGTCTAATGAATTTTGTAGCAATTCTCGAACTACTACTTTCTTTTTATCTTGCTGCTTATATAAAGGTTCAATTAGTAATTCAATTACTTCTTCTGATATTTGGAATTTTAAATCTTCCTTTTCATTTTTTGTTGTAATTCCAATATAAGTGTTTTCTTCTGTAAATTCGTCTATATCATTTATATTTTTAATATTAACATCTAATAACTGCTTATTATATTCGTTATATGTACATACTTCATATAAATTCTTCTTTAAAAACTTTAAAAACTTTACAGGCAATTTTTTTGATGTTATATCACTTATAGCTTCATAAAAAACGCCATAATCATACAACTTAAAACAAGTAACACTTATCACTCTACCATTAAGTAATGTGATATTTTTCATTTCTACAGAAACATCTTCTGAACTGCTAGAATAATCCAATAACCATATCCTTTCTGTAAAACTATTTATCTCATCCTTTGACATAATTTCTGTCATAATAGTTAAGATGTCTAAAATATTTCTATCACTTATACTATACCCCATGAAAATCAGAGGGTATTCCCAAAATATCGTAAGTAATTTTGCATATAGGTACTTGCTTTTTTCAAAAAAGTTGTCATAATCTTCCTTTGTTATCAATATACTGCTTGGATCAGTTACGCATCCGTGAATTTTATATATATCTCCAACCCCTAAAACATTCTTATTTAAGACTGAATCCTGCCCTATGTGGACACTATAATCATCCCCAAAAATATGTTCCAGAAGTTCATCATAGTTTGTTGTTACTATTGCTGCTGGTCTTGTTTTTTTCAATTTTACAATTTCATTATTTACAACTAAAGAGTTCCTTTGAGATTCAAAACATTTTTTTAATATATCAGCAATATTGTTTCTCATAAAAAATCTTCTATCTTCATTAATAATCTCACTTGACATTAGTGAGCGAAATACAAAATATTCTATTTCCTGTGCCAATCTTTCAAAATTGTTATTAACATTATTCTTCAACTCATAATAATTACAATCTGTTGTGCTAGCTATCTGCATTAATAATTCTTCCCAAGTTGGGCTTTCAATATATCTTCTTGAAATTCCTGCGCCTATGAAAAAAATAGGTGGTACTCCCTTTTCATTAATCTTATTCTTCATTTTCAAAATTTCTTTTTCCAACATATTAATCTCGCTTTCAAAATTCTTTTATCGATCCATTGTTATTTATTAATACAGTAATAATATAATTTTTTTCATCTTTTCAGTTTGATATTGATAACAATTTTACTGATTTCATTTATATAGGTAAATTTCTGATTTGTTTTTTTATAAAACATTTTCAAATTCATACTCACTACTTTATCACATTCAGTATTAGCACAATAAAATATTGATTATGCCAACCTTTAACCTCGAGCCCAGCAGTTAATTAGCTTCATCCATATATTCTTGATACTATTACTATATCTGTACAAAATGAAAACTTCCCATTATAGACATTATTAACATACTTCAAATTTAACTTCATTTTACCTTCTATTATTATACTATATCATCCCTTTTTTGACATCAATCACTAAGTTATATCAAATATATCCAAAGGACTAATGTATCATCAAAAATTTACTCCATAATAAATAAACAAAACTACTAATTATTACTCAAAATAAAAGGGACATGAAAATCAAAATTCTCACATCCTTTTCAAGTAATTATTAACTTATTTACCCCATCAATTCAAAACTTTCTTCCTTCAACACACTACAAATTTGTGTATACAAAATATCTCCTATAGCATGTCCTACTGCAGATAAATTATCAACAGTAGCCTCATTTGATATATTAGAAAAACCTTGTCTTCTGAATACATCTTTTCCCTCTTTATCTATGCCTGCTTTGTATTTAATCACCAATGATTGTGATGCTAGTAATGCCTCTGCCATACAATAACCCTCCTTTCTTAATTATTGAGCTTTAATCTGAACATGTGTTTGCAATCGTTAGTATTCTTATTTATAATTATTAATAGGAATACTCTTACATTTATTAAACAATCATGCTTATCTCACCCTAATCCTTTGTCCTATATAAATAAGATTAGGATCATTAATACTATTTAACGCTATAAGATTTTTAACAGTTGTATTATATTGCTTTGATAAAACCCAAAGGTTATCTCCTTTTCTAACAACATGATATATTCCTTCATCTATAGTCTTGTTACTTTCTGGTATATGTCCCATATTGTTAGGAATATTAAAAGCCTTACATATTCCATTAAATATAGAACTAGCCATTTTTTCTGCATCGTAGCTTCTCATATCTATCTCGCTATCACAGAAAGCACATTCAATAAGTATAGCTGACATATTAGTTTCATTTAATACATAGAGATCATGTCTAGCTTTCACACCTCTATTTGTGAAGCCAAGTTTGATTATCTCTGGAAGTATAATTTTAGAAACTTCTTCTCCTCCGCCACCTGGAATACAAAGTATCTCAGTACCGTTGGCTCCAGGGAAAGCATTGTGATGTATTGATATGAAAAAGTCAGCTTTTGAATCATTTGCTATACCAACTCTTTTATTTAAGGAATCAAAAAGACTTTGAACATTATTGGGTGCACAATTTATAACTTCAATACCTGCAGCTGAACATTTCCCTATTAGTTTTGTGCCTACATCTAAGTTCAAACTATCTTCTGACTTAATTCCAATGGCTCCCCCGTCATAAGGAGCATTATGACCTATATCAATTGCCAATTTAAGTGCGTTACTCATT
Source organism: Clostridium paridis (assembly GCF_016765615.1). GTDB lineage: Bacteria > Bacillota > Clostridia > Clostridiales > Clostridiaceae > Clostridium_T > Clostridium_T paridis. The sequence goes on along the minus strand of NZ_JAESWA010000023.1, from coordinate 322,513 downwards.
TTATCACCCTCCTCTTAAAAGATATATGGAGATATCAAAAAAATTAATAAGTGAAGAGGTGGTAAAAATGAATTTTGTTAAAGTTGAGAACCTAGCTCTACTATCAAAGAATGGAGACATGAAGGCAAAGGAGGAATTGGCAGAAGAGTTTAAACCTTTTATATTGAATCTTTCAAAGAAATCATTTATACATGGTTTTGATTTTGAAGATATCAAGAATGAATGCTATAACAGCTTATTTAACTGTTTAAGACATTACACCCCAGATAAACATAGGTTTGTGGCCTACGCTACTATTTCAATAAAGAACTCAGTAGGCTTATTAATAAGGTCCACTAATAAAAGAAATAACATGGACGGTGCAGCTTCATTGATTCTTAACGATAATCTTGAAAATATTCTTTCTTATGATATGGAATTTGTAGAAGATAAGATTATTAAAAGAATTACTAATTCCAAACTAAAGAAGGCAATTAATACTCTTAGCTGCGATGAAAAGGAACTTGTTGATTATGTATTCTTTAAAAAGCATACCTTAATGCAATTTTCCATTTATAAAAATTTATCTTATTCCAAAGTTGTAAATATGAAAAATAATATCTTAAGAAAATTGAAAAGAATTCTTAATACTGAGATTTCATTAACTTCATTTCCTAATTAGGAAATGCAAAAAAGCATCAAGTGATATTTTAATCTCTTGGTGCTTCCTTATTTATATATATCATATTTTAAACAATATCCATTTACATGTACTCAATTCATACTTTAATTGAAATTGCTTACTTATTCCTTCAATTTCGCTTATACAATTATAAACAATCATCTTATTTCCGGCGAGTTTTTCTATGTTTCTTGTGATTACTCTGTCAACTTTTACTCGCATATCTGATTGATCTTCATTGTGAAATCTGAATCTCACTGGATGAAGTACTCCCTCCTTATCAAACCATGCAACCATATCTATGGGCTTCGCAACAACCTTCACATAAAAAACCTCCTTTATAATAAGTCATAAAATACAATTTCAGATAACTTATTTTGAAATACTTCTTTATCAATTTCATTATGAAATCCATAATCAGTTGGCGGTTCGCTTAAGTAAATTTCCCTAAGTAAATATCCCATCTCATCCTGTTTCCCTTTGCAAATTTCATATGTAAAATATCTGAAGGTATCATTATTATCATATACAATTGCAATATATATTGCCTCTTGCAGCATAGTTGCTTCAGGAATAGATAATATTATTGCTGTATGTTCAAAATTCAATTGAACTATATTCATAATAAAATTGGGAGGTTGATTCCTAAGTTCTTGATTCTCTAATTCAATATTTGACCATTCTATCTTTAAATTATCTATAAACTTTTCTTCATCTCTTAGCAATCTATAAATCATCAATGGTCCAAAATTATAAACAATATTAGGCATTAATTCATAAGTAAATTTATAGTAGTCATCTCTATACATAAATGATTGCACTCCCTCATAATATTTTAAGAACATATGTTCTTATAGTATTATATCCTAATTCAAGAATAAATTACAATGGGAACAATTATTTTTTTTAATTTTTTTAATTTTTTTAGATATGCCTATGTACATAATAGAGTGCTTTGTAGTAATTCTAATTTAGTCTTGGATTTAAATAATTACTAAGAAGACTTATAACATAATCTATAACTATATATATTGTAGCCATGCTCTATCTTTAAATCTTCGTTCCTCAGAATTAAATCTAGTTCATGGACACCTAAATATAATGGGATGCTCCGCCCCACTCCCAGGTAGCATTTTTCTGGAGTCTCATAATAGTCTCCCTCTTGTCGAATGGAGACTATGGACAATCTTATCAGCTGGAACTCTGAAGAGGTCCTTTGATGAACCAGCAGATAAACTAGTCCATAGCATAAAATCCGCTAAGGCGTATCAGTTCAAAAGACACTTTCTATTTTTATCAACATATATTGTTCATCTCACTATATATACGAACAACTAATTCCTTAAGAGTGCCATTTGAACTTTAATACCAAAAAGGAAGCTTTGGACAAGCATATATTTGTTTGTTCTGTGGTATTCCTTTTAAGAACAAAAATAAGCATGTCCAAAGGTAATAATTAGAATATATTACTTCTCAATATAACATTCTTACAAATAATACATTGCTCATGAATTTTTGATTAATCCGTTTCTACTATCTTCATATACCTAAAGATGTATTTACAGTACCTTATATTCTATATAGTAGTTATTATTATATTTCTCTCTACATTATATCTTTTTGCACTTTAACTGCCACCCAAAAAAGGACTAGCTCTCGTCTGGCATTTCTAAGTTTGTATAAGTCTCTCCTTAATCCGAGCCTTCTACAAACTAAGTACTGCATGACTTTAGCTGGTCCTTTATTTAGGTACCCGGCAGAGTGCACGAGGGCGGACATGCTCCCTGTAGAAACCTTGCATGTACATGCATTAAAAAGACATGTCCATATAAAGTTTCACAGCAAGGCATGTCCACCCTTTACTGGTATTCCTATGTGGTCTTTATGTGAATGAACAATTAATTTCAATAAATCAGAGTTTCGAGTTATTTTATTCCACCAACATTCCCCCTACAAAATAACACGAGAATAAAAAGAAGCTGATAATCAGCTTCTAAATTCTAATAAACCAATCCCTTGTTTTTAAGGACATAATATATTAACTTATACTTTTTTATATTTACATTACCTTATATTTGATACAAATGTTTATCCATTTTCTTAGTCCTCTATACATAAACTATTTAAATTTTTTTCATTTAAACACAATTCACATACATTCACTATCTATCATATTTCAATTGCCGCTAAAGTTGATTAACTTACAAACAGATACTACTCATTTTCCATCATTGTTCATCAAAACTCATAAAAAGTATTTATATTACGAAAAGTATTATATTTATATTACTATAATATACACTAGTAAACAGGCAAAATAACCCTTCAAAGTCTATATATTTAATAATGAATATCTATTAGCCCTCATTAAAAAAGCTTTTTCTCCTCCCTCCATAACATTACAAATTTCATCTCTTAACTTATTATCTTCTATAGTTCCTTGTTTAAATACTTCTATATTCTTAGAATCTGAATTCATTGCAATAATTAATTCTGCATCACCATTTACAGGTATATTCGCATTATGAGTAATAACTATTATCTGTCGTTTTTCTTTACACTCTTTCACTCTTTCTACAACTAAATCATAAATTAAATGGTTATCTAGATCATCTTCTGGTTGATCTAAAATAAGCGGAACTATCCCATCTGCTAATATAAATGTAAGAATTGCAGATGTTCTTTGTCCGGCTGAAGCATTTTGCAATGATTTATATCCAGATGAATTATTTGGTTTATACTCTATCTGAATATCATCTTCTGGCAATAACAATTGTAGTTCTGCTATCTGCTCATCATTCAAAGAATTAATAACCTTATTAAATTTGCCTCTAAATAGCATCATATTATCATACTTAACACTTTTTATTTCTTCAATTAATGAAGTTACCCCTCTTTTTATATCTCTTTCAAAGCACTTTTTTGCTATTTCATCAATTTCATCATTAAATCCAGAAGGCTTTTGTAATATCTCTCTGAACTTAAAAATAAAGTTGTCATAATCTCTAAACTTCTTTATCTTTATTTTAATGTTGGTATATTCCAACAGTTTTCTTGTGAATTGAGCCCTTTCATTACTTATAAGTTCTCTTAATTTAATATACTCATCTTTTATATTTCCCAATTTTCCATACTCATCTTTCAGTTGACTTTCCTTTCTCTCAAGTATATCTAATTCATTTTGTTTCTCCTCTTTATTTTTTAATAATACACTTATCCTCTCTATATCTACTCCCATATCTTTTAGGATATTTATCTTATCATTATACCTTTTCTCTAGATCTATATAATCCTTATACCAATTTGTTCCCTTAATACCTTCCATATAATTAAATTTTAACTTTTCCAGTGAAGCCTTAATTTCTACCAGTGCATGTACATTTCTATAAAACTCCTTATTACTACCCTCTAATATCATATTCAACTCACTATTATAATTATCATTAAATGCACTTAAATCTATTACTTCGCTATTTCTACTAAATTCTTCTTTAAAATTATCTATCAAATTAATTTTTTCATCTAAATCTTTAGCAAATCGTGATAATAAAATATATTCTTTATTAAATATCTCATATTCTTGTAATAAATCTTTTATCCCACTTTGCCTATATGTATCTATCTTTTCAGAAATATCGTTCAACTCAGCAGATAACTTTCGCTTAGATGATAAACTCATTTCAATTTCTCTAATTTTTGAATATTGAATCTTATATCTAGACATACACATATTAGCTTCTTTTTTATGAGATTCAATTGAATCTATCATTGAATCAACTTTATCTCTAAGTGAATTTGTATTTTGTGCTAACTTATATATTTGCTTTTGATTATATATATCTACTCTAAATAAATCTTCAACGCTTTCATCTATAGGTACAAATATCTGTGAATCCGAATCATATTTTTCGACCTTTAAATCACAACTATTACTACCACTAAAATTCTTTGCAATAACTTTATATAGTATAGAGTTCCTTACAACTTCTACTTTTATTTCAGAAGTAGATTTTAAAACTCCTTCAGTTTTTGTTTTTATTTTATAAAAACTAAGAAATTCTTCGTATAAATCATTTAATTCTTTTATATTATCCATTGCAAAAATAGCAGTTAATAACCTTACAATAGTTGATTTCCCACTACCTCTACCACCTATGACTGCTGTTAATTGTGGATTAAATTCGACTTCTAATGGTTTACTCCCTAATACCTCAATGTCTTTTACATAAATACTTTTTATCCATAAATCCGGCAACTTATTAACTTTTGAATTATCTTCTTCATAACATGTTTTTATTCTTATACTTGGAAATAACATTGCTTGCCTTAAACTTTCTAATCTAGGACTTTCATCCATCTTAATCCATGAATATTCTTTTCCAATCCCCCATAATCCATGTTTACTAGAACCTTCCGATTCCGGATTATCTGAAAATGTTAATATTCCATATTCTCTATCTTTCACAAGCTTGCTACACTCTACATAATCACCGACCACTCCCATAGATAATTCAGAATCAGCCTGAGACAACTTTAAATACAATTCTTCCTTTTTAATATCTACTTTTTTTCCTATTATTAATTCTTTATTTACCATTTGTACTGCTGAAATAGTCTTAAGATTTAAGAAATCTTTCTGTATTTGATATGAAGTGTTAGCTAACCCACTATAACTATCTACATGTGCTGGGATTACAATGGCACCGGATTCACTTGCAATTTTTGCAACCTCAATTACGCTCTTAATAGAATGAGCAGTCTGTTTTCCAAAATCTTCTCTTTTAATACCTGCATCCCTCATAAAATCCTGTATTCTAACCACCTCTACATCTATGTCAAAAAGTACTAATAGATGAATTTTACTATCACTACATGTTATCTCCACTCCAGGAAAAACTGTTATCCCTTTTTCATTCCCTTCATTTCTTATTTTATCGATCCACTCAACTGAATTATGATCTGTTACTGAAATACAGTCCAATCCTCTTTCTATTACCTTTTCTATAAATTGTTCTGGTGTAATACTTTTATCAGTAAAGCATTCACTTGCTGGCGTATGCAAATGAAAATCACATTTATACCACCTATTACCCTTAAAATCTATTTTCATAGCAAATCCTCTCCTTACTTCCATATAAATATCAACTTTCAAATCATAATTTCTTATGCTCATATTCATTTTATAATAACTATTACCATATTTCTACATAATATTATATTTATTACAACATCAAACATATAATACAAAATAAAAAAAGGACATGAACCCCAAAAGTTCACGCCCTTTTCAAACTACCCAATCAATTTAAATCTCTCTACTATCAAAAGAAATAAATTGTGGTGAAGTTACGTTAATTTTTAGTGATAATCTTGAACAATACTTTCATATGCCATGGAATTTCTTGAAGATGAGATTATTAAAAGAATTGCTATTTCCAAGCTAAAGAAGGCAATTAATGAGCTTAGTCCTGATGAAAAGAATCTTGTTGACTATGTGTTCCTCAAAAAGCATACCTTAAGACAATATTCTTTAAATAGTAACATTTCCTATTCAAAAGTTGTTAATTTGAAAAATAGTATTCTTAATAAATTGAAATTAGCTCTTATTAATGAAATATAATTTAGTTGTATTTGATAATTAGTAGCAACGTAATAAAAGCATCAAATAATATTTTATCATGATGCTTTTCTATTTATATATCTTATATTTTAACCAATAGACATAACTCTATTTAAAATATAATATTAAAAAACAGACAATCACCGTACATTGCCTGTTCTCATTGTTTTATTTAATTATAATATTAACATATTTATTTTCCACTTTTTTTATCTCAGGCACCATACTTTATTCTACTACAAAATAACTTATATGAAGCTACATAAAGAATTTCATGAACAAATATTATTGGTAAAAAGATAATAAAAGAAAAGTGATAAATCTAATAATACATCATTTATACTGTAAAGCCCATATTCTTTGCAAATTTCTGTGGTTCAACAACCCTAGATGTTTTTAAAGCCTCTTGATAATACCTTATGAGGAAATCTATTGCAACATTTCAGCATAAACCATGGTCTACACGTTTATGATTCACCATAGCCATAGTCAGACTTCCTAACTCCAGTTCAACTTCAACAGCAACCTGAAATTTAATTTTCATTTCAAAAGTTATAGATCTGAAACAGGAAGTTCTTATTTTAAATAAAAAAGGAAATTTTCACGATAAGTCACTTACCTAAATCTTCCAAATCAACTAGCAAGTAATACTTTAAATAGTCGCTTTTACCAAAGTCGATTGTCGTGGAAAATATCTAATAAGTTTCTACAGCTTTCTATTGGGAATACGTAGTAAAGAGCATTTTCTGATTTATCTTTTCTTGACATATTTATAATTCGTGGCTCTATAAAGAAGTCAGTTCCTAATGCATATCCTGTTATATACCCAATAATTGATTCAGTAGTATTCCAGTCCATAAAAATTCTTGTATATATATCACACTTTGTTTCTAGCTCTTTAATAACTATTTCTTGAATCAATTCTTGCTCTGAAAGTCCAGCAAACTGGCTATGATATTCTACTACATACTTGCAATAATCGTTAAAATTATGAACTGTCTTTCCTATAGTCCTCGAAAATTCTGGGTAAACAAAAAAATCTCTTTTTCTCAAATTGCTTATAAGTTGCTGCTGTTGTTGTGCTTTACTGAATTCTTTTTTATTAATTCCATTGTAATCCTTATCTGGTACTCGAGATGACTTAACTTCAACAGTATATAACCCTTTTGATTTTAAATATGCTAGCGTGTTTGGTGATACTTTTCCGTACTGATTATTCTGAACATCATTATTTATTAAGTCCAATCCAGCCTGCAACCATTTATTCCCTGATAGATATAGTATCCCATCTATAGGTGCATGTTTCTCAAACTCATCTTCTCGAAAGTCATCATAAGATAAATACAAAATAGTCTGTTCAGGTTGATAAAACTGGATGAAATCAGAGTACATATCCTCAGCCAATTTACCCTGCAAGGTGTCATGAACCATTTCTTCTCTTGTCCTACTTTTTTGCCAAGTATTCACAGTATTATCAACTATCTTTTCAACAGTATCATATACTTCTTGTCCTATACTATCATTCTTCATAAACATTATGACATTTTCTGAAATCTGACAGTACCTATACTTTTTACTCGATTTTACTTCCATAGCGTTCACCTAAAATAAATCCTTTAGTGGTTTCCAATTCTCACTAATCAATTGGTCAGAGTATTCTGTATTGTTGTATTTCAATTTTTCATTCTTATCTCTCACAAACGCCCATTTAACATTGTAAAATTCAGCATATTCTTTAAAAGCATTAAACTTGTTGCATACTTGTTTATCAATGTTCTTATCCTGTCCATTTAGTTCCCCACCTTTTGTTTCAAGTATCCATACATCACCATTTTTTAATTTCACAATGTAATCTGGATAAAATAACTGTTGGTGTTGTAGTGAAGTTGTATACACAATTGAGAAGTATTGTAATCCCTTATCTCCATTCTTGTATACCCAATCAACGTTCTCATTATCTTCACAATAATTTTCTAGCAACCTCTCGCTCTTTGACCTTATGCCTTCAACTACCATACTACTATTATACTTTTCATAGGCACTACTTAAAATTTCTTCTACATCTGTATCCGTAGGGTCACACCTATATAGTTCTTCAAGTGGTATCCTAAACTCACTCGTTTTTGGCATTAACGCCATATTTATCTGACGTACGCTTTGTGCGGTTAAATCTGCAAAATCATCACGTAACTGTCTGCGATTATTAATCATAAATGCATACCATTCACGGTTATCTAATTTTAATAGCTTATACTGACTTCTAGTCTTGGAAAAGAATAGATGTTTTAGTATTGCTTTTGTCTTTTGACTTGTCATTCCTATTTCACGTTTAATCATATCAATAGAGTGAAGTAAATCTATTCCGTTGCTATGTGTGTTGACCTCAAAATTAACACTTAAGAAGCCACCTAAATCATTTCGTGCTATGTCTGCAGTTTTTATAAATTTCCCTTGTCGCACATTTTCTGTTAGTGTTGTTCCAAAGATAAAGCTGTTGGCTTCTAATATTTTCTTATTATCATTAAAGTTCTCAGAAAGCTTATATTTTTCCTGCAAAAACTTATATGCTTTAATTAAAGTTTCCTTTTCACCTAACATGTCAAAATCAAGGTCTCTTGTCTGCTTAGTTAATGTAAATGTCTTACACTTATCCTTTAAGAATACTCTTTTGACTTCAAAGGCATTCCCCCCACCCAAAACACTCTCCTTGTACTTTTCGTCAAAAGTATAAAGATAGCAATTATCCAATAAGGTATTATCGTAATGCTTAGTTTCTGGCATACGTCTTAATCTACCAATTGTTTGAATTTCAAAATCTTCACTCATATTTTCACGTAGTTTTACAAGCACTTTTGCTCTTGGACAATCCCAACCAGTGGATATTGCTTGTTTCATCAATAAAAAAACAGGAATACTATCATTAGGTGTGATATTATCTATATTGATTTTGTCATTATCTAACCACTTAGCTAACATACCATTTTTATAGCTATAACCCATGTTTTCAAGCTTTCTCTCTACTGTTTTTATCATTACATCTGATGAGTTGGGAAATTGTATTATAACAAGTGGTCGAATTACCTTCCCTAATCTTTGATACTCCTCTGCTATTGCTTTACGTTTTTCATCAGCAAGATTAATCAAATAATCGTGCTCATTTGCAATATCATAGCTTATGGAATCCTCTATTCCCTCATTTACGTATAAAGCTCTAGTTATTAATCCAGAGTTAATAACATCAATTTCATTAATCTCATACCATTCAGATAACTTGTCCTCCTTAGTTGTTGCTGAAACACGAATGATGTTTTTTGCTGAAAAAGCATCAATAACATCTTTTGCTTTGGACGTATTATTTCTGTGCTCCTCATCGATAATGACCATAAATGTGATTCCCTTACGATGGGCATCAGCAATTCTCTCAAATAAATTTGAACGTTCACTATCAGTAATCGCCTTGTTACCTTTCTTAGTAACCTTTTGCCAATTTATAAAGGTTGTTTCTCCTTGATTAAACCCTTGTAACAATACATCGTTAATATCATTTGTAGGACGGTTATTTAGGAACTTATCCATCTTAGACTTACTTTGTTCCTCCAATTCACCGTCTCCTGGGCATAACCATACAAAACATGTCTCAGGATCTATATTATCAAGATATTTATCAATAAAATCTATTAGCATAATCGTCTTGCCACTTCCAGTAGGGCTTTTCACAAGAATTACCTGTTTGCTATTTAAGTCTGACGATTTATCTAGTAGAAAACTTACACAGTTCTCTTGAAATTCAAACAGTCCATCTAGTAAATTTATCATAGTTCTCCAACCTCCTTTAGCTCTGTTGCAAAGTAACAATCTGGGACAATATTAACCTCAATGTTATTTTCCTTGAGCAAACGTTCTTGTTTTGCAGTCAACAAAATATCAGATGAAATATACAATGTTCCGCACTTCTTCATAGCCGGTGAATTACTTACAAACTCATCTAAAGTTTCTTCTGACATAATTAATTTATAATACTCAGTTGATATGTCAATTCCATTTTCTAATTCAATCATCTCACTTATATACTGAGATAGTTCATCTGATATTACAATATCTTGATTGTCGTACTTATTAACATAACTTGTTTTAAAATATTTCAAATTCGCCTTTATACCTTCGCTAACAGATGTAATGTCAATTCCATATACAGACACTCTTTTCTCTTCAAATGCAACTTTTACTTTATCATAACGTCCATTATTTTCTTTTTTAATTGCTTCGATTTCACTTAAGATTTTATCTGCATTTTGAAGTAGTCTCTGATTGAATGGAACTTCATATAATAATTCACTTGTTTCTAAAGTAGCTTCAAAACGTGTCATTGTATCATGTACTCTTTTGTACGTTACATTTTCACATATACCATTCTCGTTATTAGTGCACAGTATAAACCTTCTATTCCCACCATCCTCAATGTTTGCAATCAATGTAGCTTGGCCAGTTGTACCCGAACCAGCAAAAAAGTCGAGCACAATGGCATTTTTATTTTTATGACACTTGATTAGTTTTTTAATTAGTTCTACTGGCTTAGAATAATCAAACTCATCTTCTAATCCAAAGAAAGCTAAATCTTTTTTTGCTCTATCATTTGAATAAATATTTGCTGTAAGTTCGATAGAACTCATTGGCTTTGTCTTTTTTTCAAAGTCTATGTAATATTTACCCTGTTTGTCTTTCTTTATTTTAGCATTTAGATATGTCTTTGTATAAATTCTAGCAGTTCCATCATTCTTCCTTTTAATAACAACAAACCCATTGTCATAACCAAAATCAAATAGATTTTTATTCCATCTCCATGCCCAATCCGCCCTCTTATGATTACCATTCTTTCTTTCCAAATATTTATCGTAATCTCCACCTGGATAGAAAATTTCACCTTCTACTTCCAGTGGGTAATCTAAGCTAGCACTATATGATAAACTATCATAGTCCAATGTTTGATTTAACTTGTATTTTCCTCTTTCTTCTACAAATTCATCTTCATACTTATAATTATCATCAATATGCTCTTCCATTCTAAATACGTCCTTATTGTCCTTCACATAAACCAATACATAATCATGATTCTTTGAGAATGAACCAGTAGTTTTACCACTTTTTTTCGTCTGTCTTGGCATTTCAATAATAAAATTACTATCTCCAAAGATAGTATCTGCTAGCATCTTTAATTGAGCCTGTTCATTATCATCAATACTCATGAATAGAATTCCATCCTTTGATAGTAAGGACTTAGCTAATCTCAATCTATTTGCCATGAATGAAAGCCACTTTGAATGTTTGAATCCATCCTCTTCATCTACATAGTTATCGTCATACTTAAAGTCTTTGTTTCCAGTATTATATGGAGGATCTATATATATAATATCTATCTTACCCCTATGAGTTTTTTCTAATAAATAAAGACTATGAAGATTATCTCCCTCTAGTAAAAAATTATAGTCTTCGCTCTCTGACAGATTTATCTTCTTTTCACTTACCTCTGCGAAAACAGGAATTTTTGTTTTTAGTTCTTCATCAACTCTTTCGGTGTGTTCTTCCCAAACTAAACCATACTTCTTTTCAACTAAAGCAGTTTCTATCTCATTAAAAGCAATAATCGACGTATCATCGGCATGTTGCTCTCGTAGTTGATTAAGAAATGAAATCATGTCTTCACGTTTATGCTTTGATATATTAGTCATTTAAAATTCCCTCCTTTATTACTTCCACTAAATCACCAATCTGACACTCTAAATATACTGCAATCTTACCTAGGCTCTCCAAAGATACTGGTTCACCTTTAGTCATTTTTGAAAGAACGTTACTTGTTGCTACCTTGTAGCTAACTAAATCAGCCTTTTTCAAGTCTTTTTCCAATAACAAATGAAATAATTTTTTATAGTTATACTCCATCTTATCAACCTTGTATAATGAACATATAGTAAAAATCCATTATACTTTCCCTTTCTTAATTATTTTTACTATACTTGTCATAAGACGCTGTGGATTAGTTTTTCCACCTATAGCTAGACTATTTTAATTGAGGATCTAACCACAGCTTTATGCTTATTTGTTAATTAGTTAGATACCGCATGACGTTTTATATAGAGCAAGGATACATTTAGCATGAAGCAAGTGGAACATAGCGGACTAAATTAAAAAAGAAGCTGTTCTTATGATTTATATTGGAATTGACGTAGCTAAAGACAATCATGATTGCTGCATTATTGATTCAGATTGTGTTCTTCTTAACGATTCTTTACATATATCCAACTCGCGAGATAGTTTTGAATTTCTTTATTCTTCAATACTTTCCATCCTGCCTAATAAGGATATTTCTAGCGTAAAAATAGGACTTGAATCAACAGGTCATTATAGCACTAATCTGCAAAATTACTTGTATTCTAAAGGCTTCAAACTGGCGAGTCTCAACCCCTTGGCTACAAACCTTTCCGTAAAACTCAGACTCTTAGAAGAACTAAGACTGACAAAACAGATGCACTAGTTATTGCCAAAATGCCTTTATCTGATGATACAAAATCCTATTCCCCTGCATCATATCAGATTCAAGAGTTAAAGTCACTAACTAGACATTGCTTTCAATTAATTGGGTATAGGTCTAAACTTAAATTATCAATAACAAGGCTTATTGATATAAATTTTCCCGAATTGCCTAAACACGTTTGGTCAATTCATCAGACTTCTGCTTATGCTCTCCTATCAGAATTACCGAACCCGAAGGAAATATCTAATTGTCATTTGACTAAGCTTACAAACATTTTATATAAGGCAACTAACGGCAAATATGGTAGAGATAAAGCTATTGAAATAAAGAATGCAGCTATAAATTCTATTGGAACTAGCACCCGTTCTTTATCTTTTGAACTTCAACAAACAATTAGGCTAATTCAATCCGTTCAAGCTCAAATAGATGCTTTAGATAATCAAATTAAAGAAGTTGTTATAGAAATAGATTCTCCTATAATGAGCATTCCGGGAATCTCCTATACACTAGCATCTATACTTCTAGCAGAAATCGGCTATATAGATAGATTTACTAATCCGGCAAAGTTTTTAGCTTTCGCTGGACTTGATCCATCAACATATCAATCAGGAAAATATAATGCTTCACATACTCCTATGGTGAAACGTGGTTCTACCTACTTACGTTGGGCTATATTAATATACGCTAGAACAGTTTCTATGCGTAATTTAACCTTTTCGGACTATCTTGAAGGTAAGCATTATCACGTTGCTATGAGCCATGTAGATAAAAAACTAATATGTGTCATCTTTTATCTCTTAAAAACCAACACCTCATTTGTTCCACAAATGTAGTCACTTATTTTTTTCTAAGCAACACTGTTGCTTTATTTGTCATGCAATTTTTTAATAAACTAAAAAATATAATTTTTTTATTAAATTATATTGACTTCATATAGTTAGTCTCTTGTTCCAGTCAATAACAGATAAGCATAGTATAGCATAGTATTTACATTATCTCCATAAAACTTTAGATATCATTAGTTTTACTTAACTAAATATTTATTTCTAATAGTACACATCTTTTTATCTTTTATGGTTTTCTTTTATTTTTATTTCTCATTTCAAATCGAGGCTTTTATAGTTCTTACGTAAAAGTAAAAATAATAAAGGAACTAGAACCTTTTAAGTAAAAGTTATACCTTTACGCAAATATACTAAGTTCCGCGTATTTGTTAACTCCCCTAAAGCACACCTAAATATATTAGTATGAGGAGACATATACGAGAATAATCGTATAGACACTGCTCATCCCACATCCAAAACGGCCTTTTTAGGTGAACTCTTATAATACCTATCAATAACTAACCTTAATTTATTATCTTGGAAATCATAATAACTTATTTCACTTGGAACTTTTCCTTTTTCTTTCTTTAACTTATCTATTAACCACATTACAGCTTTTTTTGCATCCTCTTCATTCCATCTATGATAGCCAAATTCCCAAGGCATATATTCCTCTCCATAAGCCTCAATCACTGCTCTTGGAATTGATCTATTGTAAAAATTCTCTATCAAAGTTGTTAATTTATTATTATGAAAATCTTCTATGGTAAGTTCATTTACAACCTCATCATGAGTAAGTTTTAATTTTACTTCAATAAGCCATTTTACTGCTCTTACTCTATTTTCTTCAGCCTTCCAATAATTTGTTGCAACAGAACTTCTTTTAAGTTCCCAAGGATAAAACTTATTTGGATACGCTTCATTTACAATCTCAAAACTGCTAATATAATAAGTTGTTAACGTAGCTAAACCATGTTCAAGCAACATTGTCCTATAGAATTTTTCTTTAATATCTTCTAAATTCCATTGAAGTTTTTCTTCTAGGAGATACTTAATTGCATCAATTCTATTTTTCTTGTTGCACCAATAACCCTGAGGTATTCTACATTCAATAAATTCAAATGCTCTATATTCATTTGGATAAGCCTCCATTAAATATCTAACTGCAGATTTACCAAAATATAATTTACATGGAGTCCAAAGCTTATTATTCAGGATAAAATCCTTTGATAGGCTTTTTAAAATTTCTTCCCTATCTAACTTTAATCTTTTCTCAATAAGATATTTAAGTAACTGTAAAGCTATTTTCTTACCTTCTGCCTTTGATACTGAATTCCAAAATCCTTGTGGGAAAATAGGTATTTTTCTTTCTAGTACGAGATCATATATCTCGCATTCATTTAAATATGTTATATTCATTCCTTTATAGTACAATTTATAAAACTCCTTAACTAATTAATATTACAATTATTAACATCATTACTTAGTCATATTCAAAATATGAACATAAAAAAAATAGATGCCCCTCAAAGCATCTATTCTCCTCTAAAAACTAAATGTCCCCACAACCCCTGTGGTTCTATCATAATATTCCTTTGAAATCTCCTCTATTCCACTGCATATCTTTTTCAAATTGCACCCTTCACATCCATCTACAATATTATTTTCTAAAAGTGAGCAACTTAAGTTATCTTCATAAGTTGAATTCTTTATTGCAAGAGCTATTTGCATTTTGTCAAAACTTTGATTACCTTCAGAAATTACAGTTATCCTATCTTCAATCATATTAACACCTTCCTGTATTATATATTTTTGTGATAAATCCCTCATACCTTAATAATCCATCACAAAATATATATGCTTTAATCAGGAATTTTTAAGGCAATATATGAATTTATAAAGAAAAAAATATAAATTTAAATATTTAAATAAAGCTTTAAATATTAGAACTTAACCATAAAAAAATATAAAAACATAAGAATATATAGTTTCTATGCTAGTTTAAGGAGTTTTAAACTAACAAAAATTATAAAATCCCATTAAAAACTTCTTATTTTTTCATATATCTAATTTAGAATAGAAATTTTAAAGGAGAACTAAAATGGCTAAAAAGAATTCAAAAAAATCTATGAGTACCGATGATTTATCATTTGAAGATAATTATGAAGAAAATGGTTTTAGTAATGTGATAGTAGGCACTCCATTATCAAACTTTTCCTTCTGTAATGAAAGCAACCAATCTATTCCACCTATAGCTCCGAAAGAAATGCCCTCACCTAAAAATACAAAAGCTGAAGGATTAATTGATAATCGTGTAGGAAAACCTACAGCATTTGGTATGACTCCTCCTATTGATGGAGAAGCTTTTGAAATTAAGCGTACTTATGCCTTTAGAAAATCAACTGTAAGAAAACTTAATGAGCTTAAAGCTCAGCATCCAGATATCAATGCTTACCTTAGCTCCATACTCGATGCTGCAGTTAATCATTATTATAATCATATTATTTTTGAAAATGGGGTTCAAAAATAATAAAAATCACTTTCTTCGCCATATATCTTATATGAGAAGGAGGTGATTTCATATGGAAGTAAATGAACTTATTAATCTAATTGGTAATGTAGGGTTTCCCGTTGCCATTAGTGCTTATTTGTTGATTAGACTTGAGAAAAACATCACAGGGTTAACTTCATCCATAAATAAGCTTAATACAATAATTTCAACTAAACTTGGAGTTGTTATAGATAATGGAAATGACGATAAAGTTGCATAATATTTTTTCTGAAAATCCAACAATACTTTGTCTTTTAGCATATATCTTTTTTGAATACATTTCAAAGGAGGTGCTATATATGGCTGTTAATAAGGTTTTAAATTCCATTTCTCTAAGTATAGAGGTTCAAAGTGGAACTGATGCTACTGGCCATCCAGTTTACAAAAAGAAGAGTTTTTCTGGAGTTAAACTTGATGCTGCTGCACAAAATGTTTTTGATGTAGCTGAAGCTGTGAAAGCAGTTTTAAGTAATCCTACTAGAGATTATTTCTTAAGTGAAACATCAAAAATCTCAAACATCTAGTATTTTAAAATCATAAATCTAATTATAGAAAGTAGGTGAAATTATGGAATACTCATTAGCAATGACCTTTGTTACATCAAGTGGGGACAAGATATCAATGACTGTTACTGGAGTTAGAAGCGATATCTCTCAAGCTGAAGTATCAACTTTGATGGATACAATTATAGCTAAAGATATCTTTTTAACTAAGGGTGGATCATTAACTGCAAAATACGCTGCTCAATTAACTGAAAGACAAGTTACTAAATTTGACGTTCAGTAATTATATATTTCCAAATAAAAGAGTTCAGCTTTCATGCTGAACTCTTTTATTTAGTTCTAATTAAAATAAAATCCAAATATTGCATATAATTACACCATATGGTATGATTAAATAGTTAATCATTCGAGTCTTTCCTTTAATCAGGAAAGCATAAGAGAAGATGGTGCACACATCTTCTCTTTTTATTTTCTTATGTTCTAATTTATATAATCTCTACAATGTCTATTGAAACTCCATAAGCATTAGTAAGTGCTTTTACTAATTCATCTTCTTCATGATATTCCGTATTATCTACTATACTTTGATCGTCATATAATTCCTCATTATCTTCATTAAATAACATTACATGTTCAATTCTATATATGCCAATCATTTCTTTAGGTTGCTCTATTGATAACTCAATGTGGCCTATTTTCCCAATAACATTCGGTAAGCAATTGTCATCTGCAACCAAAACCTCACCATTACTAACTATAATTGTTCCTTCACCTATATACTTATCTGCTTTTGTCATACCAAATTTCCTTTCTCATTTACTTTTTAGTATCATTTTTTAACATTTATTTTAATTTTCAAAACATAAATTACTATTTATAATACTCAACTTTAAATTGGAATTTGACATTGATTAATTTGAATTATAATAATACTATTACTTCTACAAACTGGCATTCTCTTTCCACTTGTAAAGGTCATTCTCGTCGACAGTATAATAAAAACTATCATCAGCCTTTTTATATTCGTTCACATGAATTTTCTCAGGCATATTCTTTTCAAGCTTTTCTACCCTTTTCGCTGTTAACTTGCCTACGGCATCCTTAAAAAATCTATCTACCCAAATTTCACCATTACAACCATTTATTTCTACCATAAGTATAAGTCTAGATGGAGCAATTTGTTTTTCCCATCCGCACCCCTGCTGCAGATGCACTTTACCTTTCTCAAAATAACTTTTTCCAGGAATGCCTCCTCCAGAGATGCCTTGTCCAATACTGTAGTTACCAGCTTCATAACGCAATGAAATGCATTTTGCTTCCATTATAGTCACCAATCCTTTCTTTATCTTATTGATTCTAATATAAAATAAATATTCCTCATTGGCGACGGAAAGATTATTTATTTGATGTGTCCGACAACTTTTGCTTTTCTATTCTATCCTTAACTTTCATAATTTCATCTATAGTTCGCTTATCCAATACAACATCAGTATAGGTATCTCCCAGAATATCTTTTATAGCAGCTTTGTCTGCTTGTACTGCAGTTTCAATAAAGCGAATCAATCTGTTAAAATCCGCTGGAAATATATCTGCTTCATTTGATACAATTTGAGATTTTACAATCTTATCAAGAGAATCCAGAATTTTGCCTTCAAGGTAATCATGTGAATCCAATAATAAGTGAGCTTTTTCCATTATATTTCTATACCGGCAATCATTTGATACTTTTTCTTCTATTTGATTTAAGATCATATATATTTCATGGTCTTTTAGTCCAGTTATGTCATATAGTTTCATTGCCATATATGCAGTCGGATATGATAGCAACTCATTATCAGAGACATATTTATACTCTTTATTATGAACCTTTGAATAAATTAACTTTATCATCAACGAATCCAGCATATCATACTTAAATAAATCATCTTCTACACCTTCTTGTTTCACTGAATCTTCATCATCCTTCGCAAACATACATCTTATTAGTTTTATTCTCTCTTCCCATTCATTCATCCATCTTCTAATTGCCACAAGTCTATCCAAACATTCTATCATGAACTGATACCTCATTACAGGTTCAGAATTATACATTGTATTTATCAATCCAGCCAACTCATTATTAATACGCTTTGATAACCGTCCTTCAACGAGCGCATTTAAATATGAGGGATCTTCCATTATATCTTTTTGCATATCTGGCTCAAGATACTTTGACACATTTTCAGCAATCTGCTCATGCAAGACGATTCTCTCTGACAACTTTTGGTCATTCTTTTTTCCACCAAAATACTCTGTATCTAAAAATGATAACAATAAACCATGATATTCTGGTTTAAACAAATATGGGCTATTGGTTTCATTTCCATCTTTAAAATCAGAATCCTTCAGTAGCCCTTTGCTCATCCTACACAACTTCTTAATGTAGCGTCGAATAGTCTTTTCCGACATATCTCCATCAGACAATTCTCTCTTACGACTTAAATATACAGCGAGTTCCTCAGCTGAAATAGATTCTTTACCGATTTTTGCTTCAACATTTTTATAATGTATTTCTTTCTTTTTAGTTTCTTCTATATGGACATTTTCACCTGAATTTGCAATCTTATCACTTTTTCTCGTCTGTGGCATAATAAACTCTCCAATCCTTCCAGATATATAATATCATCGCATCTATGTGTCTAATAAGATATTAATCTCCTCATCATAAGTCTCTACAGGTTACCATTATTTTTATATTGTACAAATAACTTTTACTTCATGACATATTCGATTCATCTATTAATTACATTATATAAAAGACAGATGACATAGTATATAAATAACTACAGTTTTCAATATTGTTTTATTGAAATAAAAGTTATTTTTTCTATTTTCGTGTTATTTTGTAGGGGGTGGGTGGGAGGTACAAAATAGCTCGAAAACTCTAATTCATTCTCATCATTAGTTTAATTCAGCCAAAAGGACCCATAAGGAATACCTAAAAAAGACCCCAGTGAAATACAAAGAAAGGGTGGACTTGTCTTGCTGTGAAATCTTATATGGACATGTCTTTTTAATGCATGTCCATGAAAGATTTCTGCAGGGAGCATGTCTACCCTCACGCACTCTGCCGGGGACCCAAATAAAGGACCAGCTAAAGTCGTATAGTTCTTAGTTTGTAGAAGGCTCGGATTTAAAGGAGAGACTTATGCAAGCTTAGAAATACTAGACAGGAGCTTGTACTTTTTGGGGTGGCAGTTAAAGTGCCAAAATCTAAATATATTGGTAATGTATCAATAGTGTATATACTAATATCATACTATACTTATTCCTGTTATAAATTAATAGCACTATAACAACTAAATGAACTTCAATGGTACAAGCTTTCTTTTTTCTTTTTTTACTTTGGACAAGCTTATTTTTGTCCCCCAAAGGAATACCCCATAAAACAAATATACGCTTGTCCAAAGATTCCTTTATGGTACCAAGGTCAAATGGTTCACTTGTATAAGTTGGTCCATATGACAAAGATAATAAAATACAAATATATATGTTGTAGCCAACAAGAACCTTTTACCGAATTACGCCTAAGCGGATTATCTGCTTTGGACTAGATTATCTGCTACTCCAAATAAAGCTGCTCCGGAGCAGTAGCTGATAAGGTTGTCCAAAGTTTCCTTATGGGTATAGTTCAAATAGTTCTGCTGAAAACTATATAATCATAAATAAATTAAATAAGAGGATTAGAAACAAAGAACTTTTTGAACTATGTTATAGTCTATGCCTTTAGACTAAAGTGAAATATTTTTAAAACCTCCTTTGAATTACTTCATTATACTTTGGCTGGACAACAACATTAAATAATAAATAAGCACATCATTTTTGTAATAAGTAGTAAAAAATCATATTATTCATATATGATTTTGAATAATATGATTTTG
Source organism: Clostridium paridis (assembly GCF_016765615.1). Classification (GTDB taxonomy): domain Bacteria; phylum Bacillota; class Clostridia; order Clostridiales; family Clostridiaceae; genus Clostridium_T; species Clostridium_T paridis. The sequence continues at coordinate 301,905 of NZ_JAESWA010000023.1, read as the reverse complement.
GAATTTTTATTTTCTTTTTAGGAGTTTATATTAAGTTATAAATTTGAATTTACCTTGCTTTGTATTTTTCAAATTGAACCTAAAGTCACATTACACAATTTACAAACTACCATTTACCAAGTGCTTTCATTAGCTCCTCATGTGTGTAGCCAAATCGATAGTCCTCATCAAAACCTCGTGATAAATAGATATCTGCTGCATCCCATAAGCTAAGCGTTTCTCCGTTATCATCATCTTCTTCATCAGGTTCTCCAAAAGCAATAACACGACCACAGGTAGGACATTTCCAATCTCCGTTACCTATATATTCCATGTCAACCCCACAACCTTTACCACATCCATAAGATACCATATTATATCCTCCTTTTAATTATTTGCGAGTTTCAAATTACAGCTTTGCATATTTTTTACACACTCTTATTCATTTTGGTTTTCAAAATCTTTGCTAGACGAGTCGTTTTCGTCGGGATACCATGCAAAGTTTTGCTCTCCACAATTTTTGCAAATAATGTATGCCTTTTGACTATTGTCTTCACTTTCCGGAACGTATGTTGATCCATTTAGAGGTTGACCACAATATATGCAAGTACCTACATGACTCAATTCGACGGATTGCAGAGCGTTTTTTTTAACTTTATTTTTTTTACTTATGTGTTTATAAGCAAAGTACCCACCTACAGTAGCAACTAATCCAATACCCAAAGCGATTAACGCATTTTTACTAATACCCTTGGTATTGAGCTTTTTCGGAATTAGATTCTTTGGATTCTGTCTTGTTACTATTTTAGTAGTAGCTTTATCAGTGTTCTCAGAAACCAGTGCTGAAGAATAATCAACAACGTTCTCAGCTATTTCAGGAACATACTTAAATGTGCCGGGTTTGTAACCACCATCAGTATATTGATTACCGAAAAAAGGATGCCCAACAGGAATTCCCATATAAACTCACCTCAATAAATTTCATTTTAATAGTTTCTTCGACCAATTAGATGTATCTCCTAATATCGCTCCCACAATAAGTGCAATAAGCGGAAGCGAAGCTGTAAGTAGCACAAAACATCATCATGTTTTTCAGTCGGTTTGCCACCAACAGATAATCCGGAAACAGTATTTGTAACATCCTGAACCTTTGGGGAATTATCATCATCAAGTATGTCGCAAAGCACTTGAGGAAAATCCCAAGCTTAATTATCGACACTCAATTATTAAATCTTTTCCGCAGACACCACAAACTTGATCCGTTTCGAAACCGCTATCAATTTTGTCAACGTCACCAGCTCCGATGGTTATTAGTTCACCAGTGTTATAATGACAGTATGGACAAGTATAATCGATATTAACCATAGCTCCTGTTTCATCTTTAATAATTACTTCCCGGTTTGTTGCAATAGTTCTCTTCGTCATAATTAGTCCTCCAAATTCTGATTTGTACAATAAGTGTTTATAAGTTTTCATCATAATTTAATAAACATCGCGATAAATTAATATTTACCTATTAGTAAATTATAACATATTTCAATATCACATTATTAAATTTTCAAGAACATATTTGATTCACAATATTTTCAGTGTTAAACCTAATCACCTTATAAAAAAGCAGGATTTCTCCTGCTTTAATCATACTGAATCTCTAGTTTCATTTAAGATCTTCCCTCTTCTACCTAAGTCTATAATTATTTTCCTTACCTTTTCCAATCTCCATTATATAATCCTTACTCATTTCATATATCCTTGAACCAATTGCCTCATCAATATAAAGAAGCTTATCTACAACACATTCAGTACTTACGATGATTGGAAGATTATTTAAGTATCTGTAATTCAAAATTTCAAAAATTATACTTATATCTGATTCACTGATCTTTCCCTTAAACAAATCATCAATTAGAAGCACTTCTGCCAGCTGATATTTTGAAATAATTTTCTGATAGTATTCATCATCCATTATATTTTGCTTAATCTTCATAATGGCATCTCTATACGGCATGTACACAACCTTGACATTCTTCCTCAAAAAGTTCAAAGCTAAAGCAATGGACAAGTGAGACTTTCCGCTTCCAACTTGTCCACAGAAGAGGATGCTGTTTTTTCTTGTTCTTCTTATTGAGTTAAAATCCTTATAATATGCTAAAGCTATATCTTTAGCTCTTCCTGAACTTTCATTCCATATGCAAAAATTTGAAAATGTAAGATTACTTTGTTCTGTTTTTATTCCTGATCTTTCCCAATCAGTTTTTATTCTATCTAATTCTCTGCAGCTACAACTAATAGCTATTGGAGCGCTATGTTCTTGAGGTGCTAATATCCACCCAGTATCATTACACTTTCCACAATTATAAGATTTCTTGACTAATTTCTCTTCGCTCCTCTTCTGAAAGCCTTCTTCCTTCATGTTGTTTGTATTGATATTTCTCTCCTTGATCTGTTTCAATATCCTCTCTAGTGCCTCCATTAAAAGTAGTATCTCCTTTCATTGGATATCCTTCTTTAAGCCAATTTCTTAAAATGCCATTAATATAAGTAATGGTGAGTTTATTTTTTTCTAAAGCAGTATCTATTGCCATCTTTACATAATCAAATCCGTGATTTGCTATAGCCACCTTTAGTGCTGATAATGATACTTCTCCTATATTCCCTGCTATGTTTTGAAAATAAGAGAGAAGATTTAGAGAGAGTTCATCTAAATTCATGCTTTTACTATTAACCTTCTTTTCCTTTTCTTTCTCTTTATCTTTATACTCTAATTCTAACTCTTTAACTTTATCCTCTCTCTCTTTCTCTGGAGGATGTTTGCCAAAAATTGTCCCATTAGTTTTAGGTACATCATCAGGACACGCTTGTGACATTTGTCCATCAGTAGAACTTTTCCCTTGAACTATTAATAGTTTTTCTTCTTCTATTTTTTCTCTATATAGTCTCTTTCTATCTGCTTCACTGCTTGATTTTCCTATAAAGCTCTGTATGTTCATCAAATATATTGTTCCATCATCTAAACGTTCTATAAGCTTCATAGAATTTAATATATTAAGACCACTTTTAACAATATCGATATTTAAATTTGTTATTGTTGAGATCATCTGTTCATCGTATGGTATAAAATCATTGAATTTAAGTGCTCCATCAAACTTTAAAGATTTTAAATATAACTTAATTAACAAATTCGAGTAGAATATTCCATTAGGTAAACTTTCTAATATCCTTATTTCTTCAGTATCAAAAAAGTTATCCTTTAATTTTAAATAGTAATAGCGCTTATTATCTGCCATCTCCTCTTCCCCCCCATTAAAAATAAAACCACTTGAAGTTTTTTAAGCCATTCCAAGTTGGTTCTATTTTCATATTTTCACATCTTCGAATGTACGCTTGTAAGATCTTAATATTCAAAATCATTCTCTCCTTAACTTTAGCTGTAGATACAATATGATTTTTCTAAAAAGTCTCTTTTTTATTAAAAAGTTAGTTCTTTAACATCATCTAAATTTGATAAATCATTTCCTGTGTTCTCTTCTAGAAATCTTAATAACTCACTCCTAGTGACTTTCATACTTCCAAGTTTTAATCCTTGAAGCCTTCTCTTCTTAAGCAATTCATAAACTGCATTTTTATTTATTTTCAATAGTTCAGATACTTCTGAAACTGTATAAAGTATTTGTTCCATCTTAATCTCCCCACTTCCATAATTCTTCATTAATTAAATCATTAGGCGTAATTTTTAGAGCCTTACATAGTTTACATACTACTTGAATTCCTGGATTATCATATTTCCCTTCCTCTAGTTCAGAAATATAACTTCTTGCAACTTTGCTTTTATAACTTAATTGACTTATTGATAACTTGTTTATTTTTCTATATTCTTTTGTTTTTAAAATCATCAGAAATTCCTCCAAAGAACAAATTCCTAGCACCCATCTTTTCCCTAGTTTTTTAGTTTGCAAATTGTATAAACTATCTATAAAACTTTATTTAGCAAATTGCCAATTCTATTGTTAAAAAAAATTTCATCCATAGTTACGTTTGGTACTTTTGCCTTTATTATATCTGTTATAGAAACCATTTCACTTTGATTAAACTCTTTTTTACCTGTTTCCTTATGATTATAAGTTGTAAGGCTTACTCCTATTTCTTGTGCCATTTGAAGTTGAGTAATATCAAGCATTTTTCTATAAGCTACTAATTTTTTATTCATCTATCCACCTCCATATTAAATTTTAACCTTAGCAATTTGCTAATATTTATATTTTTATACTAACTTAGCAATTTGCTAATGTCAATAAAAGTTTTATAATTTTCGCAAAATAATATACACTTTGCTAAATTATATTTTAATTTATTAGCATATTGTTATAATTGAGAAAGGAGGAGATTTTATGGATAGTTTTGGTAAAAGATTAAAACAATTAAGATTAAATAAAGAATTAACTCAAGCACAATTAGGAAAGATATTCAATGTAACAAATGTTGGTGTTGCTAAATGGGAAAGCGATGATAGGTTTCCTGATAAAGGTATGTTAATTAAATTAGCAGATTATTTTGACGTATCCATAGATTACCTCTTATGCAGAACTGATAACCCTGAAGCAAAAACCTATAAAGCTAATGTAAATGGTGATGAGATAGAGGTTGAAATACATAAAAACTATCCTCATGATTTGTCACCTGAAGAAGTAGAACTATTAATCAATCAGTTAAGAAACGTTGGTTTTGATGTAGATAAGTTAATTGAAAAGGCTAAAAAAGAAAAAAATATGTAGTATTGATATATACAATACTACATATTTTTTCTTTCTCTGTTTTATGACAAATTTATTAAATATTTCCAATTATGTTTGCACATGTTAATTGTTTTCGTTATATTATGTATAATAGTATAATATTTGTTAACGATTCTTTAATAACTTTTTATTGTGCTAAAATTTTAAAAATCAGAGCATTCAATTGTATTTGGTTATACTGGGGGGATTATTGTGCTGGAGGCGAATATCTTATGTATTAAAGTAAATGGAAACGTTGTATATATTAAAAATAAAGAAGTTGACTGTATACCGAAAGGGGATAATATTACCAGTGGGAAAAACTCGGCTAATTCTTTAGAATTGGATACGGAGGTGTTAATATGCAAGGAAGTGTGAGGAAAAAGGGATCAAAATGGTATTATTCCTTTGAAGTTTCAGAAGTAGATGGAAAGAGGAAGCGCATAGAACGAAGTGGTGGAAATACTAAAAAAGAAGCACTAGAGGCTCTAAATGATGCTATGTATAAATATAATAACGGTTATGTAGAACCTAAGAAACTAACATTTGATGAATATATAACTGATTGGTTAGAAAACTTCATTAAAGAGAATAGAAAAATAAATACTTATGAAAGATATAAAGAATTATATAAAAATAATATAAAGCCACATTTGGGCAATATATTATTAAAGGATTTAAAAGCCATCCACATAGAAAATGCTCTTCAATCTGAAAAAAAGAAGAAATTAAAAAATGATAAAAATTTAAGTAACTCTACCCTACAAGCAATATATGGAGTAATTAATTCTTCTCTTAATAGAGCTGTAAGGCTACAAGTTATTAATGATAATATGTGTAAGTTCGTTGAAAGGCCTAAAAGAGATAAATTTACTGCAAATACATTAACTATTGAAGAATTCAACTTACTACTTAATAAACTTGATAAAGACAGCTATGGAGATTATATGTTTCACTTAGCTTTACTTACAGTCTTAGAACTTGGGTTAAGACGTGGTGAATTAGCAGGATTAGAATGGGATGATATTGATTTTGAGAACAATGTTATAAAAATAAAAAATAATCTTATCTATACAAACAATAATGTTCTTTTGGGGACTCCTAAGACTGAAGAAAGTAAAAGGAGTATATATATATCCAATGATTTATTAGAAAGATTAAAAAAACATAAAATAGTTCAATCTACTAATAAGCTGAAATATGGTAATTTGTACGAAGAAAATATGTTTAATGATGAAAAGAAGAATTTTATATTTACTTGGGAAAGTGGAAAATATGTTCATCCTAATTACTTTACTTTAAAGTTTAGTAGATTAATTAAAGATTTAAATATAAATAAAAAAGTAAGATTTCATGATATTCGCCATACCAATGCAACCTTACTTCTTCAACAGGGTATTGATTTCAAAGTTATCCAATCGCGACTTGGTCACTCAGATATCAGCACAACCCTAAATATATATTCTCATGTTTCTACAGACATGCAAAAGTCTGCAACTGAAAAATTATCAAGTTTAATTACTTATTATTAATAAATAAATCAATGTAGGAAGAATGTCGGAAGTTTTCGCTTCTCTTCTTCCTGAGCACTTGATTTAACAAGGCGAGATAAGTCTATAAGCCGAGTTCTGTATTTGACAATCATCTATCTAGGCCTATTGTTACCAATAAGCTCAAGCGACACACCCAGAGGCGGGACGGGCAATCCCATATGCCTCTCTATTCGGTCTTGCTCCAGGTGGGGTTTACATAGCCATATAGTCACCTATATGCTGGTGAGCTCTTACCTCACCTTTCCATCCTTACCTAGCAAAAAACTAGGCGGTATATCTCTGTTGCACTTTCCTTAGAGTCACCTCCACTGGCAATTAACCAGCACCCTGCCCTACGGAGCTCGGACTTTCCTCTCCTAGTTAAAACTAGCAGCGATTGTCTGGCTTACTCGCAAGAATTATCTTAACATATATATTTTCCTTTTGCAAATTATTTTATTTGGAAAAATTTTTGGAATAATCAGCAAAATTCTAAAGCTATAATTAATAACATTACTAATATTATAGCTGAAAGCCTAAGTCCACAAAAAACTAGAAACAAAAATAAACCTATATATATCCCTAACTTTATTGATCCAAAGCGCCTTCTTCCACATCCACAACCTCTAATGCCGCCGAGCCCAAACCCTCTTAAAAACGAATTAGAAAATCCACTAAAGCTTTTTTTAACTTTAGACGGGTTATAATTATCTTTAACATCATGAAAAAACTTCTTTGACTCTTCAGTTAAGTCATCTATTGTTCCTCTCATATAGCCAATACCAGGCTTATACCTACTATCTTTCTTTTTTCCCATTTTTCCCTCGATAAATATATTGTTTTTATATATTATGATTACTTTATCTATTGTTATTATAATATAATAAAAAAAGCTTAGAATTTTTTCTAAGCTAAAAGAAATCATAAGGATCCATAGTTTTTTTAGAAATAATTATTTCTACTTTACTTTCTAAATTTTGTTTTATTTTCTCAGATAAGGCTACAAATACTGGCCATTCACTTCCATAATGGCCTATATCCATTATATTAACACCCATCTCTCTATAATCACTAGCATAATGATATGTAGTATCTCCAGTTATTATACAATCTACATTTTTACTATATGCTAACGCGAAGAAATCTTGACCACTTCCATTTATTATCGCTATCCTCTTAATTGGCCTATTATTGCCTATTACACATCTTAAATTTCTTATTCTAAGTGAAGATTTTATTCTATTATTTAATTCTTCAAGAGAAATCCCCTCACCTAATTCTATTATTCTTCCAAGTCCACTTTCATTGAAACCCTTAATATTAATTGGACTCATTATTTCTTTACTCTCAAAACCCAATAATTCAACTATCTTATCATTTAAGCCGCCTTTTACTGAATCAAAATTAGTATGACTCGAATATAAGCTTATATTGTTTTTAATTAAAGATATTATCTTTTTACCAAGCAAAGTATCATCTGTTATACTTGATGGCTTTCTAAAAAGCAACGGATGATGAGTTATTATTAATTCAGCCCCCAATTCTTTTGCTTCCTCAATAACTTCAAGAGTAGCATCTAAGGCAATAAGTATTTTAGATACCTCTGCTTCTCTACTTCCTACCATAAGACCAACATTATCATAATCCTCTTTTAAAAATGGTGGTGCTATATTCTCCATCACATCAATAATATCATTTACCTTCATATAGCAATCTCCTTTATCCTCAGAATCTTCTTTTCTATCTCGCTTTTTCTAATTCTTGCTCCAGGACTATCATCATTTATATATGAAAGAATTGCTGTATATTTACTTATTTTACTTTCTGCAAAATCTTTAAGTAATTTATGTTTATCCTTTATAAGTATTGGACTAAATTCATAATCAAATGCATCCATATTATCATTTATTGCTTGTTCACTATATCTTACTTTAAATACTTCATAAAAAATACCATCTTCAAAGCATAGGTCTTCCTTTATTATTTCAAAGGAATTATTATATAAAAATTCCCTTAAAATTTCTGGATTTTGAGCAGGCATTAAAATCATGTATTTAAAATACTTCACTTTATTAATATCCTGAATGATTATATCTCTAATCAAATTTCCGCCCATTCCAGCCATAATTACTGCTTCAACTTCTTTTTCCTTTACAGTATTAAGACCTGCCCCTAATCTGCATTCTATCTTATCTGATAACCCAAGTAGTCTAACATTTCTTTCTGCTTTCTCCTTTGGTCCTTTATTAATATCAGATGCAATAGCAAAGTCTACTATTCCATTTTCAACTGCATGAATTGGTATATATCCATGATCTGTTCCTACATCAATTATACTTTGGCATTTATTCATATTTTGAATTATACACTTTAATCTTTGGCTTAACTCCATAATTACTCCTGCCTACATGAAATTATTTAATATTCTAATCTGAACTATTAGAAATGTTAATGCAATTGCTAAAGATATATAAATATATTTGTATGCTGATTTCTTATCATATTTTGCGTGAAAATATGATGCATAATACATACATACAAGAATTATCATATTCAATACCCCATATGACATTTGCTTAAAGGCAAAATTTTTGCCTGTCCCCTGTACTAATGGGTAGAAATTCGAATCAAAACTTAACGGCATTTGTACAGGAAGTTTATTGCTAAGATATAAAAGGAATGGTACTAATATCATAACAATAATTATTATTGTTACTAAGATGAACGGAATAAATACCTTCTTATCTTTATAAATTTCGGTATGTTTATTTTTGTTTATTTTAAACGTCTTAAATTCTTTTCCTTTTGTTTTAAGTGAATCTACAAATTCATTAGCTTCAATTGGTGATATTGCATAAGACATACTATTTGTATGAATGTATACTAATTCACTGCTTGACGTTGCAAACATATGTGTTACACCTACATTCTCTATTACATACCTTCCAAAAGCATATCTGAATCTTCCAAAGCCTGTTAACTTAAAACCTTTTATGGCTCCTGATACTGTATAGTATCCATCTATTGTATTAAAATCTATATTAATCTTTCTTATACCGAATAAAGTACTTATAACTATTCCTCTTTCATTAATAAAATACTTTAGTGATCCTGTTAGAAATATATAATATAAACAATATATATCAAACATTCCTACTAATACTTTAAATAAATTTATCTCTACATACGAATCCACAAATTTAGACATTAAAAATAACGCAGCATTTGCTAGTATTAAATATATAAATATTTCAAGTATAACTATACTTTTTTTAGGTTTAAATTCCTTCATGAAAATCACCTCAAATTTTATTATAGCATAGTATTATAAAAAAATCTTATAAAATGCCTGTTGCAGTAATTTTTTTCCATATGTTATTAAAAAAATTAGCACCCTAAAGGTGCTAATTTTTTTAATCTAAATAGTCTTTTAATTTTTTACTTCTGCTTGGATGTCTTAACTTTCTAAGAGCCTTAGCTTCAATTTGTCTAATTCTTTCTCTTGTTACGTTAAACTCCTTACCAACTTCTTCAAGAGTTCTCGCTCTTCCATCATCTAAACCAAATCTAAGTCTTAACACCTTTTCTTCTCTAGGGGTTAAGGTATCTAAAACATTAATTAATTGCTCTTTAAGCATTGTGAATGCAGCTTGCTCAGCTGGTGCTGGAGCATCATCATCTGGAATAAAGTCTCCTAAGTGAGAATCTTCTTCTTCTCCTATTGGAGTTTCTAAAGAAACTGGTTCTTGAGCAATTTTTTGTATCTCTCTAACTTTTTCAACTGGCAAATCCATAACCTTTGAGATTTCCTCTGGGAAAGGATCTCTTCCTAATTCTTGTAGTAATTGTCTTTGAACTCTTATTAATTTATTAATTGTTTCAACCATATGAACTGGTATTCTAATAGTCCTTGCTTGGTCAGCTATGGCTCTAGTAATCGCCTGTCTTATCCACCATGTTGCATATGTTGAAAACTTAAATCCTTTTGTAAAGTCGAATTTTTCAACGGCTTTGATTAATCCTAAATTTCCTTCTTGAATAAGATCTAGAAATAACATTCCTCTTCCAACATACCTTTTTGCTATAGAAACAACCAATCTCAAGTTAGCTTCTGCAAGTTTTTTCTTAGCATACGGATCACCGTTCTCTATTCTTTGTGCTAAAACTATTTCTTCTTCTGAGGACAATAGCGGAACTTTACCTATTTCTTTTAAATACATTCTAACTGGATCATCAATTGCAATACCTTCTGGAATTGTAAGTTCTAAATCCTCTTCAATTTCAGTCTCACCAATATCACCCATTACCTCGATACTCATAGACTCTAATACTTCATATATCTTTTCTATTTGTTCTGGACTTAAATCTATCTCGTCTAACTCATCCATAATTTCTTTATAAGTAAGGGTTCCATTTTTCTTCCCTTTTTCTATAAGTTTTTTAACAACCGTCATTCTAGCACTTTTATCTTTTAATTCCACACCTTTATCTTGTTTTCCCACTGCTTTCGTTACTTTTTCAGTCATTTATTTACCTCCTTCCGCTATCTCCACTAACCTCTTTTTAATCTTTTGAGCTCTATATCTATATCTTTTAACTCTTTTGCTAAGCTAATTGTTTCCTCAAACACGCCTTTATCTTCACTTTCCTTTAGACTTCTTTTTACATCTTCTTTTCTTATATCAAGTCTATGTTTTCTTATGTTGTATATATAATCTTTTATAGATGTTTCCATATTCTCATCAAAGATATCCATTTCTTCAATCTCAATCCATTCCTTCTGAGCATCTACTGTTTTACAATTATTTTCAACATAGCTTTCTAACCCATTCTTCTTTTCAGTCTTTGCAATTACTATTAATCCATATATTTCCCTATGAGCTTTAAGTATTAATTCACTCTCAGTAATATTCTCAAGGATAAAGTTGAAATATTCATCCTTAAGCATTAATTTAAGTAATGCTCTTTCGCCTTTTAAGTATGCAGGCTCTATATATGATTTTGTTCCATTTTCTTCCTTATTATTCATAGAATACTCTTCTTTTTGGAATTTCGTCATATTATCAGAAAGTTGGTCATATAATGCCTGTTCTCTTATACCTGTTTCTTCAGATATTTTTTTCACATACACATCTTTTTCTACTGGATTTAATTCTGCTAAAATCTCCGTAACTCTTTGACTATACAGTATTACATCTTCATTATTTGAAAAATTAATTCCTTCCTTTACTTTTTTAAGCCTATACTCAATTAGAGGTAGTGCTCCTTCAATTAAATTCATAAAGGCTTCTTTTCCATTACTTCTAATATATTCATCAGGATCTTTACCTTGTGGTACTGTTAATACTCTTACATCGAAGCCTGCATTTTTTAATATATCCAATCCTCTTAATGTAGCATTCTGACCTGCTAAATCAGCATCATAAGATATTATTACTTTGTCAGCATATCTTTTCATTAATCTAGCTTGATTTGTCGTAAGAGCAGTTCCTAATGAGGCTACCGCATTTTTGATACCATGTTGATGCAAAGAAATACAATCCATATATCCCTCAACTATTACAAAGTATCTTTCTGGAAGACCATCTTTTATTGCAAAATTTAGTCCGTAAAGATTTGTTCCCTTTGAGAAAATAAGACTATCTGGAGAATTTAAATACTTTGGTTTAGAGTCATCTAGTACTCTTCCTCCAAATCCAATAATCCGTCCCCTAAAATCAAAAACTGGGAACATCACTCTGTTTCTAAACCTATCATAATAGTTACCTGTTTTTTCTGACTTAATGATAAGTCCTAATGATTCTAAAATCTCTTCTTTGTATCCTTTTCTTTTTAAGAAATTCATTAAATTATTCCATTGATTTTTGGAAAATCCTAACCCAAAACTTCTTATAGTCTTAATTGATAAACCTCTATTTTGAAAATAGCTCATAGCCTCTTTATCATTAAAGAGATTAGAAAAATAGAATCTAGCTGCCTCTGTATTAATCTTATACATTAATTCTTTTTTACTTGCAGCTGCACTATTCTCTTTATTTTCTAAATTCAGAGGAATGTTAGCTCTATCGGCCAGAATTTTTAATGCTTCAATAAAGTCTAACTTTCTGCTTTTCATTACAAATGTAATAACATTGCCTGCTTCTCCACAACCAAAGCATTTATAAATTTGTTTATCCTGTGATACGGAAAAGCTGGGGGATTTTTCACTATGAAATGGACATAATCCCGTGTAATTTCTACCAGATCTCTTAAGCCTTACAGTTTCTGAAATGATATCAACAATATCATTTTCTTCCTTGATTCTCTCAATGAGTGATTCTTGAATCTGCAAGGAGTTCCCCTCCTTACTATTAATTTTTTTCAACAATTTACTTTATATTCGACAAAAAAATATTAATTCCTTCATAAAAAAATTTTTTTTATTATTTTTTTAAAAATTTTACTGAAATATAATTAAAATATTTTAGTGATAATTATTAATTTTATAGCGACAACACTTATTTTACCAATAATTCTATAGTATTATTCCTAATTTTTTTAGTAAATTACAAACTTTGGAACATAAATGTTATTGAACAAATTTAAGCAATAATCATCACTCATTCCGGCAATATAATCTGCAACTCCTCTATGAAGCCCTTCTGTCTCAGCTATATTCCTATAAATTTCCGGCATTTCATCAGGATTTTTATAATAATGATTAATTACATGCTCTAGTACAAACTTAGCTTTATTTCTCTCTACTTTTAACACATCACCTAAATATACATTTTGAAACATAAACTTTCTAAGTTCTGCCATAGCTGATCCTATTTCTTCACTTAAGCTCACTTTAACTATTCCTTTTGATATATTATCTAACGTGTTATTGATACAATCATTAACCAAAGTTTCTATTCTTTCACCATGACAATCACCAAGAACTTTTATCAATTCTTTAGGCAGCATATCTTCAGTCAATAAACCCGCCCTGATTGAGTCATCTATATCATGATTTATGTAAGCAATTTTATCACTATATTTAAGCACCTGTCCCTCTAATGTCTTAGCATCAGCCCTTCCATTCGAGAAGCCACTATGATGTAAAATTCCATCTAAAACTTCTTCAGTGAGATTCAAGCCTTCGCCATTCTTCTCTAATCTTTCAACAACCCTAACACTTTGTTCATTGTGTCTAAACCCACCAGGCAAAAACTTAGCTAACACCTCTTCTCCATTATGTGCAAATGCTACATGCCCTAAATCATGTCCAAGTGTCATCGCTTCAACTAGAGTCTCATTTAAGCCTATACCAGCTGCTATTGTTCTCCCAATTTGTGAAACCTCTAGTGTGTGAGTAAGTCTTGTTCTATAATGGTCTCCGAAAGTTTTAATGTATACTTGTGTTTTATGCTTAAGTCTTCTAAAAGATTTCGAATGAAGTATTCTATCCCTATCTATCATATAATCAGTTCTAGTCAAATCTTTTTCTTCTTGCATTTTTCTTCCCTTTGTCTTTTTGGAGAAGGAGGCTTCATTTATTAGAGTCAACTCTTCATTTCTTTCTATTTTTTCTCTTATATTCATATAATTCACCTCTTATTAATTTATTCTATATGAAACATTAAATTCCTTCATTTTTCTCTTATATATAGTTTATAAAAACAATAATATTTATGTATCTATATGCAAAAATCATATTGCATCTCATGGTGACGAAGTGTAAATTATTTAGTGCATTATATCTCCTTTAATTATATTTTAATTAATTATTATTAGAATAATTTTAAAAACCAACTAATATCTTATAAATATAAGCATTTAATAAGGAGAGGTTTTATGCCAAAGGAAGCTCTTAAGAAACAGGCTCAACTCTTAAGTGTTGAAGAAATAAAAGATAACATCTTGTCCCACTATAATATTTATAGTTGTGAAGTTACCCCAGTTAAATTTAAAGATACCGAAAAGCAACGTGCAGTTTTTAAAATAACCACTGACCATGGAGATTTTTGTTTAAAAAAAGTTTATTATAATGAAATGGATTTGCTATACGTTTATTCTGCTATCGAGTGGTATAGTAAAAAAGGAATTATTGTTCCGAAACTTTTACCAACTAATTCAAAAGGTAGATACGTTATTTATAAAGGAATGATTTTCATATTGACACCTTGGCTTACTGGAGAGAAATGTGACTTTGATAACCTAGAACAAATTATACTATCTATTCAGAATTTAGCTTTAATGCATAATTGCGGCAAAAACTTTATTCCTATTAATGGCTCAAGCATAAGAAAAGGTTTTGATAATTATTACATATCTATTCAAAAGCACTTTTCTGATTTGATAAAATGTTCAAACTCTGCTTTTAATTATAAAGATAAATTTTCAAAAGTATTCTTAACACATTTTGATGATAACCTTATGTTAGCTAAACAATCCTTAGAGATATTATCCTCTGTAAATAATAACAACTTAACTGTATCTCTATGTCACGGTGATTATGTAAACAAGAATATACTTATCTCTGAAGATAACGTTGTTAAAGTAATTGATTTCGATAAATGTAAATACGATTATGTTGCAAAAGATCTATCCTACTTTTTAAGGAGACTTCTTAAACGAAATAACACAAAATGGGATCTAGAACTAGCTATATCTTGTCTCAATAATTATATTTCAGTTAATCCATTAACAAAAGATGATATTAAGTATATTCTAGCCTATTTAATATTCCCTCAAAAGTATTGGAAGTTATCTAGAGATTACTATAAGAATATAAAGAAATGCAATAAAACCTCTTTTATGACTCTGCTATTAAAAGTTGTAAATAAAACTGACTATCAAGTTAGTTTTTCAAACTCAATTATATCTGCTATGAATAAATATTATAACCTAGAAATTTAAAGGCTTCAAGAATTAATCTTGAAGCCTTTTAATTTATTACATATTATCTTTTATTTTTAACTTGTGCTTGAGCTGCTGCAAGTCTAGCTAAAGGTACTCTAAATGGTGAACAACTTACATAATCTAATCCAAGATCATGACAGAATTCAACTGATGATGGATCTCCACCATGTTCTCCACATATACCTAATTTAATATCTGGTCTTGTTGATCTTCCTTTTTCAACTGCTATTCTTACTAAGCTTCCAACTCCAGTTTGGTCTAACTTAGCAAATGGATCTGATTCATATATTTTCTTTTCATAGTATGCATTTAAGAATTTAGCTGCATCATCTCTTGAGAAACCAAATGTCATTTGAGTTAAGTCATTTGTTCCAAATGAGAAGAATTCTGCTTCCTTAGCTATTTCGTCAGCTGTAATAGCTGCTCTTGGTATTTCAATCATAGTTCCTACTTTATATTTAAGTTCTACATTCTTTTCTGCAAGAACTTGTTCTATTGTATGAACTACTACATCTTTAACATACTTAAGTTCTTTAATTTCCCCAACTAATGGAATCATGATTTCTGGAACAACATCATAACCCTTTTTGTTCTTAACTTCAATTGCAGCTTCAATTACTGCTCTTGTTTGCATTTCTGCAATTTCTGGATATGATACTGCAAGACGACATCCTCTATGACCCATCATTGGATTGAATTCATGTAGGCTTTCTACAGTTGCTTTTAATTCTTCAAAAGTTAATCCCATTTCATTTGCTAATGCTCTTATATCTTCATCAGCATGTGGAAGGAATTCATGTAGTGGTGGATCTAAGAATCTGATAGTTGCTGGTCTTCCTTCTAATGCTTCGTAGATTCCAACGAAATCTTCTCTTTGCATTGGAAGTAATTTTTCAAGTGCTTTTCTTCTTTGTTCTTCAGTCTTAGCAACGATCATTTCTCTTACTGCCATTATTCTATCTTCAGCAAAGAACATATGCTCAGTTCTACATAATCCTACACCTTCAGCTCCAAATTCAACTGCTTGCTTTGTATCTCTTGGAGTATCAGCGTTAGTTCTTACTTTTAACTTTCTTATTTCATCTGCCCATCCCATAAATGTAGCGAAGTATCCTGATATTTCAGGTGCTACAGTCTTTAATGCTGTTGGATAAATATTTCCTGTTGATCCATCTATAGATATCCAATCTTCTGAAGTTAATACTTTTCCTTCTACTTCTACTGTTCTAGCTGTTTCATTTACTTTAAGAGCTCCACATCCAGCTACACAGCAAGTTCCCATTCCTCTAGCAACAACTGCTGCATGAGAAGTCATACCGCCTCTTACAGTAAGTATACCTTCTGCTGCAATCATACCTTCTATATCTTCTGGTGAAGTCTCTAATCTAACCAATACTACTTTTTCACCTTTTTCAGCTCTTTCCTTAGCTTCTTCTGCAGTAAATGCTATTTTACCACAAGCTGCTCCTGGAGATGCTGGTAACCCCTTAGCTATAGCGTCTGTATTTTTAATTTCTTTTTCATCAAAGTTAGGATGAAGTAAAGAATCTAATTGTTTTGGTTCAACTTTTAGAATAGCTTCTTCCTTAGAAAGAACTCCTTCTTCAACTAAATCAACTGCAATCTTTAAAGCTGCTTGAGCAGTTCTCTTACCATTTCTAGTTTGTAAGAAGTATAGTTTTCCTTCTTCTATAGTAAACTCCATATCTTGCATATCACTATAGTGATCTTCTAATGTATTTACTATGTTTTCAAATTGAGTATATATTTCTGCATTTTGATCATTTAATTCTGATATTGGACGAGGTGTTCTAATACCTGCAACAACGTCTTCACCTTGAGCATTCATTAGATATTCTCCATATATTAGATTTTCACCAGTTGAAGGGTTTCTTGAGAATGCAACCCCAGTACCTGATGTTTCTCCTTTATTACCAAATACCATTTCTTGAACGTTTACAGCTGTTCCCCAAGCACTAGGAATATCATTCAATCTTCTGTAAACTATAGCTCTAGGATTATCCCATGATCTGAATACTGCAGTTACAGCTTCAATCAATTGAGCTTTTGGTTCTTGTGGAAAATCTGTTCCTTTTTCCTTTTTATATAAATTCTTATATCTCTTAACTAATTCTTTTAAATTTTCAGCTGTTAAATCTGTATCATAATGAACATGATTTTCTTCTTTCATTTCATCAATAAGATCTTCGAACATTCTCTTTTCTACACCCATAACAACATCAGAGAACATTTGAATAAATCTTCTATATGAATCATATGCAAATCTAACATTATTTGTTAGCTTAGCCATAGTTTCTACAGTTTCATCATTTAATCCAAGATTTAGGATTGTATCCATCATACCTGGCATTGATGCTCTTGCTCCAGATCTTACTGAAACTAATAGAGGGTTATCAATACTTCCGAATTCTTTGCCAGATATTTTTTCAAGTTCACTCATTTTTTCTTCTATTTGATCAATAACTTCTTTAGCTATAACTCTTCCATCTTCATAATATTTGTTACAAGCTTCAGTTGTTACTGTAAAACCTTGTGGTACAGGTATTCCTATTTTAGTCATTTCAGCTAAATTAGCTCCTTTACCACCTAAAAGGTTTTTCATTGATGCGTCACCTTCGCTAAAAAGGTATACGTACTTATTTTTCTCCATCTCAATATTCCTCCGTTCAATACAAAAATTATTGTTATATATACTAACGGGAATCAGTTATAGCCCCGAAAGTTTCACATTAACTTAAAGGATTCAACTAAAAAAATTAATTAATTGCATATTAGACACACTTATTAGCTGAACTTACCCTTATTTATTTTGTTATTGATACAAATACCCATATTATCTACCATAGTGCTTTAATTCTGTATTTAGCTATTTATGATTAGCTATCTCCTAATCTTACAAATAACTTTGTTATGTTTGTTTTAGATACTTTTCCAACTATTCTTATTATGTCTCTACCATCCCTAGTTTCTTTTTCAATAATAGGTATACTATCAATTTCATGCCCAATTATCTTCTGTGCAATACTAAAGGCAGTATCATCTGTTCTTGCATATATTATGTTAGGCATTCTAGTCATAATTACCCCAACGGGTACTTTGTGAATATCAGTACCGCCAATTGCAATTTTAAGAAAATCTTTTCTTGAAACCGCACCTGTCAAATTTCCATCGTTTTCAACAAAAAGAGTTCCAACATCCTTCAAGAAAAGATATACAATAGCATCATAAACCATAGTTTCTTCTGAAACTATCGCTGGCTTAGACATGATATCCTTAGCTTTAATGTTGGAAATGTAATCATATACTAGACTTCTTGAAGGATTTGATGAATAAACATATCCTACTTTTGGTCTTGCATCCAATATTCCCATCATGGTTAAAACTGATAGGTCTGGTCTTAATGCCGCTCTTGTAAGTCCTAATTTTTCTGCTATTGCCTCTGATGTAATAGGCTGTCCCTCTTTTACTAGTCTAATTATTTCTTCTTGCCTATTTGAAAATTTCACAGTAATCCCTCTCTTTTTAGCTTTGGGAATATTCAGACTATTCAAACTTGCGTTGCTATTCACATGATTATTATATCATGTATTAATAGTTTTACTATACTAAATTTTCTGAAAAATCAACCAAATTTACTGAATATTCCCTCACCAGTTTATTTTACGTCCAATTAATGCTAAATTGCTTTCATTTTCTCCATTTTAGATAATGGTGTAATTTTTTTATTCTTCATCATCAAATTTAACTGTATAAGTATAAAACTTTTCGTCTGAAGAATCTCCTTTTTTAGCTTTATAAGCAGTTCCTTTAACACCACTTTTCATATCATTCACTTTATTTCTTATAATATCATAGGCATCTGTAGCTTTATATTTTATATCCTCATACGCTCCTTTTATATACTTATTCACAACTTCTACTTCGCCATTTTCCTTTGTGATCTCAACTGTTATTTTTGTAACAATAGCTGCAATAACTCCAATAGCCATTAGTTGAGGAAGTATTATACCTATAACTCCAGCTGCAATACCAGCATTTACTGGAACATCAACAATTACTTTTTCATCTTTCTTAATCTTAATTCTAGTTACATTCCCCTTATTAATTAAATCCTTTAAGTATGCTTTAAACTCTTCTATACTTTCTCCAGTATTATTTTCTTCTTCTTGTTCTCTTTGCTTCTTTAGATTTTCAATATATATTATTGCATCTAAAACATCACCTTCAGAACTTTCTAAAGCTTCTTTAGCCTCTCCATAACTTACCCCAGTTCTTTCAATAACTTTATCAACTTTTTCTAATGATATTTCACTCATACTTATCTCTCCTTAATATAATCTAACATTTCTAAACTTTTCGGTTTTTTGGAATAATTTGATGAAAAAATTAAGGATGTGACTTTTGAAATTTCTTCTTTTATTTCTGGGGTGATATTTACTCTGTACATCTTATCCATATCTAATGAATTCAAGAATCTCAGAGCATTATATGCCCCCTTTGAAATATAAACTCCATGTTCCTTTTCACACTTTTCACAAACGCCTCCAAAGCTCGATATACTAATATAGCTTCCAGTATTCATCCTGCTATTACATAATACACAATTATCTAATTTTAATGCATAGCCAGTTGCCTTTAATATCTTAAGTTCAAATGCTCTAACCAATAGTTCATAATCAATTGCATCTGTATTTAATAAATATAAGCAAGTTACAAAGTCTTTAAACAATCCTCTGTTACTTTCTTCATCTACTAAACATATATCTATCAATTCACATAGGTATGAGGAGTATGTAAGCTTTTCAAGATTGCCTAGTAGTCCTTGAAATGAATTATTAATCTTTCCTTCAGATAAAGTATATAGATTTTTACCTCTAAATAGCATGTAATCAGCAAAACATAGTGGAAGTGTAACCGATAGATATTTACTTCTACTTTTTTTTGCACCTTTTGCAATAGCAGTAATCTTGCCTATCTTTTCAGTAAATATCCACACTAATTTATCATTTTCTTTAAAATCTTGAGTTTTAATTACAACTCCTTTAGTTTCAAATGATGACAGGATAATCTCCTCCTACTTTATTTAAGCTTCTTGTATCCTAATTCTTTAAGTAATAGTGGATTATCTCTCCATTCTTTTCTAACCTTAACCCAAATCTTCAAATTAACCCTTGCTTTCAAGAATCTTTCCACTTCATACCTAGCAGTCTCACCAATCTTCTTTAAACTCTGCCCATTTTTTCCAATAATTATACCTTTATGTGAATCTTTCTCGCATATTAGTTCTACTTCAATAGTGTATTTACCTTTTTCATTTTGCTTCATTTGAATTATGTCTACAGCTATTCCATGTGGAATTTCTTCACGAAGTGTTTTTAATGCCTTTTCTCTTACGATTTCAGCTACTACAAACTTCTCTTGAACATCTGTAATCATATCTTCTGGATAGTATTGAGGACCTTCTGGTAAATACTTAACCATAAGTTCTATAAGTTTATCAGTATTCTTGCCCTTTAGAGCAGATATAGGGATAATTTCCGCAAATTCATACTCCTTAGAATAGTTAACTAACGTTTCAGCTACTTTTTCTTGTGTATTTTCATCCACTTTATTTACAACTAAAAAAACAGGCGCTTTTTGGCCTTTAAGAGCCTCAATTATAAATTTATCTCCTCTTCCTAATTCTCCTTCTGGAGTTATTAAGAATAAGACTAAATCCACATCTCTTATAGAATCCTTTGCGGAGTTAACCATATATTCTCCTAATTTATGTTTAGGTTTATGTATACCAGGAGTATCTACAAACACCATTTGATAGTCTTCTCGAGTTAAAATAGTTTGAATATTATTTCTAGTTGTCTGAGGTTTATGAGAAACTATTGATAGCTTTTCACCCATTATATGATTAGTTAGTGTAGACTTTCCAACATTAGGCCTACCTACGATAGTTATAAATCCTGATTTGAACATTAATTTTTTTCCTCCTATACTTCAAGATCTTTTTTTGTAAAGGATCCTGGCAATATTTCATCTAAAGTTTTCACTATATATTCTTTATGATTTTTTACAATTATAACTTTAATTTCTGGATTTTCTGCAAATTCAGCAATTACTTGCCTGCATATACCGCAGGGTGCTGTAAAATTGTTTGTATCGCCTATTACTGCAATGGCTTTAAGTACCCTATTTCCCTTTGCTACAGCATTAAAAATAGCTGTTCTTTCAGCACAATTTGTTGCACCAAACGATGCATTTTCTATATTACAGCCTGAATAAATTTTTCCGTCTTCAAATAAAGCTGCTGCTCCTACTTTAAAATTCGAATATGGAACATAAGCCTTTTCTCTAGCTTTTATTGCCTCATCAATTAAAACTTCTATATCCATTAAAATACCTCCTAACTAAATAATTTAAAAATGACCAGTGTAAGTGCTGATCCAAAAATGGCCCCAACGACCACTTCAGATACAGAATGCACCTCAGAATCTACTCTACTTTGTGCTGTAATGAATGCCATAAGATAGCTTAAGCTAACAACAATAGGCTCTTCTGTAATTAACGATATCGCTGTAGCAATTGAAAAAGCTATGGCACTATGTCCCGATGGCATTCCACCCTTTAACGGCGTTCCTTCTCCAAATATAGCCTTCACAATTATAGTAACTATACATACAATTACTAGAGCTATAAATATAGTGTAGGGTTCTGAGTTTTTTATCTTATTAATTACTACATATGTAGCTTTGCTTAGTTTATCCCAAAAGATTATATATCCTACAATTATCGCATTAATGGCAGTAACTAGAACACCTCCAGCAGCTGCATTTTTTGCAATCTTTGCAAGGGGATGATAATAATTAGTAGTTGAATCTATTGCTGCCTCTATAGCAGTATTTATTAATTCTGCACTTATTACCATTGTTATTGTAATTGCAAGTATTAGAAATTCAAATCTTGAAATATCATAAAAGAAACACGCGATAAGTACAGCTAGTGTCGCAGCCATATGTATCTGCATATTTCTCTGTGTTCTCACTGCATGAATTATTCCATTTATAGCATGATTGAAACTATCTACAAGTTTTTTAAATTTCATATAATCCCACCCTCATAGTGCTTTAAACATGAATGTTAACTAAGCCCTCTTTTAAATCTTAATCTCTCTTAATGTTTAATTTATTCAATATATCTTCTTCTCTTTTTCTCATTATACCCTTTTCATTATCCTCCATATGGTCATAGCCTAATAAATGAAGGATAGAGTGTATAATTAAATATGATGTTTCTCTTTTAAAGGAATGATTATATTCTTCACTCTGCTCAAGTGATTTTTCTAGCGATAAAACAACATCACCTAAAACTAATTCTTCTCCATCGTAATAAGTTTCATCAAAGGAAAAGTTTTTATACTGTTCCTTAAACACTTTGCCATCTTCATAATCTAACATAGGAAAACTTAAAACGTCTGTTTCCTTGTCAATCCCTCTAGTTTCATTATTAATTTCTCTAATTTCTTTATTATCTACAAACACTATTGATATTTGCACTTTTTCATCTACTTCTTCTTCCTTCAAGGCAAATTGAACTATTTCCTCTACTAATCTTTCAAATTCCTCATTTATTTCTATTTTTTCTTGTCTATTATCAAAATATATCATCTGCTATTTTACTCCTTTTTCATCTTTAGGGTATTCTATTCTTTTATGATAAATACCAGTTAACACCTTCAAGAAACTCTTCTGAATTTTATCTAAATCCTTAAGTGTAAGCTCACATTCATCTAATTCGCCTGTAAAAAGTTTATCCTTAATTATATTATTTACCATCTCTTCGATTTTACCCTTAGTTGGCTCACTTATACTTCTTACTGCTGCCTCTACTGAGTCCGCTAGCATTATAATTCCAGCCTCTTTACTTTCGGGCTTTGGACCAGGGTATCTAAAATCTTTTTCATTAATCTCCTCTGGATTTTCAGCAGTAGTTTTCATCTTGTGATAGAAATATTTAACTAATGTTGTTCCATGATGAGTTGCAATCATTTCAGTAATTGCTTTTGGTAAATTATACTCCTTTGCCAGTTCTAAACCTTCTTTAACATGTGATGTAATAATTAAAGTACTTAAATTTGGTGTTATTTTATCATGTGGATTATCATTTCCAATCTGATTTTCTTTAAAAAAGTATGGCCTTTTAGTTTTACCAATATCGTGATAGAAAGACCCTATTCTAGCTAAAACTGAATTTCCCCCAATTTCTTCTGCTGCAAGTTCAGCTAAATTTGAAACTAATATTGAATGATGATATGTTCCAGGAGCTTCCATCAATAGTTTCTTTAATAACGGATTATTTGGGTTTGATAATTCTAATAGCTTTACTATGGTAACAATATCAAAGGTAGTTTCAAATATTGGCAAAAATCCTATTGATAATATTCCTGATACTATTGTCCCTATTGCAGCCATTCCTGTGGCTTTAAGAACTTCAATTATATCATTAGAAAGTAGCATACCAGCTGAAAAACATACTAAAGATATGGTAACTGCTATATATACAGTAGATAGTAATATGTCATTTCTCTGTTGCATTTTTCTGAGTGAGGTAGCTCCAAGTATAGTTGAAACAAATGCTAAAAGCATTACTTCTGGCTTAAAGCCAACCACTCCGCTTATTAGCACACAGTTAAATAAACTTAGTACCAAACTCAACTTATAATTTAACAATAATTCTAATAGAATTGGTCCAAAGGCTAGAGGAATTAAATATGGTGAAATTAGTGCTAAGGTTCTAGCCAATATAAGTGATATTATGTTAATTATATTTATAAGAATAAGGTTGTTTGTGTTATCGAATATTTTTTTATAGTACTTATTTACATAAAAGTATTGAAGTACCAAGATCGTTGCGACAAATATCCCTAGTGTTAGATATAATATTATGCTATTTTCATTTCCGGAATTTTTTAGAAGTCCTAGTTCATTTAGAAGCGTTACCTGGTCTTCTGTAACTGGTTCCCCTTCTTTGACTATTATTTGGTTCTTTTTTATAACTATTTTAGGGACATTTTTTTTAGCTTCTGCAATGGTCTCATCGGTTTTTTCTTTGTCATATATAAAATTAGGTTTTATTTGAGATTCTAATAAAGTTATTAGAATCTCCTTTTGCTTTCTAATAAACTCACTATTGGATATTTCCACCTCAACTGTATTCCTGGCAGTTTGTATATCTTCAATTTTGTCTTCTTCAATATTTTTTTGATATACTTTCCCAATTACGTCATTTGCCTTATTTTGAAGTGCTAAAACATTGTCTTTAGTTAATGTCAATAAATATTTATAATCTTCATCATCTAATTGAACAATTTTCAAGCCTTTTAAGGCTTCTATTTTATCTGTTTCATTAGCTGTTGAATCTACTAATGCAGTTATTTTTTGAAAAAAATTCTTTGTATTATTTAACGCATCCTTTGATACATCTGACTTTAAAGTATATTGCTTATCTATCTTCTCTACAACTTCCTGCTCTTTTGCCTTAGTTGCATTTTCATCTATAGTATCCCTTGGAGCTTTGATATCAGCCTTGGCAATATCTCCTGCCTTCAAATTATACTTTTTACTAATGAAAGAACTCATTACTATAACATAAATTATGACGAAACTTAAGATAAATGTTAGCATTCTCTTAGGATCTATCATTCCTTTGTTTTCCCTTTCTTTCCCCATGGATATCAATCACCTACTTAATAAATTTACGTTTGACTATTAGTAACTGCTATATCTTGTTTTACTACAAAAATTGCTTTAATGATAACTTTTCCTTCTTCCTCATTTTCTACATTAACCATTTCTTGCGTAATCTTAGCATCTTTATCTATTTCTTTTAATACAGTTTCTCTTGCTTTATCGACAGTTTCTTTTTTTACTTTTTCTACATCTAAAGCAATTTCTTTTTCATTTATTTCATAATAAGTTTCACCCTTAATTAAATTCCCTGTAAATTCTATTTTATCATAGTCAACATAGTTTTTTATAGGCTTTTTTATATAAATTTTCTTTCCTAAGCATTCAAAATACAATGCATTTTGTTTATTACCTGATCTTTCTTTTATTTTACCACTAACTTGTACTTCAACATCCTTTTCGTAAAAAGTATTTGCCAGTACTTGTCCTTCTGCCTTAACGGTATATTCAAATCCTTCTTTCCCTTGTGTAGGCGCAATTAATAAATCACCTTTTTTAACAACATCTCCAGACTTCACCATTGGTTTTCCCGATATAGTATAAATTCTTTCGATTACTCCATCCTCTTTTGCAACAACTCCACCATTTTGATTTTCATTTCTTAAAATCGGAGGATTTGTTTTTTCTTCTATATCTATTTTTAAAGTTGAGCCCTCTATTCTTGCCCTTACCCACATGATTTCTCCATTAGAATCTTCTATTTGTTTTTCAAGAGAATATACATTTAATGCTGTTTTTTTAATTCCTGGTTTTATTCCCAACTTGTCTAATTGTCTTCTAACCTCAAAAGGTGAAAGAACCTTTTTGGTATTGATTTCTATACCCCAAATATATGTTGATAAGTAAAACATAACTCCAATAAATAGCAGTGCGCCAATTACCAAAGATAATTGCCTCTTAGCTCGTATAATATAGAAAGCCAATCCTTTTTTACCCACAACTTTATACTTTGCTCCAGCTCTTTTAGCTATCTTATCTATGTTTTTCAAATCATTCAAATCAATATCTACTAAAAAAGTTGTTAAATCTATCTTCTTTATATTAGATGCATATATCCCTTGACTCCATAGTAAATTAATAAATTTTTCAGGTATAAATGCCCTCACTTCTATTGTTATTGTTCCTCTTTTTACTCTCTCAATAAAATTCATCTATATTATCCCCTCATAAACTATTGATTTAAATATACCTTGTATGACTAAAGTCTCGCCTCCAATAAATGAGATCTCAAAAGATTCTCCTGTTATTAGAACAGTTCCTATCTTTGAGTTTACTTTTACAGATTCTCTATCAAAAGATATAATCCCCTTATGATTTTCTATACACACCTCACCATTGCCGACTATGGTTATTTTAGGCAGGTTAAACATAACATCCTTAGGCAATTCTAGTTCTTCTATAACTTTATCTTTTGCCCTCACCCATTTTGATTCCATAATTACACTCCTAAAAAATACTCTCAAACTAATTTATGAAAAAAACATTTATTAAATTACATATTTCTTAAAATTCAAGAGAATAAAAAATCGTCAAAGAGTAAAAAAAAAGGGTTCACACGGTGAACTCCTTTTTATTAAAGTAATTTATTTACTTAGATATTCTTTTACAATTGAGCTAACAAGTTTTCCATCAGCACGACCTACAGTTTGAGGTCTAACTTTTGCCATAACTTTGCCCATTTCTTTCATGCTACTAGCACCCACTTCAATCGCTGCTTGTTTAACAATTTCAAGAATCTCATTTTCTTCTAACTGCTGAGGAAGGTAACTTAACAAAATCTCAATTTCAGCCTTGTTGCCATCAACTAGATCTTGTCTATTTCCTTTTTCGAACTCAAGCATAGCTTCTCTTCTTTGCTTGATTTCTCTTGCTAATATTTCAATAACCTGTTCGTCCTCAAGCTTAACATTGTCAGTTTTTTCTACTAATAGAATTGCTGATTTTGCTGTACTTAAAGTACCGGCCTTAAATTTATTTCCAGCTTTTAAAGCCTGTTTCCAGTCTTCTTGAAGTCTTTCTTTTATTGTTGGCAATGTACTACCTTCTTTCAAAGAAATTCTTTTAAAATCTTAGCTACTACTTGAATTTTCTTTTTCTTGCAGCTTCTGATTTTTTCTTTCTCTTAACACTTGGTTTTTCGTAATGTTCTCTCTTCCTAACTTCTGAAAGAACACCCGCTCTAGCACATTTTCTTTTAAATCTTCTTAATGCACTCTCTAATGTTTCATTTTCTCCAACTCTGATTTCTGACATTGACTATCCCTCCCTCCGCTAGCTAATATTTTCTTATGCACAGCTGTGGGCTTAAACAACACACGCTATATTATACAATAAATTTTCGTATAATGTCAAGATTTTCATGGAATTACTGTTAGCCTGGTGGCCACTTTAAGCCCCTTCCACCTAGCACGTGAAAATGCATATGGTTTACGGTTTGACCACCATCTTCTCCGCAATTATTTACAATTCTATAACCACTATCTGCAATTCCTAACTCACTAACTATTTTATTAATAACTATAAAAACATGTGAAACTATTGATACATTATTTTCGTCTAATGAGTTAGCACTTTCTATATGGCTTTTGGGTATAACTAAAAAATGTACTGGTGCTTCAGGACTTATATCATAAAAAGCTAATACCTTATCGTCTTCATATATTTTATTAGAAGGAATTTCTCCTTTTACAATTTTGCAAAAAATGCAGTCCTCCATTTTTTTCACCTCCTTAATAATATCTATGCAATTGTAATATTTCTAATCTATAGATATAATTTCTCCATAAGCTAGTTCATTTCCTGCAGAGTTTATTTTTACCTTAGCAATTTTACCTATAATATCTTTACATGAAGATTTTGAAACTACTTTTATATAGTTTTCTGTATATCCTTCATAAGTTCCTTCTTCTGCTTTATATTGTTGTTCAAATAGTACATTTACTTCCTTATCAATGTATCTGCTTATAAACTCTTTTTCATTTTCTTCGTTTAACTTAATTAAAAGTTTACTTCTCTCATCTTTTATGGTTCCGTCAATTTGTTCTTCCATTTCCGCTGCTCTAGTACCTTTTCTTGGTGAATACTTAAATATATGCATTTTGGACAATTTTACTTTCTTCAAGAACTCATATGTTTCTTCAAATTCTTCTTGAGTTTCTCCTGGGAAGCCTACTATAACATCTGTTGTAATAGCAACATCCCTAAAGTTTTCTCTCAAGAAATTAACGATATTCTCATATTCTTCCTTAGTATATCTTCTATTCATTCTCTTTAAAGTTTCATTAGCTCCACTTTGCAAAGATAAATGAAAATGTGGGCATAACTTCTTAAAGTTAACTATCTTCTTTACTACATCTTCTGTAAAGAATGTTGGATCAATAGAACCAATTCTTACTCTCTCGATTCCTTCTATTGATTCAATTTCCTCTATAATATCAACTAAAGTAACCTTCTTATCTAAGTCTACGCCATAGGATGCTATATGTATTCCTGAAAGAATTATTTCTTTAAATCCATTTTCTGCTAAAGACTTGATTTCTGTTATTACTTTTTCTGGATCTTTTGAACAAACAGCTCCTCTAGCATATGGAATTAAACAATATGCACAAAATCTATTACATCCATCTTGAATCTTTAAAAATGCTCTAGTTTTATCTTGATATTCCTCTATTTTCAAATCTTCAAATTCATTATTTCTTAGAACTTGCCCAACTTGTATTTGCTTCTCTTTTGTTTCCTTAGCTTTATTTACCCAATAAACAATTTCTCCTTTATTCCTTGTTCCAAGAACAACATCTACACCATCAATATTTCCAACTTCTTCTGTCGCAATTTGAGAATAACATCCTACAACTGCGATGATCGACTCTGGACTTTGTCTTCTTCCACGAGAAATCATTTGTCTTGATTTTTTATCTCCCATATTGGTTACTGAGCAAGTATTTATTACATAAACATCCGCAACTTCACTATAGTCAACTATTTCATAACCTTCTCTTATGAACTTTTCCATCATCGCTTCTGATTCATATACATTAACTCTGCATCCAAGGGTAGCAAATGCAACTTTCATTAAATAATACCTCCTAAATCTCCTAACTCATATTGTAATAAAGACGCCGCAGTAAACCCTGCAGTTTCTGTTCTTAGTATTCTAGGTCCTAATGTAACAATATAAGCTCCATTTTCTTTTAATTTAATTATCTCACTCTCTTCAAAACCACCCTCAGGTCCAATTATTATAGCCACAGTCTTAATTTTTTTATCTATATTTTTTACTAAAGTTTTTATCCCAAAGTTTTCTGCATTTTCATAAGGAACCACAACTAAATCCATATTTTTTATAACTTCATTTAATTCAAGAAAAGATAGGGGTTCATTAATTTTAGGTATTAATGTTCTTTTACACTGCTTACAAGCCTCTAGTGCAATTCTTTCAAGTCTATCTAATTTCTTAAATTCACCCTTAAGCTTAACATCAACTCTTTCAGTAACTACCGGGGTTATTTCTTTGATTCCAAGTTCTGTTCCCTTTTGAACAATTAAATCCATTTTTGATGCTTTAGGCATACCTTGAAATAAATACACTTCTAGTGGGCTTTCATTGTTAACTTCTAATTTTTCTTTTAACAACACCCTAACTTCTGACTTTGAGATTTCATCTATAATTCCTAGGTATTCCTCCCCTTGTAAATTATTTACGATAATCTCTTGTCCTTCTTGCAATCTAAGAACTTTATATATGTGTTTTACATCTTCTCCTTGGATTATAGCCTCTTTTTCACCAAACAATTCATTTGGAGTAAAAAACTTATGCATTACCTTCTCTCCTTATTTCAACCTTGCTACTATGCAATTCCATTCCCCATCTTTATTTACTTCTAAAACTTCAAATCCGGTTTCTTCTAAATTATTAATAACCATTTCTCTTCTATCATGAATAATTCCAGAAGTTATAAAAATACCATCTTTATCTAAGGCTTTCTTTACATCTGGGGTTAAAATGCATATTATTTCAGCAATAATATTTGCTACTACTAAATCAGCTTTTCCATTAACAACATCTAATAAATTTCCATGTAGTATTTCAATGTTGCTTACATCATTAAATTTAAGATTTTCCTTAGCTGAATCTACAGCTACAGGATCTAAATCAACACCAACCACGTGTTTAGCCCCTAGTTTCCCTGCTATTATAGCAAGTATCCCTGAACCAGTTCCAACGTCAAATACTACCGAATCTTCTTTTACATACCTTTCTAATGCTTGAGCACACATTCTAGTAGTTTCATGAGTTCCAGTTCCAAATGCCATACCTGGATCTAATTCCACAAGTAGCTCATCTTCACTTGCTTCATATTCTTCCCATATAGGCTTAATTACAATTTTTTCCCCAATCTTAGTTGGCTTATAGTATTGCTTCCAGTTATTTGCCCAGTCTTCTTCCTTCATTTCAGTAGAGATCACTTGAGCCTCACCTAAATTTATACCCATATCTTTTAATTCTTGTAACTTTTCTTCTATATATTTTAAAACTTCTGGAATATTATCTTCTTCTGCAAAATATCCCTTTACACAAGCTGCCTTACCTTTATATTCTAATATATTTATATCTGCAAAATCCCAAGTTAAAGGTCCTTGTTCTCTATCCAAGATATCATTTGGATCTTCTATTGCTACTCCCTTACAATCTAAAGCATAAAAAATACCTGATACAGGCTCAAGTGCTTCACTTGTTGTAATAACCTTAACTTCAATCCATGTTCCTTGCATTTAACTTCAATCCTTTCTTTATTACAGGGCATATTTAATGTATTTTACTATACGCCCTACTATAGGGTTTTTTATAGAAAACTTAATTTATTCTTGTTTGAAAATGTCGGGTTCTGGACATTTTCGAGCATTAATAAATTATTAGTTGATCTTAAAACCCTATTACCATTGACTAATATTATATTTTACACATAAAGGGCGTTTCTGTCTATGGGGAGGATTAACAATTTTCTCCTAAGATTTCACACAGTTATTTAAATCTCTATTAAATAAAAATGGGTTTTCCAAAAGATGAAATTAATCTTTTAGAAAACCCTATGAGAATATGGTTGGAGCGTTAATTAGAGGGTTTTTATATGAAACTTAATTTATTCCTACACAAATAAGTTATTAGTTGAACTCAAAACCCTATAAATTTATTTTGCTTCCTTTGCTGCATTAAGTACTGCATCAAAATCTGGTTGACTTGTTATCTCTTCTAAGTAATCTGCATAAACAACCTTATTATTAGAATCTACTACAAAAGCAGTTCTAGCTAATAATCCTAACTCTTTAACATATGTTCCTGTAGCCTCTCCAAATGCTCTATCTTTGTAATCTGATGCAGTAATTACATTTTTAATTCCTTCTGCACCACACCATCTTGCTTGTGCAAATGGTAAGTCATGAGAGATTGTATATACTGTAACCCCTTGAACATTTGCTATCTTTTCGTTAAAAGTTCTAATTTCCAAATCACATACTGGTGTATCTATAGATGGGACTGTTAAAAATACTCTCACTCCACTTGTATCTTTCAATGTTAATGGAGTTAAGTCATTTTTAGTTACCACGAAATCTCTAAATTCATCTCCTACATTAATTTTCTGTCCTTGTAAAGTAACAGGATTTCCTTGAAATTTTACTGTCATATTTCTATCTCCTCTCAAATTTATCTGAAATTAATATTTGCTATGTTATAACTCTTTATACTTTTATTATAATGGATAATATTTATTTGTCAATAAACATTATCCATTATAGTTTAATTTTAACTTTACATAATACATGGTAAAATTTTATTATAAACTTCTTGGAACCAAACCTCACCTTCAACTGTCTAATAGGTGAAAAAGGAGGGATAGAATTGTTTTTATTAGTTAACAAAGCTAAAAAAGGTGACAAAGAAGCCTTTTCAAAATTAATTAAAGATATACGTGTGGATTTATATAAAATCTCAAAAGGCTTTTTTAAAAACGAAGAAGATGTTAAAGATGTAATTTCTGAAACAATATTAACAGCATATGAAAAAATCAATACATTAGAAAATGAAAAACTTTTTAAGACTTGGATAATAAGAATTTTAATAAATAAGTGTAATGATACTTTTAAGAAAAATTCAAAAATAATCTTCTTAAATAATGATATTTCTGAAATGACCCATGAAGATAATCCTATTGAATATTATGATCTCTATAATGCTATTAAGCTTCTTAATGAAGATATTCAAAATATAGTTATTTTATATTATTTTAATGATTTATCTATTAGTGAAATATCTAAAATAACAAATATAAAAGAAGGTACCATTAAATCTCGACTAGCAAGAGGGCGAGAGAAACTATATTCAATTTTAAATAATGAGAAAGAGAGGTACTATTTAAATGATAAGTAATAATTTTGATAATAAAATAAAGGAAACCACTTCTACACTAACTCCAAGTAGTGATTTTATAAGTTTTACTGATGATATTTTAAACTCGTTAGAAGATAAGAAATATAGAAAAAATAAAAAAAGAGTTCTTCCATTAGTAGCATCTTTCACATTATTATTCGTACTAGTCTCACTTTCTCCCGTATATGCAAGCTTTAATAGCATGTTTGATAGGTTTAAATCATTAAATGTACTTAATAAAAATAGTAATAAGGACTACGTAAACACCTTAAATTCCACTATAAAGGACTCTAATCTATCTTTTACTTTTAGTCACTTAGTAATTAGCGGAGATTCACTAATATTAAGTTATAAGGTTAATTCTCCGAATAAATTCACCTCTTTACCAGGAATATGGGATTCAGATTTAGAAATTAACAATAAAACATTAAAAGATCCACTTACCACAGAATACGGAACTCTTACTTCAACTGATTCTGGTTATACTTATGATATGGTGTCTATCATTGACATACTTGATATTAAGAATTTACAAGAGCAAGAAAATTACAAACTAAATTACACTATTAAAAATTTTGATGGAGTTAGTGGAAAATGGAACATCTCCTTGAATGTCCCCAAAGATAAGTTATATGATAAAGTGTATTACGCTAATACAGATAAAGCCTTAAAAACTGAATATGGAGACATGCACTTTAACGAAATATCTTTAGGACAATTTTATACCAAAGCAAAATATACTGTATCAAATGACAAATTCCCTTTGATTAACTATATTATTAGAACTGATAAAAATGAAACCTTGTTTGACTATCATGGTTCCTCAGGTTTAAGTGATGGCACTACTATCGGAGAATCATATTTTTCACCTATAAAAGAAAAACCAAACAAAATAACACTTATACCTTTTAAATATAGTGGGAATATGAATGATGGTAAACTAATCAAGGAGATTCCTGCCACAGAACTATTGAATCTTCAAAAGCCACATACATTAAAAATAAATGATAACTTAATAATTAACATTTTAGATATTTCTTATAAAAATAACGTTCTTCAAGTTAAGTATAGATTTGATGGAATATGCTTTAATCCTAATTTAATAGAATTAAGGTATAACGATGGTACTTATGTAAATGAGCAGTATGGATTCAATCCTAGCTTAAGAAGATTGGATGAAGGTACATTAACCTATGAAATAGATACTCTTGATAATTTTAAATTAGTAATTAAAGACCAAGATAACATCATACCTGAATATGATAAACAAATAGAACTTACCGTAAAGTAGCTAAAATAAAAATCCACCAGCTTAGCTGGTGGTTTTGCCTTAGCCCTATAAGGGCATATTACTTGCGTTGTGCCTTAAGGCACCTGTAAAAGATTCGCAGCCGCATACTGCTTTACTTGCTACCCTTAAACGGGTCCATATATTCTTTCATACTAATTTGGTCTGCTAA
>NZ_JAESWA010000023.1:261275-267958 GCF_016765615.1 Clostridium paridis | reverse complement strand
TGGTGTGTGCTAAACTGTTATTATCCATTTGGATGCCTCCTTTTGTTTTTGAATTTGGCTGCGAACCTTAATTCTATTTTAACAAAAGGAGGTTTTTTTGCCTTCTCACCGCTAAAGCTTTTCCGAACACACTTGCATAGCAAGTGGTTTTAATTAGGACAAAAATAGGACCTCTCAAACTATGTTGAGAGGTCCCTCTTTATATTTAATATTAATCTGGCATTAATATAAATCTTAATATAAATAGCAATGCTAATACATACATTATAGGATGTACGTCTTTTCTTTTTCCTGTTAATAGCTTCATAATTGGATAAAATATTATACCAACAGCTATTCCATTAGCAATTGAATATGTAAATGGCATCATAGAAATTGTAAAAAATGCTGGTAGTGCTTCTGTAAAATCTGAAAAATCTATTTCTTTTACTGCACTTAGCATCAATACACCTACTATAATAAGTGCTGGTGCTGTAGCACTTTGAGGAACTATTCCAATTAGTCCGCTAAAGAATAAAGATAATGCAAATAGAATACTTACAACAACATTTGATAGTCCCGTTCTTGCTCCTGCTGCTATACCTGCTGATGATTCAACCACTGTAGCTAAAGTAGTTGTACCTAAGGCTCCCCCTATAGTTGTAGCCACAGCATCTGAAAATAATGATTTTCTTAAGTTCTTAGCTTCTCCATTTTCATCTAACATTCCGGAAGTTTGTGCTGTTCCTACTAAAGTTCCAAGTGTATCAAATAAGTCTACTAAACTTAAAGTAATAACCACCATAAATATTGTTAATGCAGCTCCTAAGACTCCTCCACCATTATGACTTAATAATCCTTTAAAGTCTTGAGCAAAGAAAGTTTGTCCTATTGGTGGTAAAGAAAAGACTTGAATACCTGATAACTTTGTTATTCCCATTGGTATTCCAATTATAGTTGTTATTATTATTCCAATTAACATGGCTCCTTTTATATTTCTAGCCATTAAAATTCCAATTATTATAATACCTATTATAGTTAAAATAACTGCGCTATTTTTAAAATCACCAAATGCCACTAAAGTTGCTGGATTTGCAACAATAATTCCACCATTTTTTAAACCTATAAGTGATATAAACAAACCTATTCCTGCAGTTATTGCATATTTTAAATTTTGTGGCATTGCATAAACTATTTTTTCTCTTATTGAAGTAAGAGTAATAACAATAAATAGAATACCTGAAATTGAAACTGCTGCTAAGCCTTGTTGCCAAGTGTAACCTAGTTTTAAGCATATATTAAATGTAAAGAAACTTACTAAGCCCAGTCCTGGTGCTAAAACAAATGGCATATTTGCATAAAAAGCCATAATAAGTGTTCCAACTGCTGCTGCAATACATACCGAAGCAAATGCCGAACCTATTACAGGATCTGAAGCAATTGTTAAATTCGCTGCTGCATCACCTTTTAATCCAAGTGCATTCATTCCACCTAATTTTAATATGTTAGGGATTACCAATAATGCATATGCAATTGTTACAAAGGTTGTAAATCCCCCTAAAACTTCTGTTTTAACGTTTGTTTTGTTCTCTTTAAGTTTAAACATTCTCTCAAAGAAATTAGTTTTTGAATTATCCATCTCAATGTTTCCTCCTAAGTAAAATAAAAAAAATTAGATTTAATCATCTAATTATTTGTTTTCGTTGCGCCAAAAAGCACCAGCTTTGTTTAGGTAAACCAAAGCTGGTGCCACTCTTGGGTAAGCGATACCATTGATTTACCCATAGAGAGAACTTTTACGGAATCCTCGTAGAAACATCTGAACCTTATCATCAGATCTATATGGGCTAGGACTTTTCTTTTCAACTAGATTATTATAATAACACTCAAGGGGAAATGTCAACAAGCAATTACTCTCTTAAAAATATTAATTGTGAATTATTTGATTCATTTTGAGAAAATTTATAACCATCAAGGTTAAAATTTTTTACCCCTTCTATGCTTTTAACCTTATTTTCAATTAAATACTTTGCCATTAATCCTCTTGCCTTTTTAGCATAAAAACTTATTATTTTATATTTTCCGTTTTTATAATCCTTGAAAATTGGGGTAATTACATTAAATGAATGAGATATTTTATTTATATTTATCACCTTGCTATACTCTTCTGATGCTAAATTAATTAATATATTATCCTTTTGATGTTCAAGTTCCTCTATAATCCCTAGAGTTATTTTTTCTGTCCAAAAATCATATAGATTTTTATGATTTGATATTTTAAGTTTTGTTCCCATTTCTAATCTATATTCTTTAATTCTATCTAGTGGCTTAATTATCCCGTATAATCCCGATAGAATTCTTAAATGCTCTTGAGCATATAAAATATCTTCTTTTGAAAACTCTTCTACATTTAATCCCTTATAAACATCACCATCAAAAGCAAATATAGCTTCTTTAGTATTCATTAGTGTGCTATCAAATGTCTGGTTTCTAAAAAAATTCAGTTCTGCTAATTTTTTCGAAATCTTCATTAAGGATGAGATTGATTCTGGATCGTACTTTTTTAGTTCATCCATTATCATTTCCGCTTCTTTAATAAACATAGGTAACTTATTTGAATCAATCTTCGATCGTTTTTTTAAATCCATTGTTTTAGCCGGTGAAATTACGTATATCATTTTGTTATCCTTCTCTAATTTGTTATTATAATATTATACATTAAAGAATTATTATTAGTAAATAGATTATATCCCCGGTTCATGTAGATATGAGGTTACATATTTGTCTTTCTCAAGAGCATCAAATAAACTTGGTACTGATTTATAGCCAATACCTTCTCTAATCATATCTTTTCTATCCAATTTATATTCCTTACTTGCATTAAGGATCTTATCTTTTTGCTCGTTTGTATATGCAATATTCACTATTAAATTATTACGATTTATTTCATTTGCCTTTTCTGATCTTGCAAAAAACTTACAATCCTTAATCTTTCCTTCTTTATATAAATTATATATCGTTTGTCCACATTTCAAATGTTGTGGATGAATATCAAACTTATATGTGTGCGCAACATGTGTAACGTTTGTAAATTTGCTTTCAAATTCTAAAGCTTTTTTGCTTAAATCATCATAATTACAATTACTTTCTGGTTCATTTAAAAAGATTATATTGTTTATATCCAATCCCAACTGTTCATCTGCTGCTTTCAATTCATTATTTCTTAGCGTTGCCTTTTCAGTTACAGTTAGTTTTTTATACCTATCCCCATTAAAAACTCCACTTTCATCTCCATCTGATACAACAACTAAGTATACATTTTCACGTCCCACTGATTCAATTGCATCAACAATTGCACTACCAGCAAATAATGTCTCATCATCTTGATGCTGAGAATAGAATACTACCTTTTCCTGATAAATATACCCTTTTGCTTGACTTATAGCAATGCTGCTAATATCGCCTAAAGAAGTAGCACTTCTAGCTCCCGCCATCACAGTTTTATCTGAGTAATCATCAATAAGAACTACAGGTTCCTTCATTACAGAAGATGTTAATGCATCAATTAATTCCTCAGATTTACTTAAATAAACATGCTGTTTATTTTGAAAAAAATAATCAATGACTTCTTTATTAGTTTCAAATCTACTCTTGCCACCTAATCTAGTAGTAAAAGTATCAAACCATGCACCAAGAACTCCTGTTCCTCCAATTGTATAAGAATCCACGTTTCTTCTATATGCTGTTGATATTCCATTAGTTAGTATTACTGGATTTTTACTTTTTGCAGCAACTGGTGATATACTCATTGCATCCGCTTGTCCAATATCTCCATTAACATAAAATATTTGTTGTACCCCTTTTGTAGATTCTATCTTATTTGCAACAGCGATTGAGGTTGAATATCTATCTGCTCCGCCTAATCTTTCTGTAGCTATTCCTTTTATATTTAAAATTCTTTCTACATTTTTAGAGATAACACCATCGCCTCCTACTAAATATACTTTATTAACCCCATTAAGCGCATTTAATGTTTTCTCTGGTATAGAATCTTTTTCTGTTAATAGTATAGGTGAATCCATAGTTCCACTAAGTCCACTTGCAGATAATCCATCTACAATTGAATACCCATTTACTAATATTGCTTGTGTATAGTTCATTTTCTGTGCTATCATACAAGCTGTTTCATATCTATCTTTTCCTTTTATCGAATCAACTTCAACTGCATGTACAGTTTTCATTTGAATTAGTATACTTGAAAATAGAATAATTGAAAATATCATTTTTTTCTTCATAATTACCACCTAAATATTAAATATGTACTTTTATTTATATTACTTTTAATTCAAAAACTACCCTAATAATTTCAAAAAAAGAAATTTAACTTTAATGATTATTAAAGTTAAATCTCAATAAATTATCATCTTTCTAACATTATTTATTAGTTGTCACCATCTAAGAAATTGCCAAGTGAACCTAATATACTGCCTTCTTCTCTTCCTGTTCTTCCTCCCATTCCTGCAGACATCATTCTAGATGCAAGTCTACTAAACGGTAAGCTTTGAATCCATACCCTACCTGGACCTCGTAATGTTGCAAAGAATAAACCTTCTCCGCCGAATAATGCATTTTTAAATCCACCTACAAATTGAATATCATAATCTACTGATGAATTCATTGCAACTATACATCCTGTATCTATCTTAAGCACTTGACCTGGAGCTAAATCTTTTTCAATTACAGTTCCTCCAGCATGTACAAATGCAATCCCATCTCCTTGAAGCTTTTGAAGTATAAAGCCTTCTCCCCCAAATAGTCCTGCTCCAAATCTTTTAGTAAATGCTATCCCTACTTGAGTTCCTTTTTGAGCACATAGGAAAGAATCCTTTTGACATATAAGTGTTCCGCCATATTGCGAAAGATGAATTGGCAAAATTTTTCCTGGATAAGGTGCTGAGAAAGATACCATAGCTCTATCATAACCTCTGTTGGTAAAGGTAGCCATAAATAAACTTTCCCCAGTAATAACTCTTTTTCCTGCAGAGAATAATTTATCCATAAATCCACCTTGATTTGAACTTCCATCTCCAAATGTTGTCTCCATTTGAATAGAATTATCCATCATCATCATCGCTCCTGCTTCTGCAATCATAGTCTCATTACTATCTAACATAACTTCTACAAATTGCATATCGTCTCCATGTATAACATAATCAATATTTTGAGCCATATGTCTTCCTCCCTAAATATATTCTAATTTAATTTAAACAAAATTTTGAAAATTTTTCAATTGTTTTCTTTCATCAAATTGTTACAGATTAAACATAGTTAAATTATATGTATTATTCTTCTTGTTTTATACTCTCTTAACCTTTTCCTTAATTTCTATAAACATAAAAACTATTGTTCCTAACACTGCTGATATAATTGATGCACATAAAATACTCGTTTTTGCTGCCAATAAATCAATATCACTTGAAAAAGTTAGTGAAGAAATAAATAATGACATTGTAAATCCAATTCCTCCTAGCACGCTAGCTCCATAAAGATGTCTTTTTGTTACATGAGATGGAAGCTTAGCAATATTCAATTTCACTAGGATGTAGGATACACCAAATATACCCAACTGCTTACCTATTACAAGACCAAATATAATTCCTAAGCTAACAGGAGAAAGTATAATTATTGAAAAACTATTAAAATCAATAGTTATACCTGAATTAGCTAATGCAAAAATTGGCATAATGACTAGAGAAGACCAAGGCGTTAGTATATGTTCAAACTTATATAACATTGATTCCTGAAACTCTTCAGAGTTTTCTCCAACTGGTAATACCATTCCAAGAAGCACTCCAGCAATAGTTGCATGTATACCTGATTTTAAAAAGCTAATCCATAGTATTAAGCCTCCAACTGTATATAAAAGTTTAGATTTGACTTTAAATCTACCTGCAATAATTAATCCTATTAGAGTAATTATTCCTATACATAAAGATCCAAAGTCAATTTGGTTCGTATAAAATATAGCGATTACTAGAATTGCTCCTAGATCATCAACTATGGCCAATGCTGTAAGAAATACAACAATACCTTTTGGTGCTTTTCTACCTACCAATGATAGTATAGCTATGGCAAATGCAATATCTGTTGCCATAGGAATTCCCCATCCTGAAATAGTTTGCTCTTTGTAATTAAATAGAATATAAACAATTGCTGGTGCTATCATCCCTCCAATAGCAGCAGAAATTGGTAAAATTGCTTTTTTTAAAGACTTAAGCTCTCCAATAACTAGTTCTCTTTTTATCTCCATACCAACTACAAGGAAAAATATCACCATTAATCCATCATTAATCCAATGCATAACTGACATTGATATTGAGAACTCTTTATATCCAATAGTTAAATATTCATGAAGTAAATGATTGTATACAGATGCAAAATTAGAGTTAGCTATTATTAATGCTAGAATCGTACAAAATAGTAGGAGTACACCACTAAAATATTCATTTTTTATAAAGTATGCTATTAAACTATCTTTTTTATTTCTCATATTAAATATCCTTTCCTATGTATATGTATTTCAATCCATAAATTTATATAAGTCATGACCACCCGTAAAACGGGTGGCATGCTCTAGCCCTATAAGGGCATATTCCTGGCTGTGTCTCAAGACACGCTGAAAAATCCACCAACCGCAAAGTTTT
>NZ_JAESWA010000023.1:0-261029 GCF_016765615.1 Clostridium paridis | reverse complement strand
GTTGGCGAACCTGCAATAATTTTATCAAATGAGGTTTCTTTTTTTCTACTCATAGCTATAAGCTTTTTTGAACCACAGGTATAACCTGTGGTATTCGTTACACAAAAAAAGTGGGAAACTCAAAATTGAGTTTCCCACCCCAGAAACAAATTGCTTGTAAACAAATATAAAATTTGTCCAACCGAATTTAGCTATATTCTTTTCGAATCCTATTCTATCATAAATTGAAAGTCTATTCAATATTTAAACTATTCTCCGAAAATTTTATCCATGAAACTCTTTTTGCCTTTACCGTCTTTATGCTTTTCGTTGCTATTTGTATGAGTTTCACCTGATGCTTCCATAAATAATCTTAAGGCTTCTTTTTGTTGTTCATTTAAGTTCTTAGGGATATCAACTATTACTTTTACATATTGATCTCCTCTAACTGTAGAATTAACCCTATGAACACCTTTGTTCTTAAGTCTAAATAAAGTTCCTGATTGAGTTCCAGCAGGTACAGTATATTTAACTTCACCATCAACTGTAGGCACCTTAATTTCAACACCTAACGCAGCTGCTGCCATGGATATATGTTCATCAATATATAAATCAAAGCCTTTTCTAGTATATACCTTAGATGGTGCAACTACAATTTTTATATATAAATCTCCTGGAGGACCTCCGTTTACACCATGCTCACCTTGTCCCCTTAGCGGTATTACATTATTTGTATCTACACCTGCTGGTATATTAACTTTAATTTTTCTATTTTTTCTAACTCTTCCTTTTCCTTTACAATCTGGACAAGGAGTATCAACCGTCTTACCAGTTCCTCCGCATACATCACAAGCTGAAGTACTTACGAAACTTCCTAAAGGAGTTCTTCTCTCAACTCTAATTTGTCCTGATCCATTACATCTAGTACAAGTCTTTGGTGATGTACCAGGTTTCGCTCCAGACCCATGGCAAGTATCACAATTTTCTGTTCTTGTTACTGATATTTCTTTTTCAACTCCAAAAATAGCTTCTTCAAATGTTAAGTGAAGAGTATACTCCATATCATTTCCTTCTCTTGGAGCATTTCTTCTTCCACCAGCATTACCGCTGAATCCTCCACCAAAGAAACTTTCAAATATATCTCCAAAACCTCCCATTTCAGAGAAGTCAAATCCACCAAATCCGCCTTGCCCAAAGCCTGCACCATCAGCAGTACCAAATTGATCATATTGAGCTTTCTTTTGAGGGTCACTTAATACCTGATAAGCTTCATTTATTTCCTTAAATTTTTCTTCTGCTTCTGCATTTCCTTGGTTCTTATCAGGGTGATATTTAATTGCAAGTTTTCTAAAGGCCTTTTTTATTTCATCATCCGAGGCACCTTTTTGAATTTCAAGCACCTCATAATAGTCCTTTGAAGCCATATATTCACCACCTATTAACTTAGTTAAAGGGAAGAGAGCC
This sequence comes from Clostridium paridis, assembly GCF_016765615.1. Taxonomy (GTDB): domain Bacteria; phylum Bacillota; class Clostridia; order Clostridiales; family Clostridiaceae; genus Clostridium_T; species Clostridium_T paridis. The sequence continues at coordinate 259,586 of NZ_JAESWA010000023.1, read as the reverse complement.
TCCCTTCCCTATCAAACTATTATATGCTATTTGTTAGCTTAGTTTCAACTATTTATCTTCATCTACTTTAAAATCAGCATCTACTACATTATCATCTTTTGGTCCTTGAGAACCTGCTCCTGGATTTCCACCCATGTTGTTTGGATCAAATCCTTGACCTTCTGGGTTTGCTGCTTGGTAAATCTTAGATGAAACTGCGTAGAATTCTTGAGTTAATTCATCAGTAGCCTTTTTAATTGCTTCTAAATCATCCCCATCTTTAATTTTCTTAACCTCTTCTAATTTAGCTTCTATCTTACTCTTATCTTCTGCTGAAACTTTATCTCCTAAATCAGTTAGAGTCTTTTCAGTTTGATATACTACTTGATCTGCATTATTCTTTATTTCTATAGCTTCTTTTCTCTTCTTATCTTCTTCAGCAAATCTTTCTGCTTCTTTTACTGCCTTATCTATTTCATCATCAGAAAGGTTAGTTGAAGCAGTTATTGTAATATTAGCTTCTTTACCAGTTCCTTTATCTTGTGCTGATACTTTAACTATACCATTAGCATCTATATCAAATGTAACTTCGATTTGTGGAATTCCTCTTGGTGCTGGCGCAATTCCTGATAGAGTAAATCTACCTAAAGTTTTGTTGTCAGCAGCCATTTGTCTTTCCCCTTGGACTACATGGATTTCAACACTTGTTTGACCATCTGCTGCAGTTGAGAAAATTTGACTCTTCTTAGCTGGTATTGTTGTATTTCTTTCAATTAATGGTGTAGCTATTCCACCCATTGTTTCAATTCCTAGAGTTAATGGAGTTACATCTAGCAATAATACATCCTTAACATCTCCAGTTAAAACTCCACCTTGAATTGCAGCCCCTACAGCAACACATTCATCTGGGTTAACTCCTTTTGAAGGTTCTTTTCCAGTAAATTCTTTAACTGCATCTTGAACTGCTGGTATTCTAGTTGATCCACCAACTAATAATACTTTATCAATATCTCCTATAGATAATCCAGCATCATTTAATGCTTTTCTCATAGGTTCAATAGTTCTTTGTACTAAATCATGAGTTAATTCATTGAATTTTGCTCTAGTTAATGTTAAATCTATGTGCTTTGGACCTGTTGCATCAGCTGTTATAAATGGTAAATTGATTATTGTTTGAGTTGAAGATGATAATTCAATCTTAGCTTTTTCTGCTGCTTCTTTTAATCTTTGAAGTGCCATCTTATCATTCTTTAAATCTATTCCATTTTCAGCTTTAAATGTATCTGCTATATAATCTATAACTTTTTGGTCGAAATCATCTCCACCTAAACGAGTATCTCCATTAGTCGCCTTAACTTCAAAAACTCCATCTCCTAGTTCAAGTATTGATACGTCGAATGTACCACCACCTAAGTCATATACAAATATTCTTTGGTTAGTATCCATTTTATCCATACCATATGCTAAAGCTGCAGCTGTTGGTTCGTTTATAATTCTTAACACTTCTAATCCAGCTATTCTTCCTGCATCTTTAGTTGCTTGTCTTTGAGAATCATTAAAGTACGCTGGTACTGTTATAACTGCTTGAGTTACAGTTTCACCTAAATAACTTTCAGCATCAGCTTTGATCTTTTGAAGAACCATTGCTGATATTTCTTGTGGCGAATGATCTTTTCCATCTATGTTTACCTTGTGGTTTGTTCCCATGTGTCTTTTTATTGAAATTATAGTTTTATCAGGATTTGTGATTGCCTGTCTTTTAGCAACTTGACCTACTAATCTTTCTCCATTAGCTTGAAATGAAACAACTGATGGAGTAGTTCTAGCACCTTCAGCATTAGCTATAACTACTGGATCTCCTCCTTCCATAACAGCTACACAAGAGTTTGTAGTTCCTAAATCAATTCCTATTACTTTTCCCATAATAATATCCTCCTATTTATCAATTAAATTTTGCTAGTTTACAACTTTAACCATTGAATATCTAATTACTTTATCAGCTTTCTTATAACCTTTTAAGAAAACTTCTGCTATTTTGTTTGGGCCAAAATCTTCATTTTGTTCATGCATAACTGCTTGATGAAGGTTTGGATCAAAATCTCCTGAGGAATCTATTTCTTCTACACCAAGTTTTTCTAGTGCTCCATTAAATCCTCTTTGAGTCATTTCTATTCCTTTTTTTAGATCTTCAATAGATCCATCTACTGCTAAAGCTCTTTCTAGGTTATCTAAAACTGGAAGAATTTCTTTAATTACATCAGTAGTTGCATCAGTATAGATACCTTCTTTTTCTTTTTGAGTTCTTTTTCTGAAGTTTTCATATTCTGCAGTTATTCTTAGTAGTCTATCTTTCAATGCTTCAATTTCATTATTCAATTTAGTGTTTTCATCACTTAATTTTGAGTTTTTCTCTTTTAAAATCTCTTCGATTGACAAAACTTCTTCAAATTCTTTATCTTCTGAAACTTCAGCTTCTTCTAAAGTTTCATCTAAGTTTGCGTTTTCCTCTACTTCCAAGTTTTCATTTTCAAATTCTTCAGTTGTATTCTCCTTTTTTGTCAAGAAATCACACCTCATCTCTCTAGTATTATTTTAAACTTTGCTTATTAAACAAAGTATTTAGCTCTTTCATTACCTCAGCCATAATAGATATTACCTTTGAGTAATCTATTCTCCTTGGCCCGATAAGTCCTATAGTACCTAGCGGTCTTTCTCCCAAAGTATATTCTGCAGTAATGACACTACAGTCTTTAGCTTGTGGTAAGAAGTTTTCATCACCAATCTTTATTGAAATACCTTTGTCTGTGGTAATAAGTTCATTAACGTATTCCTTATTATACAAAAGTTCTAGTATTTCTTTAGCTCTTTCTATATCGTTATATTCAGAGTAATTAAATATATTGGTTGTACCTTCCATAAAAACCTCCGAAGAGTTAGAGGATTTAAGGGTTTCATAAAGCAAAGAGAGCATTCCATTTAGAATCTCATCAAAGCCTTTTAACTCTAACGTTAACCTATTAATTACTTCAAGATTGATTTCTTCAATTGTTAAATTAACAAGCCTCTCATTTAATATATTATTTATTTTATTTAAAACTTCTGGGCTTAAACTTCTGCTTACTCTAAGCAAACCATTCTTTACAACTCCATTGTCTGTTACAATTATGCAAAGAACATTAAAATCATCTATCTTAACAAGCTGAGCTGATTTCATATAGCTCTTTTTAACCGAAGGAGCTTTTACAACACAAGTTAATCTAGTAAGTTCTGATAATAATGTTGAAGTTTGTTTTAACACCTTATCAACTTCAAATAAAGCCATATCAATAATATATTTTTTTATCATTAACTCTTCTTCTGTGCTTAAAGTTTTATATTCCATAAGCTTATCAACATAAAGTCTGTAGCCTTTGCTTGAGGGAACTCTTCCTGCAGACGCATGAGGTTGCTCTAAATATCCCATCTCCTCTAAATCTGCCATCTCATTTCTTATAGTTGCAGAACTTATTCCTAAGTCATATTTCTTTGATAGTGTTCTTGAACCTACTGGTTCAGCTGTTTTCACGTAATCATTAATTATAGCTTGTAGAATTCTTATCTTTCTATCATCTATTGCCATAGTTTCACCTCTTTTTGTTAGCACTCACTATAATCGAGTGCTAATGACTACGATTTAAATATATTATTTCTAAGTTTTTTTGTCAATTAACAGATAGTATAATAATGTTTGCTTTTTTATTGTTTTTGGAGAAAAACTATTATTTACTCTAAATTGCTCCATAAATCTCTATATTACTATAATTTTCAAAAATATTTACATATTTGTGATAAATTCAAAGATACCAAATACTCTGTTACTTATCTAAAATAAAGTCTTTCATAACATAATTACTAAGTTCTATGCCTTTTTTACTTAAATATATCTTTCCTTTTTCTCGTACTAATAAACCCTGATTTATGTGAAAATTTATAACTTTTTCATAAATACTATCTAATTCTTTATTAAATTTTCTCTTAAATATAGATTCATCAATTCCTTCTTTTTTTCTTAAACCTAAAAACATAAATTCTTCAATTAAGTCTTCTTCCTTCAAATTTATAATTTCAACCTTGGCGCTTTTATTACTGTTAATAGCTTCTATATATTCCTTTATATCTTCTGTGTTTTTTATTCGTTTCCCATCTATTAATGAAGCTGAAGAAGATCCACAACCTAAATATTTCTCTAGCTCCCAATATACCTTGTTATGTCTGCATTCTTTGTCCTTCTTCGAAAAGTTTGAGATTTCATATTGTAAATATCCTTTTTTATTTAAGTAATCCACACAATACTCATACATTTCTCTTTCCTCATCCTCTGATGGTAACTTTAGTTTGTCCTCTTCCCATAACTTGTAAAAAACTGTTCCTTCCTCGATTATGAGTGAATAGGCTGAAATATGCTCTGGATTTAGCTCTGTTATTTCACCCAAAGTGTTTTTAAAATCTTCTACTGATTGATTTGGCAGACCAAACATTGTATCAACATTTATATTATTAAATCCCATTTCTCTTGCTAAAGAATAATTACTTTTGAACTCCTCAAAGCTATGAATCCTTCCTATTTCTTTAAGAATACTATTTTTAGTACTTTGTAACCCTAAACTTAGTCTATTAACTCCATAACGTTTCATGATATCTAATTTTTCTTTTGTTAGGCTTCCTGGATTACATTCCATTGTAAACTCTAAATTCCTATTTAAGGACAATTTGTTTATTTCATTAAGAAGCTTCTCTAAATTATCTTCATCTAAATAACTTGGAGTTCCACCTCCAATAAACACTGTATTATAACTATACTTTGATGCTTCTCTAGCTATTTCTTTGCACAATGCATTTATATATTCCTCCATCAATGCATCTTTTCCACTATAAGATGGAAAATCACAATACATGCACTTTTGTTTACAGAAAGGAATATGTATATATAAAGAAATGTTTTTCATTATAATTGCCTCCTAATTATAATTAAAACTCAGAAGGAACATAGGATTTTAAATATACTTGTAAAATCCTTATCCATCTGAGTTTTATATTTAATCTACTTTTAAAACAGCCATGAATGCTTCTTGAGGTACTTCTACCGAACCTACCTGTCTCATTCTCTTCTTTCCTTCTTTTTGTTTCTCTAGAAGTTTCTTCTTTCTTGAAATATCTCCACCATAACATTTAGCTAATACATCTTTTCTCATTGCTTTTACTGTTTCTCTAGCTATTACTTTAGCTCCAACAGTAGCTTGAATAGGTATTTCAAAAAGCTGTCTTGGTATAATTTCTTTTAATTTTTCTGCAATTGCTCTTCCTCTGCTATATGCTCTTTCTTTAGGAACAATCATTGAAAGTGCATCCACTGAATCACCATTTAATAGAATATCTAATTTTACTAATTCAGTTCTTACGTATCCTTTTAATTCATAATCTAAGGACGCATATCCCTTTGTTCTTGATTTAAGGGTATCAAAGAAATCATAAACAATCTCATTTAGAGGAATATCATAATGTATAACAACTCTTGTTGCTTCTAGATATTCCATATCAATAAAGTTACCTCTTTTTTCTTGACATAATTCCATAACTGCACCTGTATAATCTGTTGGCGAAATTATTGAAGCCTTTACCATAGGTTCTTCCATATAATCTATCTCAGTCATTGGAGGTAAATTAGTTGGGTTTGTTAATTCTATAAGAGTTCCATCTGTTTTATAAACCTTGTATATAACTGATGGTGCTGTAGTTATGATATCTAAATTAAATTCTCTCTCAATTCTTTCTTGTATTATCTCCATATGTAATAATCCAAGGAATCCACATCTAAATCCAAATCCTAAGGCAATTGATGTTTCCGGTTCAAAGTTCAGAGCAGCATCATTAATTTGAAGTTTTTCTAAAGCTTCCTTAAGTTCTTCATATTTAGCTCCATCAACTGGATATATTCCTGAGAATACCATAGGTACTGCTGGCTTATATCCTTTTAATGCTTCAGAGGTTTCTCTACCCTTTTCGGTAATAGTATCACCAACTCTAGCATCTCTTACATTTTTTATAGATGCAGTAATGTATCCAACATCTCCTGCACTTAATTGATTTATTGGTAAAAAGTTAGGCGTGAAAACTCCTACTTCTGTTACTTCGTATACTTTATTTGTTGCCATTAGTTTAATTTGAGTTCCTGGCTTAACCACTCCATCTCTAACTCTAACATAGCAAACTACACCCTTATAACTATCATAATATGAGTCAAAAATTAATGCCTTTAATGGTGCTTCTTCATCTCCCTGTGGATATGGAACCTTTTCAATAACAGCTTCTAGAACATCTTTAATATTTAATCCTGTTTTAGCTGAAATTAAAGGTGCATCATGTGCTTCAATTCCAATTATATCTTCAATTTCTTGCTTTATCTCATCCGGTCTAGCACTTGGAAGATCTATTTTGTTTATAACTGGTACTATTTCTAAATCGTTATCTAAGGCAAGATAACAATTGGCTAATGTTTGCGCCTGAATCCCCTGTGTTGCATCAACAACTAGAATCGCACCCTCACATGCAGCCAAACTTCTTGAAACCTCGTAGTTAAAATCTACATGACCTGGTGTATCTATAAGATTTAATATATATTCTTCTCCATTATCCCTTCTATAAATTAATCTTGCAGCTTGAGATTTAATTGTAATCCCTCTTTCTCTCTCAAGTTCCATGTTATCTAAAACTTGCTCTTCCATTTCTCTTTGAGTAAGGGTTCCAGTCTCTTCCAACAACCTATCTGCAAGAGTTGACTTACCATGATCTATATGTGCTACTATTGAAAAATTTCTTATATGTTTTCTTCTTTCACTCTGCATATTAAATCCATTCTTATAAATTATTGATAACCAATAGTTTATGCTTGTTATCTTTAAGGTTATAAGAACAGCACTCACCCCCGTGTAAAATAATCAGATAAATTATAACACAAGTATCCTTCATCATGTCAACTAATTATAGGGTTTTAAGTTCAACTATTAACTTATTCATGTCTAAAATGTCCAGAAGCCGACATTTTCAAACAAGTATAAGTTAAGTTTCCTATAAAAAACCCTATACAGATATTTAGGTAATTTCATCTGCTTTTTTATATTGCTCAACTTTGAAAATAACATAACAATTATTTAAATATATTTTTTATATCCTCATAAGCTCCATCAATATTGCTTTTAATTGAGTTTACAAAGTTAAAGTTTCCCTTTAGTTTATACTCTTGGCCATTTATCTCTAAAATATATTTTCCACCATCAACCTGATGTATCTTAAGTATAGCTTTATCAAGAATAAAATTAGAAAATTCTTTTCCAAAGTCATCTTTAATGTTATCGAAATTTACTCCTTGAAGATTATTATTTTTTTCACTAAATGCTTTAGTATTTATAATGTTTATTTTAATAATCCCCAAAAATATAGTAATTAATATAATTATTAATGGCAATATTATACGTAACTTTTTCAAAAAAGCACCCCCTAGATTTTATTGTATATATCTATAAGGATGCTCATTTTTTATATTTTTATACCTTTATTTCCCATTTATGTCTTCTGCTAATAATCTAGCTATATACTTTGCTGTATTTTGTGCCTCAACATTTGAATTACAATTTGCCCCTACTTCTATAAGAATTGCATTTGGACTCTGATTTTGGTTAAAAGAATCTTTTCCTCTTCTATATTCATCAATTCCTCTACTTAACCCTGGAAAGATATTTCTTGATAGTGTATTTAACTTATCAGTTAATGCTTTATTTTTGGGATAATATTGATTGTTTTGAGCTAAAACAAACATTATTCTTGCAACACTTTCACCATTTATAGTTGCAGTTACTGGTGTTTTATTTTCCATAGCGTCTCTATGCAAATCAATAATGATTTTAAAGCTATTATATTTTTTTAAATATTTGCTTAAGGTCTCCCCTGATCTTTTATAACTATCATCATAGGATAATGAATGAATGGTAGTATCGTGTATTGTTGCAATGCCATAGTTTTCTTCAAGTTCTTTTGTTAATGCATTCCCAACTCCTACAACACTCATATTAGGATCATTGCTTTCAGCAGTTGCTGGTGAATATGACTCCATAGTATGTGAGTGATAGATAAGTACTTCTGGCTTATCTATATTAAGTGTCTTTTTAAGCTTTGGGTCATAGGCCTTTGATACTATATTAGTGCCTTCTTTAGGCATTTCTTCAGGTGTATACTTAATTATACTCTTATCATTAAGTTCAAAAGGGTCTAGTGTAGCTATAGTATTTTCATCATATTCCATATTATTAGGCAATTCCTTAAAGTAAGGAATTTCATTTTTTACTACTGTAAAGAAATTAATATCTTCTATACCTAAGATACTTGCTAAATAATTTTGTAAGGTTAAGTTCCCATTATCCTTACTTGGTAAATCCAATGAATTTAAATACGGCATTCCCTTATTTAACATATCAATATACAAATTAGAATTATGAAATTGCTTTGATACTATAATGTAAGTACTCCTTAAAGCAAATATTGCGATTAATAATGTAATAATAATTTTTTTTACATTAAACTTAACACCTCTGCTTCTGGCTAATCTATCTTGTAGCAAAATAAATTCCCCCTCTCTCTTTATAATTTATATGGGGGAATTTACATAATTATTATTAAATTTTCTTATTATATTTTTAATTCATAAATTTATTTATATCATCCATATCTAATTGAGGTTGTAATGCCATATTAATACCATCTGCAATTATTTTAGATACAGAGTCTATTACCACATCTACCTCTTTTGGTGTAACCATTAAATCTCCTATGTAAGGATTTAAAACTTCCTTAATCATTTTACTTTTTTCTCTTTTATCAATATTCTTTAGCATTTTATAAAAATCTCCGCCTTTTTCAGCAGATTGTATCATCTCATCTAACACCAAGTCTATAGTGTCATTTGCAATTGTAGCCGCATCTACCACCGTTGGAACTCCTATTGCTATAACTGGTATCCCTAAATTTTCTTTATTAATCTGCATCCTATGGTTTCCTACTCCAGCTCCAGGTGATATTCCAGTATCTCCAATTTGAATAGTTCTATTAACACGCTCTAATCTTCTAGAAGCTAAGGCATCAATACATATTACAATTGTAGGTTTGATTTTATCCACAATTGATTTTATTATCTCCCCTGTTTCTATTCCTGTTGTTCCAAGAACTCCTGGTGCTAAAGCACAAACAGAAGTAACAGAATCATCAATTGAATCTGGCATTACTGATTTAAGATGTCTTGTTATCATTATTTTTTCTGTTACCTTAGGACCTAAGGAATCAGGCGTAACATTCCAGTTCCCAAGACCTACAACTAATGCGGTAGCATTTTCTTTTATCTTAATTATATCTTTTAAACTATCAGCTAAGGTATTCGATACTCTCTCCATTATTTCTCCATCATAGTGAGTATATTCTGGAACTTCTATAGTTATATAGTTTCCCTTTGGTTTTCCCATTTTAATAGCACCATCTTCATTGACCACTTCTACACTTGTAACTTTTATATCATCCTTATTTTCTTCTTTTACTATTACTCCATCAATTTCGCCTTTATGCTGCTTTTTATATAATTCTCTAGCCTCTATTGCTAAATCAGTTCTTACGTTATACATAAAATATGCCTCCTTTTCTGATATGTCTCTAGTTTTCCCACAGAGTTGACATATTATTTTATTTAATAAAAAAATTTCACTTGAATTAAAAAATATTCAATGTTATAATATGGTTTGTTGAATGTGAACTCGAAAGCAGATTTCCCCAAAACTGCGGAGGCCCTAAAAAATTGAAGGGGGTGAAAAGGAATGGCAAATATTAAATCAGCTAAAAAGAGAATTAAGGTTATAGAAACTAAAACTCTTAGAAATAAGATGTTAAAATCAGCACTTAAAACTGCTATAAAGAAGTTTGAAGTTGCTGTAGATGCAAAGAATGCTGAAGACGCTAAGGTTGCTTTTGCTGGAGCTGTTAGATCTTTAGATATGGCTACTTCAAAAGGAATTGTTCATAAGAACATGGCTGCAAGAAAAAAATCAAGATTAGCTGCAAAGTTAAAGACTTTAGCTTAATTTTATAAACCGGTCCATTAAGGACCGGTTAATTATTTTTTAGTGGTTCTTACAGTAGAAATCAATAAGAATTCCATTTCTGTTAGTATATTTGTTGAAACACTCTTTATTCGTTTTTCTGTCATAATACAAAGCTTCATACACTCTTCTAATTGACCAACAGTAAATCTATTACTTTGTTTTACTAATTTCTCCATTACAAAAGGATGCATTCTCATTTCTGTTGCTAGTACCTGTGAAGATAACCCTTTCTGAGTCTTTAGTCTTATTTCATAAAGTTTTCTAAATTGACCTTCTATTAATGATAATAATCTATTTAAATTTTCACCTTTAAATATTAGTTCATTCATGAGCATAATAGCTTTTTCAGGTTTTTTTTCTGATATAAAGTCTATTAAGTCAAACACATCATCATCGCCTTCTGAAGGTAATAATTGATCTATATCATTTTTAGTTATTGCTCGATCCAATGTATAGTTTACTAACTTCTCTATCTCACTTTTAATTATATCTAAGTTCTTCTCAACTTTAGTTATAAAATATTTTAGTTCTACTTTTCCGATCTCTTTATTATGTGAAGCAAATATATCTAAAGCTTCTTTAGATAGTCTATCTTCTTTTTGCTTATCTATATGCACTAATGTAGTACTCTTATCTAATGCTATTAGTGTCTTATATTTCTTATTGTTAGGCTTATCTCTTTTGTCATCTAAAAGCACATATGTTAAGAGAACTAAATATGAAGGCGTATTTTTAAAATACTCTATTACTTTTTTAAGTTCACTTTCTGGAAAATCCTTTGAACCCTTTAAAAAATTTGCTCTATATATAATAACCACTTTCTTATCACTCATAAAAGGAAGAGTTTCACAAGCATTTATTATTGTTTCTGACGTTATATTAACTCCATCAAGCTTAATATAATTAAAGTCCTTAAGATCATCTGAGAGAACCTTCTGTGAGATATTTTCAATGGTCTCCTTCATTAACGCTTCATCTGTACCAGCTAAAATATATGAATTTTTAATATTGTTACTTTTAATTTCTCTCTCAAGCTCATTTAGTTTTATCACTTTTAATTCCTCGCTAACTTAAAACCTAATTACTTTGTCTCCCAAAATAAAAATAGTTTCATCTTCTCTAAGAGTTATTATATCATATTTTTCTTTATTTTTAATTAAAGAAAAGCGATACACCTTCTTATTATTAGTTCTTATATTGAATATATTATTATTTATATAAAAGCTATCACCTACCGAATTTAACGGTATAATACTTTTGTTCTTATACTGAGTATTACTAATATTACTCACTTTGCTATTGGTTACTCTATATTTCCATATATCTCCCTTATAACTAACTCTAATATCCTTTCCGTTACTTATATTTATTTTTGTAATTGGAGAATAGATATAAATACTTAATGGAATTAATAGAACTATAGGTATATATTTAAATTCATTAAATCCTTTTTTGATAAAGTAATAACAACCAAGACAAATAATATAGTAGTATACCAATTCTCTTTCAATATTCATCAAAGGTAATGATATTATCTCCATAAAATTTAGCATTAAATTTATCAGACCATTTATAATTCCAGTAACCCCAACCAAAATATCAAAGCAAAAGTTCCACCAATATGTTAAAAGCAGCAAGTTACCCAAAATAACTACAACACTAAAAAAGGGCATTAAAACTAGATTGGTTAATAGTGAATTAACCGAGAAATATCCTATTGAAATCCCAACTATAGGATAAGTCAAAACTTGAGGGGAAATACTTATGGCCATTGCTTCTCTTAAATATTTAGGGTACTTATAAAACTTTTTATTTAAGGGAGTATTAAAGAGTATTATTCCGAGTGTTGCTAAGTAAGATAATTGAAATCCTAAATCCAAGGGGCTATATGGAGTTATTAAACATATTAATATTCCTGATAATGATAAGGATGAAATAGGATTGTACTCCTTATATATTTTTTCTCCAATCTTTAATATTAGAATCATAAGAAATGATCTTAATGTGGCTGAAGATGCTCCAGTGAATAATGTATAAAATGCACAGGTTATTAAAGCAACCTTATAGCCAAAAAGCTTTTCTAACAGCTTATATATAAGAGCCATATGAAATCCAGATACAGATATTATATGTATCAATCCCCAATACTTCATATCATTCTTTTGTTCTAGTGTTAATCCATCTACATACCCGAAAGAAACTGCTGATATCATAGCTGCTGATTCTTTTCCTAGTTTACTTTCTATTTTCTTATAAATCCCCTCTTTATAATCATATATAAAAGAAATTAAATCCCGCTTTTCTTGTTTATAATCTCCCCCATAAATAATACCTACAATGCCTTTATCCATTTCCTTGCTTGGGGTAAAATCTCCACTTATTAGATATTTACTCCCAATGTTAAAACTTAATTTACTGCCCTGAATTATAACTTTTCTTCCTTTATAAATTCCAGTAAATTTTCCATAACTCTGATTTGTTATTCTCACTATATATCTTCCATCATTAACTTTTGGGATTGAATAATAAAAATGATTACTGCTTATGATTAATAAAAAGAATAAAAAAAATATAATGGTACTTTTCTTGCCCCCGAACCAAAATATAATAATAAATGTAATTATTGATAATATTATATATGATAAATTAAAGCTTGAATTATATACAATAGAACCTAAAATCAAACATATAAAAACTGTTACTAACGGATTCTTTAAAATGATATTTTCATTTTGCACAAAAAATAGCACCTCCCTTTCAATTCTTACCTTGGGAAGTGCTATTAATTCACTCTATTTCTGCTTTTTTAAATCTAATATCAAATGTTGCTATAAAAGTTAACAGTAAAAATGCGCCTACTGCTGTAAATCCATAGTCTACTATATCTATTGTCAAAATCTTTACAACAGTACTACCAGCTACTATTAACATTCCTCTTAAAATTATATTTTTAGGAGTTAATTCAAACATATTTTTATTAAATATATATCTGATAAGTATCAACGGCAAAATCAAAGTGTTCATAGCTAAAATAATTAATTCGTTTGAAATTACTTGTCCATAAAATTCAAAAGAAATTAAACTAATTAGGCACTCTGCAATAATCAATATCCAATAAAATGCCTTTCCTGATTTTATCTTTCTATTAATTTCTCTCTTTAATGATTTCAAAAATAATAACTTTTCTAAACAATCTTCTTTTATATATAGGTCTGCTACCTTCTTTACTAATGCTGATGCCTTACCTTTAGCAATCGCTAATGTAGAAAGTGCAAGTAAAGGCAAATCTATAACTTCTTCTCCTGTACAGCAAACCTTATAATTATCTTCTTTAAACATAGTAAATATAGCATTTTTTAACTCTGGAACAATTTTCGAGAAAACTTTAGTTTTTGAAAGAATCTCTATTTTTTCTTCTTTAGTTGAATTAATTAATTCTATACCCGATATTACCTCTGTATCATCTCCAATTAACCCTACTTCTTTACCTACAGTAGCTGCAGTTATTTTGTTATCCTCAGTTATCAATATAGGGTGAATTTTTTCTCTTATTAATCTTCTTAACAAATCATTAATACTTGGATTTGTTGGATTCTCTAATGCTACTATTCCAACAAATACTAAATTACTTTCTATATTTTCTGATGTAGAAGGTTCGTAACTGAAATTTCTATAGGCTACTCCCTGAGTTATTAATCCTTCTTTAGATATTTCATAATCTTTTTCCCTTATTACTTCTCTTTCTTCATCTGTAAATTCTACTTCTACCCCATCCTTCATTATATGAGTACAGCAATCAAGAAGCTCATCTAAATTACCTTTTATATTTGCTCTATATCCTTTTCCAACCTTATTTATTGTTGTATATATACGCTTACTAAAATCCATTGGAATATCAAATACTCTTCTATTTTTACTATCTACTTGAGCTTTATAGATATGCTTTATCCCTGCATATTTAAGTATTGCTATATCTTTCAAATCTCCTGTTCCACTATCATCTGAAGAGTTGTAGGTGGCATTGTTAACTAATAAGCCTATTTCCATAAGCCTAATAAAGTTGAAATTCGACTTGTCATCCTCTTCTAAGTTAGCATACTTTCCATCTGTAAAAATCTTTGATACATTCATCTGTGTTTTAGAAATTGATCCTACTTTATCGATAAATAATACTTCGAAATCATCTATCAAATCAATCCATGAAGGGTTTAATATATTAATATTCTCTTTATCAGCAGTTTTATTAACTAACCTTAAAAATAGCATCATTACAATAATACTTCCAAAAGAAGTAGATGATATAAGTATACTAAATATAAAGTTTTCATCTGTTCCTTTAAGCATTGTTCCTAAAACAATTACTATTATCCCAAATAATAACGATAAGGTTAGGATTTTATTTAATTGATTTTCTGCCTTATCATTTATAGTTTCTTTTCTGATATTAGTGCTATTTAGCATATTCATTATCTTTCCAAGCTGTGTATAATTACCTGTTGCAATAACTATTCCTGTAACTTGTCCAGAAACAACCTTGGTACCTTTAAAAAGTATATTTTTAATTTCACCTAAACTTGTTATTTCTTGAGTTAATTTACTTTCATATTTCTCTGATAAAAACTCTTCTCCTGTTAAGCTTTTCTCGTTTACTTTTAAGTTATCAGAACTTATTATCCTAATATCTGCTGGAATAATGGATCTGTCATCTATTATTACAATATCTCCTACTACTAATTCTTCGGAATTAATTAGCTTTTCTCTACCGTCCCTAACAGCTGTAATTTTACCATAGCTAATAGCACTTAACGTTGTCATTTCTTTCTTTCTGTTGACAAGTTGTCTTAATTTAAAAATTAAAATTCCAGTAGGAATCGCTAATGTAAAAATCGAACTAATATATTTTCCTAAATAAACTCCATAAATACAAATTAAAATGGGTATAATGAACCAAACATTCTTGATAGATTTCAAAATAGATTTCCATGCTTTTTCTTCAAAAATAATATTTATTTTATTATTTCCCCACTTCTCTCTTCTTTTTAAAATCTCTGCTTCACTTAATCCATAATCAATATCACTTTCTAGAAATTCTACTACCTTATTCCAGGAGTTCAAATACCAATTAATCAAAAAAATCACCCCCTGCAAAATGTATAATATAATTTATCGTCCAATATTCAAAAATCCTAAGCCTTAGTCCTTAGGATTTTGTTTTAGGATTAAAAATTAATGCCATAACATAACCAAAAAATACTGCTGCCGTTATTCCCCCAGCCGTTCCTTTTATTCCTCCTGTAAATGCTCCAATTAAGCCTTTTTCATCAACTTCCTTAATTGCTGCCTTTGCTAATGCGTTTCCAAAGCCAGGCAATGGAACACTTGCTCCTGCTTTGCCTATTTCAAGCAACTTATCATATATATTAAAAGCGCCAAGTATCGCACCAAGTGTTACAAATACTACTAGTATTCTTCCAGGAGTAAGCTTGGTTTTATCCATTAATATTTGAGCTATTACACAAATAGTTCCTCCTACTATGAATGAACTTAAATAATCATTCACCTTACATCACTCCCTCTTTATCATACTCTATTACTACTCCATGTGCTATACCTGGAATACTTTCTCCTTGAAGTGATGATGTATTGCTCATTAGTGCACCTGTTGATACTAAAAATACTCTCTTAATTTCTCCTGCCATTAACTTCTTATATAAATATCCACATGCTATTACAGCTGAGCATCCACAGCCACTGCCACCAGAATTAGTTTTTTGTTTCTCGTTATCATAAATTATTTCTCCACAATCTATATAACATTTACTCATATCATAACCATATTCCATCATTAACCTTTGAGTCAATTGTTTCCCGAATTTCCCCAAATCGCCAGTAGCTATTATATCATAATCTTCAGGGCCTCTTCCTAAATCCTTGAAATTTCTACAGATTGTATCCACTGCTGCTGGCGCCATAGCTGCTCCCATATTTCCTGCATCTTTAATTCCATAGTCTTTTACAACCCCTGTGGTTACATGAGTAATCTTAGGAAAATTACCTTCATTCGCCAAAACCATTGCCCCAGCACCCGTTACGGTCCATTGTGCTGTTTCTGGTCTTTGACTCCCATATTCTAAAGGAAATCTAAATTGCCTCTCTGCAGCTGAGAAATGTGATGATGTACTTGCTACTACGTATTTTGCAAATCCTCCATCCATTATTAACGAAGCTAATCCTAATGATTCTGCCATTGTTGAACATGCTCCATATAGTCCAAAGAAAGGAATGTCTAATTCTCTTGCAACAAAATTAGTTGATGTCAATTGATTTAAAAGATCTCCTGCAAATAAGTAATTGATATCTGTTTCACTGAGATTTGCTTTTCTTATGCTATCTTTTATAGTACTATACATAATAGAACTTTCTGCTTGTTCAAAGGTTTCTTTACCGTTTTTATCATCTTCTAAAATTGTATCAAAATATTCACTCAATGGACCCATTCCTTCTTTGGGTCCTACAGTAGTTGATGAAGCAATTATTTTAGGAGGATTTTGAAGCTCTACAGTTTGTAACCCTCTGCGCTTGTTCTTCATAATTATCCCTCTTTCTTATAGAAAATTAATACAGTAGTGTATAATTCCAATTACTACAGATGTCCCTATTCCGTATACTAGAACTGGTCCCGCAATTGT
The DNA here is from genome assembly GCF_016765615.1 of Clostridium paridis. Classification (GTDB taxonomy): domain Bacteria; phylum Bacillota; class Clostridia; order Clostridiales; family Clostridiaceae; genus Clostridium_T; species Clostridium_T paridis. The sequence goes on along the minus strand of NZ_JAESWA010000023.1, from coordinate 242,743 downwards.
GAACATTTTGGCTGCTACTCCTAATATAAAGCCCTCTTTTTTGAACTCAATTGCAGGAGATACCACAGCGTTTGAAAATCCTGTTATTGGAACAACAGTACCAGCGCCAGCAAAAGAAGCAATCTTATCATATATCCCAATTCCAGTTAATAGTGCTCCAATAAATATCATTATTATCGGAATCCAAATTACTACATCTTCTCTTGATATATTAAAGTTTAAAAGTATATCTGTTAATCCCTGTCCAATTACACAGATAAGACCTCCTACCCAAAAAGCATTTATGCAATTTCTTAAGAGCTTCGGTTTTGGTTCTAACTCCTTTGAAAGCTTATAGAATTCTTTTTTTATTTTTCCTTCTTTTTTATTCAAACTACATTCCCCATTTCTATTTACGAGATATATTTATTATTTCCCAAAAAAATAGTTCTATGATTATTAATATATAATGCAAAAATCATATTACATCTCATTGTCCAACTCTTAATTGAAACGTCTAAGAGCTTAACAGTGACATGTAAATTCTTTAATGAACTATATATAACCATAGAACTATTTGTATTAATCTGCTAATTTTTTTCTCATTTCTGATAAAACTTTCTTTTCAATTCTTGAAACTTGTACTTGAGAAATTCCCAGTAATCTTGCCACTTCAACTTGTGTTTTATCTTTAAAATATCTTAATAGGATTATTTGTCTTGATTTTAAATCTATACCTCTCAAAGCCTCTTTTAAAGCTATTTTATCAACCATACTTGTATCTTCAATTCCAGTTTCACTCAATTTATCAATTAGAAGTACCGGAGAACCATCCTCTTGATGTATAGTATCATAAAGATACTGCAAGGAGGAAGTTGACTCTAGTGCAAAAACGATTTCTTCCTTTTCTATTGAAGAGTACTCTGAAAGCTCTTCTAGTGTTGGTTCTCTATTTAATTTTTTAGTTAATTCTTCCTTAAAGAAATGTAATTTTTTAGCTAGTGTTTTGGTATTCCTACTTACTTTTATTATTCCATCATCTCTTAAAAAACGCTTAATTTCTCCTATTATCATTGGAACTGCATAGGTTGAGAATTTTACATTATAAGAATCATCAAAATTTTTAATAGCCTTCACGAGCCCAATTGACCCTATTTGAAGTATATCCTCATAATCATAACCTCTGTTTAGGAACTTTTTACTTAAGGAAGCAACAAGCGGCATATTCATTTGGATTAGTTTATCCATAGCTTCCTTACTTCCAGCTTTTGATAATCTAATTAACTCTGAATTATCGTTGTAGTTATATTCATCTATTTTCATATCACTTTTACTCATATAACTTCATCACCTAGCCTATACTGAGTTAAACTTTTTTTCTAATATAATCTTTGTCCCCTTGCCTAACTCACTTTCAACTTCTAAGGAATCCATAAAGCTCTCCATTACAGTAAATCCCATTCCACTTCGCTCTAGGTCAGGTCTTGAAGTATAAAGCGGTTCTTTTGCTTTTTCAATATTTTCAATACCAACTCCATGATCTTCAATTATTACCTTAACTTCATTACCTTCTATATAAACTTCTATCTTTATAGTCTCATTAGGATTATTCTCATATCCATGTATTATAGAATTTGTAACGGCTTCAGAAACTGCAGTTTTAACATCTGTTAACTCCTCAAGAGTTGGATCTAATTGTGATACGAAAGCAGCTACAGCAACTCTCGCAAATGCCTCATTTTCTGACTTACTTAAAAACTCAATTTTCATACTATTATCAATCATCTTCACTCCCCCTAATTATTGCAGTTTATAGCTTCCTCTATGCTATCATAAGCCTTAATAATCTTAAATAATCCCGAAAGCTCAAATACTCTCTTAACATTTTTTGTGGCCTCTGCAATAACAACTTTTCCACTTTTACTTGATAATTTTTTATATCTTCCTATTACTACGCCAATGCCAGAGCTATCCATAAATGTCACTGCAGAAAAATCTAATATCAAAATTTTAACTCCATCTCTATCAATCCTATCATCTATTTTAACACGTACTTCTTCAGCACTATGATGATCTAATTCTCCTCTTAAAGTTACTATTAATTTATCATTACTTTTATTGAATTTTAGATACATAACTTTTACTCCAAAGTAACTTACTTTAGAGTTCCACACCTCCTTTTCTTTATCCGCTGTTTCCTTCTTTTTCCTTATATTACCATATTATTACTTATGTAGTCAAAGGATTTTTATTTATTATTGAATTTATATTACTTTTATAGGGTTTTAAGTTGAACTAATCACTGCTTCAATTTTAATCATAATAAAACCCCAAGAACTACGTTAGTTATTTCTTGAGGTTTGTTTTAGTTTTATAACTTTTTCATACTTTTATATTTATCTACTTCACTTTTCAATGTACCAAGAAGATTTTCAATAGTCTCTCCTTCTTTTAGCATAAGAATTTCTAATGCATCTGATAAAGTATCCATAGTATATATAGTAAATATTCCTTCTTTTACTGCTCTTTCAACCTTTGGGTTAAGAACAATCTCATCGGCATTTAATGAAGGTATAAGTACCCCCTTATTCTCCACATTATTCATTAGAGAACATACATTAAAGAACCCTTCAATTTTCTCATTAACTCCTCCAATAGGCTGTACCTCTCCAAACTGATTTATGGATCCTGTAACTGCTATATTTTGTCTTACTGGTATTTTACTTAATGAGGAAAGAATTGATACTAATTGAGCCACCGATGCTGAATCTCCATCTAACATTCCATAAGTTTGCTCAAAACTCAAGTGGAAATCTACTGGCATAGTCTCATAGGCTGAGAAAAAATTACTTAATACTCCATGTATTATAGCTACAGATTTACTATGAATATTACCACTTAAATTACTTTCTTTTTGCGCATCAATTATTCTTCCTTGCCCTTTTGTACAAATAGATGTTACCCTAATAGGTTTTCCAAAACTTAAATATCCTAAATCTATTACAGATAATGCATTTACTGCTCCGATTCTTTCACCCATAACATCCAAAAGAATTTTTTTATCGCCATAAGATTTTAATATTTCTTTTTCCACTAATTCCTGATCATATAATCCTTCAATTATGGCTTTTTCCGTGATTTCATTTCCATATATCTTGGAATAGTTATCTGCTAAAAATAATATTTTTTCAATTTCTTTTTTATTTATATAAATCTTTTTACGATTAGAAGCCTTACGTGATAAATATTTAAATATTTCTTTTATCGCACCTTCTGTAACTTTATGAAGATCATTATTATCAACCACCTCTAAGATGCTGTTCATAATCTCAGAGATAACTTGATTATTTATATCCACAACTGGATTAAATTGTGATCTTAGTGAAAATAGATTTTCAAAATCTTCATCATAGTTATATAACAAATCATAACTTTCAAAATCTCCAATTAATATAACCTTTAAATTCACATCAATTGGTAATGGTTTAAGTCCATTTAATGATAGAAGTTCAAAATACCCCCTATTAAAATCATATGAAACCTTTTGATTTAAAAGAGTCTTTTTTAAATAGTAGTAACTCCCTGCATTATTAACTAAGGAACTCATACGTAAAATTAAACATCCCTCATTCGCTTTTAAAATAGACCCAGCTGTAATTAATGAGATATCTGTTGTATACACTCCATTATGATTTTCATATTCTATATTTCCTAAAAGATTGTTTATAGTTGGATCTTCTTCAAATATCACTCTAGGGATTTTATTATCGCTGTTGTCTACTATTACATTTACTACATATTTATTTATTATTTCTATGATTTTATCTTCGTCATCATCAAAACTCATAGTATAATTTTCTATTAATGCCTCTTGAATATCATGATTAACAAATTTAAAATATTCTAAGGAGCTTTCATCATCAGCAAGATCTTTTGCATATTTACTTTCATTTGCTAACTGAATTTTCTTAAGATACTCTTTTAATATGTCTTTTATCTTCTTAATTGAAGTTATTTCTAACTCCTTTAACTCTTCTAATATTTCAGCTGCATCAGTTTTTAGCTTGCTTGCTTTATTTAGTATATCTTCTCTATCCTTATGCTTAAGTGTGTCATATTCCTTTTCTGTCATAGCTATGCCTTCTTTAAGTGGAATAAATGCAAAACCTTGACTGGTTGACTTAAGATCAAATCCCTGATTTTTTGCTAAATCTATTAAAACCCCTATATGATGGCTTCTCTTTTTATAAATGTCATCAAGGATGTCTTCTTTTTCCTTGTTGTCAGAAGAATTATAAAAATCAACTATAGCATCAAAATAATCTTCTTTGATGGATTCTATCACCTTATTTAATTTTTTCCCCAAGGAGTTTTTTACCAAAAGGGGTGTTGGATATCTTGAATCTTCATATATTACATAACAAATATCTTTTGGACTCTCCTTACTACTAAGAGATTCCTTTACATAATTCATGATATTTTCTATCTTATCCTTTGAAAAGGAGTCTACAACATACACATTGTATCCTTCCTTATTAATATTAAAAGCAAATTTAATCTTCTTATATACATCATAATACTCTGGAAGGTTAATTTTTTCCCTTAAGGGGAATGCATTATTCAAATCAATATTATATATAACTTCATCTATTGGCAATATTCTCTTCATAGGCTTTAACTACTCGCGAGAGTAGTTTCCTCCTTAAAATAATTGTTTATATATAAATATTCCAAATAGTCTATTTTAGGCATAGTTTTTATTTAAATAGTAAAAAAATCGTCAGGACACAATTATGAACTGACGATCTTTTAAATAATATTTTATTAACTTTTTAATAGTTTCCTTTTGCTGTTTTTCCTTCAACTATTTCTATTGAAGATGAAGCTCCTATTCTTGTTGCTCCATTGGCAACTACTGCTTCAGCATCAGCCAAACTTCTAACTCCACCAGATGCTTTAACTCCCATATCAGGACCTACTGTTTCTCTCATTAATTTTATATCTTCTGGTGTAGCTCCACCAGTTGAAAATCCTGTTGAGGTTTTTACAAAATCAGCACCTGCCTCTTTTGCAAGCTTACAAGCCATTACCTTCTCTTCATCAGTTAAAAGACATGTTTCAATTATTACTTTTGTAAGCGCTTTACCTTTTGCCGCATTAACAACAGCTTTTATATCTTCTCTTACATAGTCATAGTCTTTATCTTTAAGTCTTCCTATGTTTATAACCATGTCTACTTCATGTGCACCATTTGCTATTGCATCTTCTGTCTCAAATGCTTTAACTTTTGGAGTATTAGCTCCTAAAGGGAATCCTATTACTGTACAAACTTTAACATCTGTTCCTGCTACCAACTCAGCAGCTAACTTAACATTTGTAGGGTTAATACATACAGATGCAAAATTGTATTTTACTGCTTCTTCACATATCTTTTTAACACTTTCAATACTTGCTTCTGGTTTAAGTATAGTATGGTCTATTATTTTAGCTAATTCACTACCATTCATAATTTAAAACCTCACCTTCGAAAACTTTTTCAAACAAATTATAAAGCAAATTTGACATTATGTCTACCTTATTTATTTCTCTACTATATAAATTAAAAATAATGCAATTTGTATAAAATACAATATTATATTATTTAATCCAATAGGAAATACCATTAATAAGTTTATTATAAGTAATACCTCCAAAGGTATTAAAACGTAATATTTTATTGATTTTATTCCCAAGGAAATAAGAATGAATAAAATTAGGAGTCCTCCTAATATTGAGAGAATAGCAGATGATACAAAATCAAATTCTAGACCTTTCCACTTAAATCCAGCTGAATAAAATAAGTAAAATAAACTCAAAAAAATATTAAATATAATTAAGAAAGTAAAGCTTCCCCATTTAGCTAGTCTTTTCATCTTTCCTCCATAAGTAGATTTAAAACAATCTCATTTGATACATAGTATTCTCTTTTAATGAAGAAATGGATAACCCGATAAGTCTTAGGTCTTCTTCTATGTTCTCTTCTGTTAAAATATTGAAAGACTCATTAAATATATCTTCATAACTATTTATATAAGTATTAAGCGTCTTGCTTCTTGTATGGGATTTAAAATCCCAGGTCTTATATTTTATAGTTATGGTTCTTCCTGATAATTCTCTTTGAGATAATAAATACGATATTTCTCTTGAGAAATTTTCCAAGTAAGTTCTTAGCTCATTTATGTTATTTGTATTATGTTTCAAAGTTGTTTCCTTACCTATAGATTTTCTTTCATGACTTATTTTAACTGGTCTATTATCTATGCCTCTTATTCTATCGTATATTTCGTTCCCAAATTTACCAAAATAATATGAAAATAATTCTTTAGGTAATTTATATAATTCATGTACCTTAAATACCCCGATATTATTCAATTTTTGTACTGATTTGACCCCTAATCCATATACCTTTGAAATAGGTAATGGAAATAGAATTTCCGGCATCATCTCTTTTGTTATTTCCATGATTCCATCAGGTTTATTCCAATCTGATGCTAGTTTCGCAAGAAACTTATTATAGGAAATCCCTACAGATATTGTTAAACCAAGTTCTGTCTTAACTCTATTCTTTATATATTTAGCTGCTTCTATTGGCTCAAACTTTGAAGAGGTTATCTCTATGTATGCCTCATCTATAGAAAGGGGTTCTATTATATTAGAAACCTCTTCTAATATATCAAATACCTTTTTAGAAATATCCTTATATCGTCCATATCTTACTGGCAGAAAAACTCCGTGGGGACACCTTTCCTTAGCCATAAAAATAGGCATAGCAGAATGTACACCATAAGCTCTCGCCTCATATGAACATGTTGACACAACTCCTCTTTCACTTGTTCCACCAACAATAACAGGTTTACCTTTCAAGGTTTTGTTATCCATAACCTCTACGGAGGCAAAAAAAGCATCCATATCTACATGAATTATTCTTCTTTCCATAACTCCTCTTTTCAAACAATTATGTGAATTTTAATTGAATTAACTCTTAATTACGTTAATTCGCTTAAAATAGACATTTCCTGTGTCTTTGTAAAGTTAAATATACAAATTGCAATAAGCTCACAAATTTCATCCTTAATTAGTTTTTCTTCATTAATTATTACTAGAGCAAAAGACAAAAATTTTCTAAAGCTTTTATCCATGAACAATTGTAACTCAGTGTGTTCTTCAAGAAAGTCTTGGCATCTCTCGAATTTATTTGTGTATTTATCATAATCCTTAAAAAATAAAGGATATAAAATAGCATATTGATGTTCAAATTTATTATCTATAATACTTTCGTTAATATCAAACTTTTCATTATATATTAAAGACATATTTACAATATCTTGAGTGATATTTGAACTTTTAGCTTCTAAGTTCTCATATAAATTAAAACATTCATTATAATTTTTTTCAATATATTCTAATGTAATTTCTTTAGCTACCATCAAAGCCACTATTGGATAATCTTCTTCCCAAGTAATCTTGGAATTTTTCCTTTGAATTTTAATAAAAACATTATGAAATTTATTAACAAAATCCTCTTTTCCATACTCAGATAAAATGTAACATGCTAAAGCTAAGTAACCACCTTCTTTATACCCCATCGAAATTAATTCTTCTTCTATTTTTATTAATTCATCTACTTTTAATTTATAGTCCTCATGTTTTAGTGAAATCAGCAGTGAAACTATGTATAAACCTGTCCCTCTAAATGATGAATGCCAAGGAGTATTTTTAGAAAAATACTTCCTTATATTTTTCACATTGATTGTATTAACATCCTTCTTATTAACCACTTCAAGTAAGGCTGCAAAGTAATTTAAATATTCCCCATCAAATCTTAAATCTAATTTTACTCTGTTATATTTGTCTATAATTATATTTGATAACCTTCTAACTTTATCCATGTAAAACAACTCCAGTTAATCATATTATTTTATAAGTTATTTAATAACCTATTATAATTATTACATTTATTTATTTGTTAGTCAAATTAACAATATTTAAATTTTTCTTAAATTATGCTACAAAACTATAAATTTTCCTCCATAGTTGAATAAAGTTTACTGTAATGATATACTGCTGTATATACAGTTGTAAATATGCTTTGGAGTGTGAATTTATGAATTTAATTGAGGAAATAAACAAACTAAAAAGAGAAAAAAATGCACTTATTTTAGCACACTATTATCAGTCTGATGAGGTTCAAGATATAGCTGACTATGTTGGTGATTCTTATTATCTAAGTAAGGTAGCTATGAGTTCTCCTGCTGATACTATTGTTTTTTGCGGAGTAAAATTTATGGCAGAAAGTGCGAAAATTCTTTCACCCAATAAAAAAATTATTTTCCCAAATCCTGATGCAGGCTGTCCAATGGCAGACATGGCAAGTGCAGATAAGTTAAAGGATTTTAAGGAAGAACATCCAAATGCAGTTGTTGTCTGCTATATCAATTCAAATACAGATGTTAAAAGCCTTTGTGATGTATGCGTAACCTCCTCCTCCGCAGTTAATATTATAAAAAATATACCTAATGAGGAGATAATCTTTTTGCCTGACAAAAATCTAGGAGAATACATTGCAGAACAATTTCCTGATAAGAAATTTTACTTATGGGATGGATATTGTATAACGCATAAGAAGGTAAAGGCTCAACATGTACAAGCTATAAAGGAAATAAAGCCTAAGGCTGAGATATTAGTTCATCCTGAATGCGAAAGGGAAATACGCGAATTAGCAGATTTTCTTGGAAGCACTGGGGAAATAATAGATTATTCAATAACTTCTCCAAGCGAAGAATTTATTGTAGTTACTGAATCAGGAGTACTTCATGAAATGAAAAAAAAGAGTCCTGATAAGGAATTTTATGTACCTGGTACTACTATGACTTGTATTAATATGAAAAAAACTAATTTAGAAGATATTTATTTATCGTTAAGAGATAACATAAATGAAATTAATATAGACGAGGATATAAGAATCAAAGCATATAAATCTTTAGAAAATATGCATATTTTATCACAAAGAAGGGATTAAGTTGGAAAAATACACAGATGTTTTAATTGTTGGTAGTGGAATTTCTGGTCTTTATCTTGCACTGAATTTAGATAAAGATATCAATGTAACCATTATTACAAAGGGGAAACTAAATGATACCAATAGTTATCTAGCACAAGGAGGTATCTCCACTGCTCTTTCAGATGAAGATATTCCCCTATTTATAAGTGATACCTTAAAAGCTGGCAAATATAAAAATGATGTTGCTGCTGTAGAAATACTGGCTAAGGAATCAATGGAAAATATATTGAGATTGGAAGCTTTAGGAGTTCCTTTTGATTCAACACCTGAAGGTTTTAAGTTTACAAGAGAAGGTGCTCACAGCATTAATAGAATTGTTCACGTTAAAGACTCAACAGGAAAATCAGTACAAGAAACATTAGTAAGTTCAGTTAAAAAGCATAACAATATTACCATATTAGAAGATACAACTCTTCTAGATATAATAGTAAAAAATCGTTGTTGTGTGGGCGGACAAGTTTTAATTAATGATAATCAAATCTCTATTCATTCTAAAGTAGTTGTTCTCGCTACAGGTGGTATAGGGGGGTTGTTTGCAAATTCTACTAACCAAAGAGCCTTGACTGGTGATTCTATAAACATAGCAATAAAGCATAAAATAAAGCTTAAAGATCTTAAGTACATCCAAATTCATCCTACAGCTTTATATGATAACAACTCAGATTCAAGACGTTTTTTAATCTCCGAAGCTGTTAGAGGCGAAGGGGGAAAATTGCTAAATGCGAGGGGACAGAGGTTTATAAATGAGCTTCTCCCAAGGGATGTTGTCTCAAAAGCAATATTTGATGAGATGAAAAAATTTAATGTTCCTAACGTTTTTCTAGACATTTCATTTTTAGATGAAGATTTTATTAAAAATAGATTTCCTGCTATATATGAAAATTGTCTTAATAAAGGGATTGATATTACTAAAGAACCTATACCAGTCTCTCCCGCCCAACACTATTTTATGGGAGGCATAGAGGTAAATACGCATTCTGAATCTTCTCTAAAATACCTATATGCTGTAGGAGAAACAAGTTGTACAGGAGTTCATGGTGCCAATAGGTTAGCATCAAATTCTATTTTAGAAGCCCTTGTATTTTCAAGGCGCGCAGCTAAATCTATTAATTCTTGTATATGTGATATTCCAATTATTAATATGAATCATCCATTAATTGATGGCAATATTAATAATTTTATTTATGAAAACAAAGTTAATACAATAAACTTATTTAAAAGGAGTGCAAATAATATAAATGTTGAATTTTCTTATAGTAGATAAAATAATTAAAGATGCTTTAGTAGAAGATATTCCAACTGAAGACATTTCTGCAAGTTCAGTTATTCCACTTGGTTCTATAAGTAAAATTGATTTACTTGCCAAAGAGGACGGAATATTGGCAGGATTAGATGTCTTTAAAAGAGTTTTTGCTATTTTAGGAGATGTTGTTGTATCTTTATATAAAAATGATGGGGACAGAGCATTCACTGGTGAAAAATTTGGAGAATTGGTTGGCAACACTCATAATATACTTATGGGGGAAAGAGTTGCTCTAAATCTTTTAGGTAGGATGAGTGGGATTTCAACTACAACAAATAAAGCTGTTAAAATTCTTGAGGGTTCTAAAACAAAAATTTTGGATACTAGAAAAACCACACCTAACCTAAGAATATTAGAAAAATATTCTGTTAAAGTTGGAGGTGGAGAAAATCACAGACAAAATTTGTCTGATGGAGTTCTCTTAAAAGATAATCATATTTCCTTTGCTGGAAGTGTAAAAAAAGCAGTTGAACTAGCTAAGAATAATAATTCATTTGTTAGAAAGATTGAAGTTGAGACTGAAACCCTAGAAATGGTTAAGGAAGCCTTAGATGCAGGTGTTGATATTATTATGTTAGATAACATGAGTATTGAGAATATTAAAGAAGCTTTGTCTCTTATTAATGGAAAATGTTTAGTTGAATGTTCTGGTAACATCACTCTTAACAATCTAGAGAATTACAGCAATCTTGGAATAGATTATATATCTTCTGGAGCATTAACACATTCTGTGACTCCTTTAGACCTATCTATGAAAAATCTTAGAGAAATTAAATAGTATATTTTAAGAGCAATGAATGCTATGAGAGCTAAATGAGCTGCATTTGAAATTATTATTCAAGTGCAGCTCTCTTTTAATTTAGTATTGCTATCTATCTTCATAGCTTTTTAGTCTTTCTATTTCCTTAACTTTTTCTATGGCAACACTTAATAACTTTGCATGATCCCCAGCAATATCTGATTTATCTATTATTTCATATGACTTATTCTCTAATATATAGCCTTTTTTACTTATTACTTTGACTTTAGGGCAAATTTCTATTTCATTATTTCTAAGATAAATATCCAAAATATATTCTTCGGCATTATTTATAGGAGTTTTTCTACATTCAACCTTAAACCAGCTTGCTTCTTTAGCATCATCACCTACTTTTGCTTCCTTCTTATCCTTAATTAACGCCAAGTAGGCTATAGTAATTATCCTATCCCTCTTATCTCTGCCTACATCCCCAAATGCTTGCAATTGCTGAAATTCCAATCCTTCAATGAATGTTTCTTCTCTTAATTCTCTAAGTGCCGACTCCTCCAAATTTTCGTCCATTTCGATAAAACCACCTGGGAAAGCCCACTTCCCTTTATCAGGATAATTTCCTCTTCTAATAAGAAGAACTTCCATACCATAATTAAAATATTCAACAGTTTTTGTGCCTCTGTCCCCCAAGTTTTTGGTATCTTCACTTTTTGTTTCATTACTTTTGGTGTCTCTGTCCCCAAAATTATTAATGCAGAAAATAATATTGTCTACTGTTACAGATGGCTTTTTATATTTTGAACTATCATAATTTCTTAGGAAATCTTCCTCTGTTAAGTTTTCTCGATCTTCCACTTATATACACCTCTCATTCACTAACTTAATTTTACTATTGGTTTTTCAAAAGTAAAATAAACTTTCTATAAAAAAGATAAAAACACATGTAAAGAATACTTAATGCATTATAATTATCTGCATTTCTATTTATTCTCATTGTGTTTTTATTATATATTACAAATATTTATTTAATACATAACAAGCACCTTCACTTGATGCCATAGTAGGACCTATTGGTGTGCTAACTTTACATTCATTTTTAAAATAAATACACTTAGTAGGGTTTAACTCTCCTTTAATTACTTTTTCACATATCTTGTTTTCACCACTACATGTCTGACCTATATATTTACTTAATGGATATATTTTTTCAATATCATAACTATCATACTTACTCTTTAGTGAATATATAGATTCCTCTAACTTCCCTATGGCTCTATTATCTCCAGCTTTTGAATAGAAGAATTCTTCTATTTGTGATTTAGCAAGTCCATTTCCATCATAAGGTATAAATAATTTATAGTTATCCTCAACTTTACCTTCTTTTTTTATCTTCTGATTAACAATCATCTCCACTGAGCTTACTATATCTAGAAAAGAAAATCCAGTTATAACCGATGGTATCTTATGTTTGTTAATAAAACTATATCCTTCTTCACCAATAATAAGCGAAATATTTCCTGGGAGAATGAATCCATCTACTTTTTCTTTTGGTTCATTAATAAAATAACTTATTATTCCTTTTATACATCTATGAAGTGAAAGTATATAAAAATTATTTAATTCTTTATTTATAGCCTCAGTTAACGAAATTATTGTTGCTCCAATATTTGTTTCAAAGCCTGTTGCAAGAAATATGACTTTCTTGCTTTGATTATGAATTGCTATGTTAATAGCGTCTAAACTTGAAAAAATCACTTGTATACTTGCACCTTTAACTTTTGCTTTTTCTAAGGTAATCTCACTTGAGCTTCCTGGAATTCTAAGCAATTCACCGTAAGTTGCAAGAATAACATCTTCTGTCAGCGCTAAATTATATAAATAATCAATATAATATGGGGGAATAAGCGTTACTGGACAGCTACTTCCTATAGAAAATTTAAAGTTACTATTTAAAATATCCTTTAATACATACTTCTCTATTGCTGAAATATGTGTTTCACTAAACACCATTATATTAATATCATCTTTATAATCATTAATTCTATTGACCGTATCCTTAATAACAAGATTAATTCCTCTCATTCAATTCTCCTTTAAAGCTTTGACATACTGTCCATGTACTCTTTTATTTCCAAAGCATCTTTCTTTGATACTTTGTTTAATGCTACTCCTGAATTAATTAATATATAATCTCCTTCTTCTAATGAATCAATAAAATCTATTCTAACATTTTTTCTCATTCCGTTAATTTCACCCACTGCTTCATTACCCTTAATCTCAATCACTTTAAGTGGTATTGTAATTCCCATTTAACCCCCTCCTAAACCTAATAATAATATTTTATCATATTCGCATATATAAAATCCACTTTTTATCAATGTTTTTAAATCAAATGAATTATTTTGTTAATAAATCATTAATTTAAGTATCATTTTGTGAAAATGAAAATACTAGATATAAATATATTTTTACTATTTTATTAACAATTGTGTTATGTTATAATTACATTGTTATTTTATGTTTATATAATAGATTTCATAATAATGTTTATTGCAAAGGAGCTATATTTATGGGTTTTAAAGAAAAAATGCAAAAGTACTATACTGATAACTACATAAAGAAGTATGGTGATAGAATGACTCAATTCCAAGGAAATATTCTATCCACTAAAATAGAGGAAAAAACCATTCTATGGATTTTCCACAAAATAACTGCCACAATAATAGTAAAACCAGACACTAGTAAAATGGTTATCAAATGTAGTTATACAAAAGGTCGTTGGTTCAAGAGACCTGACTTTATTCAAGTTAATCAAGGTCATAAGGTTATTGTTATGGGCCTAAAAGGTGAAAAAGGAAAAGATGGTTCAGAATTAATTACTATAATGAACCTAATCAATTTAACAACAAAAGTGGATTTAGTTCCTATTGACCATTCTCAACTAAAAAAAATGAAGCAACCAACTCCAAGAATGAGGGGATAACGCTTCTTAAGCTTAAACAAAAAACATCTCATGTTTTAACTTCATGAGATGTTTTTTTACTGACTGAAAATTATTTATTGAATTGAGGTAGATATTCTTTATGTGCTTCTAATAACTCATCTAAAAGAATCTTAGCCATTTTCTCATCCGCTACCAATGGATTAATTGTTAATGCTAACAATGCTAAGTTATAATCCCCAGATATTGCTGCTTCAACTACTGTCCTTTCAAAACTCTTAATTTGCTGAATTAATCCATTAATTTGTACAGGTAATTTTCCTATATTTATTGGTTTAGGACCATCCTTTGTGATGATACAACTTATTTCTACAGCTGATTCAGCTGGTAAGTCTGCAATTGCTCCATTATTTATTGTATTTACAGCTTGGATATCCTTTTTATCATTATATATAGAATTAATTAATCTACATGCAGCATCACTATAATATGCTCCTCCTCTTTTTTCTAATTGAGGTGGTTTAATATCAAGATTTGGATCATCATAAAGCTTAAATAAATCCTCTTCTAATCTCTTTACTACTTCTGCTCTTGTTTCTCCTTTTGCAAATTCCTTTAATTCATCCTCAAGCATATTTTTGCTTTGATAATAATACTTATGATATGGACAAGGCATAACGCCTAATGCTTTGATAAATTCAGGTGTCCACTCGAAGTCTTTTATATTTTTTACTATCCCGTCTACCTTTCCTTCACTAATTGTTTGAATTATTTCTTCATTTACTCTTTTTCCATCTACATATATATTTAAACCATAAACCATATGATTTAAACCTGCGAAATCCATTCTAACTCTTTCATGCTCTACATTACACATTTTAGCTACTGCCATTTCCATTCCAATTGGAACATTGCATAATCCGATTACTTTTTTATTTCTTCCATGTCTAAGTAATGCTTCTGTTACAATTCCAGCAGGATTTGTAAAATTAATTAACCAAGCATCTGGGCAAAGTTCAGCCATATCTTTATCTATATCTAATATTACAGGAATTGTTCTAAATGCTTTAAACATTCCCCCTGCGCCATTTGTTTCTTGTCCAATTACTCCATGACTTAATGGTATTCTTTCATCTTTAATTCTTGCATCTAAAAGTCCAACTCTTAATTGAGTAGTAACAAAATCTGCTCCTTTTAAAGCTTCTCTTCGATCTAGAGTTGTGTGTATCTCCATAGGTACTCCAGCTTTTTTAACCATTCTTTTAGCTAAATCCCCAACTACTTCAAGCTTATGTTTTCCAGCTTCAATATCAACTAACCATAGTTCTCTAACTGGTAATTCCTTATGTCTTTTGATAAAGCCTTCAACTAATTCCGGTGTATAACTTGAGCCTCCACCGATAGTAACTATCTTTAATCCATCCATAAATTATTCCTCCTTTTAGTTACAGAAAATTATATTTATTTCGTCTATAGATTAATGTTATATCATTGAAATCGATTATTCAATTGAGATATAATTAAACTGTACCAGTACAGTTTGGAGGGTTATCTATGACAAAGTATGAACAAATCATTTATGATATAAAAAATGATATTAACGGTAAAAAATATAAAACCTCAAAGAAATTGCCTTCTGTTAGAGACTTATCTCTAGCTTATAACTGTAGTAAATCAACAGTTATTAAAGCTTATGAATCGTTAAAGAATAGTCATTTAATTTACTCCGTCCCCCAAAGCGGATATTATGTTGTTGAGGAGCATATCACACCTATATCAATGCCAAATACATTTATAGATTTCTCTACTGGTAATCCCAATATAGGTAAAATTCTAACTCCAGATTTAAAACATTGTCTTAACAGAGCTGTAGATATCTATGCAAATCAACCTATTGATCCTGATGTTTATGGTATTGATTCTTTAAGACACTTATTACCAAGCTATCTTGCAAAATTTCAAGTTTTTACATCAGTTGATAATATATTTATTAATCTTGGAATACAGCAAATTTTAAGTATATTAACGAATATGCCTTTTCCAAATGATAAAAAAAATATTTTAGTAGAAAATCCTACTTACAGATACTTTATCTCATTCTTAGAAAACTCTGGTATAAAGCCAATAGGAATTGAGCGTAACGAGTATGGTATTGATTTAAATGAACTTGAACATATCTTCAAATATGGTGATATTAAATTTTTCTATACTATACCGAGGAATCATAATCCCCTAGGCACAAGGTATTCAAAATCTCAAAGATTAGCAATTGCAGATTTAGCTAAAAAATATAATGTTTATATAGTTGAAGATGACTATTTTGGTGATATTGAGTTTGATTCTAAGTATGATCCAATATATTCATACGGAGATCATCATAACTTTATATATTTAAAAAGTTTCACCAAGATAATTCCATGGATAAAACTTGGTCTAACTGTAGTACCTGATCATTTAATCGATGATTTCAAGTTGCATGCAAATTATTCATATTATTACTCTTATTTTGCTCCTTCATTAGTGTCTCAAGCTACACTAGAGATTTATCTTAAAAGTAATCTTTTATCAAAACATATAAAGTCGATAAAGACAGAGCATAAAATTAGACTTAACCTTCTAAAAGAAAAGATGGGTGAACTATCAAACTTAAATATATCTTTCACTAAGCCAACCTGGGGATTTTATTCTTACATATTTCTTCCTGAGTATATAAATGAGGATTTATTTGCTAAGAAATTGGGGGACAGAGGCATAAAAATTGCCAAAGGTCGACCTTACTTTTTATCAAATTCGACCTATAAAAAAGGTATAAGATTAAGTGTAGCAAAGCCTAATACCAATGAAATTATTACAGGAATGGATGAAATTATAACTCTATTAAAAAATGGATATCAATAAAATATTGATATCCATTAAACCTTTACATTATTATTTTATAATCCCATTCATTTCACGACATCATATGGAAAGTTATGGAGATTCCTCATTCTTTTCATAACTTGTTACTAAACTAATATTATTTCCCGCTTCCAGAACTACTACCTTTGGTTTATGAGTTTTCACTTCTTCTTTATCCATTTCACAGTATGCCATTAAAATAATCTTGTAGTTCTCTTTAATTATACGAGTTGCTGCTCCATTTAGGAAGAAATTTTTACTTTCTCTGTCCCAGGCTTTATTTATATTATTTATGTTTCAAATGTATCTCAATTATTCACATCTACAATTTGTGCTTTTTCATAACCTAATAAATCAGCTAATTCCATCAATTACAGCCCAATTTGGCGCCACCTAATATAAAAGTTATCACAGCTACTTGATTATTTAAAATGGTTTTAGCTATAAAAAATGATTAATCATTTTATATAACTGATAAATATTCATCCATTATATATGTGTAATTGGGATTCTTAAGCATAAGAGCAACTCCTGAATTACTTAGCTTGTATATTGTATTTATTGAATGATTATTGTAAATATCATATATTTCTCTTACCTTCATTTTGCAAAAACACCTCATAAAAAGAAACAAAAAAGATTTTACAATATTTACTTCATTATTATATTTTAAATTCATAAGTGATTTATCTATCATAAATTTTTCACTTAGATAATTAGTTATTTTATCTATGGAGTGTTTTAAATCTCTACCATTGCTTTTATTATTCTTTAACTCAACTATTTCCTTATTTATATCATTTTTAAAATCAATATCCTGATATTTCATCTTAGTGTAGTTTTCAATGGCTAATTTATAACTTTTCCTTGGAGTTTTAATATTATTTGAAAATAAAAACAATATTCTACTTGTGTCAACAATATTATATTTATCTTTCTTTCCATAAAAATAGTTTGATAAACTAGAATAATAATAATTTTCTAATGAATTTCTATATATATTAATATCCTTAGGATTACTGTGTATATATAGTGACAATAAGTACAAATATCTATCATTATTAATTAATTTACTTTTAAATCTATCTAGAAAAAGATGCCCATTTCTTTTATATTTTCTATTGAAATAAAATGCATATTTCGAATTTATAGACTGCATTATTTCAGAAATATCTGCCCCATTTGAGTCTATTATAAAATGTCCATGATTACTCATAATACAGAATGCATAAATTTTGAACCCAAATAACACCTGCTTTTCTTTTATAATTTTAAGATATTTATCTTTATCCTCGTTATCATTGTATAATTTCAACTCTGGTATACTTTTAACCATAATATGATATATTCCATGTTTTCTCTTAATTCTAGATGTTCTAGCCACAAAAAATCACCATCCATTAAATTAACTTCTAATATTTGTGATTATTGTCATTAATGAATGGTGATATACATCGATCTATATTAAATTTTTGTTTTATTACTTTTTCTCCCTCTGTCCCCCTAAGATTTCATTCTAATTTGTTCTACCTTTTAATATATAAATAAATTGAATTTATAGTTGCAATTATTCCTGAGAAGAATATAACTATTCCCCAATTCATTAGGCTTAAAGCTTGTGTTTGAAAAACATCTCTAAAAAATGGAATATACAATATACACATTATCATAGATATCGAAATTAGAACCGCACCCAACAAATAAGGATTAGTAAATAGTTTGATTTCGAATATTGAATGTCTTTCTGATCTGCATTCAAATACATGAATTAATTGTGACATTACCAAAGTACACAATGCTATTGTTCTACAGGTTTTCAAATCAAAGCCTAAGTATTGTCCAATTATAAAAGACATCAATGTACATATACCTATAAGTGTTCCTCTCACCATAATTTTCTCAGTAAGTCCTCTTGCAAATATACTTTCTTTTTTATCCCTAGGTTTCTGAGACATTATATCTTTATCTGGAGGATCTACTCCTAATGCAATTGCTGGCAAACCATCTGTTGCGAGATTTACAAATAAGATTTGTATTGGTGTTAGTGGGTTTGGCATATAAAAAATTGAAGCAAGGAACATTGTTAATACCTCTCCTAAGTTACATGACAATAGATACCTTATAAACTTTCTTATATTATCATAAATAACTCTCCCCTCTTCTACTGCAGCTACAATTGTAGTAAAGTTGTCATCCATTAATATCATTGAAGATGCTTCTTTTGTTACGTCTGTCCCCGAAATTCCCATTGAAATTCCTATATCTGCTTCTTTTATTGCAGGAGCATCATTTACCCCATCACCAGTCATTGCTACTATATTACCTCTTTTTTTGAAGGCTTTTACTATTCTTAATTTATGGTTAGGGTTTACTCTCGCGAATACCCTTGCCTTTTCTACTTCTCTCTCCAATTCCCTATCACTCAAAGCCTCTATATCATCACCAGTTAATACACTATCACTTGAATTACAAATGCTTAATGCCTTAGCTATTGCAAAAGCTGTATTTTTATGATCACCAGTAATCATAACAGGTTTTATTCCTGCAAGCTTACATTGTAATACCGCATCTCTAGCTTCTTCTCTTGGAGGGTCTATACTTCCAACTATTCCAATAAATATTAACCCTTTTTCCAAGCCATCATTTTTTTCTAAAAATCCATCTTTATATGCAGCTGCTAGACATCTCAAAGCCCTATTGGACATACTATCAACACAATTTAATATTGCTTTTTTCTTTGTTGAAGTTAGTGGCTTTATTCTTCCATCCTCAACTATATAGCTACATTTATCTAAAACTTTTTCTGGAGCCCCTTTAGTGTAACAAGTTTCCTTTCCATTTTCCCTAATAATTACTGACATCATCTTTCTGTTTGAATCAAAAGGTACTTCAAATACTCTTCTCTTATTGCTAATAAATGTCTTTAATAATTGTACGTCTTTAAAAAAAGCTTTAACTAATGCTGTTTCGGTTGGATCTCCATGCAAAGCTTTATCAATATTTTTCTCACTTAAATTATAATTACAATCATTACAATATATTAATGTTTTAATAAATACCTCATTTCTTACCTTTTCTCCTTTATCTAAATTGTATATTTTATTATCAATATATATTTCTTTGACAGTCATTGAATTTTGAGTTAATGTTCCTGTTTTATCTGAGCAAATTACTGAAGTGCAACCCAATGTTTCAACAGCTGGTAGTTTTCTAACTAACGCATTTCGTTTTAACATACGTGATACACCAAGTGCTAAAGAAACGGTAACAATGGCAGGAAGTCCCTCTGGAATAGCTGCTACAGCTAGGCTTACCCCCAATAAGAACATATCTCCTAGGTTATTCCCTCTAGCTACACCTACTACTGTTACAATTGCGCATATGCCTAAACATAAGAATACTAATACTTTTCCTAATGACTCAAGTCTGTCCTTTAATGGAGATTTTTCCTCCTCTATATTTTGAAGGAGTCCTGCTATTTTTCCCATCTCTGTCCCCATACCTATAGTTGAAACTTTCATTAAACCTTTACCTTTTAGTACAGTTGTACCCATATATACATTTCCATGCTTGTCTCTTGTATCTTTATTTACCCCGACTGACTCTCCGGTTAATAAAGACTCATCCACTGTTAGTCCATTTCCATCAACTAATATACCATCTGCTGGCACTCTGTCCCCAGCTTCTAAATCAACCCAATCACCAACTGTCAAATTTATTGCATTTATGACTCTCATATTTCCATCCCTTATTACCTTACAAGTTGGTGCTGCTAAACTTTTTAATGCATCTAGTGATTTTTCTGTTCTATATTCCTGAATAAATCCCAAAATTCCATTTATAAGCACAATTATAATAATTGTTATGGCATCTGCAGTATCACCCATGAAACAAGATATTACTGTTGATGCTAATAATACCCAAATCATTAAATCATTAAATTGAGATATAAAAACCATAAATGGCGATTTCTTTTTTCCCTTAGTTAATTCATTGGGTCCAAACTTTTTCATTCTAAACTCTGCTTCTTTATTAGTTAATCCTAATAAGAGCTCTTTTTCTTCAATCACTTATGCTCCTCCTTTAATATTGCCTTTAACTTAATATATGTGTATACATATATTAATTATGAAAAATTTTTAAATATAAAATCTTATAAATAAAATTGCTAATTTTAAAAATTCTTGTCTTTTTATAATATTGATTCCTCTGTCCCCTTTACAATTACAACATTTAAATTTAGAATAATACTATAAAGTGACTACTAAGGAGGCAATTTAATGAAAGATGTAATTTATGTAACTGGCCATAAGAATCCAGACTCCGATTCTATTTGTGCTGCTTATGCATATGCAGAATTTAAAAATAAAACAGGAGATCTTCCTGCTATACCTGTAAGGTTAGGTAATGTAAATCAAGAAACTCAATACATATTAGACTTTTTTAATGTCGAAAAACCAATGTTCTTAGAAACAATTAAGTTAAAGGTTAAAGATTTGAATTTCGACAGATTCACTCCATTTGGGGCAGATATTTCAATAAAAACAGCTTGGAACATAATGAAAGAAAAGAATATGAAATCAGTTCCTGTGGTTGACTCTAATACACATTTAATTGGTATATTATCTATTTCTAACATTGTTTCTAGTTATATGGATATATGGGATAATAAAATTTTAGCTAAGAGTAAGACTACTATAGATAATATAGTTGACACTCTATCAGCTAAAACTCTTACAATAAATGAAGATACAAAAGTATTCCCTGGAAAGATATTAGTTGCTGCTATGCAACCGCAAGGATTTAAAGAATATATTCAAGAGGGCGATGTTGTTATAGTTGGTGGGGACAGAGCCGAAGCTTTAGAAGCTATCATTGACTGTAAGGTATCACTTCTTATATTAACTGGATCTTTTGTCCTAAGTGATGAGTTACTTGAGGAAGCGAAGAAAAATAATATTACAGTTATATCAACACCACACGATTCTTTTACAGCCTCAAGATTGGTTGTTCAATCTATACCTGTTGATTTTGTAATGGCAAAAGAATCGCTTGTAACTATATCATCTGATGACTTAGTAGATGATATTAGAAGTGTAATGGCAGAAACTAGATTTAGAAACTATCCAGTTATTGATACTAATAACAAGGTTATTGGAACAGTTTCTAGATATCACTTAATACCAAACTTCAAAAAGAAGATTATTCAAGTTGACCATAATGAGAGAAGTCAATCTATCAATGGACTTGAAGATGCTGAAATACTAGAAATTATAGATCATCATAGAGTTGCTGATATACAAACTAGTAACCCTATTTACTTTAGAAATGAGCCTGTTGGTTCAACTTCAACTATAGTTGCTAAGAGATTCTTTGAAAATGGCATTAGACCATCTAGAGAAGCAGCTGGACTATTATGCGGAGCTATAATTTCAGATACCTTACTATTCAGAAGTCCTACTTGCACAGAGGTTGATAAAACTATATGTAAGAGACTTGCCAATATCGCTGAAATAAACATAGAAGAGTTCGCAAAGGAAATGTTTAAAGCTGGTACTTCATTAAAAGGAAAGACTGTTGAACAAATATTCAACCAAGATTTCAAACCTTTTACCATAGAAGATACCAAAATTGGTGTAGCTCAAGTTAATACAATGGATATAGAAGGCTTTATGCCACTAAAAGCTGAGATGCTTGAATACATGAATAATAAAGCTGCTGCTAATGACTTACAGCTTGTTTTACTACTACTAACTGATATATTAAATGAAGGTTCTCAAATTTTAGTTGCTGGTTCTAGACCTGAAATTGTTGAGCATACATTTAATATTAATCTTGTAGATAATACTGCATTCTTACCTGGCGTATTATCAAGAAAGAAGCAGGTAATACCACCATTAACTAACACAATAACTTCATTATAATAAAAAAATGTTTGGCCTTATTGCCAAACATTTTTTATTTATTATTGCTATAGAATAAAAAATAACTATATACAAACAAGTATATAGTTATTTAAGATTAGCGTATATTATACACGCTATTTACCTCTCATATTGTTTACCATGCCCCACATTTCATCAGCTGTGGTAACACCTTTTGATGCTAATTGAAATGCTCTTTGAGTAATAATCATATCAGTAAATTCTTGAGCCATATCAACATTTGATCCTTCTAAATAACCTTGATTTATATCAGCATCAGTTTCTCTAAACATATTTACTCCTGGCTTTGGTGAATATAAGTTTTCTCCAACTGAAACCATAGAATCATCACCGACTGCATTATACAAAGGAATAGTTCCTATCTTTTCAGACTTACCTCCATTTTTTTGCAAAATGCTTCCGTCTTGATTTATCACTAAATTCTTGCTATCTAATTTAGGATTTCCTTCTGAATATCCATTAGCATATTCAACATATAGCTTGTTTCCATTTGAATCTACAAGTTTCCCCATTGAATCTATGTTGAATGCGCCAGCTCTAGTATAAGCTACTTCACCTGTTGGTGCTTGTATTCTAAAGTAACCTTTACCATCTATTGCCATATCAGTTGGTATATCTGTTTCCTGCATAGGTCCTTGAGTTTTATCTCTTGACCACTCTGTAGTTCTAACGCCTGTTCCTGTGTATGCGTCTTTATCATTTACAGGATAACCTAGTCTATCAAACGATTCTGAAAGTAAATCTTTGAATTGAGCATCAACTTTTTTATATCCAGTTGTGTTTACATTAGCTAAATTATTTGAAATAGAATCTAACTTCTCTTGATTAGCATTCATTGCACTCTTTGAATTCCATAATATTCTAAACATACATCATCCTCCTACCTAACTGCTCCAACTTCATTTGCAGCTTTACCCAAAGTTTCATCAATAGTTTGTATAACTTTTTGATTACTTTCAAAGCTTCTCATTACCGAAATCATATCAACCATTTCACTCATTATATTTACATTACTCTTCTCTAATGAACCTTGCTTAATAGAAGTATTCGCTTGGTAATTTGGATTTTGTCCTTCGTATAGGTTGTCCCCAACTTTTTTAAGAGTACCGTAGTCTTGGAAATTAGCTGTTAATAATTTACCTGATGGTTTTCCATCAACATTAATATTTCCACTACCATCAACAGCAAGTTTACCATTTCCAACATATATTGGCCCTTGTGCACCAGATGCATTGGTCCCAATAACAGCATCACCTGAACTAGTAGTTAAATACCCTTGAGCATCGATCCTGAAGCTTCCATCTCTGGTATAATGCTCTTTCACCCCTTCAGGTGTATTAGTTCTTACTACAAAGAATCCAGCACCTTCAATTGCAAAATCTGTATCCTTATTAGTATCATTAATTGAACCTTGAGTCCATTTTGTATATGTACCATCTATAGCTGATCCTAAGCTTAAATAACCTAGTTGGTTTCGTACATTCATTCCGCCGGAAACCTTATCTCTATTCTCAATTAAAACTTCTTTAAAACTCTTTAATTTAACATCATCACTTTTAAATCCATTTGTATTTGCATTTGCTAAGTTGTTGGTTATTGAATCTTGTTTAGCTTCTAGTGAAACTAATCCAGAAACTGCCGTATATAATCCTCTTATCATTTTGTTGTCACATCCTTATTAAAAATCACTTTACATTCATCCTCATATAACATTCCAAATGATCTTGCCTTCTCTTCAATCTGACTTTTTGAAAGTTCCTTGTTCCTATTAAATCCTAACATTAGTATTGTTGCTAAAATCATACCAATTCCAATTCCCATTAGTAATTTTTTATCACTTAAAAAATTAATTAATTCTTTGAATTTTTTAACAATCCTCGTATTAATAGTACTTCCCCCTTTCCAATTGAAAGGCTTTCGCATATTTTGTCATCATCATACCCTTTGTTTATTAGTTCCTTAACTAACTCTACTTTGTCTTTAGATTGATTTTCATCAACTTCATTTTCTTCTATATCATTAGAATACTCTTTTTTTGAAGATAGCTCAATATCTTTATCGCCATTGGAATCATTTACTTGTATAGTCTCATTCTCATCAACTTCTTCAAATTCTTCCACATTTTCATTATCGAAATATGTACCATTTTTCTTTATATCTAAATCATCTTTATTACTTTCATTGCCTCTGTCCCTAGCTTTTAACTCTATAATCTCTTTTTGGAGTTCTAGAATAGTTTCACTAAACTCTCGTCTCAATTTACCAACTTCATATTGTATATCACTAATATTTTCTTCCTTATGAGCCAATATGTCACTAAAACTTGAATTTTTATCTTTTTTCAATGCTCTATAGTTTATGTAAATTAGAGCAATTGATATTATTATAATGAAAACTGCCATAGCACACCCACTTTATGTATAGTCTTAATTCTTTTTTATGTATAATTTAAAGTTTTCATGTTACTTCTTAGATTTCTTATTGCTCTACTATGTAATTGACAAACTCTTGATTCTGATACTTCAAGTACCTTACCAATTTCCTTAAGAGTCAAAGACTCATAATAATAAAGGCTAAGTATCATTCTATCTTTCTCATTGAGCATTTCTAAGGATTTTTGTAACATTTCTATTTCTTCCTTATCCTCCATTTCTTTTTCTGGTGAAGGACTATTCTTATCCTGAATCATTCCTTTTACAGTAACATCTTCATCATCTGAAAATATTATGTCTTCTAATGATAGAACAGAAATGTAATTTATGTAACCTTCTATTTCTCCAATATCTTTAATTGAAATACCTAGTTCTTTTGCAATTTCGTCATTTGTAGGTTCTCTAAGCAATCTTCTTTGAAGGT
Organism: Clostridium paridis; assembly: GCF_016765615.1. Classification (GTDB taxonomy): domain Bacteria; phylum Bacillota; class Clostridia; order Clostridiales; family Clostridiaceae; genus Clostridium_T; species Clostridium_T paridis. The sequence goes on along the minus strand of NZ_JAESWA010000023.1, from coordinate 216,970 downwards.
TTTCCACCGCTTCATTATATCTATTGAGCTTATCTATAGCACCTTTTGTGATGGGGGAATTCTTTCGTATTTCATCAATCATAGAACCTCTAATTCTTATAGATGCATACGTTGAAAATTTCATTCCCCTGCTATAATCAAACTTATTAATCGCATCCATTAATCCTACCATACCATATCCCAATAGATCGTCATACTCAATATATTTAGTTTTACCTATTATTACCCTTGAAGCTATATATTTTACTAAAGGTATATATTTTTCTACTAACTGTTCTTTTGATTGATCAGGTACAGTTAATTCCATGGTCTTTCCCCCTTAAATTCTAAACTAACCCTCTTTGTTTTCTCATTAATTTAAATACTATTCTAACTATTTTTTCCCTAGAAGATCGTTGATTTTCATCAAACTTTATTCCATATATAAATTCTTTATCTTCAGATTTACTTATTCTAACTATTCTTCCTATTATGCCAACTATTTCATTTTCAAAAGAAATATTTATCAGAACTTTATCATTTATAGAATTCTTTTCTTTTGATTTCATTCTTAATCCACCACCACTAATATCTAGTAGTAATGCTGCTTTATACTCATTATCTAATTCTTCATTTTTATCACTTAATCTTACATATTGTAATTTTTGTACAAACTCAATTCTTACATAATCTCTTCTTTGAACTTTTTCATAATTTTCTGGAATTTCTAGTTTATACAATGGCATTTGATTAACTAAAGTTCTTTTTATAACCGTAGTTTCAAATTTATATATATTATTTTCATCATTGAAGAGCATCGATAGTTTCTGCCCTTCTACAAAGAATAAATACTCTCCGTCACAAACTGGCAAATTTATGTAGAAGAAACCTTCTTCCTCATCTTGAACACTTGCCTTATATACTTTTTCATCTTTCCAAAATATTGATACTACCCTATTTAACCCAATTCTAAGTGATTTCATCATTTCCCCCTAAGAAAATATACTAAAAATTCTTTTAAATAATCCATTTGCTCCAATATTGGCTTGATTATTTACTTCCCCTTCTAATTTTTTAGCAATATCTTTAATGCATCTTGCTGCATCACTGTTAGGATATGATATGGTAAATGGTGATTGCTCTCTTACTGCTTGAACAAGTTTTCTATCTTCAAGAACTGCACCCAAATAGTCTACTTCTAAAAATAAGAATCTATCAATTGCGCTTTTGAACTTGTTGAAGGTATCTTGACCTTCTTTGAACGAAAGAGATTTATTCACTATTACACTAGCTTTGTCTTTAATTTTAAAATGCTTTGTTGCTTTTAATAAACTATATGCATCTGTTAATGATGTAGGTTCAGGTGTTGTAACAACAATCAGTTCTTGACAACAAGAAATAAATGCTAATACACTTCTATTAATTCCTGCTCCTGTATCAATAAGAATATAATCATATTCATCTAGTTTTTGAATCTTATCTAAAAACTTTTCTCTCTCTCTTTCAGATAAATCTTCAACTCGATTTATACCCGAACCCCCAGATAAAAGTTTAACCCCCATATGCCCTTCAACTAAAACCTTATCAATGGACATTTCATCATTTAAGATATCAAACAAAGTATGTTTAGGGAATATCCCCATTAAGACATCATCATTTCCCATTCCAATATCTGCATCAAAAATTAGAACTTTTTTTCCTTGCTTTTGAAGTTCAATAGCTAGATTAATTACTATGTTGCTTTTACCTACTCCACCTTTTCCAGAGGTAATAGTTAAAATCTTACTTCTGGTTTTTCCTAAATCTTGACCAGCTAATTCTCTGAGTTTTACAGCTTGATCTAGCATACAGTATCCTCCCCAAGAATAAGTTTCACTATTTCTTCTTTATCAGCAGCTCTAATATCTTCTGGAACTGACTGACCTGTAGTAATATATGATATTGGAGTATTAGATTCTTTAATTATTTGAACTAATCCACCATACACAGAAGTTTCATCTAGCTTTGTTACTATTATACCATCATAGCTTAATAATTTATATCCATCTAGTATAATTTCTATATCTTTATTTTTAATTATTGATGAAATTACTAAATATGTTTCATCTGGTTTTGCTTTCTCAACAAAAGCTCTTAATTCAGATAATTGCATCTTATTTTTAGAACTTCTTCCAGTAGTATCTATTAATATAACATCACAATCACTTAGTTTTTCTATTGCTAGTTCCATCTCTTTAAGTGTAATTACTACTTCTAAAGTTATACCCATTATTTCTGCATATGTTTTTAATTGTTCAACTGCACCAATTCTATAAGTATCAATAGTAATAAGGCCTACTTTTTTTCTTTCTATCAATGATAACTTTCCTGCAATTTTTGCAATTGTTGTAGTCTTGCCTACCCCAGTTGGTCCTACAAATACTACTCTTCCGGATAATGGTTTAGAATCAATTTGTACTATATTTCTTAGATATTCCCTAAGTTGTTCTTTTTTATCCTCAAAAGATAGATTATTATTTAAATCATTTTTAAAATCTTGTATATATTTTTCTTCAATATCTCTTTCATCTAAGAACTCATCAAACTCATCTTTTATTGCATTTTCATCTTTATCAATGACCTTAGCAAGCATTGATTTAATTTCTTGCATTTCGTTTTTAAGCTGACTATCTGAAGTATCTTTTTTAATACTTTCAGCTGCTTTATTTTCCTCAAATAATGAGTCTCTATTTTCAGTACTTCTATTAGATATTTCTCTTTCCATTATCTTTCTTAAAGAATCAATGGAATTTTCAACTTCACTTTTATTTTTCTTTTCAGTTTTTGCTTCCGGAAGCTTCTCAACTGCAGCTGTAACTTCTAATAATTTAGGTGAAAAAAAACCTTTAATTCCATCTTTTCTTATCTTTCTATTGCTAAGAATTACGGCATCCTTCCCTAGTTCATATCTTATTCTTGTCATAGCTTCATTCATATTTTTTACTATGTACTTCTTTATTATCATCTATATAGTTACAACTCCTTCGGTTCTAATTTCTACATCATTTGGTATCTCATTTAATGAAATAACCATTATATGAGGAAATACCATCTCAATAAGCCTTCTAAACGCAGGTCTTATTTTAGGCGATACCAAAATTATAGGTTGATTATTATAGAAATTAATTCTTTCAACCACATCTCTTATTCCGTTGAATATTCTAGTAGTTGTATCTGGATCTATTGCTGGGAATGAACCTTGTATTGATTTTTGAGTATTATTTGCAACTAGATCTTCAATTCCTGGTTGCAAAGTAACAACTGTTATTGCTCTATCCTCATCTATTAACCCATTACATATTGTTCTTGATAACGCAAATCTAACATATTCAGTTAAAAGTTCTAGATCTTTAGTATTTCTTGAATTATCTGCTAAAGACTCTAAAATTGTAACCATATCTTTTATTGGAACTTTCTCTTTAAGAAGATTTTGTAATACTTTTTGAAGTTCTCCAATAGTAAGTAAATCTGGTATAAGTTCTTCTACAACAGCAGAGTATTTTTCTTTAGTATTATCTACAATCATCTTAACTTCTTGTCTTCCTAAAAGCTCAAACGCATGTGCTTTAATTGTTTCAGTTAAATGTGTAACCATTACTGTAGTAGGGTCTACAACTGTAAATCCTCTTATTTCAGCCTCTTCTTTTTGATCTTTATTTATCCATACGGCTGGCAATCCAAAAGTAGGTTCTATAGTTCTAATACCTGGAATATCTGTACTTTCTCCTGTTGGATCCATACATAAAAGCATACTAGACATTAATTCTGCCGAATTTACCACCGTACCCCTAATTTTAATTACATATTCATTAGTTTTTAGTTGAAGATTATCTCTTATTCTTATTGGCTGGACTATTATCCCCATTTCAATAGCACATTGTCTTCTAACAGATGCTATTCTTTGGAGTAAATCACCACCAATACTTTCATCTGCTAAAGGAATTAATCCATATCCTATTTCAACTTCCATAGGCTCGACAGAAATTAGATTCATAACATTTTCCGGCTCTTTGCTCTCAATTTCCATTTGGTCATCTTCCGCTTGAAGAAATTCCATCTCTTCTTTTTGCTTTTCTTCTTTGAATAGGAAATAAGATGCAGTTCCTAATGCCCCTCCTGCTATAAAGAAGGGGATCGGATTGAATCCTGGAAGTAATCCTATTATTGATGTAATTATTCCTGCCATAGCCAAAACTATAGGAAAGGCTGTTAATTGTTTGCCTAAAGTTTCTCCTAGATTATCTGCTGACCCTGAACGTGTAACTAATATACCAGAAGCTGTAGATATTAATAATGCAGGAATCTGAGATACAAGTCCATCTCCAACTGTTAATCTAACATAATCTTGTGCTGCTTGCGCTAATGGCAAATTTCTTTGAAGTACACCAATTATTATTCCACCAAGTATATTTACTAATGTAATAATTATACCTGCTATGGCATCACCTTTAATGAACTTCGAAGCACCATCCATCGCTCCATAAAAATCTGCTTCTAATTGCAAATCTTCTCTTCTTCTCTTAGCACCAGCTTCATCAATAAGCCCTGCATTTAAATCAGCGTCAATACTCATTTGCTTTCCTGGCATTGCATCTAAAGTAAATCTCGCAGATACTTCAGATACTCTACCAGCACCATTAGTAATTACTATAAATTGAACGACCATAATAATAATGAATATTATTATACCTACAGTGTAGTTTCCTCCAACAACGAAGCCACCGAATGCTGATATTATTGTTCCAGCATCACCTTGTGATAATACAAGTCTTGTAGATGTTATGTTAAGTGCTAACCTATATAATGTAGTAATTAATAATAACGTAGGAAATACAGATAATTGCAATACATTTGTTGTAAACATTGTAGTTAATATAATTACAAGTGAAACAGTAATATTTATTGCAATTAAAATATCTAATAACCATGTAGGCAATGGAATAATAATCATAAGTACTATTCCAATAACTAAAAAGGCAAATATTACTCCTATATTATCTTTAAACTTATTTTTACCAAAGGCTTCCATAAATATTCATCCATCCTTTTATACTACGACTTTTTCATTTTGTATACCAAAGCTAAAATTTCTGCAATAGCTTGATACATATCTGCTGGAACTTCTGAGTCAACATCTAATGTATCAAACATTGCTCTCGCAAGTGGCTTATTCTCTATAATTGGAATTTTATTTTCTTTAGCTATTTCTTTTATTTTTATAGCAACATGATCTGCACCCATTGCCACTACTTTAGGAGCTTCCATTCCGCCTTCTTCATACTTTAATGCAACTGCTATATGTGTAGGGTTTGTAATTACTACAGTTGCATCTGGAACAGCTTGCATCATTCTTCTTGAAGCAATTTCTCTTTGCTTTTGCTTTATTTTACCCTTAATTTGAGGATCGCCTTCCATTTGCTTATATTCTTCTTTTACTTCTTGTTTTGACATCCTCATCTCTTTATTAAATATTCTCACCTGTAGAATATAATCCATTAAAGACAATGCAATCATCAATAAGGTTACTTTGGTAAATATACCCATTACTAACGATTTTATCTCTATTCCTATTGAGGGTAAATAAACACTTCCCATACTCAATATACTATTAAAATTATTTATAACAAAGCTATAGCTTAAATATCCTATTAAAATTATTAAGATAATATTTTTACCTAATTCTAAAAAACTTCTTTTAGAAAACATATTTTTAAATCCCTTTAAAGGATTTAGCTTCCCTAGTGATGGTTTTATTGATTCACCAGTAATTAAAAAGCCTGTTTGCATTAATGATGCCACTACCCCTGCTACTGTAATTGGTAAAATAATTGGTAATGCATTTATTGCAATTCTATAAAGCGCTGTTATGATATAATTTCTTGCAGTAAGTTCTGTAAGCTGCTTATTAAAATTTTCGCTGAGAAAATAAATCATATCACTTCTAAAATTATTAGCCATATACCCACTTAATAGTGATATGAGTAATGTACATGCAAGTAGCGTTAATGATAAATTAACATCTTTACTACGAGCAATTTGACCTTTTCTTCTAGATTCACTTTTCTTCTTAGGGGTTGCTTCCTCAGTTTTTTCATCTGCAAAGATTAAAACCATGGGGACAGCACCATAAATTCCTTTAAAAATATCAGGCAACACATTAAATGCACCAATAATAAATTTAACTAATGTTGGTAATGCAACCATTATTGCTAAAAATCCTACTAATATCTTTAAAGGCATTCCCAGTATCATAACATTTAACTGTGGAACTGTTCTAGAAATTAAACCCATACAAAGGTCTGCAATTATAATTATCAATACAATTGGTATTGCTATTTTCAAACCTATTACAAAATATTTACTAAAAGCTAAAAATACTTGATTTAAAGTATCTTGGTAAACAATTGTTTGCCCTAGCGGCACAACATTAAAGCTTTCAATTAATTCCCTTATTAACATATGATGTCCATCTATTAAAAAGAAAACCATTAGTGCAATCCAATGAAATATATTGCTAAGCAAAGTTGAGGTACTTTGAGATGTTACATCAAACAAGTTTATCATACTAAGCCCTATGTGTATATCCATCCAAGCACCAGCAAACTTTATGAATTCAAAACATAAATTCACAATAATTCCGAGCATTATTCCAGTCATTACTTCATTTACGCAATTAAAAATCAGCGCAAAATTATCATTAATTGACTTAAGCTGATCATAATTTATTCCTGTTATTATCATATATGATAAAATAAATGCAAAAAATACTTTAACTACATTTGGTGTTCCTGATGGAAAAAATATTCTACTTATAATAAGAAAAGAACCTATTCTTAGAAAAATCAAGAAAATTGCTAAAAAATATACTGTGTTAATCAAGATTCTCCTCCTATTTTGCAACTGTTGCAATTATTTCAAATATTCTCTCCGTAAAACTAAGAAGTTGATGTAAAACCCAACTACCTAAAATTAATCCTACAGCTGCAATAGCAACTAATTTAGGAACAAAAGTCAATGTTTGTTCTTGTATCTGCGTTGTAGCCTGAATAATACTTATTATTAATCCAACTACAAGTGCTACTACCAAAAATGGAGCAGATACCTTAAGGGCAGTAACTAATGTATCTTTTACTATTCCTAAAACCATTGTTTCACTCATTTATACACCTCACGAGAAACTCATAATTAGAGATTTAACAACTAAATACCATCCATCAACCATTGCAAATAGTAATAATTTAAATGGTAAGGACACCATTACTGGTGGTAACATAAACATACCCATGGACATAAGAACTGATGCTACTACCATATCAATTATTAAGAATGGTAAGAAAATCAAGAATCCTATTTGGAATGCAGTTTTTAGCTCACTAATAACAAATGCAGGTATCACTACATAAAGTGGAACATTATCCTTATCAATTTTAGTTTGATCAAGTTTTGAAGTTTCAATAAATAGCTTCAAATCCTTTTGCCTAGTTTGTTTTAACATAAATTCCCTTAAAGGTTTTGACCCTGCGTCAATAGCTTGCTGTTGTGTAATTTTACTCTGCATATAAGGTTGAAGTGCATTTGCATTTATATCCGTATATACGGGCTGCATTATGAATAATGTTAAAAATAAGGTGAGTCCAACCATAACTTGTGATGGTATAGCCTGCTGAACACCTAATGCATTTTTCAGAAATGATAATACCACTGCAATTCTTGTAAATGATGTTACCATAACTATAAATGAAGGTAATAATGTCAAAATTGTTAAGAAAATAAGTAACTTTATATCTGTTACAAAATCAGTTGGAGTAGTACCAGGATTAACAGATACATTAAACTGAGGTTCAGCTGCTAAAACCTTATTATTAAATGTTAAAAATATTGCAAAAAAAACTAGTAAATATTTAAAAACTCTTTTCTTATTCATTGCCTCGTCCTCTATCTCTAAATTTCTTAAATTTATCCTTTAATGTATCTGAACAAGCTAATACGTACTTCTGATATGTATCTATAAGTTCTTGCTGAGATTGTTTTTTATCTCTCATGATACTTTCTAATTCTTCTTTTGATAATTCTTTTACTACTGCAGTATTTCCCGGGGAAACAGCCATAACAAACCCTACTTCTCCCATCTTTACAATAGTTATATAACATTCCTTACTAATTTGAATTCTTTCAACTACATTAAGATATCTTCCATTAGTTAAAGTGTTTGATTTTTTATTTATAAATCTTAATGTTATTATTAGTAAAAATAATATTAATGGTAATACAATAGCTAATCTAAATACTAATTCAATTGTATCAGTCATTTTATCTCCCTTTTATTGAACTACAAAATCATCAAAGACAACTTCAATAATTTGTCCCTTAGTTAACTCTGCATTAATTGGTTTCAATAATTCTTTTTGAATTGCTACTTTATTAGATAATGCTTCATCTGCAGTCTTAGAGTTAAAAATGTTAATTATTCTGTCTTTAATTATCGGTGTCTTAGTTGTAAGTTCTTCTGCCAATTTTGTATTCTTAATATCATATACAAGAGTTACCTTAACTTTAACATATCTTTTGTCTTTAAGATTAATTAATTGGCCTTCTTTACTTAGTTCAAATGAAGTTGTTTCAACGGTCTTTTCAGCAGCCGCTCCATGGGATTTCATGTAAAAATAAACTCCCCCAAATGTTCCAGCTCCTGCCACTGCAACAATTAAAATCACTAATATTAAAAATTTGCCTTTTCCACCATTTTTCTCTTTCTTGTCTTTTTTCTCTTTCTCTGCCATAATCCCTTACTCTCCTTTACTAGTTGCAACTATCAAAATATCTACCCTTCTATTTTTCGCTCTATTTTCTGGTGTTGAATTATCTACTAAAGGTCTAAATTCACCATATCCAGATGCTTGAAACCTTGATGGTTCAAGTTTTTTTACTTCAGTAAAATATCTAACAATATTAACAGCTCTTATAGAAGACAATTCCCAATTTGATGAAAACTTATAATTGTTAATTGGTACATTATCTGTATGACCTTCAATAATAATCTCATTATTAATTGATGATAAAAGTGTACTCAATTTATCTAAAATATTCTTACTCTCTGGAATTAAATCAGCCTTTTCAGATTCAAATAATATTGTATCCTTAAGGTCTATGGTAATTCCTCTCTTGTCACTTTTTATCTCTGTTACACTCCCAAGGTTGTTCTCTTTAATAAAATCATTTACCTTGCTAAGCATTTGTTTATTTGTATTTACAGATGAGGTATCTTCTGTCATAACTTTAGATGTGTCTACTTTGTCACTTTCTGGAGTACTTTGATTATTTGATAAAATATTAGTTCCTCCGCCATTAACAATATTATTGAGTGCTTCTGAAACTCCTTTTAATTTATTTTCATTTACTGACGAAAATGAAAATAGAAGTATAAAAAATATTAGTACTATCGTTATTGTGTGTGAAAATGTTCCTAACCATTCATCACCACTCAACTGTCCACCTCTATTTTTTCTTTTTCTAACCATTTAGACTCTCTCCTTCTATCGAAGAACTCCATCTTAAATATTCTAATCTGTCTTTTTGTGATAAATAAGTGCTTAATTTTTCTTCAATTATTCTAGGATTTACTCCTTCTTGGATTGAAAGAATCCCTTCAAGAATCATCCCTCTAAAGGACGCTTCTTTAGAACTTTTAACTAAAAGATTTTGTGAAATTGGATTACAGAATAAGTATGCAATTATTGCACCATAAAATGTTGAAACTAATGCTTTTGCCATTCCAGATGCAATTGTGTTTAAATCATTTAGTCCAGCTAACATCTGGATTAACCCAATAAGAGTACCTATCATTCCGAAAGCTGGTGCATAACTTCCCCAGGCTTTAAAAATAGTAGCTCCCTTTTCTTGTCTGTTCTCCAATTCATCAATTTCAAGTTCTAAAATTTCTTTGATGGTATCAGCTTCAAACCCATCCACTACCATTTGAAGACCTTTCTTCATAAAGTCATCCTCTAGTATAGCTATATCGTTTTCTAACGATAACAATCCTTCTTTTCTAGCTTTTTTAGAGAAATGAGAAAATTGTATAATAAGGTCTACTCCTGTAAATTTGTTCTCTTTTAGCGATTGGCCAAATAATTTCCCTATATCTTTTATTTCTGCTACTGAATAATTTACGAATAATGCTGCAATTGACCCACCTACAGTTATAAATAAAGCTGGTATATTCAAAAATATCAGTAAACTATTTCCTCCTATGGCCATCCCTAAGATCAGTACAATTGCACCTAGGATAAGCCCAATGAAAGTTAGGTTATCTGATTTTTTCATCAATTTGCGCCTCCTAGATCTTTATGTTGAATATCTTATTTTTATATTTTATTACTTCATCAACTAATTCTTCTGTAGATTGCAACACTATGTACTTTCTTCCATTGGTTAATGTTATTAAAGTTTCAGGAACTTCTTCTACTTTTTCAATATGATCAGCATTAAGAAGAAAATCTTTTCCATTCATACCAGTTAACTTTATCATAATTCCTCCAATTTATATTAGTGAGCTTCTCAAAGAGAAGCTCCCTAATAGTCTAATTTTTATCTTTTTAGGTTAATTATATCTTGTAGAACTTCATCACCAGTAGTAATCATCTTTCCACTAGCTTGGAATGCTCTATTTGTAACAATCATGTTAGTAAATTGTTCTGCTAAGTCAACATTTGACATTTCAAGCATCCCTTGTACAGTATCTCCAAAACCTTGTGAGTTATCCTCACCCTTTGTTTCTAATCCACTCTTTATTGTTGCTTCTCCAGAGTTTGCTGATTGTGCATATAGATTCTTACCTAATTTACTTAAACCTTCTGGGTTTTTAAATCCGGCAATTGCTATTTGACCAAGTGCTGCAACGGATCCATCTTCAAGAACTGCTTTAATTACTCCAGTTTTATCTATTGTGTAAGACTTAACTTTTTTAGTTTCATTAGTTCCTGGAACCTTAACACTTTCTGGGATTCTTAAAGTTTTAAGCTTTTCATCATATGCTTTAAGATCCTTTGTTCCATCAACATATTCTATTGCTCCATCAGTATCAATACTTTGTACTGGAGTACCCCCACTTGTTCTTTGAGTTTCTCCTTGTACTAATCCTGGTACTCCTGAAACAGTAATTCCTTGAGAAATACTCTTTCCAGCTAGTGCCTTTTTAACAGCATTTTGTATTGTTGCTACATCAGTAGCTCCAAATGTTTGGAAATCACCATTAATTGTGATTGTCTTAGATTTTTCATCTACATCAGCACTTGTTTTAGTTCCTGCAGTTACAGTTCCCATTCTTACTGTGTATCCATTTAAAGAACCTCCTGGAACTGGTGCGAATGTCATACCATCTACTGTTACAGTTCCTGGTGCTTTTAAATCAGAACCACCATCAATTATATCTGATTGATATGAAAGTGATGTTAAGTTTCCTGTTACTGTAGCTAAATTTGGTGCTACTGGTGCTGGTGTAAGCTTTGAATTTAATTGATTTGCAAGATCAGTTGCTGTTACAGTTCCTTGTAAGAATGGTCCATCAACTGTTATTGTGTTTGTTGCTGTATCCACAGTAACATTTGTTACTGTTGCATTTAAGTCACCTGCTTTAATAGTATATCCATTAAAAGTTGAGCCTTTTGGCAAAGTTACTTTTAAGCCAAGGAAATCTACTGTTGTAGGTGCTGTAAATTCTTTACCTGCATTGTCAACAGTTACAGTAGTAGTTGAACTTGCTGCTCCTGTAAAGCTTCCTCCTACAGTTGTAGTTAATACTGTTGGATCTATTCCACTTTGTTTTAATTTATTATTTAAGTCAGTTTGAAGCTGTGCTGCACTATATGGAGTTCCTGAATTTACACCAGCTCCAGCTAAATCTCCAACTATAGTAATAGTATTTTGACTTCTATCTACTGTTACACTTGGAGTTTTTGTTTTATCATCAGCAACTGTTATTTTAAATCCATTTAAAGCTGAACTTTTTCCTGTGAAAGTAATCCCATATCCTGCTGCAGTTACTGCTGTTGGTGCACTTCCATTATTACCTGTACTATCAAAGGTATCTTTAAGTTGTGATAATCCACTTGTTACTGAACCTGTATAATCAGTAGAAAGTTTATTGAACCCACCAACTGAATCAAGTTTAGTATTTACTGCGTTTATAATATCTAATGCAGTTACTGTTCCATTTGAAAAGTCTCCATTAATTGTAATTACTTTTCCAGTAATATCTGCAGTTGTAGATGGATCTGATACCTTTCCTAATTTAAAGGAATATCCATTTAATTTAGAACCTGGTTCAAACTTAAAATTAACACCTAAGAAATTAAGTGAACTTGGAGCTGTATCATCAGATCCTCCAAGAATTTGATCACTACCTAAGTTAGCATATCTTGGTATATTTCCTTTTACATTAATTCTTTGTGATATACCTGCTGCTGATATACCTTTATTAAGAGCTGATTCCACTTGATCTGAATTTAAAGTTGAATTTGTAGAAAAATCTCCACTTAAAATTATCTTTTTACTTACTTTGTCTACTGTAGCTGAAGTTACAGTACCTGGTCCAACTTCACCTAATGCTATGCTGTAGCCATTAAGTTGTGATCCTGGTCCGAAGGAGAAATTAAGGTCTCCAATTGATTCCTCTGCTGGTGATAATCCTGATGCATCTATTCCATTATCATCGTTTGTTAGAGAGTAACCCATTACTCTATATCCATCTGCAGTAAGAAGATTACCTTCTTCATCAAGTACAAATGCTCCATCTCTAGAGTACATAAGTTGAGAACCTGATGTTGCAAGTGATTGTTCTGTTATGTTATGTGCTCCAGCTCTTTGGCTTACTTGTAATGTTTTATCGCCAAATACTGTAGGTCCGCTACTAACCATGAAGAATCCATCTCCATCTATAGCAACATCTAATGCTCTTCCTGTAGGTTGCATCATACCGTTAGTCATGATAGTATCAATACTTGCAAGTTGAACACCTAAACCTACTTGTTGAGCATTAACTCCACCTTGGTTATTGTTTGGTGACATTGAAGATTTAACTGTTTGATATAAAGTGTCTTGGAATGTTGCTCTTGAAGCTTTAAAAGCTGTTGTTCCAACGTTTGATATATTATTACCTATAACATCTAATTTAGTTTGGTTAGCTTTCATACCAGCTATACCTGAATACATTGATCTTAACATTTTTTGACCTCCATAAATTCATTTTTTCCTGCTTCCGTCATTCCACAGGCTTAGGCTTCCTAATAAGGTCCAGCCTATAATATTACTACACTATCGATATTTGTAAACACATTTTCCTGTGCCCTTGTTTTATCAACTGCTGTTATTATGGTATTGTTTTGAACTGAAGCGATTATAGCTACGTCTTTATATAACATTAAGGTATTTTTTGAACCTTTTTCTCTAGCTTTTCCTAACCCCTTCTCAAGTTCTTTATAGTCTGCTTGTGTGAAATTAATTTCACTTAATCTCTCAGCTGCATGATTTGAGAGAGTAAAACCTTCCTTGTTTCCTAAAGTACTATTTTTAATTTCATTTTTAAGTATTTCTTTAAAACTACTATTTGTATTACTTGTCTCACTGCTTCTTGTAATTTCCTTAGGTTCCGGAAAATTTCCTATAGGATAAGCATGTCCATTAATTATTCTGTAACTCATCTTATTTTACTATGCTGTAGTTCCAGATTCAGATTGTTTATCTACCTTTGTTATTTTGTCAACGCCAACTGTAATTATCTCGCCAGTTGAATCATTTTTCATTCTTATATTTACAACACCATTGTCTTTTGTAACACCCACAACTACCCCTGTTATATAATTACCTGAACTATCTTTATCACTTAATTGAACCTTCTTATCGATAAAACTTGTAGCCATTAATAAGCTCATATTCCCGTTTAAACTTGATAATGCAGGTAGTGAATAATCTGGAACTTCTAATACTGTCACAACGTCTGACATATCAAAATCTTTATATACATTTTGTCCATTTTCATTAATTTGAACAGATAATGTTGTTTTTCCATTTTGATTTGTTACAGCCTGTACTACTCCTGTTATCGGATTTCCTTTATCATCTAATTCCTTAAGAGTTACACCTTTTCCAGTTAAGGAGTTTGATGCAAAGTTTGACATTGTAGTGTTTAAGTTAGCCATTTGTTCCATTGAAGTAAACTGAGCCATTTGCGAAATATATTGTGTTGAATCTTGGTTTTGAGTTGGATCTTGGTTTGAAAGCTCAGCTGATAATATCTTAAGAAATGAATTCTTATCCATATCGCTTCCTGGTTTAACTATTGAAGTACCTCTATCAGTCGCTCTAGCTCCTGTGTAACTAGTAGGCACTGTTGCTGAATTAAGTGGATTTCCCATATATACCTCCTTATGCTAATTTATTTAAATTATTATATAGTAGAGTCTCTTCAGTCTCATCAGTTATTTCTGTAATCTCAGGAGTCTCTGTTTTACCTGATGAATTACTTCTTCCATCATTTCCTTTTTCTGCTCCAAAACTTTCTTGTCCTGAACTAAAAGCTGTATAGTTATCATTTAAAGAAACATTTACGTCATCAATTTTAATGTTCTGAGTATTTAAAGTGTTCTTTATCTCCTGAACTTTTGAATTTAATAAATCATATGCTTCTTTATTTGATGCATTTATAGTAGCTTTCATCTGTTCTCCTTGAGCCACTAGTTTAATAGTAATTTCACCTAAATCTTTAGGGTTCATCTTAACTGTAAGCTCTTTTAAACTTGAAGTTTCCATAAACTTAATAGTCTTTATTACATCTTGAGTAATATTAGCCTTGGAAATACTTTGTGCTTCATTAACTACATTATCTACAGGAACTTGTACTCTATTAAGATTTAATTGTGCTACTTTATCAAAGTTGTCGTTCCCTTTTCCCTTTAGAATGCTTTGTAAAAAATCATCTTCTTTTGAACTTTCAGAATTACTCTCTTCTTTGCTTCCATCAGCATTAGAAGAAACATCTACAGTTTTTGCAATACTTGTAGCATCTGCATTTGTTTTACCAACACTTGCTAAGCCATTTTCATTACCTTTTTGTGAAGAGTTATTATTCTTTATCGTAGTTTCATCCGTAGCTTTAGCATTACCCTCTTCTACTTTTGAATCAGTTATGTAAACCTGATTACTTACATTAGAAGTATTCATATCTTTTGTCGCATCAACTATAACCTTTGGTATTTCTTTTACTACGTCTTGTAACTTAGATAAGATGTCTTTAAACTGTTCTCCACCATCCATATCAGTAAGTAACTTAACTATTTCTGCACTAATATTTCCCGTTTCACCATTTTGAACAGGATTTAATTTCAACTCCTGGATAATATCATTAACTTTAGTAAATAAAGCCTTGTTTTGAATATCCGCTAAGGATAAATCTTGTGAGTTTTGAAGGCTCTGTCCCCCCAATAAATTCATTGTATTTGTTAATTGACCATTTACTCCTTGAGTTTCAGAAATACCATTTTTCTGATCCTTAAGGTTTTGAAGAGCTAATATTAATGAATTTATAACAGAAAGCAAATCCTCTATGCTCTTGCTATCACCTTTGTTATCTTTTTGAATTTTAGCTAATTCATCTTTAAGATCTTCAAGCTTTTTAACTACTTCTTCTAATTTTTCTTTAGAAGTATTTGTGTCTCTGTCCCCATCTTTTCCATCAACTTTTTCATTGTCTTCAGTGGACTTAACATTCTTTACTTCTTCCTTAGAATCACCTGCTTTAACATTTCTATTGTTATCAACAGAATCAACTTGTCTTAAGTCAGCCTTTTTATCATCTTCCTTTAACTTCACTGAGTTATCAAAATAGTCTTTAAAGTTTTGCTGTCTATCATTTTTATAACTAACTTTACTTTCAGATAAGTTAATGTCTGTACTAAAATTGATTTTACCTATATTCACTTATTCTCACCCCCTTTCAGTGTTTCTTATGTATGCATATAATGCAAATTCATCATTATTAACTCTCTCAATTCTGTCTTGCTCTTTAGTAAATGCTTCATATTTCTTTTCCTTTAACCTTTCAACTGTCTTTCTCTCGATTGTTCGTTGTTTTAAGTTATCACGCCTTATTTCAAGTTCTCGGTCTTTAATTTCAAGCTCTTTTTCCTTTTCTGCAATTCCCTGATTAAGAGCTGTCATATAATTTCTTTTTATTTTCTGATATACAATGCTTTCACCAGGTTTAATACCTCTGTATCTATCATAGTCATTCCTCATATCATCAAGTTTTTCTTCTATGATAATTTTTTCTCTTTGCGTATCTTTGAAAAGTCTTACTGACTCTTCTTCATTTTTCACTCTCATATCTAAAAGCTTATCTAATTTAAATGTAAACCTCTCACCCATTTTTCCCTCCTATTAGAACAATGAAGTTAATGTTCTAATACTTTCATCAAAACTTGATTCTTCTTTAATTCCTTGTTTTAAGAAGTTTTCAATATAAGGATTATACTGAATTGCTAAATCAATTTTTTTGTTGCTGCCTTTTACATATGCACCAATATTAATAAGATCTTCTGACTCTTTATATGTTGCAAGTAAATCTCTAGCCTGGGAAGCTGCATTTTTATGCACATCTTCTGCTATTGAAGGCATAAGTCTTGAAACGGAATTTAATATATCTATTGCTGGATAATGATTTTTATGGGCTAATGCTCTCGATAAAACAATATGTCCATCTAAAATACCTCTCACTGTATCTGCTATTGGTTCATTAAAATCATCACCATCAACAAGAACTGTATAAAATGCTGTTATTGATCCTTTGTCTGATGTTCCCGATCTTTCAAGCAATTTTGGAAGTTTTGCAAAAACTGAGGGGGTATATCCTTTAGTTGCCGGTGGTTCTCCAATTGCTAGTCCAACTTCTCTTTGAGCCATTGCAAATCTCGTAACTGAGTCCATCATCAATATAACTTTTTTACCTTTATCTCTAAAGTATTCTGCTATAGCTGAAGCTGTTAATGCACCTTTAAGCCTGATTAAAGCTGGTTTATCTGAGGTAGCACATATAACAACAGATTTTTTCATCCCTTCTTCTCCTAAGTCAGTTTGAATAAAATCCAAAACCTCTCTACCTCTTTCACCTATAAGAGCGATAACATTAATATCTGCCTTAGCTTCTCTTGCAATCATACCTAGTGTTGTACTTTTTCCAACTCCACTACCTGCAAAAATTCCTATTCTTTGTCCTTCACCACATGTTAGGAAACCATCAATAGCTCTTACTCCAGTAGGCAAAGCATCTGTTATTCTTTTTCTCTTCATAGGATCAGGTGGGTCATTCTCAAGAGGATATTCTTCTCCAAATTTAATTTCTTCACCCTCCAATGGATATCCAAGTCCATCTAAAACCTTACCTAGAAGTTCATCGCTACACTTTACACTTAGTGGTTTTCTTTCTGGTACAACTCTACATCCAGGTGATATGCCAGATAACTCACCAAGTGGCATTAAAATAACAGAATCATCTCTAAATCCAACTACTTCACATTTAATAGGATCATTTTTTTCGTTATAAATTGTACACAATTCACCTACAAATGCTTTAATTCCTTCTGTTTCAACAGTAAGTCCAATTACTTTTTTTACTCTTCCTTCTATGTAACTTGGAGATAATTCTCTTATCTTCTTATTAAGAAGCGGAAAATCTAATGAAAGCATCTATCTTCACCTACCCTATTAAAGCTTCTTCTACTTTCTTTAAACCTATATCTAATCCTACTATACATTTACCATTGTCTTTTTGAATTTCTGCATTTCCTGGTGCCATATTCTCATCTAAAATTACATGAATTTCTTCTATAGAATAGATACTTTTCCAACCTTGAATATGTGCTTTTATGCTTTCCCCATGCTCTGGATTACACTTAATTACAAATATTCTACTTTCCTTTGAATATTGAATATATTCCTCAACTAAGGAATCTAATCCTGATTCCTTCTCTAATTCTCTCTTTAAAACACTTTTTGCTATATTTATTGATAACTTAATTATGTCTTCTTTTTTTTCTTGGAGATAGTCAGTATAGATTTTTTTAGAACTTATTAGAATATCGGAGGCTTGATTTAAAATGTCAGTAGCTTCTGCCTTTGCAATTTCTATATTTTTCTCATACGCTTCCTCATATCCTTTTTTACTACCATCTTCATATCCATTTTGCATGCCTTGCTCATAAGCCTTCTCATAAGCTTCTTTTTCTAAGATTTTTATCTCTTGTAATGCACTTTCAATCAGCTTGTCTCTTTCAGCTTTTGCATTATTAATTATTTCCTGAGCAATCTTTTTATGGCTCTCTAAGATACTATCTATCTTTTCTTGTACAATCCTATTATTTTCATTATCATTTTCAGAGAATTCGCCTCTATGAACTACTGGTGAATACTCAGTTTTTACAAACTTTTCTTCACCAACTTGTAAATTTTCTCTTTTTATTACACTATAAGATGATTGCATCTTCTCCACCTCTTGAAATGATTATTTCTCCAGCTTCATCTAACCTTCTAATTACAGATACAATCTTCTGTTGAGCTTTTTCAACATCCATAAGTCTTACAGGTCCTAAGAATTCCATATCTTCTTTCAAAGAAGCAGCTGCCCTCTTAGATTGATTTCTAAATATAGCATTTGCAACATCCTCAGAACATCCCTTAAGCGCAAGAGCAAGATCTTTACCTTCGACTTCTCTAAGTATTCTCTGAATCGATACATCATCAAGAGTAATAATATCTTCGAATACAAACATTGAACTCTTAATTTTATCTGCCAATTCAGCATCTTCTCTTTCGAGACTTTCTGTAATATTCTTTTCTGTAGTTCTATCAACTTGATTTAATATATCAACAAGTGTTTGAACTCCACCTAAGCTTGTCATTTCTGTTCTTATCATTGAAGATAACTTACCTTCTAAAACTTTTTCTATTTCTTTTATTACCATAGGGGATGTATTACTCATGGTTGCAATTCTAAATGCAACTTCTGATTGAACTTCTTCTGGTAATTCCGCCATAACTTGAGCGCCTTTATCTGGCTGTAAATAACAGAGAATTAGTGCTATAGTTTGCGGATGCTCATTAGATATTACATTTAATAGTTGATGAGCATCTGCTTTTCTAGCAATAGAAAACGGTCTATATTGTGCAGTAGCATCTGAAACTTTTTCAAGAATTTCTTCCGCTCTTGTTGTTCCTAATGCTTTAGAAAGAAGTTGTCTTGCATAGTCCATACCACCTTCAAGTATATAGTCTCTAGCTTTATTCATTTCCATAAATTCATTAAGAATTTCTTGTCTTTGATCTGACGTTACTGAAGTAATATTAGCAATTTCATATGTTATTTTTTGTATTTCACTTTCAGGTAACTTCTTAATAATAGGTGACGAAGCCTCTGGTCCAAGAGTAATAAAAAGTATTGCTGCTTTTTGAATTCCATTTAACTTTGATTCTTTTGCCATTTTATCCTCTCTCACTTTCTGTTAACCATGACTTAACAACATCTACAACTTGATCTGGTTTATCTTTTGCATACTTTCTAACTTCATTTTGAATATGAGTATTTTCATCATTAGGTTCAAAATCTAACGGTGCAAAAGATATTGGTTCTTTATGAGGAATAGCTTCTTCCCCTACTACTATATCTAGTAAATGTTCTTGTTTTTCTACTTTGTTCTTTCTCCTCATTCTTAAGAAGAATATTAATCCACCTATAAGAACTATTGCTGCGCCAACTATAGCGGCAATTACTTTAATTAATTTCATTCTATTTTGGCTGTCAATTTCTTTTTGCATTGCATCTAATTCAGCTTGAGCTTGATCCTTAGCTGCAGGATCAAAATTCATTCCAAGAACAGATATTTGATCTCCTCTTGTTTTATCTAGACCTATTGCATTTGCTACAGAGTCGCTTATTTGTTGTTGAGTTTGAGCATCTAACTTTCCGTCTATCATAACAGACGCGGTTAATCTCTTAACTTCACCTGGTGCGCTAATTACCTTATTTTCTGTTTTACCAACTTCGTAATTTGTAGTCTGACTGTCTTTAGTAGATGTAGTGCTTCCATTTGTATTTGAAATAGTGTTACTCATGTTGTTATCAACTGGACTTGATGAATTTGTACCACCATTGTTTGTATTAGTTTCTTTAGATGTTTGTTGACTTACAATTACCTTATTAGGATCAACTACTGTTTGTGTCTTTGTTTTAGAATCAAAATCTAAATCAACGCTTACCTTGGCATTTACTTTTCCTTTTCCGATTACTGGTTCATATAAATCAACTATAGCTTTTTCTAATTTTGCTTCGTAATCTTTTTCAAGATCACTTTGTTTCTGTACAGATGCAGAACTTGCTGTGTCTTGTCCATCTATATATAAGTCTTTTGATAAAAGGTTCATTTTATCATCTACAACTTCAATATTTTCTTTTGGAATATTTTCAGTACTTCCAGATACTAATGCCACTATACTCCTTACTTGATCAGTATCTAGTTTTGTACCTGGGTTTAATTTTATGTATACCGCTGCTTTTCCCGGTGTCTTGTCCTTAACGAAAACTGAATCTTCTGCTGGACTAATATGTACTCTAGCTGCTGCTATTTGTGGAAAACCTTTAATAGTTTTTTCTAATTCTCCTTGCAGCATTCTAACCTTTTCTATTTTGAACTCCTCATCTGTCATACCAAAAGAGCTAGCATTGTCCATTATTTCATAACCTTTGCTGCCAGTTGATATTTGAGAAGCTAACTGTAATCTTAGTTCATCTACTTGTGCCTTTGGAACTAAGATGGATTGACCTGAAACCTTATAATCTACTTTCCCATCCTTTAACTTAGTTGTAACAGTAGCTGCATCCTCAGATTCTAGATTGGAAAATAATACACCATACTTATTTTTGCTTGAATAATAACTAAATGTTATTACTCCAATCAAAATTGCCACAACTGCAATAATCAGAGAAATCTTAACCCCTTTTGGAAAGGAGTTCATCTTATCTCGCAGCTTTTTAATTACGTCTTTAATTCTACCCATTTACTGCACTCCTTACCATTATATCTGCATTCTATTCAACTCTTGTATTGCATCCACTATCTTGTTTCTAACTTGTACCGCTAAATCTAATGACATTTTAGCTTCTTCTTGAGATAACATAACATCCTCGATATTAACATCCTCACCTTTGACCATTGCATCTGTCATATTGTTAGCATTAATTTGCTTATCATTAACCTCTTGAAGTTTATCCTTTAGTACCTTTAAAAAGTCATCACCACTTGTACTAGTTTTAGTATTATTTGGTTCCATACTTTTAAATATATCTGTATTTGGTATAAAACTATTTATCTTCATTTATTATATCCCCCTATTTACCAATCTCTAAAGCTTTCATAAACATATTCTTGTTTGCGTTTAATGTATCTACGTTTGCTTCATATGATCTTGAAGCTGAAATCATATCTGCCATTTCATTTAATATGTTCACGTTAGGCATTGTAACATAACCATTTTCATCCGCATCAGGATTAGTTGGGTCATATTCTTTTCTTAATGGTGATTTATCATCTACAATCCCAACAGCCTTAACTCCATTAAGTTGTTGTTTATCATCTAATGCCTCTTGAAAAACAGCTATCTTTCTTACATAAGGCTTTCCATTTTCACCTCTAGATGTATTAACATTGGCAATATTTGAAGATATAGTATCCATTCTTAATCTTTCAGCCGAAAGTCCTGATGCACTTATTCTTAATGAATTAAACATACTCATTTCTATCTACCTCCACTAGTAATTACATACTTTGTATTATTCAGTTTATTATTTGCAGATGTTACTAGTGCATTATACATCATAGTATTGGCTGCTTGATTTGACTTTTCAATATCAAGGTCAACATTATTCCCATCAAGTCTCATACTAGTAGCTTCATCTTTTACTACATCTGGGCCTTCCCCTGAATTTTCTCCAGGAATATGTTTAGAATTTGTGGTTTTAAGTCCAATATCACTTAGCGATTGTTGGAACTTGTCCTCAAAATTAACATAACTTCTTTTAAACCCTCTTGTATTAATATTAGCTATATTATTAGAAATTACTTTTCCTCTTAGTGAAGCTGCCTTTAATCCATCTTTTAACAAATTGTACGAATAATCGCTAGAAATATTTAAGTTATTTTCCATAATTCCTTCCATACCCCCAATAATTTTTTTATTTTTTCAAAATTTATTTATTTCTATTTAATATTCTATAATACATTTACTACTTAATTATAAATAAAACTTTAACAAAATTCCATGTAAATATTTGTAAATACACCGCTTTTTTTGTAATTTTTTTGTTATTTTTTTTATTTCATATTAGTTTAGCAACTTTTAATACTTCCGATGCAACATTTTATTGCTTTTTTTCTGAATTTTCTGACACAATTAGCCCAAATGACAAATTTGAGGTACGAAGTGTAATTTGTGAATATTCTGTCTTTTTATTTTAATATGATATATTTCCAATCAGTTCATTTTAAA
Organism: Clostridium paridis; assembly: GCF_016765615.1. GTDB lineage: Bacteria > Bacillota > Clostridia > Clostridiales > Clostridiaceae > Clostridium_T > Clostridium_T paridis. The sequence goes on along the minus strand of NZ_JAESWA010000023.1, from coordinate 194,365 downwards.
AATACAAATTATTGCATTTTTCTCCTTTTACTCTACAAACTTGACCTTTCACAATGATTTATCTTTTATCTAATCTATTTATATAATATTAGATAAAAATAACCCCCAGTTAATAAAATAGTTTCGATTTGAAAAACTACTTTGTCGGAGGTCCATGTCGTATCTTCATGATAATAATAAACTACCTTGAACAAAAAAAATACTGGAATTTAGAGGTATTGTTCCTGTGAAATCCAATTATTAATACGCATTTTCGTACTTTTGCACAATTTACACACAAAATATTTCAACCATATTCCAACTTCACCATTATATATGCATATTTAACAACTTAATCACAACCTTAATCTTTTTTTCCTGCTAAATAAAAAGAAGAGTAATAACTTATAACTCTAAGCTATTACTCTTCAAAGAATAATCCATTTCAATTATTTTATCTTATCTAATATTCTCAAAACATTTTGTGGCATATTGTTGGTTTGCGTCATAAGTGCTAATGCAGAATTAATTAGTAACCCTTCTTTTGAATACTCCATCATTTCATTTGCCATATCAGCATCCCTAAGATTAGAATCAGCTTTTTCTGCTGAGTCTGTAATTGAACCTAAAGATTGAGCTAAAGACTCAAATTTATTTTGAATAGCTCCATATTGGCTTCTTATGGAATTTACTCTTACAATCGCAGAGTCAACTATAGAAATATCTTTCTTCGCTGGATCGGTACTTGTAATATCTATATCATCCACATATGCTGTTCCTTCAATCCCAATTACTTTTGTATTTACATTAAATGTTGGAATCTTAGCTGTTTCCCCTACATTCGCTCCAACAACTGTTCTAATATAATTAGGATAACCATTATGGTCTACACTTTCATCACCTATTAACTTATTTCCATTAAACTCAGAATCTCTTGCAACAGAATTTATATGTTCTTTCAATTGATCTATTTCCATTTGAATATTTTTTCTATCATCATTATTTAAAGTATCATTAGTTCCTTGAACCATAAGCTCTTTCATTCTAACTAATGAACTAGACACACTATCTAATGCCCCATCAAATGTCTGCATCATTGAAGTACCATCTTGTAAATTTCTTTGAGCCATAGAAAGTCCTCTAATTTGCATTCTTAAATTTTCAGATTTTCCTAAATTAATTGGATTATCTTTAGCCTTATTTACTTGATTACCAGTAGATATATGATTTAAAACTTTAGATTGTGCTCCTAAACTTTTTGTATAATTTCTATAAATGTCCATGGACATAAGATTCTTATTTAATCTCATAAATTATCACTCCAATAAAATTAATTATCTTTGTTATCGATATTTTTTGAACAAACTTTAGAATTGTAGTAAATTTTACACTCCTATAAGCTATTACTTTTTAAGCCGTGCTTTATATAGACTTTATTATGTTAATTACTTTAATTATATCATTATCAGTTAAACCAACAGAACTTGGTAAGTTAATTCCTTTTTCAGAAATCTCATTTGTTATCAGCATATCACCATGCCTACTCCCAACATATGGTGGCATTTTATGTACTGGCATAAAAAATGTTCTTGATTCAATTCCATTTTCTCTTAATTTGTATATTAGTTCATCTCTGCTTAAAGGATATTCATCTTCAACTAATATAGAATATAACCAATATACATTTTTTACATTATCCTTTTCAACTGGAATGGTTATCCCTTTAACATCTGATAATAGGGTATTATATAAATTGGCATTTTTTCTTTTTATTTCTATATATCTTTCTATATTTTCAAGTTGCGCGCATCCCATAGCGGCTAATAGGTTTGGCATTCTGTAGTTGTACCCTATTTCTTCATGATAAAATGCTCCATTTTCTAATACTTTTTTTGTTTGAGTGGATAAATACTTAGCTTTTTCTCCCAACATTTCATTATTAGTAGTTAGCATTCCTCCTGCCCCTGTGGTTATAAGTTTATTTCCGTTGAAGCTGAAACAACCTATATCTCCTATTGACCCTAATTCTCTTCCTTTATACACTGAACCAAGCCCTTCAGTTGCATCCTCTATAACGTATAAATTGTATTTTGATGCGATTTCCATTATTTTATCCATATCCACAGGATGTCCGTATATATGTACAGGCATAATCGCTTTAGTTCTAGGAGTTATTAATTCCTCAACTTTTTCTGCATCCATAATATAAGTATCTCTGCAAGCATCAACAAATACCGGTTCTGCTCCAACATATCTTATTGTATTCACTGGTGATATAAATGTCATAGATGAAACTATAACTTCATCTCCGTTTCCTATCCCTAATACTCTTAAGGCTAACTCAAGTGCTGCAGTTCCATTCATTGTAACTACTGCTTTTTTTGAACCTATATACTTTGCAAAATCTTCTTCAAATTTATTTACATAAGATCCAGCAGATGAAACCCAGTTAGTATCTAAACATTCTTTAACATACTTCCATTCATTTCCGCTAATTTCTGGTATACATAAAGGTATCATTTTTAACTTCAACTCCTCGTTACTCTATACTCAAATTAATTAAATAGGGCAAGCTCTATTTTAAAAGACCCCCCCCTCAAAGTTAAACATTATATATGTCTGTTTTAAAATAATGCATATTGTTTCTGATCCATTCTACTGTTTCTCTCAATCCTTCATCTAAGGTATACTGTGGTTCCCATGATGTTAATTTTTTAATCTTTGAATTATCCGCCCACAATCTATTCACTTCACTTTTCTCTGGTCTTACTCTTTCATCATCACTAACTATATCTATTTCTTTTCCTAATATAGTTATTATTTTCTTTACAGTTTCTCCTATAGATATCTCATAGTTTGATCCTGCATTAATTACTTCACCCACAGTATTTTCACTCTCAGCTATTTTTATAAATGCTTCTGCTGTATCTTTTACATAATTAAAATCTCTGGTAGGTGTTAAACTTCCAAGTTTTATTTGTGTTTTCCCTGAAAGGATTTGTGAAATGATTGTTGGAATTACTGCCCTTGCTGATTGTCTAGGACCGTATGTATTAAATGGTCTAATAGTGGCAACAGGTAAGTTAAAACTTCTATAATAACTTTCTGCTATTTTATCTGCACCAATTTTGGAGGCTGAATAAGGCGATTGCCCTTGAAGAGGGTGTTTCTCATCTATTGGTACGTATAGTGCTGTACCATATGTTTCAGAAGTAGATGTATGTACTATCTTCTCTACATCATAGTCTCTACAAGCTTCTAATACGTTAGTTGTTCCTTCTACATTTGTTCTAACATAAGCCATAGGAGATAAATATGAATATGGAATTGCTATTAATGCCGCAAGATGAAATACAACGTCCTGTCCTTTTATGGCTCTTTTCATGTTATCATATTCTCTTATATCCCCTGTAATTACATTTATATTATCTAATATCTTTTTATCAAATGTATCTATCCATCCCCAATTATTAAAAGAATTATATTGAACAAGTGCAGTAACATTTGCACCCATTTCTACTAGCTTTTCTGTAAGGTGACTTCCAATAAACCCTTCAGCCCCTGTTACAAAAACTTTTTTACCTTTTAAATCCATTTAATTAACCTCCCTACTTATATTTTATAATTTTAGCCGGTACCCCTACAGCAACTGTATTATCTACTATATCTTCTATTACAACAGATCCAGCACCTACAGTTACATTATTACCTATGTTTATAGACTGAATAATAGTCGCACCTATTCCAATATGGCTATTATAGCCAATTCTAACCCCACCAGCAAGTGATGTACCAGGTGAAATATGTGAATTATCATCTATGTTACAATCATGTTCTATTACAGAAGATGTATTTATTATACAGTTACATCCAATATTTGCATCTGCATTAATTACTGCATTAGCCATTACACATGTACCTTCACCAATTCTTGCATATGGCGAAATTACTGCATTCTTATGTATTAGTATAGGAATTTTAAATCCAATTTTCTTCAACTTGTTATATATAATATTTCTTATATTTAAATCCGATATTCCTCCAATACATATGAAAGCATATTCAACTCCAGTTTCAAATATTTCTTCTAAAACGCTATCATCTCCAATTACATCAATATCCAAAATCTTTTTATCAACTTCTGATTTATCAGTAATTCCTACTATTTCGTATAAACCCGTACTTTTAATAATATCTATGATAACTTTGCAATGTCCACCTGCACCAATTAATATTATTTTTCTCATTTTTTCACCTTAACTATTTTAATAATTCATTTTCTTTAATAATAACTTCTTATCTAAAGGGGTGTTTTTTATAACATCCAGTATTTCTTTGCTCGTAGTTCCGTCTCCGTATATATTCTTGATATCTTTTAAGCTATTACGAAATGATTCTTCATTTAGAGCTCTATTTATTGAATTATATATATCTTCTTCATTATATCCAGTATCAATTATATTATTATTTCTTAGCCTTCCCTTTTGCCTATTTCCTATATTGACTACTGGTATTTTAAATATTGGACTCTCGATTATACCACTTGATGAATTGCCTATCATCACACGTGCATGTTTAAGTAAGCTCAAATATCTTTTTTGCCCTAAACTATGATATATATATACATTTTTATTTTCGTCTTTAAATTTATTAATCTTATTTATTATAATTTCATTTCCAAAATCCGCATTAGGATATGTAAAAACATATTTTGCATCAAATCTTCTAATTGCATTTAACAAACTGTCAATCTGTTCCTCAATAGTTTCTGATTCTAATGTCACAGGATGATATGTTATTAAGAAAATTGGCTTATCAAATGTGATGCTTAACTCTTGTTCAAGCTCACCTTTGTTCATAAGTTCAAGACGTTTAATATTTTCCACGCCTGCCTGCCCAACGTTATGAACCCTCCAAGGCTCTTCACCCATCTTTATTACACGTTCCTTATAATATTCTGCACCAGTAAAATGAATATGAGACATTTTAGTAATAGCATGTCTGATTTGCTCATCTACTGCTCCTTCTGTAGATTCTCCACCATTCATATGAGCAATAGGGATATTCATTATCATTGCACAGGTAACAGCAATAAATGTTTCATATCTATCACCTAAAATAAGCAACAAATCCGGTTTTAATCTATCAAAAGTTTGAGACATTTGGATTAACTCCAAGCCCATTGATTTAACAATTCCACTTTTTTTACTTGAACTAACCATCATGTCTATTTCTTCATCTATTACAAATCCATCATCTATTATATTTTTCACTGTATATCCATACTCATGTAATAGATGGTTACCTGTTACAATAAGTTGCAAATCTAATTCCTTATCTTCCTGAATGCCTTTCATTACCCAATACAATAAACCATATTCTGATCTAGTTCCTGTAACTACAAGTATTTTTTTCATATAAACACCTACTCAATTAAATCAAATGTAATTAAATCATCTTTATTTACGTCTTTTATTAACTTCTTATTATTAATAAACTCAAAATATCTTGGACTAATACCATTTTCTGGTCTCTTAAACGTAATATTATCCAAGCTTAATATATCTCCTTTTTTTAAGTTAGCTTTAGCAACTATACTTTTTCTCGCAACTTTTCTAGTATCTTTTTCATTTCTAGTACACTTTTTAACTCCATCACCAAATGCAACTTCAATATTTCTAATACTTTTAACCATTTTCTCTAATTCCATTGGTTCTAATGAAACCTTATGATCTGGACCATTCATACTCTTATCTAAGGTGAAATGCTTTTCTATAACTTTAGCTCCCATAGCAACTGCAGCTACAGGTATTTCCATTCCAATAGTGTGATCTGAATAACCAACTGGTAAGTTAAATGCATTCTTCAAAGTTATCATTGCTTTTAAATTAACATCTTCATAACTAGTTGGATAATTAGATGTACAATGTAACAAAGTTATTTTATCATTACCTGAATCTTGTATGGCCTTAATAGCCTCTTCTACTTCCCCTAAGTTTGCCATTCCTGTAGATATAATCATTGTTTTATTTAATTTTGCTATGTACTTAATTAATGGTATATTCGTTAGATCTCCAGAGCCAATTTTATATAAAGATATATCTATACTTTCAAGTAAATCTACACTTTGAAAATCAAATGGAGTAGAAAGAAAAACTATGTCACGTTCCTGACAATAGTTTTTTAAATAAATATGATCTTCATATGATAATTCTAGTTTTTTAAGCATTTCATATTGACTTCCGGCTCCTGTAGTTTTCTCTTGATATTTTGCTTTTGGAGCATCCTTAGTTACAAGTTCGTCAGCCTTAAAGGTTTGAAATTTAACTGCGTCAGCTCCTGATTCAGCTGCTACATCAACGAGTTTCTTAGCAACTTCTAAATCCCCATTATGATTTACTCCAGCCTCTGCAATTATAAAAACTCTTTTGTCACCTAACATTGTTTTTCTCCTTTATTAAAACTTCTGCAAATTTAAAATCTAAAATATCATCGATATCAAGTGAAGATTCTTTATTCATAATATATGGCAATGTATTATCTGTATACCAATTTCTAATTTCTCTAAGTACCTTGGTATTAGTTATATAAATTGCTCCATTTAATTGATATACTTTAGGAACATCTTGCCTTCTAGCATAAAACTCAGATTTTTCTAAAAAATCAACCATCTTATTATTTTCTATCTTCTTCATCCAAAATGGACTTATTTCACTTTCACAAATACTAACAATTGAATCCCCATCGTTATTTATTAACTTCTCAATAGCTTCATCAATATGCTCTGATTTTCTAAATGGTGATGTACATTGAAGGCATATAATATATTCTGGGGTAAAATTCTGACTTTCTTCAAACCAATCTAAGCAATGAATTATAGGCTCTATACCTGGAGTATCATCTTTAGATAATTCTTCAGGCCTTAAAAACGGTACCTCTGCACCATATTTTTTAGCTATTTCAGCTATTTCATTGTCTTCTGTTGACACTATAACTCTATCTATGTATTTACTTTTCTTTGCTTCTTCAATAGTATAAGCTATAAGTGGTTTATTATCTAACATCTTAATATTTTTTCTTGGTATTCCTTTTGACCCCCCTCTTGCGGGTATAATCGCAAGAATAGACTTATTTGCTATCATTCTAATCCCCTTCTCTATCTAAAGCAACTAATTTATATATATCTTCATTAACTTTCTGATAATCTTCTAGTTTACCTATATCCATCCAATAATCAGTTATCTCATAATATCCAACTGGTATTCCTTTTTCTATACATAAATTTATCAAATCTGTTATTTCATAATATGTATCTTCTGGAATAAATTCTGTCATAGAAGGACTTAAACAGTATACACCTCCATTTATTAGATAATCTATTGTCGGTTTTTCTTTAAGTTCTTTTATATTTTTATTTTCAACTTCAATAACCCCATAAGGAATTTCATAAAAGTACTTTCTTACACCAACTGTTATTCCAAAATTATTTTCTTTATGATAATTCATCATTGCCTCAACATTAACATTTGTAAAAATATCTCCATTGATAACAAAAAAATCTTTATCAATATAATCTGTTCCTAATTTAATACCACCAGCTGTACCTAGTCTTTTCTTTTCTTTTATGTAATTGATTTTTACACCATAGGCTATACCATTTTGAAAGTAATTTTCAATTATCTCAGCTTTATAATTAACTGAGAACAAAAATTTATTAAATCCATATTTTTTAAAATTATTAATTATATGTTCAAGTAATGGATCACTTCCGACCTTTAACATTGGCTTAGGTATTTCCCTTGTTAAATCTTTAAGTCTTGTACCTAATCCTCCTGCCATTATAATAACTAAGTTTTCTTTACCATTAGGTAGTAATATATCATTTATAGTTATTAAATCAATAACTATATTATTTTCATCTACAATAGGAATATCTTTTACTGCTTTTTTAATAAAAATGTCCTTTATTTCGTCCTTCGTCATAGAGTGATTTACGCTAACAGGGTTAAAATGAGTAACTTTTTCAATGGAATCTTCTAAAGATATTCCTTTTAAAATAGCACGTCTAATGTCACCATCAGTTATGGTCCCTAATAATTTTTTATCATCATCTACCAACAATACTATTCCCTTGGCTCCAGAATCTAAAACTTCTAAAGTTCTTCTTATTGAATAGTTTTTATAAACAAGTATTTTATCTATAACGCTTTTCATAAAACATCAACCCTCTTATTTTATTATAAAATATGTATTACTTTTATACTTTTAATATTTATCAATTACTCTTTTTAGTATATTATATATTGTCTCCACTTGTGGCATTAATTCATATTCTATTATATCTCTTACTAATAACAAATCTAAGTTATTGTAAGCATTTATATATTCATTAACCCTTTGGCTTATGGTCTCTAAATCAAGTTTTTCCTCTTCAACAATTGTAGTTGCAAAGTTGCCTACTTCTAAAATCCAGTTAAAACCCTCTAAAATATTCTTAAAATATGTTTCTAGATCTAATAAATTTCTTTCATCGATACTTTTTGCAAGAGAATTCATACCATTATACAATTTTTCACAATATCCATAGGCTTCTTTAATTATTTCTATAGTCTCATCATTAACCATTAATTATTTCCTCCAAATTTTCAATTGCATCTTCTATATATGGTATGGCAAATTCTATTCTATCGTTTATACTCTCATATAAAGTTTTTCCCTTCTCAGCAACAAACTTAATATGAGTTACTTCATCCTTAAAATTATCTATTTCATCAGAATAAAAAGCTACGTCTATTTCTTTCAATATTGGGGCAAATAATGAATTCAATAGTAAGAATTCTTGCTGTTTTTTTGCAAACAGCTCATCAATTTTATCTAATCTATTTAAGCATTTATGAAACTGCTTATTTCCCTTCATAAAATTCTTAAGTAGATTTTTATTTTCAAGCACAGCTTCTTTTCCACTTTTCTTTAATCTTATTAGTTCAAGTAAAATATCTTTTAGATTATTTTTAACTAAACTAATATCAATATTACATGATTTAGGTTCATTAATAGATGTTTTATCTATTTTTTCCGTATATCCTTCTATAACTTCTTTTAGTGTTTTAATTTCTGTGCCTTTTATATCTGCACCACCTTCAGTTGCATTAATAAAATGCTTTTCGTAAGTTATTTTTATAAAGTCTTCAAAACTTTTTCTGAAACTGTCTAATGAATATGTTGTAGGAACATCATTTCCATAAATGTCTTTTACATATAAATCATAGTTATCTGCGTGTAACTTTTCTCCACTCATGGTTGCTTTTTTTGCATGAACTTGATTATTAGTATGTGCTAAATCTTGACCTATAAATATGATAGGGTCGCATCCTAAATAATCTGCTATTGAGACACAAGAATGAGATACAGAACCTCCTTGAAACAAAACATCTTCTCCAAAATTACCCAATATTTGGTTTAATTCATAATAATTAGGTGAAGTAAAATGAATAGTTTTGCCTTTATGTTCTTTTATAATTTTTTTATTCGCCCCTTCACTATATAATAAAGGTGTATCATACTCAATAGCATCTTTTGATACATTGTACATAGCTTCACTTCCGTCAATTACACATGCAAAATCTGCTTCTATACCTTCATTTTTTAATGTGCTTAATGTTCTTATTCCAGTTATAATAACAAATTTATCTTCATTTCCTTTTAATAAATGTAGATTTTTTTCTAATGAAGGTCCTGCTGATACAATTATAGCTGGTTTCTTTTCAAATAAATTTTTATATTGACTTAAAGTTTCATCTCTAACTATTGATGGTAAATTTCCCAAATAATTTACAAACCAAGTTTTTGAGAATGCTATAACTGTATTTTCATCAATTGTCTTGTCAATAACACATTCTTTTATTAATTCCTTTAAATAATAAACTTCTTTCGGGAACGTTAAATCATAATTTGAAAAAACAATAAATTCTATATATCTTCTTTTTATAGAAGCCTTTAAATCTCTTCTAAAATCTTCATCTTCTAAAGACAATACTTTAACATCTACCTTTAGATTTTTTATAGATTTTTTAACCTCATCTTTTAATTCTTTTAAAGGCTCAACAAAAACTATATCACGGTCAGTGAATTCATCAGCAAATTCCTCAATCCATTTACCTCCCGAAGCACCAAATATGACAACCTGATATTTTTTATTTATCTTTTCAAATTTATTTTTAAAACTTGAAATTTCTCTTTTCATATTATACTTACTTCCCAAATATACAGATCTATTATCTTCAATCAATTTTAATAGCTCAATGTTATTAATCTTATCAAAGCAGTTCTCTATTTTCATTTTATCTCCTTTATGAAAAAGAACCAAGAATAACTTGGTTCTTTTCAGTTTAATATTATCTTAGTAGTTGAAGTACTCCTTGAGGTGTTTGGTTAGCTTGAGCAAGCATTGCTTGAGCAGCTTGTTGTAATATGTTGTTCTTAGAGTAGTTCATCATTTCTTTAGCCATATCTACATCTCTTACTCTGCTTTCAGCTGCTTGTAAGTTTTCTGAAGATGTATTTAAGTTAGCTATTGTGTGTTCTAATCTGTTTTGGTATGCTCCAAGTTTTGCTCTTTCGCTTGATACTGTGTTTATTGCTTTGTCAATTGTATCAATTTGTCCTGTAATTTTTGATGCTACTGCTGTATTAACATTGATGTTAGCAGTAACTCCTAAAGCTTTTGTATCCATTGTTTTTATTGCTAGCTTTATTGTTTGACCACTATTTGCTCCAACTTGGAATACCACGTTACTAGCTTTCCCAGTTAATAATTTTTTAGTATTGAATTCTGTTTGGCTAGAAATTCTGTTTATTTCATTCTTTAATTGTGATACTTCTAATTGTATTTGCTTTCTGTCAGCTGTTACGTTAGTATCATTTGTAGCTTGTACTGCTAATTCTCTCATTCTTTGTAGAATTGAGTGAGTTTCGTTTAAAGCTCCTTCAGCAGTTTGGATTAAAGATATACCATCTTGAGAGTTTCTTGAAGCTTGATCTAAACCTCTAATTTGTCCTCTCATTTTTTCAGAAATTGCTAGTCCTGCAGCATCATCTCCAGCTCTGTTTATTCTTAAACCTGAGCTTAATTTTTCCATTGATTTTCCTGCATTTCCAATGTTGATTCCCATATTTCTATGAGCATTCATAGCGTTAAGATTGTGATTAATTATCATTTTTTATTCCTCCTTGAATTTTGTTTATAGACATCCTTGTCCACTTGCAAGTTTTCCTTACACTTATTATATCGTAGGTAAATCTTGTACCTTTAGTGTACTATTAATAAAAAATGCAAAAAAAAATAAGGGTATCTATGATACCCTTATTAATGTTCTATTAAGTACTATCTTAATAGTTGAAGTACTCCTTGAGGTGTTTGGTTAGCTTGAGCAAGCATTGCTTGAGCAGCTTGTTGTAATATGTTGTTCTTAGAGTAATTCATCATTTCTTTAGCCATATCTACATCTCTTACTCTGCTTTCAGCTGCTTGTAAGTTTTCTGAAGATGTATTTAAGTTAGCTATTGTGTGTTCTAATCTGTTTTGGTATGCTCCAAGTTTTGCTCTTTCGCTTGATACTGTGTTTATTGCTTTGTCAATTGTATCAATTTGTCCTGTGATTTTTGATGCTACTGCAGTATTAACATTTATGTTAGCAGTAACTCCTAAAGCTTTTGTATCCATTGTTTTTATAGCTAGCTTTATTGTTTGACCACTATTTGCTCCAACTTGGAATACTACGTTACTAGCTTTCCCAGTTAATAATTTTTTAGTATTGAATTCTGTTTGGCTAGAAATTCTGTTTATTTCGTTCTTTAATTGTGATACTTCTAATTGTATTTGCTTTCTGTCAGCTGTTACGTTAGTATCATTTGTAGCTTGTACTGCTAATTCTCTCATTCTTTGTAGAATTGAGTGAGTTTCGTTTAAAGCTCCTTCAGCAGTTTGGATTAAAGATATACCATCTTGAGAGTTTCTTGAAGCTTGATCTAAACCTCTAATTTGTCCTCTCATTTTTTCAGAAATTGCTAGTCCTGCAGCATCATCTCCAGCTCTGTTTATTCTTAAACCTGAGCTTAATTTTTCCATTGATTTTCCTGCATTTCCAATGTTGATTCCCATATTTCTATGAGCATTCATAGCGTTAAGATTGTGATTAATTATCATTTTTTATTCCTCCTTGAATTTTGTTTATAGACATCCTTGTCCACTTGCAAGTTTTCCTTACACTTATTATATCGTAGGTAAATCCTGTACCTTTAGTGTACTATTAATAAAAAATACAAAAAAATAAGAGTATCTACGATACCCTTATTAATTTTCTATTAAGTACTATCTTAATAGTTGAAGTACTCCTTGAGGTGTTTGGTTAGCTTGAGCAAGCATTGCTTGAGCAGCTTGTTGTAATATGTTGTTCTTAGAGTAATTCATCATTTCTTTAGCCATATCTACATCTCTTACTCTGCTTTCAGCTGCTTGTAAGTTTTCTGAAGATGTATTTAAGTTAGCTGTTGTGTGTTCTAATCTGTTTTGGTATGCTCCAAGTTTTGCTCTTTCGCTTGATACTGTATTTATTGCTTTGTCAATTGTATCGATTTGTCCTGTAATACTCTTAGCTCCACTTGTAAGTCCTCTTATGTCAACATTGTTTACAGCTAAAGCTTGTGCATTCATTGTTTTTATTGCTAGCTTTATTGTTTGTCCACTATTTGCTCCAACTTGGAATACTACGTTACTAGCTTTTCCAGTTAATAACTTCTTAGTATTGAATTCTGTTTGGCTAGCTATTCTATTTATTTCATTCTTTAATTGTGATACTTCTAATTGTATTTGGCTTCTGTCAGCTCCTACGTTAGTATCATTTGTAGATTGTACTGCTAATTCTCTCATTCTTTGTAGAATTGAGTGAGTTTCATTTAAAGCTCCTTCAGCAGTTTGGATTAAAGATATACCATCTTGAGAGTTTCTCGAAGCTTGATCTAAACCTCTGATTTGTCCTCTCATTTTTTCAGAAATTGCAAGTCCTGCAGCGTCATCTCCAGCTCTGTTTATCCTTAAACCTGAGCTTAATTTTTCCATTGATTTTCCTGCATTTCCAATGTTTATTCCCATATTTCTATGAGCATTCATAGCGTTAAGATTGTGATTAATTATCATTTTTTATTCCTCCTTGAATTTTGTTTTTCGACATCCTTGTCGTTGTTTGTATAGAAATAATGTCTACAATTATAATATCGTAAATATTATTTAAAACCTTTATAGCCTTATTAAATAATTTAAACTTTCTTTGAAAAGTAACTTATTCCATTAAAGGAGTTGTTTCTATATTCTTGTGCTGCTTTATGAGAAAGTGCTAATTCCTTTATTTCTTTTTTTATGGCATCTTTTTTAAGCTCATATAAATCATTAACTTTTTTATTTATTTCTTTATATTCGTTTGAATTTAAGAACTTAGCTACCTCACTAGAATCTTCAGAAGCATGTCTATTATAAAATTCTTCACGTTCTTTAATATGTTTATTAAATTCTTCAAACATATCTTTCTCTAAATATTCCAGAAACAAATTTTCTAACTTAATTGCTTCCTTCCAAAAACTCATTATTGTCCACCACCAAATGCCGAACTTAAATAAGTTGCTTGACTATTATAATTATTCATAGCAGTTTCTAACGCTGCATATCTTTGATATAGTCTATTTTGCTGATCTGTAAATTTTTCTTGCATATCAAGAATCGATTTAGTTTGATCATCAATAGTTTTCTTCATATCATTATTATAGAATGTTAATGTTCCCTCAAATCCAACTTTTTTTAACAATTGTGATCCTGAATTAATTACATTATCATTTAATATTGTTTTAAATCTTTGAACTATACCAGAATCATTAAACTGTTTTTCTTTAGTATCAAGTGGATTCGCTGCACTTGTAAATAATTTATATACTTTATCAGGATCATTTTGCAATGCTGTTGTCAATTTATCCTCATCTATTACCAATTGTCCTGGTTTTGTGTAATCATTAGTAAAATCTATCCCCATATCATAATACTTCATGTTTGAACCTGTAACAGGTGTATTAAACGCACTTCTTAATTGCGAAACAATTGAAGATAAATAATTGTCATTTCTTAATAACCCTTCTTTCGTCTTGGCTTCCCACTGATTTATTTGATCTTGTGTCATGCTGCTTTTTTGATCATCTGTTAGTGGTGGGTAATCAGGATTCTTCTTTTCTTGTAATTTTGTTGTTATTTTGTCCAATAGATTGTTATAGTCATTAACAAAATTAACTATTCTCTTCTTTAAATCTTCAACATCTGTTTTTCCGCTTATTACTACTGGAGAAGGGGTAACATCTGAAATTGTAAACTTAACATTATCTATTACAAAATCATTACCTTGGAAAGTCTTAGTAATATTGTTGTTACCATAGGTATCTGATACTTGAACCTCAGAATCTGTACCTCTAGAATTAAGAGCTTGATTTGAACCATTTATTAACGGTACAATATTAGTTCCCGTAGTTTTATTTACTATACCAAAGCTGCTTGAACTTCCTAATGAAGTTGTTGTAAATGTAACATTTGTACCATCAGAAGTATACCCTAATTTGCCGCTTGTACCATTTCTTATTGCTGCTAATATCGTATCATTATCAGTTGGAAGATTTGTATATGCAGATAAATCTACATCATATCCATAACCATCAATATTAAATGTCAAAATTTTTCCAGCAAGATTTCCTAACGCTACAGTTGTTTGTATTGGAGCCATTCCAATTGTTTGATTTGATCCAGTCCCAGTAGTTTGAAGTATGTACTTTCCTGATAGGTCACTTCTTGACATTTTTGCCGAGACACCTGCATTAGTTATAGCATCATTAAACTTCGTCACTATAGTATTTATGGTAGCTGAATCAGTTGCTGATGTTATCCCAGTTAAGTCTACTGTTACTTTTTTACCATCAATATAGATATCATTACTCTTGTTTAATAAACCACTAAAATCACTATATTCAACTTGTGCTGGTGTGGCTAACTTATTTACTTGTACTTTATAAGTTCCAACTTGTGCACCAGATAAACCAACTGCTGATACAGCTGGACTTGGACTATTAAATACTGATGTTTGATAGTTCTTAGATAATAATAATGAAGTATCAGTCTTTGTAATATCAGTATACTTTGAATAGAAATCCCTCAAGTCCTTAATTACATCTCTATATGCTTCTTGTTGGAATTGTACTAATTGCTTTTGTTGCATTGCTTTATTTATTTTATTTTGTTGACCAAGCATAGCTGCCTTGACCATACTCTCTACATCCATACCACTTAATCCTGTTACTCTGTTTCCGGACATATTTTGTGTTGATGTACTTGAACTAACACTACTCATAAAATCACTCCTTATTATCCAATATTTGAATTCTTAGATAACTGATAAGCTTTATGCCAAGTATCTTGTACATCCTCTATTATTGGTATAATCTTATCTAGTCTTTCTATATCTTTCTTTATGTTAATCATAGCTAACTCACTCTTTATAAAGTCATATATCTTAAACATATTTTCTGCCCAATCTCCAGCCCCTCTATCTAAGCTTATCATTAGTTCAGTAAAGACATCTTGAGTTCTTGTTAGATATTCATGCGCTTTTTTGATATCTTTTTTCTCAATCGCATCCTTTGACTGTTTTGAATATTTTACAGCACCATCTACAAGCATAAGTAATAATTGTTCTTTTGAAGCATAATTTACGGAATTATTTTTATATACATTTAACGCATTTGGGTACATATTTTCCCTCCTATTTTTTTGTATCAACAAATACCCCAAGGGAGTTATTATTTGATATTTCTTTTTCTCCCTCTACCTGCAAATTATCTACCATGACGCCTTCAACTTCAATCTTATGATTTTTTCCACCCTGCTGCTTGCTACGTTTCAAAGTCTCTCTAAATGAACTTCTATCTTTTGCAGTTTCTTCGTCTTCACTATATGCTCTAATGGTTATTTCTTTTTTACTAGGGCCATGAACTTTACCATCTTTAGTTTGTTCCATTAGCTTTCTTCTCAAGTCAGTGTCAATTTTATTTAGTTTAAATTCCATTAAACCACCACCTTAAGCTTTCTTATCGAAGACTACTCCAACTGTTTCACACATTTTAGCTATCATATCTAAAATTTTCTTTGGTGGAATTTCTAAGATAACTTCATTAGTCTCATTATCAACTATTTTGATCATGACGTCTTTCTTGAACTTATCATGAGTAGAATAAACTGCATGAGTACCTTCATCTTCTAAAAATTTATTTAATTTTTGCACAGCTTTTTTAATATCTTTATCGTCTTTTTCTTCCTTCACTTTATTATCAACTGGAGGTTTAATTTCAACCTTTTCTACCGTCGCACTTAATTGATAATCTAGGTTCAGTTGTCCTCCTTGACTAACCGCGTTAACATCCATATTATTCACCCCGATTACAATATCATTTTTTTATTTTCTTAAGAATCTCTAAGTCAAAAGATATAGCTTCCTTATTTTCATTTGTAACTTCTACATACAATTCTTTTCTAAGTATTCTTATACTCTTTGGTGCATTAATAGCAAGTTTTACGCTTCCATTTTCAAGTTTTAAAACTTCTATTTCTATGTCGTCACCAATTAACAATGACTCACCCTTTTTCCTGGTAATAACTAACATTCAATCACCTCTTTATTAAAGGATGTTTTATCTTATATTCTTCTTTATCTATTATTACCTGTTTTCCTACTTTTTTATTAACATTTATAATAATTGGTGCCTTTAAATTTACTGTAATTTTATAAATATCACTATTTAAAGTAACAATATTATATAAAATTACATCCTCAGGACTTTCAATTCCTAAAGAATTTACCATTTCTTCATTTAACTCTACTTCGTAATCCTCTTTAACATCAAATGGAGAAATACTAAGCAACCCTATATCACCATCTTCTAAAGATTGTAGTATTTTAAATGCTTCATTTTCCTTAGATTCAACTATTATAAATTTATTCAATTCTTCGAAGCCCATAATTCCATTTGGAAAATTTATAATGTCTTTTTCTTCATAGTTAAAAGTTCCATGAAATTTTGTAATTAATTCCATACTTTATCCTCCTATTATCTTAGGAAATCCATTAGTGATGGTTGTATTATTCTAGACGAAGTTTGTAGTGCTGCTGTATAAACTGTTTGAGCCATAGAATATTCCATCATCTTTTGAGTAATATCAATATCCTCTGTTTTTGAAAGTATATCCGTCATATTAAAATTCTCTTCTTCATTCTTATCTTTGGCAGAATCCATTCTATTTTGTTTAGCTCCAACTTCAGCCCTTATTTTCAAAACATTCGTAACAGTTGAAGTTAAATCACTTAAATTATCATTTATAAGTTTTTCTTGATCAGCTGGGTTCGCGGAATCTAGATTAGTAACGATATCCTTTAACAAATCCATTACATCAATTTTTTTACCTTTTTCATTTGTAAAATTAGTAACTTCGCTTGCAGTTACATTGTAACTCATAGTTACTCCTTGGGTAACTTCAACGTTCATTTTTGTTCCAATCATATCTAGTTGAGCTTGAACATCTATATCTGTTGAATTTGTTGGTAGGTTCTCTCCATTTTTACCTGCAAATGATAAAGTGTTGTTTCCACTTAATACTTCTGTGTTTACATTTATAGGCTTTGATGTAGTCTTAGTACCTCCAAATATATATCTACCATCAAAATTTGTATTTAATATTTGAGCTATTTCAGAAACTTTTTGATTTACTTCATCCTTAATTGCTTTTCTTTCATCTGAACCAAAGGCCGCATTTCCTGCTGAAACCATAAGTTCTCTGACTCTCTGTAAAGATTCATTTACTTGCCCTAAGGATGTATCTGTTGCATCAAGCCAGTTAATAGTATCTTTAATATTCTCATTATATTGAGTATTAGTTGCCATGTCAGATGTAAGTTGCATCGATCTAGCTACTTTAAAAGGATTATCTGACGGTCTTCTTATTTCCTTACCTGAACTTAATTGACTTTGCATCTTTTGCATATTTGTCAAGTTTGTTCTCATATCATTTAAATAATTGTTAGAAAGCATTCTATTGGTTACTCTCATTTAACAAACCCCCTATTTTATCAACCCATTTACTACAACATTAAGAAGTTCATCTACTGTAGCAATAATCTTAGCATTTGCATTATAAGCATGTTGAAATTGTACTAAATTTGTCATTTCTTCATCTAATGATACTCCCGATACTGAGTCTCTGCTTTGTTGAAGAGAATTAAGTAGACTCTCTTGATTGGTTACCATTCTACCTGATTCTTGTGCTTGAACACCTAATTTATCAATTGTATCTTTAAAATATCCACTAAGTGTCATTCCACTTGTATCACTAGCAATTGTCATTCCGTTATTACTTAGTGTAGCTCCTCCTCTTGAAGCATTGAACATATCTGCTCTAGTACTAACCAGTCCTCCAAAATCTTGAACTCTAAGTAAGGTATCTCTTAGTTTTGCAATTGCTAATGCTCTAGCGCCATCACTTTCTCCATCAACTGGATTCTGTGCTGTAAAGGCATAAGCATTATCATGAGACTTTGTTTTTATCTTCATTACATCATTTAATAATTCTTCATTTAAAGTAATGTTTCCAGCATTAATATCTTGCTCTGCTGCTAAAGTATCATCTAAGTTATTTAATTCATGTGTATTACTATATTTAGCTACATCTTTATTTACAAAGAAAACGGAATAATCTTTATCTGGTACTCCAGGATTTCCAGTACTCTTTGCAAGTCCCGAATGTATTGCATTTACTGAATATGCTAATGATTTAGCAATCTTATTTAACTGATCTATATATCCATTTATATCTTGTTCTACTGATATTGTACCAGCTATTTCTCCTGATTGAGGCTGAAAATCCATAATTTCAGCAGCATTTATAGTATAATTTGCTTTTACAGGATATCCATCACCTTTTACTGGAGTTCCCTCTGAATTAGCCCATAATATTCTAGAATTCATTAATTCATCAACTTTATCAGGTGTTAATCCAGTTACTTTCATTGTACCTTTATTATCCTCAGATTGCATATTGCCTAGCTTATAATATGTTATAGTATAAGTTTGGCCAGATGGATCATTACTATCCTTTTCCATCGAACTAATATATGAAAATCTCATAACAGATTCATTATCATCAGCAGCTACTAACTTACTATTTTTCATACTACCTGTATCTGTAGGTTTTAAATCTATACCTTCAAACTCTTTTCTCTCTACATTTAAATTAAATTTATTACTTAATTGGTCAATAAGCAAATCTCTTTTATCCATTAAATCATTAGGTTCATTTCCTGAAACTTTAACTGTTTTAATTTCCTTATTTAACGCACCAATCTGATCTAATATACTATTCATATCAGTCACGTCATTCTTAAGTAAATTTTGAGCATTTGATTTTAAATCTTGAAGCTTAGTGTATGTATGATTTAATGCATCTGTTAACGAAACTGTTTGTTGAGCAGTTACAGTCCTAGCATTTGAGTTTTGAGGTTGTTTGGATAGTTCTTGCCATGAATCAAAGAACTTACCCATTAATGTTGAAATGCCTGTATCTGATGGTTCGTTAAATATATCTTGTACTTCACTTAAGAAATTATTTCTTATATCAAACTTACCAGCTGTACTTGTTTCATTTCTTACCTGAAAATCCAAAAATGTATCTCTTATTCTTTCTATTGCAGATACTTGAGCTCCTGTTCCTACTTGACCTGCTGTAGCAACAGCGCCTAATACAGGTCCTCCATAAGGTCTTGATGTTTCTATCTGAGCCCTTTGTCTTGAAAATCCAGGCGTGTTAGCATTAGAAATATTATGTGAAGTTACATCAATTGTTTTTTGAGCAACTGACATTCCTCTTCCACCAATATTTAATGTTCCAAATAATCCTGACATGTTATCCTCCCATTACCTTTTTATTTTCCCATAAGAATTGTAAGTATCTATATCTCTTCTAGGATTAATTAATGTTAATAGTCTATTTGTAAAGGATAGCTGCTGTTTTATTAATAACTCATTAGTATCCTTCTGTAATCTTAATTCTTCTAAGAGCATTCTTATTTCTCTATATAAATTTTCTAGCTCTTCATCTTTATTATTATTAATGTAATCAACCAAATCTAACCCCGATGTCGCCCTTCTTCTTTTTACTTCCCACTGAGCTACTTCTTTATTTACTTCTTGAATTTCTTCAACTATACCCTCCAAGTTGAAAATTTCCTTATTTATTATATATCCATGTTGCTTCTCTAAAATATTCATAAGCTTCATTAAGCTTTTTTTCTCTTCTACAAATATTTCTTTTATGGATTCACTCATTAAATTTTTCTCCCTTTCATTGAGTCAAACATTGCTCTAGAGATAGCAGCTGAACTTGGATTATAAGTTCCATTTTTAATATCATTTTTTAACTTTTCTATTTTTTCTGGTGAATTTGTAAATACTTCTTCCACACCATATTTTTGAAGGGCTTTACCAGTCTTTGATATTTCAATTTTATCGTGAACTTTGGCTACATCCTTCTTTTCTACCTTTTTTACATTTGAATTATAGTAATTATTAATACTTGAGGGAGATATCCCTTTAATATTCATACTAACCCCACCTTTAATACTTTATTGTTCTAATATTATTATCGTTACATATTTATATTTATTTAGTAATTTAATTTAGATTGTATATAATTAAGCATGAAATACCCAATACGCGGATAAAATGCATTATTATATTACCCATAAATAGAAACTCCTAGTATTACTTATTAAAAAATAATACTAGGAGTTAAATTCTTAACCTATTTTGAAAGTCTTGTAAAAGGTCCATATAGACATTTTTGCTATATGAGACTTTTTACAAAGCTTTTTTTATCTTAATGATTTTATTCTTTCAGCACCTGAAACTATGCTTGTAATTCTTACGCCAAAGTTTTCATCAACAACTACAACTTCACCATAAGCTATCTTCTTACCATTTACTAAAACTTCAACTGGTTCTTCAGCAAGTTTTTCTAACTCTATTAAAGATCCACTTGAGAAATTTAGAATATCTCTTATACTCTTTTTAGTTCTTCCAAGAACTACTGATATTTCAAGCGGTACATCTAATATTAAATCAATATTACTATGTGCTGCTCCTGTGCTGCTTGCAGATAATGGTTCGAATTGTGCTCTATGCACTTCAACTACTGGAGCTGGTGCTTGAACTGGTGCTGGTGCACTACTTGCGTATGTATTATTTTCTTGTACTCTTGCTTCAGTATGGCTTTGTGCCCTCTGCGCTGGTGCTTCTTGATGAATTTCCTTTGAAACTACTTCTTCGTTACCAGTTTCACTACCAATTAAATCCTCTTCTCCCATCATAATTGCAACTATTTTCTTTGCTGTACTTACAGGTAATATTTGCATTATGCTTGAATCTACAAGCGAACCTATTGTCATTCTGAAAGAAACTTTAACTACCTTTTCATCGTCGCTGATATCCTCAGCAATTTCATCACCATCATTTTGCCAAACTTTTGATTTAGGCGGGGAAATATTTACTTCTCTTGAGAACATTGTTGCCATTGAAGTTGCTGCTGAGCCTATCATTTGATTCATTGCTTCTTGAACAGCAGATATTTCTATTTCTGATAATTCCGTAACTGCTACTGAACCATCTCCACCCATCATCAGATTTGCTATAACTGATGCATCAGTATTTTTCATAATAAGGATATTCTTACCTACAATTCCTGAAGTATATTCTACTTCTAATACTATATTTGGTGTCTCAAATCCTTTTT
The DNA here is from genome assembly GCF_016765615.1 of Clostridium paridis. Taxonomy (GTDB): domain Bacteria; phylum Bacillota; class Clostridia; order Clostridiales; family Clostridiaceae; genus Clostridium_T; species Clostridium_T paridis. Next base: position 172,470 of record NZ_JAESWA010000023.1, on the reverse strand, counting down.
TAACCTCATGCAATGTTGTCAGTGTTACCACTGGAGTTGTGATATTAACCTGTTGATTAATAATCTGTGATAAGGCAGTTGATGCTGAGCCCATGGATATGTTTCCAATTTCACCCAACAAATCTTTTTCTATATCCTTTAAATTTTGATCATCATCCGCTTCAGGCTGACTTGCTGTACTGCTAGGATTTCCATTTAAAAGTGAATCTATTTCTTCTTGTGAAAGAAATCCGTTACTCATCGTTTCCCACATCCTTTTCCAAAATATCTAGAATAGCTACGCCTGCCTTCTTACCAATAACTCCTGGTTTACCAATATAGCTTACTTCATTTTCCACAAATACTTTAACAGGCTCTGTAAATTTATTATCCAATTTAACTATATCTCCATTAACAAGCTTTAAGAAGTCATCAACCATAAGATGTGTCTTTCCTAATTCTACATGCATGCTAACATCTACATTATTTAATCTATCTAATACTTTCTTCTTAGATTCTTCTTTATCGCCTTCTCCTTCATCTCTAAACCAGTATTGAACAACTAACTTATCAAGAACTTTTTCTAAGCTTAGATATGGAATACATAGGTTGATGAAACAATTACTTTTTCCAAGTTCAACAGAAAAAACGATAAGTGCAACTGGCTCAGTTGGCGCTAATGTTTGATTTAGAGCTGGATTTGTTTCTATTGAATCTACAGCAGGTTCAACTGAAATTAAATCCTCCCAAGCCAACTTTAGATTTGAAATCAATCCAGCATTGACTTGTTGTATTATATTTTTATCTATATCTGTAAATTCTTTTGCTGTATATAGTTTTCGCTCTCCATCACCACCTAATAGAATATCTAATACTTGATAAACAAACTGCGGATTTGTCTCAAATAAAATACTTCCACTAAGCGGAGCCAAAGTGAATATAGTCAATATTGTTGGATTTGATACCGAGTGTATAAATTCCTCATAGGTTATCTGTTCTACAGTTTCTATCTTAACTTTGACATTTTTTCTAAGTTGACCACTTAAATAATTACTTATTATTCTTGCATAATTATCATGAATAAGCTCAAGTGTTCTTATATGTTCCTTAGAAAACTTCTGAGGGCTTCTAAAGTCATAAAGCTTAACTTTTTGTTTCTCTTCATCCTTTTGAAGCTCCTCTGGTTGCAGTTCTCCTGTAGAAAGGGCAGATAACAAGGCATCTATTTCACTTTGTGATAAAACCTCTGCCATGTTTTCCCCTCACTTTTTTATGGATTTAATATTCTGTTTATATCAATCAATGTGATAATTTTATCACCTAGGTTAACTATACCTTTTAAGTATGCTTGGTGCTTAGAAGCTTCAATTTTTTGAATATCCTTCTCGTCAACCTCTATTACTTCTTGCACAGAATCTACCATAATCCCTATTTGTTCTTCTTCAATTCCCAATATAATAATATTATTTTGACTTTCTTCAGATACTTGAGCTTCTAAAAGAAGATGTAAATCAACTAGTGAAATAATGTTTCCTCTTAGATTAATTAATCCTTTTATGTATGCAGGAGAATTAGGTACCTTTGTAATCTCCATAATATCATTAATATTTTGTACATTTCGTGTTTCTACACCAAAAAATTCATTTCCTATTTTAAAGGCAATTATTTGCATAGGTCTTCCCTCCTAATTTGGTTATCCTATGGTTTTCTTTATAGCTTCAAGTACTCTATCTGCTTGGAAAGGCTTAACAATAAAGTCTTTTGCTCCTGCTCTTATTGCATCCATTACCATACTTTGTTGTCCCATAGCTGAACACATAATAACTCTTGCTGATGGGTCAAATTCTTTAATTTGTTTAACTGCTTCAATACCATCCATATCAGGCATTGTGATATCCATTGTTACAACATCTGGTTTTTCTTTTTTATATAATTCTACAGCTTTTATTCCATTGTTAGCTTCACCAACAACTTCAAACCCATTCTTTTCTAAGATATCCTTAATCATCATTCTCATGAAAGCAGCATCATCCACTATTAATACTCTTGACATTCGCATTCCCTCCGTAATTACATTACTCCTATTGCATTTAATATTTTTTCTAAAGATCCAGGCATAGGCAAGAAGTAGAAGTATCCTCCTGCCTCAGTACAATTATTACCTGTTAAAAAGTTTGTTTCTATTTCCAATATATTTTCACTAAACTGTGCAGTTTCTATCATTGTTGAAGATAGAACTGCTCCTAGCATATCGTGCGACATGGCTGGTACTGAAGCCATAATTGAAAGATTAGTAAATTTACTAATAGCATTCATAAAAGCACCAGATATAATATTACCTACCTCGCAAAGCGCTGATTTTCCCATTTCAGTTAATAACATATCTGCGGAGCCAATTAAAGCTTCAACAATCTCACTAGCTGCATCTTTTTCAAATATAAATAAGATATTACCAGGAGTATCCCCTAAAACTCTAATTAAGATTCCTAATACTTCTTTCTCATCAGTGAAGTTTGAAAAAACTTCTTCAAAATCGATAATATTAACTGATGGTACTGACATATCTATTTTTTTATTTAGCAGCTGGGATAATGCTGTAGCAGCATTCCCAGCACCTATGTTAGATACTTCTCTTATCGCATCTAATTGCATTGGACTAAATAAGTTTTCTTTCATTTATATTCTCTCCTAACCCAGCTGCAATAATGCAGCTACATCAAGTATTAAAGTCACTAAACCATCACCAAGTATAGTAGCTCCAATATACTCTTTTAAGGATTCTAAACTCTTACCTAAAGGTTTTATAACAACTTCTTGTTGACCTGCTAATGAATCAACTTGTAGTCCAACAGTTTTTCCTCCAACTTTTACTATTATAACAAACTTCTTACCTTCTTCTTGGCTATCAATATGAAGTTTTTCATTAACCCTTACTAGAGGTATAACTTCATCTCTGTATATAATAACTTCTTTACCATTAGTTTGCTTAACATTATCTTTTTTATAATCTATTACTCTGTCAATAAATCCTAATGATATTGCAAAAGTTTCACTGCCTACTTTTACAAGTAAAGCTTGTATAATTTGAAGTGTTAACGGTAATTTAATTATAAATGCAGAACCTTTGCCTATTTCTGAAACTACTTCAACAGTTCCACCTAATGCAGAAATTTTTGTTTTTACAACATCCATTCCTACACCTCTACCAGAAATGTCTGTAACCACTTCATTTGTTGAGAATCCTTGAGCAAATATTAGGTTTTTAATATCATCCTCGTTCATGCCTTCGGTATTAATACCAACACGTTCAGCTTTAGCTTTAATCTTAGCAGGATCTATTCCAGCACCATCATCTTCTACTTTGATTACTGCTTTAGTTCCTTCTTGATATGCAACTAATCTTACAGTACCAACCGGATTTTTACCTTTTGCAATTCTATCTTCCTTGCTTTCAACTCCATGGTCTGCAGCATTTCTTAATAAGTGAATTAATGGTTCTCCAATTTCATCAATTACAGTTCTATCTAGCTCTGTCTCTGCACCCTCAACAACAAAATTTATTTCCTTGTTTAATTCTACAGAAATATCTCTAATCATTCTTGGGAATCTATTGAATACTACATCTAATGGTAACATTCTTATTTTCATAACCAAGTCTTGTAAATCTGTTGTTGTTCTAGCTACTTGTTCAAGTGTTTCATTTAATTCTAAAGATTTATATTTTAAACTTATTTGCTCTAATCTTGTTCTATTGATAACCAACTCAGATACCATATTCATAAGTTTGTCTAATCTTTCTAAGTCAACTCTAACTGATTGATGAGTTTTCTTATTTTCTTTCTGAGTTGTATTTTTAGCTATTTCCTTTTTAGGCTGTATATTTCCTAATGGGGCTTTTTCTTGAACTTTTTCTGGAGTCTTCTCCACTGGTTTTAACTCTTCTGTTTTCTCTTGTTTAGCTTCTACCTTTACCTCTTCACATTTTACCTCTTCAATTTCAGATATTCCAATTATTAAATTATGAATATCAGCTTTAGAGTCTTGTGTTAAAAGAATAAACTTAAGAGTAAAATCAAAGTTTTCTGATTCAATATCATCAGTTGCAGGATATGATTTTATTATTTCTCCACGTTCTTCTAAGTCCTTAACAATTAAAAATGCTCTTGCAGATTTAAGCAAAGTAGCTTCACTTAGTTTTATTACAATATTAAGTGGATTGTAGCCTTTTTCCTGCGCTTGCTTAATTACAGATAAATCATATTGATTTATCTCAAGGAACTCTTCTAAATCCTTATCTTCTTCTTTAACATCTACACTTACTTCATCTGATTCGGCTTGTGATTGCTCTTTACCTATAGATTCTAAATCATTAATAATTGAAGTAATATCTACTTGTTCTTCAATACCATCTTGGATATTATTAACCATTTTTTCTAGAGTATCTAAACAATCGAATAATACAGTCACTTCATTTTTTGTAACTTCAAGGACACCTTCTCTAAATTTTGAAAGTACATCCTCCATTTTGTGAGTTAATTCAGCAACATTTGTAAATCCCATTGTAGCAGCCATTCCCTTTATTGTATGAGCAACTCTAAATATTTCGTTTAGCTTGTCCATATCTTGAGGGTTTTGCTCAAGCTCTAGTAATGATTCATTTAATATCTGAAGGTTATCAAAGGATTCCTCTAAAAACATTGATAAATATTGTGATGTATCCATGATTATCCTCCTTACAATTTCCTATATATGAATGTTGATGCTTTTTCGAAACCATACTTTTTATAATCATATATGGTCTCAGTGGCTCCTACGAAAAGTAATCCGCCTTTTTTTAAAGACTTTGAAAACTTTTCATATATTTTGTCTTTTGTGTCATTATTAAAATAAATAACAACATTTCTACAAACTATAATGTCAAAATTACTATCATAGTTGTCCAAAATTAAATCTTGCTTTTGGAATGTGATTTTTTTCTTGATTTCATCCTTTATAAAATATTTATCGTTAACTTTTGAAAAATATTTATCTAAATTTGTAGAATTTACATTCTTTATTTCATTTTCTGAATATTGACCTAATTGTGCTTTACTTAAAATAGTCTGATCTATATCCGTTGCAAGTATAGTTAACTTGCCTTTATAACCAATGTTATCCATTATGATTCCCAATGAATAAGGTTCACAACCTATAGAGCATGCAGCACTCCATACTTTTAAAGATGGATTTTTCACGAATTCTTTTTTAAGTAAATCTTCTAATTGACTAAACATTTCTGGATTTCTAAAAAATTCGGTAACATTAATTGTTATAAAATCTAAAAACCTTTGTTTTTGTTCTTTATCTTTTGTTAAAAGAACTTTATAATCTTGTAAATTTTTAACACCAACCCTGCTCATTAAGCTTTCAATTCTTCTATGAAGCTGATTAGGTTTATACGCCGATAAGTTAATTCCCATTTCTTTATAAACCCATTTTTCAAATTCTAAAAAATCCATAGGCTATAAGTTCTCCTTTATAATTTTAACTATTGTATTTTTTATTTCATTTAACGGTAATACTAAATCTACTTTTCCAGTTTCATATGCAGCCTTAGGCATTCCATAAATCGTGCATGTTCTTTCATCCTCAGAAATAGTGATTCCTCCTGCATCTTTAACCGCCACTGTTCCTTGAGCTCCATCTTTCCCCATACCAGTAAGTATTACTGATAATAAGTTCTTACCATAAACTTTTGATGAAGATAGAAATAATTTATCTACTGCTGGTCTCACACCCCAAATCGACGGTTCTTCATTTAAGTAAATCCTTTTGTCAGATCCAACTTCCATATGATATCCTGCTTTTGCAATATAAATCGTATTGTTCTCAATTATCATTCCGTGTTCTGCCTCAACAACATGCATGTCTGAGGTTTCATTCAATCTTTCAGCGAATGCCTTAGTAAATCCTTTAGGCATATGTTGTACAACAAATACTGGAACATCTAAATTTTTAGGTAAAAACGGAAGTACATTATTTAATGCTTTAGGCCCACCTGTAGATGCACCTATCACAACAGCCTTAATTTTTCCTTCTATCTTTTTTCCTTTACCTACGACATCTACTGCAATTTCTGGCAATTTCATTGGTGAAGTTACCCTTCTATTTTTATTATAAAACCTAGTATTTCTTATTTTCTCAGTTAAATCTTTTGCAACTTTTTTTATATCTAATGAAATAGATCCTGATGGTTTTTGTACAAAATCAAATGCACCTAATTTCAAACAATCCATTGTAAGCCTGGATCCTGACGCTGTTAGGCTACTTAACATTATAACAGGTATGTTTATTCTGCTTGCCTTTAATTCTTTTAGAGTGGCTATGCCATCCATTTCAGGCATTTCAACATCTAGTGTTATTACATCCGGTTTAAAATTAATTAATTTACTTAATAATTCCTTACCATTTCTAGCTGTTGCAATCGCCTCCATATCATCTTCTTGATTAATTAAATCTGAAATAAATTTTCTCATAAGAGCTGAATCATCTACTACTAAAACCTTAATCTTATCCAATTAAATCAACTCCATTATAAATCTTTAGTTTCTTGCCCAATCGTCTTGACATTTACTAACCCATTTTCTGCGAACAAAATCATAGTTCTTCCTTTATTGCCTCCTACATCAGAGGCTAAAATAGGAATCTTTTGTTCATCTAAGGTTTTCTTAACTGCTTCAACATTTCTTTTTCCTATGTCATTTACCATACTTTTATCTGAAAAATTAAACATAGATGCTCCACCGGCAATTTTAGCTGTTAAATTTCTCTTGGAGCACCCAAGAACAATCATTTTTTCTATTAGTATTGGTATTGCCAGATCTGCAAACTTATATTCATTAGTTACGTTTTTAAAGCTTGTACTATCTGGTAACATTATATGTGCTAAACCTGCTATACCCTTTGTTCTATCATAAAGTCCTATCCCAACACATGAACCTAATCCAATAGTCATTATTTTCCCAGGAGAGTATACCGTATTTAAATCTGCTATGCCAACTTTTATATCATTGTCTTGCATATCGTATCCCCCTAAAAAATACTCTCGGATTCTTCCTCAGTAAGAACTCTTGAAAGATCTAATAATATTACTATCTTATTATCTAGTTTTATTAAACCTTCTATGTAACTTCCGGAAACCCCGGAACTAACTGCTTGATTCTTTTCAATAGATGTTGTTTTTATGTCCTTAACCTCGTATACATTATCAACTAAGATTCCAAACTTATTTTCAGTATCATTTGTAACTATAATTTTTGAATCTTTCTCTTTATCATGTGAGGTTACATCTATCAAAGAAAATTTCTTTTTAAGATCAATAATTGGAAGTATTCCAGTTTCATAATTTATTACTCCTTTAATAAAATCAGGAACATCTGGAATTAAGGTTGGAACCTCATAACCTAATATTCTTTCAACTTCCATTATATTTACTGCGTAACTTTCTTGGTTCAAACTAAAAATTAGTACTTTCATTTCGTTAGAAGACATATTTTTCCCTCCTACAACACAAACTTTTCAACTATTAGTTCATTATCTTCATCTAAATAAGCATGTACATTTTTTGAATCTTCTTCGAAAACATATTCTCTTAAGCCAAAGAGAAGACATGTGCCTATATATGCTACATCAGCATATATATGTCCTTTTTTACCTGTAATAAGCTGAGTTTTTCCTCCTCCTTCAGATCCGACAATTTTACATCGTATCTCTTTTTCAGATTTAATAACTCCTCCTCTCACTACTGAATTATTGCCTTTAAAATGAATCTCTCCCAACGCTTCAACATGTGAAAGATAGGATCCTGTTCCCGTAAATATTATGTCTCCTGATGCTTGTATCCTACAGTCTTGAGCATAAGCCAATGTTAAATTCACAGGAAGCTTAACTTGAGATTTTAGAATTTCATTTTTCGCATCTATTAAATCAATTATGTTATATAATTCAGTATGGCTTTTTATGTTAGTAGCTCCAAGACCAAAAATATTATTCTTTAAGAAAAATTTTAATTTATCATTTTGAAGCTCTTCCTTGCTGGTATCCCTAAGGTAAATAATACTTTTTGTTAATAATCTCTTGAATTTTTTATCTAAAAGAAGTCTAATTATTTCTCCATCCTTCAAACCTTTTCCAAATAAGTTTCTTTCTTTAACTTGGACTACGGCTTCAATAAGTGCACATAAATCTTCTTTTATTCCACCTAGTAAAGTCATTTCATTAACTACAACAGTATTATCTCCCCCTGCAATTATTGTGCCTCCTATGCAATTCCCCTTAATAAGAATATCCCCTCTTGCAACTAAAGTAGAAGTGCTTACATTTTTCTCAACAATAAGGGTATTCCCTGCATCAACCCTCATTCCATCCTTTACTTCTCCCTTTATATGAATATCTCCAATAAAGCTTATGTTTCCACTTTTCATATCAACATCTATATCTTGCATCAAGACTTTATTCACCTGAAAAACTCCTGATTTCAAGCAAGGTCTTCCTTCTGTTGTAGCTATTATTTTATTGTCTTCAAGCTTACAACCTTCACCAGTCTTTATATTTAATTTACCTGCTGCTTTTCTTTTTAATTCTTTTCCAAATATATTAGTTCCATTAGTTCCATCTTCGCCATTAATTATCTCGGCTAAAATTTCTTCTGTCTTTATATTTGCAATAGAATAAAAATTCTTATAATCAACCCTAGATAAATCATCTTCTCCTCTAGATTGATTACTTTCACTAAAGTAAATTTTAAGTTCATCTGGAATATCATTTTTAACCGGAATACCTTTAGCAACTTCCATATCTTCAACCTTCTCTAATGTTGAAGCTTCTTTAATATTTTCTTCTATCAATCCAAAAACGACATTTTTTTCACGTAAAATTGTCTTAATATCATCAACTGAAAACTTAGGTGGAAATTGTATTTCTTTTTCTTCCAGTTGAATATCAAGCAGCATCGTTTCATCTGCGTCTTTTATGGCATACTTAATTTCTGGTATATAACTTATGGATATCTTAGCTTCCATTGCATCTTGATCAATTTTTATATCAATATTTCTTTTTGATTTTTGTTCTCCAATAACAAATTCAATTTTATTATTTTCAAACACCCTAGTTCTTCCTGAAACTTCTTTCCCATCAATAAAACATTCTAGATAGCTCGAAATAAATATTTCAGCTGGCTTTCCGTTTTCCTTAGGATCTCTAACATGAATTACTCCATCTTCAATCCTAACAGCTCCATCAAATTCTGATATAACTTCTTTTTCTTCTTTTGCTGTTTCAACTTGATCAACTTGAGCTTCCTCTGCAACTTCGACTTCTATTTCGATACTTTTTTTAAATATACCATGTTTTTCATTAATAACCTTATAATTCAACTCATTACTAGGTATATTTAATTCTAAACTTGCTTTGTTTAAAACTTTTTCCAAATTTTCGCCTTTAAATACAATTTTACCCATAATTCCACCCTTTCAACCATCTTCAGTATACCATATGTCCATAAATATTTAAATTACTTAATTAATATAGTCGTATATTTTATTTTCGTAACTCTTCATCAATTTCTTAATGATATCATTTAAATTTGAGTTAAATATAAAACCTTCAACTTGAGAAATAGGTAATATTTTAGGGGAAGTACCTGTAATAAACAAGCCATCTAAGTTTTCAATATCCCTATAACTCACTTTCTCCTCTTTCAATATTAAGTTATTATCTTTACACAATTCTATTATTTCACCTCTAGTCACACCTGGCAGTACATCTTTTAGTGGGGAAGTAAGCACTTCATCACCTCTTATCATAAAGATATTTGACCTACTGCCTTCTGTAATATATCCATTTCTATCAACTAATATAGCTTCATACGCTTCAGCATCTTTAATTTTCTCATTAACCTCATTCCTAAAATTGTTATTTACAATTTTAGCGTTAGGATTCTCTCTTTCTCCAAAGTATAGTATAGTTTTTACGCCGTTTTCATATTGTTCCTCCGTTGGATAACTATGAGGTATATAATACACCCTTAAAACATCTTCCCTATCCATTACTTCAACGGTTATCTTTACATTGCCTTCATATACTGAATTTACTTCTACTAACTTTTCTATTGATTTCTTTATTATTTCGGAATCATATGGATTTACTTTATTAATTAGTTTAAAGGAATTATCCATTCTTTTTAAATGTTCTTCTAAAAATAACGGAATACCTTTAATTATTCTAAGAACCTCATATATAACTACCCCTTCATTTTCTTCATGATATTCTTTTGCTTCTTTTACTTTTTCATTTTCAATATAATAATTTTGTGCAATTGCCATAATTGTACCCTCCTATTTCCATGTTAATACTTCTATATCTGGATGTCCTTTTTTATAATTAATTAAGTATGGCTTACCTACTAAATCAAACAATGGTTTATCTGACATTGAATCAGAATACATAATACTATTTTTAAAATCCACTTCTAATCCTTCTTTTGATAGCTCTTCTTTTAATCTTCTAACCTTTTCTTCTCCTTTACAATTAGCTCCATCCATTCTTCTTATAAATTTTCCTTCCTTAAAAGAAAACTTTGTGCCTATTATCTTATCAACTTCCTTAATATTATAAAATTCATTCAAATAAAATTCTGGAGAGGCAGATATTAAATAAATAAGATATCCTTCCCTTTTTAATTTTCTTATTGTATTAATTGCATCAGCATATAATATATTAGTTAATCTATTTTCATAAAAATCTTTTACGATTATAGCTAAGTCAGCCTCATCAACCCCATCAAGGAACTTTAAAAATCCTTCCTTAACTCTTTTTTCATCATAAAACTTTAATCCATACATAACTCCACAATATATAGCTCTTGGTATGTATCTTATATTCTTTAAATTTTTTTTCATCACATACCTAAACAACTCCATCAATGTCTCTCGCCTTGTCAATGTAAAATCTATATCGAAAATAGCTAGTTTTATCATTTTATTTCTCCTATTTCACAAAAATATAATTATTTTTTAATCTATATAAATATAAATTATTAGTTATATTATACTAAAAAAAATGGTGTAAAATGCAATTTTATTGCACTTTACACCTATTTTTTTAAATTATTCTGCTAAGTCTTGATAAAATTTAGCTACAGTATTAAATTCAGCTTCATCTTCAACTGGTACTAATGATTCATCTGTATCTGCCTTCATTAAGAAAACTGAATTATCATTAGGATCTTGTACTAGAGCATATACACTTCCTTTGAAAGCTTCTTCTTCTCCAGCATATTCGAAGCTATCAACTACTTCAAATGAAACTATATTTCCTTCTTCATCTTCAAAATCAACAAATAGAGTTTCTTCTTCATGGTCGTGGTCGTGGTCGTGTCCACATCCACAGTCTTCTCCATGGTTATGTTCATGATCATGTCCTTCGCAGCCACAACCGCATTCTTTATTTAATTCTTTATCTGACATATAGTATCCCAAAGACTAATCTTAGTCTTTGAGAATTCACCTCCTTCAATTTAGATATTCATTTAATTTTAACCTTATTTCTTAAATATTAAAAGAAAAATTTTTTTATTCTTCGAATTCTTCAAGAAAGCTATGCTTAACCCCTTGTTTTTCCCATCCTAATATAGCATCCATAGAAACATTCTCCGCAGCTTTAAATATTGATTTATCAACATTATTAAAATTCTTTTTTAAATTTTCAATTAATTCTTTAATTTCATATCTCTTATTGCCTGTTTTCTTTGCTGCAACCATACAAGCGCAATTAAGCGGCCATATTCCTGCACTCTGTGTGAATTTTTGAATATATTGTTCCTCTATATAATAAAGTGGTCTTATTAGTTCTATACCTTCAAAATTTGTTGATTTAAGTTTTGGAAGCATAGTCTTAAAGTTACCAGCATACAACACATTTAACATAGTAGTCTCAATAACATCATTAAAATGATGACCTAATGCTAATTTATTGCATCCTAATTCTTTCGCTTTTGAATATAAAGATCCTCTTCTCATTCTTGCACACATATAGCAAGGATAGTCTTGAGCAATTCTATCTACTACATCAAAAATTCCCGAATCAAATATTTGTATAGGAATCTCAAGGTAATTGCAATTATCAATGAGTAATTCCTTTATATTTTCATGATACCCTGGATCTGCAACAATAAATTCTAAGTCAAATTGCATTTGCCCATGTCTTTTTAGTTCCTGAAAAAGTTTTGCCATTATCATAGAGTCTTTCCCTCCAGAAATGGCTACCGCTATCTTGTCTCCCTCTTCCACAAGCTTATAATCTTGAACTGCCTTTATAAATTTACGCCATATTTGTTTTCTATATTTTTTTATTAAACTTCTTTCTATTTCAGCCAAAGGTTTTCTTTCATTAAAAGGTACTAAAACCTCACAACCTTGTCCAGCAATATTACTCATTTTTCCACCTCATTAATTAGCTTTTAAAATATATTTTATTATAGCATCAATATGTAAATTTGTATAAATATATTTTAATGTAATAAAGGTTTATAAATAGCCTTTAATGCAAGTCTTTACTAACATTACTAGACTCTTTATAAACCTTAAATTTTTCTAAAAACTATACTCTATATCCCAGTCTTTTAAAAATATTTTTTTCCTTTAAATATAAATAGATAGGCACTCCAACTACAGTTACAACAACAAACTCCCCTACTCCAACTTGGAACATTGTTAATAACAACGGAGCCTGCACAACATAATAGAGCATATATCCTATAAAAACTCCATTAATGACTGTTGGCCATAGAGATGCTACAATTATTCCGAACTTGCTATCTTTCATTATTTTAATAGTTCCACTCATTAATACTACTGCAACAAAAGTAGCTAATGTTCCAACTGTTATGTCCATAAATCCATAAGGTCCTAATAAATTAGCTAAAAAACAACCTAATGTTAAACCAACTATATAAAATGGATCTACCAATACCAAAAGAACCATAATTTCTGAAATTCTAAATTGTATAGGTCCATAAGCTATTGGCGCTATTAAATAAGTAAGTGCAGCATAAATAGCTGCTATAAGTGCGGAATAAACCAATCTTTTTATTTTCATTTTTCTCCTCCAAGATACAATTATTAAACCTCTTTTAAAAGTAAAAAAACCGTAGAAATAATTTCTACGGCAAAACAAAGGACTTTTACTATTACACTTAAAAATCCTTAAAACACAACAAATAAATAATAAAATAATTATTATTACTTTTATTGAGCCGTAGTTTTGTTTAAAGACAGGAGGCTTTCGAACTGTCCTAAATACAAACTCTTAAATTCTTATATTATAAGCTTAAAACATCGCTGCTTAATATCCCACTCTATGATGTTTTAAGTGAAATAATATTTTAGAATTTTTAGTTTGTATAAATATAAATTTCTTCATTATTATATGTCATGATCTTTATAAAATCAAGTAACTTTAATTTATATATCTTGATTTATTTTGTCCAATATATCTTCTTGAGAATGTATAATTCTATCTATTTTTTCATTTAACTCATATAGTTTATTTTCTAATTTTCTTTGCTTTTGTTCAATTATTTCATTCTGTTCAGTTATTTTTTTTATCCTTGATAGTCCATTAATTATTGCAATTATAAAAGCTATTGATATTACTAATAATAAAACTTCCAGCATCTCCATATATATTTTACCTTTCTTAAATACCCATTTTTGTAAATTATACCAGATATTCATTAATTAACAAAGCAATAAAAGAGACTGTTGAAGTTTACAACAGTCTCTAAAAAACCTATATCTATAGGGTTTTAAGTTCAACTAATAATTTATTTATGCCTGAAAATGTCCAAAACCAGACATTTTCAAACAAGAATAAATCAAGTTTCCTATAAAAAACCCTATTTATTATCTAAATCTATCACCCTTAGGTGTATTTTTTGCTACATTTTGCTCAAATGCCTTAACTGCATCTTTAGTAAAATTACCTGCTTTATACCCTACGTCTGAATTTAAACCATCATTCATTACATCGCCTTTTATCCCTGTATTATTTTGTTGTTTTTTCATATATATCTCACTCCTTGTCCATATTTATTATCCCTGTACTCAATATAAGTATCCCACCAATAATGGTTTTTATGCTTACACCTTCTCCCAATAATAGAAATCCATATATTACGGAAGAGACAGGATCTATATAGCTTAGGATTGCAATCTTTTCAGTTGCCAAACTTTTAAGACTTGTAAAATATAGTATATAAGCTAAACCTGTGTGAATAATTCCTACTACTAATAGATATACAAGTGTCTTTGTAGAAGTTATTGTATATTCTCCTCTATAAAGTATTATCGGCAGCAAGCTTACTGCACTAACAAACATTTGAATAAATGTACTATTTAATCCATTTACACCTTGTACTTTTTTGTTGATTAAAATAATAAGTGCATACACTAAAGCTGCTAATAGTGCAAAAGATATACCTAAAAAGTGATTGTATTCTCCTGTTTGATTTGTGTTATTAGAAGTGAGTATAAGAAATAGTCCAAATATAGCAATTATAACTGATATTATACTCTTTAATTTAATTCTTTCTTTTATAATAAATGGTGCCAATAATATAGCTAGTGCTGGTGCTAAATAATATGTTAATGTTCCATTTGCAATTGTTGTATACTTGTATGATTGGAAGAGCAGAATCCAATTTAGTCCTAAGAATATTCCCAGTGCTATTAAAACAAATAAAGTTCTTCTATTTTTTCTATCAAACAATTCACTTAATGAATTTTTAAAATAAAATTTATTAACAAAAAAAATGAATATAGTTCCAATAACTGCTCTTGAAAAAGCTATTTCTTGAGATGGCAAATTAATATTTTTAACGAATACTCCTAAACTTCCCCATATAAGCATTGAAATCATTAATTTTATTGTGCTGTTATTCTTCATTAGTAGTCTCCTTTAAAAATAACTTAAAGGAATTCAGAAAAACTGAATTCCTTTATTAATTATACACTATTTATGAGATTATATGGCATGTAACCTAAGTATTTTAAATCCATTCTTCACCATAAAGCTTTCCGTGGTCGAACCTCTTATGCAGTAAAGCTTTATAGCTTATCATGGAAAATACTAAGGTTACATTTATTATCTTTCTTCTCTAAAATAAGGTAGTCCCAATGAACTTGGAGGTGCATTCTTCTTTGATTTTCTTACTGATATTACAACTAACACAAAAATCGTTACTAAGTATGGAAGCATACTTAGTATATACGGAGAAATTATTGTTTTTTCGAGTCTAAATCCAATAATATCTAAACCTCCAAAAAGATAAGAACCTAAAATAGCTTTATATGGATTCCAAGCTGCGAAGATTACTAAAGCTACTGCTATCCATCCTCTTCCGGATGTGATGTTATCTTGCCATACTGGTACATATACTAGTGAAAGATATGCTCCTCCTAGTCCAGCTAAAGCTCCTCCTATAATGATATTTACATATTTATATAATGATACATTTATACTTACTGAATCTGCTGCTCCAGGATTCTCTCCTACTGCTCTTAGATTTAATCCAATCCTTGTTTTATACATATAAATACCTACAATTATAGTAAGTACATAAGATATATACACAAAGGTATCTTGGTTAAATAATATATATCCTACAAATGGAATATCACCGAGCACCGGTATTTTCATTTGTGCAAAAAAACTCTTTACTGAATCTGGAACTACTTGACCAACTACTTTTTGACCAAGTAATGAAGAAACTCCGGTTCCAAAAATAGTTAGTGTCAATCCAGTAACTACTTGATTAGTCCTAAATGTTATTGTTAGCACGGCATAAATAAAAGCTCCAAATGCTCCTGCTGCTATTGCTGCTAGTAAAGCCAGCATGGGATTTCCTGTTCCATATCCCACTAAGAATCCCAAAACTGCTCCTAGAAGCATCATTCCTTCTACTCCTAGATTAAGGTTACCAACCTTTTCAGTTAATATTTCTCCTAAAGTAGCTAATAATAAAGGAGTTCCTGCAATTATAGCTGCATGTAAAAATGACTCTATATTCATCTTTTTACCCCCTTAAAATCTATTTTATATCTAATAAACATTTCACCTGCTAGTACACAAAATAATACTAAAGCTTGAATGACTGATGCTGCTGCATTTGGTATTCCAAAAGCTGTTTGTATATATGCTCCACCTTGTATCAAAACACCAAATAAGAAAGATACAACAAGAGTAAAGATAGCATTTAAATTTGCAAGCCATGCAATTATAATAGCTGTATTTCCTACTCCATTTGTCACTTCTATTGATAAAGTTTGGCTAACTGCAGATGCCTGAATAAAACCTACTAGGCCACATAAAGCTCCACTTATAAATACTGCTTTAAATATTGTCTTATTTATATTTATTCCTGCATACTTTGCAGTATTTTTACTTTCTCCTAAAACAGCTATTTCATATCCTAATTTACTATGATTCATAAAGATAAAGAAAACTACCACAATTATTAGTGCAATAATCCATCCTATGTGTACTCCAAATAACTTAGGTAGCAATGCTTTATCAGCAAAGTTTGCTATTTTAGGAAAGCCCATAGCATTTTTATCTTTAAGTAAATCAAACTGCAATAAAGTTATAAATTTAAGTGCCACATAATTAAGCATTAACGTAATAATAGTTTCATTTGTATTAAAATATACTTTTAAAAATCCTGCTATCAATGCCCATAATCCACCGCATATAATAGCTGATATACACATAAGTAAAAGTAATATAGGTTTAGGTAATGCTGTAAAGTTTAATGCAACTATTGCAGCTCCAAAAGCTCCCATAAATATTTGGCCTTCTCCACCTATATTCCAAAAAAGCATTTTAAATGCAACACCAACTCCAATTGATGCAATTACTAAAGGTATTGCAACAATGATTGTTTGTCTTATTCTATTCGGAGAGCCTAATGCACCTTTAACCATTCCTCCAAATACATCTACTGGATTGTTCCCTAATATCAGCAAGAAAATTCCTGCAATTAAAATAGCTATTAATATAGAAAGAATTCTTATCTTAATATTTGTCGATTTTTTAACTTCTTCTCTTTTAACTAATCTAATCAAAATGCTATCCTCCTTAGGCTTCTGCCCCTACCATCATTAGTCCTAGTTTTTCTCTTGTTGCATCTTTACTATCGATGGTTCCACTTACATTTCCATTACATATAACCATTATTCTATCGCACAACTGCATTAAAACATCTAAATCTTCCCCAATAAACAATACAGCTGTACCATTCTTTTTTGCATCATTGATAAGATTATAAATAGTAAAACATGTGTTAATGTCTAATCCTCTAACTGGATATGCCATTACAAGCAGTTTAGGATCTACACTAAGTTCTCTTCCAAGCAATATTTTTTGAATATTTCCACCTGATAAATTTCTTATTGGAAAATGTATTGAAGGTGTTTTAATTTCTAATCTGTCTTTAAGGTCTAAAGCTCTTTTTATAACAGGCTTTCTATCGATTAAAAGTCCTTTTTGAGAATAGTAGGATTTTAGAAGTAAGTTATCAACCATATCCATAGATCCAACTAACCCCATACCTAATCTGTCTTCAGGAATGAAACTCATACTTATTCCTCTTTTAACAAATTCTCTAGGATTTTTTCCTTCTAAGTTTTCACCATCAAATACTATTTTTCCAGCTTTGACTTTAGAAATTCCAGCAATAGCTTCACATAATTCTTTTTGGCCTGCACCAGCTATTCCAGCAACTCCTAGAACTTCTCCCGCCTTTATAGAGAAAGATATATTTCTTATAGCTTCAGTTCCTTCTTCACTAAGTACAGTAAGTCCATCTACATTAAGAAGTTCTTTTCCTTGTTTTGCTTCTACTGCTTCTATTGACAGTTCTACAGCTCTTCCTACCATAAGTTCAGTTAATTCCTTAGGTGATGTTTCACTCTTCATAAGAGTTTTAATTGTTTCCCCTTTTCTTAAAACTGTTACTTTATCACTTATTTCCATAACCTCATCCATCTTATGAGATATAAAAATAACTGCACATCCAGCTTCTTTCATTTTTCTCATTATCTTAAAGAGCTTTTCAGTTTCTTGTGGTGTAAATACAGTAGTTGGTTCATCTAATATTAATATTTTAGCTCCTCTATATAGAACCTTTAATATCTCTAAATTTTGTTTTTCCCCAACTGACATGTCGGATACATACTTATCTAAAACTACTTCCAAATCATATGTCTTACAAATTTCCATGATTGCTTCATCTATCTTTTTACCCTTTGAAAACAACCCCTTACTATTCCCAAGGTTAAGATTGTCTCTTGCAGTCATTGCTTCTACTAACTTAAAGTGTTGATAAATTGTTCCTACGCCTGCATCCATAGCTTCTTTAGGGGATCCAAAACTCTTTTTTTCTCCGTTAAGTTTTATTTCACCCGCATCTGGAGAATAAACTCCTGATATTATGTTTATAAGTGTGCTTTTACCTGCACCATTTTCTCCAAGTAATGCATGAATTTCTCCCCTATAAAGATCTAAGTTTATATTATGATTTGCTAATACGGTACCAAATCTTTTTTCAATGTTAATTAACGATATTAATGGTGTATTATTATTCATTCACGCCTCCATAAAACTAGAACTGAAGAAATAACTTCTTCAGTTCTTTATTTTTGAATTTAACCCTATATTACTTAGAGCTTGGAATTGTTCCTTCTACCCCTTGAACAAACCAATCTATATTCCAGATTTCATCATCTGTTAATGTTTTTCCTTCTGCAACCTTAACATTTCCACTTTGGTCTTTAATTGGACCTTGGAATATTACATTCTTTCCACTCTTAATCTTATCTTCAGCTTTTGCTACTGCATCTTTAGCTCCTTCTGGTGCTACTGAAGTAAGTGGTGCAAGTGATACTATTCCATCTTCGTATCCACCCCAGTACTTTTCTGATTTCCAAGTACCATCTTGAATAGCTTTTATAGTTTTAACAAAGTATGGGCCCCAGTTCCAAACTGCTGATGTCATGTTAGCTTTTGGAGCTGTCTTACTCATATCTGTATTGTATCCAACTGAGTAAACGCCTTTAGCTTCAGCTGCTTGTTGTGGACCAGCTGTATCTTGGTGCTGAGCTATAACATCAGCGCCTTGATCTATTAATCCTTCAGCTGCTTGTTTTTCTTTAGCTGGATCGTACCATGTATTAGTCCATGAAACTTTTACTTTAACGTTCTTATTAACTGATTGAGCACCTAGTGTAAATGCATCTATGTTTCTTATAACCTCTGGTATTGGGAATGCTCCAACAAATCCTAAAGTGTTTGATTTAGTTTTTAAACCTGCTACAACGCCATTTAAGTACATCATTTCATGAATCTTACCAAAATATTGACCTAAGTTTGCAGCAGTTTCATATCCTGAACAGTGTAAGAAAGTTACATCTGAATATTTCTTAGCTGATGAAACCATACCATCTTGGAAACCAAAGCTTGTTCCAATAATTACATTAGCACCTTGATCTACCATATCATCAATAGCTTTTTCTACTTCTGCCTTATCTTCTTTAACAGATTCTTTGTAAAGTGTTTTTACTCCTGTTTCCTTTTCAAGATAAAGTCTACCTTGATCTTGAGCGTAAGTGAATCCACCGTCACCTATTGGTCCTACATATAAAAATCCAACAGTTAGTTTCTTCGCTTCCTTCTTTTCACTTCCAGTGCTGCTACATCCAGTTAATACTACAGATGCTGCAACAGCTGCACTTAAAATTACCTTTAGGAATTTTTTCATTACATTTCCCCCCGAAATTTAATTTTTTTGTTTTTACTATTGTTTTGTTTTGTTTTCTTTTGTTAAAATTTCTCATTAAAACAAAAAAATCCTGAGCAAGGCCTGCCCAGGAACGTATAGTTTTTTTGTACGCAAAAAACTATACATTCGTAGTCAGGTAGTTTACGGCCTCCTGGTAGAAACGTTTGATCCATATTATCAAACATATACGAAATGAATAATAACCATCATATTAATACGAATGTTCGTATTAACCATCTTATATCTGTATGTTACACTGTTAGAGTTTAAAAATCAATAGCTTTTATAAAAATAAAGTTTTTACTTATATGTTAGGTGTTTTTTAATAATTTATCAAATGAAAACATAATCATAAAACATTTCATTATTAAAAATTAGGCATTTCACACTCATACCATCTTTATCCTAAATATATAAACACGAATTAAAAGCTAAGTTCAATTGTAATAGGACAATGGTCAGAACCAAATACTTCGTTTAATATCTCTGCATTTTTTAAATTTGGTTTTAAGCTATCTGTAATAAAATGATAGTCTATTCTCCAACCCGTATTCCTTTCACGTGCTTTAAATCTATAACTCCACCATGAATACTTAACCTCTTCAGGATTAATATATCTAAATGTATCTGTATAACCATTTGAAATGAATTTATCCAACCATTCTCTCTCCATCGGTAAGAAACCTGAAGTTTTTTCATTTGCTTTGGCATTTTTTATGTCCATTTCAGTATGCGCTGTATTATAATCACCGCATATAACTAATTTCTTCCCACCTTTAACCAAGTCATTGCAATAATCCAAAATGGCATCGTAAAATTCCATTTTATAATTTAGCCTCTCTTCATTCATCTGCCCATTAGGGAAATATATATTTAGCAGGGTAAATTCATCAAATTCTGTTATTAGTATTCTTCCTTCACTATCAAACTTCTCTATTCCTATGCCATGATATACGTTATTAGGTTTCCTTTTTGTATAGGTTGCAACTCCGCTATACCCTTTTTTTTCTGCAAAAGAAAAGTACGAATAATATCCCTCAATATTTTTAGCTTCCTCTTCTAATGTTGCTTCCTGCAATTTTGTTTCTTGAATACATAAAATATCTGGTGAAGCCTCTTTAAACCAAGGCAAAAACTCTTTTTTTAATATTGCTCTCAATCCATTAACATTCCAAGAAATTATCTTCATATTTATCCCTCCCTTTCGGATAATAATTATTAATTATATTAACATAATAATTTATTTTTATCTTTTTAACAACATGATATAATAATATATATTAAATTTAGTGTTAAGAGAGGTTTATTTAATGATCAAAAATGACTTAAGTGATAAAATTGTAGCTGATTTTTTGATGAAAGTTCCAAACATAGAGGACATGGATTTAGAGGATTTTAGAAATAATATCATAGAAATTTACAAGCAATATACTGGGTTTAACTATGACTTATTAAAGTCTTTACCATCTCAAGAATTAATTAATTTACTTACTAATGAAAGAATTAAAGATTTTTCTAGAGTATTGATAGTAAGTACTTTATTATTTATTGAAGGTATTAAAGAAGAGAATTATGCGAAAATAAATAAAAGCTACGAAATATTTGAATTGTCTTTAGATAGAGATTTTGATGTTAAAGATAGTCAATTCAAGGGCGAATTTATTAAAATTATGGATGCTTTAAGAGAATACGAACTTCCTGATGAATTGCAGCATAAACTTTTTACCTATTATAAGGATTTAAATGAATATGTAAAAGCTGAAGATGCCATTTATGAATTAGCAGAAAATAATTCTCACTATACTTCGGAATTAATAGATTTTTATAGTTACCTATTAGCTTTAGATGATGAGATCTTAGAAGCAAATGATTTTACAAGAGAAGAAATACAAGAACAATTATCTGAAATAAATAACTAATAATTAATTAAATAAATAACTCCAGAACACACTATGTATTCTGGAGTTATTTTTATTGGGAAATTCTCAATTGAATTTTTATAAGCTTGTTTTTTCTATAAAATATTTCTAGCCATGATAACTCCCATTAATGAAGCCATCATTAGACCTCTTGTCCATCCACTTGAATCTCCTAAGCAGTATAGACCTTTTATGTTACTTTCAAAGTTTTGATCTATATTTATTTTATTGCTATAGAATTTAATTTCAGGTCCATATAAAAGAGTTTCACTTGAAGCAAAACCTGGAACTACTGTATTCATAGCTTGTATGAAGTTTAATATATTGGTCATTGATCTATAAGGCATTGCAGCAGTTAAATCTCCTGCAACTGCATCTGGTAATGTGTACATTACATTAGTTCTATCTAATTCATGTTGCCAAGTTCTTTTTCCTTCTATTATATCCCCATATCTTTGAACCAATATTTTTCCATTTCCAAGCATATTAACAAGTTCAGCTACTTTTTTACCATATTCTATTGGTTCATCAAACGGTTCACTAAAATTATGTGAGCTTAATATAGCTAAATTTGTATTTTGAGATTTTTTATCCTTATAAGAATGTCCATTTACTATAGCCAAATTGTTATCATAATTTTCCTGACTTACAAACCCACCTGGGTTTTGACAGAAGGTTCTCACCTTATCATTAAATGGTCCTGGATATCCAATAAGTTTTGATTCATAGAGAACCTTATTGACATCTTCCATTACTTCATTTCTTATTTCAACTCTAACTCCTATGTCTACTGTACCGGCTCTATGTGAAATATTATGCTTTACGCACATATCACTTAACCAGTCTGCTCCTTTTCTTCCAGCTGCAACTATTATATTTTCTCCATATACTTCATCAGTTGAAGTCTTTTTAAGAGCATCTGTAAAAATCACACCTTTTATTTTGTTTTCCTCTATAATTAAATCTTTTACTAAAGTGTCAAATTTAATCTCAACACCATTTTCAATAAGGTATCTTTCTATTTTAAAGTATATTTCTTGTGCTTTTTCTGTTCCTAAATGTCTAATTGGACAATCAACTAATTTTAATCCAGCTTCAATTGCTTTTCTACGAATTTTCTTAACTTCTTCCGGATTATCTATTCCTTCTATTTTGCTATCAGCACCAAATTCTAAATATATACCATCTGTATAATCTATAAATTCTTGTGCTTTTGCACCTCCAATTAAGTTCGGAAGATCTCCACCAACTTCATAACTTAGCGAAAGTTTTCCATCTGAGAATGCTCCTGCCCCTGAAAAACCTGTAGTTATATGACAATATGGTTTACATGATACGCAAGTTTTTGTCTTATCCTTTGGACAATGTCTTTTCTCTACGCTCTTACCTTTTTCAAGAATCAGAATCTTCTTATCTGCTCCTTGTTTAACTAGTTCTAATGCTGTGAATATTCCTGCTGGACCAGCCCCAACAATTATTACATCATACATAATATCACCCTCCATTATTAAAGTCGTGTAATAAAAGATCAGCACTTATAGCTCAAACTATTTACGGTAGCTCGGTAGATACATCCGGACCTTATTCCCAGATTTATATAAGTGAACATTTTTAACATTTTTCTCGGGAAAGTTCTTCCCAATACGAAAGTTTATACTACTCTGCTATAAAAATCAATAGTTTTCCGTATGTTTTTATATAATTTTACAAAAATTTTCGTCTTTGCAACTTTCCTATTTAATTTTCATCGCAAAAGAGACCTTCTACAAGCTAATGTAGAAGGTCTCCCTTATAATTAATTATTTTTCTTTTATTACAGTTCTTAAATATATAAAATTTATAACACCAATGGATGCTAATAGTGGTAGTATTATTTTTATTGGAGTATCTCCAACAAATAATAAACTTACTGAAATATATAATATAAAGCCCAGTATTCTTCCCGCTGCTATAGGTATTTCTCTGACTATTAACAAATCACCTAAATTATCTTTTTTCTCGCTTGCCTTATGGGCCACATGATACATAATTTCATTAAATGGCACATTCCAAAATATTGTGAAGATTGAGGATACTATTCCATTTATAACTATCCCTGTCCTATTATTAAGTATAACTAGCAAAATAGTGGAAATAAAAATTGATATTGCTGCAGAAAACAACCACTTTGAAGCTTTGTCTCTTTTATACAATTTCCCTACTATATATGAACTTATTATTCCTAAAATCGAAACTATTGTTGTATATTTTCCCATAGCAAGTTCATTTCCGAATATTAGATAGACTAATATATTTAAAAGATACGCCATAGCCCCATCTTTTAGTCCCATCAAAAAGTTCGCTCTCATTATCTTATCCCAAGGTTTATATCCACTATTTAGAAGTGTCTCTTTAAAATTAAATGTTCCTGATAATTTTTCATTTTTAAGTTTACTACTCAATATAATCGCAAGTACAAATAGTACAAAACTTATTCCGAAGATTATGTAATAACCTAGCATACCTATAAAATTAACAATTACAAAACCTGATAACATAGGAGCTAGTGCAGCTGTAATTGATATTATTGAACCTGATATTCCAAGATAATAACCTCTATTTTTATCATCTGTAACATCAAATACTAATTTATTATAACCATAATAGTAAAAGCCCATTGCTAGCCC
Organism: Clostridium paridis; assembly: GCF_016765615.1. Taxonomy (GTDB): domain Bacteria; phylum Bacillota; class Clostridia; order Clostridiales; family Clostridiaceae; genus Clostridium_T; species Clostridium_T paridis. The sequence goes on along the minus strand of NZ_JAESWA010000023.1, from coordinate 148,033 downwards.
GCTAAATACCCCCACTAAAGGTAAAAACTCCTTAACCTTTTCCTTTAATATAAGCACGCTTAAGTAAAATATTATATAAAATACTATTCCCAATCTGAAACAATAGGTCGTTCCTTTCTTTCTTGCTATATATCCTGATAATATAAATGCTACTGGAACAAAAAAATAGACGATTATATTATATATTCCAAGGTACTTTAAATCAGAAGTTAGTCTAAATAGGTAAACATTTACAAATGTATTAGAAAGTGCATTACACAATGAAAATAGTACATGAATTAACATAAGTACTTTTCCTAAACTTGATATGTGATTATTTTTCCTAGTTTTTCTTTTCTCTTTAACCATAATAGGCCATCCCCCGTAAAAATTTATGTCTTTAAAATTATATATAAACTATATCACTTTATTTAATTAATAATTTTTAAAATATGAAAATATATCTTAAAATAAAAAGATATAGGGTTTTAAGTTAAACTAATAACTTATTCCTGCCTAATATCAAACAAGAATAAATTAAGTTTCCTATAAAAAACCCTATAGCTTATTTTGCTATCTTTTTTAACCTATTATTCTAAAAGAAATGTAAAACTGTCCCTTAGCAAATTAATTCCATTACTCTCTTCAATTGTAAGTATACTTTCAGGATGGAATTGAACTGCTAATATCTTATGGGATTTATGCACAACTCCCATAAGTATGCCTTCTTCATCTTCGCATATATTAATAAGCTCATTTCCAATTGTCTTTCCATATATAGAATGATATAATCCAACCTTGAATTCTTTCTTTATTGACGGCCATGGTGCCTCTTTATGCTTTATTACCTTCATCTTCTTTCCATGTCTCGGTTTTTCAACATAATCTAGAGTTCCTCCAAAATACTCAACAATTCCTTGAAGACCTAAGCATACCCCTAGTATTGGTATTCCCTTTTCTAACGCCAGTTTTATACTCTCACTAAGCTTAAATTCCTTTGGTGTCCCCGGTCCAGGTGATAAAATAACAACATCATAATCATTGTCTCTTAAACTCCTTCTTGCTTCTTCTCCTCTAAATGTAGTTACATTAAAGCCTAAGGTTTTAATATAATTCCCTAGAGTATGGACAAAAGAATCCTCGTGATCAATAATTAGTGCTTTCTTATCTTTAAAGGGGACGTTTAACATTTCTTGCGAATTTTTATCTTCTTGAAATTCTAAACTTTTAAGCATTGCGAGAGCTTTAACTTTGGTTTCTAGCTCTTCATCCCTTTCTATGGAATTATTTAATAAGGTAGCCCCAACCCTAATTTCAACCTTATTATCTATATATCTTAAGGTTCTTAAAGTAATTCCTGTATTTAAATCTCCATTGAATTTAATAAACCCTACTGCGCCACCATACCAATTTCGTCTATCTTTTTCGACCCTCTCTATCCATTCAATTGCTCTTTTCTTTGGAGCTCCTGTTAAGGTTACAGCCCACATATGAGTCAAAAAAGCATCTAAAGAATCATATCCTTCATTTAAAATTCCTTCTACATGATCCACTGTATGAATTAGATGCGAGTACATCTCTATTGTTCTTCTACTTAAGACTTTTACTGTTCCTTCTTTGCATACTCTGCTTTTATCATTTCTATCAACATCAGTACACATAGTTAATTCTTCCTCATCTTTTAAAGAATTAATTAACTTTTTAATTTGTTCACTATCTTCTATTGGATTAGCCCCTCTTTTTATTGTTCCACTTATTGGACAAGTTTCAATCTTATTATCCTCAACCCTAACAAACATCTCCGGAGAAGATCCTATTAAGTATTCTCCGCCCAAATTAATAAAGAAATTATAGGGGCTTGGATTTATATTCTTCAGATTATGATATATCTTTTTGGGAGATAACTTAGTTTCTCTAACCATTGAATAGGATGGCACTACCTCAAATAAATCCCCTCTTCTAAAGCTTTCCTTTGCTAGAGTAACTATCTTTTCATAATCTCCTTCTTTTATATATTCTTCATTTAATAATTTATTTAACTTAAATTTGTTAGTAACTGTCCCCACTTTATTTTTAGTTGAAATTCCTTCATATGAAAAATCATAATTAATAAAATATGTCTTAGTTAATTTATTATCTTTTATATAAATTTTCTGAGGAAGATATAATACTAAATCTTCCGAATCATCTCTTGATTTAACTAATTCTATATCATCTTCAAATTGAAATACTAAATCATATCCAAAGGCCCCATATAAACCAATCCATGGATCAGTAGTTTTAAATGAATTCATTAAACTTCTAATAAGAGTAAATATACTTCTTTTTTTGCTTCGTTCTTCTTCTTTATATACCTTATTATCTTTTTCAATATTAAATAAAATTTTTGTATCTTCTTTAATTAAAGATATTCCATTTATATTAGAAATTACATCATATACAATCTTTAATAATTCTTTTCCACCTGAATTAAGAGCTGTAATTTCTCCCTTCAATCCAGAAGCTCTTATCTCTAAATATGGGTCGACTACTGCAGCTTCCCATCTTGAATATCTATTAGGATATTCGTAGTTAGATGAAAATAATGCTCCTTTATTAGTATTAATCTTTTCTTCTAAAAAGCCTAAATCTTTAAATTCTAATTCTTCTTTATAGGTAGTAATTTCAATATTTTTAGGAGTTATATATCTCTTTTTAACACTTTCTATCATAATTTTGACGCCTTTATAAGATCTTCTAAAGTATTATAATCATTTTCCCTTAGTAATTTTATAACTTTTGTTCCTACTATAACTCCATCAGCATATTTAATAATCTCTTTTACATCTTCTTTACTACTTATTCCAAAACCAGCCATCAACGGTAATGTAGCTTCTTTTCTAATCAAGTTAAACTCTTCCTCTAATGCTTTTTTATCTATATCTTTTTCTCCTGTTACCCCAAGAGAGGTTACTACATATAAAAATCCTTCTCCATTTAAGCACAAATCTTTAACCCTTGATTTGGGAGTTGTTGGAGAATATAAAGGTATATACGCTATCTCATATTTATCTATATATTCTTCTATAAATGCCTTTTCCTCTATAGGTACATCCGGCAAAATAACTCCTTGAAGGTTTACTTCCTTTGAGGTTTTAAAAAATTCTTCTAGCCCATATTTAAATATTGGGTTAATATAACTCATTATGACTAAAGGAATATCTGATACTTCTCTTACTTTTTTAATTAACTCAAATACTTTTTCAACATTAACCCCATTCTTTAATGCTTTTATACCACTTTCCTGAATTACCTTTCCATCTGAAGTCGGATCTGAAAATGGAATCCCCAATTCAATTAGAGTTGCTCCTGCTTTCTCAAAAAACAAGATATCGTCATAGCTTCTATCCAAACTCTCTTCTCCAATCATTATATAAGGAATAAATGCTTTTTCACCATTATTAATCTTTTCTTTTAAAAGTTCTCCTAAATTACTCATTACCTTCACCCCCAAAAAGCTCGCTTACTCTCTCAACATCTTTATCTCCTCTTCCAGATAGACAAACAACTAGAATTTCCTCTTTATTCATTTCTTTTGCTTTCTTTAAGGCATATGCTACTGCATGAGCAGACTCTAATGCTGGAATTATTCCTTCAAGCTTTGAAAGCAATTCAAAACTTTCAAGTGCTTCATCATCATTAATTGGGTAGTATTTTGCTCTCTTTATATCATTTAAATAACAATGTTCAGGGCCAACTCCTGGATAATCTAATCCTGCTGAAATAGAATATGGCTCTATTACCTGCCCATCCTTATCTTGTAGAAGATACATAAGTGCTCCATGAAGTATACCTTTTTCCCCTTTTGCAATTGTCGCTGCATGCTCACCCGTTTCGATTCCCAATCCTCCAGCCTCAACTCCTATAAGTTCAACCTCTTTATCTTCAATAAATGGATAAAACATCCCTATTGAATTACTTCCTCCTCCAACGCAAGCTATTATTGAATCTGGAAGTCTTCCTTCTGCTTTTAATATTTGTTCTTTTGTCTCTTTACCTATTACACTTTGAAAATCTCTTACCATTCTTGGATATGGGTGAGGTCCTAACGCTGAACCTAAAATATAATTTGTATCTTCTACATTTTCGGCCCAATATCTTAAAGCCTCATTACATGCATCCTTTAGAGTTTTATTTCCACTATGAACCGCTACAACTTCTGCACCTAATAGTTTCATTCTAAATACATTTAACGCTTGTCTTTTTATATCCTCTGCCCCCATAAAAACAATGCATTTTAGATTAAACATTGCAGCAATTGTTGCTGTTGCAACTCCATGCTGACCTGCCCCAGTTTCAGCAACTACTTTCTTTTTCCCCATTCTTAATGCTAAAAGAGCTTGCCCTAAAGTATTGTTAATTTTATGAGCACCTGTATGATTTAAATCCTCTCTTTTCAAATAAATTTTAGCTCCTCCACAATATTCAGTTAGCCTTTCAGCAAAATATAAAGGTGTTTCTCTTCCAACATAATTTTTCAGATAATAATCAAGTTCTTTTTTAAAGTTTTCATCACTTATAGCTTCATTATAATATCTTTCTAATTCTCTTAATGGTTCTATTAATGTTTCTCCTACAAATCGTCCCCCATATATATTAAAATGTCCTTTTTCATCTGGTAAATTATATTTCATATTTAAGCCCCCTAATTTTATTTATAAACCCTTCTATTTTATCCTTGTTTTTAACTCCATCTACTTCTAAACTTGAAGATGCATCTACCATATAAGGATTGGCTAAACTTATAGCTTCTCGTACATTTTCTGCATTTAATCCTCCTGCAAGAATTATTCTACTTCTTTCTTCTTTAGAAAGGGTTCCAAGTAGCTCCCAAGGAAAACTATTTCCATTCCCCCCTCTTTCATTTCCTTTCCCCTCTAAAAGAATGTATGGCACATCAAATATTAATGCTCTTTTTATTTCTTCAAAACTATCAACATTAAATGCTTTAATAACTGTGAAAGGTAACCTTTTTATAAAGTCTTCATCTTCTTCTCCATGAAGCTGAACCATAGTTAAATTGCCCTCATAATAAGCTTCCTTTATATAATCCTCTGATTGATTTACAAAAACCCCAACTTTATCAACATCCGATTTTAAACTTCTAGTAATTTCTTTTAACTCATTAACTTGAATTCTTCTTTTAGAGGGACAGAGGATAAAACCTAATGCATCGATTCCTAAGTTTTCAGTAAATTTTGCTGTTTCTATATCTCTTATTCCACAAATCTTTATCTTGGTCATTATAGTTTTAGCTCCTTAAAGGTTTCTTTTAAGTTCCTTGATGTCACAAAGGTTTCCCCTACTAATATCCCTTTTATTCCATGAGATTTAAGTTTCTCCACATCCTCTCTAGTTTTTATTCCACTTTCGGATATAATAAGTTCGCCTTCTTCCATATACTTTGATAAACCTATAGTAGTATCCAAGGCTACATTAAAAGTTTCTAAGTTTCTATTATTTACCCCAATGATATCTGGTTTAAGCTCCTTTGCTCTAAACAATTCTTCTTCATCATGAACTTCCATTAAAACTTCTAAATTCATATAGTGTGCATACTCAAGCATTTCCTTAGCTTCCTCTTGAGTTAAAGCCTTGAGGATTAATAAAATCACATCTCCCCCATATATTTTGCATAGATCAATTTGAATTTTATCAACAAAAAAGTCTTTATTAAGAATAGGAACTGTTAATACTTTTCTTGCCTTTTCCAAATCATTATAACTTCCCTTAAAATATCTTTCTTCAGTTAAAACAGATACCCCTAAGGCTCCACTCTCTTCATAAAGCTTAGCTGTTTCCTCTACATTTAAGTCTAAATTTAAATTTCCTTTTGATGGTGATGCCTTTTTTATTTCTGATATAACTCCTATTGAGCTTGATTTTAATAAACACTCTCTTAATGAAGCTCCTTTCCTATCTTTTAATTTCACTGCCTTTTCATGAATCTGGTCCCTATTTAACAGTTTTAAATCTTCTTTTTTCTTAGATATAATCTCCATTAAGATGTTATGCATATTTCTGACTCCCCTCAATTAGTTCATTAAGCTTAGTTAATGCTTTCTTAGAATCAATTAGCTCCTCTGAAAGTGAAATTCCTTCTTCTATGCTTGATACTTTATTTGCTGCTAATAGACCTAACGCTCCATTAAAAACCACTGTATCTCTGCAGGGACCCTTTTTACCACTTAATACATCTAATGAAATTATTCTATTAAACTCCGGCTCTCCTCCTCTAATATCTTCTAGACTTATTCTCTTAAATCCTAAGCTTTCAGGTGTTATTGTTCTATATTCAATGGAATCCTTTGATATTATTCCTAGATAGGTTTCTCCTGTTAATGTCCCTTCATCTAATCTGTCCTCTCCATTTACTACGATTCCTGTTCTCCCCATTGATTTTAATGCTTCAGCTATTGGTTTTATTAGGTCTTTTTTATATACTCCTAATAACTGAGATTCTAGTATAAATGGATTTGCTAAAGGACCTAATATATTAAAAATAGTTGGTATCTTCAAATCTCTTCTAACTTGCATAATTTTCTTGAATTTAGGTTGCATATTCGGTGCAAAAAGAAATACAATTCCTATATCCTCTAGTAGCTTTTCAATACCTTCTTTTGGTAAATTAATGTTAACCCCAAGAGATTTTAACAAATCTGCTGATCCACTTTTTGATGATATGGATCTATTACCATGCTTAGCTACCTTAACCCCTGCAGCAGCTAATAAAAAACTATTAGTGGTTGAAATATTAAAGGTACCACTACAGTCTCCACCTGTTCCACAATTGTCAAATAATCCTTTCATCTCTTTAAATTTCAATGCATTTTCTCTCATACCCTCTGCCATTCCTGCTATCTCTTCGTAACTTTCACCTTTTGTTTTTAGTGCTAAGAGAAACCCACCTATTTCTCCTTCCGTAGAAGCCTCAGAAAACATATAATTCACTGCTTCTTTAGCTTCAGTTTTATTAAGACTTTCCCCTGATGCAACTCTTAATAAATAATTTTTAAAATCCATAAAATAGCCCCCTTATAAGTTTGTAAAAATAAAAAAGCCCTCTACAGAAAAATCATTTCTGTAGAGGGCGAATTATCGCGTTGCCACCTCAGTTAGTATAAAAATCTATATAAAAATAGATATAATCATACCATCTCATTATCAGATACCTTCATATCCTATCCCTGTAACGTAGGAAAACGTATTGCATACTAAAATTTCAGCTCACTCTCGTAAGTCCATTCACAAAAAAATCTGCTGTAAGTTCACACCAACCACTTACTCTCTGAAAACTTCTTTTTAAGCTACTACTCTTACTCATAGATTTATCTCTATTCAATTGTTAATAATATAATATTCCCACTTATTTACTTTGTCAATGTTTTTAATAATTTATTTAAAATATGCTTTTATAATAGTAAATGTTACTAATCCCCATACAGCCAAAGTTAATATAACCCCAAGCATTCCAATTTTACTCTTTTTATCTATTTCTTTCTTTGCTTCTTCTCTGCACTCTTCCATTATCTCTTTAGGGATTAATTTCAAAACCAAGGTAATTCCTAACGGAATCAGTATAATATCATCTAAGTAACCAAGTACAGGAATAAAATCTGGAATTAAATCTATTGGGCTAACTGCATAAGCAACTATAATAATCGCCAAGATTTTCGCTATTATTGGTACATCATTTCTCTTGTATGCAATAATAAGTGCCGTTACTTCTTTTTTCATTTTATTAGCTTCTAGTTTAAGTTTGTTTATTATTTTTCTCAAATATTCTTCTCCTATTAATCATTCAAAGGCTAAACTTTTTATCATTCTATCGTATCCAATAGTAGTATTATAAAATACTTTTCTTGCATTCTCCACATAAATTTCTGGCTCAATCATAGCTGGTGAGAAATGTGTTAGTAATAATTCTTTTGCATTTCCTGCTTTTGCTAACATAGCCGCTTCACTAAAGGTCATATGCTTATTTTTTATAGCCTTAGGTAAGTCATCTTCATCTCCATAAGTCCCTTCACAAATAAAAAGTGTGCTATCCTCTACAAACTTTTTAATTTCCTCTATCGGTCTTGTATCTGTAATCATGCTTATTTTAATCCCGTTTCTTTCTTCCCCCATAACCATTTCTGGCAAATATATATTTCCCTCTTCTTCACCAACATTTCCCTTTTGTAGAAGGTTCCAAAAATGCTTAGGAACATTATTTTTTATAGCTTTCTCAACATCAAATTTTGGATTTCTCTTTATATAAAAATTATACCCTATGCATGGTGCAGAATGGTCTAGTTCCATTGTGTCTATGCTGATAGGATTGTTCTTAAATAGATCAATTGTTTCTTTAGGATCCTCTATTATTTCTATTTCATAGGGTAAATATGGCACTATAACTCTTAATCCAGTAATTATTTGTTCTATTCCCTTAGGTCCAATTATAGTAAGCGGTTCTACTCTTCCACTATTACCTATAGTCGCTAATAAACCAGGTAATCCAACAATATGATCTCCATGTCCATGTGTTATACATATAACATCTACACTCTTAACTCCCCATCCTAATATTCTCATTGATACCTGTGTTCCCTCACCAACATCAACTAATATCTTTCTACCTGAATAATTGATTAATAGGGATGATAAGAATCTTGATGGCATCGGCATGCCACCACCTGTTCCTAATAAAGCTAGATCCACCATAAAACCACCTCCTCTAATAATTATTATTTTAACCAAACAAAAAATATAAATCAAAAAAAGGAAGACTAATATCTAGCCTTCCTTTTAACCAACTATATTTAAAAATCTCTTCATTCTATCATTTTCAGTGTGATTAAATATTTTTTCCGGGGTGCCTTCTTGAATTATTATACCATCTTCCATGAATACTACTTTATTAGCTACATCTCTAGCAAAATTCATGTTATGAGTAACAACAATCATTGTCATGCCTTCTTTAGCTAATTCCTTAATTACTTTTAAAACTTCTGCTTCAAGCTCAGGGTCTAGCGCTGAAGTTGGTTCATCAAAAAGTAATATCTTTGGATCCATTGCCATAGCTCTAGCTATTGCAACTCTTTGTTGCTGTCCTCCTGATAATTCATAAGGATAGCTATTTGCCTTTTCCGCTAATCCAACCTTCTCTAAAAGAAGCTCAGCCTTCTTCTTTGCTTCATCCTTGCTTCTTTTTAAAACAGTAACTTGTCCCTCGATGATATTATTAATAACAGTCATATGTGGGAATAAATTAAAACCTTGAAAAACCATTCCAGTTTGTTTACGCAATGAAATAGTTTCTTTTTCAGTTAACCTTTTATTCTTTGAAAACCCTAAAGTAACTTCTCCAAGCGTTATTTCTCCGCCATTAGGAATCTCAAGTAAATTCATACAACGTAGCAAAGTAGTCTTTCCTGAACCTGAAGGTCCTATTATTACAGTTGTTTCACCTTCATTTACCTGCAAATTAACGGATTTCAATATATGATTATCTCCAAATGCTTTATCTAAATTTTTAACATTAATCATTTTCTACCTCCATTATTTTGCAACAAACCTATCAAGTTTTGTTTCGAGTCTTTTTTGAATAGCTGAAAGTATAGTACAGAATATAAGGTATATAACTGCTGCTTCACTATAAAGCCATAATGGTTCATAAGTTGTTGCTGTAACTCTTTGAGCCACTTGGAACATTTCTGTTAAAGTGATTGTTGCTGCTAGTGACGTATCCTTTACTAAACTAATAAATGAATTTGAAAGTGGTGGTACTGAAACTCTAGCCGCTTGCGGTAAAATTATTCTTCTTAAAGCTTGTGTTTTAGTCATTCCTATAGAGAATGCTGATTCCCATTGTCCCTTAGGAATTGATAATATTGCCGCTCTAATTACTTCCGAATTATAAGCTCCTACACTTAAGGTAAATGCTATAATTGCTGAAGGTAACGGATCAAGAGTTATTCCGGCATTTGGTAATCCATAAAATATTATAAATAATTGAACTAATAGTGGAGTTCCTCTAATAATCCACACATAAAATCTAGCTATGGCACTAAGTATTTTAATATTTGAAATTCTTGCTAGTGCAGTTAAAAGAGCAACAATTAAGCCTAATGCAAAGGAAACAATTGTGACAGGTATGGTAAAAACCAAACCTGCCTTTAATATTGGCCAAAATGAATCTGTAAGAATCTGAATTATTCTAGCATCTAAGTTCATAATAATGCCTATTTAGATACATCTTCATTAAAGTACTTTTTAGATATTTCTAAGTAAGTACCATCACTCTTCATATCTGCTAAAGCTTTGTTTACTGCATCTACTAATTCTTTGTTTCCCTTGTTTATTAAAACTGCACTTTGATCAGCATCTTTAGATTCTGCTGCTATTTTTACTTGAAGATCTGGTTTTTGTTTCTTTAAGTCATAATAAGATAAACTATCATTTATAGTAGCATCTACTCTACCTGAAGTTAATAAATCGATTGATTGATTAAATCCATCTGCTTCTACTATATCAGCTCCGCTTGCTTTAGCAAGTTTACCAAAGTTACTTGTTAATGTTTGTGCTGCTTTCTTACCTTTAAGATCATCAAAAGATTTTATTGATGTATTATCTCCTTTTACTATTAATAATGCCTTTGAAGTTACATATGGATCGGAAAAATCATATTTTACTTTTCTTTCATCATTAATTCCAACTTCATTTACAACAATATCAAATCTTTTTGCATCAAGTCCTGCAAGCATTCCATCCCATTTTGTTTCAACGAATTCTGGCTTTACACCAATTCTTTTAGCAATTTCTTGAGCTATTTCAACATCAAATCCAGCAAGCTTTCCTGTACTATCATGGAAAGTGTATGGTGCGTAAGTACCTTCTGTTCCTATTTTTATTACGCCTTCTTTTTTAATGCTATCTAATAATTTATTTGATTTCGCTTCATTGCTTTTTGATGAACAAGCAACTAAACCTACTGACGCGATTAATATAGTTCCAATTAATAAAGCTATTTTTTTCATACTTTTCTCCCCTATTCCTAATATTCATATAGATTTACTATGTTTTAATTTATGATACCATCTATGCTTTTCTCTGTCAATTAGATTTTATTAAAAAGTATTTATTTTCATAAAAACTAATGATAATATAGAGTAACGAATTAAAACTATAGAAAAGGTGATTACATTGAATAATGATATATTAGATTTTAAAAACTACAGTATAAAAGATGAAATTTTAAAAGCTCTTAATGAGCTTTCTTATAAGCATCCATCGAAAGTACAGCAGGAGGTTATTCCGCTAGCTTTGAAAAGACAAGACATCGTTGTTAAAGCTGAAACAGGTAGTGGTAAAACTGCTGCTTTCGCTATTCCTCTATGCAACTTAATTGACGCAGAGATTAAAAATCCTAAAGCATTAGTTCTAACTCCTACAAGAGAGCTTGCTATTCAAGTAAAAGAGGATATAAGCAACATTGGTCGTTATAAAAAGATAAGGGCATCTGCCATATTTGGAAAACAGCCCTTCACTACGCAAATAAATGAACTTAAACAAAGAGTTCATATAGTTGTCGGAACTCCTGGTCGTATAATAGATCATATAAATAGGGGTACTTTAGTAACTGATGACATCTCATTTTTAGTTCTAGATGAAGCTGATGAAATGCTTAATATGGGATTCTTAGAACAGGTTGAAGAAATTCTATCCTCACTTCCTAAAAACAGAATTAATATGCTATTTTCAGCTACAATGCCAGATAAGATTAAAGAAGTCTATACTAAGTATATGAATAATCCTAAACTTATTGAAATTAAGCCTGAAGGTTCAAAGATTGATAGAATTAATCAAGGCTACTATTTAGTAAAAGAAACTGATAAATTTTCTTTACTTGAAAAAGTACTTCTTAAAGAAAATCCTGATAGTGCTATTCTATTTTGTGGTACACAAGATAAAGTCAACGAGGTCTATACTAAATTAAAGAATAAAACATATCCTGTTAAAGAGCTTCATGGTGGTATGCTTCAAAAAGATAGAATTAAAACCTTAGAGGATTTTAAAGCTGGTAGTTATAGATTTTTGGTTGCTACAGATATCGCAGCTAGAGGCATAGATGTAGAGAAGATTTCTTTAGTAATAAATTATGATATTCCAATGGAAAAAGAAAAATATGTACATAGAATAGGTAGAACCGGAAGGGCAGGTAATACAGGGAGAGCTTTAACCTTTGTTACTCCATATGAAGATAGATTTCTAAAAGAACTTGAAGAATATATAAATTATGAAATTCCAAAGTTAACTCCTCCAGTAAAAGAGGATTTTCTTCCTAATAAGGAATCCTTTAAATTAAAAAATGAAAACTTTAAAAATATAACAACTAGAAATAAAAAAGAAGTTAAAGCTGGTATTACAAAGATCTACTTAAACGGAGGCAAAAAGAAAAAGATCCGTCCTGGTGACATAGTTGGTGCCTTATGCAAAATTCCTGATGTATCAATAGATGATATTGGAATAATTGATGTCCAAGAGAATGTTTCATATGTAGATATTTTAAATGGAAAGGGTTCTAAAGTTTTAAAAGTGCTTCAAACTTCTAAGATAAAAGGAAAAGATCTTAAAGCTGAAATAGCTAAATCATAAAATTAGCCATCCATGTATTATGGATGGCTTTAACCTTTCCCATTTAACGTATATCTATTTTAGATTCAACTCCATTTCGTCTAAGTTCTTCAAAGATTGCTACTTTTAACTTTTTGACAATCTCATTTTTAATTTCATCCTCAACCTTTCCTTTTATTAATTCATTTGGAATAAAACCTGGTATTCCATGATTCATAGCTACTTCTTTAGGATTCTTAACATCTATTCCTATTGTTATTTTAATCATAAATAACCCCTTAAAATTACTACAATAATATTCTATGATTGCAATAGCTATGATATTATAATAAAAAGATTTTATTTGTAAGTAATCATAATTAGGAATAAAAAAAGAGACGGATTCCTCCATCTCTTTTTATCATTCTATAAAACTTTATTTAAGAAATCTATTGTTCTTTGATTTTTAGGATTGTTAAACACTTCTTCTGGCTTACCTTGTTCAACAATGTATCCACCATCCATGAATATTACTCTATCCCCTACTTCCCTAGCAAATCCCATTTCGTGAGTTACAACAACCATTGTCATTCCTTCATTTGCTAGTTCCTTCATTACATTTAAAACTTCTCCAACCATTTCTGGATCTAAAGCTGATGTAGGCTCATCAAACAACATTATTTTAGGATTCATAGCTAAAGCTCTAGCAATAGCTACCCTCTGTTGTTGTCCACCTGATAAACTTTGAGGGAAAACGTGACTTTTCTCCTCTAACCCTACTTTTCTTAGTAATTCCATAGCCTTCTTTTCCGCTTCTTCTTTAGAAAGCTTGTTTAGTTCTGTTGGCGCAAGTGTGATATTTTTTAATACATTAAGATGTGGAAACAAATTAAATGATTGAAAAACCATTCCTATTTCTTCTCTTAACTTATTTATATCTATACCTTTTCCAGTAATCTCTTTGCCGTTTATCTTAACATGTCCTTCAGTTACTTCCTCTAAGGAGTTTAAGCATCTTAATAAAGTACTCTTACCTGATCCTGAAGGTCCTATCAAACATAGCACTTCTCCTTCACTTACTTCTAGATCAATGCCTTTAAGAACTTCTAATTTTCCATAGTGCTTCTTAAGCCCTTTGACTGTGATCATAGCTTAATCTCCTTTCAATTCTCTTAGAAATAATAGATATTGTAGTAATTATAATAAAATACATAACTCCAACAATTAACCATATTTGAAAAGATTTAAAGTTAGAAGCTATTATAATTTGTCCACTTTGCGTTAACTCTCTTAACCCTATAACGGAAAGTATAGAAGTATCCTTTAACGAAATAATGAACTGATTTATAATTGAAGGTATCATGGTTCTTATAGCTTGAGGTAAGATTACTTTTCTCATTGCTTTTCCGTAACTCAATCCTAAGCTTCTTGCGGCTTCCATTTGTCCTTTATGAACAGATTGTATCCCTGCTCTAAATATTTCAGCCATATATGCACCAGCATTTAAACTTAATGCAATAATACCTGCTAATACTGGGTCAATTCTAATACCCATAACGCTTGGTATACCAAAATATATGAAAAATGCCTGAACTATTAGAGGAGTACCTCTAATAATATCTATATATATTACTGCTATTCTTTTAAGAATTTTATTACTTGATATGTTTAATAATCCAACCAACAAACCGATTATTGAAGCAAATACTAAAGAAAAAATCGTGATTTTTAATGTTACAAGTAATCCGCTTAATAAACTAGGAAAGCTATCTTGTAATAACGTCATAAATTCCATAGTTAGCCTCCTTTTCTGCTATTTTAGATATTTTGCTAATATTTTGTCATATTCTCCATTTTCTTTTAACTTCTTTAATCCAGCATTAAATTTATCTAATAATTCTTTATTTTTGCCTTTATTTACAGCAAATCCATAAGAATTAAGATCTTGTTTATCACCAACAATTTTTAATGTAGGCTTATCTTTATCTAAAGAAATTTTGTAAGCTATAACAGGATAATCTTCAAATAGTACATCAGAATTCTTATTAGCAACTTCTTGATACATATTTGGTGAGTTATCGAAATATTTAATATTTAAACCATACTTGTCCTTAAGTCCTTCTGCAAATTTTGCCCCTGCAGTACCTTTCTTTACAGCTACAGTTTTTCCTTTTAAATCATCTAGTGATTTTATTGAGTTATTATCAACTCCAACAGCCATTGAAACCCCTGATTCAAAATATGGATCTGAGAAATCAACTGACTTCTTTCTTTCATCAGTTATACTCATACCTGCAATAGCCCCATCAATTTGATTTGAAGTTAATGCTGGAATAATTCCGTTGAAATCCATTGGTTTTAATTCATAATCAAATCCTTGATCTTTTGCAATTGCAGCTAAAAGATCTACGTCAATACCAGTGTATTTTCCATCTTGTTCAAATTCAAATGGTGCGAAAGTCACATCTGTAGATATGATATATTTTTTAGATGCTGTGTCATCACTTTTCTTTCCACATCCTGTAAAAATTGATGCTGCGATTGTTATCGCTGCAAGTATAGATAAAGTTTTTTTAATCATTTTCTTACCCCCTAAGATACTTTTTATTGTCATCCATAATATCAAATTTTGAAAGAAGTGATATTACTTATTGCATAATATAAAATTATACTTAATAAACCCCAAATAGTCAAACAATAAATATTAACAAATTCATAATTTTCATTTATCTTTATATTTGACTATATTACTATCTTCAGGAAGATATTTGTAGCTTAAGAAATTAATAAAACTAGCCATTTGTAATTATTTGTAATTATCGAAATATGAAGGTTTTAAAATAATTATTGCATAAATGTGATATCAAAAATTCATTATTTTATTTATATCCATGAAAAAATAAGCCATCTAAATGACTTTTTAGAATCCGCTAAATTTTTATAAATTTATTTATAAATAAAAAAGCCATAGAAATGTACCAATATGATACTTTCCATAGCTTTTATTGTTATTAATTAATTTTAAAGCTCTATTACTTCTACATTTTCTTGATAGCCAGTTATTTCTTGATAGAAACAAGCTTCAGTGGCTTTCATATATGGTATCAACCAAAGGAAACCTATACCACATGACAGTACTGCAAGTATCCCCCAACCTATAAAGCTAAGCTGCATTAGAAAGAACTTTATCTTCTTCCCTACCATAAGTTCAATGCTCATATTCAATGAATCCATTACATCAATTTCATCATTATCATTAAAAATATAAAATGCCATTGCATATCTTGATAAAAATATCTGTAATACTATAACCGAAGCCAATATTCCTAAATAAAGTAATACTACAGCTGCAACTGAAACATCATCATTTTTAATAACACTAATTACAAATATAATTACAAATACAATTATTGGAAGTGCCAATAATAATCCCCATAAAAATCTAAATATATATAGGAGTAGGTTAATCAAAAAAGTTTTTAAATACTTTTTGAACCCACTGAATATATCTTCAACTCTAGGCTTTGTATCTCTAATTAAATTAATATTAAATCTAATTAACCCAAATCTAATTGCACCTGCAACTAGAAGTGATAATATCATTATTAACCCTGTATTTGATGCCTGAACTTGAAACATTCTACTAAAATCATAATTAAAATCGTAATTATAATTGTAGTTATAATTATATCCTCTTTGCTCAAACTCATTTGCCATTTTCAATAATGAATTAGTTGTAAATGCTGAAACAATAAATGAAGGTAATGACATTATGATTCCGCCTAAGACAGTTGCACCTATAGCTAGGCCCCATTTGCCTTTTAATGATTTTAGTGCATTCTTTTTTAAGTATCTGATACTTATCTTTTTACTATTCTCCAAGTAATTGTCCTCCTTAATAAGTTATCATTAATGTAATATTAATATTATTATAATTACCAACTCATTATACCTTATAAAAAGAATACTTTTCAATATATTACATTTTTTCTAATAATTCAATTCAGATGCGCTATTTACCCAAATAGGTTTACTCCTCTGTAATATCTTTTTTATTGGTATATCTCTTGTTACAAATAAGAGTGAGAGAAAATCTTCACTTTCATTTCCAAAGGATTCAATTGCTTTTACTATTATCATATACTTTCTATTTGGTCTCAACTGCTTTTGTCTAAATTCAACATATAAATTTCGAGTGGCAAGATAATAATCAGAAAAGACTCTAGTTTCCTTAACTAGAACTTCTTTCTCAACATCTATTACTTTAATAATATATGAATGTACAAAATCTTCGTGTCTGGCCTGAGTGAATTTAATATCAATCCAATTACATCCAATATTTCTAATTTCAATCTCACTAGTACTACTAAAGTACGGCTTTCTTCTATTTTCCTTTCTTTTTTCAGTATATTTAAACTTACTCCTCTCACTTGGTTCTTCTATTATCCACTTGTCTTTAGACATACACTTAGTGGAGAAATCTAGAATTGAAAATCTAACCTGGTTATTTTCAACATTAACCATTAATCCTTGAGAAAATTCCTCAGCTAAACTTGGTATTCCTTCTAGGAGCTTCTCCCCTTCTAATTGAACATAACTTGTTGACCCTACTGAAACTGAAGTAAAATCCTGCTGATGAATTGCTCTTTCATCGTTAACTGGATGATGTGAATGTCCAGAAAAAATAATTACTTGGGGATACCCCTCAATAATTTTATATAAATCTCTATTCCCCCAATTTGAACTGCCATACACCGTACCCTTAATACTCTGATGAACGGTTAAAAAAATTGGTTTTTTAGGGTCACTTTCATGTGCAAGCTTCAATTGTTCTGAAAGCCACTTCTTAAGTGAGTCGCCAAAAACGCCACTAATTCTTCTTCCTTCAGTACTTATAGAAATAAAATGATATCCTTTAATAATTTTATGACTATGAATTTTTTCACCTGTATTCTCATAAAATCTTTTTTGTGCTCCTTTTATATTTGTCAGCCCTAAATAATCATGATTTCCCATTACCAAGATTTTCTCTACGGTTTTATTTATATAAGTATCTAAAATACTTTTAAAATCCTTGTAGGCTCTCTTAGTTCCCATATTAGTAATATCTCCTGCAACAACTAAGGCATCAATATTTGTCTCCCTAGAGTTAATAAATATTAGCGCATCCTTAAGTTTTTCATGTTCTCTAGAATTTAAACTTTTTATATGCGTATCACTTATAACTGCAAAAACCAAATCCATACCTTGCACTTCCTTAACTATTATTTAATCTTTTTAATATAAAAAATACTTTAACTATCTTAATAGTATCCAAGAGATGTTAATCTTCTATTGTTCAAATGTTAAAGATTATTTAGGGACGGTTAACATTTTTATTCAAAAAAATGTTAACCGTCCCTAAGAATTTTTAATTTAAAATAGCAGATAATAAACATATATTTTTTCGCACTTGGAGGATTATATTATGGAAACAGTTAATATTCAAAGAAAAGAAATTGAAAAAATCTATGGGAAAGTCAGTCCATTTGAATTTAAAGATAAATTAATTGCACTTGCTAATGGACCAAAGAAAAAAATTGCTCATACTTTATTAGATGCTGGCAGAGGGAATCCAAATTGGATATCCTCTACTCCTAGAGAAGCATTTTTTACCTTTGGTAATTTTGCTATTGAAGAATGTAAAAGAACTTGGCAAGATAACGATTTAGCTGGAATGCCACAAAAGAAAGGTATAGGTGAGCGTTTAAGAAAATATATTAACGAAAATAATAATTTACCTGGAATTAAACTTTTAGAAAATATAATAGATTATGGCGTGAAACGTGAAGGTTTTTCTGAGGATGATTGGGTTTTCGAGCTTACTGATGGTATAATTGGAGACAATTATCCTAGTCCAGATAGAATGCTCACTCATATTGAAAAAATCATACATGAATATCTCGTTCAGGAAATGTGTTACAATAAACCACCTGCTGGTACATTTAAAATTTTTGGAGTTGAAGGGGCAACTGCAGCAATGTGTTATATCTTTGACTCATTGATTGCAAATGAATTATTATCTAGAGGTGATACTATAGCACTAATGGTCCCTATATTTACTCCTTATTTAGAAATTCCTCTCCTCCCTAGGTATGATTTTAAAATAGAATACATAAACGCCACTGCAACCACAAGAGATGGTACACATACATGGCAATACCCTAAATCAGAACTAAATAAACTTTCGAATAAATCAATTAAAGCTTTATTTGTAGTCAATCCAAGTAATCCACCATCCGTAGCTATTAATCCTGAATCAGTTAATTATATTAAAGAAATAGTAACACGAGATAATCCTAACTTAATGATAATTTCTGATGATGTTTATGGAACTTTCGTAGATAATTTTCGTTCCTTAATGGCTGATCTTCCTTACAATACGATAGGTGTTTATTCATTTTCTAAATACTTTGGAGTTACAGGTTGGCGCTTAGGAACAATTGCTCTTCATGAAGATAATGTATTTGATCAATTAATAAAAAACTTGCCCGAGGAAATTAAGAAGGAATTAAATATAAGATATAGTGCACTTTCTACAAATCCTTCTGATATCCCCTTTATAGATAGAATTGTTGCTGATAGCAGACAGGTAGCACTTAATCATACAGCTGGCCTTTCTACTCCTCAACAAGTTCAAATGGCTTTTTTTTGTATTTCTGCATTAAATGATAAAGAAAACAGATATAAAAACTTAACTAAAAATATTTGTAGAAAAAGGCAAAAACTTCTGTTTAAAAGTCTTGGATTAGATCTTAGGGAAGACCCATATGATGCGGCATATTATACTGAATTTGATTTACTTGAGTGGGCTTCATATAATTATGGAAAAGAATTTGCTAATTATCTAGAAAAGAATCACAAACCAGTTGATATACTCTTTAGACTTGCAGAAGAGTCCTCAATAGTTTTATTAAGCGGAAGTGGTTTCCAAGGGCCAGAATGGTCAATACGTATTTCTTTAGCTAATCTAAGCGATGAGTCTTATTCTAAAATTGGGAAGGTACTTCACGATATTCTTGACGAATTTGCTTCAAACTGGAATTTAGATATAGATAATAATTAAATAAAAAAGATGGTTAACAACTATACTAATACTTGTTAACCATCTTTATTTCTTATTTATACCTATCCATTAACTCTTGAATTTTACAAATTTCAATTGGTTTAGAAATATAATAGCCTTGAATATAATCGCATTTATTTTGAGTTAAATAATCATATTGTTCTTTTACTTCTACCCCTTCTGCTACAACCTTAAGTCCCATTTGATGTGCTAATTTAATAATTGTTCCCACAATACTTGAATCACCATCTTGATAATTCTTATTCTCACTTATTTCGTCAATAAAAACTTTATCAATTTTTAGTACATCAAAATTCATATCCTTTAGGTAAGTTAAAGATGAATAACCTTTACCAAAGTCGTCTAAATCTATCTTTACTCCCATTTTTTTCAGTTCTTCAATTTTATAGATATTTGTATCTATAGATTCCATAAGTACGGACTCGGTTATTTCAATATGTATAGTTCTAGGATCAATGTTCTTCTCTAATATTATTGCTTTAAACATAGGTATAAAATCTTCTTGTACTAACTGAATTACAGATACGTTTATTGAAACATCTATTTCATCATAACCTAAAGAATGCATAGTTTTCAAAAACTCACAAGCTTTCTCTATTACCCACTTACCTATCGGAACAATTAATCCTGTTTTTTCAGCCAGTGGTATAAACTTCAAAGGTGAAATAAAACCTTCACTTGGACTGTTCCACCTAATTAATGCTTCAAACCCTTGAATTTTGTCACTACTTAAACAAAATTTGGGTTGAAAATTCAAAGTAAACTCATTGTTTACCAAAGCCTGTCTCATTAAATTCTCTAAAACTACCATCTCAGTAATATCATCATTCATCCACTGTTCAAAAAACACAAATTTTCTTTTGCCGTACTCTTTAGCTTTATACATTGCTGTATCTGCATTCTTAAGCAAATCTTCAAAATTATCCCCATCTGTTGGATATAATGCAATTCCAAAACTGGCTGATGTAGAAATAGCAACTTCATTAATTAATATCTTTTTATTAAATCTATTTATTATCTCTTCCAATATATTCTCAACATAACTATTTTCTTTTATATTAGTTAGTAAAATTAAGAATTCGTCTCCTCCAAGTCTTCCTACTACACCTTTTTCATAGATAATGTTTTTTAAGATATTTGCCACCTGAATAATAAGTTCGTCTCCTAAGGTGTGTCCAAATGAATCATTAACATTTTTAAAATTATCTAAATCCATAAATATTAATGCACTTTTATTTTTTGTATCTTTTATCTTATTAGCCACTTGAATTTCAAAATTGCTTCTATTCACTAAACCTGTCAAACTATCATAATAAGCCATTCGTCTAATCTGTTCTTCTTGAACTTTTTTGTCATGAATATCAGAATGTGATCCAGCAATTCTATATGTAATACCATTTGCATCCTTAACACCTTTTCCACGACCGTGAATCCATTTATAATTTCCTTCATTATCCATGATCCTAAAATCATTAGCAAATACTTCGCAGGAGCCGTTGGTAATATCCTCAATACACTTCTTGGCCTTATCATAATCCTCTGGGTGTATTAATTTGTACCAATCTTCCATATCTTTTACCTTTTCTTTTGGTAATCCAAAAATCTCATACCATCTATCCGAAAAAAACCTTTCATTTGTCTTTAAATCAATTTCCCATAATCCATCATTACTAGTTTCAAAAACAAGTCTATACATTTCCTCGGTTTTCTCAATAATTTCTTTATTTTCTTCCAATTCAATATATTGAGCTCTAAGTTCTTCATCAGAAGTTGCTAATTCTTCATATAAGTCAGATAATTCTTGATTGCTTTGAATAAGTTCCTTTTCAGCCTTCCTTCTGCTTAATATATTGATTATTAGAAAAGTAATTAACATTAGAAGTAATAAAATTATAGCTAATACTGTCCACACTAAAACCCTATAACTTTCATAAAATGAAAAAGGTTTGTTAATAACTATGCTATTTTCTGGTAGTTGTCCGTCAGATATTTTATATTTTTGCATTACACTATAATCAAAAATATTTTTAGAGTCTACCTTATCATAAATGGGTATTTCATTTATGGACTTTCCTTTTAAAATATCCAGCACCATTAAAGCAGCTCTACTTCCATGGTCTTCTCCATTAAGCAAACTGCCACCTAATGTTCCATAACCTTTTGTCATACCATAAACTTGAAAAAGAGGCTTGTCTAATATATTGCTTATTTTTTTAGTCATATCTTCAATCTGAACGGTTTTTCCAGTAACGTCTCTAGAAAATGTAGTCATAATAAATATGCTATCATCAGTATTCTTAGGCAAATCTTCCTCTAGACTACCAATCCTTATTTTATCTAAAGAAATAACCTCTAAATTTTTATTTAACTCTTTAATTGACTGATTTATTTCACTTACTGATGAAATACCACTTTCTGTATCATCGTGAATGACATATACCTTCTTTGTTCCCGGATAAATCTTAAGTGCAGCACTTAATGTTCCTTTAGTATCTATCCTCTCCAAAGCACCAGTTATATTATTATAGTTCCTTAGTATCAAATTTGCTGAATATCCGTATACTCCACAAAATACTATAGGAACATTTCCAGTGATATCATCTCTGTTCTTCAATGCAAAATCTAATGCTGCATCGTCAGTAGTAATAATTAGATCTATTTTTTTATTTGAGTATTTATATTTTAATTGATTTTTGATATTTTCTATATTCTCATCATACGGATAGTTTTTCCAATCCATATATTCAACATTAGTTTTAATATTCATGTTTGAATTATTTAGTGTTTTAAAAATTCCTGAAGTTTCTTCTTTAGTCCATGTAAATGTACTATCATAGGAATTAATTAATAAGACATTATATTCTCTTTCAGCTGCATATGTTTTGTTATGAAAATAAGTGGAATTAAGTAGTAAAAAAACCGCAAAGAAAATACATATGTAAACCTTTAAAAAACTTCTTTTTTTATTTCCCCTTACTACGTTTCTCAAATTAATATCACCCCTAATTTTCATAAAATCATATAGGGTTTTAAGTTCAACTAACAACTTATTCGTGCTTGAAAATGTCCATAATATTACATTTTCAAACAAGAACAAGTTAAGTTTCTAAAAAAAAACCTATATATAATTAATTATATTATAGGTAATTTTCTTTGTCTATTTTTATTAAAAATAATTATTATTTAGTAGTTATTCACCAGATTTTCCCTAATTCCATCTACATAGTTTAGTTTGAAGAGCATCTATTAAAATAAATAATAGGCATCCAATTAAACTTATTATCATTATTCCTGCATACATTGATATATAGTCAATCCTTGTCCATGCATCAAGTATATAATAACCTATTCCATAATGAGTCCCATATGCTTCCGAAAAGAATAACACTGAAAGTGCAGTTCCTACTGATAGCCTTAGATTTGTAAATAAATCTGGTAATATAGCTGGTAGTGTAACATGCATCAATATTTGAGACTTAGATGCACCTAAACTTCTTAGTGGCACATAAATTTCCTGGGAAATCTTTGTTATAGAATCTCTAACTGTTACAATTACTTGAAAAACAACAATTAAAACTATGAGTACTATTTTAGATGAATCTCCTAAACCAAGCAAAAGCATTACAACTGGTAATAACGCTGTTTTAGGAATTGGATACGAAAAATACACAAATGGATTTAATATCTTATTCCACTTTTCCGAATATGACATAAGTATCCCTATAGGTATTCCTATTAGCAATGAAACTCCAAGTCCAAGTAAAACTCTATACATGCTCATTAATATATGCTTAAAGAAATCTTGGTCAAATAAATTTCCTATATTTTTATATACTTCTAATGGATTTGGCAAAACTTGCATATTTATTATTAATGCCATAACATACCATAGAATATTAAACATTATAAAACCTTTAATGAATGTTATTAGCTTATTCATGACTATTTACCCTCCACCCATTTTTTATGATGCTTCTTATATAAGTAGATAATTTAAAGTATTCCTCTTTCTCCCTTATATCCTTTTGATTAAAAAGCGGGTTATTTATTATTTCAATAACTTTACCAGGTCCTTCAGACATAATTAGTATCTTATTACCAATTGCTATAGCCTCATCAATATTATGTGTAACAAATATCGTAATAGGTTTATACTCTTCCCATACTTCAATGAATAAGCTCTGAGCTTCTTCTCTGGTTAATGCATCTAATGCTGAAAAAGGTTCATCCATTAATAGAAGATCCGGGTTCATAATTAATGCTCTAGCAATAGCTACTCTTTGTTTTTGCCCACCACTTAATTCTTTAGGATATCTATCTTTTAAATCTAATATATTGAGTCTTGTTAATACAGAAGTTATCTTTTTATTTAATTCTGCTTTCTCTCCTTTTATCTTAAGAGATAATAGGCAATTCTTTTCAACTGTTTTCCATGGTAAAAGCCCATAACTTTGAGGTATAAAGCCTATGGAATGTCTTTTAGGGCTCAATTGTTTACCATCTAGCAAAATCTCTCCTGCATGTCCATTAATTACACCACTTAAGAGGTGAAGCAAGGTTGACTTTCCGCAGCCAGAGGGTCCAATGACTGCATAAATGTCTTTTGACTCTATATTTAGGCTAATAGGTCCAAGGGCTGGGAAATCATTCCCAGCCTTATCTCTTGAACTATATTTAAATGATACTTCTTTAATCTCTAACATACTATACCTCCAGAGTAACTCTCTAAGAGCTTCATATCATATTTATTTAATTCCAACATCACTTACTAAATCACTAGCTTTTAGACTCTTTTTACTCAATCCTTTATCTTCTACCCATTTAATTACTGTTTCTAAATCCTTATCATCTGGAAGAACATTTTCTCTATACTTTGGTAATACAATTTTTCCTGACATTTCTTTTGGATATCCAACAGTATCTATAACTGTTTTTTCATATTCACTAATTGGTGTTGAATTTATATACTTAACAGCATCATTATATGCCTTATAGAAATTTTTAATTTCTTTTGACTTGCTATCAATAGCTTTTTGTGTAAATGCTGAAACTGACGAGAATATATTGGCATCCATAGCACTTCCAAGTTTTACTCCACCATCATTTAAAGCTAATGTAGAGAATGGTTCAGGAAGTAGTGCTGCATCAATTTTTCCTTCTTTAAGCATTTCGTATCTTGTTGGTATTGCAGGTACTGCAGTTTTATTTACTGTACTAATATCTATAGAATTTTTCTCAAGAAGCTTGTCTAATGTATATTCCATACATGTTTTTTCAGAGATTGCGACGCTTTTACCTTTTAAATCTCCATAAGATTTAATATTTGATTTTGCGCCAGCAATTAATACAAAGTTACCATCAGTTACTCCAGTTATTTTAACATCAAAATTTGCATTTTGATAAAGATTAACTGCAACTTCATCACAAATAACTCCATCTAATGTACCAGCTTGTAACGCTGCATCTCTATCTTTAGAGTTCTTAAACACTTGAATATCAACATTTACTCCTTCTTTTTTATAATAATCTTTTTCCTTTGCAATAAACATTGGTACCGCATCTATTGAACTCATTACTCCAATTGTTAAAGTAGTTTTATCTTCTTCTTTTTCTTTTTTATTACATGAAATTAATGTTGCACCCATTAATGTAGTCACAAGTGCAACTCCTATTATTTTTTTAAATTTTAGCATTTTAATTCCCCCATTTTTTAAATAAATCATTTTCAATTGAAAGATAATCTAATATTTTACCTATAACAAAATTCACTAAATCCTCAAGTGTTTCAGGTTTATGATAAAATCCTGGCATAGCTGGAAGTATTGTAGCTCCCATTTTCGAAAGCTTTAACATATTTTCCAGATGGATAGTATTAAATGGAGTTTCTCTCGGTACAATTATTAAATTTCTTCTTTCTTTTAGTGCAACATCAGCTGCTCTAGCTATTAAATTCTTAGATATTCCATTACTAATTTCACCTAATGTTCCCATTGAACAAGGTATTATTATAACTCCATCTAACTTATAAGAGCCACTTGCTACATTCGAAAACATATTGTTTATATCTTCTAACTGTATATTTTTATATTTTTCTTTTAAAGAATATACCCAACTTTCTAAATTAATGGAAGTTTCATATTCCATTACTTTTTTCCCATTATCTGATGCAACTATGTAAACAAAAATATCCTTTTGAACTAATTCCTCAATCAGTCTTTTGGCATATAAGCTTCCACTAGCACCAGTTATTCCTATAAGTACTTTCTTCATTTATCTTCCTCCAAATTCCTTAAATAAAGAAATCTATTAAGCCAAATATCAATAATACTATACTTACAATTTGATTAATTCCGTAAGATGCTATTGTAACTTGAGATAAATTATCTGGTGAAATAATCTTATGCTCTACAAAGAAAAGCACTCCAATAATAGCTAATCCAATAAAATAAATAATTCCTAAGCTTGAGCTTAATAGCCCGACAATAACTAAAAATATCATTGCTAGAACATGAAAAAATGATGATATTAGAAGAGAATTTTTCACACCAAATCTTGCAGGTATTGAATTTATTCCATTATTAGTATCAAACTCATAGTCTTGGGCTCCATAAATTATGTCAAATCCTGCTACCCATAAAGTATTTGCAGCTCCCATAAATAAAGGCAGTAAAGAAATACTTCCTGTAACTGCTATCCATGCTCCAACTGGAGCTGCTGCACATGTAACCCCTAATACCAAATGACACATCCAAGTAAATCTCTTAGTATAGGAATATATTGTCATTAAAAACAAGGCTATTGGAGATAATATTAGACATAATAAATTTAACTGTGCTGCTGCAAAAACCATAACTAAAAAACAAACAATCGAAAATACTATAACTTCTCTTTTATTCATCTTTCCTTGTGGAATTTGTCTTACTGACGTTCTTGGATTCTTTTTATCTATTTCAGCATCGATTACTCTATTAATTGCATTTGCGCCTGTTCTTGCCCCTAAAAATGCAACAAGTATCCATATTAGTTTGTTAATTGGAGGCATCCCATTCCCAGCAAGTAACATGGAAATCAATGCAAAGGAAAGAGAAAATATCGTATGTGAAAACATGACTAAAACACCATAATCATGTGCTTTCTTAATTACTTTATTAAAAACCATATTCTTTCCACCTTCTAGATACAAGTTCTTTAACTTCATCATTCATTTCTATATCATCTGGCCATTCTCTTGCATGACCCTCACTTTTCCACTTTTTAGTTGCATCTATACCCATTCTATATCCATAGTGTGGCAAATCTGATGCATGATCTAAAGCATCAAGTGGACCTTCTGATATTACTACATCTCTTTTTGCATCAATATTATTAAATACCTTCCATGCTACAGTAGAGATATCTTGTGGACTTACATTTTCATCCACAACAATTATCATTTTTGTATACATCATTTGCCCAATTCCCCACAAAGAATTCATTATTTTCTTTGCATGTCCTGGATATCTTTTCTTTATAGAAACAATTACACAATTATGGAATACTCCTTCAAGTGGAAAATTAATATCAATAATATCAGGATACTGCATTTTTAATAATGGTAAGAATATTCTCTCTGTTGCTTTCCCCATATAACAATCTTCCATAGGAGGCTTTCCAACAATTGTAGCTGGATATATCGCTTTTTTCTTGTGTGTTATGCATGTTACATGAAAAACTGGATAATAATCTGCTAGAGAATAATAACCTGTATGGTCTCCAAATGGACCTTCTAATCTAAGATCTTCATTTACATCAACATATCCTTCTATTACAAATTCAGCATCAGCTGGTACATAAATATCATTAGTAATAGATTTAACTAGTTTTACTGGAGACTTTCTTAAAAATCCTGCAAACATCATTTCATCTATCATCTTTGGTAATGGAGCAGTTGCTGAGTATGTTATTGCAGGATCACATCCCAATGCTACAGATACAGGCATCTTGCCACCTTTTAATTTATATTTTTCATATATTTCTCTTCCGTCTTTGTGCAAATGCCAATGCATCCCAGTAGTATTTTTATCAAAAACTTGAAGTCTATACATTCCTACATTTTGTGTTTCAGTTTCAGGGTCTTTGGTAAAAACTAAGGGCAATGTTACAAATCTTCCTGCATCTTGCGGCCAACAATGTAATATTGGCAACGTGCTCAAATCTGGGTCCATTTCTATTACCTCTTGGCATGCGCCTTTAGTAGGTAATTTTATAGGAAATACTGTAGCTAATCTTGTAAGTCTTGGTAGTGACTTAAATTTATTCATAAGTCCTAAGTAATTTGTCATATCAATAAATTCAGATATATCATTACCTATGTCATCTAATTTTTCAACGCCAAGTGACATAGCCATTCTCTCATAAGTTCCCATGGCATTAATTAATACTGGATATTTCGAATTTTTAACATTCTCAAATAACAGTGCTGGTCCATATTCTTTAGATACCCTATCAGCTATTTCTGTTATTTCTAAATAAGAATCTACTTCTGTGGATATTCTTTTTAGTTCATTATTATTTTCTAAGTGATTCACAAAATTATGTAAATCTTTGTACGCCATAATTCCACTCCTTCATATGTCAAAATTTAAATCTACAAAAGATTATAACACTATTTTTTTTAAAATTATAGCATAACTCGATTATTTATATTGGTTTTGTATAATTCTAGAAACTACTTTGTCATAATATGTACTTTTAGGTATTATAAATTTCAAAAAGGTAATACTACTTTTTAAGCATAATAATCCATAATATGCAATTTTGAATCAATTGGAGGATAAAGATGGATACATTAGAAACCTTAGTATGCAAAGAATGTAATGGAACAGAATTTAAGTTAAAAAGAAGAGCAACCTATGAATATACCTATGATATAACCTCTTCTTCTGATTTAATGAATTCATATATAAAATCTAGGGAATCATCATTTCTATTTGATAATAGAGAAAACTTAAATGAAACAGATTATTTAATATGTAATAAGTGCAATTGTAAATATACTGTTGATTTACGTAAAATAGACAACAAAATCAATCTTACAATAGTAAAAAAAGCTCTAACTTCCGAGAATAAGGAAATTCCAGAATTCTTAGGATAAATTAAACGGTTCGCAACTAGATTAACAAAATCAGTTGCGAACCGTTCTATATTTAAATTATAAAGAATGACGCTCCTATTATAAAATAAACAGCTAGAAGCTGAACTCCTTCTAACCAGTTTGACTCTCCGTCACTTGCTACTCTATTCGCTATAAGCACGGATACCACGAGAGAAATCAATTCAAATTCATTAAATATTATACTCATTGGAGTAAATAGTAGACTTAAGAATATTAATACAGGTGCAACAAATAGTATAATCTGCAAACTAGATCCTATTGCAATCTCTATTGATACATCCATCTTATTTTTGATAGCCATTACTACAGCTGTACTATGCTCTGCTGCATTTCCAATAATAGGTATTAATATTATTCCTACAAAGAATGTGCTTAAGCCTAGCGCTTCAGTCATAGGTTCAACTGCACTAACTAAAAATTCACTTTCTATAGCTATTAACACAGTTGCTACAATTAATACAAAAATAGATTTCTTTAATGACCAATTTGCTTCTCTTTGCTCTTCATCATTTAATACATAAAGATCTTTATGTGTAAAAAAGTTAAAATATAAACTAAATAGATAAATAATTATCATAATAACAGCAACTGCCACACTCAATCCTTCATATTGAGTATTTAATAACTCTGATTTTAATGTATGTGTGAAGATTGCAGGAATACTAAGCCCAATAACTGCAAATAGCAACATACTTGAAGATACTTCCACAATTTTTTTATTAAACGTTTGAGTTTTAAATTTTAATCCACCTGCAAGCATACTTGCTCCAAGTACTAATAGTATATTTCCTATAACGGACCCAGCAATTGAAGCTTTAACAACATCAAATAGTCCCTCTTTTAATGCAAAAAATGATATAATGAGTTCTGTTGCATTTCCAAATGTCGCGTTTAGAAATCCTCCTAGTTTCGGCCCTGTGTAGTACGATATTTCTTCTGTTGCTTCACCCATTAACCCTGCTAATGGTACTATAGCTAACGCCGCCAAAATAAACATTATTGTAGGAGAAAAGTGTAAAAACTCCCCAACTATACTTATTGGTATAAATATTAATAACAACTTCATAAATTTCATATAGTTACCTCCACATAATTAATTATGTTTCAAAATTAAAAAGGGTCGAATTATCTATGTAACTCAATCCTTAAAATCAATTTCTTCAATCATAAATCTATCAAAATCAATTTCTTCAATAAAATTATCTTCATTAAAACTTGTCTTGCTTCTCTTATTATACTCATCAAGATTGCTAGGCAGCCAATAAGGTTTAGCTATATCGAACTTATAGCAAAGTTCGTTTATACATACTTTCAAATTCTCTTGATATGTTCCCTCTATATCTGAAATAGCTACCTCATCTTTAATAATCCTATTTTCCTTAATTACTTTTCCCCATATTTTTAACATCTTAAGTTTACCTCCAATAGCCATTTCTTTTTTATTATATACAATCTAACATAAGAATATTTCATATCCGTTCTATCATTTCTATATCATACCATTTTTTATTTATATTATGAAGATATTAAAATTATAAATTTACAAATAAATCAATGATCTTAATATCTTATATATCAATATAAATTTATTTTATAAAAGTATATACTATTGTATAATAATAAGTAGTACCCAATAAATTGAATTTTATTGATATTGAATACTGTATATTATATAATTTTATTATTTGTAACTATTATTTACTAAAAATTAATAACTACTGAAATCCACATTTAATTTAAAATATAGTTTTAAACTACAGTTTTTTAAGTTCAACTAATAATTTATTCGTGCCTGATATCAAACAAGGATAAATTAAGTTTCCCATAAAAAAAACCATATAATTAAGGAGATAAATAATGAACTGGTTTTATAATTTAAAAATTAAACAAAAGCTTACTTTATCATTTATAATTGTGGCCCTATTTAGCGGGATCGTAGGTTTTATAGGAATAAGAAACATTGGTAAATTAAATGAAAATTCTAATGATTTATATAAAAGAAACTTTCAAGCTATGAAAAATATTTCTGCTATAAAATCAAATTTGATACAAATAAATTTTGATATATATAAAATCATAAATGAAAAAGACAAAGGTACATATGTTAACTTAAGAAATGAAATTGAAAATTTAAAAAATCAAGATGATTCCCTTCTAAATGATTATTCTCAAACCATCTCCGAAGTTAAGGATCAAGAACTTTTTAATGAATTTACCCTAATCTTAAAAGATTATAGAAACTACAGAAAGGATCTATTTAATTATTTGGATGAAGGTAATTATGATGAGGCTTCTAAGACATATTCCAAGTTAAATGCATTTAGCAATAATATAATTAAAAACACAGATGATTATATACAATTTAATTTAGATTTAGCAAAAGAATCACAAGCCGAAAATGAGAGTTTATATATGAATACACTTATTTCTACAATTTTTTTTGGTATATCAGGTTTAATTATTGCTATTATCTTAGGAATTCATATAGCTTCAGTTATCTCAGAACAATTAAAGAAGTTAGTATCTTTTGCAAAATCAATTACAGAGGGGAACTTAGATCATAATATCGATATAAAAACTAAGGATGAAATTGGACTACTAGCTGACTCTTTAAACAAAGCTGGTGCTGCAAGAAGGGAATACGAGTTAGATTTAACAAGTAACTACGAAGAACTTGAAGCTTCCTATGAAGAAATAACTGCTCTTGAGGAAGAATTAAGAGAAAAATATGATGAGCTTGCTATTAGTGAAGAAAACTTAAAAGAAAGCGAAAAACTCTATAAACTAATTTCTGAAGCTTCATCTGATGCTTTATTTGACTGGAGAGTTAAGGATAACACCATGCACTTTTCTGATAGATGGTTCGAGCTTTTAGGATATTCTAGAGATGAATTTAATTCTATTGGCTTTAAAGACCTAATACACCTAGAAGATACCTCAAGCATAGATACTATAATTAAAGATCATTGGGATAGAAAAACTGACTCCTATACAATTGAATATAGAATTAAAACTAAATCTGGCTCTTACATTTGGATGATTTCTACTGGTAAAACAATTTACGATAAAAATGGGGATCCATATAGAGTTGTGGCATCACATAAAGATATATCTGAACTAAAAGAATACCAACATAAGCTAGAATATATGGCTTATCATGATTTTTTAACAGATCTTCCTAATAGACAGTATTTATATCGAGTTGTAAATGAATCATTAGAGCTAGGAAGTTCAAATAATTCTGAAATAGAAAGTGCACTTATATTTTTAGATATAGATAATTTCAAATATATAAATGATACATTAGGGCATAGTTTTGGTGATATATTAATCAGTGCTATTGGTGACAGATTAATGAGAACTTTAGGTGATGAAGATACATTAATACGCCTAGGTGGAGATGAATTCATCATATTTATGAGAGATATATCTAGTCATGAACACGTAAAAGATTTCTCCGAATCTATCCTTAATATCTTTAGTGAACCTTTTAATTTAAATAATAATCTAGTCCAAATTACAACAAGCTTAGGTATATCACTTTTCCCTAAGGATGGTTTAGATTTAGATGAATTGTTAACAAAGTCAGATATAGCAATGTATAACTCAAAGAAATTAGGTAAGAACAACTATACATTTTACAATGATGGCATGAATAAAGAAGTTGTCGGACGAATGAAAATAGAAAGACATTTAAGAGATGCCATTAATAGAAATGAGTTTTATCTGCATTATCAACCACAAGTTAATTTAAAAACTAATAAAATATCTAGTTTTGAAGCTCTAATTCGATGGAACAACCCTGAACTTGGTTTTGTTTCTCCTCTAGATTTTATTAGCATCGCTGAAGAGAATCACAAAATAATCGAAATAGGTACTTGGGTATTAAAAACTGCTTGTGAATTTATTAAAGAAATCCATACGAATCATAATAGTGATTGTTATATTTCAGTTAATGTTTCTGTTATTCAGTTAATGCAGAGTGATTTTATCGATACTGTTCTTAGAATATTAAATGAAACTTCAGTTTCACCATCACAACTAGAAATTGAAATAACTGAGTCAATATTTATAGAATCTTATGAATTAATCAATAGTAAATTAGAACAGCTTCGTGGAATGGGAGTAAAAATAGCTTTAGATGATTTTGGAAAAGGTTATTCTTCCCTTAGTTATTTAAAGCAACTACCTATAACAACCTTAAAAATAGATAAAAGTTTTATAGATGATATAATCATTTCTAATAAAAGTTCTTTAGTTGAAAATATAATAGATATAGGACACAAGATGGATTTGAATGTTGTTGCTGAGGGAGTTGAAACTCAAGACCAATTAAGATTTTTAGATAATTATAATTGTGATAAAATTCAAGGATACTATTTTAGTAGACCTGTCGAGAAAGAAGCTGCAATTCAATTAATTAATGAGGGTATAATTAGTTAAAATATATGGTTTTAAGTTCAACAAATAACTTATTCATGCCTGATATCAAACAAGAATAAATTAAATTTCCTATAAAAAAGTCGTTGTCTCAAATGTGATTTTGTGACAACGACTTTTTTAGTTCTTTTTTACTGCTAATAACCTTGCTATGTTTTCTGATTCTTTTCTTAACGAATTGTATCCATCTACTAATGCGTCTTCTAATGTTTTAGGCTCATCAACAATTCCAAAAACTGCAGTCACTCCCATCTCATAGAGTTCTGAAATATCATCACTCACTCTTCCTGCTTCTACAATAACTGGGATGTTATTTGCTTTTGATATTTTTGCTATTCCAGCTATAGTTTTTCCATACTTAGTCTGAGAATCAATACTTCCTTCTCCAGTGATTATATAATCAGCATTCTTTATTCTTTCTTCAAACTTGATATTTTCTAGCACTATATCTATTCCTTTTTTCATATTTCCTTCAATTAGCATAAATGCTGCTCCTAGTCCTCCAGCTGCGCCAGCTTTTGGTATATTACCAATATCAATCCCTGTAGATGCTTTTATTTTATTAGAATAGTTTTTCATGCCTAACTCTAGCTCTTGCATTATCTGAGTTGTTGCTCCCTTCTGTGGGCCAAATGTATAGGTAGCACCCTTCTCTCCTATTAATGGATTTTCAACATCACATGCAACTTCAATATTTACTTCATAAATTCTTTTATCTATTGAAGTAAAATCTATATTATTTACTTTAATTAATTCCTGTCCATATCCATTTATAGTATTTCCTTCATTATCATATACTTTAGCCCCTAATGCTACTAGCATACCAAGGCCTCCATCATTTGTTGAAGATCCACCTAACCCAATAAGAATACGCTTAGCACCTTTATCTAATGCTTTTAGTATCATTTCTCCTACTCCAAAACTCGTAGTATTTAATGGATTTCTCTTATCTATGGGAACTAAAGCAAGACCACATGCAGCTGCTATTTCTATTATTGCTTTATCTTCTTCATTTATATATCCAAATTTACTTTCTATTATATTTCCTAAAGGGCCTGTTACATTTGCATCAATAAATTCTCCATTAAGGGCATTTATGATTACTTCTGAAGTCCCCTCTCCACCGTCAGCCATGGGAATAACCTCATACTCTGCTTCAGGAAATACTTTAATAAATCCTTCTTTTATTGCTTCTGCTGCATTAAAGGCATCTATGCTTTCTTTAAATGAATCTGGAGCAATAACAATCTTTAATTTTTTCACTTTTATCACCTTCTATTTGCAAATATAAGGACTACTGACATATAGGGTTTTAAGTTAAGTTTCCTCTATATAATGCATTAAAGAATTTACATGTCACTGTTAAGCTTTTAGACGTTTCAAATAAGAGTTGGACCTTGAGATGTAATATGATTTTTGCATTATATATATATATAACCTATATTATCACAGTAATCCTTAAATAAATTAACTATTATGCTTTTTAAGAAATCTTTCTATTCTTCTTAATGCTTCCATAATATTGTCCATAGATGAAGCATAACATGCTCTAATGAATCCGTCTCCACAGTCACCAAATGCATTTCCTGGAACCACTAATACCTTTTCTTCCATAAGCAGCTTTTCACAAAATTCATCTGAAGACATTCCGGTGGATTTTATACTTGGAAATACATAAAAAGCTCCTAATGGTTCAAAACATTCCAAGCCCATCTTTCTAAATCCATCAACTAATACCCGTCTTCTTCTATTATATTCCTTAACCATTTCCTCAACACTTGCATCTGAGTTCTTTAACGCTTCTATAGCTGCGTATTGAGCTGTTGTTGGTGAACACATTATAGCATATTGATGTATTTTCTTCATAGCATCAATTAATATTGGATGTCCACATATATATCCTAATCTCCAACCAGTCATAGCATAAGCCTTTGAAAATCCATTTATAACTAAAGTTTTTTCCTTCATTTCTGGGAAAGATGCTATTGAAACATGCTCATTTCCGTAAGATAATTCAGCATATATTTCATCTGAAATTACAATTATATCTTTATCCTTTAATACATCTACAATTCCAGAGAGCTCTTCTCTCGTCATTATAGCACCAGTTGGATTGTTAGGAAATGGTACTATTACTACTTTGGTTTTTGGTGTTATAGCTTTTTCTAATATTTCTGGAGTCAACTTAAATTCATCTTCTGCCCTTAAGTTTAGCACTTTTGCTGTAGCTCCAGTAAAAGCAGTGCAACCCTTATATGCTACAAAACTTGGTTCAGGAACGATTACTTCATCTCCAGGACCAACTAATGCTCTTAACGCTATATCTATTCCTTCACTTCCTCCTACTGTAACTATAATTTCTTCTTTAGGATCATACTGTAGATTAAATCTTCTATTAAGGTATTTTGATATCTCATATCTTAACTCAATAAAACCAGCATTTGAAGAATAGTGTGTATGTCCTTGCTCAAGTGAATAAATACCAGCTTCCCTTACATTCCATGGGGTTACAAAATCAGGTTCCCCTACTCCTAATGAAATAACATCCTCCATTTCATTAATCAAATCAAAATATTTTCTTATACCAGATGGAGGCATATTTTTCACATTATCTAAAATCATATTTTCTAATATCATATAAATATTGCCTCCCTATCATCTATTTGTTTCTCCTTAAATATTGTTCCATGATCTTTATATTTTTTTAACACAAAGTGAGTTGCTGTACTTAATACGTACTCTTGCACAGCTAGCTTTTCTGAAACAAAAAGAGCAACTTCCTTCATAGTTTTTCCTTCAATTATTACTGTTAAATCGAAGCCACCTGACATAAGGTAACATGCTTTAACTTGTGGAAAATTATATATTCTTTCTGCAACCTTATCAAAGCCTTCACCTCTTTGTGGAGTAACCTTCACCTCTATTAATGCAGTGACTGTTTCCTTACCTGTATTTTCCCAATTAATTAATGTTGTATATCCAGCAATTATACTTCTTTCTTCAAAATCCCTAATGGCATCTCTAACCTCTTCTACAGATTTTCCTGCCATTGTGGCTATTTGTTCATCTGTGTATCTACTATTCTTCTCTAAAATTTCTAATATTTCTTCCATTCTAATGCCCCCTAATTTTTAATATTGTTTAATTTAGAAAATAAAAAAATCCTTCATCCCAATAAAGGGACGAAGGAATAACTCCGCGGTACCACCCTAATAAGCAATAAAATTGCTCACTCAGCTAGAATATATAAATATATTCCACCTCTATAACGTGAGGATACGTTACTATCTAGTTAAGAATGAAATTCTTATTTTTCAATGTAAGATTCAAAGGCTGCTTCCACTAAATCTTCTTACCAAAGTTCCACCAAATCTTTAGCTCTCTTAAAAGTCAATTAAGTGTACTCTTCCTTATCATTATCTTTAGATATCTTGTTATTTTTTATATTATAATCAATTAATCAATTAATTGCAATAGTCTTTAACAATATATTAAGAATTTTAAAAATATTTTTCCTAATTAATATTATTTTCTACTCCATTATCCTCTTAATTGTAGCTCTATAAGAAATTTTCGCTGTTCCTATGGTTATTAAAAGTATAACTATCATTAATATCCACTGAAAAATTACTATACTGCCTTTATTCAGTGATGAATTAAAAATAATCTCTAACAAAAAAGTGGCCACAAATAAACTAATAATAACAACACTTTTAAAAGATATTAATTTCTCATTTATAAATATAGTGTCTGTATTGCCCCCAATAGGGTAAAATGGATAAAATACATTTGTAATTAATAACATCATTCCTATTGATATAATATATAGCATTGATAATGGTTTGTTAGCTATATACGAAAATATCAAGTGCATTACTAAGCCAATTATAAATATTATATAAGTATTCACATACATATATTTCACTATATCCTTTGTTCTTATTGGAATAGCTGCGTAAAATATATAACCTTCTATTGACTCCTCCATTATTCCTGGAAGTATAATAAATGCAACCATACATACTATGAAAACACTTGCTAAATTAGTTCCTTCCACTACTATATTTAGGATAGAAGGAATTATTAACCACAATGATAATAAAAAAGTTCTATAAAAAAATCCTGCTCTTATCATTTTAAAATAGTTTAAAACTAGATCCTTCATTTTAATTTCTCCTTCTTACCTAAAATATAAATAGGTAACTTACAGCTTATAAAGTAGCTTATTATTATGGAGATGATTATTACAGGTATTCCCCAAATACCCCCAATATATCTAAACATTTTTAATATAGGAACAAATCTCTCTCCTAATGAATTAAACATAATTGTATCATTGGCTATAGTTCCAACATATATAGGCTGAGAAGTGAATGAATGTAATATATAAAAATTAACAATAAGAATATACCACAAATCTAAAAACTTAAATATACTAAATTTATCTTTATATACTTCTTCAAATAAATTAGAAATGCTAGCAGCTAAAAACCAAAGAAATAATAATAATACTAGTAATCCTGAATATGCTGATACAACGTTTGTTTGTCCATAATAGATATTTAAAGATATAAAAGTTGTCATTACAAATAAAGCTGGAATGCTTGAACAGATATATAACAAAAATTTACCAAGAAGTATATCCTTTTTAAGTATAGGTAATTGCACAAAGAAATCCCTGTTATAGTATTTTCTATATTTTTTAACTATAGGATCTCGTCTAATAAAATAAGTATATAAAATCATACAAAACGTCATTAAACTTAAACTTTGGGAAATTGTACTTGCAAAATTTACGTACTT
Organism: Clostridium paridis; assembly: GCF_016765615.1. GTDB lineage: Bacteria > Bacillota > Clostridia > Clostridiales > Clostridiaceae > Clostridium_T > Clostridium_T paridis. The sequence goes on along the minus strand of NZ_JAESWA010000023.1, from coordinate 109,895 downwards.
ATTAGCATTTATATAGTATTCAATTTCCTCCTTTATAACTTTATAATCTAGCTGGGTCATCATGGTCAAAATTATTATATAAAAGATTGTCAAAAATTTATAAAGTCCATCAAGAAGATTCCAATGAACTTTTATTATCTTCCATATTCTACTCATAGTTATTCCCCCAAACACTGAATGTTAAAAGATTTTCAACATTAGGTTTAGTTCCTCTAATATTAGAAAAATATTTATTTGCTTTTTCTCTTAAAATAAGCCCTTCAAATGTCACTTCACCTTTTCTTATGCCTATAAATTCCTCCTCTAGCCCCTTAAGTTCCTCAATTCCACCTGATAGTAAGATATAGTTTTCTTCAAAATTATCCATTGCTATACTTTGTAATATTCTCCCTTTGTGAATCACAGTAATGTAATCTGCTATCTTATCTAAATCAGAAGTTATATGTGTAGAAAAAAATACAGAACGTTCACCCTCTTCTACAAATTCTCTAAGCATATCTAACACTTCAATCCTTGCTATTGGATCTAGCCCAGCTGTGGGCTCATCTAAAATTAATAGCTTAGGTTCATGTGCTAATGCTAATGCTAGCATTGCTTTAGTCTTCATACCTTTAGAAAAATCACTTATCTTAACATCTAAAGGGAGCTTCCACAAGGATGAATATTTTCTAAATTTATTCTCATTCCAATCTTCATAAAAAGTTTTTATGGCTTTTGAATGATTTATCAAAGTAGAGCCTTCCATGAAATAACTTTCATCTGGAACATATCCAATATGTGACTTTACAAATATCTCATCCTCAACATTATCCTTACCCATTATTTTTATATCTCCTGAGGATTTCCCTATAGTATTTAAAATCAATTTTATTGTTGTTGTTTTTCCTGCTCCATTTTCACCTACGAAGCCCATTATGCTACCCTTTTCAAGTTTGAATGATATATTATCTAACCTAAAACCTCGAAATTCTTTGCTTAAATTATTAACCTCTAATATATTCTCCAAAATAACTACCCCCTATATAGCTCATCAATTATCTTTATGATACTCTCTTTACTTACACCAGCTTCTTTAATCTCAAGTACTTTTATCTTATATTCATCTATAAGTTTGTCTCTTTTCTCATTTAAAAGCTTAGTGGTATCAACACTATTTACAAATGTTCCTTTACCTGAAATGGTGTAAATATACCCCTCACGTTCTAAATCCATATATGCTCTTTTAGTGGTAATTGTACTAATATTTAATTCTTTAGATAATTGCCTTACTGAAGGAAGAGCTTCATTAAATTTAACTTTTTCTAAAAGTATATTTTCCTTTATACAAATTTTGATCTGTTCATACATAGGTAAATCACTGCTATAATCAATATTTATATTCATAAACTCCTCCTTTGCATTTTTAACCGTGTATATCGTATATACACACAATATCATTTGTAATATTTTTTGTCAATTTTTACATTTAAACCCATAAAAAAATAAGAAAGACTAATCAAACACTGATTAGCCCCTAATCTTCTATATTATATAATTTATAGCTCCCTCTCCAAAACTCTTAGTAATTCTCTCTTTAAAGAACTCCTTCATATTCTTTAATTCCTCATCCTTATATACATATTTACCATAACCAAATTGTCCGTACTTAAATTTTCTTATTTCCTCCTCCATTGGTAATAAGCTTTTGGGATAAATACTTAATATATTGTCTTTTGCTCTTTTAGTAAACCTATGGGATATAACTTCAAACATTAAATTTTTCCCAATAAACAACTTATCAATTTTGTCCATTAGTATATTATAATCCTCTTTCCAACTGTCATATAAGAAAACAGGAGCTATAATAAATCCCAATGGATAACCAGCATTTGATACTTTTAATGCCGCATCAAGCCTATCATCTAAAAGTGATGTATTATGTTCAAATTTTCGAATAACTTCACTTGCATTTATGCTAAATCTTATTGTTGTCCTTCCATTATGTTTTAAATTCAAAAGTCCATCTATATCATTGTATTTAGTCACAAAGCGGAATTTTGAATTAGTATTTTCACCAAAGTATTCAATTGCAGTTCTTAAAGCTCCAGTATACCCTTCTACAGGTACAGGGTCTGAAGTTGCAGCTCCTTCAAAAATTGTAATTTCAGGTAGTCTTTCGTTTATATATTTCTGAGCTTTTTCTAAAATCTCTTCAATGTTTACATGAATCTTTATATAGGGCTTCTTCCCCATTTGAGTATTTAAATAGCAGTATTCACACATTCCCATACAACCACTTACTAATGGTAATTGATAATGTGCAGAAGGCTTACAGGACTGAAAATCTAAAGTTTTTCTCACTCCAACAACTAATGTACTTTTGCTCTCTAAATATTTCTCACTAGGATTTGTACCTGGAATACCTGTGATTCTTCCATTTTTAGAGTACATTATTTCGATATCACTATTGGATTTGAATCTTTCTAATAACTCTTCTCCTAAAGGATAATTTAATGCATCATTTTCGAATATCACTCTCTTGGGTATAAACATATAATCACCTCAAGTTTATTATGTTTCAATTTAATTTTTAAATGTATCTTAGATTACAGACAAAATACTATTTATATATTAAAATACTGATATATAGGTTTTAAGTTAAACTAATGATATTAATTGGAGGATGAGGATATGCCACACTATGGTAATTTGCAAAAAGTTAGAGATGGGAAAAGGACTTTTGGGATAACACCACATATCCCTGGTGGATTTATTACTCCTGATAATCTTATAAAAATAGCTGAAGTAGCAAAAAAGTATAATGCAGTTCTAAAAATAACTTCTGGACAAAGAATATTAATTACTAATCTTAAGGAAGAAGATTTAGAAAATATTTGGAATGAACTAGGCATGGAACCAGCTGTTAAAAATATTTACTCAGTAAAAAATGTTGAAATATGCCCTGCTGCCTTCTGTAAAAGATCAAAGGCAAATACCATGACTATTGGAATGAGACTTTCAAAAAAGTTTCACGGAGCATCTATGCCTAATAGGGCTAAAATTGGAGTTGCAGGTTGTAGAAATGCCTGTGGTGGTGTTTATTCAAAAGATGTTGGTGTAATTGCTGACAAAACTGGTTTTAGAGTAACCGCTGGTGGATCTTCTGGCTATAATCCTAGAATTGCAGACATAATTGCCATAGATGTCACAGAAGAAACAGCTTATGAATTAGTAGAGAAAACATTTGCTTTCTATCAAAAGAATGCAAGTTTTGGAGAAAAAGTTAGCGATTTTATTGAGAGAATTGGTTTAAATGATTTTAAAAAAGGAGTAAATTCTCAAGATCCTAAGGAATTTGATTACAATCATCAAAACGAAATTGTATAGTTAAAAGGCTTCTCAAAATTACCTTGAGAAGCCTTTCTTTATTAATTTAAAGTTATATCTGCTGAAATTTCCCCATTCTTTTTGTTTCCTAATTGAACGCTAATTTCTTTTACAACATCCATATTTGTAACAATCACTGGGGTAATATTACTCTTAGCTTTTTCTTTAATTATATCTTGATCAAAAGTTAATAATAAATCACCCTTTTTAACTTTATCTCCTTGTCTTACGTGAGCTATGAAACCCTCACCATTTAATTCAACTGTATCAATACCAACATGAATCAATATTTCAAGCCCATCAATAGTTTCAATTGCTACCGCATGCTTAGTTGGGAATACTACTCTAACTTCTCCATCAGCTGGTGCATGTACTTCATTTCCTACTGGAATTATTGCAAATCCGTCCCCTAACATTTTACCTGCAAAAACTTCATCTGGTACTCTATCTAATGTAACTATTTCTCCATCAATTGGATTTGATAAATTAGCAACTGTTCCGCTAGCTACTTTTTTAGTATCTTCTACTATTTCATTAGCTTGAACTGCATTTGTTGTTGGAACGTATCCGCCATTAGCAATTATAGCTTTTATGTCATCTTTAATTTTTTCTGCTTCAGTTCCAAAAATTGCTTGGACATTACTTCCTGCAACTAATATACCTGCTGCTCCAAGAGCTTTTAGTGTCGCCTGGTCAACTACTGAAGGGTCTTTTAAAGTAAGTCTTAATCTTGTAATACAAGCATCTAAAACTTCTATATTATCTTTCCCACCTATTGCCTCTAATACCTTTGCTGCTCTTTCGCTTCCTTTGACATTAATCGGTGCTATTGCATTTTCGTCTTCATCTTCTCTACCTGGTGTTTTAGCATTTGTAGCTTTAATTGTAAAGTAAAATACAACAAAGTATAATACAAAATATGCTATACCTACTAACCAAATAAGTAATGGATGTCCTGCAAATTTAAATCCTAATAAATAGTCTATAAATGATGCTGAGAATGTATATCCTAATCTTATATGTAATAAGCTAGTAATTATTCCAGATAAGAATGCTGCTGCAACATGGAATACAAATAGTATTGGTGCTACGAATATGAAAGAGAATTCTATTGGCTCAGTTATTCCTGTTAAGAAAGCAACAAATGCAGCTGAAATCATCATACCTGCAACTTTCTTTCTGTTCTCTTTTTTTGCAGCTGCAATCATAGCAACAGCTGCTCCAGGAAGTCCAAACATTAATACTGGATATTCCGAAGCCATAAATATACCCGCATTTGGATCTCCATGGAAATACCTTCCTGAGTCACCAAAGTAAGTTACGCCATTTGAAACATATTCACCAAATTGATATAAGAATGCTGGATAGTACATATGATGTAATCCAACAGGAATAAGTAATCTCTTACCAGCAGCATAAAATGCTGGTCCTAACACTGATGTACTTGCCCATTGTGAAAATGTATTAATTCCATCTTGAATTGGTCCCCATACTTGTACTCCAATTGTTGCAAATATTAAAGCTGCAATAGATGTTATAATTGGAACAAATCTTTTTCCACCAAAAAATCCTAATACTTGAGGTAATTTTATATCATGGAACCTATTATATAAAGCACCTGCAATTAAACCTATTATTATTCCACCAAAAACACCCATATTAATAGTTGTTTTTGATACTACGTCAGCATATGCTGCTGAATTAACAAAAACATCTAATGAAATATGTTGCTCTGATGCAGTTTTTGTTGCTAACGCTAAAGCAGCATTAGCACTTGCTACTTTTATAATTGCTTGTAATATTAATTGACCTACTACAGCAGCTAAAGCAGCTACGGCTTCTCCCCCTGAAAATCCTATGGCTACACCAACAGCAAATATCATTGGTAAGTTAGTGAATATTGCATCACCAGCTTGAGCCATGTAAGGTATATTTAGTAAGTCTGGTTGACCAAATCTTAATAGTAATCCAGCAGCTGGTAAAACTGATACTGGTAACATTAATGACTTACCTATCTTTTGAAGCACTGAAAATAGTTTCTTCATTATGATTCCTCCTATGTTTTATGTATAAAAAATATATATCTGAAGCAAAAATATTATTAGTCATTTATTTACTTCAGTATAAAAACAAAAAGAAAAGCACGAGCAAAAGAATATAACTATGCCATAGTTATTTCTTTAAGCTCGTGCCTAATTTAATAGTAATACTACTTATAATTCTTTAATTCTATTTATATGAAGAGCGATATATCCTATCTCATCTTCTGGAATCTTAATAGAAAATAAGTTTTCCATTTTAATTGCAACCTTAATCGCAATATCGTACTGATTATAAAATTCTTTTTTTATTATGTCAAGCAAATTATTCTTAATGAATTTCTTATTCATAACTCTCTCAATCATAAAATTCAAATGAGTAATTGTTCTCACATAGCTTAGAGAACCTCTATCTGGGGCTTTTCCTAAAAGTCTATATAAGAAATCCATAATTTCACCTATTTTTTTAGTATAGGCTAAGGTTGCTCCAACTTCTTGCTCACCTATAGCTGCATTAATATGCATGCAGATAAAACCAATTTCATCATTAGGTAATTTAACATTAAATCTTTCATTTATCATATTTAAAGCTTTTTCAGCAAGTACATATTCTTTTGGGTATAAAGCCTCTAACTCATGTAAAAATGGATTCTCAATTCGTATTCCTTCATTTGCTCTTGTAATTGCAAAATTGATGTGGTCTGGAAGGGATACATGTATTGCACCATTGATTTTAACATCTAATTCCTTTTCACATAATGAGATTATTTCTTCTGAAATTCCTACTATTTCACCATTTATATTCTGCAAAACTCTATTAAAGTTTTCTTTTGATTTAAATGATTGTTTTATAAATATATTTTCTATCTTGTCTTCTGGAAGTCTAGTACCTTTTGTTGTATTAAATCCGATAGCTTTACCCACTAAAACAAATTCATTAGAATCTTTTTCAGCAATTACAACATTATTATTTAAAACCTTTTTTATTACGTACTCCTCCATTACTTCCTCCTCACTCACAAAAATATATTAGTCTATACATATTTTTAGTAAGATTTATATCTGGACATTGTATTATTTTATAATAGCTTTGATTATTAATCAATTAGAAATGAAAACAAATATGGACTTCACTATCCATGAAGTCCAATTTTTTCTATACTTCTATTAAAATATTCTTCATCTAATGCAATATTTTCTATTACCTTAATATAATTAGTATTTAGAATATAATACTTTGGATGTAAGCAATTATTAACTTTTTTAACCTTTACTGCTCCATCATATATATCTAGAATTTGAACCTTTCCAATATTCATTGGAGATTCATCAAGTATTAAACTTACATTTTTATCTTTTAAATATGATAGTACGCTATTGAGCCCTTCATTTGTTTTGTTAGTTTGATTTCTATATAAATTTTCTATTCTAATCTGATTTAATTTTTCACCACCAGATATTTTTGATATATAAAATATTGAAATTACATTAAATACTTCATTTCTCTTTAATTGAACATAATCTCCATTAATTGAATTAACTATCCCCTTAAATATTCTTACTTCTCTATCTTCAACTTCTACCTCAATGCTTTCTCCTATAAGACTTTTTAATAATTCTTTATATATACTTATATTTTCATTAGAAACTTTATTTTTAATAAATATTGCCTTAAACTTATTAATACCTTGTGTTTTTGTACTTACGTCTAAACTCTCTAATTTATTTACTTCCTCTAATAATTTATAATCATTACATTCTTCATTTTTCCCCTCTACTTCATCCGCCTTTATGTTCTGTTCTTCAACTAATATACTTTTATCCACTTCATCATTTCCATCTACCTCTTGTAACTCTGAACTATCTAGTTCCTCTTCAAATTCTTCCATTTCCTTAAACACAGTAGTCTTCTCTATTTTAAAATCTTCATCACAAACTTTATCTTCATATGTACTTTCTAGCTCATCTTTTTTCATATCTATGTTTTCTTCATAATTCTTTGCTTTTACTATTTTATAATCCTGTAAAACATTTTTACCCTGTATTTTTTCAGTTCTATCTTCCCATTCTATTAATATAAAGGGACTATTTGAGCTATTTTTTGATTCAAATATAGCTATTCCACTTATAGAATTACTATATACGCCTAAATAAATTTCTTCAGTTAACATTAATTCTTTCTCATCAAAAACGTTTCTTAAGTCTACTTTAAAGTATTTTCTAGTATCTTCTTGTGTAACAATTTTCTTTAGTTCTCTTTTAATTAAACTATTATCCCTATATTTCTTTACTAAAGTCATTCCTATATCTAAATTCTCACAATTAAATAAGCTCTCTAAATAAAAATTAAGAGTTATTTTTTTTAGGTGCCCTTTATTTTGATAATCATTTAATTCGAAGCTATATACACTTTTATATATTTTTGAAGAGTTGTGAAAATTACCAATTAAAGATTTTCTTAGATAAAATTGTACTACTCCATTCATTATAGTTCTTTCTTTAGAAGGTATAATCTTTAATACACTCATTCTCCATCCCCCAGCCTTAAATTTTCTTACTATTAATATATTTATTCAAAATGTATCAAATTTGTTCTTTAATTTCTAAATAAAAATACAGGGATTATATCAATATAAGAAATAATCCCTGTTCAAAAATCAACCTACTGCTAATGCACTTAGTGTTGCATTTGTTATTGTCAAGCCTGGTGCTATACCTATAAAGGAATTTGCAGCTAGTTGTACACTATAGGTGTAAATTCCTTTTGTATTTATAGTATCTAAAAATTGAAATGCAAATGATTCTGCTTCAAGTAATTCCGCTATTGATGAGAATACGTAGGTTCCTCCTATTGCTTGTTCTACCCCTTGGTTATTTGATCTCTTTATTGTGAATGCTAAATTTACATTTAGCTCTGCTGGCATATTTATTTGAGCCGTAAATGATAGTAATACTGAAGGGTCTCTAAGTGTTGTAGTATCGATTGTAACACTTACTACTGGAACATTTTTTATAAGTGGCGTTGTAAAAACAGGAAATGGTCCTACTCCTCCAGTAGCAGCATTTAATACTACATTTGATTCCCTATTATCATAGCCTTCGCAAATTAAATTCATATTTTGAGCCCCCTAAATTTTATCATGCTTGTTCTACAGCTAAAGCGCTTAAAACTGCATTAGTAATAGTTAATCCTGGCGCAATACCTATAAAGGAATTTGGTGCTACTTGTACTGCATAGGTGAAATTTCCTCTAGCATTACCATTATCAAAGAATTGGAACGAAAAAGCCTCAGCTTCTAATAATTCAGCTATAGATGAAAATACATAAGTTCCCCCAATTGTTTGTACCCCACCTTGTGAACTATATTTTTTTATGGTAAATGCTAAATTTACATTTAATTCTGCTGGCATATTTATCTGAGCTGTAAAAGTTAAAAGAGTCGCTGGATTTCTTAATTGTGTAGTATCTATTGAAACACTTACTACAGGCATTTCCTCTACTAGTGGAGTCGTGAAAACTGGAAATGGTCCAACACCACCTGAGTTTGCCCTTAAAATAACTTCACTCATTTACTTTCCTCCTAATTAGATTTTGCATATATTAGTGTCTTATATAAGTTATTCACGCTCTCGACATGATGTTACATTTTCTGCAAATTAACTATGTAAATAAAAAAATTCACTAAAACTAAATTTAGTCCTAGTGAATTTTTAAATATTTTATTTAGGTAATCCTCTTACTGGTTTTGTCATATCATTATCTTCATTTGTGTTAACAGGATTTGCAGCTGATTTATTGTTCTTATTTCTATAATAAGATTTCTCGCCAGTTTTATTATTTTTTCCTAGTTTTTGTGTCAAATTTATCACCTCCAAATTTATCTTTTGAATATTACACAAAAGTTATTCTGACAAAATTTAGAGTGAATAATTATACTCTAAAAATATATAATTTGTGATTATTTATTATTAATATTCTTCTTCCTCAGATTGTTAAATTATTAACTTGTTTGATATTTCAACAAATTTAATGTTTTCTTTTTTTTATTTTTGGATTATAATAAGCCTTAAGAAATGAAATATATTACAAATGTCTTCTTTATGGAAGTATTTGTAAAATCTTAAATTCATGGAGGTTTCGTATGTTAGTTTCAGCAAAAGAAATGTTAAACAAAGCTAGAGAAGGGAAATATGCTGTTGGTCAATTCAACATTAACAATTTAGAATGGACTAAAGCTATTTTATTAACTGCTCAAGAAAACAATTCACCTGTAATATTAGGTGTATCTGAAGGAGCAGGAAAATATATGGGTGGTTACACTACTGTTGTTGGTATGGTTAATGGATTAATTAAAGAATTAAACATAACTGTTCCTGTATCATTACACATAGACCACGGCAGCTACGAAGGTGCTTTAAAAGTTATCGAAGCTGGTTTCTCATCAGTAATGTTCGATGGATCACATTATTCAATCGAAGAAAACATTGAAAAGACTAAAGAAATCATCAGAATCGCTTCAGAAAAAGGAATCTCTGTTGAAGCAGAAGTTGGTTCTATCGGTGGAGAAGAAGATGGTGTTGTTGGAGCAGGTGAAATAGCTGATCCAGCTGAATGCAAACAAATAGCTGAATTAGGAGTTACTATGTTAGCTGCTGGTATTGGAAATATCCATGGTAAATACCCTGCAAACTGGAAGGGATTAGATTTCACTGCATTAGCTGCTATCAAAGATGCAACTGGTGATGTTCCTCTAGTTTTACATGGTGGTACTGGAATTCCTGCAGACATGATTCAAAAAGCTATATCATTAGGAGTTGCTAAAATAAATGTTAACACTGAATGTCAATTAGCATTTGCAGAAGCTACTCGTAAATATATAGAAGCTGGAAAAGACTTAGAAGGAAAAGGATTTGATCCACGTAAGTTATTAGGACCAGGATTCGAAGCTATAAAAGCAACTGTTAAAGAAAAAATGGAACTATTCGGATCTGTAAACAAAGCTTAGTTTTTATTAGATATACTAAACTAAAAATTCAACACCTTAAATTTATATTTTATAAATTTAAGGTGTTTTTATTTTAATAAAAACATTTATAAATTTTAATTAATAAAAAAAATTTCTTTCATTTTAATATAAAAAACGACAATAAGCTACCACGCTTTTATATTAATGTAATAATTAAGTTTATTTAGCTTCTCAATATTTTATAATACTACAAATTTATTCTTTATTTTCATTTTTAATCCTTTATGTTGATAAAAATACCAATTATGTTTTTATACGGAAAATATTGTATGCAAGTCCACAGTTATGATATATTATTTTTAAATATAATATTTTTTCTTATTTATTATTGATAAATTATTTAAGTTATGAGGGCTAGTATATGAATAATACTATAAATAGAGATTCAATCGATTTGCTTCTACATGAAATTAATAAAATAAAATATGTTAATTACGAAAAAACTTTAACCCTTGCTAAAGAAACACTTGGAGTGTCAGAAAAGATTGGGTACGAACTTGGAATCGCAATATCAAAATACTTTTTATCAGAAGCATATTATAATACTGGAAACTATGAAAACTCTATAGATTTAACTTATTATTCATTAGATATCTTTATAAAAGAAGGATTATATGACCTTCAATGTGGTTGTTATAACCAATTAGGTATTATCTTTAGTGAATTAGGAGAATATGATCGGAGTATGGATTTTTATAGCAAAGCTGAAGAAACTGCTGCTTTGATTGATAGTAATAAAAAATTTGATGAAAATTCTTCTACAAAAAAATCAATGGTTCGAACATTGAATAATATTTCAGAGATTTATAAATTTCTTCAGGATTATCATGAAGCCCTAAATTATTGTAATACTGCATATGAAATTGATAAGCAGTTTGATTTTTCTTTTTCTAAGGGAATAACGCTTTTAAGTTTAGGTGAGTTATACTATTTATTAGAAGATTATGATAAATCTACTGAACTTTCTTATACTGCTTTAAAATATTTCAATCTATATAATTATAAAATTCCCGAATCAGATTGTTACAAGCTACTAGCTTTATCCTATTGGAAGAAATCTGATTTTATAAAGGCAGAAGATTATTTTGATATTGCTTTAAATATTAATAAAAATCACTCACCTGTTTTTTATAAGATTGACGTATTAATAAATTATTTTGAGTATCTTAAGGAACGCGGTAATTTCAATAAAGCATTAAATAAGTTAAAAGAAGCTTGTATTTTAGCTATAAAGAGCAATATGACAGAAAAAATATCTGAAACTTCTAGTTTACTTGCCATGTTTTATGGTGAATTAGGCGACTATGAAAATTCATATAAATATTCAAAAATGCATTATGAAAATGAAAAAGAAAATTTGTATGCTTTTCATAATCATTTAGCTAATAACTTGAAAATTAAAAAACGAATGGACGAAATGATAGTTAATAATGAAAATCTAAAAAGTAAATCTGACTCACTTCAAACTATTATAGAGAAAATTTCAATAATAAGTGAATTAGGACAAGAAATCACCTCAACTTTAAATCTAAACAAAATAATAGATATACTTCATTCAAGTATAAAAAACCTAATAGATTTCACATATCTAGGAATTGGTTTATATGATGAAAAAAATTCCACTGTAAATTATTTAGATGTTTTTGATGACGGCAAAAAAAGAAAAAAAGCTAGTCTATCAATTGCTGAGTATGAAAGTTTTACAAGTAGATGCATTACTAATTCAGAATTTATCATTGTGAATGATATGAGTTCTGAATATCTAAATCATATGGATGAAGAAACCTATCGTTTTAAAATAAACAAAAAAGATCAAGAATTGAACTCGCTTATATTTTGCCCGTTAATAATAAACACTAAAGTTATAGGCATTATGTCTATCCAAAGTAAAGAAAAACATGCTTTTACTGCTTATCATATTGAGATGATAAAATCTTTATCTTCTTATGCTTCTATTGCGATTAACAATGCAATAAAATCGTCTGAACTAGAAAAGGAAATAGAAAAAACTCACGCCGTGCAAGCACAACTTAAGGAATTAAATAAAAAGCTTCTCTTCTTGTCAGAAAATGATAGCATGACTAAAATTCCAAATAGGAGAAAATTAGACAGTTACTTAAAGGATATATGGAATAGAACTTTAGAAAGCGGTAATCGTATTTCACTGGTATTATTTGATGTGGATTATTTTAAAGAATATAATGATAATTATGGTCACGTAGAGGGAGATAGATGTATTGTTAAGATAGCTAAAATTTTGTCCACTTTTGAAAATGAAAACTTTTTTGCTGCACGTTATGGTGGAGATGAGTTTATAATCGTGTTGCCTGAATGTTCATTAAATAAGGCTAGAGAGCTATGCGAAAATCTTCAAGAAATAGTTAAATTCAAAAATATTCCTCATGCTTATTCTAAGGTATCTGACAAGGTAACACTATCACTTGGAGTAACTTCAATAGTTCCAAGTAAAAATATTACTATTAAAGATTTTATTAAAAAGGCTGATACTGCTCTCTATATTGCCAAAAAACGTGGTAGAAATCAAATTGCTATAGTTTAATAAAGACTCAATTACTAATTTGTAATTGAGTCTTTAAAAATTATATTCTAACTTACTTCTTTATTTTCTTCTAATTCATATATTCTCTTTTTCACTGCTATATCCCATGCTATTTTTCCAAGGTAAATGAAAGCTATAACATTTGTTAGTGATGTAATAAATAGTAGAAATCCTGAAGGGGCGCTACCCATACCATTCCCAGAATTAAATAGAACATCTTGGGTATTTAAATAAATTGTCATACTATATACACTTGCTAAGATAAGAAGTCTTTTATCTTTAATATAAATATATGCTAGAAGTGCTAAGGCAGCTGCCGGGAAAAGATATCTTTCATGCATACTTGTGGAGAAAGTAAATACACCAGCAATCTGTATTAGTGCTGCTAGGGGCGCAATGATTTTGCTATTACCTTTAATATAAATAAACCAAGTAAAAAATGTTATTAATATAATAAAAATAATTCCCCATGTATGATAACTAAAAAAGATAAAACTCTGGGAATCCCTTGTATAATTTTGACCTAACAAAGTGAAAAAATTATAACCATTTACTGAAGCATACGGATACTCGCCTATTGTTTTAGCGAATAGATTAATTATCCATGTAAATCCTTGAGTAATAGAAAATGGTAGTATAATAATTAAAGCTGTAATTAATGCTGATATTCCAGATACAAGAAAGCTTTTAATACTTTTCCGTCTAACTAATTCAAAAAATAATACTGGAAGATATATTATTCCTTGAGGCTTCATCAGTACTCCTATAGTAAATACAACTGAAGATAATGCAATTTTGCCCTCTGTCATTAAATATACTGCAAGCACTATTATCATTGTAAAAAATGAATCTACTTGCCCCCATATTGTTGAGTTAATAAAAATTGCGGGATTAAATATATAAAATATAGAGATCAACATACTTAATTCTTCTTTAATATACTTCTTTCCAATTTTATAGATAAAAAATGCTGTTACTATATCTGCAAGTATCGATGGAATCTTTATTAAAAAAGTAAAGTAAGGATTAATTGCAGACAAACTTGCAAGCTTTCCAGTTAAGAATAGTATATAAATATAAAATGGCGGATAATCACTAGTTCTGGAGCCTGAATAGAAACCTGTAAGATTATTAGCTGCTGTAGTCGCCCAATTTTTAAATAAATTAATATCAGAAATGAATCCTTGGGAATATAATCCTAGTGAAATTCTCAATAATAATCCTAATGCTAATAGCCCATATATAAGTATTTTCTTATTCTTATCTGAAAGGGCAACTCTTCTTCTCTTTCTAAACGTAAATAAAGTTATGAATGTCCCGAAAAATGCTATTATATAGGCAATAAGTATAGGTGATATGTACTTATTACTTCCTGAAGAACTCATCCCCCTATTCATATTACCACTTTGAAACTGTGGTCTTTGAGCTTGATTATTTGTATTACCACCATTATTTTGATTTATATTTTCATTAGTTCCGTTACCCATTTTTCCATCTGGCTGCGTTCTCCCTTGATCTTTTCCACTTCCTTGAAAATTTCCTTGCTCATAATTATTGGTATTAGCCGTATTTTTAGTATAATTACCTACTGTATAAACACATAAACCTATAGATAATATTATTGATATGATCATTATTATATTAAATACATTCTTTCTAATAAATTCCATTTTCTCCTCCTTATTATTATCAAATAGTATATACTAATTTTAGTACATTAATTCGGAAAATCTGTGGTAACATTGTCGCAGAATTATGTGAAAACTTATAAATTAAATAAGTAAAAAAACAGAAGCCTAAGCTTCTGTTTCCACGGGTGAACTACTATAATTACTCTATTATATTTATAAAGTTTTCAATTTCTTCTTTATTAAGAAATACCTCTCCCAGTTTTCCATGTCGTTTGTCTACCCTCTTATCTGAATGAAAATCAGATCCTGCAGTATAAAAACATCCCTTTTCTCTTGCTTTACTTCTAAAATATTCATTATCTATTTTAGAGTTTTTCCAATACACTGCTTCAATGCCATTAAAATCTAAGTTAAGTATATCACTAACTATTTCATTTTTAATTTTTATTGGGTGAGCAAGAACTGCTACCCCTCCAAAATATTTCAATAACTTTATTCCTGAATTAGTATGAATTTTATTTTTGATGCTTTCATCATCAAATTTAACTTCGAAATCAAGTAACTGCTGTAATGATAAAACATCCCTACTTCTTACATATTCTAATACCCTCTTAAAGTTACTATTTTTAAGGATTTCTTCATTAAAATATCCTAAAACATGGACTTTTTTCCCTCTGAATCTTGTAGAAAGCTCAATTCCTGGAATAACTTTGACACCCTCTAATTTCCCTCGATTTATAGCTTCCTCAACCCCATCAATGCTGTTATGATCAGTTATAGAAATTATATCTAAGCCCTTTTCTTTTGCCATAACTACAAGTTCTGTTGGCGAATAATCTCCATCTGAAAATATACTATGGATATGAAAGTCTCCTTTTGTATACATATTTTTCCTCTATATTTCATGATTATCTATATATTATATTTATACTTCAATAAAAATGTTTCATCTTAATTTCTATGACATATTTACTCTATTTATTGACTTTTCAAAAACATTTTTCTTATCTTTTCTGCCAGTTCCTTTGCTATTTCTATTTTATCAAGCATTATGTCTTTAGGACTTACTAACAAAGGATACTCTTCTAACCATACATTACCTTCAATTAATTCACCTTTTAAAATATCCTTATCAGGATTTTCGTCATTTACCTCCTCTAATTCATTAAAAGGAGTTAATACAACAATTCTTCTGCAAGGCTCATCAAATTGATCATAAATATTAAAAAAACTATTATAATTTTCAAAAGCCTTCACTGAAGTAACAACCTTAAGAAATATTCCTAATTCATTAGCTAAATCTATTACTTTAACTTTATCTACTTTCATTCTAAATACCTATCCTATATTGTTATTAATGATTTTTATAATCACATTCTTATATGGTTTTAAGTTCAACTCATAACTTATTTGTATGAAAATAAATTAAGTTTCCTATAAAAAACCCTATGATACAGTATAGCACAAATGTTCACTCTGACTTAATAAGAAACATATACTTATATTGAAATATTTAAGGGAGGATATAAATGTTTAATTCTTATCCATATTTCGGATATTCTGTTGAATGTAAAAATGAGCCTAAAACTTTTCCACCCCAACATCAACCAGTGCAACCTGGCATTGAAGCACTTATGTATCCTAAACCAATTTTTGATAATCCTAACTATTTAGGTAGTGGTAAATTAAAAGATAAAGTTGCGCTAATTACTGGAGGAGACAGTGGAATTGGAAACCACCTATAGAACTAATATTTTTCCTCTTTTTCACGTTACCAAAGCTGCTCTACCATATCTTAAAAGTGGAAGTTTTATAATAAATACTTCTTCTATAACAGCTTATAACTGAAATAAGTTTCTTATAGATTACTCTTCAACCAAAGGAGCAATTGTAACTTTCACTAGATCACTTGCACTTAACTTGGTTGAAAAAGGTATTAGAGTAAATGGAATTGCTCCTGGTCCAATATGGACTCCACTAATAGTATCAAGTTATTCAGCTGATAATGTTTCTACATTTGGTCTAGATGATACATCTATGAAAAGAGCTGGGCAACCAGTAGAGTTAGCTCCAGCTTATGTATACTTAGCTTCTTATGATTCTAGTTATGTTACTGGTCAAATTCTACATGTGGATGGTGGTGGTTATACAAGCTCTTAATAACTACTAAGTAAATATATACACTATAGAAAAGCATATCTAATGATTAATATATTATTAGATATGCTTTCAATTATAGTAGCTCAAATTTATTAAAAAATTGTAGTTTTTATAAAAATAATGCATTTATTTATGATTTGTAATCATAAATTGCTATAATAAGTAATGTGCATTCATTAAGTTTCATATACTATATATTTCTTTTGTTTTCACATTATTTCATTTAAAGATATGTATAAATTGTGAATTAACCTCTAAAAGTATAATTTTTAATATATAATAAGGTTAGTTAAAATTTATTATTTCGGAAGGAGTTTGAAGATATGAAATATATTCTCGATATGCATACCCACACTGTAGCTAGTGGTCATGCTTATACTACATTGTTAGAAAATGCAAAATACGCTAGCGAAATAGGCCTTCAACTTTTAGGTACGACTGATCATGGTCCTACAATGCCAGGAGCTCCACATGAATGGTATTTTGGTAACATAAAAATAATGCCAAGAGAACTTTTTGGCGTAACAATGCTTTATGGTTCTGAAGCAAATATTATAGATTATGATGGAAATTTAGACCTACCTATGGACGTACAAAAAAACTTAGATATTATTATTGCAAGTATTCATGAACCAGTGATGCAATCCAGTGATGATGCAGATCTAAATACCTCTGCATTCTTAAACGCAATGGATAATCCCAATGTACATATTATCGGTCACCCAGGAAATCCAAGATTTCCAATACATGAAGAAGCTTTAGTAAAAAAAGCAAAAGAAAAGAACATATTGATTGAAATAAATAATAGTTCCTTTATCAGATCAAGAATTGGAAGTGACAAAACCTGTACAAAAATTGCTCGTTTATGTAAAGAACATGGAGTTAGAATAATTTTAAATAGTGATGCTCACTCATGTTTTCATATAGGCAATTTTGATGCTGCAATTGAAATTCTTAAGAATATAGATATGCCTGAGGATTTAATAATAAATGGTAGTAAATCTGCTTTTCTTGATTTTCTTAGAGAAAAAGGAAAAGATATTTAACTAATCATTAAGATACTTTAAATGATATAAGCGTTATACTTTAGGAGGAATTATGGCAAGATTTTTTAACGGAAAGAAAATAGAATTATTAGCACCTGCTGGTAATATGGAAATATTCAGAAGCGTTGTAAATTCAAATTGCGATGCAATTTACATTGGTGGTAAATCACTAAATATGAGGATGATGCGTAAGGGTTATAACTTTTCTGATGAAGAGGTTAAGGAAGCTTTAGATCTAGCTCATGAGGTTCAGAAAAAGCTTTATGTGACTGTAAATAATATGCTTAACGATTCTGAAATTGATGAAGCAATAGAATACCTTACGTATTTAAATGATATAGCTGTGGATGGAATCATCGTTCAAGACCTTGCAATTATACAAATTTGCAAAGAGCATAATTTAAAGAACTTTGAAATACATTCTTCAGTTATGATGAATGTACATAATATAGAAATGGTTGAAGCTTTAAAAGATTTAGGTGTGTCCAGAGTTGTTTTATCCAGAGAAATGGATCTCAAAACAGCTAAACACTTACAAAACCAAACTGGTATAGAGACAGAATACTTTATGCATGGTGATATGTGTACAGTTAACGGCGCTAATTGCTATTATAGTTCAGTAGTCTTAGGAAATAGTTCAAATCGTGGTAGATGCTTTAAGCCATGCAGATGGTCTTATAAAGTAAAAAAAGATGGTAATGTCTACGCTACTGAATATCCTTTAGCTGCTAAGGATATGTATATGTATGAACATATTCCTGAACTTATTGAATCATGTATAACATCCTTTAAGATAGAAGGAAGAATGAGGGATGCTGACTTTATCGTTAATTTAATAAATATTTACGGAGAAGCTATTGATAGATATATAGAAGATCCTCTAGGCTTTAATAGAAAGAAGCATGCTGAAGAATTATTTGAAGGCAGAAAAAGAGATTTTACTACTGCATATGCTTTTGGCAGACCAGGATTAGATTTTATAAATACTCGCTATGAAGGTACTGGTAAGTTCTATTCTACAGGTAAAGTATTCTCTTCTCCAACTGAAGAGCCAAAAATAACTGACAAGGCTATTAACGAGGTTTTATCAGAATTGAGCAGCTACACTTCAAATGCCACTTCTAAACACAAGCTATCAGTAAAAGTAAATAATTATGAACAAGCTAAGTTGTGTTTGGAACAAGGTGTTGATAGAATCTATCTTCCTAGTGAAGTTTTATGTCCAGATGAATTTATCACTCTTGAGCAGTTAAATGATTTAGTAAATAAGAAAAATAATACAAAGATATATCTTGATTTACCTCAAATGATGAATGAACTTCAATTTGAAATTATTGATCAATATTTATCAAATCATGGTCATCTATTTGATGGACTTCTAGTATCTAATTTAGGTGCCATAAGAAAATATGCAAATAAATACCCATTAATTACAAACTACAATTTAAATATTTATAACAATAAGTCTGTTGAATTCTATAAAAATTTAGGAGTTAAGGAATTCACATTATCTTTTGAAACTAAGAATAACGAAATTGGAAGACTTATAAGTTCCTCTAATGATTCCTTAGAATTAATTGTACACGGACCTATGAGAGTTATGTATTTAGATCATAATGTTTATGAGAATATAGATGCATTAGAGCCATATGATAAAGCTGATAATAAATATGTTGATAATAATATCTTAGTATTGATGACGGATAAAGGTGAAAATCCTGTATATATAGATCAGAATGGAAAGAATCACTTATTTACTTCAAAAGAACTTTGTTTATTGCCAATCTTAAAGGACTTAAATTTTGATAATCCACTAAGCTTAAGAATCGAAGGACAAACCTATTCTATTAGTGAATTAGAAAATATAATTAAAATTTATAAACAAGCAATAGAAGATAAATCAAAATGTGATGAATTATTTTTGGATTTAAAGCCAGTTAGAGCAGGCTTTACTTTAGGAGCCTTATCATTTAAAACAATTATATAAGGAGTAAAATCATGAATTATATTGGACCTGATAATATACTAAAAAAAAGAAAAGATTACATGTTTCCCGCTACTGCAAACTTCTATAAAAATCCACCTCAAATAGTAAAAGGCTCAATGCAATATCTGTTTGATGAAAATAATAAAAAATATGTAGATTTCTTTTCAGGTGTATCAGTAATGAATTGTGGACATTCCAATCCGGAAATACTTAAGGATACCATTGAACAATTAAGTGCATTACAACATACTTGCACATTATATTTAACTCAACCAATGGTAGATCTTGCAGAGAAACTTTCAAATATACTTCCTGGAGATATTAAGAGAACCTTCTTCTGTGCTACTGGTTCCGAAGCTAATGAAGGTGCGATGGCACTAGCAAGGCTTCATACTAAAAAAACAGGATTTATAGCTTTAACGGGTGGTCTTCATGGAAGAACTCACTTAACACTAAGCGTTACTGGGATACCAATGTGGAGATTAGATGATAACTTAATTAAAGAAAATATCTTTTTTATTGAAAGACCATATTCTAGCACTACTAGTTATGAAATTGCTATGAAGAAGTCCTTAGCAGAACTTGAAGAAGTTTTGAAGAACCATGGAGACAAAATTGCTGCAATGATATTAGAGCCACTACAAGGAAATGGTGGAATAATATTATATCCTCTAAATTATATAAAAGAAGTAAAAAAATTATTAGAGAAATATAATGTACTCTTAATAGTTGATGAAGTTCAAACCGGCTATGGACGTACTGGTAAAATGTTCTGTATTGAGCACTATGATGTTATTCCTGACATTATAGTTACTGCAAAGGCTTTGGGAAATGGAGTTCCTATTTCAACGTTCTCAACCACTGATGAGATTGCTAAGTCCTTTAATAAACCTTCTGCTTCTACACTAGGAGGAACCCCTGTAACAGCCTATACTGCTTTAAGTGTTCTTAACTATATTGAAAAAAATTCATTAGTTCAAAGATCAGAGGAATTGGGTGACTATTTAAGACATAAACTTGAAAACCTAACTTCTCCACTTATACGAGAAGTTAGAGGTATAGGACTTATGTTAGGTCTACAAATTCAATCAAATAATGAAGCTCTTAATTCAGCCGAAATTACGGATATCATACTAGAGGAAATGAAGGATCTTGGATTCTTAATAGGTAAAAATGGATTAAACAGAGATGTTGTAGCATTTCAACCACCATTAGTTATTACTAAAGATGATATTGATTCTATGATATTAGACCTAGAAACTGTATTTAAAAAAATAAATTAAAAGGTGTGAAGCATTTGCTTCCCACCTTTTTCATATACTACTCTAATTCTTCATATTCAAGCTTAGCCATTGGAAATGGTTCTAATGCTCTTTCTAATATACCTTGTACATATGCGATTAACATTCCATAATTCACTATTGGAACATCATACTCCTTTGCATCATTAATTCTTGAGCACATTGCAGTCCTATTAAGCATACATCCACCACAATGTACAATTAATGAATACTGTTTAACATCGTCAGTAAATACCATTCCAGAAGAATACTCAAAAGTTAATTCCTTACCAGTTATTTGTCTTAACCATCTAGGTATCTTAACTCTTCCTATATCATCAGCTTGCTTGTGGTGAGTACATCCTTCAGAAACTAACACCTTATCTCCATCTTTAAGATTCTTTATGGCTTTAATTCCCTTAACCATCTCAACAAGATCACCCTTATATCTTGCAAATAATATAGAGAATGAAGTTAACATTATATCCTTCGGCGTATCTGCAGAAACTTTTAGAAATACTTGAGAATCTGTTATAACCAATTTAGGTTTTCTTCCTAAACTTTCTAAAGTCTGCTTCAACTCATACTCTTTGGTAACTATTGCTATAGCATCACTTTCTAAAATATCTCTTATAGTTTGCTGTTGTGGTAAAATTATTCTTCCTTTTGGTGCTGCTTTATCGATAGGTGTAACCAAAACAACCAAATCACCTGGGTTAATTAAGTCACCAACTATCTTAAATTTATCTTCCTCTTGTGGTAATAGAGAAATTATTTTATTTTTTATTTCTTTAATTCCTTTTTTAGCCACTGCTGAAGCTGGAACAACTTGTATTGAAAGTTTTCTAGCCATATCTTGAGCCATATCTGTATAAGAGTCATTAGAATCTATTTTATTAAGTACCCCTAATATTGGTATATTCTTTTCTTTTATTTCCTTTACTATTTTTATATCATATTCTGTTACCCCAATTAATCCATCTACTACAACTAATGCTACATCAGTTTTATCTAAAACTTCTAAAGTTTTCTTTTTTCTTAATTCTCCTAGCTCCCCTTCATCATCTAAACCTGCTGTATCGATAATTACGCAAGGCCCTATAGGAAGTATTTCAATAGACTTATATACTGGGTCTGTAGTGGTTCCCTTGAATTCTGATACAATAGAAATTTCTTGCTCTGTTATTGCATTTATTATACTTGATTTACCAGCATTTCTTTTACCAAAAAGGGCTATATGTACTCTTTCTGATCTAGGTGTTGAATTTAAACTCATATTATTACTCTCCTTACTTTCCAGGTATTCCTGGCTTTGTTAACTCTAATGGGTTAAGTATCTTATTTATTTCTTCTTCTGATAATATTTTTTCGCAAATTAGAATTTCCCTTAATGTTTTTCCTGAAGCTAAAGATCTTTTTGCAACTTCACTTGCTTTGTCATAGCCAATATGATTTATTAACGCAGCAGTCATAGCTGTAGATTTCTCTAAGTTTTCTTTGCACTTGTCCTTATTAACTTCTATTCCTTCAATGCATTTTTCTCTAAAAATTATTATTGTTCTTTCTAATAATTCTAAGGATTCTAAAAGATTTTCTGTAATTATTGGAATAAATGCATTTAATTCAAGCTGTCCACTAGCTGCCGCAAAAGTTATACCACTATCATTAGATATTATTCTCATTGCTACTTGTGCCACCATTTCTGGTATTACAGGATTTACTTTTCCAGGCATTATAGATGATCCTGCTTGCTCCATTGGAAGTAAAATTTCACCAAAACCACCTCTAGGGCCTGATCCTAGTAATCTTAAATCGTTTGATATTTTCATTAAATTAACTGCACAGGATTTTAAAAGTCCTGAAACTTCAACGAAAACATCTGCATTTTGTGTTATATCCATTGGAAAATCTGATCGTGCTAATCCTATTCCTGTAAGGTCTTGAAGCAAATCAGTTATCATGAATATATATTTATTGGTTGCATTCAATCCTGTTCCTATAGCGGTTCCACCAATATTAATTACTCTTAGTCTCTCTTCAACCTTATATATTCTCCATCTATCTCTCTCTATGGCTTTAGCATAAGCACCAAAACCTTGACCAGCCATCATTGGAAGAGCATCCATAAGTTCTGTTCTTCCTAATTTTAATATATTTGCAAACTCATCTTCCTTTATCTGAAAGGCTTCTTGAAGACTAGCTAAAGCATCTGCAAGTTTTCTTATCTTTCTTATTGCTGCAATTCTAAGAGCTGTTGGACATACATCATTTGTAGATTGTGACATATTAACATGGTTATTAGGATGAATTATATCATATTCTCCTTTTTTTCTCCCTAATAATTCTAATGCTCTATTTGCTATAACTTCATTAACATTCATATTAGTAGAGGTTCCAGCCCCTCCCTGAAATGCGTTTATGTGAAAATTTTCATCAAACAATCCACTTACTACTTCCTCTGCAGCCTTAATTATTGCTTTCCCTTTCTCTTCATCTAACTTTTTAAGTTTAATATTAACCATTGCTGCCGCTTTTTTTATAAGTGCTATTTCCTTTACAAAATCTATATTTACAAATTTATCTCCAATATTAAAATTTTCCATAGCTCTTATTGTGTTAATGCCATAATATTTCTCATCATTTATGCTTTTCACTCCAAGCATATCTTTTTCAATTCTATAATCCATAACTATACTCCTTGATGATATTATATATTTATGCTATATCAAGGATAGAGATTTTTCAATATGTATACTTTAAATTTCCAATGTTAACTTTTTAATTACGTTTATCTATTAAAATTAAAAATCACCATTTTCATGGTGATTTTAACTTTATAGTTTTATGGAATTTAACTCATTACAAATCTCATCTAAATCATTATAGCTATTTGTTATTTCTATTATTCCAGCATTAAGGTCATCTATTGCTGCAAATATTTCCTCCATTGCAGCTGCTGTTGTTTCTACATCTTCGCTAATATCATTTACAGAGTTTAATGTACTTTTCATTGTATCTTCCACTACAGCTGACTGAGAACTGACATCTTTTGAATGATTAAGCACATTTGTTGTATTAATATTTACATCTTGGAATAATGCCTTAACATCATCAGTATGTTTATTGCATATTTCAATAGATTCTTTTTCCTTAAGTATTTCCCCTGCAACAACTTTAGTTTTATGCGATATATTACTCAATATTGCCTCAACCTTATCTGTAGAAATCTTGGAATCCTCTGCAAGCTTTCTCACTTCCTCTGCAACTACTGCAAACCCTTTACCATGCTCTCCTGCCCTAGCTGCTTCTATTGATGCGTTAAGTGCTAAAAGATTAGTCTGTTCTGATATTTCTGTAATGCTATTTATAATTTGAACAATTTTTGTAGTTTCCTCACTTAGTTCACTAATCATATCCACTACATTTAAAATATTTGAATTAACCTTATTCATTTCTGAAGAAAGTATATCTACCTTGCTTGTACCTTCTGAAACTACATTCTCAGTTGATACTGATAGAGATTCCATAGTTTTAATTGCATTTGAAACTTCTCCTACTTTTTCTACTCCTACTTTACTTGAAGTTTTCATACTATCCATTATATTTACTTGTCTTGATGCTCTATCTGCAACCTCACTTGTAGCAGTTGTTATTTCTTCTGCTATTTGTCCAGTGACAGTAATTCCACTTTTAATTTTTTCATTTGCTTCTGTTAAAGTCCTTATGGTGTAATAAATTTTATTTAATAACATTTCCGCCTTTGCTTTTGCATCGTTTGTTAACTTCTGCTCTTCATCTAAATTCTTATAAACAATCTTTGTAATAACTGCATTAATTGATAAAATAACTGAACCTGCAACAACGTATAACACATAAAATACTAGTTCCTCATAGCCTACCGAAATAAACAAAGTAGTTTTATATGTTAAAAAGAAATAAACTATAAGTGCTATACTTGCAATGGCTTCTAATATTGTGGCTCTTAAATCTTGATATACACTAACTAATATTACTCCATAGTAAATTAAAATAAAATTTGCCCAGCTTGGATCTGTTAAAAACATTATACATATAACTACTGTATACATAAATATTGTATAAAGCATAGTTGGAATAACATATTTAGCTTTTATTAATATTAATGCAATCAGCATTAATGGCACAGAAAGCCCTATAAGAATTAATATTGACTTTGTATCTGTCTTTAAGAAAATATCAAAAACTACTCTTAATAACACTGATAGCAAAAATCCTACTAACATGATTTTATTTTTTAGTTCTACATTTTTTTTATAATCCATTAATCTTCCTCCATCTTAGCTATAATTAATATTTCCGTATATTTATTAATTATAGTTAATTTTCGTATGTTTTTCCACATAATTTACCATATTATTCTGTTTTTTGATATTTTATTATAACTTACTAAATATTTCATCTGAATTAACATTTTTATCCTTTCTATAATTTTACAAAGCAAATTAACTTACAATAAATCCCTAAAGTAATTAAATTTGCCAACGATATAGATATATAAATATTATTTTTAGAAATATTTAATGTAGGAGTGATTGAAATGAACGTAAAAATAAACAGAATAGAATATTACCACCCTGAAACAAAATATTCAAACGAATACTTTATGAAGCATTTTTCGAAGCAAGGAACAGATATATCAGGGCTACTTGAAGTTACAGGAAGAGATTCAAGATATATTTCTGAGGACTTCCATGAAAATTCTTTAACTATGGCCATTGAAGCTTCAAAAAAGGTAATACAAAATGCAAATATTGATGTAAATGACATAAACTTAGTAGTATTTGTATCTACAACTCCAGAATTTTTATCACCTACGAATGCAGTCAAAATTCATGAAGCATTAGGACTAGGAAAGCAAGCAATTGCATATGATATGAATGGAAATTGCGCAGGAATGATAATTGCTGTTGATCAAGTCAGCAGAATTATGAAAACTAATGATAGAATAAAATACGCATTAGTTATTGGCTCTGACCAGTTGGTTAGATATTCAAGACGAACTGAAGCCATTACTTATTCTAATTTTGGAGAATCAGCTTGTGCCATTTTACTAGAAAATGTAGATAATCATCCATCAGACTTTCTAGATAGTTCCTCTTATGTGGATAGCTCATTAAGTGGATATATAAATTTCCCACCCTCAGGTTTTTCCAAGGTTCTACCATTAGATAAACACACTGAAAAGGATAATAGAATAATTGAATGGATTGATTTTGATACCGATGAAGCTTTTGCTAGTTCTGTTGATTCAATAAATGAAATTCTTGATAGAAACAACCTCTCAAAGGATGATATTAAGCTTTATTGTTTATCTCAGTTTGCTAAGAAAAATATTGAATTAATCCAAGAAGCCTTAAAGGAACCTAACCACAAGTTTCCTTTTGTCGGAAACAAATTTGGATATACCGGAGTTACTAGTCCATTTATCGCACTTACTGATTCTATTGAAAAAAATAAAATACAACGCGGTGACCACGTCATTCTTTGGACAGTGGGAGCAGGTGTTGTTGCTTCATGTATACTTTTAAGATATTAGTTATATTTAAAATATAGGGTTGTAAGTTCAAATAATAACTTACTTATTCATTAATAAATTAAGTATCCTATAAAAAGCTAAAAAACTTCTTCTAGTAATTGAGTAACTAGAAGAAGTTTTTTAATCTATAAAAGTTCTATCTTATTCATAATAACAAACCACAGGATTTCCTACCTGAATACTATTAAATACTGCATTTGCAACATAGTATGGGGCATTGACGCAACCATGGGATCCATTTGTTCTATAAATATTTCCACCAAAAGCACTTCTCCATCTTGCATCATGAATTCCAATTCCTCCATCAAATGGCATCCAGAAGCTAACAGGTACATTATAATCTTCGCCTTTTAGCATAGTGTTTGTCTGCTTATATTTTATCCTATAAACTCCCACTCGTGTTGAATGATTTTGACTTACATTACCTGTAACAACATCCCCTTCAACAATTAATTTACCATCTTTATAAAACCATAAATGTTGCCTTGTCATATTTATTTCTACATAGGTATTCCCTATATCATTTCCATCTTGTGATATAGCTGTTTGAGAATATTTAGGTTCCCTATCTACTGTTTGTCCTTCCTTAACAGATGCTATCAAATTCTCAACTTCTTTTGATTTATCAACTAACCAACCATAATCTCCACCGCTGATTTTTATAGTAGTTCCCATTGTTGTATGAAAATCTCTTTCTTTTCCAACTGTATTCAAACCATCAAAAAGTGTATCTAAATACTTTTTTATATTTGTTTCATCAAACACAACTTCAAACTTTTCATTAACTTGAAGCCATTTATTTATAATTGCACCATCTACAATTTGTTTCTTTGAACCTAAGTTATAAGTAACTTTAGTTGATACATATTTATTAAGCAAATTTTGAGTATCTATTACCTTTTGTGAAGCTGCAGTATATTGGGGTTTTTCGTAGCAATCTGCTGATTCTAGGCTAATGGTCTTATCCATATTGTTTATGGAATTAGCTAACTTCTCTTCTAAAATACTCTTATTTAGCTTATTTCCTTTGACTTCATCTATAATTATATATTTATTATTCTCATATTTGAAACTTGGCTCTTTAGGCTCCACTATGCTTTTATTTGTTAAACACTCCAAACTATCCATCTGCTTTTTTAATAATTCCTTATCATAAGATATACCTTCTTTTATCTTACTATTACTAGAATTGAAAAATGCTGAAATCCATCCAAAGGGATTCTGTCTCTCCTTTAGCTTTTGAATCTCACCATTAGGCTCATACTTTAACTTAATATCTGATCCATTAATTTCTTCTTTTTTACCATCTCTTTCCTCTATCACTAACTTATATGCATCAAGTTCAGACGGCAGCTGTTTTTCAGCTTCTACTACTGTTTTACCAGAAACACTAATACTATTAACCTCTGAGCCAAAATACAAATGATTAGTAAAATAAATGGTCATTCCTAAGTATATAATAATCAAAATACCTATAGAAATTATAATACCCTTTATTGTTTTTTTACGTTTATTTTTTTCCTTCTCCAATATGACGTCCTCCCTGAATCATTAATACGAATCTTACAAATTTTAATTGTTAATGTAATATTTTTAATAAGTAATACATATAAAAAAACCTCATTTCAAAAACTATACTCTATATTTATGAGATTAGTTTCGTATATATAATTCAGATAAAAAATTTCATATTTTTGAAAGAAAAAAAATCATCCATGAGATAAAATAAAAGCCATCACAATTATATGATGGCTTTAACGTACTTTTTTTACTTTTACAATTATTTAACATTTAACTCATTCTTTAAATCTACGTATATTTGATTTACTCCTTTAAACCAATTTTTATCTTCAGAATACTTTGTATTTATCCACTTGAATGCATCCTCATCTTTCGGCCTATCTTTACACAAATTTATTATTGTCACGCATGCTATCTTACTAGCATCTCTAATATCTGTGTTATAATTTTTCCAGCTTGTATACACATTAAAAGGATTGTTTGCTATTTTCTTAGCATCAACTTCATCCTTAGGTACAAACCCTTGCTCTTGGCCTGAAACGGCAAATAATATTAAAGGATTCAAATTATACTCCTTAGATACTGTAATCACAGTTGTAAAATACGGTTCTTCAGCTAATAAAGAATTTTTTTTAATTAGAAATTCCTTTAACTTATCTTTATTAATATCCCTGTATTTAAAATCTTCTGGTAGATTAGATTCTTTCCATAAATCTGATTTTATTTCTGAGTCTACATCTTTATTATCAATACTATTTCCTATACTTGAATTTTCTAAATGGACTTTAATTCTTCTACTATTGATATTATATATACCTATGATTCCTACCGTAATTATTGTAATAGTTAAGAATGAAAGTAATATCTTTTTTTGAATAAGTATATTAATTATATTATTATTAGCTATTTTTATATTTTGTGCGCTGTTATAAGGCACTTCACTTAATGATTTATTCTTTAATAGATTATCACTTATTCCCTTTTGCAACGCAACTCCATGAGCATTATTCTTCTTATCTAATAACTCTAACTCTGCTTTAGAATTATCATTTTTTATATGTAAACTTGTCCATTTCACAAGTGTGCTAATATAATTTTCTGACTTTCCTTCAAGTGATATGTAAATATTAAATATATCTGCTAAAGATGTAGTATCTGCTTCCCCAGATATAGTATTTCTTAACACTTGTATCTTGATTTCGTGCTTATATTCAGTTTCAAGTCCTTCTATGCTTTTATCTAGAACTTGGTGAACTGCTCTATTTAAAATATCCAATTTTTCTTTTTTTGTATAGTCTACATACTTTTTTTCTATATATTCTTTTAATTTAAGTATATCTTGCCGGTCTATAACTTTTTTAGCCCCTAATTCCTTCATTACATTTTCCATGATAAACTCCTATGTACCCCTTTATAAAAGTAATTATACCATAATCTCTCATAAACACTTTCGTTAAATAATAGAAATCCACTATACTCATTTGCATAGTGGATTTATTATTTTATTCTTATCTATCTAATAACTTTCCCTTTTTTTAATATACTTTAAAAAAATTGAATGCTCAACTTTTTCACAAGGTAAAACCTTAATAAAATGAGAAGAGTATACAAAGTTTTTGCCAATATATGCTTCTATAGTGTAATACCCTGGTGGAATATTCTCTATAATATATTTTCCATTTTTATCGGAATTTGTTCTACATACTGGATACTCGTGATCACTTCCAAAGTATAGCAAAATAGTTACATCTGGTACTATTTGATTATACTTATCAAGATAAGTTATTCCAACGATCTTACCTGAATAATCCTTCTTTTCCTCACCAAGTATGAGACTTAAATTCTGCGAATTAAATTGAAACGGTTTGGAAACAACACTTTGTTCTTGATCAAGATCTTGTATATTCTTTTGGTGACTTTCTTGGGTACTTAAGCTTGCTTCTTTATCATTTACGACTTCAACTTCGACCTCTTCTTTATCTGGTATATTATCTTTAATCATATTTCACCTCCTAAGCTAAGTTCTTAAAACTATTTGACTTAAACTTAAGACTCTAAATATATTATAAACATATTTAGATAAATTCTTTTAATTGTTAAAAACATAGTGGAGAAAATCTCCACTATGTCTACTTTAGAATAATTTATTTCTTACCACTTAGGTCCGTCTTTTTTCTTATCTATATCTATATCTACATCAACACGTTTTTCTGCTTCTGCTTTTGCTTTTGATTTTGCTGCTGCTCCTGCTTTTGCTCCTGCTAATGCTCCTGATTCTGCTTCAGTGTCAGCATCATTATCAGCATCATTCTTAGAAGTTTGTCCTTGATTTTGACTTTGAGTTATATGGTTATGATTAATTTGTTCATTATATTGTTTTTGTTTGTGGAATTCTCTTTCTACATCTACATTTCTATTTGCAGCTAATGCTAATGCTCCTGCTTCAGATTCTGCTTCTGCTTTAGCTTCTGCTTCTGCCTTTGCAAATGCTAGTGCGAATGCTGCTGAAAATGCTAGTGCAAATGCCTTAGGATCTATACTTGTTCCCATATAACCTAATATAGAACTAGTTACTTCATCTCTAACTTTATTTACATCTACTGCCATATCCCATCTCTCCCTACAATTTTATTTGATAAACTTCTTGTTTATCTAATTTATAGTATGCATTTATGTAATTTTGCGTTACATAAAAAATCTATTTTTTTCGTAATACAGTTATTTGCTTTACTGGATGGAAATTACATGAAACTTATGTAACTAAGTTTTATGTTAACATTTGTTGACATCTACTAAAAAAGTCGTGCAAATTACTATTCTTTTGCACGACTTTTATTTCTATTATAAACTTCTATTTATGCATCAAAAAATCAACCTTAATTCTTCTTTATTAGTTTTAATATATAAGAAATAAAATAATGATATGATATGCTAGCTATAAAAATAACAATAATTAATAATATAAATCCCAAATTGTGTGCAACCTTATAATTATCAAATATTTCATAGAAAAAAATATGTATCATATATAGTTCAAAAGAGCATACTCCAATTACCTCAAAACATTTAAGAATGAGCTTCATTTTTAATTTTTCTAGTATACCGAATATAAATGATAGTATAAAAATTAATATTGGTGTGATAAATACAAAAGGATACCACCACAATCCATATTTCCATAAATAATCAGCTTTATAAGTTATAAAATAATATAAACTAATTAACCCAATTATATTTAGTGTTAGTAAAATTATGAATTTATTTAAACTTATTTGTTTTCCCTTAGTAAAATTATGTGCAAAATACATTCCTACTACAAATAGGGGCAATCTAGATATCGCTATCAGATTAAATTTACCGAAAAAACAAATGCAACTAATAAAAAATATAATAATCATTTTAAACATGCTTTTATATGGGTTTTTACTTTTACTAATTATTAAATATAGAATAGGAGATATTAAATAGAATAGAAAAATATCTTGTACATACCAATTAAATTGATTTTGTAAATTAATCCAGTAACCAAACATAAATATATTACCTAAAGCTTCTCTAATACTTATTCCACCATTAAAGAACTTTTTATAAATTATCCATATTGAAATAAATGGCATGTAGTATGGCAATATTCTTTTTATCCTTCTTTCGTAAAAATTAAGTACGTTTTCTCTATTTTTTTCAAGAGACAAATATAATCCAAATCCAGATAAGAAAATAAATATATCTACCCCACCGTATCCAATTTTTTTTATAAATGAAATTACATTATTAGTATAAGATATTTTCGCATGAAAAAGCATAACCCAAAGAATTGCTATACCCATAAGCTTATTTCTATATTTACTTATAACTGAATATTGAATCATATAATTGCATTCCTTTCTAATTAAAACACTCAAATTAGCTATAAACCATATTAGTTGTTTAATTGATAATTTATTTAAAAATATATATCTGAAAACTCAACGTTAATAGCATTAATCAATCTATTGTCTGCATCTAAGAAAATTTCTATTTCCTTTTCAGTTATCTCTTCTTTAATAGGTAGAGTTACCATAAATGTGCTTCCTATATTCACTTCACTATCTACCCTTATTTTTCCTTCTAATATTTCAGTCAATAGCTTTACGATAGTTAATCCTATACCACTGCCCTCTGCCTGCCTTGAAAGATTACTATCGACTTGTCCAAATCTTTCAAAAATCATCTCATACTTTTCTTTTGGAATTCCTATACCTGTATCACTAACTGAAATATCTAAGGTTTTATCACTTGTATTCTCCTTAACCTTAACAGTTATACTTCCACCTTCATTTGTAAATTTAATTGCATTTGATAAGAGATTTAGTACTATACGTTCATATTTCTCATCATCAATTGCAGTCCTGATGCTATCTACATTAGTTTCAAAACATAAATTAATCTTTTTCTGCCCAGCATATTCCTTTACTGATTCAACAATTGATTTAGTTAAGAACACAATATCAACATTTCTCATATTTAATTTATATTGTTCTGAATGTAATCTAGTTATATCTAATAAGTTATTTACAAGTCTTAATTGCCTAAATGTATTTCTTTTTATACTGGTAATAAGATTCCTTACTTGTTTAGGAATTAACTTAATATATACATGCTCAATTAATTGTATAGCTGAATAAATTACATTTATTGGTGTCTTAAATTCATGAGTAATAGTAGTTATAAATTCATCCTTCATAATAAGGTCTTTTTCAAGAAGTTCTCTTTGCTTTCTTTCTGCCATATATAGTAATTCCTGTTGCTTATTAATTTTACGATTTTGTTTTCTAAGTAATAGTTCGCGCTCTATTGCATCAACAACAGTAGTTAATGTAGTTAAGAAAAACGGGTTGTGAAGTATCACTGCAGTCATTATACATATGCTTCCTAACAAGTTATCATCGTCCGAATAATGAAATGGTACGCCATAACAAGCTGTGCCATGTAAAAACGTGTGATAGTGATTACTTCCTATTAGTTGTATTGGTTGATTTTGTTCAAGAGTTAAGCTAACAACATTCGTACCCATATCCTCTTCAGTAAATTGTATACCTGGTTTAATTCCTAATTGGAGCATAGTTCCTTTTATAGCTTCATCACCTAATGTTTCTAATAAATAACCCTTTTCATCAGAAACAGCCACTAATATCGGCGTACTTTTTTCCAAAGATTTAATTATCTTCTCACTAAAAAATGTTACAACCTCTAATATTTCTTTATAATCTTCTTTCTTCCTAGCTAGTTCTTCTTCTGTCATAACACTTTTAGGCATCCTAGGTTCATTAGGATTCATGCCTAATTCTTTACATTTATTTTTTGATTCACATATATAACTAGCTTCTTCTACACTTGTATGTTGCAACATATATTTTTCGTACCTCCTGAAAACCAAAATCAATTACGAACCAATATTAGGATACTATTTCAATAGCTAATCGTCAAATAAGTTCCTAAGAAAATTCACTAGTAATTTGTGTAATTAAATAAGAATCTAATAATTATAAATAAAAAATGCACTTTTTTTAATTAAGTTTTGTTTATAATGGCTAAATCTTAAAAAGTCATTTTACATATTATGTAATTTATGGTAAATTTATTAAGTAATGTGTTTAGACTTTACAATATAAATTAACAAATTAAAAAAAGGGGGTAATTTATTTTGCTAAAATCAAAAATCATCGGATTAGTGACAGCTGCAGTAGTAACTTTAAGTACAACAGGTACTCTAAACATTAACCAATTTACATCAAATACAGTACCTCAAGATTCTGAAGCTATAGCAAGCATAGAGAAAGATGGTGACCTAGCTATAGCTAATGATGATAAATTATTGGCTATGCTAAAGAAAAAAGGAACAATTCCAAGTAATGCAACCACTGAAGAGGCGAATAAAATTCTTAAGGATTATTTATCGAAAAAAGAAGCTACATCTAACAATAATCCTTCACAATTAGATTCTAAATCACTTCAGGGCTTAAAGACCTATGGAAAAGAGGCAATTAAAAATGGAAAATTACAAAAGACTTCTGATAAAAAGAAAAAGAAAAATGATCCTCAAACTTCCTGGGATGGAAGTGTTACTAAAGATAAGGCTCTTGTTCTATTAATAGAATTTCCTGATTTACCACATAATACATTGACTTCTAATGATACTGATATGTATTATAAAGATTACAGCAAAACTCATTATCAAGACATGATATTCGGAAGTAAAGGATATGCTGGTCCTAATGGTGAAAATTTTGTTTCTTTAAAACAATACTATGATCAACAGTCTGGTAAAAGTTATGATATTGAAGGAAATGTTTATGGTTGGTATAAAGCTAGTCAGCCAGCAGCTTATTATGGTGCAGATAGTGCAACTAGCAATAATGTAAAAATTCGTGACCTCATAAAAGAAGCCTTAGTTGATGCTTCTAAAGATGCAAATCTTGATGATTATGACTTAAAAGACCCTTATGACTTAGATGGAGATGGAGATCTTAATGAGCCCGATGGTATAATCGATCATCTAATGGTAATTCACTCTGGTATGGGACAAGAAGCTGGTGGTGGAGCTTTAGGGGATAATGCAATATGGTCACATAGTTCAAAAGTTTATGATATAGTTAACGGCTCTGCTGTTCCATTTAAAATTCCTGGTACAGATATGTCAGCATATCCTTATACAACAATGCCCGAAGACGGAGCTGCCGGTGTATTTTGCCATGAATTTGGTCATGATTTAGGTCTACCTGATGAATATGACATAAATTATTCTGGAAAAGGTGAACCAATAGGCTATTGGTCCATTATGTCTAGTGGTAGTTGGGCTGGAAAAGTACCTGGAACTGAACCTGTAGGTTTCAGTCCATATGCAAAACAGTATTTTCAAAAAACCTATGGTGGAAATTGGGCTCATGGAAATTCAGTTGATTTATCCGAGCTTACTACTAAAGGTAAGGAATATACTTTAGATGCTTCTAGTATAAAGGCTGAGAATAATGATTTTGTCAAAGTTACGCTTCCAAAGAAGGCTACAACAATCACAACTCCATACAGTGGAAGCTACCTATACTTTAGTGGAAAAGGAAATGATTTAAATAATTCTATGACAACTAGTATAGACCTAACAAATGCAACAACTGCTGATTTTAACTTTAAGACTTGGTATGATATTGAACAAGATTGGGATTATGGCTCTATCTTAGTACAAGAAGATGGCACAAATACTTGGACAAGCATTCCTGGAAATATCACTACAACTACTAATCCAAATGAACAAAATCCTGGAAATGGTATTACAGGCAAATCTAATGGATGGATTGATGCAAACTTTAGTCTTAATCAATACGCTGGCAAAAAGATAAAATTAAAAATAAACTATTGGACTGATGTTGCTGCAGAAATGGCAGGCTTCTATATAGATGATATAACTCTTAATGTTAATGGAAAGGTATCATTCTTTGATAATGCTGAAGGTACTTCTAACTTTACATTTGATGGTTTCAGTAAAAATGATGGTAAAAAACTAACAGACCAATACTATTTACTTGAATTAAGAAATCATTCAGGTGTTGACAAAGGTCTTCAGGATATTAAACGTGGATTAAGCCTTATGAATTATGAACCTGGACTATTGGTATGGTATGCTGATGAATTATATAGCGATAATATAGTTGCAGACCATCCTGGTCATGGATTCTTAGGCGTTGTAGATGCTGACCAAAAAATATTAAAATGGAGTGACGGTTCTATTGCAGAAACAAGATATCAAGTGCATGATGCTACCTTCTCAACAAACAAAGATTCAAAAATGCTTATAGATTATAGTACTCCTGGACAACCTCTTACTCTAAGAGATGATTCAGATTCAAAACATCCAGATTTTTTGGATAAAGACACTTATATTACTAAAGAGAACCCTGATTCAGGTCTTCTATTACCTCAGTTTGGAATTAAAGTGAATGTAATTGATCAAACTGATGACAGCCGTAAAGCAAATATAGTTGTTAAATTAAGATAATCTTTTTAGTTCAAAATAGCTTGGATGGATTATCCAAGCTATTTTTTCTACATATTATTTATTAAGTAACTTTTATTTTTTTATATATAATATATAATAGTAACATATAGGGTTTTAAGTTCAACTATTAACTTATTCATGCCTGAAAATGTCCAGAAACCAACATTTTCAAACAAGAATAAGTTAAGTTTCCTATCAAAAACCCTATAACATATATTAGGGGGAATTTTCTATGAATAATTTACTTACAGAAGAAAATATGAAGAAATTAAGAGATGAATTAGAATATAGAATGACAGTAAAAAGAGCCGAAATAGCTAAAGAAAAATTAGTAGCTGCTGCTCATGGTGATAGATCTGAAAATGCAGAATATAAAGAAGCTTGCAGAAATTACAGAGAAAATGATAATAGAATTCAATATTTAATGACTATGATTTCAACTGCAACAATAATCGATGATAATGGTCCTGATAAATCAGTCCTAGGAATTAATAGTAAAGCTAGAATAAAATTTATTGAAGATGATGATGAAGAGATCATAACATTAGTAACTACAATGGACCTAGATCCTGAGAACATGCTAATAAGTATTGAATCTGATTTAGGCAAAGCTTTAACTGGCCATAAAGCTCAAGATATAGTTGAAGTCAATGCTCCAGGAGGAAGCTATACAGTAGAGGTATTAGAAATTCTATCCTAAATAAAAGATGACTAATGAATCCTAAACATTAGTCATCTTTTCATATATCTATTTCCCGCTTATTATAATTTTTATAAACTTATAAATAAAACCATTTTTAATATTTATATCAATAACAATACCATCCGGATTAACAAGTCTAAATACATATACTGTTATAAATAATGCTACTCCAATTGCTATTAAAATAACAAAAATCTTTTTTGATATCTTATCTCTAAATAGAAATAACAGAAGATATATTGGAGGTAAAAAAAATAACGGATGATAGTAAAATGCTCCTTTAAAATCTAAATGAATAACTCTAATCCATGCTCTAGTCATTCCACATCCTGCACATGAAATACCTGTTAGAAATTTGATAGGACAGCCAATTCCTACTACTCTTAAAATAGCATACAGTAGGGTTACAGGTAGTCCAATTTTAATTAATTCATTTATCTTTAAATTCTTCATGTGATTCTATCCATCCATAATCTAAGTTATATTTTTCTCGAACATTATATCTTATAATAGTTCTTTCTACAATATTATCTACTTTATTTCAACGTTTTAAATTCATATCCTTTATTTTTTAAATCTGTAATTATGTATTGAAGTACATCTGCTGTACTCTTCTTTCCATATGTATCATGCATTAGTATAACTACTTTTTCTTGTCCATTAAAAGTTTCACTATATCTACTAATATATTGCTCTTTTGTTCTAGTAATTCCTTCTGCATCTCCTATAAGAGCATTCCAATCTATATATTTATACCCTTTCTTATCTAACTCTTCGTCTAATTTCTCTACACCTTTCCAGGATGCATGTCCACCTGGAAATCTTATTACTCTACTTTGAAAGTCTTCTCCTAATACATCTTTTAGTGCTTTGTTATTTTTTTCTATTTCTTCCACAAATGCTTGTACATTGACAATTCCACTTGGATAAAGCTTGGTATAATTATGAGAATATGTATGATTTGCTATAGCATGTCCTTGATTATAAATGTCTTTAAGTATTCCTTTAGTATTTTCATTTTCATCTACCTGCTTTCCGATTACAAAAAAAGTTGCCTTAACATTATTCTGTTTTAGTATATTTAGAATTGTTGGAGTAACGGTGGTAGATGGTCCATCATCGAAAGTTAAAAAAGCAATTTTCTCACCATCATTAATTTTTTTATTTTTTGATAAGTAATCTTGTATTTTTGCAGCATCATAACTATTTGAATCTTGCTTTACTTCCCTTTTAATTTCATTATTAGTTAAACCTATATCATTTTCTAAATTTTTATTATCACTAATTTCTGGTTTTTTATTTGATGCCAGCGCTTGTACTTGTTTTGTTTTTAATTGCTTGTTTTGTTTATATAAAATAAAACATAGTACACTAAGAATTATTATGAGTAGACTAATAATAAATTTTCTTAGTCGTCTTCTCTTTTTTCTTTTTCTATAAATCTTTTGTTTCTTAATCAAAGGATCACCTTCCAATCTATTAAATTTATGAGGCAAATATCCTTTTAAATTTTAATTATCTTCATAAAAAAACATCCCCTATATTCATTATGAATTAATCATAATAAGGAGATGTTTTTTATTTGTACATTAATTGTATATTAGTTGTATCTAATTAATGTCATTTTAGTGATATTTCTTTAAAGTGTGATAGCAGTTTCTAATGCAACTTCTATCATTCTAGTAAAGGTATTTTGTCTTTCTTCTGCTGACGTTTCCTCACTAGTTACTAGAGAATCACTTACAGTTAATAATGCTAATGCATCTACATTATATTTTGCTGCGATAGTATAAAGAGCTGCAGCTTCCATTTCTACTGCTAAGCATCCAAAACTAGCCCATTTCTTCCATGCTTCAGGATTATCATTATAAAAAGTATCAGTACTAAA
Source organism: Clostridium paridis (assembly GCF_016765615.1). Classification (GTDB taxonomy): domain Bacteria; phylum Bacillota; class Clostridia; order Clostridiales; family Clostridiaceae; genus Clostridium_T; species Clostridium_T paridis. Next base: position 71,083 of record NZ_JAESWA010000023.1, on the reverse strand, counting down.
CACGTTTCCTACTTTTGGATCAAACCCTTTTTCTACAGCTATGTCATAAGATTTTTTTAATAATTTAAAACTAGCTGTTGGAGCAAAATCTATACCATTAAATCTAATTCTATTGATATTAGAATCAGTAGATGCTGCCATTGCAATTACTAAATCTCTTACCTTAACTTCTTCTTTATAAGAGCCACAAGTTCCAACTCTAATTAGATTTTTAACACCATAACTTTGAATTAATTCATTTGCATATATAGAAATTGATGGTATACCCATACCTGTTCCTTGAACAGAAACTTTCTTTCCTTTATATGTTCCTGTATAACCATACATTCCTCTTACTTCGTTATAGCATATTACATCTTCTAAAAAGTTTTCTGCTATAAATTTAGCTCTTAAAGGATCTCCTGGCAATAATATAGTTTCTGCTATTTGACCTTCTTTTGCATTAATGTGTACACTCATTTTTATTCCTCCAAATTTTTGTTTAGATTGACTTAATTAAAGATTTCCGAAATCGCTTTCACTTTAATATTAAAAATATCTACGTTAAATTTTCTTGAGGGAGTTCTATTTATAAAACATCTTTTGAACTCCTAACTGAATTTTACCATCTAATAGCTTAAATGCCAATACCATTATTTTTGAAAATCATGCTTAAAATGCTATTGAATATTTACTATTAATATAACATGACATAGCGTTGTCATATTATATTATGTATACTTGTATATGAGGTGATTGATAAAATGCAAATTAGTAGATTATTTCAAATAATATATATCCTGTTAGAAAAGAAATCCATAACTGCAAGAGAATTAGCTGATCATTTTGAAGTTTCCGTACGAACAATTTATAGAGATATTGATGCACTATCTGAAGCTGGAATACCTGTTTATTCAACTCAAGGCAAAGGTGGTGGAATTTCACTTATTGATAACTATGTATTGAATAAATCTCTACTATCCCAATTAGAACAAGATAAAATTCTTATTGCTCTTCAAAGCTTATCTGCTACTGGATATCCTGAACTCAAGGATACCCTCTCAAAATTAAGCAGCTTCTTTAATAAAAGCAATATCAATTGGATTGAAGTAGATTTCTCTAATTGGGGAAATTATGAGAAACAGAAAGACATTTTTAATCTCCTAAAAAGTTCAATACTTGAAAAGAGAGTAATTAACTTTTCTTACTTTAACTCTATAGGAGAAAAAAGCAATCGAAATGTTGAGCCTTTTAAGCTACTCTTCAAAGATAAAGCTTGGTATCTTATAGGATATTGCCTTGAAAAAAATTCAGTTAGAACTTTTAAAATAATACGTATGGCTAATGTCTTTATTACAGAAAAATCTTGTACCCACACTGATTCACATGAGCTTTCACATAAATCTTCTGGGGATTTTCATACCAAGAACATTAATATTAATTTGAAATTTTCTTCTGAAGGTGCTTACCGTGTATATGATGAATTTCAAGAAAAAGAAATTATAAAAAATGAAGATGGTTCTTATACTGTAATTAGTCAAATGCCAGAAGGTGAATGGCTTTATAACTATCTCTTATCTTTTGGTACTATGTTAGAAGTAATTGAACCCCAAAATATACGAGATGAAATGGCGAGGCGTCTTAATATACTGATCTCTAAATATATTTATTAAACTTGACCCATTGTAGTCAGGTTTAATTTTTTATACTTAGTTAGTAATATAAATAAACTAAGTAAATGAGATTTAATTATGAATGATTTCTCACAATTTGATATTAGTAAAGAACTTAGTGGATCTTCCTCTTCAACTGAGGGTGCTCTATCATTAAGCGATGAAGATTGGCTTCAAACCCTTAATCAAAATCTATTTTCCTCAGTACGTCTAGACCGTGGATTTTTACCATCCATGATTGAAGAGCAAAAAGGAGTTATAATTCATATCTCATCCATCCAGCGTAAACTTCCTGACAAGATGACTATGGCCTATTCAGCTGCAAAAGCTGCATTAACTAACTACAGTAAAAACTTAGCTACACAGTTTGGCTCAGATGGGGTGCGTGTAAATACAGTTGCTCCTGGTTTTACAGAAACAAAAGCTGCCGAACGCCTTATCGAAAGAATGGCTGAAAATTCAAAATGTGATTATATTAGTGCTCGCCAAGAATTAATGGATGCTCTTGGTGGTATACCACTTGGTCGTCCTGCAAAACCTGAAGAAGTAGCTGAACTTGTTGCTTTCTTAGTATCAGATAGAGCTTCATATATTACAGGCTGTGAACATATTATTGATGGCGGAATAATAAGAACCATTTAACATTTCATTATTAAATATTATAGGGGGTAAATATGATTGTTAATAATTTATTATTAAAATTAAAGAATAGGGAGGAAGATACCATTAGGAGAACTCAAGAAGTACTTTTAAGTATGAGAGGGAAAATAGAAGTTCTAATGGATATACAAGTAGAAGTAAATATCCGCCCTGGACAAAGTAACTATGATTTAATTCTTATTACTAAATTTGAATCTTTAGAAGCCCTTGATGTATATCTGTCTCATCCAGCACATCTTGAGGTTGCTAAATTTATTGGAAGTATTTTAGATACTCAAGCATCTGTATGCTATAAAGTATAGTCATTTTAAGATATTAATAGCCTAAGAAAATTCATCATTATGATTTTCTTAGGCTATATTAGGAATTAAATAAATACTAATCTTAAATTCTATTATCGATACCTAGAAATTCCTCTTCACTTAAAAATTTTATGCTATGCCCTTTTGCATTCAAATCTGTTGCTTTTTTGAGTTTATTACTCATTTCTTCTCTACGCATGGCTTTTATATCCTTAGTATTAGTTACTAAAATTGTTGTATTTTTAGTAACAGAACTTCCTGTACTACCTCCCAGCTTTCTAACCAAACTCATGGCTTCATCTCTAGACATAGAAGATAGCTTTCCTGTAAACACTACTACTTCATTTTTATATGCGTCTAATTGTAATCTATCCAATACATTATCTTTTTTAAGATAATAGATTCTATTAGAGGTTTTAGCTACCCTACCTTTAGTTGAAGATGGCTTATATATATCCCCTTCTACTTTTCCAATCGATACTCCTATTAGTGTAGAAATTTCATTAATATCTGTACATTCTAATTCCTGTGATATGTTAAGTAGTATATTACTACAAGCAAGAGCATCATATAGAGCGTCATGGTGCTTAAACTCATATCCCAAAAAATTATTTACAGTATTAAGCCTTGCATTTTCTATGCTTTTATAAAAGTTCCTAGCAAGCTTCATTGTACAAATGTATTCGAAACTAGGAAGTTCTATATTATAAAGCTCTGCACATTTTCTTAAGACTGATATATCAAAAGAGGCATTATGTGCTATTACTAAATTGTCATGAAAATAATGTTTAATTTTTTCCCATACTTCGTCAAATTCAGGTTCATTCTCAACCATTCCTGGTCTTATTCCATGAATTCCGATATTAATAGGCATAAACCTCATTTCCATAGGTCTTATTAAGTGATGTATTCTTTCTACTACATGTCCATTTTTCACTACAGCAATACCAATTGAGCATGCACTACTTCTTTTTTCATTTGCTGTTTCAAAATCTATCGCTATAAAATCCATTTCTGTTCTCCATTAAATAGTATTAATTTTATATTACTTTACTTATTATAATAATAATTTATCTCTTTTGCATTACAATATTTATTAATAATAAAAAAAGTATTGACAAAAGATATCAAATCAGTTTAAAATTAATCCAAGAAAAAGCAATGATGGAGAGAAGTAAAAAAAATATTCACCAACAGTGAACTGGGGATGGTGTGAACCCAGTGGCAGAGTTTTTTTGAATAACACTCCGTAGCTGCAAACTGAAATATCAATAAAGTATTCTTAGAATATTTTTGATAAAGTAGGCGCGCCGTAATCCATGCGTTATTTGGGCACCAGTAGTAGCTGGTAAGAGAGACCAAAATGGTAATTTAGGTGGCACCGCGGATAAGCGTCAATTCGTCCTATTATTTATAAGACGATTTGACGCTATTTTTATATACGTAGGAGGGCTATTTATATGTGTACAATTATGTGTTATACAGGAACAGACATGAAACATGAAAAATTTGCTGAGGCTTTACAGAGAACTGAACTAAGAGGACCAGATATGACAGAAATACTTACCTTACCTTCTGGTATTTTAGGATTTCAAAGACTTGCTATTATGGATTTAAGTTTTAGCGGAATGCAACCATTCACAAGAAAAAGAGATGCATCTATCTGTAATGGAGAAATTTATGGATTCCGTAAATTGAAAGAAGAGCTAATAGCAAAGGGTCACAAGTTTATTTCTGATAGTGATTGCGAAATATTACTTCCAATGTACCTAGAATATGGATTAGATATGTTTGCAAAACTAGATGCAGAATACGCAGCTGTTATATACGATGGGGAAAAGGATACTTTTATTGCAGCAAGAGATCCAATTGGAATTCGACCTCTATTCTATGGCTATTCTGAATCAGGTAAAATCATGTTTGCAAGCGAGGCAAAAAATTTAGTAGGTCTTACTGATAAAATTATGCCATTCCCACCAGGACACTATTATGCGGATGGTCAATTTACTTGCTACTCTGATATCGCAAAAGTAGAAGGGGATTACTGCACTGATGATTTAGAAGTTATTTGCAAAGGAATCCATGACAGATTGGTAGCTGCTGTAGAAAAACGTATGGATGCTGATGCTTCTGTAGGATTCTTGTTAAGTGGTGGACTAGATAGTTCATTAGTTTGTTCAATTGCTCAAAAAATGTACCCTGAAAAACCAATTAAAACTTTTGCTATAGGAATGGCAGAAGATGCAATTGACTTAAAATATGCAAAAGAAGTTGCTGATTATATTGGCAGTGATCATACTGTTGTTTATATGACAAAAGAAGAAGTTCTTGAATCACTTGATGAGGTTATTAAAATTCTAGGAACCTTTGATATTACAACAATAAGAGCTAGTATGGGAATGTATTTAATTTGTAAGAAAATACATGAAATTTCCGATGTTAGAGTACTTCTAACTGGTGAAATTTCTGATGAATTATTTGGATATAAATATACAGATTTTGCTCCAAGTGCAGCAGAATTCCAAAAGGAATCACAAAAGAGAATTAGGGAACTATTTATGTATGATGTACTTCGTGCAGATCGTTGTATAGCTTCAAACTCTTTAGAGGCAAGAGTACCATTTGGTGATTTAGATTTTGTAAAATATGTTATGGCTATAGATCCAGAAAAAAAATTAAACACATACAACATGGGAAAATATCTTTTAAGACATGCTTTTGAAGGTGACTATCTTCCAAACAATATTTTATATCGTGAAAAAGCTGCATTTAGTGATGCTGTAGGACACTCTATGGTAGACTATTTAAAAGAATACGCTGAAGCACAATATAGTGATAGAGATTTTGAAAGAAAATGTGAAGAGTATAAATATCATGCTGCTCCATTTACAAAAGAATCCTTACTATATAGAGAAATCTTTGAAAAATACTATCCAGGACAAGCAGAAATGATAGTTGATTACTGGATGCCAAACAAAGAATGGGAAGGCTGTAACGTTAACGATCCTAGTGCTAGAGTATTATCAAACTATGGTGATAGCGGAAAATAATTTAATTAAAACCCAGGATAAAAATATCCTGGGTTTTCTATAGTTTTTTTTATTACTTATTATAAAATAAACCTGCTCCTTCAATAATCTCCTGCTCCGCAAACAAACTTGAAATTGCAGCATTATAATCACTAAGCTTTTGTGCTTTCTTTATTTTTTTAGCATATTTTTTATTATCAGAAAATATGTAAATCATATATCCCCATAATTCTTTCATTCTAAATATAGCATTTTTCTCTTCATTAAATAATTCTATGTATTTATTAAATACTTCATCATGAAATTCCTTTAATACTTTTTTATCTATACTTGCTTTATTTCTGATTATATTCATAAGCCCGGGATTTGCAAGTATCCCTCTTCCTAGCATTACTGTATTCACTTCTGGAAAGGCTTGTACCAATTCATTATGATCTTCGGATGTAAAAATATCTCCGTTATAGCATATGGGATTCTTGCTTAAAGCTAGTGCATCTTTAAATACTTCTAAATTAGGTTTATTACCATAAAAGTCTTTCTGTATTCTTGGATGAATAATTAATTCTTCTAAAGGATATTTGTTATAAATCCTTAATAATTCTGAAAATTCTTCTGGACTATCCTTCCCTATTCTAGTTTTTATAGAAATCTTTATATCATCCATTTTAAATATTTCATCTAAAAACACATCTAATATTTCTCTATGAGCTAGAAATCCTGACCCTCTGTTTTTTGAAACTACTGTTCCAGATGGACATCCTAGATTTAAATTTATCTCACTATAACCTAATTGCTGTAGCTTTCTAGACGTAGAAATAAACCCTTCTGAATCATTTGTTAAAATTTGCGGCACTATATTTATTCCATTATTATTCTCAGGCAAAATGTCTCTTAATTCCTTAGTTTTTAAACTCCTGCTCTGATTAGGTACTATAAAAGGTGCAAAATATTTATCAATATTATTAAAAAACTTCACATAAGCATTTCTATATATGTATCCAGTAATTCCTTCCATTGGTGCTAAGTAATATTTCATCTAATAACTCCTCATCTAATTTTCTACTTCTTTTGTAATATGATTTTTGCATTATATTTATTATAAATAAAAATCTACTACATTGCTATTGTTAATTAATATGATTGATTTGAATATTGATTGTTTTAAATACTCCATACTACCTACCTAAATATAGCTTTTACATGATAATTTGCTCTAATAATTTATCATACAAATCTTTTTTTTAAATTTTCTGAAAATATGCTTGATTTTCCTTTTTAATTGTTATATTATTAACATAGTTGTTAAATGTTTAACGAGTTAGTTCGAAAAGGATCCTTTACCAATTATTAAATTAATCAAAAGAAAAAATATATTGTTATTTCAAAAGTTTACAAAATACTAGGGGGAGTGAAAACTTATGAATTGGAAAGAAATATATGAAAGTAAACTAGTAACCGCTGAAGCGGCAGTAGCTATGATAAAATCTAATGATAGGGTTGTTTTAGGACATGCTGTAGGTGAACCTATGGAATTGGTACACGCTTTAGTAACCAATAAAGAAAAGTATGAGAATGTTGAGCTTATTCAAATGCTTACTTTAGGAAAAGGGGAATATCTTAAACCTGAAATGAAACCTAACTTTAAACTTAATTCATTATTTGTAGGTCCTTGTACAAGAAACGCTGTAAAAGAAGGAGATGCAGATTACACACCTTGTTTTTTTCAAAATATACCTAAACTTTTTAGAGATAAATATTTACCCGTTGATGTTGCTCTTATCAAAGTAAGCACCCCTGATGCAAACGGCTTTTGCAGCTTTGGTGTATCCAATGATTATACAAAACCAGCCGCTGAATCAGCAAAATTAGTTATTGCAGAAGTTAATGATAAAATGCCCAGAACCTTAGGTGATTCCTTTATTCATGTTTCGGATATTGATTTTATAGTTGAAACCTCCTACCCTCTTCCAGAATTACAGCTACCCAAAATAGGAGAAGTAGAAAAGGCTATTGGTAGGAATTGTGCTTCTCTAATAGAGGATGGCTCTACCCTACAACTTGGAATAGGTGCAATTCCAGACGCTGTACTTCTATTTTTAAAAGATAAAAAAGATTTAGGTATTCATTCTGAAATGATTTCTGATGGAGTTGTTGAACTTGTAGAAGCTGGTGTAATCACAAACAAAAGAAAAACCTTACATAAGGATAAGGTAGTAATTACTTTTGCTATGGGTACTAAGAGATTATATGACTTTCTAGATAATAATCCAATGGTGGAAATGTATTCAGTAGACTATGTAAATAATCCAACAGTTATTGCACAAAATTCTAAAATGGTATGTATAAATTCAGCTTTACAGGTAGATTTTTTGGGACAAGTTGTGGCTGATACAATAGGTTTAAAGCAATTTAGTGCAGTTGGAGGCCAGGTAGACTTTGTAAGAGGTGCTGATATGGCTAGGGATGGTAAATCTATAATAGCTATGCCATCTACTGCGTCTAATGGGAAAATCTCAAGAATAGTACCAACTCTAGCTGAGGGTTCTGCAGTAACCACTTCAAGAAATGATGTTGAATATATAGTAACTGAATATGGTGTAGCTAACCTTAGAGGAAAAACCTTAAAAGAAAGAGGTCAGGCACTTATTAATATTGCACATCCAGACTTTAGACAATCATTGATGGAAGAATGGGAAAAAAGATTTAATATTCGTAAAGCATAAATTATGAGTTTTAATAGCCGACATTGTTAAAATTTTATCTTTCTCATGACAATATTTAGTACTTCAGAATGTTAATTAAATAAAAATTAAGGAGGAATGAAAAAATGAGAACTGTAGATAACAAAGAAATAATGGATGCGATTTCTTCAACTAATAAAACTGTTAGAAAAATGAAAGAGGACGTGGACAAGAATACTATTTTATTAAAACATCTACTTAGTATGATAAGTGAAATTAAAGCTAGTGATGGTGAGAAGCTAGTAGATACTTGCTTCTATGGAATAGATGATGTTGTTAATGAATTATTTGAATAGCTTTAAAAAAGAGCTGAAGTCACAATTAGCGTAACTTCAGCTCTTTTGATTTGCTATAATTTTATTCATTTGATTTTAATGCATCAATCATGTTAACATTTCTTAGTTTTATATGCATCATAATCATTACTAATAATGAAAATAATATGGTTATTAATGCAGAAAATACATAACTACTCATAAATACATCTGGTAACATCATCATAGTGTCAGTTTCTGCTGTTCCTATTATAAACGAATAAAGTATTTTACCCATAAAGGAACCAACAAGAACTCCTAATAATGTAAGTATTACATTTTCTCTTAATATATACATAGTGACTTCATTATCAAAAAATCCTAGTACTTTTATAGTTGATAGTTCTCTTATACGTTCGGATACATTTATATTATTTAAGTTATATAATACAACAAATGCCAAACTACCAGAAGCTAAGATTATAACTACCATAACTATGTTTAAACTATTGGCAGATTCCTTACTTGAATCTATTATCTTTGATGTTAAGGTGACATTTATAACTTTATTACTTTCCATAAGCTTTGAAGAAATTTCATCATCACTTTGAGCATCAGATTTTAGTTTTAAAAATTGAGCATTATATACTGGCTTTTTGCCAAATATCTTCTCATAGTATGTGGGTGATATATAAATAGAATGCATAAGGTAGTTTTCAGATACTTCACTAACCTTAACATTATAAGAGTTATTATCCTCATCCTTCATAACTATTGTATTTCCAGAGGATACCTTTAAAAGTTTTGCTAACTTTTCATTAATAATAACCCCATCATCTGATATTTTATAATTCTTTTCAGTAACTCTATCTCTTAGTGTAACAAATTTATCAAAGTTTTCTACATCTTCTGGCACATACAGAGTAGCTGTTTGCTTGTTCATGTTTTCCTTTGTAAAGGTAACTGATTCCTGATGAATATTTAAACTGCTGTTGTATCCTTTTAGTCCATTTAAAATATCATCATATTCCTTGCTATCTTTCTCACTAACATCATCTTTAAAAATTACCATAGCTTGATAGTGCCATAGCTTATTAAATTGTCTATCTAAAACACCCTTGTTAGAACTCTGAAGAGCGAATCCTGTAACAAGCATAGCCATACATCCTGCAATACCTAGAACTGTCATTATCATTCTTTGCTTATATCTAAATAAATTTCTAAGTGTAACCTTTTGATTAAAATTCAGTCTTTTCCATAATGGAGTAATTCTTTCTAGAAAGATTTTCTTACCTAACTTAGGAGCCTTTGGTCTCATCATATCCGAAGGGTTATTTTTTAGTTCAACTTCTAGAACAAATAGCACTGCACCTACGGTACATAATATTGAGGCCGCCATAGACTGAATTATATAAGATGGATAGAAATATATACTAAACTTAGGTATTACAAATAACATTCCATAGGCAGAATTAATTATACTAGGTAATGCTGTACATCCAACTAATATTCCTAAAATACCTCCAATAATGCTAGCTAATGCAGCATATACTACAAACTTTTCAGATATTTCTAAGTCGCTATATCCTAAAGCTTTTAATGTACCAATTTCAATTCTATTTTCTTCTACCATTCTTGTCATTGTTGTTAAGCAAATTAATACTGCAACTAGAAAGAAAAATACCGGGAATACAGATGCTATATTATCTAAACTTTTAATTGAATCTTTAATTACCCCATATCCTGGGTTATCATTTCTATCAAAGAAATAGTACTTACTTTTATCTAAGTCTTTCAATTTTTCTTTATTTTCGTCTACTTTTTTTCTTGCATCTAAAAGTTTTTGTTTATTTTGCTCTATCTCTTTTTCACCATCAATAAGTTTCTTTTCAGAATCCACTAATTGTTTTTGAGCTTTGTCGAGTTCTAATTTCCCCTGTACCTTGCCTGCTTCAAGCTCCTTCTTCCCATTAGTTATTTCTATTTTAGAAGCATCTAGTTGCTTTTGAGCTGCATCTATCTGTAACTTACCACCATTAAGTACTTTTAATTGCTCCTCATATTGAGCCTTTCCTTGCTGATAACTAGTAATTCCATTTATTAAAGTTTCTAAATTAGTTGCATTTTCATTTGCACTTTTTGAGGCTGCATCTACTCCCTTTGAAATACTGATCGCTAAGGTTTTATTGCTGGGATCCGTCTCTAATTGATCTATTAATCCTTTTAATCCCTCTAATCCTAAACCTGGCTGCGATATAATAGTTTTCCAATACTGAATTTTTTGAGTTGGTATCATATCACCATCTTGAGTACTACTCACGGTATCATTTATATCTTTAGAAAGTGCATCATAAGTTTGAATTAAAGTTTTAAGTCCACTAAGCTGATTTTTAAGATTACTCGTATCTTGATCAGGATTTATCCCTTGAGCCAAAAACTTTTCTTTAGCACTGTCTAACTGAGTTTTTGCCCCATTAAGCTGCTCTTCTCCCTCTGCTAGCTTTTCTTTTTGATTATTAATTTCTATTTGACCATTTTCTAATTGTTTTTGCCCATCAGCAAGTTTAGCTTCGCCAGCTTTAATCTTTTGCTCGTAGTCTTTTATTCCTTGAGCATATTGTTTTTTACCTGCTTCAAGCTTATCTTTCCCATCTTCTATTTCCTTTTGAGCACTTGACAACTTATTTTCGCCATCTTCAATCTCTTTATAGGCTTTATCCAATTCTTTTTGCGCATCTTTTTTCACTTCATCAATTCTATCAATTGAACGTTTTGAATAAAGACTTTGAATATATTCATTATTTTGTTCCATTTTGCCTTTATATTCATTGCTATAAGTATCAATATTTTGTACATTTTTAAATCTTACATATATTTCTGTATATACATCCATTGAAAAATCAGATTTATTTAATACTGCAAAATAATCAATACTTCCTTTTCCTACAGTCGTTGTTCCCCTTGCTTCATTATCCACATACATTGGACTTCTTACGAAACCAACAATTTTAAAAGTAGTTTTCTTAAAAGAGTCCATTGTATCTTTGTCAGATTCTATTACATATTTATCGCCTATTTTTAAATTCTTATCTTGCTTTAAAGCCTTTTCATCTAGAGCTATTTCTCCGCTATTTTCAGGTAGTCTCCCCTCTGAAATAATGAGATTATTAATTATATTTTGAGGATCATATTCCATAAACCTTACTACACTATTTACATTTGTAAGACCTGCATCTATGCTATGTGTTCCGTAATAATCTAATATTTTGTCATTATTTTTAAGGATGTCCAAATCTTTATCAGTGAGTCCCAGACTTGATACTATTTTACTATCCATAAGATTTTGACTATTATAAAACCTATTTATAGATTTTTTCATATCTGGCCCAGTTGACTTAATTCCAGAGTAAAATGATACTCCTAAAAAAATTATTACTAATATTGAAGTAAATCTAGCTTTTGATGATGCAATTTCTCTTATTATTGATTTTTTGTACGACTTACCTTGCATAAAAGCTCACCTCTACCACTCAATATCGTCAATTGGAACAGGATTCTCATTTACCTCAACGCTTCTAACCTTAGCATCATTAATCCTTATTACCCTATTGGCAATGGGAGCAATTGCAGTGTTATGAGTTATTACTATAACTGTTGTCCCAGTATTCTTACAAGTATCTTGTAGTGTTTTTAAAATTTGTTTTCCTGTTTTATAATCAAGCGCACCAGTAGGTTCATCGCATAGTAACATTTTAGGATTCTTAGCCATTGCTCTTGCTATTGATACCCTTTGCTGCTCTCCGCCTGATAATTGAGCTGGAAAGTTATCCTTTCTATGACCAAGCCCCACTAATTCAAGAGTTTCATCTACATCTAGTGCATTTTTTGAAATCTGTACAGCTAACTCTACATTTTCTTTAGCAGTTAAGTTTTGTACTAAATTATAAAATTGAAATACAAAGCCTACATCATGTCTTCTATATTTAGTAAGCTGCTTTCGGTTAAACTTGGCTATATCTGTGTCATCAATTAATATACTTCCTTCATCACAAGTATCCATTCCTCCAAGTATATTAAGGACTGTTGATTTACCTGCTCCACTTGGCCCTAAAATTATAACAAATTCACCCTTTTCAATAGAAAAATCAATTCCATTGTTTGCAACAACAATATTTTCTCCTATTTTATATCTTTTGTGTTCGTTAATAACTTCTATAAAAGGCATCATTTCGCCCCCTTTCTCTTTAAGTTAAATCTTTATTACATATTATTAAATAGACATAGCGTATATTTGATAATACAATATATAGTATAAATAAGCTGCTATACATAGACAATAGTCAACTAAAATTACATTGTTATTAAATGTACACAATTCTCTATTTTGTATATTTAATGGCATCTAATGTAAATTTAATAATTTCATAAAAGGAGAATACTTATGGTTGGTGTTAAAGGAAACCGGAGAACTTTATATACTAAAAGTGTAATCAAAGAAAGCTTACTTGAATTACTCCAAGCAAAAGAAATACATGAGATTACAGTTACTGAAATATGTAAAAAGGCTGATATAAATAGAGGGACCTTTTATTCTCATTATAATGATGCCTTTGAATTACTTCAATCAATGGAAGATGAATTATTTGATAAGGTACTTGAATACATTAATGAAACTCCAATTGAAAATTATAAGGATCAATTATTACTTAAGGTTCTTGAATTGATTTATGTTAATAAAGATTTATGTAAAGTACTATTTTGTAAACAAAAAGATAGCAGAATAATAAACCGTATAATATATCTTGCACGAAAAGCAGATATTGAATACGTAGTACACCAATCAAATGAATTTAATGATGCCCATATAGATTATTTAATAAGTCATACCGTAGGTGGAACTTTTTCAATTATACAAACCTGGCTTGAAAGTGATTTAACTGAATCTCCAAAGGAACTTATGGAAATAGTGAATAATATTACTATGTTTACTCATAAATATTTTTATTAAATAAGAAAACCGTATTAGATTTCTCTAGTACGGTTTAGTTTTATGCATATATATGGTTAAGCCAATTTAATATATCTTCATATACTTCTCTCTTTTTTACTTCATTTAGTATTTCATGTCTGAAACCTGGATATAACTTCAACGTAACATCTCTAATACCTATTTCTTTATAAATTTCAAATAGTCCTTTTACTAGTTTACCATAACCCCCTACAGGGTCATCCTCTCCAGAGATAATAAAAATAGGTAGCTCTTGCTGTATTAACTTTAGTCTTTCTTTTTTATAAAGATTCCTTAATCCTTTCATTAGATAGTAGAAAAAGCCTATGCTGAAGACTGCTCCGCAGAAAGGATCCTCCTCATACTTTTTAACCTCTTTCAAATCAGTACTTAACCATGAAAATTTATATCCATCCCCTTTGAATCTTTTATTATAGCTTCCGAAACTTAAAGTATCTAAAAGTTTACTTTGCTTCTTTTCTCCCGAAATTTCCCTTTGAAATGAGGAAATTAATCCTCCCAAATAGACTTCTGCTCCCTTTTGTGCTGCTGATCCTGATAATACTACTCCCTTTAGTTCTTTTCCGTAACGAATTATATATTCCTGTGCAAGAAAAGATCCGAAGCTATGCCCTAATAAAAACATAGGTAATTCTGGATGTTCCTGCTTCATTTGCTCAAATATAAGATGCTTATCCTCAACTATAGCATTAAAGCCATCTTCACCAATAATCCCTATTTCCTCTACAGTATCTGCAGTTTTACCATGTCCACGATGATCAGAGGAGTATACAATAAACCCTTTTCTATTAAGATACTCTGCAAATTCTTTATATCTACCTGAATGCTCAGCCATACCATGAAAAATCTGTATCATCCCCTTAGGGTTATCAGCCTTATCCCAGCAATAAACATATAAATTTTTGCCATCCTTGGCAGTTAAGTTTTCTACCATAGCCCTCTCCTCTCCCTTACCTCATGTTTTTCTTGTTATAAATAATTATATCAAAACAGCATATTAATAATACCTAAAAAACTCCAGGATATTTCTATCCTGGAGTTTTATTTACTCAACATGCTTATACAAAATTACACTCTCTATATAATTTATGTATCTTCTTAATTCTTTTGACTGCTCCCTTGTAATCTCTCCAGCCTCATACATTTTACGAATCTCCGAACGTTCTATATCCATAGCTTTTATTCTTAGTTCTTCCTTCTGCTCCATGTCCTCCTCAGTGTATTTTATTTTTGTTCCCTTCATTCTATTAATCATACTCTTATAATCTAAAATCAACCCGTGAGCAAACTTTGATTCTTCATGATTTTTTGTATATTTCTGTATTGCTTCAATTGCTGCCTCAAATGCTTTAACTTGAATGTCTTTTACTAACTGAATGCTATCTAATTTTTCATCTCTTCTCTTATTACTTCCTCCATAAAAACGCCTAGACCATCTCATTAATTTTCTTATGAAAAATACTGTATTTTGCCTTGTATTATTTAAAAGAGCTTCTTCCCTATAATCAAAAGATTTTTCAAAAGTATTAAATACCTCTTCATTAATTTGGTATTCATCCATTAATTTATATATATAATTTCTCTCAGCTTTTAATGCAATGAGTCTTAACTCCACAATCTTTTTTTCTTTAATATTTGTATCCTTTGCTACAATTTCATGTTCTAATCTATAATGGTCAAAGGTATGTTTATATTCGTTAATTAATTCATAAGCTACCGCTTCATTTTTCTCGTTAATTTCCTTCTTAATAGCCTTAATACTAACTAGTAAAAGTCTATTCTTTGCTTCACTTAAATCATTATCAATTATTTCTTGATTTTCCTCCGAAGCCTGTTTACATAAAATCGGTAAAAATACTGTTGCGAGTATTAATGTAAATAATATTACCCCTGCAGTTAAAAACAGAATTAGTGAGCGCTCTGGAAAAGTTTCTCCATTCTCTAGAAAAAATGGTATCGATAAAACTCCTGCCATTGTAACCGTACCTCTAACACCAGTTAAACTAGTAAGTAAGGCAAATTTCATATCCGGTTTCTCAATATCTTTTTCTCTTCTTAACCTATATCCATAAAATGCTGAAAAATAAGACCATATAAAGCGAATTACCAAAATAACAAACCCAATGGCAATAACATATCCAATGGCTTTCCATTTTCCTATATCAGGACTTGCTATGGTTTCTCTCATAGATGATGGTATATTTAATCCTAGTAACAGAAATACACTTCCGTTTAGTACAAATAGTATAATACTCCACATATTCTCAGTGAGTACTTGCTCTTCAGCTATTCTTATTTCAATCTTTTTACTTATTACTGAGTGAATAATCCCAGCAACTACTACAGCAATTACTCCAGAAGCATGCAAAAATTCTTCTGTAATAATATAAATTCCAAAAGGAGCTAATATCTGTAGTAAGGAATGAAATGTTACATCATTTATTCCTTTCTTATGTAATGTAAATCTTATAAACATCATAATTAATGCAAATAAAACTCCAAAAGCTGCTCCCGCAAAAAATATGTATGAAAAATTTACTACTGCTTCCCTTAAAGAAAAATAACTAGTTACCACCGCCCCAATTGCATATTTAAAAGCAACTAGACCTGATGCATCATTTATTAAGGATTCTCCTCTAACAAGATTTAATACTCTATCTGGAATATGAATTCGCTTTGCAATTCCGTTTACAGCTACTGGATCAGTTGGTGATAATATAGCCGCTAAAGCAAATGCTGCTGTAAGAGGAATATCTGGTATTAACCAATGAATAAAATAGCCTCCTCCTAGAGTTGTTAAAAGTACTAATATCAAGGCATTACCTAATATAGACCATTTCATTTTCCAGAGTTCTTCTCGTGGAAAGTACTTCCCATCATTATATAAAAGAGGTGCTACAAATAAAAGGAAAAACCACTCTTCTTCTATCTCAATTGAATTATGTCTAAATATAAACGCAAGCACTACACCTAAAACTATTTGAATTAGCGCTGTTGGAACAGATGGAATGTAATGACTAATTATATTGGAAATTAACAAACACACCATTAGTAGTAATATTATCATTAGTAGATTCATTTTGTTCACCCTTCCTGGCACTATTTAAATATATATTGTTCAATATTACACTTATCATTCTACACTATAAGTAGTAAAAATTTCTAAAAAGTATTTTTAGATAATATAAAATTTTTATAAAATGTCTATAAATCAAAATACCCAGAGCAATAAATATCCTTGATTGCTCTGGGGCTTATATTAATATTATAAAAATTTTTACTCTTCCTTTTCTACATCTATTACAAAGAAATCTAAATTGCTAATTTCATCTATTTGCCTTATCTCATCTAATACCCATCTATATTCTTTTCTTATAAACTTCCAGTATTCTTCAAATTGAACAAATTTATAAGCTTCCCCCTCTATTACTTCATCTGTTTCTTCATCTATGGTATAATCCTGTGATGATGCCTTAATATGAACCCATATACTGTCTCTATCTATTCCTTCATGATCTTCAATTCCTACAGGCGTCACCCTTAATAACTCCATATCTTCTAGAATGTTTTTTTGCTTACGTACCTTCATCCATTCAGTTTGAGTTCTATGTTTAGTATATAGCTCATCACTCATATATTCTTTAGCTAAATCTTGATCTCTTTCCATCCATGCAGTTTGCACCTTATAAAAAGCTTCTTCTATATCTTGCTTTATTTCTTTGTAATTCCAGTTATTATCGCTTTTAGATAGTTCCTTTATAGCTGAAATAGTTTTAGCCTTCTTTTTACCTAGCTTTACTTTTAGTACAATTGTTCCAGCTGAAGCAGCTACAGCAAACAATCCAAAACTTATTACATTTTCTAGTGGACTGCTTTTCCTTGATGATTTGCTATGAGTTGAACCAGTGCTTCCACCGCCACCACCTCCGCCAGATGAACCTCCCCCACCACCGCCTCCTGCTCTTGCAAAAGCAACTAGTGGTCCATTGATAGTTAGGACTAACAAAACTATTAATATCATTTTTATAAAATTTCTAAACTTATTCATAATTACCGTCCCCCGGATAATAGAAAACTCCTTTTGTTATATATACAAATATTATTTTACCATATGTAATTTTTTTACAAAAGATAAACCCATAACATTTCTATTATGAGTTTTACTGATTTATACCTTTATATAGTTGCAGTTTCTAAAATACTAAACTCCCCCTTTGCTGCGTCTAAGGAAGCATTAACCCCTATCGGAATAGTTGCTAAATCATGAGTATGACCTATTGGGAGTCCCCATATTGCTGGTATTCCAAGATTACCTATTCTATCGAAAATCAAATTTTCTAAGGATCTTCCCTTATCAAATACATCTGTTTCACAATCTGTACATTCTCCAATAATAATTCCTGCAGCAGACTGAAGTTTTCCTGTATTAAGAAGTTGTGTTAATCTGCTATCTATATCTTGAATATCTGAGCCAACCTCTTCAAAAAACAACATTTTACCTTTTGTATCAATTTCATAAGGAGTCCCTATAAGCTCACAGATTAAAGATAAATTACCACCTATAGTTTTTCCAGATGCTCGTCCTTTAGTAACTTTCACAAGATATTTATCTTGGTCTGCCATTTTTATTTGTCCAATAGGTTCCTCACTAAATAGTGCCTTATAAAGATATCTTAATCTATATTCAGTAGCATATTCTCCATAGATTCCTGTAGCACTTGGACCATGAAAAGTAGTTAGTCCTGTTTTCTTATAAATTGCAAGATGAAGTGCTGTAATGTCACTATATCCAATAAATATTTTAGGATTTTTTCTTATCATATCATAGTCTAAAGCATTAACTATTCTCGGTGAACCATAACCTCCCTGACTACAAAAAATTGCATTTATTGATGTGTCAGCAAAAAATTCATTTAAGTCTTCTGCTCTATCATCATCTGTTCCAGCAAGATAATAGTAGTTATCATAAGCATGCTTTCCAACCTTTACTTTAAGCCCCCAACTTTCAAATGTCTTAATAGATCTCCATATATGACTTTTATCTACTCCAGTTGCTGGTGATACTATGCCCACCGTATCCCCTTTTTTAAGTGTTTTAGGTTTTACCATATTCATCCCCCTTTTTATCTAACTCTCTTATTCCTTTCTTACCTTGCACATACACCAAGGCATTGAAGGCCTATCCTTAAGATGTCCTTTTAGATAATTCCATTGTGGATGCTTTGAGAAGTACTCATCTGTAATAAATGGAATATCACTAGAACCTCCCCATTTTGCTAAGAAAGACATACTTTCTGCTAAATCACTATCTATTACTTTTCCATCTAAAGCACCTTGTGGAGAGAATGGTGGCAGTGTTCCAGCGACACTTGGATATCTTTGATCATCCAGTTCATAATGTCCATCTACTGTCCTTGAAGAAGGATTTCTCCTACTTAGGTATACATCATAGTGGTCTGCTAAAATAGCCTTCCCAAATTCTATATCTAGTTCTCCATAATACCTTTCTATTAATTGAGTAAGCCTAACTCTTCTTGCTCCCTGATGATCACGAATATCTGTATAGGCACTATTTTCCACTTCCAAATTACGTATTCTAGGATCTTCAGGTGCGTTAAACCCAATAAAGTAACCATCCTCTAGTGTTTTTACACTTGAGTAATCTAACCCTTGCTCAAACCTAGTAATTTTGTTACTTCTTATATCCCCAAGCAGCCACATGCTGGTGTAGCCCCCATTGCTATTTTCCTTCATAATATCAATAAATTCATTTATTTCATCAGAATATTGAATTGCTTTTCTAATTCTCACAAACTGAGGTACACCTTCAGAATTATATTTTTTAAATCCAGAAATACTTGTATCCGCACCTAGAATACCTGAGGCTGTTACAAAGAAATCACTAAAGCTATCTATATATCCTGGTGCGGTCTGCATTAAAAACCTATTTCCATACTCGGGCAAAACATCCATTATTACATTCAAATATTGTCCAGTTTCATAACTTTCCCATGTATTATGAGCTAAAAGAATCTTTCCATCCTTTGTAGCAGTACCTGTTGCAATAAACGCTGAACATCCTCCATTATTTCTTCCTATATTGCTTTTGACTTCTCCATCTGAATTATTAGACCACCAAAAACCTATAAGTTCTCCATATCCATTCCAAGTTAGAATTTCTTGCCATGTTACTTTGACACCAACTTTACGTGCCCCATCAGCAATCCCTTTTATTTCATCAAGAAATTCCTCATCAACCTTATGTGTAAACTGCTTCTCTGCTTGATCAACAAAAAAACTCCACTCTTTTCCTGTATTCCAATAAGTCAAAAATTTAAGATTATCAATTATTTCTTCAATTTCATTTGCAAGGAGAAATCCATGTTGAAGTCCTCGTTTATATGCTTCACCTTCAATATGAACATAGATCCATCCATTTTTCTCATACTTATATCCTTTTCCATAGTAATTTTTATTACTTATATCCATTTTTATCCCTCAATGCACTCTTTAAAAATATTAATATTCTACATATTAATATTGTATTAATAGATCTTATAAAAGGTGAATTTATGCACTCTATCAGTAATCTGTTAAATATTTATAGTCTTTTAATCTATATAGTTACTTGCAGGGTTGTCCATTGAACACTATACTATATTATGTATTGATAAAAACTCATGAAGTGAGAGGTCTGTTTATGAAAAAGAAAGATATATTGGAATTAAAAAGGCGTTTAAAGAAGGATGAATGCACATTTACTAAAATGTGTGGATGTTACGTAGATGGCGAAAAAAATATTGTATTAAAATTTAGAGAAACATTTTTAAACTTAGTAGATGAAGAATTCTTTAAATATTTAGAGATAGCTAAAAAAACCTTATCAGGAACGGTTGGAAACAACCTTTTAGAACTTAATTTCCCTCTTAATGGAGATGAGGATGAAATAGAAAGTAGACAACTTTCTTTATTAGCACTTAAGAAAAGCAGATTAAAGGATGATGGACTTCTTGATAGCTTCTATAAAATGATTATAAACAGCTATGACTACACTGGTAATTTCCTAATACTTATTTTTCACGATGCTTACGATGTTATTACTAAAACTACTGATAATTCAAAAATAGATGAATCTGAAGAGGTCTATGAATATTTATTATGTGCTATATGCCCAGTATCTCTTAGTGAACCAGGCCTTGGGTACTTTGAAAATGAAAATAGAATTGGTTCAAGGGTTAGAGATTGGATAGTTGGTGCTCCAGATTTAGGATTTGTTTTCCCAGCTTTTACTGACCGTAGTACTGATATTCATTCTATTATGTATTATACAAAAAATGCAAAAGATACACACCCAGAATTTATGGAACAAGCCTTAGGGTGTAGTTCAAAACAAACTGCTACTGAGCAGAAAGAAACCTTCAACACTATTGTTCGTAAGGCTCTTGGAAGTGATGATGAAAAATCCGAGCATTTATATATGGATATTCAAGAGACTCTAAATAATATGGTGGAGGATCATACCACTGTAAATGGTAAGAATGCTGAACCTATAATTTTGACTAATGATAATATTCAGGAGGTTTTAATTGAAAGCGGGATTCCTGAAGAGATCACTGCAAAAATAGAAAAATCCTATATAGATGAATTTGGCGATACTCCTCCTGTAGTAGAGCACTTAATTGATAAAAAAGCTATAGCTGCTAATGAACAGAGAAAAAAGGAAGAAAGACTTGAAAAGAAAGTGCAGATACTTGAAGAAATACTAGAAAAAACAAAACAAGAGACTGAATTAAATGTAGCTGCAGAACCAATTATAGATGTTGAAGATGAAAGTATGTTAGAAATAGCTGCCGATTCTGCAATAGAAGCTGATGACAATACTACTCAAAACTATGATGTTGTACTTCACGTAAAACCTCAAAAAGTTCCTCAAATAAAATCACAAATAATTGACGGGAAAAAGTGCATTATAATTCCTATGGAAGATGATGAACAAGCTAATGTAAATGGTGTTGAGGCAGATCTTTAATTTATAAAAAAAATATATAAACATAAAAAAAGGAATCCATGAAATAGACACTAAAAGACTATTTTCATGGGTTCCTTTTGTATAGTAGGTTAGATTTTTATATTTATTACTACCAAGATTCGTAATGCACTATATCTTCAATATTTTTTCTTGGACGAGGCTTAGGAGCTTCATCTGGATAACCAACTGTTATAACACCAATTACATATTTATCAGATGGTATATTTAAGACTGGTCTAATTTCTTCTTGTGTAAACTCTGCAACCCAGCAGACTCCCAAGCCTAAATTATTAGCTTGTAAAAGCATATATCCTGTTGAAATTGCCGTATCTCTAATTATTCGTTTTACTTCATCTTCGGAACTATCATCATCGATTGATATGTCTTCTTTTATTCTGCATCTTACATCTGCAACACTTACAATAAAAACAGGAGCTGTCATCATCCATTTCTGATTATGGGAAGCCTCCATTA
Source organism: Clostridium paridis (assembly GCF_016765615.1). GTDB lineage: Bacteria > Bacillota > Clostridia > Clostridiales > Clostridiaceae > Clostridium_T > Clostridium_T paridis. Next base: position 48,913 of record NZ_JAESWA010000023.1, on the reverse strand, counting down.
TTCTTTGTCTCATTTCATCTGATTTAACTACAATATAGTGCCAAGGTTGTGTGTTGTTTCCTGATGGAGCCAACCTTCCACTCTCCAATATTTCATTTATTTTTTCATCCTCAACTGGCTTATCAATATATTTTCTTATACTTCTACGTACTTCAATTTCTTTTATCATCAATTTGTTCTCCTTACTCTTTTCTTAAAATATCTACTGTATGGGCACTTGCTCCTAATAGGTCAGGTCTTTCACAGGTAGAAAGATGGTACTTAATAAACAGTTTGTATGTCTCTTCATCCATAGCATTTAAAGTCGGTCTCATATAGTTAGCTGGTCCATCAGCTGCAATTATTTTTATTCTTTTAAGTCCTGCTTCTTCAACTATCTTATTGATATCATCAAGCCTTACATAATCATATAAATCTTCAGGCTCTGATATAACATGAAAATCATCACTTAACTTTCCATTTTCAATACTTGCTCTAATATTATTTTCCTTGAATCCATATGTTATTACACTATATTCATTCATGCAATATGCTACCAAAATAACTCCACCAAGCTTAGTTACTCTTTTTGCTTCTTGTAGCGCTTTTACCTTATCCTCAAAAGTATATAAATGATACATGGGACCAAACACTAAGGTCATATCAAAAGTATTCTCTTGAAATCTTGATAAATCTAATGCTGTTCCTTGATATGCTTTTACTGTGCTTCCTTTTGACTTTAAAACGCCTAGATTATGCTTAACAAGCTCAACTGCAGTAACATCATATCCTTCATTTGCTAGTTCCACAGAGTATCTCCCTGTTCCTGCACCAACATCTAAGATTTTTGCATTCTCATAATTCTCTAGATACTCATGAATATACTTCATGGAAGTTATATATTCTACTTGTCCGTGTCTTCTTGTTAATCTTTTGTCCTCACAAAATTTATTATAGTGTTTCTCTAATTCTATTGTCATCTCTTTATATTCCTCATCTATTATATTCAAAATTATTAAACACAAATATTATAGCAAATATTAAGCTATTTTTACAAAGTTCTTTAATATATTTTAATTATGTTTTTTATAATTTTGTAAATATGAATTATAATTATAATAACTTAGAGGAAAGGAAGAGAATCACTTGAGAGTCTATATTGCTATAGATTTTGATAATAACATCAAGAATTATCTTGATAAGATAACATCAAATATAAAGAATTACTGCATTGAAGGAAGTTTTACTCAAAAGAATAACTTTCATTTAACAATTAGATTTATTGGAGAAGCTGCTGATACTCAGATTACCAGAATAAAAGAAATTATGGATAAGTCTCTTCAGGGAATAAGTTCTTTTGAATTATTAATAGGTAACCTAGGCATTTTTAAAAGAAAAAAGACAAATATCTTATGGATGGGGATAGAAGAAAATACTGTTCTATCTGAACTTCATAAAGAGCTTACCATCCTATTACAAGAATATAAGATACCATTTTATGATAAACTTTATATGCCCCATATAACTTTAGGGAGAAGAGTATTACTTAATGAAGATTATAAAGGCCCAAATGACTTGATTAAATTTGAAAGAGTTAGAATTCCAGTAAAAACAATAAGCTTAATGGCGAGTAAAGAGGAAAATGGAAAACTAAATGGCGTACCTATTTATCGAGTTAATTTAAAAGAATTACTGTAACGAGTATGTGAACAAAGTCTCTAATAGAAAAACCCACGATATTTCCGTCGTGGGTTTATACTATGAATACTACAATTATATTGTATATCTTATCCTTGAACTTTCATGACAAATTGATACTTATGTCTTCCATACTATTTATTTAAAAAATCAAGAGCAAATTGTACATGTAATGCAGTACCATATTTCATGTAGTCTTCATCAATCTTGAATTTTTCATGGTGTGGGAAATATATAGCTTCTTTTTCCTCATTTCTATAACCTACAAATGCATAAACTCCTTTAGCATGTTGGAAATAGTATGGCATATCCTCTGATCCCATATATTTAGGTAGGATTTTATTTTTGCCTTCTCCAAATACTTTTGTTGCTGACTTATCTGCTATTGCTGCTAATTCTTCATCATTATATAGACTTAAGGCGCTTTCTTCTATTCTTACATTAACTTTAAGCTCATAAGCCTCTGCAATCGCTTTTGCATGTCTTTTTATTGCTTCGTGAGCTATTTCTCTAACTTTTGGATTAAAGTATCTCATAGAAATATCAATCTCTGTATATTTAGCAACTATATTTGCCTTTGTTCCACCAATAAACTTTCCTACAGAAAGCACTATTGGATCTTGAGCATTAATATTTTTAGTAACTATCCCTTGAAGGTCTGTAACAAAAATACATGCAGGATGAATAGTATCCTTAGCCATATGTGGTACAGACCCATGTCCTGATACTCCTTCAAACTTAACATAAATAGTATCACAGCCAGCCATTCTATATCCGGGCTCAATATTTACATATCCAGTCTCTAATTCTGGCATTCCATGCATACCAAGACAAGCATCTACACCCTCCATTCCTCCAGCTTCTATTATTTTTTTCGCACCTGAGAATGTTTCCTCTGCCTCTTGGAAGAAAAATCTAACTTCACCACAAATCTCATCCTTCATTTCAGATAAGATTTTTGCAGCACCAAGTAGCATTGAAGTGTGAGCATCATGACCACATGCATGCATTAACCCTGGAGTTTTAGATTTAAATTCAACATTTGTTTCCTCTTTTACAGGAAGAGCATCTATGTCACCCCTTAAAGCTACTGTTTTACCACTTTTCCCACCTTTTAATGTTGCAATCAAAGATGTATTTCCAGCTTTCTTATATGGTATTCCAAGTTTATCTAATTCCTTCATAATTTTTTTTTGAGTTTTAAATTCCTGACCACTAAGTTCGGGATTTTCATGTAAATCTCTTCTAAAGTTAATAATATAATCTTCGTTTAATTTAGCTTTATCTAATATGTTTGACATAATGAGAACTTCCTTTCTATTATATTTTCATAAACATTTATATGTAATTTGTGGTTTTAATTAAGCTGCCTTTCTTTTATTATTTTCATTTTTTTTATTTTTAGGTACTAGTATTAATACAGCAATTAGTGATATGGTTCCTGCAATTACACTAACTCCCAATCCCCAACCAGCTGATAAATTTTGAGCTGTTTTGTCACTCATAATAATAGCTGTTGACACAGCTCCAGAAATGGCTACACCAAAGCTACCACCTAAAGAACTTGCCATTTTATAAATACCTGATGCAGAACCTGCTTTTTCTGCTGGCGCATTTCCAACTGCAGTATTTGTAGATGGAGTAGCATAAAATCCAAATCCAGTTCCCATGATAGCAAGACCGACTACAACAGCTGTAAAATAAGCAACATTGGGTAGGAATGTTAGTGTCATTAAGAAAATTCCTACAGCAGCCATTAATGTACCTATAGACATTGGCAAACGTGCTCCTGTCTTAAGCATAACTTTTTCTCCTACGCGAATTGTTGAAACTATAGCAACTAAATAACTAATCGTTAACAGTCCACTTTGGAATGAACTTAAGCCACGTGTTGTTTGAACGTAAGGCATTAATATAAATAGACAACCTGCACACATATTAAGTAAGAAATTTGAAATTACTGCTGCATTATAACCTTTGCTGCTAAATAGTGATAAATCAACTAATGGTGCTGAATTTCTGCTTTCTATAAATAGGAAAATACCAAATATAATTACAAAAGCAGATATTAATGAAAGAATAATTGGATTTGTCCATCCGAGTTGTCGTCCACGGGTAACAACTAAATTTAATGAAAGTAATGCTAATACTAAAGTAATAATTCCAAAATAATCAATGTTTCGTTTTTCTCCACTAGTAATTTTACTTTCTGGAGTACCATTTACTAAAAACATACCAATTAATGCTACTGGGACTGTAATCCAAAATAACCATCGCCAGCTTAATGCTGATACAACTGCACCTCCAAAGAAGTTAGCAACACCACTGCCACCCCAAGAAGCTAAAGACCAAAAGCTTAAAGCACGTGGGCGAGCTTCACCAGGATAATAGGCATTTATAAGAGCTAAGGTTGCTGGCATAATAAAGGCACCTGATAACCCTTGAATGACACGACCTGCAATAAGAAGTGTAGCTCCCTGAGCTATTGCGCAAAGTATGGAACCAATAATACTTAATATAAATCCGATTTGAGTAATCCTAACTCTTCCAACTCTGTCAGCAATACTTCCTGCAGTTACAATGCTAACACCACAAATTAATGCAGTAATACTGACTGCAGTACTAACAATGGAACTTGAAATCCCTAAATCACTAGTAAGTGGCGGTACGCCTGCCGTTATAGCACTTGCAAATAACCAATAAGTTGCAACACCTAGAATCATTCCAAATAACAAACGATCATTACCCTTATAATTTGTCATATGTTTTCCTCCTAAACCCTTTTTATTTTTTTCCTTACTAAATTTTAATAATAATTGCATGAAAAGTACTTAAATACTGTTTACGCTCACTAATATTTATACTTAATTTTGAATTATAATTTTGTGAGCAATTTCATATTATACCTATTAATTAAAAGTTAAAATAGCATTTCTTCCAACGTTTCTACCCATACCTTTAATTCAAATTTTTATTACGTTAGGAGGTTTTTTTTCTTACTAAACGTAAAAAGAAGTTAAAAGTACTATTTTCCTTTTAACTTCTCCTCTGCAGAAAAAATATATAAATCTTGTGTAAACATTCCCTCATTTATAAATGTATTTAGGGTCATATTTGGATTCTTATCAACTATAGATTTTAGTATATAAAGACCTAATCCTCTATTTTCACCTTTAGTAGAATATCCTCTATTAAAAATTTTATCCATATTCAATTCTTGTTTCTTAAATGTATTTGCAACTGTAATATTTAAGTTATTATCAATTGCTTCCGCATAAATTTCTAGCTTTTTATGTTCATTTTTTAATACTTCCTCTAATGCATTTTCTAATATTATTCCCATAACTCTAGAAAACTCCATTTCAGATATATTACATTCCTTTATTTTTCCTATAGTTATTAAGCTTACTTCTATATCTTTCTTAATGCTTAACATTATATAATATGAAAGAATAGATTTTAAAGGGATATAATTTATATCCTTTAAATTTAGGAAGGCATCATAACTTTTATCCCCTACCACTTCTCTACTTAATTTATCTAATAAATCATTTTCTTTTAAGTTATCCATGCCAATGCCTAAAACTATGTTTTTATAATCATGTTTAAACTCTCTATATTTCTCCACTAACTTCTCTATGGTATCTATGTATAGGGTTAATTCCTTAATCTTCTTTTCTTTTTCATTTAGTTCTAATTCATCTTTTATATTCTGAATGTCTAGTTTATTATTTATAATGTAAAACATTAAGATAAAGAAGTTTATGGAAACAAATATGATTAATTTAATTCCGTAGTTAATATTTAAATCATTTATTATTTTTATCAATATATTAATAAGAATTATTATATATATGCCATTAAAATTTCTTTCTTTCACATTATCATCTGGAAAACTCAAAGGAATATATCTCCTAAATAACCCAAATGCTAATAATATTGCTAAATAAATTAATATAAAACTATAATTAATAGGATGTAATAAAATATTAAAATTAAATATATCTGCTATATCTATTTTATACCCTAAAATAAGCACTATACCTGAACTCATATAATAGGACATGAGAGTAATTAACTCTACAAAAAAGGAAAGCTCCAAATTCCTTCTGAAGTTCTTGCCAATGCAGAAGTAAGTTATTATATAATTGCAAAACCATACAAATATAAAAGATAAAAGGTTATCGGCTAAAAACTGCATTACACTTGGTTTAATAAGCATCACTATTATTATAGCAATAACACCCTTAAGTTTAATATTTATCTTTTTATCAGAAAAAGTATAAATGAGATAGGTTTGAGCTAATGTGGTTGCTACTGTGTAAAGCATGATCGTATCTCCTTTTCCCTTCTCTTAGAAACAATCTCCCTTATACCACCGGTAAGAACTACATATAAATCCTCATTAACATTTTCAATCATTTTAATATGTTCTTTATTAACAATTATACTTCTATGGATTTGTATAAATTGGTTTGAAAGTTCTTCTTGAATTTCCTTTAAAGTTAAATTCACGCTTATTTCATTATTTATTGTATATATAATAATCTTCTTTTTGCTCTTATCAGTTTCAATACAAATAATATCTGAGGGCTTTATAATAAATACATTTCCACCAACCTTAAATATTAAAGATTCATTCTCAATCTTATCTTTATAAATTTTAATATATGTATTAAGTGCTTCTCTTATCGAATTTTCCATATCAAAGCCTTTGTCTATAAAGTCTAATATTTTCAGCTTATATTTAAATACGCTTTGCATTTGATGAACATAAGAAGTAACATATATCATTTCCCCTTTATATTCATCAATATTTCTTATCTCTCTTCCTAGCATTAACCCATTTTTCTCCTGTTTCAAATCAATGTCCAAAATATAAAGGCAATCTTCATAGGATTTTAAAGATTTAATATATTTTATTGCTTCTTCATAAATATCAAATGCTTTGATATTAAATTCCAACCCTTTCTCTTCAAATACAAGTTTTGCTATTTGAGAAATCTTTACTATATATTCTTTTCTATCTTCACATATAATTATGTTCATAAAAATCACCACTTTACATTTTTATAACTTAATGATAACTCTTTTCTCAATTTTTGAAAATAAAAAGGAACTTACTACAGAAAAGAGCAAGTCCCTTGTTTTTTATTTTAAGTTTACATAATAACTTATTTACTTTATTTATTCTTCTTAAATAATGATTTTACTGCTCGTTTTACCACATCAAAAAAGCTTAACGAAGAAACCATACGCTCTGGGTCAACATAATTTCGAACAGTACGAAGTACCTTTTTTGCATCTTTTGAAGCAAAAGTATATGTACCATTTTTCTTTGTTCTGATTGCATATCTTGGAATCCATTTTCCTTTGAACATTACAGATGCAATGATATAGTCAACCTCTTCCCAAGGAATTTGAATAAATTTGCGTGTATCACGAGAATTATAGAATTCAAAACCCTTGTCGCCAATCATTAGTTTACCATAATCTGAAAAACCTGTAAACGCTGTTGCTTCAATTACTAGATCCACTTTTGTATTGAGTGATTCAACCATCCGATCTACCTCTTTTCTACTTATACAAAAATTTATTACTACTATTATATATTCTTTATATGTTACTATCAAGTGTTTGAAAGTCGATAAGCTTAACACATATATTGCCAATTTGTATTATTAGTATTGTAACAATTATTTTTCACTCTATTTAAACTACTCTATATGTTAATAAAAGCCCAGGCTAAAAAGCCTAGGCTAATTTTAAAATATTACATTAATCCGATTAAGTGGAAAACAATACCAATTACAAATAATCCTAGAATCATAACAATTGGAGATACTTTCTTCTTAAGTAACCACATACAGATAAGTGTGATTATTAATCCTGCAAGTCCAGGAATTAATGAATCTAAGTTACCTTGTAAAGTTGTTACCTTAGTATCAGTTAATGCCATACCTGATCCTTGTTGTAATAGAGCTTGTTGAATTCCAGCAGCTCCTTCAGGAAGCTTGCTCCAATTAATGAATGCTCCATCACTTAATTTAACTGATGATACTACTGGTGCAAATCTAACAGATACCCATCTGTTAACTAATGATCCTAATATGAACATACCAAGGATAGATGCTCCTTTTGTAATATCTTGTAATAAACCACCAGTTAAATCTTCACTGATACGAGATCCTGCTTTGTAACCGAACTCTTGTGTATACCACATAAATGCCATACGAATTATGTTCCAAGCAAAGAAGAATATGAATGGTCCAATAATGTTACCGCTAATAGCAAGTGAAGCAGCTAATGCTCCTAATATTGGTCTTACAGTAAACCAGAATACTGGATCTCCGATACCAGCTAAAGGTCCCATCATACCAACTTTAACACCTTGAATAGTTGCGTTATCGATTGGAGCACCATTTGCACGTTCTTCTTCTAATGCTAATGTTACACCGATAACTGGTGAAGCTACATATGGATGAGTGTTGAAGAACTCTAAGTGACGTTCCAACGCTGCAGTTCTTTCTTCTTTAGTCTTATATAATCTTTTGATTGCTGGAATCATTGCGAATGCCCAACCACCGTTTTGCATTCTTTCATAGTTCCAAGAACCTTGAAGGAAAGCTGAACGCCACCAAACAGAAATACGATCTTTTTTAGTTAATTTTAAATCTTTTGCCATTTTCGTCCTCTCCCTTCTTAGTATCTATCTATAAGATCCCCTAATGGATCTCCAGTATTTGAACTTCCGCCGTTGCCGCCTTGTTTACTTAATGCTAAGTAAAGAAGAGCTAAAGCAACACCTAAAGCACCTAATCCGATAAGTGTAATTTGTGAAACTGTTGCTAATACAAAACCTACTGCAAAGAATGGCCATACTTCTTTTGTTGCCATCATGTTGATTACCATTGCATAACCAACAGCTACAACCATTCCACCACCTATTGCTAAACCACCAGTTAACCAAGTAGGCATAGCGTCAAGTAATGAACGTATTGGATCAGCACCAATTGCTAATATTAAACCAGCAGGAATTGCTATACGTACACCTTGTAAACAGATAGCAGCGATTTGCCACATTTCAACAGCTCTGATATTTCCTTCTTTTGCAGCTGAATCCATAAAGTGTACGAATGCTGTAGCAATAGTACGACAAATAATTGTTAATAATAAACCTGCAACTGCTAGAGGAACAGCTATAGCGATTGCTGAAGCAACTCCCTCTTTACCTTGTCCACCAAGAACTAAAATAATTGCGGATGCAACAGATGCTAATGCTGCATCAGGTGCTACTGCAGCACCAATATTTGCCCAGCCTAAAGCGATCATTTGAAGAGTACCACCTAGGATAAGGCATGGTAATAAATTTCCTGTAGCTAAACCGATTAATGTACAAGCTATTATTGGTTGATGGAATTGGAATTCATCCAATATACCTTCTACACCAGCTAGAAATGCTACAATAATGACTAATATTATTTGAATTATATTTAAAGTCACGATTATTAAACCTCCTTTTGTCTAAATAATTAGATTTCTTAAATAATTAAATTATTTAAGTTTAGCTAATTCTTCTTGTGCTTTTTTTAGTATTTCGTCCATATTTCCTTTTGAATCATTTGGTACTTTACGAACGTCAAAGTTTAGTCCAGCTTTTTTAAGCTTATTGAATGTATCAATATCTACTTGATTAAAAGCAAGTACTTTATTTGGTTGAACTTTACCTAATGAGTGAGCCATTGAACCAACATTGATTGTCTTCAAAGGTACTCCACCTTCTACTGCTCTTAGTACATCCTCAGGATTTTCAAAAAGAAGCATAGCACGTTGTCCACCAAAATGTTGATCATCTTTTGCAAGTTTGATCATATGATCTACTGGTACAACATGAGCTTTAACCCCTGGAGGAGCAGCTTGTGTGATTAAGTTCTTACGAAGTTTGTCTCTTGCAACATCATCTGACACTACAATAATACGTGTAGGTTGCATAGCTTTTGTCCAAGCAGTTGCTACTTGTCCATGAAGCAAACGAGAGTCGATTCTAGCTAAAACATACTCGAATGATCCAGGTGCACCTGCATTAGATTGTTGAGCTGAGGCTTGTGAAGCTACACCAGTAACTGGTTCTAATGTTTCTGGTTTAACCTTAATTCCTTCTTTAGCTGATGTTAAAATTGATGCTGCAATTTCATGTGCAGATTCATTTGAAAGACGTAAACCATAAGCTTCAATCAACATTGGAAGATTTAAACCAGCTACAATAGCCCATTTATCTTTGTGTTCTTCAAATAGAGAGTTTGCTTGGTTGAATGGAGTACCGCCCCAAAGATCAACTAAGAATAAAACCTCATCTTGCTTGTCGAAAGATGCGATTGCTTCTTTCATTTTTGCTTTTAGATCATCAGGTCCTTCACTTGGCATCAACGTAATAGCTTTAACGTTTTCTTGTTCTCCGAAAATCATCGTACCAGATTGCAAGATGCCTTTAGCAAATTCACCGTGACTAGCAAGAATAATTCCTACCATTTTTACTTATACCTCCTAATTTTTATTTGCTACAAAAACAAAAGGCATGAGCATTATAAAATAAAACAAAATACATATTGTTTGGATTTCATCATACTGCTTGTACACTGAATTAAATTAATTAAAAAACATCATAATACCCTTATAAAACTGTACAAAAAATAGTGAATACAAATCAATATTAAATTACTTTATTTACTTTGATAACGCCTAGTTGAATTAGTAGCATGCTAGATATTATTATTTATTATTACTCTGCAATCTACTTAGGAACCGCTATTTAACTACTCCTAACTTGACTACGTTTTCATAATATCACTTTTTTTTATAAATTTCAAGGTATTAAATCATATTATTTTATATTATTTTTTATTGTTCAATATTTGTTAATATTTCAGTACTAACCATTTTAAAGTTTTCAGAATATTCTAAATATAGATAATTTTCTATATTCAACTTTCATTTTAAGCCTTTTCAATTAGACTTTAAAAAAAATATAACCGCTTGCAAATAGCTATTTAAGTTACTTACAAACGGTTGGGGGGGTTCTGAAAAAATTCACAATTGGGGTTTCTAATACCTATAAAAATTAGTTAAATTAATATACTAATTCTATTTCTTTTTAATGGCTACGCGCCATACCTCTGGTCCTTGTTCAAGATATTCCCATTCAAATTGTTCAGTATATTCCGCCAAAAATTGGTAATGTAATGGTCTTGGATCATGGTCATTTAATAACTCCATTTCTTCTCCACTCACTAGATTATTAAAAGTATCAAATATTACAACATGCTTTTCCCTTGGTGGATATATACGTGCATCTACTTGTGCTTTAAATCTTGACATAATTCTACCTCCGATATAGATAATTTATAGTATATATATTATCTATAACTAGAGAAACTTTATGTGATTTCAATCACATGTGTGTATTATAGTTCTTACAATATTATATTTCTGCTAAAAAGTACACACTAAAATTCACCCTAAAAAACAAGAAAAATCCTTGATTTCAAGTGTTTTCCAAGGTGTGAAAATTAATGCTCATCTTTATTTTTGTTATAATAGATTAACTTATAAATTTATTTTTACCAACACCAATAGTAACAGCAAATATGAAGTGATTGAACTTAGCCTTAAAAAGTGTTATGCTATCAAAGTTAAAATTAATATAATGAAGAGCTTATTTTTATAGGCTCTTTTTTAGTAATAAAGAGAGGTAATAACGTGATAAAAGTTGATAATTTGTCCTATTCGTTCCCCCAAAAAGATTTATTTAATAGCATTTCATTTACATTAGAAGATGGTAATCATTGTGCTTTTATAGGAACAAACGGCAGTGGAAAAAGTACACTGATAGATATAATTATGTATCCAGAAAAATATATGTTCGATGGTAGTTTAGAACTATCCCCTAATTGTAGAATTGGTTATGTAAGTCAATTCTCACATTTGGACAAGATAAAAGAAATTACAGTTTTCGATTATATTGCAGAAGAATTTATTAAATTACAAAATGAAATAACATCTATTTGTACTGAAATGGAAACATCTTCTGATATTGATACTTTATTAGAAAAGTATCAACAAACTTTAGATGCATTTGATGCAATTAATGGTGCTGACTACGAAAACAACATTAATAAAAGCCTAAATCTTGCAAACTTAATCAAGTATAAAGATTTAATGATATCTGAGCTTAGCGGTGGGCAATTCAAGCTTATTCAAGTAATCAAGGAAATGTTAAACTCTCCAGACCTAATGATTATGGATGAGCCCGATGTGTTTTTAGACTTTGATAATCTTAAAGCTCTTAAAGATCTAATTAATTCACACAAAGGAACAATGTTAATTATTACACACAGCAGATATCTATTGAATCATTGTTTTGACAAAATTATTCACCTAGAAAACATGGAGATTCAAGAGTATGACGGAAACTTTATTGATTATAACTTCTCATTACTCCAAACTAAAATTGAATTACAGGAGCTAGCTGCTTCTGATAATGAGGAATTTGAAAGAAACGAAAAATTAATAAAAAAACTAAGAGATATAGCAACTGATAATGCTGAAGCTTTTAGAGGGAGAACCCTAAGAGCTAGAGTTAAATATCAAGAGAGATTAGAAAAACGTATGATTAAAGCACCATTTGTAGATATTAAACAACCGAATATACGTTTATCTACATATAATGTGCCCGAAGAAATTGTTGCTTTAAAAGTTAATGATTATAGCATCTCCTTTGACGATTTGCTTCTAGAAAATGTTAACTTTGAGATTAAATCTACAGATAAAATAGCCATTATCGGTTCAAATGGTACAGGTAAAACAACCTTACTCCAAGAGATATATAAAAATAATCATGATTCTATTGAAATAAATGAAAATGTTAAAATAGCTTATTTATCTCAGCTTCAAGGCAAAACACTAAATGAATCTAATACGATACTTGAAGAATTTTTTGATGCTGGATTTAAAACTTATGATGATATTAAAGCCCATATTTTAAACTATGGTTTTGAAGAAGAAATGATTAATCAAAAGATAGGGTCTTTATCTGGTGGAGAAAAAAATATACTTCAATTGGCTAAAATCTCTGATAGTAAAACAAACATGTTACTTCTTGATGAGCCTACAAGTCATTTAGACACCTATTCACAAATAGCGCTAGAGAAGGCCATATCAAATTATCAAGGCGCGATACTTATGATTTCTCATGATTTCTATTCTATAGTTAACTGTATGGATTATGTTTTAATCATTGAAGATAAAACAATTAGAAAAATGAATATGAGAAAATTTAGAAAGATGATTTATGCTAAGCATTTTAGCTTAGACTATTTAGAAATAGAACAAAAGAAAAAATTAGTTGAAATAAGAATAGAATCTGCTTTAAAAAATACTGATTTTACACTTGCAAAGGCTTTATTAGAGGAGTTAGAAGCGCTGATTAAATTACTATAAATTTAGTCTTTAGTAACAGGCTCACGACCTCCCCATCTAACACCTGGACGATCTATATAATTTCATAATTACTGAATTCTCAGTAACCAATAAAAGCCCTGGACTAATTAATTAGTCTAGGGCTTAATTACTATTATACTTATCTTTATGATAATGAAAGAATAATCTTATATAGAACATATCCTATAGGAAATAAAATGAATATAAGTCCTAAAATTATTGAACTTGTATTAAATAAAGGTTTTGATACACCATTTTTTGTATCCATCTGCTTTAAGTATATTTTATCCATTGCTACCCCTGTACCACCAATAATTATGAGAGATATTCCTATAAAACAACTAAATGCAATAACAATTCCAATTATAGCCGCTAAATACGGTAAAATAAAAAAGAACATCAGTCCACCTCCATTAAAATCTATTCAAAATAAATACTCCTGCAATCAAATAGCACAAAGTAATTAAAATGCCCACCCACATGTGTATGGCTGAAAGTAACCAATAACCAACTTTTACTTTTTTATCATCTGTATCGAAAAGTTTGCTCGCCTTAATGCCTTTATATCCTCGTACTATTGCAAAGACGGCTAGAACTAGAGCAACTACAAGTGCTAAAAGAATAAATGCATTTCCTAGTTGTATCATCATTTTCCCCTTTTCCATAAAAATTACTTTTAATTTGAATTGATATATTTCCACAGCATATAGACAATCTGTATTTTTCATTTTCTATAAGGTTGAACTAATCTTATGATCATAATAATACAATATTTCATTATATGAATAAAATGGAAAATTAAGAAGGGTTATTAGATGATAGATTGATTTTTATCATTTATTTTACTTTTGCCATAACTTTAATGCAATATTCTTTTACACCTATAACACCACTACTTTTATATACTTTATTTAAATCACTACCAATTCCACTACAATCTGCTCCGGCTTGTATCCATTCACTTATATTGTCCTTATTTACTCCTCCAGTAGGCATTATATAAATATCTGGGAATATTGATTTTGCTGCTCCAATAAACCCTTTCCCAACAACACTTCCCGGAAATAATTTTATAAATCTTAATCCTAATTTATAAGCTTTATTTACTTCTGACATTGTCATTAGACCTGGAATTATTAATGCCTTTCTTTGACTCACATAACTTATTATTTCTTCATCAATGCAAGGTGAAACAATAAAATCAGCATTATTATCGATACACTCATCTACAGCATCCTTAGTTAAAACAGTTCCTGCTCCGACACATACACCTTTATATGCTTCTTTTAATTCTTTTATGAGCTTTGGTGCATTAGGTACACTCATAGTTATTTCTATAATCTTCATTCCACCTTCAATAGCTGCCATACTAATTTCCTTTGCCTCTTCATATGTGTTAGTTCTAATAACAGCTACTGCTTTTTCTTCTTTTAAAATATTATAAATTTCTTCAAACATTATTTACACCTCACCTTTAATTCAGGTTATTCTATCGTTCTATTTTTTTAGCTTGTCCTAAATGTACTAAAACATCATCATAATAAGGTAATCCATCATTATCACCTTCGACACCAACTACTAGGGATCCAACTGCATTTGCAAATCTAACACAATTTTCTAGTGTTTCACCTTTAAGTAGTGCAGTTAAAAAGCCTGCCGCAAATCCATCTCCTGCCCCTACTGTATCTACTAACGCTTTTGGTTTAATAGCTGGAACTTCATAAACATTTTTACCATCTGAACCTATTGCTCCTTTAGCTCCTCTTTTAACAATAACTTTCTCTATTCCATAACCGTGAAAAGTTTCTATTGCCTTTTCTATATTAGTATCTTCTAATAATAGTTCTACTTCTTCATCTCCTATTAAGAGAATATCAACACTAGGTAAAATACTTTGTATAAAATATTTTGCTTCTTTTTTTGTCCACATTTTCAATCTAATATTAGGATCAAAGGATACTGTTAAATTTAATTTTTTTGCTAATTTTACCGCTTCTATAATCACACTTTGATTATTTTTATTAATTGAAGGAAAAACTCCTGTAATATGAAGTATTTTTGCATTCTTAAAATATTCTTCATTCAAATCTTCTGGGTTCATTGTACTTGTTGGAGATTTCTCTCTATAATAAAATGACCTACTAGACCCATCAGATAAAACTTCTCTAAAATATACTGATGTTTGATATCCATCTACAAGCTTAACTTCTGATATATCAACATCTTCTCCTCTTATAATCTTTAAAATATACTTTCCGAAATCATCATTTCCTAGTCTACTTATCCATCCAGCTTTCAATCCTAATCTTGCACAACCCATTGCAACGTTCAATTCTGCTCCTCCTACTTTTCTTTCAAAAGTATTTGAAAACATTATTGGTCCTTTTTGTATAGGACACATTGCAATCATTCCATCTCCTATTGTAATTACATCCATTGAGCGTACACCTCTTTCATATGCCGAAATATTCCTTAGCATTATTGTAACATATACCTTGAACAATATTTTTTAATAATTTTATATTTTCTGGTACTTCACCATTTTCAACCCATTCTCCAATAAGATTACAAGCTATCCTCCTAAAGTATTCATGTCTTGTATATGATAAGAAGCTCCTTGAGTCAGTCAACATTCCAACAAAACGGCCTAATAACCCTAAATTAGCTAATGCTTTCATTTGCTCAATCATTCCATCTTTATTATCATTAAACCACCAAGCTGCACCAAATTGTATTTTCCCTGGAATCCCCTCTCCTTGGAAGTTTCCAATCATACTGCCTAAAACATAGTTATCCTTTGGATTTAATGTATATAAAATGGTCTTTGGAAGTGAATTTTCTCTTTCTAAAGAATCCAATAGTCTAGAAAGGGGGTAAGCTATGCTTTTATCATCTATAGAATCAAAGCCAGTATCTACACCTAAACATTCAGCCATTTTTACATTATTATTTCTAAGCGCTGCAATATGAAGTTGCATTGCCCATCCAAGCTTATAATAATATTTAGCTACAAATCTAAATGTATATGTCTTATATTTCTTTTCTTCTTCTATACTTATAGCCCTACCGTCTAGCACTTTTTTAAATATAGCTGTTGCCTCTTCTTTTGAAACTTCTGAATATACTACCGTATTGTTGAAGCCATGATCTGATATTCTACATCCAACTGAATGAAAAAACTTTATTCTTGATTCAAGTGCTTGTAAAAATTCATCATAACAGTTAATGGTAACTTTAGATATCTTCTCAAGATCTTTTACCCATGAAACAAAGCCATCTGAATTTATTTCCATTCCCTTATCTGGTCTAAATGTTGGCAATACCTTTACATTAAAGCTTTCATCTTCCTTAATTTTTATATGATATTCCAATGTATCAATAGGATCATCTGTTGTACATAAAAATTCAACATTTGACTTTTTAATTAAATCTCTTACTCTAAAACCTTCTCCTCTAAGTAATGCATTAGCTTTTTCCCAAATTAATGGAGCAGTATCTTCATCTATAACATCATATATTCCAAAGAATCGTTGAAGTTCTAAGTGAGCCCAATGATAAAGAGGATTACCTATAGCCATAGGTATTGTTTTTGACCAAGCTAGGAATTTCTCATAATCACTTCCATCCCCTGTGATATATTTTTCATCTATACCATTACTCCTCATAGCTCTCCATTTATAATGGTCCCCGTATAACCACGCTTCAGTAATATTATTAAATTTTTTATTTTCATATATTTCTTTTGGATTTACATGGCAATGGTAATCAATAATAGGCATTTTCTTTGCGTAGTTATGATATAAATCTATTGCGGTTGAGTTAGATAATAAAAAGTTTTCATCCATAAATTTTTTCAAGCTAATCATCCTACTTTCAAATATTTTTTATACTGAAAGGTTTCACTTTATACTCCTGAATATGCACTAAACCCACCATCTACAGGAATTACAACGCCTGTAACAAAGCTGGCCGCTGGTTTTGAAAGTAAGAATAATAATGTTCCTACAAGTTCTTCACTTTCACCAAATCGTCCCATTGGAGTACTATTTAAAATTTTAGCTGTTCTATCAGTAGGTTCACCATCTTCATTAAATAATAAATCTCGATTTTGCTTAGTTACAAAGAATCCTGGTGCAATAGCATTTACACGGATACCTGACTTAGCAAAATGAACTGCAAGCCATTGTGTAAAATTACTTATTGCCGCCTTAGCTCCTGAGTAAGCAGGAATTTTTGTAAGTGGAGTAAATGCATTCATTGATGAGATATTTACAATGCTTGTATCTTCCTTACCCAACATATCCTGAGCAAATACTTGTGTAGGTATTAATGTTCCAAGGAAGTTTAAGTTAAATACAAATTCAACACCCTTAGGATCCAAGTTGAAGAATGTAGTAATATCAGTCTTATCTAAATCTCCTTCAAAATAATATTCATTAGTTGTTGTTGCTCTAGGGTTATTTCCACCTGCACCATTGATTAAAATATCACAAGTTCCAAAGTCAGCAGTAACTTGTGCTCGTGCCACTTCTAAACTCTCTTTATTAAGTACATCAACTTGATAAGCTTTTGCTATATTACCTGACTTTGTGATTTCATTTGCGTAATTTTGTGCATTCTCAATATTTATATCTAAAAGAGCTACCTTAGCTCCACACTCAGCAATTGCACTAGCAAACATACTACAAAGTACTCCGCCAGCTCCAGTAACAACTACTACCTTGTCTTTTAAATCTATTTGAAATGGTATTTTCATAATTATTTACTCCCCTTAATATTTATAATTATTTCAATTTTTCAAGTGTCTCCCATATACCTGTAATATAACTTGCACCTAATGCACGATCATATAATCCATATCCTGGTCTACCAGTTTCGTCCCATATCATTCTTCCGTGATCTGGTCTTAAATAACCTTGAAATTTATTTTTATGTAAAATCTCCATGATTTTAACAATGTCAAGTGAACCACAAGTTGAGAAATGAGCTGATTCCTCAAAACTTCCATCATCTAATATCTTTACATTTCTTACATGCATAAAGTGAATTCTTCCTTGCGAACTATATTTATCAATCATTTGATAAATATCATTTGATTTTGTACATCCTAATGATCCCGTACATAAGGTTAATCCATTATTAGGACTATCAACTAGTTTTAAAAATCTATCTATATTGGCTTCACCAGTTATTATTCTTGGAAGGCCAAATATATCAAATGGCGGATCATCTGGATGTATTGCCATATTTATATCGTTTTCTTTTGCAACAGGAATGACTTTTTCTAAGAAATATTGCAAGGTCCCCCAAAGAGCTTCTTTATTAATCCTTGAGTAATCTTCAAATAAAGCTTTTAAATCTTCTTTCTTATAACTAGAATCCCATCCTGGAAGAGCTAACTCTCCATTCAGTGGATCCATTTTTTCAAGTTGATCCTTGTAATAAACAAGTGCTGTTGATCCATCTTCTAGTTCTTTATCAAGCTGAGTTCTTGTCCAATCAAATACAGGCATAAAATTATAACAGATAACCTTGACACCAGCTTCAGCTAATCTTCTAATATTTTCATTATAGTTTTCTATATATTTGTCACGAGTAGACTTTCCTAGCTTTATGTCTTCATGAACCGGTACACTTTCAACTATATCAAAGATAAGACCTGACTCTTCAACATCTTTTTTTAATTTTGCTATACTTTCGCGACTCCACACTTCTCCAACTGGCACATCATAAACAGCTGTAACAACGCTTCTCATATTAGGAATTTGTCTAATATACTTTAATTTTACAGGATCATTTTCTCCATACCATCTAAATGATAATTTCATAATAACCACCTCTTATTTAAATTATCTTTTCGTTATTTCTATATCTAAATTATATCTTTCTATTTATAATATTTATTGTTTTTCTTGCTTGAAAAATAACAAAAATTGCTATATTGTATACTTATAAAAATTTAAGGAGGAGTCATGGATAATAACATATTAGAATTTACATCAAGACAAGTGATGAATTCACCTGATTTTGAATTTTTTCACTACTCAGATAAACATTCATTAAATGTTGAATATCATAATCATGACTTTTATGAGATATTCTTTTTTATCTCCGGAAGAGTTAAATATATTATTGAAGGAAAAACCTACAATCTTAGACCTAACGATATTCTTCTAACTAACAATAGAGAGCTACATAAACCTGTAATTGAGAATGGAATTAATTATGAAAGAATTGTTATTTGGGTTGATCCAAGCTTTGTAAAAAAGATTGAAAATAATGAAACCTTTCTTACACTTTGTTTTGAAGATTCATCAAAACATCATTACAACCTTCTTCGTCCAAATATCGATCTTCTTCATCTTATAAAGAAAATATATGAAAAGTTTGAAAAGTCCTACAATGGAAATGATTATGGTGATACTCTTCTTAGGAAAATCTATATGACAGAATTACTAATATATCTCAATAAAGCATATTTTGATACATCTAAAGAAATTGAAATCGATATTGAGCAGAATTCGAAAATAAGCAACGTAGTACATTATATAAATGAAAATTTATGTGAAGATTTATCCCTCGACACACTATCTCAGAAATTTTATATAAGCAAGTATCATCTAAGTCGGCAATTCAAGCAATATGTTGGCTTTACTATACATCAGTATATTAGTAAAAAAAGACTTATTTTTGCCAAGATTCATTTGTACAATGGGGCCTCTATTGACTCTGCATATATTGGTAGTGGATTTAATAACTATCAAAATTTCTTAAAAGCTTTTAAGGATGAGTTCGGATTCTCTCCAAAAAAATATGTAAAATCACTTTCGAAAAATAAAATATAAGTCTAGATATAAAAACAAATCTTCCGACTATCTAAAACTACAGTCGGAAGATTTTTAATTTAAAATGAGAAAACCTAGACATCTCTGTCTAGGTTTTTATTTGTCTAATCACTATCATTTTGATACAATTTAGCGCTATTTTCAAAGTATTGATTAAATTAATTAATGCTAAATTGTATGAAGTCTCGCTAAAAAGTGTACATCTATATCGATATATTTTCCAATGCCAGATAGCTAATATGTCTTGTTTTGATGTCAACCTAGGTTGATGCTGTATATTTTGATATTTTTGAGTGTTTCATTTCTTAGGAAAAAGTCACGCACTTAGCTGAAAATATGTTATTTAAATGATTTGTAACTTCAGCGCTTGGATCATCTGCTTTTGTTTCAAAATCCACAGCTTCCATCCCTGTCGTATTATTTTTACTGTTAACCTCATAATTAAACGCTAAACGTATTTAATACCATCGAAAATAAATTTAACATGCCATTTTACGCAATTTACGGTCTCTTAGCAAAAGCTGATGTAAGTATTGATTCTCAGCCTCAGTACGATTGACTTTTTCACTCAACTCATCTATTTCTTTTTCGTATTCATCAAGTAACTGCTCATAAGCATCTTTCTCAATTTCAAAAATACGAGTCTGATTTAAGAATTCGTCAGCCTGTGTTAAAAGTTTCTTCTCATACTCATATGAAGCCTCTTCATATCCTTCAATCTTTCCATCATATTTACCAGATTTATATATTGCGCTGGTAAGTGGATTATCTTCACAATAATCTTCTTTTACAGTACGCTTTACCCCTTCAACTAAATTGCCTTCATCAACAATATTTTTTATTGTATCTATTGTTCTCCCAATCCTTGTACTTCTCCATAACATTCTACCTATTCCCATAATGTTACCTCCTTAAGACTCAATTCATCACCTTGAATCATTTTATTAAACCCACCAAATACAAATTCTTCCTTGACTTCTCGTATAAACTTAGTATCAGTCATAAGTCGATGCAATGTAACCAATAATCCACCAATATCCAATTCCTTAATTGCACCTTCATTTCCTGCAATCATATTTCCACCAACCCATATAATATTACTGGTTGAAGCAATAAGATTTGAGTATAGAATAATTTTTCGTGTTTTTACACTATACACATCCTGCGATGAATACTTAGTTCCATCATACATTAACATATGGACTGTACTTATAATTGTATTTATCAGTGTAGATAGGCCAGCAGATGCTCCAATCTTGACTAGATCACCTGTGCTAATATATTTTGTTAATTTTTCTGTATTTTCTTTAGATAAGAGAAGATTTGCTCCTGGAAATTGAATTCCACAAGGTGTATACATATCTGTTCCTATATGAATAATTTGTTTAATAATTGCTGCAACTATCGAACTTACATCGCCATCTAATCTTTCTACTGCCTTTTTTAATGTTACTGTTGTCGGTGCAAATCCACCAATTCTCGGATTCTTTAGACTTGAATCATAAATCACATGATTAGTTGAGATTATGGGTGCATTGACACAGGTTATTGTATTCGTCAAAATATTAGCTGTTCCGAAAATCAATCCTAAGATAGGGTCATGCCCCAAAGTAGCAAATCTATGATTCGCACCTTTAAATAATTTAAAATTCTCATCCATATACCCAGTAGCATCATATGGTACACCACGTCCTGTAATAATTTGATTTAATGGAGCATGGTAACGGTCTATCCCTAAAACTGTACCATTATCAAACTTGTGTAATATCTTGTCTTGTAAGTCATGTAAAAAGCCTTCATTGCGGTTGCCTTGACCAGCTTTCTCAATCTTTGTTAAGTTGTTTATGATAAAAATTCTTCCACATTGTAAAGCTGTTGCTATAAATAAAAAGGCAATATCTGTACCTTTCAATCCTGTTTGTGTCTCAAATTCTTTATCAAGATTATCAAGTATTTTTCTTGAATTATGTGCTACTTCCGCAACTCTATAAGATTCATTAGCTATAGCTTCCATATTTCTTAGTGTTGTTTCTGAACTACTACTTAATTCTCTTCTTCTTCTACGCAACTCTTCTATATCCATAATTTTCTCTCACCTCGTTTTCTTTAATCTTTAAGTATTCTTATATTTTTTACAATTGATAGATTATGTATATACCCTTCTCATATTTTCAATAGTTTCCATAATTTCTTTCCTAAATTTATCAGGTTCTAAAACCTCTACCGAATCTCCCTGACTCAAAAGCCACATTTTTATTCCCTTACCAAACATATTAGTCTCAACAATGTATTCTCCGTGTCTTTCCTTTACTACTTTGGCATTAGGTAACCTATCTAAAACTGCCTCAATAGATCTACCTGTAAATTTAAACTTTATTTTTTCAAGTTCTCCTGTTTGCATAAATTGAATTAACTTTCTATACTCCCCATCTTTAAATCTTTTACTATAATCTACTTTATATTTTTTATCAGTTATAACTAAATCTTTAATTCTATCTACTCTATAGATAGTAGGATATTCATAGCTTGTCCCTTCAATAAAAGCTATAAGGTAAAAATAATACTCTGAAAATAATAATCCTTGTGGATATACATTTCTTTTCGAAACTTCATCTAGTAATTTTCCATCAGTACCCATCTTAAGATAGTCAATACTTAATATCTTTTGTTCTTTTATGGCATTGCTAATTTGCCATAACCTATCTAAAAGCTCCTTTCTATGTTGTGGTGAATCATGTTAACTAACTCATTTCCAATAATTCTTTTAATATTGTCTTTATCTTCACTTATACAATTTTCAAGGAGCTTGTCTATCATCCCTTTTATTTCTGTCTTTACAAAACCTCTACTTTCAAGAAGAACTTTAGACATAGCTAAAACTTCTTTTTCATTAAGATTTTTTTCATGCTTTTCTTTAAGAACATACCCACCTTTCTCTCTATCCGATATAACTCTCTCACCTATTACTACACTATTAGGTTTTTCTACAAAATCTTTTATATCTTTTATATATCTATAAAAAGTTCTTTCATTAATGTTAAATTTGTCTACTACATCATTCTTTTTAACTACTTTCCCTTCAAATAATCTATTATAAATATATAACAAAGCATCTGCTTTAAATCTTTCCATATAAAAATATTACTCCTTTAGATATTACCACCTAACATTATTTCTATATTTGTAATTAAAATCCTCTTTTTTGACATTTTTTATCTTATACATTTCTATGTCTGCTCTTCTTATTAAGTCATTGACAGTTACTTTATTTTCTATTTCATTACCATACTCATAACATCCATAGCTTAAACTTAAATTATATTTTTCATTATTTCTATTACTTTCTTCTACACTTTTTAAAATTCTATACCATACTTTATTTACTTCTCTTATTGTTGTTTCAGGAAAAACAACTAAAAATTCATCTCCACCCATTCTAATTACGAAGTCAGTTTTTCTAATACTATTCTTTAAAATTAAGGATGTATTTATTAAAAGTTTGTCCCCCTCCTCATGACCAAATACATCATTTATAATTTTAAATTTGTCTATATCAACAAAGCAAACAACAAGATTATTACCATTAATTTTTGATAAATCGAGTTCTTTACTTAGTTGCACTAAACCTGACCTTCTATTTAGCACATCAGTTAATGGATCTATACTTGCATAATAGTTTAACTTTTCTTTTTCTAGGACCAATCTTTTTAGCAACTCATCCTTTTCTTTTAGAATTTTAATAAGTATTTCTTTATCCATGTTTTCACAATCCACTCAATACACCTACTCTCAATATCTATATCACATAAAACTTACTTTAATTTTACCTTTATATAATGACATTGACTGTCAGTATATAATAAAAGATAATAGATTTAAAAAATAAAAAAATCCTCGTAAGAACGGTAGTGTGATATTCTCCCTTAAAGAAGATAGCTTAAAAAATAAAAATCTGAAAGTAATACAATAAAGTAGACACCAAGATAAGAGAAAAATATAAAAAGGTGGTCTACCTTATCATAAGAAATTATGATAAATAACTTAAATTGCTGCTGTAAAATTAGTTTTGAAGATAATATGTCTGCTTCTGATCCAGTAAAAGAATTATCAATTCATTACGATTACCTCTCGAGTTGGATAAGTGAATACGAAGAGTATGGAGATAGTGCTTTTCCTGGTCATGAGACTGCGCTCTATTCCTGTCAATATGAAATAAAAAACTAAAACAAGAAAATAAGGGCACATATATATTGAATCAAGTCTTTGAATCTGATGGTTTGAATAAGAAACGGAAGATATTCAGATGAGTTATTAGAGAAGAAACTTGATTTTTATAAAAAGTTTATAGAAGTAAAATGAAAAACCTAGACATCTCTGTCTAGGTTCTTTATATGATTGAGGTGAAACACCACATTTAAAATCCACTATTATTTAAATATCTTATTTATTATAGTATCTGAAACCGCTCCAGTTCCACCAAGAATTTTTTTAAATTTCATCATGTCCTTATTCTGCTTAAGTAAATTAACTATATTATCCGGCATTGAATCACCAACTAAAATTATAGGATTATTTGAAACTCCAGCTAAAGCAGAACCTGACAAAGCATCTGCAAAGGATTCACCAGTAGCAAAATAATTATCACCATATGAGAATGAAAACCTGGATAGAACTTTATAATTAGTTTCATACCTGTTGCTTCCGTAAATTCTTTCTGCATTTGGAAGTGAGCTCAATACATTGTCACTAACTACTCCAGTTCCACCAATAACATAGGTTTTTGTTATTCCTTTGTTTCTAATATAGTTGTTTATTTTATCATTAAGCTTGCTTTTATCTGTCAATAGAATTGGTATCTGCTTGCTTCCTGCGTAGGAAGCTATAGATAGTGCGTCTGGATAGTTATCACCAGTTACTATAAAAGCCTCTTGAGTTGGACTGTTAACATATTTCGCTACTTCAAGAGAGGTATCATAACGATCTACCCCTGAAATTCTCGTAACCTTAATTCCTTTACTTTGAAGAACTGTTTTTATATTATCTGATATTACTCCTGTTCCTCCAATCAAAAAAACTTCTTGAGGCTTAAGTTTATCTATTTCATTTTCTATTGCTTCAGGAAGAGAATTTTTTAAAGTCAATAAAATAGGTGCACCGTACTTAGTCGCTAACGGAGCCGCACATAAAGCATCTGGAAAATCCTCTCCTGTAGCAAGAACAATATAATCAGCATGAGAACCCCAAGCTTTTGAAATTTCAACACTTGTTTCATATCTCGAAAGACCTGATAGTCTTTGAAATTCTGTTGTAGACAGTGCTTGGAAGGTTATAGAATTACTACCTGCATAAATCTGTGCATAAGAACCCTCATACCCCTTGATTTTAAAATTTGAATTACAACTACTGAATGTTAAAAAACCAATACTAGTAACACTTTGAGGTATTGTTATTTCTGTTAAAGCTGTATCATAATAAAATGCATAGTCTCCAATACTAGTAACGCCTTCAGGAATTATGATATTAGTAAATGCATAACAATGAGCAAATGCATTAAAATCTATGATTTTAACTGTGTTTGGTATTGTTACATTTGAAAGGACTCTGCACATTATGAAAGCTCTATATCCAATCCTAGTCACTCCAGTTGGGATTGTTATGTTTGTAAGCGCTGTACAATTTTCAAATGCACTGTTTCCTATATTCTTAAGGTTACTTGGAAGTGTAACTCCTGTAAGAGAGAAATCATTGTAGAATATAAAATTACCTGTATCCGTAAGATTATTGGATAACCTTACGTTTGATAAAAGCTGATCGTTATAAAATAAATAATTTCCTATACTTGTTACGCTATCAGGCATTACTGCAGATCTAAGTGCCTTACAATCCTTAAATGCCCCTTCTCCAATAGATGTTACACTGTTTGGTATTGTAATATCCGTAAGTGAATAGCACTCCACAAATGCATAGATGCCAATACTTGTAACACTATCTGGAATTGTTATTCCTTTAAGTGCCTTACAATCTTGAAATGTTGAATTTCCTATGCTACTAAGATTGGATGGAAGTGTTATATTTGCTAAGGATGTACAATATGCAAATGCACTATCTCCTATACTTGTTACACTATTAGGTATTGCTATATTTACAAGAGACGAGCAACAATAAAATGCAAAACCACCTATACTTGTAACTGTATCTGGAATTGTTACACTTGTTAATGGTTTTTCTCTAAAAGCATTACTTCCTATGCTTGTAACAGCATGTCCATCTATAGAACTAGGAATTGTAATATTGGTATCACTCCCATTGTAACCTGTTATCGAATATGTTACTCCATCATCTGACTGCCATGTAAAACCATTTGTATCCGTTCCTGTTATTGTAATTGCACTAGCGGACGTAACATTAAAGCTTACAAATAAGCTTACCAAAACAAGTATTAATGATATCATCTTCATTTTTCTGTTTTTCATCCCTACTCTCCCATCAAAAATAGAACTTTTTTATTAATAGATAAAACTATTATATTATTATTTTCGTAAATTTAATTTTTTCTTTACTTTCTCTTTTATTATCTATAATCAAAAGTTTATCAAGGTACTGCATTTACTTATGGTACGGCTCATCTTTCACAATTCCAAACTTCCTTATAAACGAAAAAAATCCACAGCATAATTTTGCCGTGGGTTTTTTATGGTGGAAGCGAAGCGTGACCTTTGAAATCCACCACATATTATGCATCTATTCATAGCCTCTTAGCTTCTCTTTTAAAATATAAAATGAAGAAACTATAGACTATACTGAAAAATTTATCAAAGCTATTATACAAACTTAAAAATAATTTTTATTTAAGTTTATTAATATATAACATATATGCTGCTAATGTATACCCATCATTAATTTCTCCATTTTTTATAGAGTAAATAAGTTCTTCTTCAGTTTTTAGTTGTATATTTTCAATACCTTCATATCCAAATTTTTCTTTATATTTAGCAATATTAACTGTATAAACCATTACTTTATTAGCACTAATTCCACTATCTGCAATGATACTTCCTAATTTTTGTGGTTTATCAATTATTTCAGCTTCCAATTCTTCTTTTATTTCTTTAATGGCATTATTTTCAGTATCTATTTCATTTCCGTTTTTGTCCATATCTCCATATCCACGTGGAAATGCTAACTGTTTTTGTCTTATCGCATGACGAAATTGATTTAAAAGAATAAATTTACCTTTATACACCGGTACAACTACTACAGCTCCTTCTCGAACTGTAGGCATTAAGCGTTCATATGTACTATATTTGCCTTCTATATTTCGAATTAAATCAACTACCATCATATTATAATCACTCTTATAAACAACCCCAATATTTTTATTAAAAATTGTCTCATATTTGATAATTTCTTTAATTCCATTTTTATTTGGTTCAATAATAATCATATTAATATACTCTTTAAACATATCCGGTCTATTTTTCCACAACTCTATATATTCTTGTAATGCCTTTGATTTTGTATCTGCCTGCCTTAAAATGTTTGGTATTTCTTCTACATGATCATTATTAAAATTATCATAATTTATATATGTATCTGTTTTTCTAAAAATAATTGCGAATAAATCAATCATTGATTTTTCCACAACCTGAATACATTCTAATATATTAGGAAGATTAAATAATTTAGATATAATATCATTTAAAACGGCTATTGCAAAGAAAGTTAACACTGATTTTAAAAATGTACTTATATATTCTTGTAAATATGATATTTTATTGTCCAAAAAATAAAGAACTAATGCATTAATAAATATAGTGATTAGCACCTTGGAAATATTACCAGCATCTTTTCTCTTTTCATTTTTACGCTGACTTTCATAACTATATTCATATAATGGTATTTTTTTATAATCATTAAAGTTTATTTTAATATGTTTCCGTCTCGAAATTATCCTCATACCACGTTTCCAATCTGGATATTTCCCTTTATATTGCACATATTCGTTTGTTTCTTCCTGTAAAAATCTAGATACTGCCTCTTCTCCACCATTCCATTCATATTTTAAACGCGAAAAAAATTCTCTTTCAAATGAATCAATATTAATATCATCATCTCTTTCATAATGCTTTGAAACACCATAAATACTAAGTTCCACCGTATAGTTATAGCATAAATTAACAATTAATTCAGCATAATATAAATTTTCTTTTTTTTTCTTTCCATCTAACTCCTTTATCTTTTTTATCCATACTGAACGATTATTTTTTTCACTTCCTGCATTAACAATCAACTGATTCTTTATTTCTCTTAATGTAATAATTGTTTCATCCCATAAAGGATATTCACTTTTATTGCAATTAAAATCTACTATTTTCTCCATAATAGTAAAGAAACTTTTTTCTATATATATTTCACTATATTTTATAAGAGGAGTTATTGAATCACCATACATACTCGCAATAATTGTTAATTCTAGAAAACGATAAAGAAATTCTAAATACTCTTTTGCTTTATTAATATTTATAGTATTTTCTTTAATTGTTCCATCAATACTATATTCATTAAAAAGTTCTACTATCTTTTGATTATCTTCATCTCCTAAATCTATATATTCCTGAATTATTGATAAGTCAGTATTCGTTAAAACATTCTGCATTAATTTCAGTAAAAGTTTTTGATTACTTTTTACTGGAATAGCAGAAAAAATAAATATATCATCACTTTTATCTAAATTTTTATTTATAGCATTTTGTATATATTGAGAAACAGTTCGCGTTCCCCCATATCTTGATATTCGAATGTATCCCTGCTTTATTAATTTTTTTACAATATTATAGTGTTCATCACTTTCAAGCATACATAAAAATGCTTTTGAATCAGTAATTTGATTCATAGACATTACAATAATGTTTCCATTCCCTAAAAGTTCATCAAACATTGCTAATTGACCTTTATATATCTGTTTATCAGTTTTTCTTACAGAATCTAATTCGAATAAATAAACTAACTTATTCATATTTCCTCCCCCATATTTCAGATTTTTCTTCCTAATTCCCTCAATATAATTTCTATACACCTTAATTATATTGTGTTAAGTAATTCTCTCTTAATTATTACATACACAAACTCAATGTATGCATCATTCTAAATGGAAATTTTTTTAAGTAACTACACTATATTTTATCTATAAATATTTATATTATTTGAAACATATTAGTTTACACAGTCACTATGAATATCTAGAACTCTAATTTTATATTCCATCTCTTACCATGTTTATTTTACCATAATTGTTTCTTATATCAATTTATAATAGTAATTTATTATAATTAATAAGAATTTTCCTATTATATAAGAATAGAAAAAATCATAATAAGTATTACTTCATCATGATTCATAAGTAGTTCACTCTATAATATTGATAAACACCAATCAAAAATCTTTATCTCATTCTTGATCTTTTAATTTATTATTAAATTTCTCTATTTGTAGAAAACTTCTATATTTATCATTCGTTTATATGTTATCTGAGTTATTAAAATAACATTTTTTTAATTAGCATGAGAGTTTTAATGGTACCGCTACCCACAACAATAAAAAAACACGACTACCTGTAATCAGCTGTTTAAGCTACATTACAAGTAGTCGTGGATTTTATGGTGGAGGCGAAGCGTGACCTTTGAAATCCACTAATAAAATTCATCTCTATCTACATCGAAAATATCATAATTGTTAAAACTTCTATTATCTTATTTTCATCTAAGAAAGAATGGTTATTAATAATTCTCTCCCCTAATATTGGCCTTTAGACTATATTGATGCATATAGTCTTTTGTTAATATACAGCTTCAAACAGAATTAATTTATTCTAACGTAAGTTGCTCTAATTTATTTTTTGTATAATCATCTATGGGCATTTGAATGGTTATATGTGCCCCCTCTATTTCTGTAGACTTAAATGAAATATAGCTTAAATATAAGTCTCCTACTACAGGATGATGTAAAAGTTTTTGCCCTTCTGGTGTTCCCATAATACCTTGATTATTCCACCATTTATTAAATAGAGAATGTTTTTCATTTAATTCATCTATAATCTCATTTATTGTATTATCGTTCTCATAATAGTTGTAATTTGCTCTCAATTGTTCAACACGTAATTTAGTATGTCCTTCCCAATTATCTAGTAGTTCCTTTAGATAATCATCATTAAAAGCTCTCCAAACAGAATTTCTTTCTTTTTCACTCATTTCTTTATAATTGCCATAAACTTTTAAAGCTGTTTCATTCCATCCAATTATAGTTAGTTTACTATCAGTAATATAAGCTATACTAGGATTTTGATTATCTAAGAATTTTTGTAATGTATTCGAAATACTAGCGGAAGTAACGTCTTCTATAGGTAACTTTTTATCTGACAAATTAAATAAATATCTTTTTTCTTCATTATTTAATTGTAAAACTCTACTCAAAGATAGTAGTACAGCTGTTGAGGGGTTAACATTTTGTCCTTGTTCAATACGTACATACCAGTCGATACTTACTCCTGCTAAATCAGCAACTTCTTCTCTTTTTAGCCCTTTCACTCTTCTTTTTTTTTCAAATTTAAGTCCAAATTGTTCTGGCCTTAACGTGGATCTTTTCTTTTTTAAAAATAACCCAAGTTCCTTATTTTTAGATACCATTACCATCTCTCCCATTTATCCTTAATCATTAATGATGATACATGAAAATTACTAAATCATTTTATAAATTATTTCATATTTGTTTAACATAGTATTATTAATCATATGATAACTTAGCTTCTATTTAAGATAATATTTTCATTATACACTATTCTCATAACATATAGAGAGGAAGATGTGTAAATGAATAGAGATTTAGAAAACAAGAATCTTTCAAAAAAATTATTATTAATTTTATCGATTCTTTGTGCAATTATAGTAGCTAATTTGTACTATGATCAAGTTTTATTAACCAATATTTCAAATGATTTTTTTGTAGCTACTTCATCATCTGGTAAACTTGTAACAGCTATACAAATAGGCTACACAATAGGATTATTTTTTATTGTTCCATTGGGAGATAGATATAATAGAAAGCTATTAGTTATTTTAAGTATTATTAGTTCAGCTGCATTATTATATTTAATGACTTTAGTCTCTACATTTAATTTAGTAGTAATCATAGGATTTTTTATGGGAATTTCTAGTGTTTCTGCACAACTTATAATTCCATTTGTTTCGTCAAATATTTCATCTGAAAAACGAGGTGTAATAGTTGGTCACTTACTAACAGGAGTATTTCTTGGAGTTCTACTCGGCAGAGTATTAGGAGGCGTTATTGGACAATTATTTGGATGGAGAGTTGTTCATGAATTCGCAGCAATAGTTTTATTAATTTTTGCAGTATACCTATATTATTCTCTACCTGATGATAATGTGAAAAAAGAAAGTTCATATAAAAACATTATATTATCCTTACCTCCATTATTAAAAAAAGAGAAGGTATTAAGAGAAACAATAGTTTTCGGTGCTGCTGCATTTTGTGCATTCAATATTTTTTGGGTTTCATTGTCCTTTATTTTAGAAAGCTCTCCTTATAATTATGGAAGTGCCATCGTTGGACTCTTTGGTTTCTTAGGTATAGCAGGAGCATTGGCAGCTGGATTTTCAGGAAAACTTACAAACAGCAAAAGTGTAAGCTTATGGAACCTTTTTGCTTTAGCTATAATGTTTGTATCTTTTTTAATCTTAGGCATAGGCTGGTCTAAACTTATAATTATAATTCTTATAACCTTTACTTTGGATGTTGGTTCGAGAATGAATATGTCTTTAAATCAAGGAAGGATTTATAAGCTTAGTCTTCAAAATCATAGTAGATTAAATTCCCTTTACATGGTTGGATATTACTTAGGTGGATCTCTAGGTTCATGGATAAGTACCTCTGTATATCATTCATTTGGTGTTATAGGAATTACAAGTACAAGCTGCAGTGTACTTTTACTGGCGTATATTTATTATCTAATCACTAATAATCTTTTAATTCCAAAAAACAATACTAAATCTTCAAATATATTTATCTCTAAAAATCAACCGACACAGCAATAATTTGTGAGATGACTTAAGACATAATCAAAAAATAAAAAGAACTTACTTTCATTAGTTTTATATTGTGAAGAATATGATATAAGTCATAAGTCTTCCATTACTATATACACTAACAGATAGACCTTATTATTTGATGGAATATGTTTAAATTAAAGGAGAAGATAAAAATGAATTTAATAACTTTAGATCAAGAGAAATGTATTAAATGCGGTTTATGCGTAAAGGAGTGCCCAGAACGTGTATTAGAACTTAGTAAAAATGGGCCTAAAGAAATTTCTACTGAAGAGTGCATTTCCTGTGGCCATTGTGTAGCTATATGTCCACAGGAAGCAATTGATAATATAAAAACA
Organism: Clostridium paridis; assembly: GCF_016765615.1. GTDB lineage: Bacteria > Bacillota > Clostridia > Clostridiales > Clostridiaceae > Clostridium_T > Clostridium_T paridis. The sequence goes on along the minus strand of NZ_JAESWA010000023.1, from coordinate 16,438 downwards.
CCATTATCCAATCAAATAAGTTCAAAAAAATTTCCAAAACTAAGTCCTGAGGAAGCAGAAAACTTTCTTCGTTCAAGGCGTTCAATACGCTCATATAAAGAAACTCCTGTCCCAAGAGAAAAATTAATAGATCTTGTCAACATTGCACATTTTGCTCCTAGCGGACATAATCTTCAAGGAATATCTTACGCTATCATAGACGATAGGGATATACTTGATAAAGCTGTTATGATTGCTATTGAAGAATTTGAAAAAGATAAAGTATCAAGTAACTTTACAAAACCATATCGTGAAAAGGGAATTGATACAATTTTAAGAGGAGCTCCCTGCCTTATCTTGGCAACTGCTGATTCAAACTTCCCACGCGGAAGAGAAAATTCTATTCTTTCATTATCATATTTGGAGCTATATGCACCAACACTAGGATTAGGCTCGTGTTGGGCTGGAATGTTTGAAAGAATTTCTATGAAGGATAATTCTCCATTACTTAAATTATTTAATATCACCAATAATAAGAAAATCACTGGTGCTGTTATGGTTGGGTATCCAAAATATACTTATTCAAGGTTAGTCGACAGAGATTCATTAGAGTTTACTTTTATAACTCAGTAATATCCACAATATAAAAATTAAAACAAATATTCTAATAAAATTCATGATTGGCAGAGCTACCCGTAGCATAAAAAAACACGACCATCTATAAGCAGCTATTTAAGCCACATATAAATGGTCGTGGATTTTATGGTGGAGGCGAAGCGTGACCTTTGAAATCCACCAATAAATTTCTAAATCATTTAATGTTATTATTTGAACACCTCATTCTAACGTTTTTAACTTATTTGATCACCCATAGACACTTCTACGAAACTCTTCTTTCTAACTCCTAGCCATAGGGTAATTCCTATCAGACATGAGATTCCTTCTGTTGCTGTCATAGTCCAAATAACACCATTAACTGCAAACAGCATGTTTCCTACAATCAAAATAGGGATAAATAAAACACCTCTTACAGCAGCCATAACATTTGATTGCACACCAGCTCCTTGGGCTTGGAAGATTCCTGTGAAAAACTCGCATAGTGCAGCAAAAACTGTTGAGGAAAGTTGAGCTATTAGAGTTATTTGACCAATGGCTATAACCTTAGAATCAACACTAAAAAAGCCAATTATCTGTAACCTGAGTGCAAATAGAATTGCTCCTAAGGTTAATGTTAAAACCAACATGTACACTATGGTTTTCTTAATAATTTCCATGAGACGCTTTTGATTATTTGAAGAGTAAGCAAATGCAATTAGTGGTACAACTCCCATTGCAAAGCCCATACCAATACAATCTACAATTTGAACTACTCTTTGTGCAATTCCAAATCCAGCCACAACAGTATCTCCATAAATCATAGAAAAGTTATTGAAAAGAAGACTTATGATAACGAAAAATCCACTTAGTAATAAAGCTGAAACTCCAACTTTAAAAATGTTAATATAAATCTCTTTACTAGGCTTAAAATTCTTTATTGATAAGTTCTGAACAGCACTCTTTTTTTGCAGATAATATATAAAATATAGAGCAGAAACTGTATTGCCGCAAAGAGATGCTAGTGCTGATCCCATAACATTCATGTTAAGAACAAAAATGAAAAAAGGATTAAGTATTATATTAACTATAATACCTCCTATGGTACCAGTCATAGAAATAGTTGATGCACCCTCTGCACGTACAGCTGCTTCAAGTGCCATATTAGTAATACTAATTGGAGCACCAATAACAAGTATCATTACGAAATTTCTTGTATATTGTAGTGTTTCCCCACTTGCTCCTAAAAGCGGCAAAATATAAGATAATAGAGGCAGACATATTAGCATAAAAATAATCCCTATAAACATTGAAGACCAAAAGTTAATAGAACTAACTTTTTTGGTACTCTCTCTATCTCCCTCACCTAAGAGTCTCGATATATATGTTCCTGAACCTACTCCAAACATTTGCCCAAGCGCCATTAATATTAATGTAAATGGCAAAGCCAACATCACCGATGCCATCATCGCTGTATTATTAAGCTTGCCTACAAAAAAAGCATCGATGATATTATAGATAACTGAGGCAATACTACTTAGCATCATAGGAATAACCATGTGTATTATTGCTTTTGTAACGGGTGCCTTTTCCAAATAGTACAGTGATTTTTGATCCATATTTTCTATGTTTTCCATATAAAAAACTCCTTTCGTTTTGCGAGTAATAAAATATCCTCTCGTAACAATAGTATTGTTTTCTAAACCCTGTTTGACTTTTACAAACATAGTATATTGCTACAATTTAAACCTAACTTAAATGGAACTTAAACGGAATGTAAACAAAAAGAAAAACCACCTTCTGTTAATTCAGACTGTGGTTATAAATATATTTTTTCTATTTAGGCAAAAAAATTGTGAATTCAGTACCTTTTCCAATTTCACTTTCAATAGATACTTTTCCTCCATGCAAATCAATAATTTTCTTTACTATTGAGAGTCCAAGTCCATTGCCACCCAAAGAACGGTCACGTGATTTATCTACTTTGTAAAACCTTTCAAAAATTCGTAGCTGATCTTGTTGTGAAATACCTATACCTGTATCGGAGATTCTACATTCAATTCCGTTTTCATTGCTTGATAATTTAACGCCTATACTTCCATTTTCTAGTGTGAATTTAATTGCATTATTAAGCAAATTTATAAATACCTGACTTAATAAATCCTCATCTGCGCATATTATGGTTTCCTCAAGGGAAACATCAAGTGCTATACTTTTTGCAGACCATTGTGGTTCTAACATTAGTAAAATACTTTCAATTTGCTTGTTCATTTGATATTTCTTTAAGTTTAAATTATTTTCCTCTGATTCTAAATTAGATAATCTTAATAAGTTTTCACTTAATTTGGATAATCTTTTACTTTCAGCTTCTATTATATTAGCATAGTGTGATACTTTGTCTTCACTTAAATTCCCCTTTTTCAAAAGGGATGCAAATCCTGATATAGATGTTAAAGGTGACTGTATTTCATGTGATACATCTGATATAAAATCTTGACGCAGTTTTTCCAACGATCCAAGTTCCTTTGCCATTCTATTCACCTTATCTGCCACCTCATTAAAAGGATCCAATTCATTTGTTTTAACAAGTACATTGAAATCACCAGATGCCATCTTATTCATTGCTTCAATAGCTCCACTTAATATTGGAAAATGTGAAAGATCAAATCTTTTATGTTTATTCGCGAAATGTTTGTGTAAATAGAACCACACTCTCCAGACTAAAAAATATATCATTGCAGATGCCAAACTTTCAACAATAAAGACCATATATGAAGGAATACTTTGTGATTCACCTAAAATAAATATGTAAAAATAATGTCCACTAATAATGCCTAGTAATGTTGTAATAAAAATCATTATAATTGAAAAAAAAGACCAGTTTCCTCTCACTTCTCTTCCTCCAATCTGTACCCAAGTCCCCTAATAGTAGTAATTTTAAACTTGTAAACCTCACAGGGAAATCTCTCTCTAAGACGATTTATATGAACATCAAGTGTTCTCTCGTTTCCTTCAAAATCAAGCCCCCAAATCTCTTCTATGAGTCTATTGCGAGAAAGAGTTTTGCCAGGATAACTTCCAAGCATGAATAAAAGCTCAAATTCCTTCATTGGTATATCACACTTTTCATCGTTGTTAATGACAGTATAACTACTTTTATCAATAACTAAATTTCCAATATTAATAGTCTGTGAAGTAACAACTTTATATCTCCTTAGAAGTGCTTTTATTCTAACAAGTAGCTCATCAATCTCGAAGGGTTTGGTTAAATAATCGTCTGCACCAAGTTCAAAACCCTTTACTTTTTGGGGAAGTTCGCTCTTTGCAGTTAGCATTAAAATTGGCATATCCACATAATATTTACGCACTTGTTTGCAAAATTCGTAGCCATCCATTTGCGGCATCATGATATCAAGTACACAAAGGTCAATTTTTTCCTCTCCAAGCCTTTTTAAGGCCTCCAGTCCATTTACAGCTTCATACACAGAAAATCCTTCATTATTCAATACTGTGCAAATAAGCTCTCTTATATATCCATCATCATCTATAACTAAAACATTATTCAAATCTATCACCTTCCTGTTACAAGTATATATTATGAATGTAAATACAATATAAACTTAGTTTAGTTTTTTTCCCTTTTATTTATTATAGAATATATATTTAAATCTAACTAATTGGGTGTAAAAAACTATAAAGAACAATGATAAATTACATAAGTTATAACTGTAAAAATTACATAATCACAACTATTGTTTTATTTCATAATCTATATTGAGGTGAATTTTAATGATGAATGATTTTGAAGTTTATAGAGATTATTGCCAAGCTTTAGACCTAAACTTCTCTAAAAAAATCATGGAGAAATTAGGTCAATTTGGAGATGATAAAGACACTGGAAATAGATCCGCAGGCTCAAAGGCCTCCTACGATGCTGCAAAATATTTGTTCAGCAAATTTAAAGAAACAGCACTTATAAATGTATCTATGGATAAATTTCAGGTTAATGGCTGGACATACAAAGGTGCTAATATAATGTATAAAGATGATAAAGGTTTCTTACAAAAAATTATTTTAGGAGGATATGCTTCGAATATTAAAGCTGTAAATGAAGAAGTAAGTATAGTTGATGGTGGTAGAGGTACTATAGATGAGTTAAACGCTTTAGGCGATATAAAAAATAAACTGGTTTTAGTCTCAACAATTAATCCCACCACTGACTACTGGATTAACCTTCCTGCATATGAAGCTTACCTTCATAATGCAAAAGGTATATTAATTGCCTTAACCTATAACGTAGAACATGATGATATATTAATTTCTTTTGATCTTCAGGCTCCCCCCTACTGCTCTACTTTAGCTATAAGCATAAAAGATGTGAAAAAATTAAAAGACTTAATTTCAGCTAGCCCTGATAATGAGATTAAAGCTATTTTTAATGCAAATTCTACAGTTGTACCTTATGCAGATTCTTATAATGTTGTAGGCGAAATCAAAGGAAAAAGTTCAGAGGTAATATATTTAATCGCACACTATGATGGTTATTACCATTCATTTTTTGACGATGCTAATGGGGTTTCAGAGATTCTTGGTATTAGTAAAGCAATAATAGACAGCGGATATACTCCTATGAAAACCATAAGAGTTATAGCTCAAGGGGCTGAAGAATGGGGACAAGGTTATAAGGATTATGACTGGGCATGTGGTTCTTATTATGAGATAGAAAAACTTCATCCTGAACTTAAAGAAAAAGCTTTTGCATTATTTAATTTTGACGGAAACTTTCCAATAGCTAACGAAAGAAATTTTAGAGTTTACAGTTCCTATGAATTATATACGTATGTTGAAAAATTCATAAAATATTTTACGTCTAAGAGTAGTTATAATTATGAGGTAATTTGTCCAAGCCTTATTTTTGCTGATGATTTTTCTTATTATAAAAACGGAATTCCAACCCTTATGCCAGGAGAAGATTTTGAAAACTCCATATATTACGAAAACTATTATCACAGTTCAATGGATAGTGAAAAAGTAGGATTTGACCTACAAACCTATGAAATGATTCATAAACTATATGGTAGGTTGATTCTTAGCCTAGATTCTTTATCAATAAAACCTTTGAATTTTAATACAAGGTTTGAAATTATGAAAAAGGAGCTATTACCTTCTATTATAAGTAATGATTTAAAAGATGTCATTTATGAGATGTGCCGCACTTCCAAAAGACTCTCCCAGACAATTCAATTTGCTAATTCCAGTTATATTGATGATATTGGAGATTCCTGTCATATTAATCATATGTTATTTAAATTACTAAAAAAAATCCAAGATAGTCTCTTAGCCTTTTATTGGGAACAAAGTATTCATACCCTTACCTTCCCTCACTCTGTAGCTATGAAAAATATAGATTTATTGACCAAGGCTATTTCAAGTTTAAAAAACAAGCGTGAATCTTTAAGTGATATAGTAGAAAACTATATTAAGCCTATTGACAACAACAGGTATGTTTTTGAATTTAGCAAGAAGACCTATGACTTCTTTTCTTATAGAATACCTTATGGCAATGGCGATTCCTTTGGAAGTAGTATGATAAAAAAGCCAAATGAGGATTTATATGATTTAGCGCATTCACTAAAATCTAAATATGATGAACCAAGTCCAAATGTAGATGATGAAATTAGAATTTTAGAAAATTCCTTGAAAAGACAACGTGATTATTTAAAAGAAATTTCTAGTCAAGAAATTGAAGATATGAAAGTTTTAATAAGATTAATGAATAGAATTATAGATGAAATAAATTAAGATAGCAATTTAAAAATTTTTGAAATAAAATAACCAACGAAAATCTAAAATTTAGATTTTCGTTGGTTTTATAGTGGAGTCTACTTTCTTATTTTAATTATCTAAACATTAACTATAGATGAACTAGTTGTTCATCTTTATTTCATTTCATCAACTGCAGTTTTACCAGCAATTCTTCCGAAGGTAAATATATCAGTTAATGCATTACCGCCAAGACGGTTACCTGCATGGATACCTCCAGCTACTTCTCCTGCAGCATAAAGATTTTTAATTGGTTTATCATTTTCGTCTAATACATGGGCTTTAGTGTCTATCTTAAGTCCACCCATTGTATGATGGATTGCTGGCTTTCTAGGAGTCGCATAAAATGGTGCTTTTAAAACTTTTAAGCTAAATGTATCCTTATGGAATTCAGGATCAAAGCCTGCATCAACATATGAATTATATTTATTAATAGTGTCTACAAGAACTGCAGGATCCATACCAACTTTTACTGCTAGCTCTTCTAGAGTATCTGCTCTAAATAGAGTACCAGCTTCTACCTGACGGTCTATCTTTTCTTGACTTGTATTAGCTGCAGTTTTCTTTATTTCATCATCAGCTATAAGGTAGAATAAACCACCCTGGTCAATAGCAGCTTTTGTTAAAACATCTCTTCCAGAGAATTCATTAATAAATCTTTTTCCTTCTTTATTTACTATTACAAAGTTTTCAGGAGGTACTTGAAGTCCGCTAAATAATTCACCAGTTTCAGGATCAGCTACAGGCATCATTTGGGTAAAGCCCATTCCTGTAAGTGCTGCTCCTACAGATTTACCAAGTAATATTCCATCACCGGTCATAGCGTAAGAATTAGTAGTTTTTATATCGTCAGCAATTTCACTCCAGTAAGTATTGTATTCTTTTAGCATCTTTGTGTTTGCACCAAAACCACCACTTGCAAGCACTACTGCTTTTGCATGAACAGTTATCTTTTGGCCATTTACACCAGTTGCTATAACTCCTTTTATTTCACCATCTTCTATGATGAATTCTTTTACAGGGCTATCAGTAATGATTTTTCCTGAGTTATCTTGTACATATTTTGTTAGTGCAAGTATAAATGATGAACCATGGCTTTTAGTAGGCTTATGACCACGACGCCAAAGTGCACCAACAGGAGCAAATACTATGCTCTTATCATACTCGACCCCTATCTCCTCTAGCCATTTAACACTTTCTAAAGCTCTGTCTGTAAGGATTTTTACTAGGTCATATTGTCCGTATATAGTGTTGCCATTAAGGTCAGTTCTTTTACCACCAAAATATGTTTGCATTCTGTGAAGTAGTGGAGAGTCAAATAGATGTCCCTTTTGTGTGCCAAACTTTTTCTGGTAAGCAGAAAACTCTTCTCTAAGCGCACGGAAATCATCTATATATTCTGGATGAATTAAGCTCTCATCTGTATCTAGTAGTGCTTCGATGGTATGTCTTTCTCCTGGATTTTCATCAAATTTCACTTGCCACTCTGGATCTGCAGCATTGACAGGGCCACCTGAACGTATTGTATTTCCACCTACTGCTGGATATTTCTCAAGAACAATAGCACTTTTACCATTCTGTAGCGCTGTTGCAGCTGCACTTAGTCCAGCACCGCCTCCACCTACAACTACTACATCACAAGTATATTCTTCATCTTCTTTGATTAGGCTGCTAGCAGGCTTTGGACGTCTCTTAAGTATGTCAGGGTTAACTCCTGCAAGCTTAACTGCTTTGGCTACACCGTCTAGTACAGCATTACTAGTTTCGGAAGCACCAGAAAGAGCATCAACATTTAATGTCTGTCCTTCAATTATTTTATCTGGTATTCTTACAAAAACTACATCTGCAAGTCCTTCCGTCTCGCCATCTGTATTTATATCTATACTTTCTATTCTGTTCTCACTAAAGGATACTTTCATTGGAAGACTTCCGCTGTGACCTATTGCATCTACCTCATATACTCCTGGCTTAAAGGTAAACTCTTCTTCTTCATTAAGCTGATTTGAAATCTTTGCAAAACGCATAAAGCGTAGAAAGCATATTTCTAGGAAGTCTATGGTTCTTTCATTGTTTAGATTACCCTGCTCATCAAATGCTTTATTTGCACTTCCAAGTAAAAACTCATATCCTGGCATTACATTTGCATCAACACCTGGTGCATCTAATATTTGACGAAGATGTAGCTGCGCACGAGAAGAACCTTGAGTATCAAGAGAAGCACCAAGGATCATTACTGGTTTTCCTGCAAGTGGATGAAGATCAAAGCTTAGCCATTCAATTAAACTTTTTAGACTTGATGGGATTGAGTGATTATACTCAGGAGTAGCTATAATAACACCATCACTTTCTGTAATCTTATTATTGAACATCTGTATCACTTCACTTGAGGACTGATTATCAGATTGATTAAACATAGGAACATCTGTAATCTCAAGTATTTCTATTTCTGCCTTTGTCTCAAAGTATTTTTTCATAAACTGAAGGAGTTTACGATTATATGATCTTTTTGCACTAGTTCCAACAATTGCTATAAATTTCATTGATATTAATCCTCCTACTCTTGCCAAGTGAATTTTTTAACTTTTTTATGTAAAACTTTTTCTGCTAAAAGTTTTGATGTAATATCTGTAAATAGAAGAAACTCTCTAAAAATTTCATCAAGCTCTGATAGCTTATCTGAATAGATAAGATTTCCTGCACTATCAAATGCACCCTGTGATTTTCCTAAAAGGAATTCACTACTTGGCATGATTCTAGCAGCAAGCTCAGGTGAATCAAGTATTTGTCTAAGATGCGCCTGTGCACGGGAAGAACCAAGTGTACCATGAGAAGCACCCACTATTAAAACAGGCTTGTCAGTAAGTGCCTGACTAGTGTAACTAATCCATTCAAGAGCACTCTTTAAAACTGCAGGTATGGCATGATCATACTCTGGAGTTGCTATTATTACGCCATCTGCTTTAAGAATTTTATCAGATAATTCTGCTACCTTTTCAGGAATATCAGAATCCTCTGGTTCATTAAAGGCAGGTAAAGCCTTAATTTCATATAGTTCTATCTCTGCCTCACTAGAAAAATGCTTTTGCATAAATTGAAGCAGCATACGATTAGTTGACACGTCTGAGTTAGTGCCTACAATTGCTAAATACTTCATAGTAATCCCCTTTCTATATTTCAAACTTTCATAATTTTAGTAATTGTTTGATATAATTTTAACATGTTGACTATATTATATCTAATAGTTATTTTATTGAAGCTTGATAACATATTTGTTATAATCAAACACAATAATAAATAAGTTAATTATTTCGCAAAAGGGTGAATTAAATGTCAAAATACTACTCTCAAGATATTTTGTATTATATTGATGCAATTTTAAAGTACAGTAATTATAGCAAGGCTGCCAAATCACTTTATATTTCTCAACCTTACTTGACACAGGTTATTAAAAGGGTAGAAAGTCAGTTAAACTGTGAGCTTATAAGTCGTAGCAATCTGCCATATAGATTAACCGAGCAGGGGAAGATATATTATCAGTATTTAACTTCAATAGAAAATAATTATGCAAAGCTGCTTAGGGAAATATCAGCTGTGTCAGATATAGATAGCAAAGTTATAAAAATAGGAGTGCTTCCTAGCCTTGGAACCTACCTTTTACCTCTTTTCTTACCAAAGTTTTTGGATATACATCCAAACTGTAGAATAGAACTTTCAGAGGCTTTACCAGAAAAAAATGAGAAACTTACTCAGAATGGTGAATTGGATTTTTGGCTTGGACAAAATTCAAGAAATATTTCTCCGAACTTAAACTCGATTACTTGGGGCAGACACAGATACCGTGCTATTATTCCTCGCTGCTGTGATTTATATCAGAAAGATGTAGCCATTATTCCAGAAGGAACTATCGACATAAACAAGCTATTGTGTCAAAAGCTGATATTAACTTCCAAAGGTTCTGCTATAAGAAAGCAGATAGATCAGTTATTAAGCATTTATAAGGTAGAGCCCAAAATCATAATGGAAAGCACGGAAATCTATACTATACTCAACCTTGCAACGAATAATTTGGGGGTAACTTTTATACCTGAAAGCATCTATGTAAAGGAGTGCCCATCTGAATACAATATATATGAAGTTCCAATTGATGAGCTGAGTTTAGATTATTTTATAGCATATAACAGTGAAAAAAAACTAACTGACGTTGATAAAGACCTTATAGATGCATTTCTAGTTCATGGTCAAAATAATTTCAATATAGGAGATCCAAATGAATGAGTATACGAAGATAATATATCTTATGGGAACAAAAATCTATATATATATAAAAGGTGAGGCTGCTGAAAAGCTTGCAGAAAAGGCTTGCGATATGCTGATTCATTATGAAGAAGTCTTTAGTGCCAACAGTGATGACTCACAGCTTGCGATGCTTAAAAAAACAGCTGCATCAGCTCCACAAAAAGTAGATGAGGAACTGTATGAGCTGATAAAAATAGGAAAAGAACATAGTCTATGTGAAAATACATACTTAAATATTGCAATAGGTCCATTAATAAAATTATGGAGAATAGGTTTTGAGGGGGCACATGTACCAGAAAAAGAATCTATAGAAAAGGTGCTAGAACTTTTAAAACCCGAGAATATACAACTAGATGATGAAAAAAAGACCGTGTATTTCTTAAAAAAAGGCATTGAGATAGACCTTGGAGCCATAGCTAAGGGCTATTTTGCTGATAAAGTTATGGAATTATTTAAGAAAAATGGGGCTGTTTCAGCTATGGTAGATATGGGAGGTAATGTTCTCGTTTTTGGAGAATCACCATCCGAAGGCGGTGACTGGAAAGTCGGAATACAAAATCCATTTCTACCAAGAGGAAATGCGGTAGCACTTATTAAAATAAAAGATCAATCAGTTGTAACCTCAGGGATATATGAGAGAGTGTTTGAAAAGGATGGACTTAAATACCACCATATATTTGACAGCAAAACAGGCTATCCAATAGAAAGCAATATAGCTTCATTAACTATTATTGCTGATAAATCCCTAGACTGTGATATATATACTACAAAATTGTTTGGATTAGATGCTGCTTCAGTTATTCAAAGAGTTAATAGAATTAATGGCATGGGTGCTGTTGTAATAACTGTGGATGGGAAACTAGCCTATACAGATAATCTTAAAGGAAAAATATATCCAATAACCATGTAATATTCCAAAGAAAAAGATGATAAGGTAGATATGAACCTTATCATCTTTTTTGTACATATCAGTGGCGGAGTTATGGTATCGAACCCATCCGTCCGAAAGCAGCCCCTCATGACTTTCTTGGATTTTATCCTACTAGATTTTCTCCAGCCTTGTTTCATCTAACAGATATAACATAGACTTAAATAAAATATATGTACTAGTATTGAACACTTAATAAACAAAGCGCATCTGCACTAGCTTTATGGCCTACATCATTCAAATCCTTAGACTCGAAAGCTTTTTGAATTGTGCTTACAGGTAATTGCCCAAGTCCCACTTGAATTAATGTACCTACTATTACTCTTTCCATATTTAATAAATATCCATTTGCTGTCATAGTAATAATAATTTCATTTGTAGTTTCCCTTACATCAAGTGAAATTAGCTTTTTAATTGATTTCTTTGTTTTCTTATTAGTAGTAAAAGCTAAGAAATCATGTTCACCTAGAAGGTGTTTTGCAGCTTCTCTGCTTTTATTTACATTTATTGTTTGATTCATTAAGTTAACATAATGTCTTTCAAACAAAGGGCGATTAGGAGCATCTTTCTTCCATAATCGATATTCGTAAGTGGCACTCTTCATTAAATATCTACTATGAAATCTTTCATCAACAGTTTCTACTGATAAAACAATAATATCATCAGTTAAATATTTTTCGATATAATCAAAAATCTCTTTCTCACTTAATCTATTATCTGGCGCTATAAAATTAACAACTTGCCCCTTAGCATGCACTCCAGCATCAGTATTAACCGCACCTATAACCTCTATCTCTTGGTCATAGAGCTTTGATAATATCATTTCTAGCTTACCTTGAATACTCTTTTCTGCGTTATCTTTGGATTTATTATACCCCATATATTTTCTACCATCATAGGCTATCATCATCTTATAATTTTGCATTTGAATCCTCCTTTTCCTAAATACTAATCAATACATTTTATCATATATTGAGATAGGTTAATATAGGTTTGAATCTGTTCAGCATAATCTAATTTTTTTACTTTTCAGGTCATTCATGTCAAAGCATAATCATGATTTTCTTTCAGCTAACATTGTTCTAATTAATGAATATCCAATCATCCATTTTGGCAACATATAATCATATTATTAATTAGGAGTGATTTTTTTGACTGAAGCTGAAAAAGCCTATATCGCTGGCATAATTGATGGTGAAGGAAGCATAATGCTTATTAAATTCCATAATAATCAGCTCCCTTCCCCTTGTGTTTCCATTGCCTCTACTTCATTAGAACTATTGGAATGGATTAAGCAAGTAACTTCTATTGGAGTAATTAAAGGGAAGAAAAATTACAATGAAACCAAACATAAAAACTCTTTTTCGTATATTGTGAAATACAACGATGCAATAAATTTATTAGAATCAATATCTCCTTACTTAATAATTAATAGCAAAAAATTTCGTGCTGATATGATTATAAATGAATATAAAAGTTTGACTCCTAGAAATGGAAGATATTCAGAGGAATTGCTAGAAAGGAAATTAGACTTTTATCAAAGATTTATGGAAGTTAAATGAAAAAACCTAGACAGAAATTCCTAGGTTTTTTCATTTTACTTGTAAATCATCGATATTGAAGTTTACTATATTTTCAACTTTCTTTACTCACTTTAACTACTTCAAGCTCCATAAAATCATCAATCCTTTTAATGATATATGTGGGAACGATATCATATTTCATAAAATTTAAGCAATAAGTATAATCATTTTCTATATGATATACATTATCGACAAACTTTAGTACGACATCATCATTTATTTTATCACGTATATCTGATATTTCGAGATACTGTCTAAAAATTTGTAACTTCAGATAATTATTTTCTTCTGTTGTATAATGATGTACCAACATCTTTTGTGAATAATCCGTTTTTAAAATACTTTCATAATCAAAATCCTCAATAAATTTGTATATATAAGATAATCCATTGCTAAGTTCATCTTCTGTAAAACTTTTATATTGATCAATCCCAATCTTTCTATCCGGTATTTTCTTTCCATGAATTAGTGATGAAAGAATATCATATGCACTGCTTTGAGTATCTCCAAAATTCATATATTCAATATATTTCCTGAAAGAAATAACCCTATGTACATAATTCAATTCTCTATTTCTAGCATTATTAATTAGCATTGACATAACAGGCTGTATATCCGAATTATCGATAATTTCAGTTTCATATAACATTCCTAAATTATTTTTCAAATAACTTGCACTAACAAATCCTCCAGTAGGCTTATGATTAATTATGAAATCAATAACTGGTTCAAAGTCATGCGTTAACATTAATACAGTTTTGTTATATAGACTTAGATTGTTATTACCATTTGTTTTTTTAAATAACCTATTTATAATAGCATACTTTTTATTACTATCAAATGATGAAATTGGGTCATCTAATATAATTAATTCAGCTTCTTGCCTTAATGAATAATACATAAAAAGAATTAATGCAAAAGCATTTTTCTCTCCCCAACTTAAATGTTTTTTTATATTTTCTACTTCATAAGAAATATTATCTTTGCCTTTATATTTTAATATTGTTGTCGCATCTCCTTCATCTTTAACCAAAATAACTATTTCATAATTTATGCCTGCTGACTCCAAGAATGCATCAATATCTTGTTTAGAATTTTTAATCACAGCTTGTATATATCCATTTAGCTTTCCTACATCTGACTTTAATATTGTAATTTTTTCAATTAAATTTTTAACTTTCTCATTAATACTGTCTACTATTTCTAATGAATATTCGCTATTAAAAATATTTAATATACTTTTATTAATTTCAAATTTTTTAACTTTTTCATCTAATTTTGATATTTCTTCATTCTTAATCTTGTATGAGTCAAATTCTCTTATTTCAATTATTTTATTTTTTATATAATTTAGTTCTTTTATAAAAGTTTCTAATTCAAGCTTTAATGATGCATCATCCTCTACAGTTCTTAAAGAACTCTCTAATACTTCATACTTATCTTTATTAATATACTTTTCCATATCCTTAAAATAATTAAGCATATCTTTTATATGTCTTGTATTATTTTTATCATATGACTTTGTAAACACTTCTTTCTCTTCATTATAATCATTTTGTAATTTTTCAGAACAAAATGGACATATATGTCTTTCATCAAAATTGAATCCCCTATTCTTCCAATCTATCCATTCTATATTATAATTATCATTTTGAATGAAAATCTTATACTTTTCCAACCTTTGAGGTATATTGTGCAAATTTTCCTTTCTTGTAATTGCCTTAAGAAATGGATTTGATTTTAATCTACCATCATTATTTTGTACAATCTTCTTTGACACCTCAAAAAAAACATTTATCATTTCCTCAATTTTATCATTTTCTACAACTTGCATTTTTAAATCTCTAAGCATGTCATTTAACTGTTTTCTTCTTATATCATAATCTTCTGTCTTAATAAAAACATCAAAAGAATTCTTTATTACTTCATTCTCATTAAATACTATATTATTCACAAATTCATCATCAAACATTAGTACTTTATTTATTTCTCTACTCAATTTAACAAAAGGAACTCCCTCTTTAGAAAATGGTGTCAATTCATCAAGGTTTCTCTGCTCACTTTTAATTCTAATTGCCTTTGAAAGTGTAGATTTCCCTGTTCCATTCATAGCATATTTTATATTTAATTTATCTTGCTCAATTTTTATCAAGCCTTCTTTTATATTGTTACAATTTTTTATATTTATTTCTATATAACTTTCTCCTCTCACTATATACCCTCCCAAATTTAGTATTCTCATTATAAATTCAAGAATTTTAATAATTAGATTACTTATTAGCTTAAATTAATATATTCCTCGTCCTACATATGATACATTTTAAATATTTTTTATTTCAAATTTTATTTATGAACCAGCCCAAAACTAATAAAAAAATATTAATCAAATTATACTTTTAATCTATGAGTACTTTCCCCAATCCCTTTTTAAAAACCAATTTATTTTACTCCAAGTTACAAAATCACTAGGTTCAAATGATTTACTTAATACCTCAATATTAATAATCTGAGTTGGCAAAATTGATAAATTATGATTGTTAGACGGACTATCTAAATCATAAAAATGATATCTATTTTGACCATCCTTATAAATTTTACTTGGTCCAAAATCAAAAGGTACACACGTTCTAGTAATTATACCTTTTTCGTTAGAATGAAACTTTAATAGTATTAGTTTTTTTTCATGAACTGCTTGTACAAATTCTTTATTCATTTTTCCCTCCCATAAAACTACAATAATTCTTCACCAATTCCTATTATACTACATAATTGTATAAACATATACTAAATGTATTTTATTTCCATGTACTATTCTAACAACTTTTTTAATTATTTAAGACTTTAGAATTGGAATAATTAAATGAAATAAAAATTACAATAAAAACAAACATATGGACTCTTTTTCGTATATTAAAGAATACAATGATGCAATAAAACTATTAGAATTAATATCTCCTTACTTAATAATTAATAGTAAAAGATTTCGTACTGATATGATTATAACTGAATATAAAAGTTTGACTCCTAGAAATGGAAGATATTTAGATGAATTTCTGGAAAGGAAATTAGATTTTTATCAAGGATTTATGGAAGTAAAATAAAAAAACCTAGACATCTCTAAAATGTACCCTTTGTAAAGGACAGTTTAAAAAAGACTATATAGCAGACTTAAGAAGATGATTTCTGTATTGAACAGGAGTCATCTTTTTTAAATTCCATTGTGATCTATAGTTGT